>NZ_BNBF01000013.1:177743-213733 GCF_014654935.1 Streptomyces capoamus
GCCACACCGCCGGACCGGCGGACCGTCCCAGTTCGGCGTCCGCGAGGGAGCGCAGCTTGCGGCGGGCCCGGGACAGCCGGGAAGCGACGGTGCCCACGGGAATGCCCAGTGCTGTCGCCGCGGCCTCGTAGTCGAGTCCCTCTCCCACGCACAGCGCGATGACCTCGCGTTCGGGTCTGCGCAAGGAGGCGAGCGCTCGCAGGGCCACGGCCAGCTCCCGCTGGTCGTCGACTTGCCCGGTCACCTCCTCCGCGTGGTCGGGCACGTTCAGCTCGGCGGCCGCGGTGGCGAGGGCCGCGCGCCGGTAACGCCGGTTGCCGCGGTACTGGTTGCGCGCCGCGTTGGTGGCGATGCCGAGCAGCCACGGCCGCAGCGAGCCTCCTTCGGAGTCGATCCTGTGGCGGATCCGCCACGCCTCCATGAAGGTGGTGGCCATGATGTCCTCGGCCGTCGACCAGTCGGCGGTCAGGCGAAAAGCGTGGTTGTACACGCCACGGGCGTAACTGTCGAACAACTCGGCGAAGGCGGCCGGTTGCCCCGCCCGTAGCCGGGCACGCATGTCGATGCTCACCTCTGGGACCTGTCGGATCCTGGACTCCACTTCCCGTGACGTGCGTCACGTTCCAGGGGCACTCGTGGCGTGCGGCGGGCGGCCGTACGACGCAGGGCGCGCCGCGTGCGGCAACCGGTGCGCTGCGCAGAAGCGTGCACCGGCTTCCCGGCGCCGCTACTGGTCGGGTGCCGTAAGAGATCCGTCAAAGCCGTGGGCGTTGCCGTAAGGGAGCCGTCAATGGGTGGTCGGATCCGGTCAGGGCGGAGGTTTCCTCTAAGGGTCCCGTTCTTCGCACCCCACTCCAGGAGCTAGCGATGGCCGATCTGGCCTTCGTCGTCACCGTGCTCGCGTCCTTCGCGCTGGTGGCCCTCATCGCCAAGGGGGTGACCAAGCTGTGACCGCCGAGAACATCGTCGGCCTCGTCGTGGCCGTCGCCCTGCTGGGCTATCTCGTCCTCGCCCTGATCTTCCCGGAGAGGTTCTGAGACAGACATGGGTCCTGTACTCGCGGGCGTGCTCCAGCTGCTGGCCCTCACAGGCGCACTGGCCCTCCTCCACGCCCCCGTCGGCACCTACATGGCCAGGGTCTACTCGTCCGACAGACATCTGCGGATCGAGAAGTGGATCTACCGCGGCATCGGTGCCGACCCCGACACACAGATGCGCTGGCCCGCGTACCTGCGCGGCGTCCTGGCCTTCTCCGTGGTCGGTGTCCTGTTCCTCTACCTGCTCGAGCGGATCCAGGGCGTCCTGCCCGGCTCGCTCGGCTTCTCCTCGGTCGACCCGGCGCAGTCGTTCGACACGGCCGTCTCGTTCGTGACGAACACGAACTGGCAGTCGTACTACGGCGAGCAGACGATGGGTCACGTCGTGCAGACCGCCGGTCTGGCCGTGCAGAACTTCGTCTCCGCCGCCGTCGGCATGGCCGTCGCCGTCGCGCTGGTGCGGGGCTTCGCACGCTCCCGCACCGGTGAGCTGGGCAACTTCTGGTGCGACCTGGTGCGCGGCACACTGCGGATCCTGGTGCCGGCCGCGGCCGTGGCCGCGGTGGTCCTGGTCGCCTGCGGCGCCATCCAGAACTTCTCCGGCATACACGAGGTCGGCCAGTTCATGGGCGGCACGCAGCAGTGGAACGGCGGCGCGGTCGCCTCGCAGGAGGGGGCCTGCAACAGGGCCAGGCCAGGGGTCCGGACGTCGTTGTTGGCGCCACTGGCACTGGCCAGGATGACCGCGTGACGCGTTCTCCGTCGGCCCGGGCGTCGGTCAGCCGCTTCAGCGGTGCCAAGTACGTTGATGCCGCCGTCGGTAGGCCCGGCCTCGCGCCGTACGCACGGGCCGACCTGGACGCGATGAGGGCCGACACCAGCGGGCAGCGCAAGGATCTGCCGGACCGGAGCCGGTGGTGTCCACGAGGGGATGACCGTGCCGCGGTCGTGCACACCGCTGGGCAGCTCAGGGCCCGGAGGGGGAGAAGCCGCACGGTGGGCCGTCGCGGCTTCGCCCCTTCGTTCGTGGCAGGCTCCCTCAGGTGCGGGTCCAGCGCTGGTTCGTGCCGTTCGAGCAGGAGTAGAGCTGGATCAGGGTGCCGTTGGCGGTGCCGGCCGAGACGGCGTCGAGGCAGAGGCCGGACTGGACGCCGACGATGGTTCCGTCGGAGTTGAGGCGCCATTTCTGGTTGTCGCCGCCCCAGCAGCTGTAGATCTGGACTTTGGAGCCGTTGCCCGTGCCGGCGGCGTCGAGGCATTTGTTGCCGTAGACCCTGAGTTCGCTGGCGTCGGTGTACGTCCACTGCTGGTTGGTGCCGCCGTGGCAGTCCCACAGCTGGAGCTGTGTGCCGTCGGTGGTGCCGGAACCGGGCACGTCCAGGCAACGGCCCGAACCGACGCCCTTGATCTGTCCGCCGTTCGTGGGGGGAGGCGTGGTGGTGGAGCCACCGTTGAGCGCGTTGAGGACGGCGGTGTAGGCAGGCTTCTTACTGCCGTCGCCGTTGAACAGCAGCGGCGTGTCCCCCGATCGCCAGGAGTCGGTGTCGCGCACGCCCCAGACGGTGATGCCGAGGCAGCGCGAGACGGCCAGGCAGTCGTTGGTGACGTTGGCGTAGGTCGTGGACGAGGCACCCTGGATGTCTAGTTCGGTGATGGCCACGTCGACGCCGAGAGCGGCGAAGTTCTGCAGGGTGGTGCGGAAGTTGCTGTTGTAGGGGCTGCCGCTGTTGAAGTGCGACTGGAACCCGACGCAGTCGATGGGCACGCCGCGCTGCTTGAAGTCGCGGACCATGTTGTACACGCCCTGGGTCTTGGCCCAGGTCCAGTTCTCGATGTTGTAGTCGTTGTAGCAGAGCTTGGCCGCAGGGTCGGCGGCGCGCGCGGTGCGGAAGGCGACCTCGATCCAGTCGTTGCCCGTGCGCTGCAGGTTGGAGTCCCGGCGGCCTCCCGAACCGTCGTCGGCGAAGGCCTCGTTGACGACGTCCCACTGGGCGATCTTGCCCTTGTAGTGGCCCATCACGCCGTTGATGTGGTCGATCATCGCCTGGCGAAGTGAGCTGCCGCTGAGGCTCTGCATCCAGCCGGGCTGCTGGGAGTGCCAGGCCAGCGTGTGACCGCGCACCTGCTTGCCGTTCTGCACGGCCCAGTTGTAAACGCGGTCGCCGGCGCTGAAGTTGAACTGGCCCCGCTGCGGTTCGGTGGCGTCGATCTTCATCTCGTTCTCGGCCGTCACCATGTTGAACTCACGGCCCGCGATCGTCGTGTACGCCGAGTCGCCCAGCCTGCCCGAGGCGATGGCGGTGCCGAAGTAGCGGCCGCTCTGTGCCGCCGCGGCACCGAGCGTGTTCTGAGCGGCGTGTGCGGCCGGCGGCGCGGCCAGCGCGGTGACCAGACCGAGGACGCCGACGGCCGGCGCCAGCAGCAGGCCGCGGATCTTCCGGCGGATAACGGATCTGGGAAGGGCGTACGAGCCCATGACTGTGCCTCCGGGGTAGAAATCACGGATGGACCGAAGTGCGGGGGATTGCGCCGGCCGCCCCGTTCGGCAGACGGACGGGGCGGGCCGGACGTGCGGCGTATGGCGCGCGGATCTGTCGTGCAGCTGACTCGGAATCTCGAAACCGCACCGGTTCCCGAACAGGGATATTGAGGTGGTGACCGTGGATCGTCAATGCTCCTCGCAAGAGAATTTCCGATCGAGTAACGAAACTTTCGAGAGGGAGAAGTAAACAGTGCCGCGGTGCGGCCACCGGCAAAGCCGCGACGGGTTGGGGTGCAATCAGGCTGACCTGCAGGGGTGCATGGCCAGCTGTTCGACGGCGTGAACCGCGCTGTCCCGGGCAGAGGAGTGCGAAAGATTTCGGCGTTGACGGCGATAGATGCGAGAAGGGTTGACACCAGGCGAAACGACCCGGAGACGGGCTGAGGCCGGTAGACGGCCGAGGACACGTAAGGATGCGGACCGTGATGCGTAGGTGATCACGGGATCGTCGCGATTCGAGGCATCGGCGGAGAATTACACCGTGGCGAAGGCCGCGGCGAGCCTCGCCGGAACCGGCACGCCGGCCTTCGAGCTGCGGATCACCTGGGACCTGGCCTTCGAGCTGCGGATCACCTGGGACCTGGCCGACAGCGCCCCGACGGGTCCCTCGGCCCCGCAGTTCACCAGGCTGAAGATGGTCTGTCCGACTCGCCGTATGGTGCCCACATCGTCATCGGCGTGGAGCGCGGGGGCATGCCGAAGCCACCCGAGGGTGACGTGGAGGCGTTGGTGGACGCCTACGCGACGGTGGCCCATTCCTTCTCGCTGGCCATGGCCGAGGAACTGCGCTGCGAGAAGAACGGCGGGCTCCCCGCGAAGCCCGTACTGAATCGTGCGTAGCCGCTGACGCATCCGGAACGAGCATGATCGCAGGGCCGAGCGCCGCCCGTGTCCCGAGGGCGGGCCCCTCTCACGCGCCGTTCGACGCGTCGACGGCCTCCTGGACGCTGGGGTGCAGTGTGAGGACCTGGTCGAGGCCTGCCACGCGGAAGAGCTGGGTCATGGCCGGACTGAGTGCCGCGACCGCGAACGAGGAGCCCGCGGCCTCGGCCAGGCGGTAGGCCGTGATGATCCCGGTGATCCCCGTGGAGTCGCAGTACTCCAGTGCCGACAGGTCGGCGACGACACCCGTGCCGGGCCCGCGCAGCACGTCCTCGACGGCCTGGCGGAAGCCGGGGCCCGTGTAGTGGTCCAGCTCCCCGGCCAGGCGCAGGACGACGAGCCCCGTCGGCGAGGAGTGCGTGCTGATGGAGAGAGTGCCCTCTGCGTCGTTCACCAGGTCTCCTGTGCGGCAAGTCGGCCGCGGCGGGGCCGGTGGAATCCGTTCGGCGGACGCCCTCCCGCGAGGAACACGCCCCGCCGCCGCGCGTCCGCCGCCCTACGCTACCCCCCACGGGTTTCCCACCCCGGCTGGATTATCCTGTGAGGCACCGCCCGCCCGATGACAAGTGGTGCGGGGCCTGCCGGGGGAGTGGCGGGTTCGCGTGGACGGGGAACGCCGACGGGAGCGGAGAGCGTCGTCACTCGTGCGAGGGCCTGGAGGCGTTCGCCGGCGTCGGGCGACGGACCCGGGGCAGATGGACAGGGGCGCGCGATCCGCGGCGGATGATCGGGACCGCGTGCGCAGACGGGTGCGGGCCGCAGCGGTGGGCCGGGCATGAGGGAAGGGCGTCGCGTGGCACGTTCCGACGGGGTTGGACGCAGGCCGAGGACGGCCGACGACGTGTTCGCCGCGGACCGCGAGGTCGGCGCGGACCTCGCGAAAGTGGACTGGGCGGCCACGTCCCTCGGCCCGCCGCGGGACTGGCCGCAAAGTCTGCAGACGGCCGTCAGCATCGTGCTGTCCTCCCGGTTCCCCATGTGGATGGCCTGGGGCGAGCAGCTGACCTTCTTCTGCAACTCCGCCTACCGGCGGGACACGCTCGGCCGCAAGTACCCGTGGGCGCTGGGCCGCCCGGCCAGCGAGGTGTGGGCGGAGATCTGGGACGACATCGGTCCGCGCATCGACACCGTGCTGCGCACCGGCGAGGCCACCTGGGACGAGGGGCTGCTGCTGTTCCTGGAGCGGTCCGGCTACAGCGAGGAGACCTACCACACGTTCTCCTACAGCCCGCTGCGGGACGACGCCGGAGACGTGGTGGGCATGCTCTGCGTGGTCAGCGAGGACACCGAGCGGGTGATGGGCGAGCGGCGCATGGCCACCCTGCGGGACCTCGGCTCCGACCCGAGCGTGATCCGCACCGAACAGGAGGTCCTGGCCTTCGCCGACCGGCAGCTGGCCCGCAACCGGCAGGACCTGCCCTTCACCCTGACCTATCTGTTCGACGGGGACACCGCCCGGCTGGCCGGCGCGACCGGGATCCCCGCCGGCCACCCGGCCGCACCGGCGGCCCTCCACGCCGACGGCCGCGACGGTGTGTGGCCGACCGCGGAGCTGGCCAGGGGCGAGACGGCCCTCGTGCCGCTGGACGGGGACGCCTTCACCGGTCTGCCCGCCGGTGACTGGCCCGAGCCGCCCGCCCAGGCACTCGTCGTCCCGTTGCTCCAGCAGGGCAGTGCGCCGTACGGCTTCCTCGTCGCGGGCCTGAACCGGTACCGCGTCCTGGACCGGGGCTACCGGGGTTTCATCGAGCTGGCCGCGGGACACATCGCCTCGGGCATCGGGAGCGCCAGGAGCTACGAGGCGCAGCAACGGCGGGCGGAGGAACTGGCCGAACTGGACCGTGCCAAGACCGCGTTCTTCTCCAACATCAGCCACGAGTTCCGCACGCCGCTGACCCTGATCATGGGTCCGGTCGAGGAACTGCGCACCCGGCTCGGTGACGCGGACGGGCCGGCGCGGCAGGAACTCGACGTGATCCACCGCAACGGCCTGCGCCTGGGCAAGCTGGTCAACACGCTGCTGGACTTCTCCCGCATCGAGGCCGGGCGGATGCAGGCCCGCTACGAGCCGGTCGACCTCGCCGTGGTGACCGGCGAGCTGGCCAGCGTCTTCCGCTCGGCCGTCGAGAAGGCCGGGCTCGCCTTCGACGTGGACAACCCCTCCCTGGACGAGCCGGTGTACATCGACCGCGGCATGTGGGAGAAGGTGGTCCTCAATCTCCTCAGCAACGCGCTGAAGTTCACCTTCGACGGCGCGATCCGGGTGAGCGTGCGGCGCGTGGACGCCCATGCCGTGGTGACCGTCGCCGACAGCGGCATCGGTGTGCCCGAGGCGGAGATGCCCCGGCTGTTCGAACGCTTCCACCGCATCGAGAACGCCCGGTCCCGGTCGAACGAGGGCAGCGGCATCGGCCTGGCCCTCGTACAGGAACTCGTGCACCTGCACGGCGGCGAGATCACCGCCGACAGCACCGAGGGGGCGGGCACCACCTTCACCCTCCGGATCCCGTTCGGCAGCGCCCATCTGCCTCCCGACAGCGTGGTGGCCGAGGCGGGCAGCACCGTGGCCTCCGCCAGCGCCGACCCCTACATCCAGGAGGCGCTGCGCTGGCTGCCGGACGGCGCCGGCGGCGCGCCGGCCGCAGAGGTGGCCGGGGAAGAGGTGGTGCCGGCCGACGACGCCGCCCCGCCCGCTCCCACGGACAGCGCCCGGGTGCTGGTCGCCGACGACAACGCGGACATGCGCGAGTACCTCGCCCGTATCCTCGCCGCGGCCGGGTACCGGGTGACCGCCGTCACCGACGGCGTCGAGGCCCTGCACTCCGCGCGCCGTGACACCCCCGACCTCGTCGTCAGCGACGTGATGATGCCCCGGCTCGACGGGCTGGAACTGGTGGCGCGGCTGCGCGGCCACACGCGCACGGCCTCGGTGCCCGTCCTGCTGCTGTCGGCCCGCGCCGGCCAGGAGGCGTCGATCCAGGGCCTGCGGGCGGGGGCCGACGACTACCTGGTCAAGCCCTTCGCCGCCGCCGAGTTGCTGGCCCGGGTCCGCGCCAACATCGAGCTGGCCCGGCTGCGCAGCCACCACCTGCGGTGGCGGACCGCGCTCGTCGACTCCCTCCAGGAGGCGTTCTTCGTCTGCGACGAGTCCGGGGCCGTCGTGGAGATCAACACCGCGTTCACCGACACCCTCGGCTACGGCCCCGAGGACCTCCCCTACGCCCCGACCCACCCGTGGTGGCCGGACGCCGCGGCCGATCCCGAGGCACACCGGCAGCTCGGTGACGCGTTCGCCGACCTCCTCGCAAGCGATCAGGGCAGCCACACGGTGCCCGTCACCCACCGGGACGGGCACCGCCTGTGGGTGGCCGCCACCTGGAACAAGGCCGAGGACCCGGACACCGGACGCCGGGTCACCGTCGGCACCTTCCGCGACGTCACCGCCGAGCACTACGCCATCCAGCGCGAGACCGCGCTGGCCGCGCTGAGCACCTCGCTGTCCCGGGCGGCCAGCCTCACCGAGGCGCTGTCCGGTGCCCTCGGCGAACTCAAGACCCTCTGGCGCGCGCGGTACGTGCTGGCCGCGGTCTTCGCGCGCGGGGACGTACCGGCCCTCGCGGCCACGGACCCCGACCTGAGCTGGGACGACCTGCCCGCGGCACGCCGGGAGGCGCTCGGCGGACTGCGCCTGAGGCCACCGCTGACCCCGGTGGCCGAGGACACCGGCGCCGGCATCCTGCTGGAACACCCCGACGGCCCGCTGGCCCTCTGGGTCGACCTGGGGGAGCACCGGCCCTTCACCTCCGAGGACCAGCTGCTGCTGTCGCTGCTGGCCGGGCACCTCGCGCAGGGCCTGGTACGGGCGCACCAGATCGACCAGCAGCGGGAGACCGCGATCGCGCTCCAGCGAGCCATCCTCGGCCCGGCCCGGCTTCCCGACGGTTTCGCCGTGCGGTACGAGCCCGCGACCCGCCCGCTGGAGGTGGGGGGCGACTGGTACGACACCGTCGCCCTGCCGGACGGCCGGATCGGCATCGTCGTCGGCGACTGCGTCGGACGCGGCCTGGAGGCGGCCAGCGTCATGGGACAGCTGCGCAGCGCCTGCCGGGCGCTGCTGCTGCAGGACGCCAGCCCCTCGCAGACCCTGATGGCCCTCGACCAGTTCGCCGCGAGCGTGCCCGGCGCCCTGTGCACCACCGTCTTCTGCGGTGTCCTGGACTCCGGCACCGGGGAACTCACCTACTCCAGCGCCGGGCACCCGCCCGGCATCGTCGCGCACCCCGACGGCACCACCCGGCTCCTGGACGAGGGACGGTCCCTGCCGCTGGCCGTGCGGCCGGGCCGGCAGCGCCCGCAGGCCGCGTGCACCCTGCCCGCGCGCGCCACGCTGCTGCTGTACACCGACGGGCTCGTGGAGCGCCGCCGCCGCCCCCTGAGCGCCGGGATCGACCAGGCGAGCGAGGCGGTCCAGGAGGGCCGTGACATCTCCATCGACGACCTCGCGAGCCAGGTGATGGCGCGGCTCGCGCCGGCCGGCGGTTACGACGACGACGTGGCGCTGCTGCTGTACCGTCACCCTGCGCCCCTGGAGGTGTCCTTCCCGGCCGAGTCGTCCCAGCTCGCGCCGATCCGCAGGACGCTGCGCACCTGGCTCGACCAGTGCGGCCTGCCGCCGAACACGGTCCAGAGCATCCTCGTGGCCGCCGGGGAGGCCTGCGCGAACGCCATCGAACACGGCCACCGGGACGCTCCCGGGGAACCCGTGTGGCTGCGGGCCGAAACTCTCGTGGACAACCTGCGCCTCACCGTCGCCGACAGCGGCCGGTGGAAGACCCCGCAACCCGAGCTGAACACCCACCGCGGCCGGGGGGTGGCCTTGATGCGCGCCATGATGCAGCAGGTCACCATCACCCCCGGTCCGTCCGGCACCACAGTCGACATGCAGACGAGGATCGCCTGATGACCACCCCTCTCACCCTCACCCCGGAGCGGGGGCCGGACGGAGCCGCGCGGCTCACAGTGCGCGGGGAGATCGACATGAGCAACGCCGGCTCGCTGGCCGAGGCCCTCGCGGCCGGCTCCGGCCCCCTGGTCGTGGACCTGACCGGGGTGGAGTACCTCGACAGCGCCGGGCTCAGCGTGCTCTTCGCCCACGCCGACCGGCTGGAACTCATCGTCACGCCGCTGCTGGAGCCCGTCCTCACCGTCTCGGGCCTCGTCGGGCTGGCCACCGTCCGCTGCCCGGGCTGCGCGTGACAGGGCGGGACCCGCGGACCCCGGCACCTCATGACAACCTCCCCAGCGACCGAGCCGTCCGGCCAGGAGCGATGACCGACGTGACCGACACCCTCGACATGACCGTTCAGTACACCGGCGACCGCGGCGCCGTCGTCGCCGTCACCGGGGACGTGGACCTGCACACGGCGCCCACCCTGCGCGAGCGCGCCCGGGCCGTCGTGGAGGAGGGGGCCCCGCACCTGGTCCTGGACCTGGCGCGGGTCGGGTTCGTCGACTCCACCGGCCTCAGCGCCCTGATCAACCTCCTGCAGGCGGCTCGGGCCGCAGGCGGCTCCCTCCGCCTCGCCGCCGTCCCGGACCGTCTCACCCGCATGGTGACCACGACCGGCATCGACCAGCTGATGCCCCTGCACACCACGGTCGCCGAAGCGCTGGCCGCCCGGGCGGGCCGGAACACCGGCGGCCTCCCGTAAGCTGGACGGAACCAGCATCCAGCACACACGGTCGCTCCACCGGGAAGGTGGCCTTCATGCGCGGCGCAACCGCGTCCGTCGACGGCGCGGCCGCGAGTACCCGGCACGTCGCCGTGGAGTACTCCAGCGATGCCGAGTGGGCCGGCCACCTGGCGGAATTCGTCCGGGCGGGGCTCGCGGCCGGCGAGCAGGTGCGGTACTTCGCGGACGCCACCGACCCCGGCCTGGTGACCCGTACCCTCACCCGCAGCGGCGTGGACGCCGCGTCCGCCCTGCGGGGCGGACAGCTCGTGGTGATCACCGCCGACGAGACCTATCTGACCGGATCCCGGTTCGACCCGGACGCGATGATCGGTCTGTGGCGGGAGGCCGTGGACGGGGCCGCGGCACAGGGCTTCCAGGGCCTGCGCGCGATCGGCGAGATGTCCTGGGGAGCCCGGGACCTGGCGGGCGCCGAACGTCTCCTGGAGTACGAGCTGCGCATCCACCACGAGGTCTTCGAGCAGCTGCCGCTGACCGCCTGGTGCTTCTACGACCGGCGCCTGCTGGCCCCCGACGAGCTGGCGGTGCTGGCGCGGGCGCACCTGACGCGGTCGGGCGCCGCCGTCCGCGACGGCGAGCCGGGTCTGGCGGTGGCTCCGCTGGCCGGGCCGCCCGGGTTCCGGCTGTCCGGATCGGCCGGGTACGAAAGCCGTCGCGTCACCGCCTCGGCGGCGGCCGCGCTCGCCGCCTCCCCGGCGGAGCACCTCACCCTCGACCTGTCGGCCCTCGACCACCTGGACGTCGCCGCGCTGGCGGATCTCGCCCGCGCGGTGCGCCGGCGGCCGTACGACACCCCCGTGCGGCTCCTGAACGCCCCGCCCGCGCTCCACCGCATGCTCGAACTCTTCCCCGAGCTGGGTGACGGTTTCCAGGAGGTGAGCCGGTGACGACGTACACCCGGCAGCCGGCCGACCCGGTCGCGGAGGACGCGTCCTTCCGCCACCCGGCTCTCTTCTGCGCCACCCAGGACGACTACCTGAGCGGCGTCGGCGCGTTCGTCCGCACGCAGGCGGCCCACGGCCGGCCGCTGCTGGTCGCCGTCCCCGGCGAACGCCTGCCGCTGCTGCAGGACGTGCTCGGCCGCGAGGACGCGGACATCACCTGGGTCGACATGCGGCAGGCCGGACGCAACCCGGGGCGCATCCTCTCGATGCTGCTCGACTTCGCCGACCGGCACGCCGGCCGGCACCCGGCCATCGTGGGCGAGCCGATCTGGGTGGGCCGCACGCCGGCGGAGACACGCGAGGCCACCCGGCACGAGGCACTGATCAACCTGGCCTTCGCCGGCCGGACCGCCACCGTCCTGTGCCCCTACGACACGGCCCTGCCCGAGCCGGTGCTGGCCCAGGCCCACCGGACCCATCCCGTCGTGGGCGACGGCGGGGGTTACCGGCCCAGCCCCGACTACGCCGGCCCGGAACAGGTGTGCCGCGAGTGCGACGCGCCGCTGCCCGAACCAGCGGCACCGCTCGTCCTGGACTTCGACGAGGGCGGCCTCGCGGACGTCCGCGCCGCCGCCGGGAACTGGGCCGACGCCGCGGCCCTGCCACCGCGCCGCCGTACGGACTGGCTGCTGGCCGTGAACGAGGCCACCGGCAACTCGGTCCGGCACGGAGGAGGACGCGGCACCCTGCGGCTGTGGCGCACGGCCGGCACCCTGGTCGCCGAGGTACGGGACCGGGGCAGGCTCACCGACCCGCTGGTGGGCCGGCGCCGCCCCGACCCGCTCTCCCCGGCGGGCGGCCGGGGCGTCTGGATGATGCACCAGCTCTGCGACCTGGTGGAGGTCCGCACACCGCCGTCCGGCCTGGTCGTACGGCTGCACCTGGCGGTGGAATGAACGGCGGACCCGGCGGCCCGGACCGCCCGTGGGACCCCGCGCCGGAACAGCGGCCCATGCCAGCTGGCATAGTGGGGGTTTCGGAGTGTACGGCCGGCGGGGGGCGGCGAGGGGGACGAGATGACGGCTGAGCGCGAGCGGCGGTCGGCGAGCGGCATCGACCGGTCCGAGCCGGTGCGCGGCACGGACGAGGACCTGTCGCTGCTGTTCGGTACGTCCACCGCCCTGTTCGCGTCCATGGCCGGCCCCGCGCACGTGCTGGAGGCGGCGAACCCGGCCTTCTTCGCGGCCATCGGACGGGAACGACGGGAACACACCGGCGTGCCCCTGGTGCAGCTCATGCCCGAACTGACCGGCCAGGGATTCGTCGGACTCCTCGACCAGGTCTACCGGTCGGGCGAGCGGCACGTCGGCCGCGACGCCCGGGTGGTCCTCGGAACCGGTGAGCAGGCGCGCGAGGCGTACTTCGACTTCACCTACGAGCCCCGGCGCGACGCCGGCGGCAACGTCATCGGCGTCCGCATGATCGGCGTGGAGACCACCCAGGTGAAGCACGCCCGGCGGCTGGCCGCGGAGCAGCGCGCGCTGCTGGAGCAGATCGCCCGCGAGGCGCCGCTGCCGGACGTGCTGGACGGCATGTGCAGGGCGATCGAGGAACTGTCACCCGAGGTGATCGTCTCGGTCCTGCTGGCCGACGACGAGGGCCGGCACCTGCGCCACGGTGCGGCTCCCAGCCTGCCCGGCTTCTACAACGAGGCCATCGACGGCATCGCCACCGGCGAGGGCGTGGGTTCCTGCGGCACGGCCGCCCACCGGCGCCGGACCGTGATCGTGAACGACATCGCCACCGACCCCCTGTGGGACGCCTTCCGGGACCTGGCGGGCCAGGCCGGAGTCGCCGCGTGCTGGTCGACGCCGATCCTCGCCCGTGACGGCCGGCTGCTGGGCACCTTCGCGATGTACCACCGCGTACCGCGTTCCCCTCAGGACACCGACCTGGCGCTGGCCCGCGTCTTCGCCGACACGGCGGCCCTCGCCATCGAACGCCACCACGCGGAACAGGCGCGGTCGGCGGCTCAGGAGCGGGAGAAGGCGGCCCGCGACGACCTCGCCTTCCTGCTGGCCGCCAGCACCGCGCTGGCCGGGAGCGTGGACGAGACGCAGACGCTCCAGCGGCTGGCCACGCTGTGCAGCCCGACGCTGGCGGCCCTGGCCGCGGTGGACGTGCTGGAGGCCGGGCGCGTGCACCGGGTGGCGGCCGCCGCCCCGACCGAGGAGGCGCGCGCTCTGCTCGCCCGCCACGTTCCCGGCCGCGACACGGAGGACGACACGGTCGCGCGCGTCCTCGCCTCCGGTCTGACCGAGGTGGCCCGGCGCGCCCCGACCGGCCCCGGTCCCTGGCACGAGCTCGGCGTCACCGGCTACGTCTGCGTCCCCCTCCTGGACCGGGGGCGGCCGTTCGGCGCGCTGACCCTGCTGTCCACCGACGAGGAGTGCTTCGACGGGCATCGGGTCGCCCTGGCGGAGGAGGCGGCCCGCCGCGCCGCGACGGCCGCCCGCAGCGCACGCCAGTACGCGCAGCGCGTGGCCCTCGCCCGCGATCTGCAGACCGGTCTGCTGCTGCCCGACCTGCCGGACGTCCCCGGCGCTCAGCTCGCGGCCTTCTACCACCCCGCCGGTGAGGGGCTGGAGATAGGCGGCGACTTCTACGACGTCTTTCCCCGCGGCGACGGCACCTGGGCCTTCATCCTCGGCGACGTCTGCGGACGCGGGGCCAAGGCGGCCACCACCACCGCCCTGGTCCGCCACACCGCCCGCGCCGTCGCCCCCCTCCTCGGCGACCCCGTCGACATCGTCAAGGCCGTCGACAAGGCCCTGAACGACCGCTACGCCCACCAGAACAACGGCTTCGTGACCCTCGTCTACGGCCACCTGGCCCCGGCGGCCGACGGACTCGCCGTCCACCTCGTCAGAGCAGGTCACACACCGCCCCTGCTGCTGGGCGCCGACCACGTGGTCGACACGGTCGAGGTGTCCGGCGGGCTGCTCGGCATCGGCATCCCGCCCCGGCTCACCGCCCGCCGCTTCACCCTCCGCCCCGGGGAGAGCCTGCTCCTGTACACCGACGGGCTCACCGAGTGCCGGGCCGAGGGCACCGGGCAGTACGGCGACGCGCGACTGGCCAAGGCCCTGGGCTCCGTGCCGCGCCGGTCGGCCGCCGCGGACATCGTCGCGACGGTGGCCGAGGACGTCCTCGCCTTCGTGGAGGGCGGCGACGTGGAGGACGACCAGGCCGCCCTGGTCATCACCGCGGACGAGCCGGAGCCCGGCCCGGCCCGGCCGGCACCGCCCGCCCCTGACCTCAGGGCCCGCCCCTGATCTCACCGTCCGTCCCGGCGGTGACCTCTCAGCGGTGGCTGAGGACGTTGACCACGCGGCCGTTGGGGTCGCGGACGAAGAAGCGGCGCACGCCCCACTCCTCGTCGCTCAGCGGGTGCACGATCTCCGCGCCGCGTTCCCGCATGGCCGCGTACACGGCGTCCACGTCCTCGACCTCGATGCTCAGGTCCGGGATGAGCGGCGCGGTCCGGTCCTCGGTCATCACGCTGACCTGGACGGCGGGGTTCTCGGCGGAGGCCAGGGTCATGATCCAGCCGTGGTTCATGACCTCCTCGAAGCCCAGGACGCCGTAGAACTCCGAGCTTTCGCCGAACGACTGCGACGGGATGTTGGGAACGACCCGGCGGACATGCATCTCGCGGCTCCGGTGGTCTGGTCGGACGCGGCAGCGGACCGGGCCAGCCTAGCCCGTGCGGTCCCGGCCCGTCCGCACACCGTGCGGTCCCGGCCCGCATCTTTCCGGGGTCTGTCCCCTCTCGGCCGCGACAGCGGCCAGCGGGAATTGAATGGCCGAGCCAGGAGACCCCCACCCGTGCGGGAGACGCGATGCGGTTGACCACGTCCCAGGGCGCAAGTGTGCCGGAGAGCGCCGTCATCGAGCTGCGCGAACGGCTGCGCGGCCCCGTCATCACCGAGGAGGACCAGGAGTACCCGGCCGCCAAGGCCATCTGGAACGCCTACTTCGAACGCCGTCCGGGCGCGATCGTACGGGTCCAGGGTGCCGCCGACGTGATCACCGCCGTGCGGTTCGCCAAGGAGCACGACATCCTGCTCGCGGTCACCGGCGGCGGCCACTGCTTCGCCGGCACGGGCAGCTGCGAGGGCGGACTCGTCATCGACACCTCCGCCCTCAAGGGCATCAGGGTCGACCCGGAGCGGCGTACCGTGCAGGCCCAGCCCGGCCTGCTCCAGGGCGAGTTCGACGCCGAGACGATGCACTTCGGACTGGCCGTGACCGGCTCCCAGGAGTCGTACATCGGCATCGGCGGCATGACCCTGGGCGGCGGACTGGGCTGGCTGGGCCGCTACCGGGGGCTGCTGGTGGACAACCTGCTGTCCGCCGACATCGTGCTCGCCAGCGGCGAGGTGCGGCGGGCCGGCCCCGAGGACGACGCCGACCTGTTCTGGGCCATCCGCGGCGGCGGCGGCAACTTCGGCGTGGCCACCGCCTTCGAGTACAAGCTGCATCCCCAGGGCGACTGCCTGGCCGGCCTGCTGGCCTTCCCGGTCGCGGAGACCGGTGCCGTGGCGCGCCGGCTGGGCGAGTTCAACGAGAGCGCGCCCGACGCGCTGACCACCTCGTTCGCCTTCCTCACCGTGGACGGCGAACCGGCGGTCGGCCTCGGCTACGTGCACGCCGACACCTCGGCCGGTGCCGAGGAGGCGGTGGCCCCGCTGGCCGGGCTCGGCCGGAAGCCGCTGCTCAACCACGTGGGCCGGATGCCCTACCTCGCCGTGCAGCGGATGCTGGACGACAACACGGTGGCGGGCCGCCGGCTGTACGCGCGCTCCTTCCACATGGCCGAGCTGCACCCGGAGGCCGTGGAGGTCCTCGGCGACGGTTACGCGAGCAACCCCTCGCCGCTGTCCCTCGTCGGCGGCGGCCTGATGGGAGGTGTGATGGCCCAGTTGCCGCCGGATGCCACGGCCTTCCCGCACCGCGAGGGCTATCTCGTCAGCGTGCTCAGCCAGTGGGAGGACGAGAGCGAGGACGAGCAGAACATCCGGTGGACGCAGGACGTCTACGAACGCGTCCTGCCGTACACGACGGGCGGGGTGTACGTGAACCACCTCGGTGACGACGGGCCCCAGCGGGTGGGCGACGCCTACGGGGTGAACTATCCGCGTCTTCGCGCGCTCAAGGCGCAGTACGACCCGGAGAACGTGTTCCGGGTGAACCACAACATCCTCCCGGCCGACTGACGCGCGACGGCACGCGGCGAACGGCCGGTGGCACCGCCCGCGGCGGAGCCACCGGCCGTTCCCGCTCAGCGCACGCGCAGCGGCACGCTCCGGTAGGCGCAATAGGGGAAGCGGAAGCCGCCCCCGCTCGGCTGCCAGTCCTCCGGCCCGGCGGGTTCGATCTCCCCGAACCGTTCGAGGAGCCGGCCGAACACCGCGGTGCCCTCCACCCGGGCCAGCATGGCGCCCAGGCAGTGGTGGACGCCGCCGCCGAAGCTGAGGTGGGGATTGGGACGCCGGCCCACGTCCAGCCGGTCGGGGGCGGTGAAGCAGCGCTCGTCGTGGTTGGCGGACGCCAGCAGCAGCACCACGACCCGGCCCCGGCGCAGGGTGCGCCCGCCCACCTCGACGGGCTCCAGGGTGATCCGGGTCGTGGTGTGGATGGGGGCGTCCCAGCGCAGGAACTCCTCCAGCGCGGCCGGCAGCAGCGAAGGGTCGGCGCGCAGCCGGGCCTGCTCACCCGGGTGGCGGGCCAGGGCCGCGCAGCCGGTGGCGATCAGGTTGGTCGTCGTCTCGAAACCGGCGTAGTAGACGAACAGCGCGTTGTCGACCGCCTCCTCCTCGCTCAGCCGCCAGTCGCCCTCGCGTGCCGTGGCGATGGCGGTGAGCAGGTCGTCGCCCGGCGCGGCCCGGCGCCGGCGCAGCAGGCCGCGGAAGTAGTCGCGCAGCCAGACGACCGCGGCGTGGGCGGCTGCCCGTTCCGCCTCCGGGATGAACACGGCGAACGCCTTGGAGACGTCGATCGACCGTTCCATGACGGCCGCGCGGTCCTCCACGGGGATGCCGAGCAGGGTGCTCATCACCAGCACCGGCAGCGGCTGGGCGAGGTCCCGGACCGCGTCGAGGGCGCCGTCCGTCACGGCCCGTTCCAGCAGGTGGTCCGTCATGGCCGTGATGGGCTCCGCCAGGGAGCGCACCAGGGGCGGGTTGAGGGCGCGGGTCAGCAGCCGGCGCAGCCGGGTGTGTTCCTCGGGGTCCCGGTCGATGACGATGCGGCGCAGGAAGTCCACCGCGGGTCCCGGCCCCACCGAAAGCTTCTGGAACTCCTCGGGGAACTCCCTGCCCAGCCTCCGGTCGCGCAGCAGGGCCGAGACCTCCGCGTGGCGGGTGACGACCCACTGGGCGGGGCCGCCCCGGCACAGCGGTCCTCGGGCACGCAGTTCCCGGTACACCGGGTACGGATCGCGCAGGAACTCGGGATCGTCCAGGACGAACCTGGGAAGTCGTGCGTCCATCGCCTCGGTCACAGGCCAGAGGATGCCTGGCGCACCGTGTATTACCGCGTTTCCTGAAAGGAATGTGACAGAGCATTGCCCGGCCCCGGGAATGTTGTTCCCGGCCGTCCCTGGCCCGTCGATTGCGATGGTAAGGTGCGCGGGCTGGAGTCAATGCTTCGGACTGGGGGAGTGGAATGTCTTCCGATCTGCCGTTGAAATTCGATTCCAGGGCTCCCGCGGTGTTGCAGGACCCTTATCCGGTCTACCGCGAGCTGCGTGAATCCGGGGGTTTGAGCAGAGGTGGTCCCGGTCAATGGGTGGTGAGCCGGTACGACGATGTGGCGCCCTTGCTGCGTGATCGCCGGCTCAGTCACGAATATCCCGAGGAGTATCACGAGTTCAGTACCGGGGAAGGGCCCGCCCAGAGTTTTTTCCAGCGGATCCTCCTGGACCGCGACGCACCGGACCACACCCGGCTGCGCCGGCTGATGGCCCAGGCGTTCAGCCCGCGCCTGCTCCAGCGGATGCACGGCTACATCGAGCGGCGGGTCGACGAACTCCTCAGGCCCGCGCTGGACCGGGGCACCTTCGACGCGGTCACGGAACTGGCCTTCCCGCTGCCGGTGTCCGTCGTGTGCGAGCTGGTCGGCATCCCGCCCGTCGACCGGGACCTCGTGCGGCCGTACGCCATCGACCTCGCCAAGGCGTTCGCGCTGTACGTCCCCGAGGAGGACCGGGCGGCGGCCCACCGGGCGGTGGCGTGGCTGCGCGAGTACATCGGCGCGCTGCTGCGCGAGCGCCGGGCCTCGCTCGGCGACGACCTGCTCTCCCGGATGATCGTGGCCGAGGACTCCGAGCGGCCCGGTGACCGGCTCACCGCCGAGGAGATCGTGGACAACACGGTCTTCCTGTTCTTCGCCGGGTTCGAGACCACCACCAACCTCATCGCCACCGGCGTCGCGGCGCTGCTCGGCCACCCCGGTGAGGCCGCCCGGCTGCGGCGCGAACCGGGGCTGCTGCCGGCCGCGGTGGAGGAGTTCCTGCGGTTCGACGCGCCGATCCAGGCCACCGCCCGGCTGGTGCGCGAACCGGTGGAGGTCTGCGGGCGGACGGTGCGGGCCGGCCGGGTGCTGGTGCTCCTGCTGGGCTCGGCCAACCACGACGAGCGCCGGTTCGCGGACCCGGAGCGCCTCGATGTCGGCCGTACGCCCAATCCCCACCTCAGCTTCGGCGGTGGCAGCCACCACTGCCTGGGTGCGCATCTGGCCAGGATCGAGGGCCAGGCGGCGATCGGCTGGCTGCTGCGGCACGCGCCGGTGCTCGAGGCGGCCGACGAGGTGGTGCGCAGGCCGAGCGTGACCTTTCGCACCTTCCGGAGTGTGCCGGTCGCGCTGGGGTGATCCGTGTCGGACCGCATGTGGGCACGACCGAAACACAACTGACAGATTTGGCCGTCCGGGAGGGGGCCGGATCGTAGATTGGCCCAGGGAGTTCTCACCGGAGAGACTGCGTGACCAGCCGCCGTGTGTCTCGTCCGGAGTCCCCGGCAGGCTTGCTCGCCGACCGTTCGTCCATGCGGGGGAGGTCCCTGTGCGTGTGTCGCGCGCCGCGATGTGGCGGAAATCCCCGCAGACGTGCCGTCGCCGGCCCCGGGGTGAGCGCGGGAGCGGGAAAAGTCATTCGCATTTAAATTACCTCGGGATGTGGCGCGTACTCGCCGTCGATCCCGGAGCAGACGTCCCGCGGTGACGGACGACGTTTGACGGAATCGTTTCTTCCGTCGCTATCGGCAGTACGGTTGTGCGTGACCAGCTTGTATACGGCGGTGCCGGTCGGTGCCGCTTGCCTTCAGGTGGCAATGGACACACGGGTCCCGTGTCTGATGCGGCAATTGGCGCGTGGAGGGAGCGCGTAATTGGCACGTGAAGAAGTCCGGCTCCTGCGATGGCCGGCACAGCGGGAATTGCGTGACCGATGTAGGTCCGAGGGGCTGCCCCGGATACTGGTGGTGGAGGCGGGAGCGGCGGCCCCCATATGCGAGGACGTGTGCGAGGACTGGGTGCGGGCGCCGATCCCCGCGAACGACCTGCAGGCCAGGGTGGACGCCCTGAGCCGTCGTTACCACATGAACCGGTTACCGTGCCTGGACGAGAGCGGCGTCCTCCATTTCTGCTCCCGCTTCGTGAGCGTCTCGCCCACGCAGTCGGAACTACTGGAACTGTTCGTGGCGCGTTACCGCGAGGTGGTGCCCCGTGAAGCCCTCCGATTCCGGCTCGGACAGGTCAGCGGCTCGCGCACCCGCAACGCCCTGGATCTGCACATGATGCGGATCCGCGACAGGATCCAGCCCCTGGGACTCTCCATCCGGACCGTGTGGGGCCGCGGTTACGTGCTGGAGGCACAGCCGGATCTGCCCTGACCCCCGCCGGCCGCGGTACGGCCCGGACGGCATCCGGGGGCGACCACCACACAGGCCACGAGCAGTCCCGCCGCCGCGTGCCACCTGCCGTGCAGCACACCGCCGCCCGGCGGCGCGCACCGGTGCTGCGGTCCGTGGCCGTCCGGTGGCGCGTACCCGTCCGGCAGCCGGATCGTGCAGCGGCCCGTCGTCGGGTCCGTCGGGCGTGCGGTGATCTCCTCGACGCTCAGACCGCGCAACGGCGGCGGCTGTCCCCACGAGACGGGCCACGCCTTGTAGGCCGCCTCCCGGGCGCTGAACAGCAGCCGGTCCGCCGGCAGCCCGGGCAGACGCAGGCGCAGCGCGGCGACCAGGGCGTCCTCCCGTGGCGTCAGCAGCCGGGTCCGTACCCGCGCGGGCAGCGGCGCGGCCGGCTCGGCGTCCAGGCCGAGCCCCCGCGCGTCGCGGGACCGGCACACCGCCGCCGCCCGGAAGCCGGCGCAGTGGGTGATCGAGCCCACCACTCCCGGGGGCCACACCGGTGCGCCGCGCGGGCCGCGGGGCACCGCCGGGGACGCCCCGCACAGCGCGGCCAGCGCCCGGTGCGCGCACCAGCGGCCCGCGGCGAACTCGGCGCGGCGCCGCGGCCCCGCGCCCTCACCCGGCGTCTCCGCCGCGTGCAGTTCGTCCGGCGGCGCGTCGGCGCCGCGGGCCGCGCCGCACGCCCAGGGCGGCAGCACGGCCCGCAGGAGGGCGTCCTCAGTGCCCGTCACGCGCCCGCAGCGCCTTCTTGTCGACCTTGCCCACGGGTGTCTTCGGGAAGGCGTCCACCAGCTCCAGCCGGTCCGGGAGCTTGAAGGCGGCCAGCCCGCGCTCGGTGAGGTACGCCTTCAGCCGCGCCAGCCGCGGCTGCTCCCCGTCCGGCGACGACGGCACCACGAACGCGCACACCCGCTCGCCGAGCCGCTCGTCCGGGAGTCCCACCACGGCGACGTCCCGCACCGCGGGGTGGGTCAGCAGGTGGCTCTCCACCTCCTCCGCGGACACCTTGTCGCCGCCCCGGTGGATGATGTCCTTCACCCGCCCGGACACCACCACGTTGCCCTCTTCGGTCAGCCGCACCAGATCGCCGGTGCGGAAGAACCCGTCCGGGGTGAAGGCGCGGGCGTTGTGCTCGGGCGCCCGGTAGTACCCGCGGATCGTGTACGGCCCGCGCGCCAGCAGCTCTCCCACCTCACCCGGCGCGACCTCCCGTCCCGCGCCGTCCACCACCCTGATCTCGTCCGCCGGGCTGAGCGGACGCCCCTCCGTGGTGAGGACCACGTCCTCGGGGTCGTCCAGCCGGGTGTGCGTGAGCAGTCCCTCCCCGATGCCGTACCACTGCGTGAGCCGGCACCCCAGGACGGCCGTCACCCGACGGGCCACCTCCGGCTGGAACTTCGAGCTGCCGACCTGCAGCAGCAGCCCCGACAGATCGGCCTTGGCCACCTCGGGGTCCGCCAGCCACATCATCACCAGGGGCGGTACCAGCGTGGTCAGCGTGACCCCCTCGCGCAGCAGCAGCGGCAGGGCCTCCTCCGGGCTGGGGTTGGGGGCCAGCACGGCCTTGCCGCCGGTGAAGAGCGTGCCCAGCACCCCGGGGCAGCCGAGCGCCGCGTTGTGGGCCACCGGAGTGGCTGCGAGGTACGCCCCGTCCCGGTCCATGCCGAGGGCCTCGGCGCAGGCCAGCGCGTTGTAGGCGTAGTCGTCGTGGGTGCGCGGGATCAGCTTCGGCAGCCCCGTCGTCCCGCCGGACAGCAGCAGCAGCGCCACCTGTGAGGCGTCGGCCGGCGGCAGGTCCCGCGCCTCGGCGCGCACCTCGTCGAGCGGGGTGAACTCCGCCGCGTCGCCCGCCACCAGGACATGGCGCAGCGAGGGCGCCGCCGTCAGCACCTCACGGGCCAGGACACGGTGGTCGAACCCCTGGAAGCGGTCCGGCACGACGTAGGCGACGGCGTCCGTGTGCCGGCACAGATGGACGATCTCGTTGCGCCGGTGCCCGGGCAGCGCCATCACGGGCACGGCGCCCAGCCGGAACAGCGCGAAGCTCAGCATCACGAAGGGCGCCTGGTTGGGCAGGTGCACGATCACCCGGTCCCCGGGCCGGATCCCGAGGCCGTACAGACCGGCGGCCGTCTCGTCGACCCGGGCCAGCAGCCGGCCGAACGTCAGCCGCAGTCCGCCCGCGACCACGGCGGTCCGCTCCCGGTGCTCGTGCGCGGCGGACCGCAGCAGGTCGTACAGGGTCCGGCCCCGCCAGTAGCCCTCCGCGCGGTAGCGCTCGGCGAACTCGGCGGGCCACGGTACAAAGCCCTCCAGCATGGGACACCTCCGTCTGGACACGCGCCCGGCGCGGGGGACCGCCACGGACCGGCGCGGGGGAGGGTCCAGCATCCCGTGCGGTGCGTGCCCGGCGGGGAGCGGTGAAAGACACCCAACAGCATCGTCCGGGCCCCTCCGCACCGCCCCTACGCTCGCCGGTGTCCACGGCGCATCGGAGGTGAACCGGCCGTGTCCGCTGCCACGTTGCTCAGCTGGCTGGAGGCGCCCAGCACCCGGACCGGCGTCAACTTCGGCACCGCCGCGGGGGACTGGCACCGCCTCCCCTACGCCGCGCTGGCCCGGGCGAGCCGCACCACGGCCCGCTCGCTCGTCCGGTCCGGCGTGCGCGCCGGCGACACCGTCGCCCTGGTGCTGCCCTCCTCGCCCGCCTTCGTCGCCGCGTTCTTCGGCACCCTGCTGGCCGGGGCCACCCCGGCACCGCTGGCACCGCCGGTGGCCGGCGCGCTCACGGCGGCCGGTTACGACGACCGTATGTCCGCCCTGCTCACCGCGGCCCGCCCCCGGCTCGTGATCGCCGAACGCCCGCCCGCGTGCCCCCTTCCGCCCGGCGTGGCGCTGCGGCTCGCCGCGGCCCTGCTCGACGGCGACGACGGCGCGGAGGACACCGCCCCGGACCGGGCGCCGGCCGCGCTGGGGCTGGTCCAGTTCACCTCCGGCTCCGGCGGCCGGGCCCGCGGTGTCGCCCTCGACGCGGCCGCGCTGGCCGGTCATGTCGGCGTCATCCGTGACTGGCTGGGGGCCGGTCCGGGCACCGTATGGGCCAGCTGGCTGCCCGTCCACCACGACATGGGACTCGTCGGCTGCCTGCTCGGCGCGGTGCTCGCCCAGGACGAGCTGTGGCTGATGCCGCCCGAGGCCTTCGTCCGCAGACCACTGGAGTACCTGCGCTGCTTCGGCCTGCGCGGCGCCGCCGTCAGCGCCACCCCCGCCTTCGGCCTCGACCACATCGTGCGCAGGGTCCGTCCCGCGGACCTGGCCGGCCTGGACTTCTCCGGCTGGCACTCCCTGGTGGTCGGCGCCGAGCGCATCCCGCCCGCCACCCTGCGCGGCTTCCACCGGCTGCTCGGCCCGCACGGGCTCCGCCGCGGGGCGCTGCTGCCCGCCTACGGACTGGCGGAGGCGTCGCTGGCCGTCACCGGAGTGCGGCACGGGCAGCAGTGGACCGAGGAGAAGTCGGTCGTCGGCTGCGGCGGCCCGCTGCCCGGCACCACCGTGCGGATCGTCGGCGACGACGGCCGGACCCTGCCGGACCGCACGGTCGGGGAGATCGCCGTACGCGGACCGCAGGTCGCCCTCGGCCACCTCGGCGGTGATCCGCGGGACACCCGGATCACGGGGGGCGAACTGCGCACCGGTGACGCCGGGTTCCTCGCCGACGGACAGCTGTTCGTGCACGGCCGGATCGGGGACGGCCTCAAGGTGCGCGGCCGCTGGATCTTCGCGGAGGACGTGGAGCAGACGCTCCGCGACGCCGGACTGCTGCCCCCGCGCGCCACCGTGGTGCTCGGCCAGGACGCCACCGGCCCCGTCACCGCGCTGGTCGCCGAGGACGGCGGTGCCCCGCCGGACCCGGCCGCCGACGACGCCGTACGCCGCCTGCTGCGCCGTACGGTCCCCGGCGCCGACGCCCTCGTGCTGCGGACCGGGCGGGGCGCCCTCGCCCGCACCCCGAGCGGCAAGCCGAGGCGCCGCGCCATCTGGCACACCCTCGTCCAGCCCGCGGCCGACCACCCACAGCCCTAGGAGAGACATGGCCTACACCGAGAGCGGCGTCCGCGCGACCATCCTGGGCATCATCCGCCAACTCGCCCCGGACGCCGAGGGGTTCCCCAGCGAGGGGCCCGCCCACCTGGTCAACGACCTCGGGTACCACTCCCTGGCCCTGCTGGAACTGGCCTTCGCCATCGAGGACGACTTCGACCTGCCGCCCATCGACGAGGAGGCGGGCCGGAAGATCGCCACCTCCGACGACGTGATCGCCTACGTGGTCGGCCAACTGCGCCAGCAGAACGAGCTGGTGGCCGGCTGAACGGCGGGGCCGGCCACCCCTCGAAAGACACCTGAAAGGAGACCGGGGCGCGGGTACGCGCGTCGCTACGTTCGAAACGCTTCGTGCGCGGGTGGGACCTGCGCATCTCCGGCGTGAAGAGAGGGGCCTTCCCGTGTCCGACGCCGTGATCTCCATCGAACGGCTGTGCAAACGCTTCGGGCCGACGACAGCCGTCGACGACGTGTCGTTCTCCGTCGCCGCCGGTTCCGTCGTCGGACTGCTGGGACCCAACGGAGCCGGCAAGACCACGCTCATCAACTGCCTGACCACCCTGCTCACCCCCGACGGCGGCACCGCCACCGTGGCCGGACGCGACCTGCGGGCCGACCCGCACGGCGTGCGCGCGTCCCTCGCGGTCACCGGACAGTTCGCCGCCGTCGACGAGACCCTCACCGGACGCGAGAACCTGGTCTTCTTCGCCCGGCTGCTCGGCCTGTCCAAGCCCCGGGCCGCCGCGCGCGCCGGTGAACTGCTGGACCGGTTCGGGCTGGCGGAGAGCGCCGACCGGCCCGTGGGGCAGTACTCGGGCGGTATGCGGCGCAAGCTCGACCTGGCCGTCGGACTGGTCGTCCCGCGGCCCGTCCTGATTCTGGACGAGCCGACCACGGGCCTCGACCCGCGCAGCCGCGAGACCCTGTGGGAGGCCGTGCGCGCGCTCGCCGCCGACGGGATGGCGATCCTGCTCACCACCCAGTACCTGGACGAGGCCGACGCGCTCGCCGACCGGATCGTCGTCATCGACCACGGCCGGGTCATCGCCCAGGGCACCGCGCGCGAGCTGAAGCAGCAGACCGGCGGCTCGGTCTGCGAGGTGGTCCTGGCCGACGCCGCCGTACGCGCCCGCGCCGCCGAACTCCTCGCCGCCTCGACGACGGTCAGCGTCCGTGAGGACTCCCTCGTCGTTCCCGTGTCCGGCACGGACGACCTCGGCGGCGTCCTCGCCGTGCTGAAGGGCGGCGGGATCCGCGCCGACGACGTCGCCGTGCACCCGCCCACCCTGAACGACGTCTTCTTCGCCCTGACCGCCGACCACGCGCACCCCGCCGACCGAGCCCACCCCGCCGGCCACTCGGCCCCGGAGGCGCGCGCATGACCACCGCCCCCGCCCCCGTCTCCCCGCCAGGACTCGTGCACGACGTGCGGGTGCTCGCCGAACGCGACTTCCGCCGCTCCTTCGGCAGGGGCGCGCTCGTCGGCACCGTGGTGCAGCCCCTGCTGTTCTTCGGCATCTTCTACGCCGCCTTCAGCCGCATGCTGCACGCCAAGGGCATCGACTACGGCCGTTTCGTCACCCCGACACTCGTCGTGCAGGCCCTGATGTTCGTCGCGATCGCCTCCGCCATGTCCCTGGCCACCGACCGCGGCAGCGGCCTGTTCAACCGGCTGCGCACCATGCCCATCGCCGGCTCCTCCCTGGGCACCGCCCGGCTGCTGGTCGTGGCCGCCGAGGCGCTGACCTCCACCGTGGTGGTCAGCCTGGTCGCGCACCTGGCCGGATTCCGGTTCCGCGCCGGGGCCGCAGCGGCGGTCGGCTTCCTCCTGGTCGCCGTCGCCTTCACCGTCGCCCTGGCCGCCGTCACCGCCACCCTGGGACTGAGCCTGCGCAACCAGGAGGCCCTGGCCGCCGCGCTCTACCTCCCCTACCTGCCGCTGCTGGTGGTCTCCACGGGCTTCGTGCCCGCCGCGCTCTTCCCGCACTGGCTCCAGCCCGTGGTGCGCAACTCCCCGGTGTCCGCGGTGATCGACGCGCTGCGCGCGCTGTCCGGCGGCGACCCCAGTGCCGGACGGATCGTGCCGGCCGTGCTCTGGTGCGCGGGACTGACCCTGTTCTTCGGCTGGACCACCGCACGCGCCTTCCGGAAGGTGACCCAGTGACCGCGACCAGCACCGCGCCCGCGCCGGCCCCGGCGCCCGGACTGTGGGCCCAGTCCGCGCTCATCGGCGGCCGGACGCTGAAGCACTTCGTGCGCAGCCCGATGATGCTGCTGTCCACGTTCGGCTTCCCGCTGCTGCAGCTGTTCATGCTGCTGGCCACGTTCAAGATCATCGTGCACGACACCCTCGGGGAGAGCTACGTCGTCCGCCTCGCCCCGCTGGTCATCCTCATCACCAGCTTCTCGGCGATCGGCTCCAGCGCCATCGCCTTCTGGGTGGACATCCGCAGCGGCGTCTTCAACCGGCTGCGCGTGATGCCGGTCCACGCGCTGTCCATGCTGCTCGGGCGCATGCTGGGCGACCTGGTCCGCATCCTCGGCATCGCCGTACTGGTCGCCCTGATCGCCCAGCTGCCCGGCTTCCGGTTCCGCCAGGGCGTGGCCGCCGCCGCCGGCTTCTTCGTGCTCGTCGCGCTGTTCGGGCTGATGTGCACCTCCCTCGCGGTGGTCGCGGCGCTGTCCGCGCCCTATCCGCCGGTCATCATGCGCTGGGTGCAGATGCCCACCCTCGCCCTGACGATGCTCTCGACCGGCTACATGCCCCGCGAAGCCTTCCCCTCCGCGATCCGCCCGGTGATCGCGGCCAACCCGGTCTCCACCGCCGTCGAGGCGCTGGTCGGGCTGTCCCGCGGCGGGCCCCTGCTGGTGCCCGTGCTCGCCACCGTCGCCTGGACGGTGGGGGTGAGCGCACTGTGCGCCTGGGTGACGGCGCGCAGGTTCCGCGGCTTCGTCGCCGGCTGACGCCCCCCTGGAGACCGGGGAGTTCCCACCACCCCGTGGCGCGGTCCACGCGGTCCACGCGGTCCACCCAGAACGAGGAGTCCGCCATGCCTGAAGAGAACGTGCCCCCCGCGCCCGCGGAGCGGCGCGCCCTGATCGCCGGCTGCGGCATCACGGGGCCGGTGCTCGCCCTGTTCCTGATCCGCTGCGGCTACACCCCGGTGCTGTACGAGGCCCGGCCCGAACCCGACGACCACGCCGGTTCCTTCCTCAACTTAGGGCCCAACGGACGCAGCGTCCTGCAGACCCTCGGCATCGCCGACACCGTACTCGCCCACGGGGCCGCGACCACCCGGCTCGTCTTCGCCAACCACAAGGGCCGCACCATCGGCAGCAACCCCGAACACACCACCTGCGTGAAACGCGGCCTGCTCAACAGGGCGCTGCGCGAATGCGCCGAACAGGCCGGCGTACGCGTCGAGTTCGGCAAGCGCCTCGCCGACGTCAAGACCGGCCGGCCGGGCGAGGTCACGGCCGTCTTCACCGACGGCGACACCGCCGACGGGCACCTCCTCGTCGGTGCCGACGGCATCAACTCCGCCACCCGCGCCGCCGTGTTCCCCGACGCCCCCGCACCGAGCTTCACCCAGGGCATCGGCTCCGGCGGCTTCGCCCGCACCCACGCGGTCGGAGAACCCGACGGCACCTTCCGCATGCTGTTCGGCCTGCGCGGCTTCTTCGGCTACCAGGTCCTGCCGGGCGGCGAGGTCTACTGGTTCGAGAACCACACCGTGCCCCGCGAACCCGCCCTCGGCTGGGCCGCCTCGATCACCGACGACCAGTGGCGCGAACAACTGGTACGCCGCCACGCCGGCGACCACCGGGTGGTCGCCGGGATCCTGCGGGCCACCGAGGGACCCGTCGGCCGGTGGCCGCTGTACGACCTGCCGTCCATACCCGCCTGGCACCGCGGCGACGTGGCCCTCGTCGGCGACGCCGCGCACGCCATCTCGCCGCACCTGGGCCAGGGCGCGGCACTCGGCATGGAGGACGCCGTCGTCCTCGCCGCATGCCTGCGCGACCTGCCCGACACCCGCTCCGCCTTCGCCGCCTACGAGGCGCTGCGCCGCCCACGGGTGGAGGGCCTGATCCGGCAGGCGCGCCGCACCGGCGGGCAGATGACCCCCGCCGGGCCGGTGGGCCGAGCCCTGCGCGACCTGATGCTGCCGCTGTTCCTGAGACTGGGCCTGAAGAACGCCGAGACCGTCTACGGCTACCGCTTCGACTGGTCCGCGCCGGTCACCGCGGCGGGCCGGTGACCTGCCGTGGCCCGCATCCTGGTGATCGGTGCCGGACTGGCCGGAACGGCCACCGCGCTCTTCTGCGCCCGGCGCGGCCACCACGTCACGCTGCTCGAAGCCGGCCCCCCGCCCCCGTCGGGGGCCGCTGACGACGACTGGCACGGCTGGCGGCGCCGCGAGGTGCCGCACGCCCGCCAGGGCCACGCGTTCCTCGGCCTGTCCACCCGCGTCCTGCGCGAGGAACTGCCCGAGCTGCCGGCCGCCCTCGCCTCCCGGGGCGCCCACGTCACCCCGCTGGAGAGCGGCTCCGAGGACGCCGCCGTGCTCAGCCGCCGCCTGGTCTACGAAGCGGTGGTGCGCCGCGCCGCGACGGCCGAACCGGGGATCACCCCGGTCACCGGGGCCGCGGTGACCGGCCTGCTGACCGGGCGCGAGGCCGCGGGCCCCACCCGCGTGACGGGCGTACGCACCCGGGACGGCGCCGAGCACACCGGCGACCTCGTCGTGGACGCGTCCGGCCGCCGCTCGCGGCTCGCCCGCTGGCTGGCCGAGGCGGGCCTCGGCACGCCCCGCGAGACGTCCCAGCCCTGCGGCTTCTTCTACCTCACCCGGCACCACCGGCTGCGCCCCGGCCGCACGTTCCCGTCCACCACCGTCCCCCTCGTCACCGAGCTCGACTACGGGACCGCACTGGTCTTCCCCGGCGACAACGACACCTTCCAGCTCTCCGCCACCGTGGCCGTCGACGACCCCCTGAAGCACCGGTTGCGCGACCCGGAGATCTTCACCCGCTTCCTGCGGTCCGTGCCCGCCACGGCCGAATGGCTGGAGGCCGGTGTGCCGCTGGACGACCCCGCGCCCATGGGCCGGCTGGAGAACCGCCGCCGCACCCTGCTCGACGCGGCGGGCAGACCGGTGGCCGCCGGCCTCGTCATGGTCGGTGACGCCGCCCTCCAGACCAACCCCACCTTCGGCCGCGGGGTGTCCCTGGCCTTCGTCCACGCCCGGCAGCTCGCCCGGACCGCGGAGCGCGCGGCGGCCGACCCGGCGGCCTACACCGCGCAGTTCGAGCGGTGGACGGACGACACCCTCGGCGTGTGGTTCGAGATCCAGCGGGCCACCGACCGCGCGCGCCTCGCCCAGCTGCGGGCCGGCCTGCGCGGCGAGCACGCACCGCCCGCCGACGACCTGCCCAACCGGTTCGTCAGGGCGATGGCCGTGCTCCGCGACGACGACGCGGAGATCCGCCGCGCGTCGCTGCGGATGTACCACATGCTCATGACCCCGCAGGACCTGATGCGCGACCGGACCGTGTCCCGGCGCATCCTCGCCTTCCTGCGGGACCACCCGATGCCCGAGACCCGCGCCGAGGGCCCGGACCGGGCCGCTTTCGAGGCCCTGGTCACCGGTTCCGCCCCCGCATCGGTGCTCCCCTCCGCCGCCCTCCCGGCGACCGGACCCGGCCGCCGGACCCGCACCTGACGAAGGACGACAGCGTGGACATCACCCTGAAGACGGGCGTGACCCTCAACTACGACATCTTCGGCGGTCCCGACGACCCGCCGGTCCTCCTGGTCGCCGGACAGCACCAGGCCAACCTGTTCCACCAGACCCAGGTGCCCTTCCTCACCAAGCGCGGCCACCGCGTCATCACCTTCGACCACCGGGGGGTGCCGCCGTCCGAGGAGACCCCGCCGCCCTACACCATGGAGGGCCTGGCCGAGGACACCGCCGCCCTCATCGAGGAGCTGGGCATCGGACCGTGCGCGATCGTGGGCTACTCCCTGGGCGCCACCGTCATCCTGGAACTCGCCGCGGCCCGCCCCGAACTGCTCACCCGCGCCGTACTGGTGGGCGTGCCGTGGAAGCCGAGCGCGCTGCACCGGGCGATCCGCGAGGACGCGCTGGAACGGCTGCGTTCGGGCGCGGTGATGCCGCCGGTGACCGAGGGGATCTACCGGGCGATGTACCTGTTCGGTCCGCGGGCACTGAACCGGGACGCCTTCATCGGACCGTACCTCGAAGGGCTGCGCGGCCTCGCCGCGTCCGGCGGGCACGGCGCCCTCGGCCACGCGGAGGCGTCGGCGGCCTACGACCCCGATCCGCGGCGGATCGCCTCCATCACCGTGCCCTGCCTCGTCGTCGGCATGGAGCACGACATCATGTCCCCCTACCCGATGGCCCGCGAACTGGCCGGGCTCATACCGGACTGCGAGTACCGGGAGATCAAGAACAGCGGGCACGCCGCGCTGCTGGAGAAGCCGACCGAGGTGAACCGGCTGCTGGCCGAGTATCTGGACGCGGGCGCCCCCGCCGCGCCGGAGAGCTGAACGCCGTCGGCCGGAGCGCGCCGCCCGCGGGGCGCGCCCCGGCCGACGGCATGCCCGCCGGGGGCCGACGCGGCGAAGTGCGGGGCGGCGGGTCAGCGCAGGTGGTACAGCCGGTGGAAGGTGTGCCGCACCGGCAGGATCCGCACCTCGCGGAAACCCGCGGCCCGCGCGTAGGCCCGGACCGTACCGGGCCGCATGACCGTGCCCGTGGCCGCCGAGTCCGCGTCCGTCCGGCCCACCGGCAGGCAGTGCAGCACGCTGACCGCGTACTGGTAGCGCTCGGTCTCCGGGGCCGGCGCCCGGAAGCGCTCGCCCACGTTGGGCTCCATCAGCAGCACGCTGCCGCCGTCCGCGAGGAGGGCCCGGCACGCGGCCAGGACCCGGACCGGCCGAGCCATGTCGTGCAGCGCGTCGAAGACGCACACCAGGTCGAACCGGCCGGCCAGCGCGGGATCCGCCGCGTCCCGCACGGCGAAGTCGACCCGCTCGTCCAGCCCGGCCCGCCGGGCGTGCTGCCGGGCGTCCGCCACCGACGCCTCGTCGAGGTCCAGCCCGTGCACCCGGGCGCGCGGGTACGCCTGCGCCAGGGCGATCGAGGACCAGCCGGTGCCGCAGGCGACGTCCGCGATACGGCCCCCGTCGGCGGACAGCGACGCGTGCACCTCCGGGAGGGTCGCCGCGATCCAGCCGGCGAGCTGGTGCCGGAACACCGACTTGTTCAGGCCCTCCTGGCCACCGCGCAGTTGACTGCCGTACGCGGAGTACGGCACCCCCTGCCCGGTGCGGAAGGCGTCCGCCAGCCGGGGCAGCACGGCGGACAGACCGCCGACGGGCAGCACCACCAGCGGAGCGATCGAGTACGGGCTGTCCGGGTCGGTGAGGGCCTCGGCGTGCCCGGCGGGCAGGGTGAACACACGGCGGGCGGCGTCCGGTTCGCCCTCGTCCGTGGTCAGGATCCCGGCCGCCGCCTGCTGTTCCAGCCACTCGCGCGCGTAGCGCGCATCGACGCCGGCGCGCCGCGCCAGATCCTCCGCGGTCGCCGGACCCTTGGCGAGTTCCTCGTACAGTCCCAGTCGCAGGCCCAGGTAGGCGGTCATCAGCTCGGCAGCCCCCAGCCCGGCCGTGAACAGCCGTACCGACAGCGCCCGCGCCGATCCCGCCGTGTCCTGCGCGTCCGTGGTCATTGCCGCATCCCTTCGGTCGACAGCCGCAAACGCCTCACCCGGACCGGCCGGGCGGCCGGCGGGACAGCCGGCGCGGCACCGTCCCGTAGCGGAGCAGGTCCAGGTCCGCGAGCCCCTGCCGCACGTGCGGCGACATCAGCCCGATGTGCACCAGCGAGGACACCACCCGGGCGAACACCGTCTGCCGGTACATCACCATCGCCGGGTCCGTGGCGGCGTACGCGAGCCCCGCCGACCGGTCCACGGCCAGCCGTTCCCAGAGGTCGCCGAGCAGGAAGCGCCGCCGCATCAAGGCGGCGGCCTCCAGCACCAGTTCCTCCCGCTCCGCCAGCTCCCGGCCGGACAGCTCCCGGTACACCTCCTCCAGGGACACCACGCCCAGGGACACGTGCCGGGCCTCGTCGCGGGCCACCAGCGCCGTGATGCGCCGGATCAGCGGATCGTGGAAGGTGGAGCCGGCCAGCCGGAACGCGGCCATCGCCAGCGCCTCCACCATGATCTGCATGCCGAGCGCCGTCACGTCCCACCGGGAGTCGCGCAGCACGTCCTCCAGCAGGGAGCGCAGATCCGCGTTGACCGGGTACGGCTCGGGGACGTTCTCGCGCAGGTACCGCGCGAACACCTCGACGTGCCGGGCCTCGTCGGTCACCTGCGTCGCCGCGCACAGCTTCGCCTCCACCGTCGGCAGGGACTCCACCAGGCGGGCGGCCACCGCGAGCGCGGCCTGCTCCCCGTGCAGGAACTGGCTCACCAGCCACGCCTGCAACTCCCAGCGGAACGCGTCCCACATCGCACGGCCCCGCCCGGCCATCGGCGACGCCTCGAAGGACGCCCGGGCGAGGCCGGAGCCGTCGGGCAGGGGAGCCCCGAAGGGCACCGGCACCGACCAGTCGATGTCGCGTTCGGCGTCCCACTGGCCGGCGCGGGCGCGATCGGTGAGGGTGCGCAGCCGGCCCGTGCTCGTCGAGTAGTCCCAGGACAGCCGGGTGTGCACCCGGGCCTGGACGTCCAGGTCCCGCATGCCGCCGAGGCTAACCACGGGCACCGGCCGGCGGGGTAAATCTTTCAATGCCGCCAAACATCTTTCAGTGAAAGCCCGGGCCGCTTCCGGCCGCCGGTAGCTTGACCGCGTGGCCAGCCCAGACGAGCGAATGCCCGAAGCGCGAGAAGCGCGAGAAGAACGAGAGATCGATCCTTCCGCGGGACAACGACTGCTGTGGTTCCTGGACCGTTACCGAGGGCACGACGGCGCCCTGAACTGCCCCATGATGTGCCGCATTCGCGGACCGCTGGAAACAGAAGTGCTCCGCCGGTGCCTGGAGACGGTGGTTTCCCGGCACGAATCCCTGAGAACGGTGTTCCGCGGCGGCGGACGCCACCTGCGCGGGATCGTCCGCGCGTCCGCACCCGTCGACCTGGACCTGCGGCGGCTCGACGGTTCCCCCGACCCTGAGCGGGCCCTGCGGGAGGCCGTCGCCGAGGAACTCGCCACCCGGATCGATCCGGTCAGGTCCGGCTTCCGCACCACCCTGTGGCGGGTCGCGGACGACGACCACGTGCTGTGCCTCAACATGCACCACCTCGTCACCGACTCCTGGTCGTGCGGCGTCGTCTTCCAGGACCTGTGCGCCCTGCTCGGCGAGGCCGGCGGCGACGGCGACGGCACACCGGCGCCCGGCATGCCCTTCAGCGAGTTCGCCGCATGGCAGCGGGCCGCCCTGGACGGCGGCGCGCTGCGCGCACAGCAGGAGTACTGGCAGCAGCGCCTGGCCGGACTCACCCTGGCCCCGCTGCCCGTCCGGGACGTGCCGGGGGAGCGGAGCACCGCGCTGGTCCGGCGGGAACTGGACCGGGCCACGGTGGACGGCCTGCGCGAGGCCGCCCGGGCCGGCGGGAGCACCCTGTTCTCGCTGCTGCTGACCCTCTACTACGGCGTCCTGCACCGGGCCACCGGGCGCACCGACCTGGCCGTCGCCTCCCTGTACGCCAACCGGACGCGGCCCGAACTGCGCAGGACGGTCGGCTTCCTGGCCAACATGGTCGTGCTGCGCACCCGGTTCGACCCCGCGGCAGGCGTCCTCGACGCCCTGCGCGCCACGCACGCCACCGTCACCGGTGCCTTCCTCAACCAGGGCGTCCCGTACCAGCTGTTGCCGCTGCGCGAGGCGCAGAGCCAGGGGGCCAGGGCCGACGACATCGTCTTCCAGATGCTCGCCGAACCGGTCTACAGCACCACCGCGGGCGGCCTCGCCTTGGAAGTCCTGGTACCCGACGGTGTGGGCAGCCGATTCGAACTCGAATTGGTCCTCGTCCCGCACGGCGAGGGATTCCACGTCCTCCTCTTCTACAACGAGGGACGGCTCGACGAGAAATTCGCCACGGAATTGGCCGAGCGTTACGTCACGGCCGCCGAACGCGTCTCCCGGGACACCGGCCTGTCCTTCGGCCGGGTCTGCTGAACACCGCGGGAAACCAGGGGATCATCATGCGAATAACGCTCGACACGATGCGCGGGGACGTCGCCGACCTCCTCGACGAACCGCCCGGAGCCATCGGCGACCACGACGACCTGACGGCCCTGGGACTCGACTCCATGGCCATCATGACCCTCGCCGCCCGGTGGCGCGGGGAAGGCGCCGAGGTCCGCTTCGGCGACCTGGTGGAGCGGCCCCGGCTCGCGGAGTGGTGGGCGCTGGTCGCGCGCGGCCCCGGCACCGCCGCCGACGGGACGCAGTCCGCCACGGGCGACGACGGCCGGCCCCCGGCCCCGCCCGAGGAGTCCGCCGCGTTCCCGCTCGCGCCCATGCAGCACGCCTACTGGGTGGGCCGCGCCGACGGCCAGGTGCTCGGCGGGGTCGGCGGCCACTTCTACTTCGAGTTCGACGGCCCGGCCCTCGACGCGGACCGGCTGGACACGGCGCTGCGCGCGCTCACTTCGCGGCACGCCATGTTCCGCGCCCGCTTCCTGCCCGACGGCACCCAGCGGATCACCGGCACGCCCACCGGCCTGACCGGCGTGCACGACCTGCGCTCCGCGGGCGCCGAGGCAGCCGCCGCCGAACTGGAACGGCTGCGCGCCCGCCTGTCCCACCAGCGGCTGGACGCCGCCGCCGGCCCCCTGCTCGACGTCCGCCTCACCCTGCTGCCCGACGGCACCAGCCGGCTGCACCTCGACGTCGACATGCTGGTGTGCGACGCGATGAGCTTCCGCATCGCCCTCGCCGACCTCGCCCGGCACTACGCGGACCCCGGCCGGCGGCCCGATCCGCTCGGCTACAGCTACCCGCGCTACCTCGCGGACCGGGCCGCCCGGCCGCCCGCCCACCTGGAACGGGACCGCGCCTACTGGGCCGGCCGGCTGCCCACGCTGCCCTCCGGGCCCGAACTCCCCCTGGCCGGGCCTCCGGAGCGGCTGCACCGGCCCCGCACCGGCCGCCGTACCCTGTGGCTCACCCCCGAACAGCGCGCACGGCTCACCGGCCGCGCCCGGACCCACGGCCTCAGCCCCGCCATGGTGCTGGCCGGCTGCTACGCCGAGGTCCTGGCCACCTGGAGCGCCCAGAAGCGCTTCCTGCTCAACCTGCCGCTGTTCGACCGGGAACCGGTCCACCCGGACGTCCCCGCGCTCGTCGGTGACTTCACCAACCTGCTGCTGCTCGCCGTGGACGCCACCCGCGAGGAGTCCTTCGCCGACCGGGCCCGCCGCCTCCACGCCGAGTTCCGCGCCGCCGCCGCGCACAGCGCCTGCCCCGGCACCGACGTACTGCGCGACCTGGCCCGCGCCCGTCCCGGCGCCGCGGTGGCCCCGGTCGTCTTCACCTCGGCGCTCAGCATGGGGGAGCTGTTCGGGCCCGAGGTACGGCGGGTGCTCGGCGAACCGGTCTGGCTCAGCTCCCAGACACCGCAGGTCTGGATGGACCTCCAGGCGGTCGAGGAGGACGGCGGGATCAGGATCATCTGGGAGGCCGTGGAGGACCTGTTCCCGGCGGGCCTCCTCGACGACATGGCCGGTGCCCTCACCAGGCTCCTCGACCACCTCACCGGGCCGGATGCCGACT
>NZ_BNBF01000013.1:213773-222581 GCF_014654935.1 Streptomyces capoamus
GGACGGCGCCCCTGCCGGACCTGGTGCCCCCGGCGCAGCGGGCGGTCCGGGCCGCCGTCAACGCCACCGGCCGGCCCGTGCCCGAGCACACCCTGCACGACCCGTTCTTCGCGCTCGCCCGCGAGGCACCGGACCGGCCCGCGCTGCTGTGGGCCGACGGCTCGCTGACCCGGGCGGAACTCGCCGACCGTGCCCTGCGGCTCGCCGGACTGCTCCGCACGCGGGGGGTGACCACGGGCGACACCGTGCTGGTCTCCCTGCCCAAGGGCCCGGGACAGATCGTCGCCGTCCTCGGCGTCCTCGCGGCCGGCGCCACCTACGTACCCGCCGGCGTCGACCAGCCCGAACACCGCCGGCTGCGCATCACCCGGTCCTGCGGCGCGCACCTGACGGTGACCGCAGACACCCTGGAGGAGGCCCGCTCGGCGGCGCCGCTGCCCGCGCCCGTGCCGGTACCGCCCGACCACCTCGCGTACGTCCTCTACACCTCGGGCTCCACCGGCGAACCCAAGGGCGTCGAGGTGCCGCACCGCAGCGCCGTGAACACCGTGACCGCGCTCAACGAGCGGTTCGGCCTCGGCCCCGGCGACCGCACCCTGGCCGTCTCGGCCCTCGACTTCGACCTGTCGGTGTACGACGTCTTCGGCCCCCTCGCCGCGGGCGGCGCCGTGGTGTGCGTGCGCCAGGCCGAGCGGCGTGACGCACGGGCCTGGCTCGACCTGGTCCGCGCCCTGCACGTGACCGTCGTCAACTGCGTCCCCACCCTGCTGGAGATGCTGCTGGAGGCCGCCGAGGGAGCCGGCGCCACCGCCGGGATCCGGGTGGTCCTCACCGGCGGAGACCGGGTCGACCCCGCCCTCGCCGCCCGGGCCCGCCGCGTCTTCCCCGGGGTGCGCTTCGCCGGGCTCGGCGGCACCACCGAGACGGCCATCCACTCCACCGTGCAGGAGGTCACCGAGGCGCCCGCGCACTGGACGTGCGTGCCGTACGGCGTCCCGCTGCCGGGCCAGCGCTGCCGGGTCGTCGACCCGCGCGGCCGGGACTGCCCCGACCTGGTGCCCGGCGAACTGTGGATCGGGGGCGCCTCGGTGGCCCGCGGCTACCGCGGCGACCCGGAACGCACCGCCGACCGGTTCGTGGTCCACGACGGCCTGCGCTGGTACCGCACCGGTGACCTGGCCCGCTGCCTCCCGGACGGCACCCTGGAATTCCTGGGGCGCGCCGACTTCCAGCTGAAGGTGCGCGGCCACCGGATCGAGCCCGGCGAGATCGAGGCCGCGCTGCGGGACCACCCGGCGGTGGCCGCCGCGGCCGTCGTCGGCGTGGGCGAGCCCGTGACCCGGCTGGCCGCGGCGGTCGTCGTACGAGAACCGGCGACAGGGGACGCCGGGCAGGGCGGCCCGCCGCGGCACCCGCTCGCCGGCCCGCTGCGCGACCACCTCGCCCACCGGCTGCCGCCCGCCATGGTCCCGGACACGGTCACCGTGCTCGACGCCCTCCCGCTCAACGCCAACGGCAAGATCGACCGAGCCGCGCTGCGCGACCTCCTCGCCCGGGACGAGCGCCCCGCCGCCGCGCACGAACCCCCGCGGGGCGTCGTCGAGGGCCAGGTGGCCGAGGTGTGGAGCGAACTCCTCGGCGTGACACGCGTCGGCCGCGACGACGACTTCTTCGCACTGGGCGGCGACAGCCTGCTCGCCACCCGGCTGCTGACCCGGCTGCGCGCGATGGGCCTGCACGGCGCCGACCTGGGCCGCCTGTTCACCGCACCGGTGCTGCGCGACTTCGCCGCCGGCCTGCGCCTGGGCCGCCCGACGAGCCTGCCGCCGGTCGTGGCCGACCCCGCGAACCGGTACGAGCCGTTCCCCGCGACCGACATCCAGCGCGCCTACTGGCTCGGCCGCGGCGCGGACTTCACGCTCGGCGGCGTCGGATCGTACTGGTACTGGGAGTTCGACGGCCGGGACGTCGACCTCAAACGCCTGGAGGACGCCTGGAACCGGCTCGTCGAGCGGCACGAGATGATGCGGGCCGTCTTCGACGAGGACGGCAACCAGCACATCCTCGAACAGGTACCGCCCGTCGCCTTCGACGTCACCGACGCGCCGCCCGGACAGGTCGACGAGGCGCTGCGCGCCCAGCGCGCCGCACTGGACCACCGGGTGTTCGACGTGACGCGGTGGCCGCTGTTCCACATCGGCGCCACCCGCTACGACGGCGACCGCACCCGCATCGCGTTCGGCTTCGACTACATCGTGCTGGACGCGCTGAGCATCATGACGATCTTCTGGGAGCTGTCCCGGCTGTACCAGGACCCGGCCTGTCCGCTGCCCTCCCTGGACGTCTCCTTCCGCGACTACGTCCTGCAGGCGTCCCCCGGCCCCGAGGAGGTCGCCGCCGACCAGGCGTACTGGAGGGGGCGGCTGCCCGAACTGCCGCCCGCCCCGGCGCTGCCGCTGGCCGTCGCCCCCGAGCAGGCCGGTCCGCCCCGGTTCACCCGGCGCGAGTTCTTCCTGCCGCCGGACGTCCGGCAGGCGCTGATCGGCGCCGCCCGCGGCGCCGGGCTGACCCCGTCGGCCGTGCTCGCCGCCGCCTTCGCCGACGTGCTGTCCGCCTGGAGCGCGCAGCCCGAGGTCACCGTGAACCTCACCCTGTTCGACCGGCGCGAGGTGCACCCCGACATCAACAACATCGTCGGTGACTTCACCTCCCTGCTGCTGGTCGGCCACCGGCCCCAGGACGGCGGCGGCTGGGCCGACGCGACGCGCCGTTTCCAGCAGCAGGTGTGGGAGGGGCTCCAGCACAGTTCGGTGTCGGCGCTGTGGGTCCTGCGCGAACTGGCCCGGCGCACCGGCACCGCGGAGCCGGCCATGCCGGTCGTCTTCACCAGCACCCTCGGCGTGTCCGACCGGCTCGCCGACCTGACCATGCCGTTCGGGCGGCAGGTGTACGGCCTCTCCCAGACCCCGCAGGTGTGGCTGGACTGCCAGGTCGTGGAGCGTGACGGCGGGATCGCGGTCAACTGGGACGCCGTCGAGGAACTGTTCCCCGCCGGGCTCCTGGACACCATGCTCGGCGCCTACGAGCGGCACCTGACCACCCTCGCCCGGGCGGACTGGCAACGGCCCGTCCCCGTGGAACTCCCCGCGGACCAGGCCCGTGTCCGCGCCGAGGTGAACGCCACGGGCGCCCCGCTCAGCGGACGGCTGCTGCACGAACCGTTCTTCGCGCAGGCCGCCGCCGCGCCCGGGCGCCCCGCACTGCTGTGGCGCGACGGACGCCTGGACCACGGCGAACTCGCCGCGCAGGCCCTGCGGGTCGCCGGGGCCCTGACGGCGGCGGGCGTGCGGCCCGGGGACTCCGTCGCGATCGTGCTGCCCAAGGGCCCCGACCAGGTCATCGCCGTCCTGGGCACACTTGCCGCCGGCGCCTGCTACGTACCGGTCGGCGTCGACCAGCCCCCCACCCGCCGCTCCCGGATCCTGCACCGGGCCAACACGGTGGCCGTCCTCACCGACCCGACCCTCACCGAGACCACCGGCCCCGGCCTGGGCACAACCCCGGACACCGGCTCCGACCCGGGCGCGACTCCGGCCACCAGTCCTGCCAAGGGCGCGACCCTGTCCGTCGGCCCCGGCCCGGGCGCAACCCCGGACACCGGCTCCGCCCCGGGCGCACCCTTGTCCGCCGGCTCCGGCCTGGGCGCGACTCCGGCCGCCGCCGCCTCCGCCCCGGGCGCGACTCCGTCCGCCGGCCCCGACACGGGCACCCCTTTGTCCGCCGGCCCCGGCCCGGGCGCGACCCCGGCCGACAGTCCTGCCAAGGGCGCGACTCTGTCCGTCGGCCCCGACACGGGCACGTCTTTGTCCGCCGGTCCCGGCCTGGGCGCGGCCCCGGACGCCGGTTCCCACCCGGGCGCGGCCCCGGACATCCGCCCTGGCCCGGGCGTGTCCCTGTCCGCCGGCTCCGACACGGCCCTCACCAAGACCACCGGCCCCGGCCCGGGCACAACCCCGGACACCGGCCCCGGCCCGGGCGTGCCCTTGTCCGCCGGCCCCGGCCCGGACGCAGCCCCGGATGTCGCCCCCGGCGCGGCGCCGGACGTCCCGGGTGCGGTGTTCCGTCCCGGGGCCGGGGCCGGCTGGCCGGACGGTGTTGTCGTACTGGACGTCCGGGACGCCCGGGCGTACGCCGACCCGCCGGCCGCGCCGGTCGCCGTTCCGGACACCGCCCTCGCCTACACGATCTTCACCTCCGGTTCCACCGGCGAGCCCAAGGGCGTCGAGACCACCCACCGCGCCGCCCTCAACACCGTCGAGGACATCGGCGAACGCTTCCGCCTCGGGCCCGACGACCGCGTCCTCGCCCTGTCCGCCCTCGACTTCGACCTCTCCGTCCACGACATCTTCGGCCTGCTCGCGGCCGGCGGCGCCCTGGTCCTGGTCGAGGAACGCGACCGGCGCGAGCCGCACCGCTGGCTCGACCTGGTACGCACCCACCGGGTCTCCGTGTGGAACACGGTGCCGGCGCTGCTCGACATGCTCCTCACCGCGGCCGAGGGCCAGGACGGCGACGCCCCGCTGGAGCCGCTGCGCCTGGCGCTGGTCTCCGGCGACTGGGTCGGCCTCGACCTGCCGGGCCGGCTGGCCGACCGCGCCCCCGACTGCCGGCTGGTGGCGCTCGGCGGCGCGACCGAGGCCGCGATCTGGTCCAACGCCTACCCGGTGACCGGACTGCCCCCCGGCTGGCCGTCCGTCCCGTACGGGTACCCGCTGCGCAACCAGCGCTTCCGCGTGGTCGATCCGGCGGGCCGCGACCGCCCGGACTGGGTGCCCGGCGAACTGTGGATCGGCGGCGAGGGCGTCGCCCGCGGCTACCGCGGCGACCCCGAGCGCACCGCACGGCAGTTCGTCACCCACGACGGCCTGCGCTGGTACCGCACCGGTGACCTGGGCCGGTACCGGCCCGGCGGCGTCCTGGAGTTCCTCGGCCGGGCCGACCAGCAGGTCAAGATCCGCGGGCACCGCATCGAACTCGGTGAGATCGAGGCGGCGTTGCGCGACGTGCCCGGCGTCGGCCGCGCCGTCGCCTGCGTGGTGGGGGAGCGGCCCCGGCACCGCATCGTGGCGTTCGCCGTCCCGGACGGCGACCCGCCCCAGCCCGCCGCCCTGCGCGCCGCCCTCACCGAACGGCTGCCCGGCTACATGCTCCCGGAACGCGTCCGGATCCTGGACCGGCTGCCGCTGACCGGCAACGGCAAGGTCGACCGTGCCGCTCTCGCCGCCCTCCTCGACGAGGAGGCGGCCCCGGCCGACGAGGCCCCCCGCGGCGAGCGGGAGACCGCCGTCGCCGCGCTCTTCGCCCAACTCCTGGGCGCCGAACGGGTCGGCCGCACCGAGAGCTTCTTCGCGCTCGGCGGGGACAGCCTCACCGCAACCCGGGCCACCGAACAGCTGTGGCGCGCCTGCGGAGTCCGCCTCACCCTGCGCGAGTTCTTCTCGGCACCGACCGTCGCGGCGCTCTCCCGGCTCATCGAGCAGCGGCGCGCCGAGAGCGCCCAGATCCCCATGGAAGAAGGAGTGCTATGAACCTGGCCGGGCTCTTGGCCGAACTGCAGGCCAGCGGGGTCGAGTTGTGGGAGGAGTCGGGCGCGCTGCGCTTCCGGGCCCCGCGCGGCGCCCTCACCGCGGAACGGCGCGCCCTGCTGAAGGCCCACAAGGACGAGGTGCTCGACCTGCTGCGGGCCGGCGACGAACGCCTCACCGTGACCGCCCGTCCCGCCGAACGACACGCGCCCTTCCCGCTCACCGACGTCCAGACCGCCTACCTCCTGGGCCGCCGTGACGTCTTCGACTACGGCTCGGTCGCCTGCCACGCCTACGGCGAGCTGCGCTTTTCCGACCTCGACCCGGACCGGCTGGAAGCCGCCTGGCAGGCCCTGATCGACCGGCACGACATGCTGCGCGCGATCGTCGAGGACGAGGGCGCCCAGCGGGTCCTGCCCGGCACCCCGCCCTACCGCGTCGCCGTCAGCGACTTGCGCCGGGCGGACGAGGACGCCACGCGCGCGGCGCTGGCCGCGGTGCGCGAGGAGATGGAGCACCAGGTCCTGCCCCCCGGCACGTGGCCGCTGTTCGACCTGCGGATCAGCCTGCTGTCCGACCACGCCCTGCTGCACCTGTCGATCGACTTCCTCATCGCCGACTACGTCTCCCTGCACCTCCTCCTCGACGAACTGCGCACCCTCTACGCCGACCCGGACGCCGTCCTGCCCGAGCTGCCCGTCACCTTCCGGGACTACCTGCTCGGCGAACGCCGGCTGCGCCAGGGCCCGCGCCGCGAACGCGACCGCGCCTACTGGCTGGACCGGGTGGACGACCTGCCCCCGGCCCCGCCGCTGCCCCTGCGGGAGGGACACGCGCGGGGCGGCCCGGCCCGGTTCGCCCGCCACCGAACCGCCCTGCCGCCCGAGCGCTGGCGGGCGCTGCGCCGCCGGGCCGTCGCCCGCGGCCTGACCCCCTCGGGCGCCGTACTGGCCGCCTACGCCGAGGTGATGGGCCGCTGGAGCGGACGCGAGCGCTTCACCCTCGACCTCACCCTGCTGAACCGGCTGCCCCTGCATCCCCAGGTCGGCGCCCTGGTCGGTGACTTCACCTCGGTGGAACTGCTCGCCGTCGACCGCCGCCGGGGCACCACGTTCACGGAACGCGCCACCGCCGTCCTGGAGCAGCTCTTCGAGGACCTGGACCACCGGCTGTTCACCGGCGTCGAGGTGCTGCGCGAACTCGCCCGCCGGCGGGGGCAACAGGCCGCCCTGATGCCGGTCGTCTTCACCAGCGCCATCGGCCTGCGCGACCAGGAGTCCCCCGACGGCCCGCCGCCGGCCGCGGACACCGGCGGCCGGGTACCCGACGGGGAACTCGTGCACGGCATCAGCCAGACCCCGCAGGTGTGGATCGACTGCCAGGCCATGGAGGCGGGCGGGTCCCTCCAGATCAACTGGGACGTCCGTGAAGGCGTCCTGGAGGACACGGTCGTCGCCGACATGTTCACCGCGTTCCGGGACCTGCTCGACCGCCTGGCCGACGGCGACGAGCCATGGGAGTCGTCCGCCTCGCTGCGCCTCCCCGCCGCACAGCTGGAACGCCGCGAGCGGGCCAACGCCACCGACGCGCCCCTGCCCGAGGCGCTGCTGCACGAGGGCGCGCTCGCCGCCGCGCTGCGCACCCCCGGCGCCCCCGCCGTGATCAGCGGCTCGCACCGGCTGACCCACGGCGAACTGGCCGCCCGCGCCGCCGCCGTGACCCGCGCGCTCACCGAGGCGGGCTGCGCACCGGGCGATCCCGTGGCGGTCGTCGTGGACAAGGGCTGGGAACAGCTCGCCGCCGTCCTCGGCGCGCTGGCCGCGGGCGCGGTCTACGTCCCCGTGGACACCCACCAGCCGGCCGCGCGCCGGGAGAGCATGCTGCGCGACGCCCGGGTCCGGCTCGCCCTGGTCCGCTCCGGCACCCGGGACCTGCCCGACGGCGTCACCGCCATCGCCGTGGACACGCTCCCGCCCGAGCCCGCCCCGACCCGGCTGCCCGCACGGCTGCGCGCACCCGACGACCTCGCCTACGTCATCTACACCTCCGGATCCACCGGCACCCCGAAGGGTGTGATGATCACGCACCGGAGCGCGGTCAACACCATCGAGGACATCAACCGCCGCTTCGCCGTCGGCCCCGAGGACCGCGTCCTGGCCCTCGCCGGTCTCGGTTTCGACCTGTCCGTCTACGACGTCTTCGGTGTCCTCGCCGCCGGCGGCTGCCTGGTCCTGCCCGACCCCGCCCGCCGCGCCGACCCGTCGCACTGGACTGCCCTGCTGGCCGAGCACGACGTCACCCTGTGGAACTCCGTGCCCGCCCAGCTCCACATGGTCGACGAATACCTCGCCACCAGCCCCGTCGCGCTGCCCCGCCTGCGCCTGGCCCTGCTGTCCGGCGACTGGATACCGGTGCGGCTGCCCGACAGCATCCGCGCCAAGGTGCCCGGGCTGCGCGTCGTCTCCCTCGGCGGCGCGACCGAGGCGTCCATCTGGTCCATCCACCACCCCGTCGACGGCCCCGTCCCGCCCGGCCGGCCGTCCATCCCTTACGGCCGGCCGCTGGCCAACCAGCGCTTCCACGTCCTGGACGCCGGCTTCGAACCCTGCCCTGACCTGGTCGCCGGTGACCTCTACATCGCCGGGGCCGGGCTCGCCGCGGGCTACCTGCACGACGAGGAGAAGACCGCCGAGCGCTTCGTCCGGCACCCGCGCACCGGCGAACGCCTCTACCGGACCGGTGACCTGGGCCGTTACCTGCCCTCCGGCGAGATCGAGTTCCTGGGACGCGACGACCGGCAGGTCAAGATCCGCGGCCACCGCATCGAGGCCGCCGAGGTCGAGGCGGCCCTCCAGACCCATCCCGCGGTGAGTGCCGCCGCCGTCGTCGTCGACGGCGAACCTCCGCTGGAACGCCGCCTCGTGGGCTTCGCCCAGACCGCCCGTACGGCGTCCGGCCCCGCCGCGCAGGCCGACGGCGCCCTCGCCGCGGCCGTCGCGGAGGAGGGCGAGGAGATCCGCTCCGGCGTGGACGCCGACGCGGTGGTCGCGTTCGCCCGGCACCTGGACGAGGCCGCCCTGCTCGCCATGATGGACGTCCTGCAGAGCAGCGGGCTCTTCCCGGACGAGACCACCCGCCACCCCCTGCCCGAGATCCTCGCCGCCGCCAAGGTCGCCCCCAAGCACCACCGCCTGGTCCGCCGCTGGCTCGCCGCCCTGGTCCG
>NZ_BNBF01000013.1:222614-223921 GCF_014654935.1 Streptomyces capoamus
CGAAGGCCACCTGGAGCACCGGCCCCAGGACGGCTACCGGGCCCTGCGCCGCGCCGCGCCCGGCGCCGTGACCGAGGCCTGGCGGCGCGTCGACGCGGCGCTGCCCTCGGCCCAGGACGGCTCACAGCTCCTGCACTACTTCCGCACCGCCACCGCCCACCTGCCGCAACTGCTGCGCGACGAACAGGACCCCGTGCAACTGCTGTTCCCCGAGGGCAGCATCGACATCCAGGAAGCCGCCTACACCCAGGGCTTCCTCAACTCCTACCTCAACCGCATCGCCACCTCCGTGGTGCGCCGCGTCGCCGACGACCACGCCCGGTACGGCACCGTCCGCCTGCTGGAGGTCGGCGCCGGAGTGGGCGGCGTCAGCGTCGAGGCGGTGCCCCGGCTGGCCGGCACCGACTGCTCCTACCTGTTCACCGACGTCTCGCAGTTCTTCCTGAACAAGGCCGCCGAACGGTTCGCCGACTTCCCCTGGGTGCGCTACGCCCTGTTCGACATGAACGAGGACTTCCGCCCCCAGGGCGTCGAACCCAACTCGCTCGACCTCATCCTCTGCGGCAACGTCATGCACTACTCCCGCAACGCCGGCACGGTCCTGGACCGCATGCGGCAGATGCTGGCCCCCGGCGGCTGGCTCGTCTTCATCGAGACCACCCGCGACAACTACCAGATCCTCACCTCGATGGAGTTCCTGTTCGACGCCACCGCCGGCGACTTCGAGGACGTACGCCACGGCAAGGACCAGACGTTCGTCAGCCGCGACCAGTGGCTGGGCCTGATCGCCGCGGCCGGCGGCGAGACGGTGCTGTGCCTGCCCGGTACCGACGACCCGCTGTCGGCCATCGGCATGCACGTCTTCGCGGTCCGTTTCAAGGCCGACCGGGCCCGCGTCACCCCGGCCCAGCTCTCCGCGCACCTCGCAGAACGGCTGCCCGAGGAGATGGTGCCCGCGCAGCTCCAGATCGTCGACGAACTGCCGCTCACCGACAACGGCAAGGTGGACCGGCGCACCCTGCGCACCTGGCTCACCCCCCGCCGCGGCGGCGAACGCACCGTCGGCGCGGACCCGCAGCCGATGACCGACCTGGAGCAGCGCATCACCGCCCTGTGGTGCCGCGTCCTGGACACGCCCGCCGTGGGCCGCGACGACACGTTCTACGAGGCCGGCGGCGACTCCCTGCTCGCCGCCCAGCTCGTCGGGGTGCTCCGCGAGGAACTGCCCGAGGCCGAGCACGCCCTCTTCGACGAACTGCTGCGCGAACTCCTCGACGGCGCCAGCGTCCACGGCCTCGCCCGGACCC
>NZ_BNBF01000013.1:223957-226579 GCF_014654935.1 Streptomyces capoamus
TCACCGCCTCCCCGGCACCCGCCGCGGCCCCCACCACGGCACCCCAGGAGACCGGCCCCGGGGCACCGATGCCCGTCGTGTCCGCGGGCGGTCCCGGCGACCGGCTGTGGGCGGTGTTCCGGGAGGGTTTCCCCGCCGGCCCCGCGCACCAGGACCTGTGCGACCGGCTGGAGGAGACGGGCCCCCTGCTCGACGCCTCCGCCGCACACCCCCTCGGCGCCCGCCCCGACGCCGCCGCGCACACCGTGATCGAGCGCGTCGCCCACGAACGGGCCCGGCTGCTGCGCGCCACCGGACACACCCGCTTCCGCCTGGTCGGGGCCCACGGCGGAGCCCTGCTCGCGGCTGAGACGGCCCGGCAGCTCACCGAGGGCGGAGCCGACGTCGAACTGACCGTCATCAGCAGTTACCCCCTGCCCGCGGTGGTCGAGGACCCGGTCTTCGCCGAGTACCTCTTCGTGCTCGGCAGCGGAGCGGACCCGGGCGCGCTGGGGTGGCCCGACCAGCGGGCCACCGGCGCCGCCCTGGCCGCCGTACTGGCCCGCACCCCCGGCAAGGTGCCCGCCGGCGCGTTCGCCGAGCTGGACGGCGGCCTCGCCGGGACCGCCGCCGCGTACGCCCGCCTGGCGGCCGTCCCCGCCGACGAGCGGTGGGCGCGGCTCGCCGCCGCCCTGGGCGGCAGCACGGAGGCGGTCCGCGACCGCTACGCCGCCCACCGCCTGCTCGCCCGGGCCGCGGCGGCCCACCGCCCGGACCCCTACACCGGCGACATCACCCTGCTCCTGCACCGCGACGACACGCCGCTGTGGCCGTCGCTGGCCGCCGACGCCACCCGCTACTGGCAGCAGCTGTGCCTCGGCCGGCTGCGGACCCGGACCGTGCCCGGCGACCACTTCACCTGCCTGTCCGCCGAGCACACGGCCGAACTGGCCGCCGCCCTGACCACTGCGACCCCCCACCAGGAGGGCCTCCGGTGACTCCCACCCTCGCCGTCCTCGGCGGCTACGGCGCGGTCGGCGCGGTCGCCGCCCGCGAACTGGCCGCCGCCCACCCCCGGGCCCGGCTGCGCATCGGCGGCCGCCGCCTCGACGAGGCGGCCGGCTGTGCCGCCCGCCTGGGCGACCGGGCCGAGCCGCACGCCGTGGACCTGACCGACCCCGCCTCGCTCGCCGCGTTCTGCACCGGCAGCACCGTGGTCGTCAACTGCGCGGGCCCCTCCTACCGTGTGCTGGACACGGTCGCGAAGGCCGCGTTCGCCGCCGGTGCCGACTATGTCGACGCGGGCGGCGACGAACCGGTGCACCGCGCCCTGTCCGAACGCGACCCCGCCGGACACGGACGCGCCGCCGTCCTCACCGCCGGCATGATGCCCGGCCTCACCGGTCTGCTGCCGCGCTGGCTGGCCGCCCAGGGCGTCGAGGAACCGCACCGGCTCCTCGGCTACGTCGGCACCATGGACCGGCTCACCCCGGCCGGCGCCGGCGACTACCTGCTCAGCCTCGGCGGCGCCTACGGCGAGGCCCAGTCCGCCTGGCGCGGCGGCGCCCGCGTGCTGCGCGTCCTGCAACCGCTCAACGACACCGAGCTGCCCTTCTTCCCGGGCACGGTCAGCGCCTACCCCTACCTCAGCTACGAGGTCGAACGGCTCGCCCGCGACCTGGGACTGGCCACCGTCGACTGGTACAACGTCTTCGACGGCGGCTCCCGCATGCTCAAGACCCTCGGCCGTCTGCAGGGCGCCATGACCGGGCAGAGCGCGCTGGAGCCGGCCGCCCGCGACCTCATCGAGGCCGCCGGTCTCGACCTGTTCGGACGGGACCCCTACCAGCTGTTCGTCCTGGAGCTGACCGGGCGCAGCGCCGGCCGGGACGCGGTGCGCGCCCTGGTGCTGCGCGGCACCGACACCTACGAGCTGACCGGCGCCGTCGTCGCCGTCGCCGCCGGTGCGCTGCTCTCCGGGCAGGTGCCCCACGGGGTCCACTACGCGGCCGAGGTGCTGGACCCCGGCCCCGTGGTCGAACGGCTGCGGGCCCTGGCGGCCGTGACCTCGCTCGACCTCTTCGACCGCCCGCTGGACGAGGTCTCCGCCCCGGAGGAGGGCGAACTGTGACCGGCGGACGGCCCCGCGTCGTGGTGGCCGGCACCAAGTTCGGCCGGGTGTACCTGGCGGGGACGGCCCGGCCCGACTCCCCGTACGAACTGGCCGGTGTCCTGGCCCGGGGCAGCGAACGCTCCGTGCGGATCGCCCGGCACTACGGCGTGCCGCTGTTCACCGCTCCCGAGCAGGTCCCCGAGGACGTCGAGGCGTGCTGCGTGGTGGTCGGTGCCGGCCTCAACGGCGGTCCCGGCGCCCGGCTCGCGCAGCAGCTGATGGCCCGCGGCCTCGGCGTCCTCCAGGAACACCCGTTGCACGCCAGGGAACTGGCCGACTGCCTGCGGGCGGCCCGGGACCACCGGGTGGTGTACCGGCTCAACAGCCACTACGTGCACGTGGAGCCCGTACGGCGGTTCATCGCCGCCGCTCGCCGGCTGCTGGCCGACCAGCGGCCGTTGCACGTCGACGCCGTCTGCGGCTTCCAGCTGCTGTACACCCTCTTCGACATCCTCGGCCGGACCCTCGGG
>NZ_BNBF01000013.1:226621-239235 GCF_014654935.1 Streptomyces capoamus
GGAGTCCGCCCCTGGGGGTTCGGGCGGCCGGGCGAGCTGCCCCCGGAACTGGCGGACCTGACCGGCGTACCGCCCGTGTACCGCAGCCTGGACGGGGTGATCGCCGGGGTGCCCTGCACGCTGCGGCTCCAGAACGACATGGACCCCGCCGACCCCGACAACCACATCCACCTCTTCCACCGCGTCACCCTGCACACCGAGGGCGGACACCTCACCCTGGTCAACACCCACGGGCCGGTCCTGTGGAGCCCCCGCCCGCACATGCCGTACGACATGCGGGACACCGTGCGCATGGAGGAGTCGCGGGCGCCCTTCTTCGACCACCCCGGCACGGCACCCCTGGGCCCCGCCACCGGACCCGACCAGCGGCGCGTCCTGGGGGAGCTGTGGCCGGAGGGCACCGTGGAAGCCCTCCGGGCGCTGCGCGAGGACATCCGTGACGGCACCGACCCGGCCCGGGAGGGGCAGTACCACCTGACCCTGTGCCGGCTCACCCACGAGGTCGCCGGCCTCTTCGGACCCGTACGCCTGCACCGCGGGACACCCGCGCCGCGGGTCCTGTCCGCCGCGGCCCTCACCGAGGACCCGCCGGAACCCCTCACCGAGGACCCGCCGGAACGGGGGGCCCGCCCATGAGCCCCGACGTCGACCTGTGGTTCCGCCGGTACTGGCCGCGCCCCTCCGCACGGCTGCGGGTGGTGTTCTTCCCGCACGGCGGGGGCTCCGCCAGCTTCTACCGGGGCATGGCCAGACTCGTCCTGCCCACGGCCGAACCGATGATCGCCCAGTACCCGGGCCGCGAGGACCGGACGGCCGAGCGCCACCTCACCGAGATGTCCGACCTGGCCGACCGGATCAGCGCCGCGCTGCTGCCCGCGCTCGACCGCGCGTTCGTGCTCTTCGGACACAGCATGGGGGCGTCCGTCGCCCACGAGGTCGCGCTCCGCCTGGAGCACCGGCACGGCGTCAGCCCGGCCCTGCTGTGCCTGTCGGGCCGGCCCGCCCCCCGCCACCACAAGCCCGGCGACAAGCACCTGGACGACGAGGCCCTGTGGGAGGACCTCGCCCGGCTCGGCGCGACGCCGCCGCTGCTGCTGGCCAACCCGCAGGTCCGCAGGAACGTCCTGCCGACCCTGCGGGCCGACTACCGCATGGTCGAGCGGTACCGGCCGGGCACCGCCCCCCTGCTCTCCTGCCCCGTCGCCGCCTGCGTGGGCGACGCCGACCCGGAGGTCACTCCCAAGGAGGCCGAGGCGTGGCAGGAGGTCTCCCGCGGGGGTTTCACCTTCCGCCTCTTCACCGGCGACCACTTCTACTTCCGCGGCCAGGAGGACGACCTCGTGCGCTGGCTGCTCACCACCACGGACCGGGAGGCCGCATGATCGTCAGGCCCGTCGTCGAGGCGTACGCCGAGGCCCACTCGACGGCCGAACCACCCTGGCTGGCCGCGCTCGCCCAGGAGACACGCGACCGGTGCGAGGTCCCGCAGATGATGGTCGGCCCGCTGGAGGGCCGCTTCCTGGCCCTGCTGGTACGCCTGCTGCGCGCCCGTACCGTCCTGGAGATCGGTACCTTCACCGGCTACTCGGCGCTGTGCATGGCGGCCGAACTCCCGCCCGACGGAACGCTGGTGACCTGCGAGCTGGACCCCGGGCACGCCGAGATCGCGCGCCGCCACTTCGCCGCCTCGCCCCTGGCCGGCCGGATCGACCTGCGCCTCGGCCCCGCGCTGGAACAGCTCAAGAGCCTGGACGGGCCCTGGGACCTGGTGTTCATCGACGCCGACAAGCAGGGCTACGCCGACTACTACGAGGCGGTCCTGCCCCGGCTGTCCGACACGGGACTCATCGCCGTCGACAACGTCCTGCAGTTCGGCGGCGTCGCCAACCCCCTGGACGACAAGCCGGACACCGTCGCCCTGCGCGCGTTCAACGAGAAGGTTCGGGACGATCCCAGGGTCGAACAGGTGGTGCTCACGGTGCGCGAGGGCATCACGCTGATCCGGCGAATCCAGCCCGGCTGAATTGCCCGGTCCGGTACCGGACGGATTCTTTTTGGACCCTGAAAGATTGCGCCGGTTCCGGCGCACCGGGCCATAGGCTCATGACGACCGCCGGCAGAAAGCGGAAAACCGCGGACCTCCGGCCGCGGGAGAAAGCGAGCGGAATTCCCCTCATGAGTCTGCACGACAGGACCTTCCTGGTCACCGGCGCCGGCAGCGGCATCGGGCGCGCCGTGGCACGCCGGCTGTTCGACGAGGGCGCCCGCGTGGCCCTGGTCGGCCGGCGCGCCGGGGCCCTGCACGAGACCGCAGGCGGGGCCGAGGACGGACAGGCCCTGGTGCACCCCGCGGACCTCGCCCGGCCCGCCGCCGCCACCGCTGCCGTGCAGGCCGCGCTGGAGCACTTCGGCCGGCTGGACGGCCTGGTCAACAACGCCGGGCTGGCCCGCTTCGGTCCCCTGGCCGACGCCGACCCCGTCGACCTGAACGCCATGCTCGACGTCAACCTGCTCGCCCCCGTCCACCTGATCCGGGCCGCCCTGCCCGCCCTGCGCGCGAGCGGCGGGTGCGTGGTCAACGTCTCCTCCGTCGGCGGCGCGCTGGCCATGCCCGACCGGGCGGTGTACGGCGCCTCCAAGGCCGCCCTGAACAGCCTGACCCGGTCGCTGGCCCGGGAACTGGCCCCGCTCGTCCGGGTCAACGCCGTCCTTCCCGGCCCGGTCGACACGCCCATGTACGACGATCTGGGACTCGCCCCCGAACAGGTCGCGCGGCTGCGTGACGCCATGGTCGAGAGCACCCCGCTCGGCCGCTTCGGAACCCCCGACGAGGTCGCGCCCTGGGTGTGCCGGCTGCTCGACCCCGAGGCCGCCGGATGGGTCACCGGCGCCCTCATCCCGGTCGACGGCGGCCGCACGTCGTAATCACCGATTCCCGCCATCCGTTTCTGTGCAACAGCCCGGCACAGGTCACACGCCACGACGGTGCCGGAAAGGCCGAGGGAGAAAAGAATGAGCACCGAGAACATTTCCACCGTCTACGGCCGTGAGGAATTCAAGCGCGTCGACGTCGGCGCCGTCATGCGCGAAGGGCACCCGGACATCAGCGACGGCGACCAGCTCATCGTGGAACTGGTCGCCAAGAGGCGGCAGGCGGCCGGACGCCCGCTGACCGTCATCGACGTGGGCTCCGGATCGGGCGTGCTCTCCGAGCTGATCGCGCAGCGGCTGCCCGACTGCCGGGTCATCGCCAACGAGATCGCGCCCAACCCGGCCCGCCAGGCCCGCGAACGGCTGGCGCCCCACCCCCGCGCCGAGGTCTTCACCGAGTCCTTCACGGAGTGGAAGGAACCGCTCGACGTCATCATCTCCTGGGGCAGCCACCACCACCTGCCGCACAGCCACCTGCAGCACGTGCGCGACCTCCTCACCGAAGGCGGCGTGCTGATACTCGGCGACGAGTTCTGTCCGGAGTACTGCACGGACGAGAACGCCGAACGGCTGCGGAACGCGGAGGTCATCGAGCTGGGCGGCGGCTACCTGCTGGCCAGCGCGGAGGAGATCGAGGCGTACCGCGAGCACGGCACCGTCCCCGAGTGGTCCCGCGACCTGGAGGACCGCCGCCGGCGCACCCTGTGGAACTGGTACAAGTTCGTCATCGACTACGCCATCGAGCGGGGCTACTGGCAGGTCGCCATCGCCGAGATGCAGATCACCAAGGACGACATGGTCACGTCGTTCGAGGAGGAGCACAAGCTGTCGCCGCTCATCGTCGAACACGAACTGGCCGTGCACGGCTTCGAACAGGCCGCCAAGCACGTGATCGGCGAACGGCCCGCGGAGCTGCAGAGCTTCTTCGTCTACGAGTTCGTCCCGGCCGCCGGCTCCGCCGACGCCGACGCAGACCGATGAGCGGCCCGGCCCCCCGCGCCGCCACCATCCCCCCGTCCTGCCTGCACGCGGTCTTCCGCGCCGCGGAGGAACGGGAGCGGACGACCGGCCGGCCCGTCGTCAAACTGCACGTCGGGGAACCGTACTTCCCGCCGCCGCGCGAGGTCGCCCTGGCCGTGGAACAGGCCGTGAGGGACGGCCGTACCGCCTACACCTCCGCCGAGGGCATGACCGCCCTGCGGGAGGCACTGGCCGTGAAACTGGAGACGGAGAACGGCCACCGCACCAGCGCGGAGCGGGTGTTCGTCACGCCCGGCTCCTGCCAGGGGCTGGCCGCGCTGTTCCAGTCGCTCGCCCGGCCGGGCGACGAACTGCTGATGCCGGAACTGCACTGGCCGATCCACCTCCAGCAGGTCCTGCTCGCCGGGTTCCGGCCCGTCTTCTACCCGCTCGGCCCCGGATACCGCCCCGACCCCGACGCCCTGCGCGCCGCCGTCACACCCCGCACCCGGGCCGTCCTCGTCAACTCCCCGGCGAACCCGACCGGTGCCGTCCTGGACGCCGGCACCCTGCGGGCCGTCCTGGACGTGGCGCGCACCCACGACCTCAGTGTCATCAGCGACGAGGCGTACGAACACTTCGTCTACGACGGCGAGCACGTGTCGTTCGCCTCCCTGGAGAGCGGCGTGCCCGAGGAGGAGCGGCGCGTCTTCAGCACCTTCACCTTCTCCAAGAGCCTGGCGATGACCGGGTACCGGCTGGGATACGTGGTGACGCCCAACGAGACCTCCGCGCGCGCACTGCGGGTGGTGCAGGAGGCGAGCATCATCGGCCCCTCCACCCCGGTCCAGTACGCCGGGCTCACCGCCCTGAAGGCGCAGGACGCCGCCCGGGCCAACGCCCGGATGGTCCGGGCCAACCGGGACCGGGCCCTGCCCGCCCTGCGCGAGGCGGGGCTGCTGGCCGAACTCCCGCAGGGCGGCTGGTACGCCGTGCTGGACATCGCCTCCACCGGTGTCGACGCGGAGACCTTCGCCGCGGGCCTGCTGGACACCCACGAGGTGGGCGTGGCCCCGGCCGCCGGGTTCGCGCTGCGGCCCGTCCTGGCGGACGACGGCCGGGTCCTGTCGGCCGACCCCGCGCCCGAGGCCCGCACCCTGGTCCGGCTCGCGTTCTGCGGTGACCCCGCGGAACTCGACACCGGCGTCGCGCGGTTGCTCGCCCACGTCAGGACGCTGCGCTCCCGGGGCGGATCACCGTGACCCGACAGGACTACGCCGGGTACCTGCGCCTGGAGCGGCTGCTGTCGCTCCAGGAGCCGCTGTCCCCGGCGGGGGAGGACACCGCCACCGGCTCCGCCGAACTGTTCTTCATCGTGGCCCACCAGACCAGCGAGCTGTGGCTCGTCCAGGTGCTGCGCGACCTGGATCAGGCGGCCGGGGCGCTCGTGAACACCGGCGCTCCGGCGGCACCCGACGGCATCGAACAGGCGCTGGAGCACCTGGACCGGGCGGTGGCGGTGCTGGGCCTGCTCGCGGACACCGTCCGGCTCCTGGAACGGCTCCCCGTGCAGCGGTTCGCCGCGTTCCGCCCCCGCCTGGGCAGCGCCAGCGGCGCCCAGTCCCGTAACTTCCACGAACTGGAACGGTGCCTGGGCACCGCCGGCGAGGGCGGGAGCCCGCTGTACCGGGCCTTCTGCAAAGCGCTCGCCGCGCGCGGCACCAGCCCGGAGGAGGTCTGCCGCCTCGGCGCGTCCGGCGCGGGCGCCCCCCACCGCCTGGCGGAGGCCCTCCTCGACCTCGGATACCGCTTCTGGCAGTGGAAGGTGGCCCACCTGGTCCTGGTCGACCGTTCCCTGGGCGCCCTGCCCGGTACGGGCGGCACCACGGGCGGCTCGTACCTGCTCGCCCGGGCCCGGATGCCGTTCCCGGAGCTGCGCGCGGCGCGGGAGCGGCTGCACCGGCAGGACCCGCGCGCCTGACCGGCACCGGGCTGCGGGGCGGACGTCACGGCGCACCGTCCGCCGCCGCCCCCGGGACACGGGACCGAGCCGATGGGACACTGGTCCGGTGGAACTGCGTCAGGCATGTCGGGCGGCAGGCATCGGCGTGGTCGCCGTCAGCGAGCACACGGGCCCCCCTCGGCTGCACCGGGCGCTCCCGGTCCTCTCCTCCCGGCTGGTCGTCAGCCTCGGCGCCCCCATCGACGTCCGCTACGGCGACCACGCCCGGCGCGCGCAGGCGGTGGTGACCGGGATGATGCGGCCGGGCACGGCCACGCCCTGCCTCATCCTCCGCCCCCGCCAGCCGGTGGTGTACGTCGAGTTGTCGCCCACGGCCACCCAGCGGCTGACCGGTGTCCCCGTCAGCGAGGTGGACGCCGGCGGCCTCGACGCCGACGCGCTGCTGCCGTGGCTGGGCCTGCTGAGCGAGGAACTGGCGGACCGGCCGGCCGGCGCGCGGGCCCCGCTCATGCGCCGGCGCCTCCTGGACCACCTGGCACGGGCCGACCGGCCCGAGGTGTCCCCGTACGCCGTCGAGGCACTGCGGATCATCCGGGCCGGCCGCGGACGGGTGTCCGTGGAGGACGTCGCACGGCAGGTCCACCTCAGCCCGCGCCGCCTGCGCCACGTGATGGGGAGCGAGGTCGGGATCGGCCCGAAGTTCGCCTCACGCGTCGCCCGGCTGGCGGCCGCCGTCCGCCGCGCCTCGCAGGGGGCCGACTCCTGGGCCCAGATCGCCGCGGAGAGCGCGTACCACGACCAGAGCCACCTGGTACGCGACTTCCACGACCTGATGCGGACCACACCGAGCGCCTGGCTCGCGGAGGAGGGCCGAAATCTACAAGGCTGGGCGGGCTCCGCGCCGCGATCCTCGAGCCATGACCAGTGAACTGACGCCCAAGCTGCTCGTCGCCGACGCCGACGCCGCGATCGACTTCTACACCAAGGCCCTGGGAGCCGCCCTGACCTCGCGGGTGGCCGACGACCAGGGACGCGTGACGCACGCCGAACTCTCCCTCGGCACGGCGGCCTTCGCGCTGGCGCAGAGCGTCGACGAGTGGGGCTGGCACGACCCGCTGTCCATGGGCGGCTCCCCGGTCCTGCTCATGATCGACCTGCCCGACCCGGCGGCCACGGCGGACCGCGTGGCACAGCTCGGCGGTGCGATCGTCATCCCGGTCGAGGACCGCTCCTACGGCAAGCGACAGGGCAGGGTGAAGGACCCCTTCGGCCACCTGTGGGTGCTCAGCGGCGACGCCGGGTCCTGACGGACCGGCCGGGGGCGGCCCGGCGAGGCGGGGGAGACCCGGCGGCGCCGGACCGTGCGGCGGCTACGCGTGCCAGAGCGCGCCGCGCCGATGACGCGCCGGCGGTACGTCCACCGTCTCCGCCGCGTCGAGGGCGAGTTCGCCGCCGGGGGAGTTCACCAGCCGCAGGATCAGGCCCACCCGGGCCCGCAGCCGCCGGCGCGCCCGGCGTTCCTCCACCGCGGACCACCGGGCGACCGAACGGTCCCGCTGGTGCCGGGGGAACGAGTAGACCTCCACCGCGCGGCGGACCGGGCGGGGCCGGGGTCTGGTGGCCTCCCGCGCGGCGACGGCGAGGCTGTGGGCGCTGTACCTGAGGTCGTGGAGGACCACGGACCGCCAGGGGCTCCCTGACGGGCAGGCGTGCGCACCCCGGCCGTGGGACGGGGCAAGATGGTGAGCGGTGCGTGTCACGGGACTCCGTTCGCAGCGACCGCCAGGTACGTCCTGGCGGGCTACCCGAAGCCCATCGGCCCTGTCGAACGCGCGTTCTCCCACACGCCCGCCACCCTACCCCGGGCCGGCCGGGGCGCGCCCCCGGCGGGGTCAGGGCATGGTGCTCTGGGCGAGGATCAGGCCGGTGACCGCGGGCAGGCCGCCCGCGGCGAGGGCGGCGCGCTGCCGGTCCGCGCCGGTGCCGTCCTGCAGCAGCCGGTGGACCAGGGCCGTCACCTGCCGGCTGTCGCCGGACGCGTCGAGCGCGGGGGCGACGTAGCGCAGCAGCTCGTACAGCATCTCGCCGGCCCGGCGCTGCCGGCCGGCCGGATCGACCAGGGTGCTGCTCAGTCCGTGGCGGGCCGCGTGCCACATGCTCGCCTGCAGCAGTTCCTGGTCGCAGTCGAGCGCGGGAGCGCCGGCGGCGGCTTCCGCCAGCACGGTCTCCACCAGGGCCCGGACGAGACCCGTGAGCATCACCGCGTCGTCCGCGCGCAGCTGCACGTCCAGGCACCGCACCTCGATGGTGGGGTACCGCGCCGAGAGCCGGGCCTGCCAGTACAGCTGACCGGTGTCCGAGATCAGCCCGCTGTCCAGCAGCTGCCGCACGCGCCGGTCGTGGTCGGCGATGTCGGCGAAGTGCGGGGGCATGCCGCTGACCGGCCAGCGGCTGAAGATCACGGTGCGCCAGCTGGCGAAGCCGGTGTCGTGGCCGTCCCACAGCGGAGAGTTCGCGGACAGCGCGGTGAGGGCCGGCAGCCACACCCGGATCCGGTTCAGGACCTGCAGACCGGTCTCCCGGCTGGGCACGCCGACGTGCACGTGCATGCCGTTGACCAGCTGTTCCGCCACCAGCTGGGGCGCCTGGGTGAGCATGGCCCGGTACCGGGCCCGGTCGGTGACGGCCACGGGGTGGCCGTGCCGTACCGGAGGTGTCGCGCAGGCCGCGATCCGGCACCCGTGCGCCTCGGCGGCCGCCCCGAGGGCGTGCCGCAGCCGCAGCAGGTGCCCCCCGACCTCCTCCAGGGTGCCGCACACCGGCGTGGCCACCTCGACCTGGGCCTGCAGCAGCTCGCACTGCACCTCCCGGCCGGTCACCAGGTGCCCCAGGCCCGCGGCACCCCGCACCTTGTCGCCCAGGGGTACCGGCAGACCGGTGACCGGGTCGAGCAGCAGGTACTCCTCTTCCACACCGATCGTCGTCATCGATCGCCTTCGGGTCCGCCGGTCGTCAGCTCTTACCAAACCATGACACACCCGGATGAAAGTGCGCCCTGTGGAGAGCCACGCCTTGGGCGGCTCTTGAGGAAAACGCAGGACTGGGACGCGGTCGCCCGGCAATGAGCGTGGGGTGACACGCATCGCACTCGTCGTCCTGGTCCTCGCCGCCGGCCTGTCGGCGCTCGCAGCGGCGGTCGGCGCCTCCCCGTGGTGGTTGTTCGCCGCCGTGCCGCTCACCGCGGCGGGCCTGCTGGGCGCGGTGGACCTGCTGCAGCGCCGGCACTCCGTGCTGCGCAACTACCCCGTGCTGGGGCACGCCCGGTTCCTGCTGGAGCGGATCCGTCCGGAACTCCAGCAGTACTTCGTCGAGCGCAACTTCGACGGCCGCCCCTTCGACCGGGACGTCCGCACCATCGTCTACGAGCGGGCCAAGGGCACCGACGCCGAGCAGCCCTACGGCACCGAACGGGACGTGTACCAGCCCGGCTACGAGTTCCTCGTGCCGTCGATGGCCCCCTGCCCGGTGCCCGAGACCCCGCCGCGCGTGCGGGTGGGCGGACCGGACTGCTCCAAGCCGTACGACATGGCGCTGCTGAACGTGTCGGCGATGAGCTTCGGCTCGCTGTCCGCCAACGCGGTCCTGGCACTCAACGCGGGCGCGAAGGCCGGGGGGTTCGCCCAGGACACCGGCGAGGGCGGTCTGTCCGAGTACCACCTGCGGCCGGGCGGTGACCTGATCTGGGAGATCGGCACCGGCTACTTCGGCTGCCGCACCCGGGACGGTGACTTCGACCCCGCCGAGTTCGCCGACAAGGCCGCGCACGAGCACGTCAAGTGCGTGTCCCTGAAACTCTCGCAGGGCGCCAAGCCGGGGATCGGCGGGGTGCTGCCGGGCGCGAAGGTCAACGCCGAGATCGCGCGGGTCCGGGACGTGCCCGAGGGACGGACGGTGATCTCACCGCCGTACCACCGGGTCTTCGACACCCCGCGCGAGCTGGTGCGCTTCATCGCGCGGATGCGGGACCTGGCGGGCGGCAAACCGACCGGCTTCAAACTGTGCGTCGGCTCGCGCCGGCAGTTCCTCGCCGTGTGCAAGGCGATGCTGGAGGAGGGGACGGCACCCGACTTCATCGTGGTGGACGGGGGCGAGGGCGGGACGGGCGCGGCACCCCTGGAGTTCGCCGACCACGTCGGCGCCCCGCTCACCGAGGGCCTGCTCACCGTGCACAACGCCCTGGTCGGCACGGGCCTGCGCGACCGGATCAGGATCGGGGCCAGCGGCAAGATCGCCACCGGCACCGACCTGGTCAAACGGATGGTGCAGGGGGCGGACTACGGCAACGCGGCCCGGGCGATGATGTTCGCCGTCGGCTGCATCCAGGCCCAGCGGTGCCACACGAACACCTGCCCCACCGGCGTCACCACCCAGGACCCCCGGCGGGCGCGCGCCCTCGACGTCCGCGACAAGGCGCCGCGCGTGCGGCGCTTCCAGGAGGCGACCGTGGCCAGCGCGCTGCAGATCATGGCGTCCATGGGCGTCACCGATCCGGCCCAGTTGCGGCCGCACATGCTCCGCCAGCGCGTGGACCCCTTCACCGAGCGCCCCTACGACGAGCTGTACGAGTGGCTGGAGCCGGGGCGGTTGCTCGCCGAGCCGCCGGCCTCCTGGGCGGCCGACTGGAAGGCCGCCGACCCCGACCGTTTCGCCGTGTGAACGGCGTGCACCGTGAACCCTGTGACTGGGAGGACTGAAGTGGCCCGTACCGTTGCCCGCGTCGTCGTGGACGCGCTGAGCGAACTCGGCGTCCGCCAGGTGTTCGGCGTCGTCGGAGACGCGCTCAACCCCCTGACCGACGCCATCCGCACCACCGAGGGCCTGGAGTGGGTGGGCTGCCGGCACGAGGAGGCGGCGGCCTTCGCCGCGAGCGCCCAGTCGCAGCTCACCGGCACCCTCGGCGTGTGCATGGGCACGGTCGGACCCGGTTCCGTCCACCTCCTGAACGGACTCTACGACGCCGCCAAGAGCCACGCCCCGGTCCTGGCCATCGCCGGCCAGGTACCGCTCGCCGAACTCGGCAGCGACTACTTCCAGGAGGTCGACAACGACGCCCTCTTCAGCGACGTGGCCGTGTTCCGCGCGACCGTCACCTCGCCCGACCAGCTGCCGCAGATGCTGGAGACGGCGGTCCGGCACGCGCTGGGCCGCCGGGGTGTCGCCGTCCTCACCGTGCCGGGCGACCTGGGCGAGCGGGAACTGACTGCGGACCGTCCGGCCCGGTTCTCCCTGAACCCGCCGGTGAGCCGGCCGGCGGAGGAGGCCGTCCGCCGCGCCGCGGACCTGCTGGACCGCTCCGAGCGGGTCACGCTGCTCGTCGGGGCGGGCGCCCGCGCCGCCCGCGAGGACGTCCTCGCCCTCGCCGACCGCCTGGCCGCGCCGATGGTGCTCACGCTGAAGGCCAAGGCGGGCTTCGAGGGCGACGCCAACCCCTTCCAGGTCGGCCAGACGGGGCTGATCGGCAACCCCGCCGCCGCGTCGGCCCTTCAGGACGCGGACACGCTCCTGCTGCTCGGCACCGACTTCCCCTACCGGGACTGGTATCCCGAGGGCCGGACGGTGATCCAGGTCGACACCGAGGCCACCCACATCGGACGCCGGGTCCCGGTGGACGTCGGACTGGTGGGGGACACCGGCGCGACCGTGCGCGATCTGCTGGGCCGCCTCGGCACCGCGCCCGCCGGGACGGACGGCGCGCGCGACCGCTCGCACCTGGAGAAGGCGCGCGAGCGCTTCGAGCAGTGGCGCACCGGTCAGGCCCGGCTCGCCGACCCGTCGCACGACAAGGGTGTCGTCGGCCGTATCCGCTCCGCGCTGGACAACCGCACGCACGACATCCGCCCCGAGGCGCTGGCGGCGGCCGTGGACCGGATCGCCGCCGACGACGCCGTCTTCACCTCGGACACGGGCATGGCCACGGTGTGGCTCTCCCGGTTCGTCGAGATGCGCGGCGAGCGGCGGCTGATCGGCTCCTACAACCTCGGCTCGATGGCCAACGCCATGCCCCAGGCCCTGGGCGCGCAGGCCCTCGACCGCGACCGCCAGGTCGTGGCCTTCTGCGGCGACGGCGGGCTCAGCATGCTCCTGGGCGACCTGATGACCCTGAAGACGTACCGGCTGCCCGTCAAGCTCGTCGTCTTCGACAACCGGCGGCTGGGCATGGTCAAACTCGAACAGGAGCAGGCCGGCCTGCCCGAGTTCGGCACCGTCCTCGACAACCCGGACTTCGCCGCCGTCGCCGAGGCCATGGGCATCACCGGCATCCGGGTCACCGACCCGGACGAGCTGGACAGCGCCGTGCGACGCGCCTTCCGCAGCCCGGGCCCGGTCCTGCTCGACGTCCTCACCAACCCCGACGAGATCGCCGTACCGGCCAAGCCGACCGTCGAGCAGGGCTGGGGCTTCGCGGTGGCCAAGGTGAAGGAGATCGTGCGCAGTCATGGAGAGCCGGACGGAAACTGAGAAAATTTCCAGGAGTGGAGGCCGTAGGCCGGGGTAGACGCGGCTTGCCGGACAAGGGACCGGCGCAGGCAGTGCTGATGAACTGGGAGGGGCGCATGATGGTGACGACGACCGTGCAGACCGCTGGGCGTGCGGTGGACGTTCCGGAGATAGCGGACCCCTCGCAGGTGGCGCCGAAGGACGCGCGGGAGCTGTCGAAGCTGTTCTTCGACCGGCTGTCGGTGCTGGAGGAGGGCACGCC
>NZ_BNBF01000014.1:0-34850 GCF_014654935.1 Streptomyces capoamus
GCCCGAGGTGGGGGCCCGGGGCGGGTGCCCGGGGCGGGTGCCCGAGGTGGGGGCCCGGGGCGGGTGCCCGGGGCGGGGGCCCGAGGTGGGGGCCCGAGGCGGGGGCCCGAGGCGGGTCCCCGAGGTGGGGGCCCGAGGCGGGTCCCCGAGGTGGGGGCCCGAGGCGGGTGCCCGGGGCGGGTGCCCGAGGCGGGGGCCCGAGGCGGGGGCCCGAGGCGGGTGCCCGGGGCGGGTGCCCGGGGCGGGGGCCCGAGGCGGGTCCCCGAGGTGGGGGCCCGGGGCGGATGCCCGAGGCGGGCCCCCGAGTCGGGTCCCCGGGGCGGATGCCCGAGGCGGGTCCCCGAGGCCGGTGCCCGGGGCGGCGGTGCCCGGACACCCGGCCCGGCACCGGGCGCCTACGGCCGGCGCCCCCGCTTCGCCTCCATCATCGCCTTGCCCAGCGCCCCCATCCGCTTCCAGTCCTTCTTGATCTCGGCGCGCAGCCGCGCGTCGGTCTTGGCCACGATCCACCGGTTCTCCCGCACCAGCTTCCGGTAGCTCTCCAGCCGCCGCCGGGGCAGCTCGCCGCCCTCCACGGCGGCCAGCACCGCGCACCCCGGTTCCTGCTCGTGCGCGCAGTCGTGGAACCGGCACTCCTCGGCCAGCTCCTCGATCTCGGAGAACACCTGCCCGACACCGGTCTCCGCGTCGAAGAGGCCGACGCCGCGCAGCCCGGGCGTGTCGATGAGCACCCCGCCGGTGGGCAGCGCGAGCAGGTTGCGGGTGGTCGTGGTGTGCCGTCCCTTGCCGTCGACGTCCCGGGCCGCCCGCACGTCCATGACGTCGGCGCCGACGAGCGCGTTGGCGAGGGTGGACTTGCCGGCGCCGGACTGGCCCAGCAGCACGGTCGTCCCGGAGCCGGTCAGCGCGACGAACACGTCCAGCCCGTCGCCGTACAGGGCACTGACGGGGAGCACGGGCACGCCGGGCGCGCTGGTCTCCACGTCCTGCACGAGGTGGGACAGGGTGACCGGGTCCGGCACCAGGTCGGCCTTGGTGAGGACGACGACGGGCTGCGCGCCGGACTCCCAGGCGAGGGCGAGGAAGCGTTCGACGCGGCCGAGGTCGAGTTCCACGGCGAGGGAGACGGCGATGACGGCGTGGTCGATGTTGGCGGCGAGGATCTGCCCCTCGGACCGCTGGGAGGAGGTGGAGCGGACGAACGCGGTGCGGCGCGGCAGGTACGCGCGCACGTACCTCGGGTCGCCGCCGGGGTCGACGGCGACCCAGTCCCCCGTGCACACGACCTTCATCGGATCGCGGGGCACGACGAACTCGGTGTCGGCGCGGACGACTCCGTCCGCGGTGACGACGTCGCACTGGCCGCGGTCGACCCGGGCGACCCGGCCCGGCAGCAGCCCGTCGGCGGCGTACGGGGCGAACGCCTCGGCCCAGGCCTGGTCCCAGCCGTACGGAGCCAGCGCGGAGAACGCGGTGAACACAGCAGAGGTGGAAGTCAAGGGAGACCCTTCACAAGGGTGGCCCCGGGCGGGCGCGCGGGATGCGCGGTCGGTTCAGCCGGCGGCCACGGAGGTGGACTTGATGAGTTCCTGGATGAGGGCAGCGCCCAGCACAGTGACAGCCATCGGTCGACACCTCCTCGTTCTCGCTCGTGCGTACGCACACCACCTCGGCGTGCGGGGCAACTGTAGCCCGGGGGCGGGCCGGTGCGTCAACGTGTTTTCCGCACGGCCCGGCCGAGTCTTCCTCCGGGGCTCATCCCAGCGTGCAGGGGGCCCCGTTGAGGGCGAAGGCGTGCGGGGTGCGGTTCGCGTCCGTCCAGGTGCCGAGGAAGCCGAAGGACAGGGTGCCGTGGGCGGCGACCGTCCTGTTGTAGTCGGCGGCGGTGGCGGTGACGCGGGAGCCGTTCTGGTGGACGGTGGCGTCCCACATCTGGCCGACCTGCTGGCCGTCGCGGAAGCTCCAGGACACCTGCCAGCCGCTCAGTGCCCGGTCGGTGGTCACGGTGACGGTGGCCTGGAAGCCGTCGGGCCACTGGCTGTCCAGCTCGTAGGCGACCCGGCAGCGGGCCGACCGGGTGGTGGCGGAGGCGCTGGGCTCGCCCGCGGGGTGGGTGGCGGAGGTGGTGCCCTGGGGTTCGGGGTCGGGCTTCCTGCGGCCGGGGGCGCCCTCGGTGCGGGGCGCGGCGGGCGGGGCGGAGGACGAGCCCGTGGCGGTGGGGCGGGGCGTGGTGCGGGAGACGCCCGGGTCGGCGACCGGTTGCCGCTCGTCCTGGGCGACGGCGGTGTCGTCGCCGGAGCCGCCGAACGGCATCATCGACACGCCGAGCGCCAGCGCGGAGAGCAGCACCGCTGCGGCGAGCAGTCCGCCGCGCAGCGCACGGTGGCGGCCCGCGCCCTCCTCCTGGTCGCCGGGGTCGGCGGTGCCGGGGCGGCCCGCCCCGAGCCGGACCTCGGTGGCCCGGCGGCGCCGTTCCAGGTAGGCGAGGCCGCCCCAGCCGATCACTCCGCCGGCCAGCGCGGCGGGCAGCCCGCCGCCGTGCAGCCGCAGACAGGCGGCGGCCTCGGCGCACTGCACGCAGGTGGCGAGGTGCCGGGAGAGGTCGCCGGGGGTCTGTGCGGTGGGCGAGCGGGTGACGGCGTCGAGCAGCCGGGCGTAGCTGCGGCACTGCGCGTCCATCGGGGAGTCGAGGTGGGCGCGGTGGCAGCGGTCCCGGAACAGGGTGCGGACCTGGTCGAGTTCGTCGGCGACGCCGGCCGGTTCCAGGCCGAGCCGGCGGGCCACGGTGGGCAGTGGCAGCGCCTCCACCTCGGCCAGCCAGAGCAGCGCGGCGTCCGCCTCCTGCATGTCCCGCAGACCGCGCAGCGCGACCGGGCGCCGCAGCGGCGGCCCCGAGAACCGGGCGGCGGCCTCGGAGTTGAGCCACAGCCGCAGGTCCGGGTCGAGCCGGTGGCCCTCCCCGTCGGCCTCCCAGGCGGCGGCGGTGGTGCGCACGGCGGTGAGCAGGGCCGGGATCACGGGCAGCCGTGCGGTACGGCGGCCCGCGCCGCGCACATGGGTGCTCGCGGCGGCGCGGACCTCGCGCATGCCGAGCGTGAAGGCCTCGGTGGCCAGCTGATGAGCCGTCAGGGACCCGGAGGTGCACAGGTCCGCGTACGAGAGCACCGCGTCCCAGCACTCCGAGAACAGCGCGGTCTCGGTGTCGTCCTGGGGGGTCGGCAGGTCGGGCATGGGACTCCTGCATCCACGAGCGAGGGCAACTCACCAAAGGGAAAGGGGAGTTGCGGGGAACCTCGCGGCAGGGCACAGAGCCTTTCACGCCCTCGACACAACTGACAAGCGGCCTGTTCACATCCGGCTACCGTCAGTGGTGGCGCGGAAGCGCGTCGCGACGAGCCCCCGACTCCGGCCTCTGGTACGGACGCGGACGCCGTTTCGCTCAGCGGGGCGGGAACCGGTCCCGGCCGCCGTCACGCCCGGGCAGCCGCCTGAGTCCCGTCCTCCCGCGCCGCCGGCCCGTCGGCGGGCAGGCTGTCCATGAAGGAGCTGACGGAGAACACCGCGCGGCCGGGTCCGGGCGGGCCGTAGCCGGGCGGCGAGGACAGGCCGAAGTCGTCCATCGTTTGCCGGTAGGCCTGCAGCAGCCGGATGTGGTACTCCAGCGGCGCGCCCTGCGGGTTGGCCTTGCCGAGCGGGGTGGTGGGCTCCGGGCACCAGGTGGTGAACCGGGGGGTGATGCCGTGCGACATGAAGAAGCGCAGGCCCTCGGTGGTGGAGGCGATGGCCTCGTCGACGGTGGTGAAGCCGAAGGGCTCGGCCATCTCCACGCCCGCCACGAAGTTCGGGATGACGTTGCGCGCGCCGAAGACCTCGGCGGAGTCGAGGATGCGCTTGTGCCACTCGTCGCGGCCGACGTACCGCTCCTTGCCCGGGCAGTACATCTTGAACAGGTACTCGTCCCACACCTCGTAGTTGGGGTGGTAGATCTGCACGCCGTAGTCCTTGAACCGCTGCACGTCGTCCTTGGGCAGCGCCTGGGCGACCACCTTGCCGATCCAGCGGCCGGGGAAGCGCTCCTCGATGGCCTTGGCGTAGTGGCCGTAGAAGTCGGCCTCGTCGCGGCCCGAGACCGTCTTGGTGATGGCGCCGCCGGTGAGCGTGTAGGCGGTGGAGGCCTTCTGGGTGTCGTACCGGTCGATGATCTCCAGGGCCTCCAGGACCTCCTCGACGTCCTTCACCCCGGTGTACGGGCGGCCGGCCGCCTTGTGCTGGCGCCAGTTGTGGTTGATGTCACAGTACTGGCACTCCTCCTTGGCGCCGAAGTACTGGCAGACCCGGAAGACGGTGAGGTAGATCAGGTAGCCCCACTGGATGGTCGGGGCCACCTCCATCACGGACTTGCCGTTGGACAGCTTGTGCCGGTAGTACTCCGGCATCGGCGGCACGCCCACGTCGGCGATACGCCTGCCGTCCAGGTACAGCCCGAGCAGGCCCTCCTCGTCGGCGGCGACCCGGTACGGCGAGGCGGGGTTCACCCGGACGGAGACGACCGTGCGCCGCAGGTCGTAGGGGCCGCCGGTGAGGATGATCTCCTCGGGCGGGCGGCGCAGCGCCGCCTCGCCCAGCTCGGGCAGGGTGCCGTGGTCGAAGGAGAAGATGAAGTACGACTTCGGCTTCACCTCGCCGCTCTCGTTGTCGCTCAGCGCCGACGGGTCGAAGGCGACACCGCCGCGCAGCAGGTCCTCCTTGAAGACGGCCTCCCGCGGCACCTCCGGGAACCGCTCCATCAGATCCTCGACCAGCGCGGTACGACTGCCCATCCGTCTGTCTCCTCCCGGCTCAGGCGTACGCCTCTCACCGTATGCCCCTGCCACGGGCTCACCCGCGCCGGGTCCCCCGGGATCCTACCGATGTACCCCTTACGACGCTTACGTTCGGTGATGACCGGTTCACCGGAAGGGTCCGCCCGGCCGTCGCCGGCCTCGCCCGCCGGGACGGCAACCGGTTTCCCCCGCGGGTGGCCCCGGATGAGAGGGTCGACGCACTGGCCGCTCTCCGGAAGGGACGCAACCGATGACCGAGAACGCACGGACGGGGACCGGGGACCGCGCGGGCGCGCTCACGAACTGGGCGCGCACCGTCACGTTCACGGCGCGGGAGCACCACCGGCCGCGCACCGAGGAGGAGCTGGCGGCGCTGGTCCGGGACGGCGTGCGGGTGCGGGTGCTGGGCAGCGGGCACTCCTTCAACCGGATCGCCGACCCGGGCCCGGACGGTGTGCTCATCTCCACCGCCGGGCTGCCGAGGACCGTCGACGTCGACACGGCGGCGCGTACGGTCCGGGTGGCGGGCGGGACCCGCTACGCCGAACTGGCCCGCACGGTCCACGCGCACGGCCTGGCCCTGGCCAACATGGCCTCCCTGCCGCACATCTCGGTGGCCGGCTCGGTGGCGACCGGCACGCACGGCTCGGGCGTGGCGAACGGCCCGCTGGCGTCGGCGGTCCGGGAGGTGGAGCTGATCGTCGCGGACGGCACGGCGGTGACGATCGGCCGGGGCGACCCGCGGTTCGACGGCGCCGTGACCTCCCTCGGCGCACTGGGCGTCGTCACCGCGCTCACCCTCGACCTCGAACCGGCGTACGAGGTCGAGCAGCGGGTCTACACCGAACTCCCCCTGGCCGGACTGGACTTCGAGGCCGTCGTGGCCTCCGGGTACAGCGTGAGCCTGTTCACCGACTGGCGGGAGCCGGGCTTCCGGCAGGTGTGGGTCAAGCGGCGCACCGACCGGCCGGCGGTGGACTTCCCGTGGGCGGCGCCCGCGGCCGGGCCGCTGCACCCGGTGCCGGGCATGCCCGCGGTGAACTGCACCGGGCAACTGGGCGTGCCGGGGCCGTGGCACGAACGGCTGCCGCACTTCCGGGCGGAGTTCACCCCGAGCAGCGGGGAGGAGATCCAGTCGGAGTACCTGCTGGCGCGGTCGTCGGCCCTGGACGCGCTGCACGCGGTCGACGGCGTCCGGGAGACGATCGCCGGGGTACTGCAGATCTGCGAGGTGCGCACGGTCGCCGCCGACCCACAGTGGCTCGGCCCGACCCACGGACGGGACTCGGTCGCGCTGCACTTCACCTGGACGAAGGACGAGGCGGCGGTGCTGCCGGCGGTGCGCCGGCTGGAGCGGGCGCTGGAGCCGTTCGACCCGCGGCCGCACTGGGGGAAGGTGGCCTGTGTCCCGTCGGCGGTGCTCCGCGGACGGTACGCGCGCCTCGCCGACTTCCGCGCCCTGGTCCGCTCGCTGGACCCCGCGGGCACGTTCGGCAACGCCTTCGTGCGCGACCTCCTGGGCGACTGAGGGCCGTGATCCGGCCGCCGCACTTCCTCCAGCCCCTTTCCTAACTCCTTGTCGAAAGCGTCCGCCGGCCATAACCTGACGCCCGCGCCGGTGCCGGACCCGCTCCGGCCTGGTCCCGCCGGGAAGGGAGGGGCAGCCGCGTGAAGCGCACCTCACGTGACATCCGCACCGCCAACCGCTACGAGGTGCTGCGCCAGATCATCGCCGCGTCCCCCACCTCCCGGCAGGAGCTGGCCGCGGCCACCGGGCTGAGCCTGGCCACCGTGGCCACGCTCGTCGGCGAGCTGCTGGACCTCCGCATGATCACCGAGGTCGGTTTCGAGGACTCGGCCGGCGGTCGCCCCCGGGGCCTGGTCGCGGTCAACGCCTCGGGCGGCGCGCTGATCGGCGTGGACATCGCCGAGACGTACGTCCACGTCGAGCTGTTCGACCTGGCGCTGAACGTGCTGGCCCGGGCCGACGAGGACATGCGGCCCGGCGAGAGCCGGCCCGAGCAGGTGGTCGGGCAGGTCGCCGCCGCGGTCGGCTCGGTGGTCGCCCGGGCCGGCGTCGAGGCGGCCCGGGTGCTCGGCGTCGGGGTGAGCGTGCCGGGCCAGGTCGACCGGGACACCGGCGTCGCCGAGTACGCGCCGAACTGGGACTGGCACGACGTACCGCTGCTCGACCTGCTCGCCGAGCACATCGCCCACCCGCTGTACCTGGACAATCCGCTGCGCGCCTGTGCGGTGGCCGAGCTGTGGTTCGGGGCCGCGCGGGGCCGCGGGGACGCCGTGGTCGTCAACCTCGGCACCGGGGTCGGCGCCGGTCTCGCCCTCGGCGGCGGTCTGCACCGGGGCGTCAGCAACAGCGCCGGCGAGTGGGGTCACACCACCCTGGTGCTGGACGGCCGGCTGTGCCACTGCGGCAACCACGGCTGCGTGGAGACGTATGTCGGCGCGCCCGGCATCATGCAGAACCTGCGCGAACTCGACCCGACCTCCCCCCTGTTGCACCCCGGGGACCAGAGCGCCACCGTCGACGCGCTGGCCCGGGCGGTCGCCGCCGCGGACCCGGTCGCGCTCAAGGTCGTCCGGGACACGGCCCGCTACCTCGGCGCCGGCATCGCCGACCTGGTCAACCTGCTCAACCCCGAAGTGGTCGTGCTCAGCAGCTGGGTGGCCGCCCGGCTGGGCGAGCCGCTCCTCGGGGAGGTCCGTCGGGCGGTCGCCCGGCACGCCCTGCGCCGGCCGCTGGCCGCCACCGAGATCGTGCTCTCCCCGATCCCCACCGACCCGGTGTCCCTCGGCGCGGCCACGTTCGCGCTGGAAGGGGCGCTGCGGTCGGTCGGGCAGAGGGCCGCGAAACGCACCGCCCCGGCAAGGAGCCGTACCGCACCACCTTCATGACGACGGAAGGGATGCACGTGTCTCACCCCCGCACCACCCGTCCCCGCACCAGGTCGTTCCCGCTCCCCGCCCCGGCCGCGCCGGCGGTCACCGCGGCCCTGCTCAGCGCGCCGGCCGCGCGCGCCGGCGGCGTCCCGGCCGCCGCCGAGGTCTCCCCGCACGCCGCAACGAGGCGTCGGGCCGGTGCCTGGACGTCGGCGGGCAGGCGACGGGGGACGGCAGCGAGGTCCTGCTGAACAGCTGCTCCGGCGGCGCCGAGCAGGCCTGGACCAGGCGCTGGCGCACCGGTCTTGCCCGGCCGGGTGGACTGCCACCGGGCCCGACTTCTCCGTGACGACCGCCATGTCGATCCTGCCCGTCAAGGGCTCAGCTAGGAGACCGATGTCTTTGCGCACGTCCACCGCCTACGTCGAGGACGTCTCCCCGGGCTCCGGGGTGCTGCCGCCCCGCGCCTGGTACGCGTCCTCCGACGCCACCTCCCTGTCCCTCAACGGCAGCTGGCGCTTCCGGCTGTCGGACACGGCCGACGCCGAGGACGACTCCTTCGCGGCGCGGGGCTACGACGCCGGTGACTGGGCGCAGGTCACGGTCCCCGGCCACTGGGTGCTCCAGGGCCACGGCTCCCCCGCCTACACCAACCACCTCTACCCGTTCCCGGTCGATCCGCCCCGGGTACCGACCGAGAACCCGACCGGCGACCACCTGCGCCTCTTCGGCCTGCCCGCCGACTGGCCGGCCGACGGCGCCGCCGTGCTGCGCTTCGACGGCGTGGAGTCCTGCGCCCGCGTCTGGCTGAACGGCACGGAGCTGGGCGAGTTCAAGGGGTCCCGGCTGCCGCACGAGTTCGCGGTCGGCCATCTGCTGGAGGCCGGGGACAACGTCCTGGCGGTCCGCGTCCACCAGTGGTCGTCGGGTTCGTACCTGGAGGACCAGGACCAGTGGTGGCTGCCGGGCATCTTCCGGGACGTGACCCTGCTGCACCGCCCCGCGGGCAGCGTCCGGGACTTCTTCGTGCACGCCTCCTACGACCACGTGTCGGGCACCGGCACCCTCCGCGTCGACTCCGACGTGGCCGGCCGGGTCACGGTCGCGGACCTCGGCATCGACACCGCCACCGGCGAGCCGGTGACCGTTCCGGCCGAGCCGTGGACGGCGGAGACACCGCGGCTGTACGACGCCGTACTGGCCACCCCGGGCGAGCGGGTGCCGTTGCGCATCGGCTTCCGCACGGTGGAGCTGTCCGACGGCCTGATCAAGGTGAACGGCCGCCCCCTGCTCTTCAAGGGCGTCAACCGGCACGAGTGGCACCCGGAGCGGGGCCGCGCCCTGGACCTCGCGACGATGCGCGAGGACGTAACCCTGATGAAACGGCACAACGTCAACGCCGTCCGTACCTCGCACTACCCGCCGCACCCGGCCTTCCTCGACCTGTGCGACGAGTACGGCCTGTGGGTGATCGACGAGTGCGACCTGGAGACGCACGGCTTCACCGAACAGGGCTGGCGGGACAACCCCGTGGACGACGACCGCTGGACGCCGGCGCTGCTCGACCGGGCGGCCCGGACGGTCGAACGGGACAAGAACCACCCGTCGGTCGTGATCTGGTCGCTGGGCAACGAGGCGGGCACCGGCCGGGGCCTGACCGCGATGGCCGAGTGGATCCACGGACGCGACGGCTCCCGGCTCGTCCACTACGAGGGCGACCACGACTGCCGTGACACGGACGTCTACTCGCGGATGTACGCGGACCACGCGGAGGTCGAGCGGATCGGCCGGGGCCTGGACGGCGGACCCCGCCGGCGCCGCGCCCTCCCCTTCATCCTCTGCGAGTACGCCCACGCCATGGGCAACGGGCCCGGCGGACTCCTGGACTACCAGCGGCTGTTCGAGGCCCACGACCGGCTCCAGGGCGGCTTCGTCTGGGAGTGGATCGACCACGGCATCGCCCACCCGGAGCTGGGCTACGCCTACGGCGGCGACTTCGGCGAGGAGTTGCACGACGGCAACTTCGTCTGCGACGGCCTGCTGTTCCCGGACCGGCGGCCCTCCCCCGGGCTGCTCGAGTACCGGAAGGTGATCGAACCGGTCGCGATCACCGGCGACGGGACCGCCGGCACGGTCAGGATCACCAACCGGTACGACTTCGCGGACCTGTCGGCGCTGTCCTTCTCGTGGTCGTACGAGGTCGAGGGCGAGGCCGTGGACCTCGGCACGCTGCCGGTCCCCGCACTGGCACCGGGCGAGTCCGCCGAGGTCGAGCTGCCCGCCGTACCGGCAGGGGCGCCGGCCGGCGAGGCCCACTGGACGGTCCGGGCGGTGCTCGCGTCCGACACGGCCTGGGCACCGCAGGACCACGTCGTCGCCTGGGGCCAGCTGGCGGTGTCCGAGCGCCGGGTGCCCCACGTCGCCGCGACCGCCCGCCCGGCCCACGGGAACGGAGGGATCAGCCTCGGCCCAGGCGTGTTCGACGCCCGCACCGGGGCGCTGCGGGCGATCGGCGAGGTGCCGGTCACCGGTCTGCGGCTGGACGTGTGGCGGGCGCCCACCGACAACGACGACGGTGCCGCCTGGCAGAGCGACCTGCGCCCCGGGCCGCTGTGGCGCGAACTCGGCCTGCACCGGATGCGGCACCGCCTGGACGCCGTCGAGGCGGGCGAGGACGCGCTGACGGTCCGTACGCGGGTGGCGCCGGCCGCCCGGGACCTGGGGCTGTCGACGGTGTACCGGTGGACGTCGGACGGGGACCGGCTCCGGCTGACCGTGTCCGTCACCCCGGACGGGGACTGGACGGTCCCGCTGCCCCGGCTCGGCATCCGCTTCGGACTGGCCGCGGCCGACGCCGTGCGCTGGTACGGCGGCGGTCCGGGCGAGGCCTATCCGGACACCCGGTCGGCGTCCCGGATCGCCCGCCGGCAGTCCACCGTCGACGATCTGCAGACGCCGTACGTCCGCCCCCAGGAGAACGGCGCCCGCATCGACGTCCGCTGGGCGGAACTGGGCGGCCTGCGCGTCGAGGGCGACCCGGCGTTCTTCCTCACCGCCCGCCGCTGGACCACCGAGCACCTGGACGCCGCGGCCCACCTGACCGACCTGGTGCCCGGGGACACGGTGTGGGTCAACCTGGACCACGCCCACCACGGCATCGGCTCGCAGTCCTGCGGCCCGGGCCCGCTGCCCCGGTACCGCCTACGGGCGGAACCGGCGGAGTTCTCGTTCGTCCTCTCCGCCTCCGGCACCGGCTGAACCGACGGTCCCGGTGCGTCCCACCGCGGCCGGCCGGCCCTCCTGCCGGCCGGCCGCGGTCCTGGACACCTCGGTACTCATCGTGGTGACGAGGCGCGCCGGAGTACGTCGTGGTGCCCTTGGGTGACCGGGTCGAAGGATCCGGAAGTCTTCCCCCACCACCTTCCCAATCCGTCAGGTTGACGTGAACATGCTCGACATGCGATCCATGGGACGACTCCTCGGCGCTCTCGCCGCCGGACTGCTGACCGCGTCCGGGCTCACCGCCTCCGCCGGTACCGCGCACGCCACCGGTCCAGGGAGCTTCAGTGTCTTGACGTACAACGTGGCCGGACTCCCGGAGGGGCTCAGCTCCAGCCACCCCGCCACCAACACCCCGCTGATCTCACCGAGGTTGGCGGGCTACGACATCGTCAACGTCCAGGAGGACTTCAACTACCACGCGGCGCTCTACGCCGGCGACCACCACCCCCACCGCACCGCGACCAGTGGCGGCGCGGGTCTCGGCGACGGCCTCAACACCCTGTCGAACTTCCCCTTGGCGGACTTCGAGCGAGTGAAGTGGAAGGACTGCACCGGCACCAACTGCCTGACCCCCAAGGGCTTCACCCTCACCCGGGTGCGGCTCGCCGAAGGCGTCTACGTCGACCTGTACAACCTGCACCCCAACGCCGACGACACCGCCGACGCCCTTGCAGCGCGCCGCGCCAACATCGCGCAGCTCTCGGCGTTCATCCAGGCCAACTCGGCGGGCGACGCGGTGATCGTGATGGGGGACACCAACACCCGGTACACCCGCTCCGGCGACAACATCCGTACCCTCGTCGACGGCAACGGCCTGACCGACGCCTGGGTACGGCTGGTCAAGGACGGTACGGCCCCTGCCCAGGGCGCCGACCCGCTGCTGTGCCCCGCATCCGCGCCACCCGACGACTGCGAGGTGGTCGACAAGGTCCTGTACCGCGGCAGCGCCCTGGTCTCCCTGACCGCGACCCGCTACCACGACGCGTGGGCGTCGTTCCTCGACACGGCCGGCGGCAACCTCTCCGACCACTTCCCGCACTCCGTCGACTTCTCCTGGGCGCCGAACCCGAGGCTCCGGGCGAGCGACTTCTTCGGCGGCCCGCACGGCACGGCCTTCAACGACGCCGACGACCTCCCGGCGGCCCCGTCCCCGCGCACCCTCACCCTGCGCGGCGGCGCCCGCCTGGACGCCGTGTCCCTCACCCACGACGGCGGTGCGGTCCTCGCCCACGGCGGCACCGGCGGCACGGCCGCGTCCCTCACCCTGGCCGCCGGCGAACACCTCACCTCGGTGAGGCTCAGCGAGGGCCAGAAGGACGGCCGTACCCGCCTCTTCTCGGCCGCCTTCGCCACCGACCGGGGCCGCACCCTCTCGGCGGGCACCCCGGCCGCCGACACCACGACCTTCACGGCCCCCGGCGGCTGGCAGATCGTGGGCTTCACCGGCCGCTCGGGCCAGGAGGTCGACAAGCTGGGGGTGCTGTACGCGCCGATCGGCTGACCTCCGCTCCTAGATGCTCTAGGCTGTGACCTAGGGATCCAAGGGAGGTGGGTGTATGGGCCGGGCAGGTCTCAGTGCCGAACGGGTGGTGGCGGGCGCCGCGGAACTGGCGGACGAGGCCGGGTTCGAGCACCTCAGCGTCTCCGCGCTGGCCCGGCGCTTCGGCGTCAAGGACGCGAGCCTCTACTCGCACGTCCGCAATCTGCAGGACCTGCGCACCCGGCTCGCGCTGTACGCGGGCGGTGAGCTGATCGACCGCATCGCGGCGGCCGTGGCCGGCCGGGCGGGCAAGGAGGCGCTGACGGCGTTCGCCGGCGCCTACCGGGACTACGCCCTGGAGCACCCCGGCCGGTACGCGGCCACCCAGATCCGCATCGACCAGGCCCTGATCGCCGACTCCCCCGCCCTGCGCCGCACCGCGCAGATCACCTACGGCATGCTGCGCGCCTACGGACTCCGGGAACCGGACCTGACGGACGCCGTCCGCCTGCTGCGCAGCACCTTCCACGGCTACTGCGTGCTGGAGGGCGCGGGTGGCTTCGGCGCCGACCGGGACGTACGGGCCTCCTGGGACAAGGCGGTCGACGCCCTGCACCTCGCCCTCACCCACTGGCCGCGCGAGAACGGGGAGCGGGCCGATGACTGACACGCCGCACCACGACGTCACGGGCCGCGGTCCCGTGCTGCTGCTCGTACCGGGCGGCGCCGGGCATCCGATGGGCCTCGGACCGCTCACCGAGCGGCTGGCCGCGCGTTTCACCGTGGTGACGTACGACCCGCTGGGCCTCGCGCACGGCAGGCTCGGCGCGCCGGTCGCCGAGCAGCGGGTCGCGGACTGGAGCGAGGGCGCGCGGCGCCTGCTGGACGAGGTGCTGCCGGCGGGCGACCGGGCCTACGCGTGCGGCACCAGCTCCGGTGGTATCGCCGTCCTGGACCTGCTGGCCCGCCACCCTGGCCGGCTGGCGCACGTGGTCGCGCACGAGCCGCCGTGCGTGACGGTGCTGCCGGACGGCGCGGAGCGGCGGGCGGAGCTGATCGAGCAGCTGGACGGGCCCGGACGGCCGCCCGCCGAAGGCGGGTCGGCGACCCCGATGGGGGTGTTCCTGGCCCGGATACTGCGCCCGTTCAGCGCGTACGCGCCCACCGCGCCCCTGCCCCCGGGGCGGCTCACGATCGCGGCCGGGGAAGGCTCGCGCGGGCAAGTCCTGCACCGTACGGCCGAGTTCCTGGCCGGGCGGCTCGGGTGCGCCTTCACCGAGTTCCCGGGCGGCCACCTCGGCACCCTGGACCACCCCGTGGAGTTCGCCGACGCGCTCACCGAGACGCTGCGTCCCCCGGCGCGGGCGACGGCGTAGGAGGGGTCCGTCTCACGCCCCCCCGTCACCGTGTCCGCCACGGGGACACCGAAGTCCGGGGTGCCGTGGCGGCGGAGGCCTCGGCGGGGCGGGCGCGGCACATGGGCGGGTGCTCACGTGCTGGACACCCGGGTTCCGTCCCGCCGCGCTTCGATTAGCGTCGTGACATGACCAGCAACACCTCCCCCAGTCTCGCCGCAGCCCTCGCCGCCGGAACGGTCGTGCTGGACGGCGGCCTGTCCAACCAGCTGGAGTCGGCCGGACACGACCTGAGCGACGGGCTGTGGTCGGCACGGCTGCTCGCCGAGCGGCCCGAGGCGGTCACCGAGGCGCACCTCGCCTACTTCAGGGCGGGCGCGCGGGTCGCGATCACCGCCAGCTACCAGGCCACCTTCGAGGGCTTCGCGAAGCGCGGGACCAGCCGTGCGGAGGCGACCCGGTTGCTCGCGCTGAGCGTGGAGCTGGCCCGCCGGGCCGCCCGGCAGGCGCAGGAGGAGGGCGTCGACCGGCCGTTGTGGGTGGCGGCCTCCGTCGGCCCGTACGGGGCGATGCTCGCGGACGGCTCCGAGTACCGGGGCCGGTACGGGCTGAGCGTGGCGGAACTGGAGCGCTTCCACCGGCCCCGCCTGGAAGTGCTGGCCGGGGCCGCGCCGGACGTGCTGGCGCTGGAGACGGTGCCGGACGCGGACGAGGCGGCGGCCCTGCTGCGGGCGGTGCGGGGGCTCGGTGTGCCGGCCTGGCTGTCGTACACCGTCGACGGCCGCCGCACCCGCGCCGGACAGCCCCTGGAGGAGGCCTTCGCCCAGGCCGCCGACGCGGAGGAGGTCATCGCCGTCGGGGTCAACTGCTGCGCCCCGCAGGACGTGCCGTACGCGATCGACACCGCGGCCCGGGTCACCGGGAAGCCGGTCGTCGTCTATCCCAACAGCGGGGAGGCATGGGACGCGCAGGCACGCGCCTGGCGGGGCCGCAGCACGTTCGGCGCCGAGCAGGTCGCGGCGTGGCGGAACGCGGGGGCCCGGCTGATCGGGGGGTGCTGCCGGGTGGGACCGGAGGCGATCGAGGGAATCGCGGGAGCGGTCACGGCGTAGGAGGAGCGGGGCCGGGGGCGCCGTGGCCGGGGGCCCCTTGCGGGGTGGGGCGCATCGGTCGTCCGTCGTCACGCCGCCCGTCGTCACGCCGCCCGTTGTCATGCCGCCCGTCGTCACGGCGTCGCCGAGCGCCGGGCCCCGCTCGCGGCAGCGGCAGCGGCAGCGGCACGCGGGGCTCCCCGGTGGCCGGTGCCGGTGGCCGTCACCGTCGGCGGGCCGCCGCCGACCGGCGCAACCGTCGTACCGCCGCCGCCCACTCGGCCCCCGGGGCCCGGATCTCCTCGGCGGGGCCGGCCTGCGCGGCGCTGTGGGCGGTCGCCCAGAGGGCGAGTTCCGCGTCCCGTGGGCCGTATGCCGTGTACGGCCGGCCGTCGCCGAAGATGCGCACCGGATGGGAGGCGTCCCAGGCCTGCCACCCTGGGTCCCCGCTCGTGGCGAACCGCACCCAGGCGCCGTGCATCGCGTCGCACAGCTCGCGCGGTCCGCCCTCGCCGGCCAGCTTCTTCGACTCGGGCGCGTCGCCGGTGTCGAAGACGAACCCCAGTTCCAGCGCGTGGCAGGCGCCGAGGCCGGGGAGGCGGGACGGCCAGGCGAACTCGTAGACGTGGGACGTGCCGGGCCGGGCGTCGGCGAGGCGTTGCAGCGGGGCGCGCAGCAGGTGGTCCGTCACCATCTGGCCGACGACCTCGGCGACGCCGGCTTCGGGGTGGAGGGTGCGGTAGGCGCGGGGCACCTCGGGTCCGACGTGACAGCGGGCCATGGCCCCGGCGAGGGCGACGGCACCGAGCCGGTCGACGTGCTCCAGCATGCCGCCGGGTACGAACCAGAGCCGGTACTCGTCGCGGGTCCAGCCCATCAGCAGGTCGACACCCCGGGCGGCGTCGCCGTCGAGCAGGGCCCGCAGGGGGTCGCCGGGTACGAGGTCGCCGTCGACGACGATGCCGAACGCCGGCCCGCCCAGGACCGGGCCGCTGAGCCGGCCGGCCTCGGCCTGGGTGCGCAGCAGCAGGTCGCGGTCGACGGCGGCGAAAGCCTGCGCGGTGGCGGGTACCTTCAGCCGGGCGGCCATGCGGCGCACCATGCGTCGTACCTTGTCGCGGTCGGCGACCTCCGGTGCCCCGCTCTGCAGGACCGCGCGCCGGACCAGGCCGCGGGTCGCGGGGGCGGCGAGCAGCACGCCGGCACTGATGGCGCCGGCCGACTGGCCGCACAGGGTGACCTGGTCGGGGTCGCCGCCGAAGGCGCCGATCGTCTCGTGCACCCAGCGCAGGGCGGCGAACTGGTCGCGCAGGCCGGGGTTGGGGGGTGCGTCCGGGAAGAGTCCGTAGCCTTCGACACCCAGCCGGTAGTTGACCGAGACGCAGACGACGCCGTCGCGGGCGAAGGCGCGGCCGTCGTACACCGGCACGGCGGAGGAGCCTCTGGTCAGGGCGCCGCCGTGCAGCCAGACCAGGACGGGGAGCCGGGCGCCTGGTCCCGGCTCGGGTGTCCAGACGTTGAGGTTGAGGCAGTCGTCGCCGGGGACCACCGGGTCGGCGAGGTACCGGGCGAACGCTTCGGAGTACGGGGGTTTCGGCGCGGTGGGGCCGAAAGGACCGGCGTCACGCACGCCGTCCCAGGGCTCGGGCGGCTGGGGCGGGCGGAAGCGTCGGTGGCCGAAGGGCGGGGCGGCGTACGGGATGCCGCGGAACACCGCGACGCCGTCCTCGTACCGGCCGCGTACGGCACCGTGGAGTGTGCTGACCACGGGGCCCGTCCGGTCTGCCGTCATCGCCCGCCAGCCCTTCACCGCGCTCGCGCTCGTGCACCGTCCCCTTCAGAGCATCACATGGCCGGGGTGTATTCCGGTGGAGGGGCCCGGGGCTGGGCCGTTCGGCGTACCCGGGGGGGTGCCGAGGCGGTGGCGGTGGTCCCTCTGCGCCGGCGAGGGGCGGGTGGGTGGCTTGGAAGAGGGACGGCGGCCCCGGCGTCTGTGCGCGGGACGGGAGCAACGGCGCGCTCCGGGCGTACCGCGCCGGGGAGTTGACCGCCGGAGCCCGGCCGTCGGACCGTCAGGTGCGGTGCCGGGAGGCGGCGCTGACGGTGTGACGGCGGGCCGCGAGGGGTGCCGCTCCGGGGCCGACCCGTCGTCGTACGGCACACGGCCGCTCCCGATTGACCCGTCCTTCCGAGCGGACCTACCGTGGAAGGCGCTTTCTGCAAGGTATCGCGCCCCCGGTCCGTCAGGAGAGCCATGCCCAGCCCTCAGCCGCCGCGGGCCGTGTTCGCGATGGACCCGGTGCACCTGCCACTGCTCTTCCCGCCGCCCCTCATGGACCGGCTGGCGCGGACGGCCGACATCGACCCGGCCCGCGTCGTGCGGGACTTCGCCGATCCGGCGGCGGCCGGCGCTCTGGCCGCGGCCGAGGTGCTGATCACCGGCTGGGGCTGCCCCCACCTGGACGCCGGTGTCCTGGCCGCGGCCCCGAAGCTGCGTGCCGTGCTGCACGCCGCCGGCTCGGTCCGCTCCCTGGTCGGCGAGGCGCTGTGGAGCAACGGCGTCACCGTCTGCAGCGCCGCCACCGGCAACGCCCTGCCGGTGGCGGAGTACACGCTGGCGATGATCCTTCTCGTCGGCAAGGACGCCTTCGCGCACCACGAGCGCTACCGCCTCACCCACACCCGTCCCGGCCCCGCCGAGACCGCGGCCACCGGCAACCTCGGCCGCCGCGTCGGCGTCATCGGCGCCTCACGCGTGGGCCGCCGGCTCATGGAGCTGCTGCGGCCGTTCGACCTCACGGTCCTGTTGTACGACCCCTGCGTCGGTTCCGCCGAGGCCGCCGCGCTGGGCGCCGAACCGCTGCCGCTGGAGGAGCTGCTGCGGCGCAGCGACATCGTCAGCCTGCACGCCCCGGACCTTCCCGAGACCCGCCACATGCTGGACCGGGACCGGCTGGCCCTGATCCGGGACGGGGGCGTTCTGATCAACACCGCGCGCGGTGCGCTGGTCGACCACGAGGCGCTCACGCGGGAACTGGTGTCGGGACGCCTGAGCGCCGTCCTGGACGTCACCGAACCCGAACCGCCGCCAGCCGGTTCCCCGCTGTACCGGCTGCCCAACGTCTTCCTCACCCCGCACATCGCGGGCTCGCTCGGCAATGAGCTGGCACGGCTGGGCGCGATCGTGGTGGAGGAGCTGGAGCGGCTGGCCGGGGGCCTGCCCCCGCGGCACCGGGTGCGGCACGCGGACCTGACCCGCGTGGCCTGACGGCCGGACCACACGGAGACGCTCGCCTCGGCGGGCGTGCGGCAGCGCGCCGAGTACGTGCGGCACGCAGCCATCGGCCGCGGTGTTCGTGTGCGCGGACCGGATGGCGCTCGGTGCGTACGCGGCGCCGGCGGATGATGCACGGCGAACGCCCGGAGGGCACGCGCACGGAGCTGTCGACCCGGCCGGTCGAGCGCGCGAGCACGGCCGCGCCGCCGGCCGACCGCCCTGCGGCACGCGGACCGGTGCCGGACGGGCGGCCGACCGCGTGACGCGGGCCGCCGGTTCGTGCCGGGCACGGTGACCCCGCCGGTGCGGGCTTCGTTGGCCGGGCATGAACCACACCACGCGTACCGCCGCGGCCCTCGCCGTGGCCGCAGCCGCCCTGGTCACCGTCTACGGCTCGGCGCATGCCGCCTCCCGCACCGTCGCCCCCGGACAGCAGCGCGTCACCGTGGCCTCGCCCGCCGACGAGCACGACCCGAAGGAGGACGTCGAGCTGGACGAGAACGGCCGCCCCGACCTGACGGAGGACTGACTCCCCCGGCGGGGCAGCCGCACATCCGGCGACGGCCGGGCACCTCCCGCACGGGGTGCCCGGCCGTCCGACCGTTCCGCCGGCCCGTTCCCTCCCCGCTCAGTCCTCGGCGCCCCGGCCGGCGCCGACCAGGGCCTCCACCACGTCCACGGCGCTGCCGTCGTGGTCGCTGCCGGCGGTGCCGCTGCCGGTCTGCACGTTGGCCGCGCGGTCGACCTCGAGCCAGGAGTCGGCGTGGGAGTTGTCGATCACGGTGATCAGACTCTCGGACCCGGCCGCGGGCACGGCCCCGGCCGCCAGGAGCGCGGCGGCCACCGCCGTGGCCACGCCGACCAGGCCGGCCGTGGCCACGCCGGGCCGGGGTACGGCACCGGTCACACGCCCACGCCCTCGCGGGTGAGGCGTTCGGGGGCGATATTGCGCTCCAGCAGGCTGGTGGAGGCCTTCACACCGACCCCGCCGGCCGGGTCCACCTCCGGCAGCCGGCCGTCGGCCGCCTTGAGGCCGGCGAGGGCGGAGTCCATCGCCTCGTGCGCGGCGAACAGACAGGGGGTGCTGTAGATGGCGACGTCCACGCCGAGGTCGGACAGCTCGCCGAGGGACAGGCGGGGCGACTTGCCGCCGGCGATCTGGTTGAACAGCAGCGGTTTGTCCCCGACGACCTCCCGGATCCGCTTGATCCACTCGACGCTGCGCACGCCGTCCACCAGCACCACGTCGGCGTCCGTGGCCGCCAGCCGCTCGGCGCGGTGCAGGATGTCGTGCTCGTCGGTGGCGTCGGTACGGGCGACGACGACCAGGTCCTTGCGGGTCTGCAGGACCTTGTCCAGCTTCTCCAGGTACTCCTCCAGGGGGAGCACCTGCTTGCCGTCGGCGTGGCCGCAGCGCCGGGGCCGCTTCTGGTCCTCGAGGATCACCCCGGAGGCGCCGATGCGCTCCAGTCCCTCGACGACGTGGCAGGCGACCTCGGGATCGACGTACCCGTCGTCGATGTCGACCAGCAGGTGGTGGTGCGGGAACGCGCCGCGCAGCCGCTGGACGAAGGCCACCATGTCGGGCCAGGCGATGAATCCGATGTCCGGCAGCCCGTAGTACGAGGCCGCGAAACCGAAGCCCGAGACGAACATCCCGTCGTAGTGCTTGGCCGCGATCGACGCCGAGTACATGTCGTACACGCCGATCAGCGGAGTGGTCCCGGGCGCGGCGATGCGCTCCCGCAGCTTCTTCCCGTGAGTCAAGGTCCGGCTCCTTCGTGGGTGGGTGACGCGGGGCGGATGGGGGTGGGCCGCCGCGTCTCGACGCCCTTTGCCAAGACAAGAGCATCTCTAGATATTCACGTGACCTTTGCTCTACGCCACCTTTACTCACTCCGATGGCGGATCCGGTTCACCGCAGAAACGTCACTCGGGGAGCGGCGCGCGGCACATGGCGGGAACCGCAGACGCCGATTGAACGTGTTCAAATGCGGCCCTCCCGACGGGGTCCCGCCCGGCACGTGAAGGAGGGGCATGCGCAACGAGGACGGACCCGCCGCGAGCGGGCTGCGGCACGGGTTCGCCCAATTCGGGCGGTTCGGCCTGGTCCAGGCCCGCGCCTGTGCCTTCGCCGGGGCGCTGCTCGCCGGGATCGGGGCCTCCCGGCTGCTGCCCCCGCTGCCGGTCGCCCGCTACGACCTGGTCCTCGGCTACGGCGTGCTGCTCACCCTCCTCGCCCGCCGGGTCGGCTGGGAGACCCGCCGGGACACCGTCGTGATCGCCGTGTGCCATGTGCTGGGGCTGCTGTTCGAGCTGGTCAAGGTGCACCTGGGCTCGTGGAGTTACCCGGAGGACGCCCTCACCAAGATCGCCGGCGTGCCGCTGTACGGAGGCTTCATGTACGCGGCGGTCGCCGGATACGTCTGCCGGGCCCGGAGGCTGATGCGGCTGCGCTACACCCGCTACCGCGCCGCCGCCACGACCCTGGTCGCCGCAGCCGTCTATCTCAACTTCTTCACCCACCACTGGATACCCGACCTGCGCTGGCCGCTCGCGCTGGCGATGGCCGCCGCGACCGCCGGCACCTGGGTCGGCTTCAGCGTGGGCGCACACCGCTACCGCATGCCGCTCGCCCTCTCCTTCGTCCTGATCGGCTTCTTCCTGTGGGTCGCCGAGAACGCCGCGACCTATGCGGGCGCCTGGAGCTATCCGCAGCAGCTCGGCGGCTGGCAGCCGGTGCCGCTGACCAAGTTCGGTGCCTGGTCCCTGCTGATCAGCGTCACGTTCGTGCTCGCCGAACACCTCGGCACGCCCGGCCGGGAAGGACCCGGGGAGCACCCCTGAACGGGCGGTGGGAGGGCGACGGTGCCCGCATGGGCCGGCGCGGCGCCGGCCGGACGGCTCCGGCCCGCGCATCCGCGTCAGGCGAGGGCCGGGGCCCGGCGGATCGGCGCAGGGGTGGAGTGCCGGGTGGAGATCCGGAACGAGGGCATGCCGCCTTCTCCACCGCGGGATGCGCACCCGAGGGTGGACGGGCGCCGGTGCGGAGACGGGCGCCCGGCCGGCCGCGCAGTCACCGCCCACCACGCCGTCGCTGCGGGCGTCCCGTCGTCACCGCGGCCGTCCCGTCGTCACCGCGGCCGTCCCGCCGTCACCGCGGCCCTCCCGTGGTCACTGCGCGGAACGCGCCGTCGTCCCCCCGTCGCCGCCGTCGCCATGGCCCCCGTGCCCCTTGTGGGCGTGGTGCGGGTTCTTCGCGTGGGTGCGCAGGCGGGCCGTTACGTCCTCCGGGGGCAGGAAGCGGGACCAGCGCTCGGGGAACTCGGAGGGCATGTCGGGATCGTCGGGGTCGATCTCGCGGGCCGCCGCGGCACGGGCGACGTACTCGGCGACCTGCGCGTGGCGGACCCGCTCGTTGGCCTCGCGCGCGGCGGCCGTGGCCGCGGCCGGCCAGACCCGGTCGATGGCCGCGTTCACGGCCGCGCCGACGAGCACGGCGAAGGCGGACACGCCGATCCACAGCAGCACGGCGACGGCGGCGGCGAGGGAGCCGTAGATGGTGGCGCCCTCGATGGTGCTCGTGAGGTAGATGCGCAGCAGGAAGCTGCCCAGGACCCACATGGCGAGGGCGACCAGGGCGCCGGGCACGTCCTCGATCCACGGGGAGCGGACCGGCACGGACACGTGGTAAAGGGTCGTCAGGAAGACGATGGACAGGACGATCACGACCGGCCAGTACAGGACCTGGACGACCGTCTCCGACCAGGGCAGGATCCGCACCACCGCGTCCGGCCCGGCCACCATCAGCGGCAGCGCCACCGAGCCGATCAGCAGGGCCACGATGAACAGCAGGAACGCCATGATCCGGGTCTTGACGATGCCCCGGACGCCGTCCAGGCCGTACATCACGGTGATGGTGTCGATGAAGACGTTCACCGCGCGGGACCCCGACCACAGGGCGAACAGGAAGCCGATGGAGATGACGTCCGGCCGGCCGCCCTGCATCACGTCGTGCAGGATCGGCTCGGCGATGTCCTTGACGCCCTTGTCGGAGAGGACCGTGCGGGAGGCCTCCAGGAGGTTGGTCTCCAGACTGTGGATGGTGTCGGCGCCGGTCCAGTCGTCGACGTAGCCGAGCAGCCCGATCAGGCTCAGCAGCAGCGGCGGCACGGACAGCAGCGTGAAGAACGCCGCCTCGGCCGCCAGACCGAGGATGCGGTACTCCATGCACGAGTTGACGGTGTCCTTGAGCAGCAGCCAGGCGGTCCTGCGCTTGGAGACGTTCCGGTAGAGGGCTCTGGCCCGGTGGAGCCGACCGGCCGGCTGCTCTGGGGATTCACTTGCTGGCTGCACGTCCTAACGGTATCCGCCGCGCCGGGCCGTCCTCACCTTCCGGTGCGGTCCCGGGTCCGCCGCGTCCCGTTCCCGGCGCCGTGCCACGGCGGAGGCCATCACCGCCGCCGTCCCGGGTAGGTTCGCAACCATGGCAGGCACCTCCACGCACACCGTGACGAACCAGCCGCCCCCGCTGGTGGGCTACGACGTCTTCACCGCCGACCGGGCCCTCACCGAGGCCGTCGACCGCCACACGGCCCCGGACGTCCTGGACGAGGTACGTGCCGAGCTGTCCGCGCTCGGCCGGGCCGCCGGCTCCGCACAGCTGCACGAATGGGCGGACCAGGCGAACGCCCACCCGCCCGCGCTGCGCAGCCACGACCGGTACGGCCACCGGATCGACGAGGTCGAGTTCCACCCGGCCTGGCACCGGCTGCTCGGCAAGGGCGTCTCGGCCGGTCTGACCGGCGCCTGGACGCGGCCCGCCGGGCACGTGCGCCGGGCGGCCGGGTTCCTGGTCTGGACCCAGGTCGAGGCCGGCACCTGCTGCCCGCTGTCGATGACGCACGCGGCCGTGCCCGCGCTGCGCGCCGACGCCGCCCTGGCCGCCGAGTGGGAACCCCGGCTGACCTCCACGATCTACGACCGGGAGCTGCGGCCCCCCGGGCAGAAGCCCGGGGCGCTGTTCGGGATGGCCATGACCGAGAAGCAGGGCGGCAGCGACGTCCGGGCGAACACCACAGTGGCGCGGCCCCTCGCGGAGCCTGGTACCTATGTGCTGACGGGACACAAGTGGTTCTGTTCGGCGCCCATGTCGGACGCGTTCCTGGTCCTCGCGCAGGCCCCGGGCGGGCTGACGTGCTTCCTGGTCCCGCGCGTCCTGCCCGACGGCGGGCGCAACGTCTTCCTCCTCCAGCGGCTGAAGGACAAGCTGGGCAACCGCTCGAACGCCTCCGCCGAGGTGGAGTTCGCCGGCACCTGGGCGCGCCGGGTCGGCGAGGAGGGCCGCGGGGTGCACACCATCATCGGGATGGTCGCCGCGACCCGGCTGGACTGCGCGCTCGGCTCGGCGGGGCTGATGCGGCAGGCGGTGGCGCAGGCGGTGCACCACTGCGCCCACCGGGAGGCGTTCGGCGGGAAGCTGGTCGACAAGCCGCTGATGCGCAACGTCCTCGCCGATCTCGCGCTGGAGTCGGAGGCGGCGACGGTGCTCGCGCTGCGGCTCGCCGCGGCCTGCGACGACGGCGGCGAGCAGGAGCGGGCCTTCCTGCGGCTGGCGGTGCCGGCGGCCAAGTACTGGATCACCAAGCGCTGTGCGCCGGTGGCGGTGGAGGCGGCCGAGTGCCTGGGCGGCAACGGGTACGTCGAGGAGTCCGGCCTGCCCCGGCTGGTGCGGGAGTCGCCGCTGAACTCCGTCTGGGAGGGCGCCGGGAACGTGCAGGCGCTGGACGTGCTCCGGGCGCTGCGGCGGGAGCCGGGCGCGCTGGACGCCTGCCTCACCGAGATCGGCCGCGCGCACGGCGCCGACCACCGGCTGGACCGCGCGGTGAAGGACCTGTTCACCGAACTCGCCGACCTGGAGGGCGTCGAGGGCCGGGCCCGCCGTGTGGTGGAGCGGCTCGCCCTGGTCCTCCAGGGTTCCCTGCTCGTGCGGCACGCGCCGCCGGAGGTCGCCGACGCCTTCTGCGCCTCCCGCCTGGGCGGCGACCACGGCGCGTCCTTCGGCACGCTGCCGACGGGCCTGGACCTGGAGGCGGTGGTCCGCCGGGCGCAGCCGGAGTTCTGACACCGGGCGGAGCACGCGGTCGGGGCGGACCCGACCCGAGGCCACCGGCGCACCGCCCTTCAGCGCACGGCCGGACCGCCGGTCGACAGGGGGTGGTGCTGCGCCGACACGGCACCACCCCCGCCGACGGGGCCCGTCGAGCCCGCGGACGCGCAGTGCGTCGTCGTCAAGTCTCAGCCACCGCCCGGCGGTCCACCAGGGTTGCAGGGGGTTGCAACTTATGGGGGCACCTGCGCGGAGTCTGTGCCTCCGCCATGCCCGGAACGGCAGTATGAGAGGCGCAGTCGGACCGGAAACCGCCGTCCGGACGGCTTGACAAGTGTGTTCGACGCCTTTCCGGAGGACCCCAGTGGTGAACCCGCCGATGAACGTGGCGCGCCTGGCCGCCGTGGACGCGGCACAGGCGGCGCGGGTGCTGAACGAGGTGCGCGAGGCCACGCTCGCCGGGCGACGTGCGCGGATCGCGCCCCGGCCGGTGATCGAGCAGTCCTGGGGACGGATGCTGCGCAGCGGTGTCGACCCCGAACACGACTTCCGCTCGGGCCTGTTGCCGTCCGACGAGGTGCGCCGCCGCCGGGAGGAGTCCCCGCTGCGGCACGTCCTGCCGGTGCTGCGGCAGGGGTTGCTTTCGGTCGCGGACGCCGCCCAGCACATCATGGTGGTGGCGGACGCCGACGGGCGCGTGCTGTGGCGGGAGGGATCGGCCGCGGTGCTGCGCAAGGCCGACGGGCTCGGCTTCGAACTGGGCGCGGACTGGCGGGAAGACGTCGTCGGCACCAACGGCGTGGGCACCCCGGCGGTGGTGCGCCGGCCGGTGCAGGTGTTCGCCGCCGAGCACTTCGTGCGGTCGCACGCCTCCTGGACGTGTACGGGCGCGCCGGTCACCGATCCGCGCGACGGCCGGCTGCTCGGGGTGGTGGACATCAGCGGTCCGCTGGAGACCATGCACCCGGCCACCCTCGCCTGGGTGGATTCGGTGGCCAAACTGGCCGAGGCCCGGCTGCGGGAGCTGCACCAGACCTCGCTGGAGGGGCTGCGGGCGGTGGCGGCACCGGTGCTGGCCCGGCTGGCCGGACGGGCGGTGGTGGTGGACCGCGACGGCTGGGCGGCGGCCGTGACCGGGATGCCGTACGTGCGCCGGGTGGCGCTGCCCAAGTCGCTGGCGCCCGGCCGGCGGTGGCTGCCCTCGCTCGGATCGTGCGCGGTGGAGCCGCTGGCCGGCGGCTGGTTGCTGCGGGTGGAGGACGAGGCGGGGCCCGGTGCAGTGCGCCGGATCGTGCTGGACCTGTCCCGGGCGGGCCGCCGTACGGTACGGGTCACGGCCGGAGCGGTCTCCTGGTCGCATGAACTCAGCCCGAGGCACGCGGAGTTGCTCTTCCTGCTGGCGGAGCACCGGGAAGGGCGCGGGGCGGCGGAGCTGGCGGCGGACCTGTTCGGCGATCCGTCCCGGACGGTCACCGTGCGGGCCGAGATGTCCAGGATCCGGCGGTATCTAGGGGAACTCCTGCACCATCGGCCGTATCGTTTCTGCGACGAAGCAGAAGTGGACGTGATCCTTCCGGATGATCCGCGTGACCTGCTCCCCCAGTCGACGGCACCGGCGGTGACCCGGAAGCGGAATCCGGCGCACGACGGCCGGACCGGGCGGCCCCCGGCGTGAACGGCCGTCCGTCCGACCCCGGTCGCCCCCGGCCGCCCCCGTGCTCCCGCCATCGATCTGCGGCGACTTCACCCTGCCCGGCCCGTTCCTGCCGTAGCATCCCGTACGGGCCTCCCCACCTGTTCCTCGGGTCAACGTACGGATCACGAGGCGCAGTTGGCCCGTCCTCTGGAGGAGAGATGAAGCATCGCGGGAGACACCGCCGGCGCAGACGGGGTGCGGCACTGCGCGCCGTCCTGACCGGTACGGCGCTGGCGCTCACCGCCGCCGCCACCCTGATCAGCGCCTCCCAGGCCGAGGTCGGCAAGGGCCCGGGGGCGCTGAAGCCGCTGACCTCCGCCGCGGACACCGGCCCGCTGCGGCTCCAGGAGCACCTGGTGCCGGCCCGCACGCTGGACCGGCTCGCCGCCGCGATGGGCCACCCGGTCGGCGTGGACGACGTGCTGCGCAGCGCCGACCGCGATCTCCGTGAGGCCGCCGACTGCTCCTCCGCCGACCGCGCGTCCCTGCCCGTCGCCCCGGCCGCCGACCGCGCCTACTGCTGGGACCCGGCCGACACCGCCGCCGGCACCTGGCGGCCGGCCTCGGTGACCACCTCCGGGGACGCCGACGACGACGGCGTCTGGGGCACCCACCGGGTGGTCCTGGCCGGCTGGACCCACAGCACCACCGCCGGCCGCCCCGCCGAGCGGGGCCTCGCCCGGGTCGCCTTCGTCGACGCGGACGACCCCGAGCACCTGCCCTACCGCTGGGCGCTGCTGGTGGTGCCGGTCGACGGCGGCCGCGACTACCGAGGGCTGGCCTCCCGGATCTCCGGCATGGTCTGGTACGAGAACAAGCTGCTGGTCACCACCACGTCCGGCAGCGCCGACGCGCTCTACGTCTACGACCTCGACCGCATCCAGCGCACCACCGTCGACGCTCCCGCGATCGGCCGGGTGCCCGGCGGCTGGTCCGCCGACGGCTACCGCTACGTCCTGCCCGCGGTCGGCTCGTACCGCTTCACCGCCGGCCGCTGCGCCGCCGCAGGACCCCCCTGTCCCGGCGCGCTCGCCCTGGACCGCGGTACGGCGCCCGACAGCCTGGTCGCCGCGGAGTGGACCGCGCCGGACGGCGACCGGCACGCCCGGCTCTGGCGGTACGCGCTCAGCACCGACCCGGCGCGCGCCGGGCTGCTCGCCACGGACGCCCGCGGCCGGGCCGCCGCGGTGGAGGCGTACCGGACCCGGGCGACCGGGATCCGGGGCGTGCTGTCGTACCGGAAGGCGGGGGCCGACCGGGCGTCCTGGTATGTGGGACGGCTGCCCGGTTCGCAGGACGGGCACGGCGGACTGTGGCGGCAGGACGGCGAGGGGGCCCGGGCGGCCCGCTGCGGCGCCGACGCCTCGGACCGCTGCTGGGCGCGGGACGCGGGCTCCCTCTCCTACTGGCAGGCGACCGGCGAGGTGTGGTCGCTGTCCGACCGGATGCTGTTCGCGCTGCCGCTGGCCGGCCTCGACCACACCGTGGACTGACGCCCGGCGCCCCGACGGACGGGCGCCGGACGGGCGCCGGCCGCGTTCCCCGGGGCCGATCGACAGACCGGGCGGCGGGATGGTTCCCTGGCCCGCATGAGCAGCGTTCCTGTCACCACCTGGTCCCTGGAGCAGACGTCCCCGGCGGACCTCCTGCCCGCCGCCGCCCCCGAGGGCGACGTCCGGATCGTCCGCGCCGAGGTGCCCTCCCCCGAGTTCAGCCGCTTCCTGTACGCCTCGGTCGGCGGCGACATCCGGTGGACCGACCGGCTGGGCTGGACGTACGCGCGGTGGCAGGAGTACCTGGAGCGGCCCGGCGTGGAGACCTGGGTGGCCTACGACCGCGGCACCCCGGCCGGCTTCGTGGAACTGGAGCCGCAGGACGAGGGCGCGGTGGAGATCGTCTACTTCGGGCTGCTCCCCGCCTTCCGCGGCCGGCGCATCGGAGGGCACCTGCTGGCGTACGGCACGGCCCGCGCCTGGGACCTGGCCGAGCGGTGGCCGGGACGGACGCCGACCAAACGGGTGTGGCTGCACACCTGCAGCAAGGACGGCGAGTTCGCGATGGACAACTACCAGCGGCGCGGTTTCAAGCTGTTCGACACCAAGGTCGAGCTGGAGCCGGACGTGACCACGCCCGGGCCGTGGCCCGGGGCATACCCCGTCTGACCTGGCGGGACAAGCCTTCCGGCAGCGCATGTGAGGGAGGACACCCTTGTCCCATGATGCGAGACATGGGTGTCCGCATGACGGACGAAGCTGGACTGTGTCCAGATCGCCGTGACACGCTTCCGCCATGTCCGGAACTGGAATTGCCTTGGTGAGTCGGCTCCACGTCGACCTCGGCCGCATGTCCAGCGCCATCTGTCCGGCGAGCTGACGCCCCCAGCACCGCCGTTCACCTCCCGTACCTGATCCCGCTTGCGCAACGGCGCGCACTCCTGCCCGTATGCGCACGAACGCGCAGGTCAGAGCCGATTCCCCGCCTGTCCCGGAGGACGCACACCCATGGCCGCCACCCCACAGAACCCCGCCGCCTCAGCGCCCCGCCGCAAGGTGAGCCGTCACCGTGGTGAGGGCCAGTGGGCCGTCGGTCACTTCACGCCCCTCAACGGCAACGAGCAGTTCAAGAAGGACGACGACGGTCTCAACGTGCGGACACGCATTGAGACGATCTATTCCAAGCGCGGCTTCGCCTCCATCGACCCGAACGACCTGCGCGGCCGGATGCGCTGGTGGGGCCTGTACACCCAGCGCAAGCCCGGGATCGACGGCGGCAAGACCGCGGTCCTGGAGCCGGAGGAGCTCGACGACGAGTACTTCATGCTGCGCGTGCGCATCGACGGCGGGGCGCTGACCACGCGGCAGCTGCGGGTGATCGGCGAGGTCTCCGAGGAGTTCGCGCGCGGTACGGCGGACATCACCGACCGGCAGAACGTCCAGTACCACTGGATCCGGATCGAGGACGTGCCCGAGATCTGGAACCGGCTGGAGGGCGTGGGCCTCTCCACGGTCACCGCCTGCGGTGACACCCCGCGCGTGATGATCGGCTCCCCCGTGGCGGGCATCGCCGAGGACGAGATCATCGACGCCACGCCGGCGCTGGAGGAGATGAAGCGCCGCGTCCTGAACAACAAGGCGTACTCGAACCTCCCGCGCAAGTTCAAGACGGCCATCTCGGGTTCGCCGCTGCTGGACGTGGTGCACGAGATCAACGACGTGGCGTTCGTCGGCGTACGCCACCCCGAGCACGGCCCGGGCTTCGACGTGTGGGTCGGCGGCGGTCTGTCCACCAACCCCAAGCTCGGCGTGCGGCTCGGCGCCTGGGTGCCGGTCGACGAGGTCCCGGACGTCTACGAGGGCGTCATCTCGATCTTCCGTGACTACGGCTACCGGCGGCTGCGCAACCGCGCCCGCCTGAAGTTCCTGGTGGCCGACTGGGGCGCGGAGAAGTTCCGGCAGGTGCTGGAGGACGAGTACCTGGGCGGGCGCAAGCTGGTCGACGGGCCCGCCCCCGAGCAGCCGGTGCAGCAGTGGCGCGACCACATCGGTGTGCACCGCCAGAAGGACGGCCGGTTCTACGTCGGCTTCGCGCCGCGCGTCGGCCGGGTCGACGGGGCCACGCTGACGAAGGTCGCCGACCTCGCCGAGGCGCACGGATCGGGCCGGGTCCGCACCACCGTCGAGCAGAAGATGATCATCCTCGACGTCGAGCAGGACAGGGTCGACTCGCTGGTGGAGGGCCTGGAGGCGCTGGACCTCACCGCGCGGCCGTCCTCCTTCCGGCGCGGCACGATGGCCTGCACCGGCATCGAGTTCTGCAAGCTCGCCATCGTGGAGACCAAGCAGCGCGGCGCCCAGCTGATCGACGAGCTGGAACGCCGGCTGCCGGACTTCGACGAGCCGATCACCATCAACCTCAACGGCTGCCCGAACGCGTGCGCCCGCATCCAGGTGGCGGACATCGGTCTCAAGGGCCAGTTGGTCCTCGACGACCGGGGCGAGCAGGTCGAGGGCTACCAGGTGCACCTCGGTGGCGCGCTGGGCCTGGAGGCGGGCTTCGGCCGCAAGGTGCGCGGGCTGAAGGTCACCTCCGAGGAACTGCCCGACTACATCGAGCGGGTGCTCACGCGCTTCAGGGCGGAACGCGAGGACGGCGAGCGGTTCGCGGCCTGGGCCGCGCGCGCCTCCGAGGAGGCCCTGTCGTGAGCGAGCGTGCCGCGCCCTTCCACTGCCCCTACTGCGGTGACGAGGACCTGCGTCCGCACGAGCAGGGTCACGGCACCTGGGAATGCGGGGCGTGCAACCGCGCCTTCCAGCTGAAGTTCCTCGGGCTGCTCGCCCGGGGACTGCGGCGAGCCGACAACGGAGGGGACGACCGGATATGACGACGGCTCAGCAGAAGCGTACGGCCGACGAGTTGAAGGTACTCGCCGAGCAGGCGGGCCGTGACCTGGAGGACGCCTCCGCGCTGGAGGTCCTCCAGTGGGCGGTGGACACCTTCGGGAGGGCGTTCTGCGTCACCTCCTCGATGGAGGACGCCGTGGTCGCCCACCTCGCCTCGCGCGTGCGGACGGGCGGCGCCCCGGTGGACGTGATCTTCCTGGACACCGGCTACCACTTCCCGGAGACCATCGGCACCCGGGACGCCGTGGAGGCCGTGATGGACGTCAACGTCATCACCCTCACCCCGCGGCAGACGGTCGCCGAGCAGGACGCGCAGTACGGCCCGAAGCTGCACGACCGCGACCCCGATCTGTGCTGCAGGCTGCGCAAGGTGCAGCCGCTGGAAGAGGGACTGGAGAACTACCAGGCGTGGGCGACGGGCCTGCGCCGCGACGAGTCCCCGACCCGGGCGAACACCCCGGTCGTCGGCTGGGACGAGAAGCGGCGGAAGGTCAAGATCTCGCCGATCGCCCGCTGGACCCAGGACGACGTGGACGCGTACGTCGCCGAACACGGTGTGCTCACCAACCCGCTGCTGACGGACGGTTACGCCTCCGTCGGCTGCGCCCCCTGCACCCGCAGGGTGCTGGCGGGCGAGGACGCGCGGGCCGGCCGCTGGGCGGGCCGCGCCAAGACCGAGTGCGGGCTGCACGGATGACGACCAACCATCAGGAGACTGACGTGACGACCGGAGCCACCGTCTGGCTCACGGGTCTGCCGAGCGCCGGCAAGACCACCATCGCGTACGAGCTGGCGGACCGGCTGCGTGCCGAGGGCCACCGGGTCGAGGTGCTCGACGGCGACGAGATCCGCGAGTTCATCTCGGCGGGCCTCGGCTTCTCGCGGGAGGACCGGCACACCAACGTCCAGCGCATCGGCTTCGTGGCGGAGCTGCTGGCCCGCAACGGCGTCAAGGCGCTGGTGCCGGTGATCGCGCCGTACGGCGACAGCCGGGACGCGGTCCGCAAGCGGCACGAGGAGAACGGGACGCCGTACCTGGAGATCCACGTGGCGACGCCGGTCGAGGTGTGCAGCGTGCGCGATGTGAAGGGGCTGTACGCCAAGCAGGCGGCGGGCGAGCTGACCGGGCTCACCGGGGTCGACGACCCGTACGAGGAGCCCGAGCGTCCGGATCTGCGCATCGAGTCGCAGCACCAGACGGTCCGGGAGTCCGCCGGGTCGGTGTACGCGCTGCTCAGCGAGAGGGGACTGGCATGACCACGGTCGCCAAGGCCAAGGAGGGCGGCGAGGGCACGGCGAGCCCGTACGCCCTGTCGCACCTGGACGCCCTGGAGTCCGAGGCGGTGCACATCTTCCGCGAGGTGGCGGGCGAGTTCGAGAACCCGGTGATCCTGTTCTCCGGTGGCAAGGACTCCATCGTCATGCTGCACCTCGCGCTGAAGGCGTTCGCGCCGGCCGGGATCCCCTTCTCCCTGCTGCATGTGGACACGGGACACAACTTCCCGGAAGTCCTCCAGTACCGGGACCGTGTGGTGGCCGCACATGGGCTGCGTCTCCATGTGGCCTCCGTCCAGGACTACATCGACCGCGGTGTGCTCAAGGAACGTCCCGACGGCACCCGCAACCCGCTCCAGACCCTCCCGCTCACCGAGAAGATCCAGTCGGAGAGGTTCGACGCGGTCTTCGGCGGCGGCCGGCGCGACGAGGAGAAGGCCCGGGCCAAGGAGCGGGTGTTCTCGCTGCGCGACGAGTTCTCGCAGTGGGACCCGCGCCGCCAGCGCCCCGAGCTGTGGAACCTGTACAACGGCCGGCACGCGCCCGGCGAGCACGTGCGGGTCTTCCCGCTGTCCAACTGGACCGAGCTGGACGTCTGGCAGTACATCGCCCGGGAGGGCATCGAACTGCCGGAGATCTACTTCGCGCACGAGCGCGAGGTGTTCCGGCGGGACGGCATGTGGCTGACCGCGGGTGAGTGGGGCGGCCCGAAGGACGGCGAGTCCGTCGAGAAGCGGCTCGTGCGGTACCGCACCGTGGGCGACATGTCCTGCACGGGCGCCGTCGACTCCGACGCCACCACGCTGGACGCCGTCATCGCCGAGATCGCCGCCTCCCGGCTCACCGAGCGCGGCGCGACCCGCGCCGACGACAAGATGTCCGAGGCCGCGATGGAAGACCGCAAGCGCGAGGGGTACTTCTAAGCATGAGCACGACCACGACCGAGGCGCTCTCGGCCACCACCCTGCTGCGGTTCGCGACCGCCGGCTCCGTCGACGACGGCAAGTCCACGCTCGTCGGACGGCTGCTGCACGACTCCAAGTCGGTCCTCACCGACCAGCTGGAGGCCGTGGAGCGCGCCTCCGCGAGCCGTGGCCAGGAGGGCCCGGACCTCGCGCTGCTCACCGACGGTCTGCGCGCCGAACGGGAGCAGGGCATCACCATCGACGTCGCCTACCGCTACTTCGCGACCCCGCGCCGCCGGTTCATCCTCGCCGACACGCCCGGTCACGTGCAGTACACCCGCAACATGGTGACGGGCGCCTCCACGGCCGAGCTGACGGTGATCCTCATCGACGCCCGCAACGGCGTGGTCGAGCAGACCCGCCGGCACGCGGCCATCGCCGCCCTCCTGCGCGTCCCGCACGTGGTGCTGGCCGTCAACAAGATGGACCTGGTCGGCTACGAGGAGCCCGTGTTCGCCGCGATCGCCGAGGAGTTCACGGCGTACGCGACCGAGCTGGGCGTCCCCGAGGTCACCGCGATCCCGATCTCGGCGCTGGCCGGTGACAACGTGGTGGAGCCGTCGGCGAACATGGACTGGTACGGCGGCCCGACCGTGCTGGAACACCTGGAGACGGTGCCGGTCAGCCACGACCTGGCGCACTGCCACGCGCGGCTGCCCGTGCAGTACGTGATCCGGCCGCAGACCGCCGAGCACCCGGACTACCGCGGTTACGCGGGCCAGATCGCCGCCGGCACCTTCCGGGTGGGCGAACCGGTCACCGTGCTGCCGTCCGGCCGCACCACGACCATCGCCGGCATCGACCTGCTGGGCCGGCCGGTCGACACGGCCTGGACGACGCAGTCGGTGACGGTGCTGCTGGCGGACGACATCGACGTCTCGCGCGGCGACCTGATCGTGCCGACGAAGGACGCGCCGGCCACCACGCAGGACGTGGAGGCGACCGTCTGCCACGTGGCCGACACCCCGCTGACCGTCGGCCACCGGGTGCTGCTCAAGCACGGCACGCGCACGGTCAAGGCGATCGTGAAGGACATCCCGTCCCGGCTGACGCTCGACGACCTGTCCCTGCACCCGCACCCGGGACGGCTCGCCGCCAACGACATCGGCCGCGTGAAGATCCGTACCGCCGAGCCGCTGCCGGTCGACTCCTACGCCGACTCGCGCCGCACGGGGTCGTTCATCCTGATCGACCCCGCGGACGGCACCACGCTCACCGCGGGCATGGTCGGCGAGTCCTTCGCGTCCCCGGAACCGGTCAAGGACGAGGCCGACGACGAAGGGTGGGACTTCTAGACATGAACTCCACCGATTTCTACTCGACGTTCGCGAAGGAGGGCGGCCGCGTCGGCAGCGGTGCCCTCGGCAGCGGACAGGGCGGAGTCGCACGATGTGCGCGCTGACGTACGCGCACTGCTTGCGCGCCCCGTCCCCCCACCCGACGTCCCGGACGAGACGAAGACCCTTGCCGAACACCCGGCCACGACCTGAAAGACCGTGACCGCCGGGCCAACGAGAGGAAAGCCTCCCGTGCCTGCCAACCGCTCCACTCTTCTTCGCCGCGGTGTCGCCGTGGTAGCAGCTCTTCCCCTGCTCACCCTCGCCGCCTGCGGTTACGGGTCCAAGTCCACCGCAGACAACGCCAAGGAGAAGGTCGCCGCCGGCTCGTCCAAGATCGACGGTCTCGGGTCCGTCAAGATCGGCTACTTCGGCAACCTGACCCACGGCACCGCGCTCGTCGCCCGTCAGCAGGGCCTGTTCCAGAAGGAACTCGGCGCCACCAAGGCGGACTACCAGATCTTCAACGCCGGTCCCTCGGAGATCGAGGCGCTCAACTCCGGCTCCATCGACATCGGCTGGATCGGCCCGTCCCCGTCCATCAACGGCTACGTCAAGTCCGGCGGCAAGGGCTTGAAGATCATCGGCGGTTCGGCCTCCGGCGGTGTGAAGCTGGTCGTCAACCCGAAGAAGATCACCTCCCTGAAGGACGTCAAGGGCAAGAAGATCGCCACGCCGCAGCTCGGCAACACCCAGGACGTGGCGTTCCTCAACTGGATCGCCGACCAGGGCTGGAAGGTCGACGCCAACACCGGCAAGGGCGACGTCTCGGTGGTCGGCGCCGCCAACAAGATCACCCCGGACGCCTACAAGTCCGGTGCGGTCGACGGCGCCTGGGTGCCGGAGCCGACCGCGTCCAAGC
>NZ_BNBF01000014.1:34987-35241 GCF_014654935.1 Streptomyces capoamus
TGGTCGCCGAGGGCGGCAAGGTGCTGCTCGACGAGGCCTCGCTCTGGCCGGACAAGAAGTTCGTGATCACGAACATCATCGTGCGCCAGGCCTTCCTCAAGGAGCACCCGAAGGCGGTCGAGGCCGTGCTGAAGGCCTCCGTCGGGGCCAACAAGTGGATCAACGCCCACCCGGACGAGGCGAAGGCCGTCGCCAACAAGCAGCTCGAGGCCGACTCGGGCAAGGCGCTGCCGGCGAAGGTCCTGGACCCGGCG
>NZ_BNBF01000014.1:35281-48107 GCF_014654935.1 Streptomyces capoamus
TGGAAGTCCATCCAGTTCACCGACGACCCGCTGGCGGCCACCCTCGGCACCGAGGCGGAGCACGCGGTCAAGGCCGGCCTGCTGGAGAAGCCGGACCTCAAGGGCATCTACGACCTCACGCTGCTCAACAAGGTCCTCCAGGCCGACGGCGGGCACCCGGTCGACGACGCCGGTCTCGGCGCCAGCTGATCCCCGCCCGACGAGTTCCCAGGAGGTGACGACCATGGCAACGACCCTCGCCAAGGCCGCGGAGTCGGTGGAGTTCGCCGCTCGCCTTGAGCACGTCTCGAAGTCCTTCGCAGGACCGGGCGGGCAGCAGCTCGTCCTGGACGACATCAGCATCGATGTGGCGCCCGGCGAGTTCGTCACCCTCCTGGGGGCCTCGGGCTGCGGCAAGTCCACCCTGCTCAACCTGGTCGCGGGCCTGGACCGGCCGACCGCCGGCTCCATAGCGACGGACGGCCGGCCCGCCCTGATGTTCCAGGAGCACGCCCTGTTCCCGTGGCTGACCGCGGGCAAGAACATCGAACTCGCCCTCAGGCTGCGGGGAGTTCCCAAGACCGATCGCCGGGCCAAGGCGGAGGAGCTGCTCGGACTCGTCCGGCTGAGGGGCGCGTACGGCAAGCGGGTCCACGAGCTGTCGGGCGGCATGCGCCAGCGCGTGGCACTGGCCCGCGCGCTCGCCCAGGAGAGCAACCTGCTGCTGATGGACGAGCCGTTCGCGGCGCTGGACGCCATCACGCGGGACGTCCTGCACGACGAGCTGACCCGGATCTGGGCGGAGACGGGCGTGTCCGTCCTCTTCGTCACGCACAACGTGCGCGAGGCGGTGCGGCTCGCCCAGCGGGTCGTCCTGCTGTCCTCGCGCCCGGGCCGGATCGCGCGCGAGTGGACGGTCGGCATCCCGCAGCCGCGGCGCATCGAGGACGCGCCCGTGGCCGAACTCTCGCTCGAGATCACTGACGTACTGCGTGGGGAGATCCGCCGTCATGGCCAGCACTGAGACGACACCGGCCCAGGACGCCGGGAGCGTCGAGGCGGGCCTCGACGCGCTGGAGACCACGGCCGCCGGCCGTCCGCCCTTCAGCCAGACCTTCAAGAACAAGATCCTCCCGCCCGTCATCGCCATCGCCGTGGTACTGGTCGCCTGGAGCCTGCTCCACCCGGTCGTCGACGACCCCACGAAACTGCCCTCCCCGCAGGACGTGTGGTCCGAGGCCGAGGACCAGTGGCTCAAGGGGACCCTGCTCGAGTACATCTGGGGCAGCGTCTCCCGCGGTCTGCTGGGCTTCCTGCTCGCGCTGGTCATCGGTACGCCGCTGGGCCTGCTGGTGGCACGGGTGAGGTTCGTGCGCGCGGCGTTCGGCCCGATCCTGTCCGGTCTGCAGTCGCTGCCCTCGGTCGCCTGGGTCGCGCCGGCGGTGATCTGGCTGGGCCTGGACAACTCGGTGATGTTCACCGTGATCCTGCTCGGTGCCGTCCCCTCGATCGCCAACGGGCTGGTGTCCGGCGTCGACCAGGTGCCCCCGCTGTTCCTGCGCGCGGGCCGCACCCTGGGCGCGACCGGACTGCGCGGCACCTGGCACATCGTGATGCCGGCGGCACTGCCCGGCTACGTGGCCGGACTGAAGCAGGGCTGGGCGTTCTCCTGGCGGTCCCTCATGGCCGCCGAGATCATCGCCCAGTCGCCGGACATGGGCATGGGCCTGGGCCAGCTGCTGGAGGTGGGCCGCACCAACAGCAGCATGGCGACGGTCTTCCTCGCCATCCTGCTCATCCTGTTCGTCGGCATAGCGATCGACCTGCTGATCTTCAGCCCGCTGGAGCGGTGGGTGCTGCGCAGCCGCGGTCTGCTGGTGAAGAGCTGAGTCCCGTGCGCCCTGTGCAGCCGACCCGCCCCGTGCTCCTCGTCATCGCCCACGGCAGCCGCGATCCGCGCCATGCCGCGACGGTGCACGCCCTCGTACGCCGGGTGCGCTCGCTGCGCCCGGACGTGCGGGTGGAGACCGGTTTCCTGGACTTCAACCTCCCGTCCGTGCACGGGATGCTGGAGACGCTGGCGGCGCAGGGCGTCCGTGACGTCGTGGCCCTCCCCCTGCTGCTGACCCGCGCGTTCCACGCCAAGGCGGACATCCCCGCCGTGCTGCGGGAGGCGCCGTCGCGGCTGCGCGTCCGCCAGGCCGAGGTGCTCGGCCCGTCGCCGCTGCTGCTGGCCGCCCTGGAACGGCGTCTGCACGAGGCGGGGCTGAGCCCCGCCGAGAAGTCCTCGACCGGGGTCGTGCTGGCCTCGGCGGGGTCCTCCGACCCGGAGGCGATCGCGGTGATCGCCGACATCGCGCGGGAGTGGTGGCACACCGGTTGGTGCGCCGTGCGGCCCGCGTTCGCCTCCGCCGCTTCCCCGTCGGGGTTCCCGCGCACCGAGGACGCGGTGCGGGAGCTGCGCGCCCTCGGCTGCGAGCGGGTGGCCGTCGCGCCGTACGTGCTGGCGCCCGGTTTCCTGCCGGACCGCATCGCGCGGGGCGCGGCCGGGGCGGACGTCCTGGGCGACGTCCTGGGTGCGGCACCCGAGGTGGCCCGGTTGCTCGTACGGCGCTACGAGGGGGCGTGCCGCCCGGCCCTGACGGCCCTGGGGGCCTGAGGGCTTCCAGTGGACTTGGCGGAAGCCCCGTGGCGGCGGGGCTTTTGCCGGTCAGAGCCCGAGGGCGCTGATCAGCTGCTGGGTGAAGGCGAGGCTGCCGGTGCCGGCCGAGGCCGCGATGGCGATCGTGTCCAGTGCGGAGCGGATCCGGCCCCGGTTGGGCGGCAGGCCGTCCTCGACCGACTCCTGGAACTGGGCCTGGATGATCTCGCCCTGGGGCACCAGGTGCGGGTACTCGGCGCGCAGCGCCTCGATGAGCCGCGCGGTGAGGTCCAGCATGGTCGGCAGGTCGGGGTTGGCGTAGTCGATCCGGCTCTGCCCGTGGTCGCCGAAGTGGGCCGGACCGTTGGCGTTGCCGAAGTGGTAGGAGCTCATGTCCTGTCCTCGCTTGTGCTGCGGCGGCTCGGTTGCGGGCCGCGGGAGCCGTCGGATGGCTGGGTTCAGGGTGTCTGCCCGTGCTGCCCGCCCGGGAGAACCGTCGTGTGGGGCGCCGAAGTTGGTGGGGCCGCTGACGTTACCGAGGGGGTACGTCCGCGAGTTGACGATCTGTACGGCGGTGCGCGTGCGCGGTCGCGCCGCCGGCGGTGGCGGTGGCGGCACGGGATGCCGCCGGTGGCGCCGCGCGGTTCGGATCCGGTGCGGCGGGTGGCGCGGCGGACCAGGTCCCCCGCTTCCACCGGCGGTGCCGTCCGTCCGGGTTCCTCGTTCCCGCAAGGCGACCGCGGCGGCGCCGAGTGGGCCGAAAATCGCCACCCGTCCGAGTGACGCGGGCGCGTTGACCAGAGACCGGAGTCCGGCGAGGAGGGTGCGGGGTACGGCGATCCGGAGGAGGGCGAGCCGGCGGTCGAGGGCGGCGCCGCGACGGCCGGCCACCGGGGCGGGCCGGGCGAGGGCGACGAAGTCGGTGCCCGGGCTCGGCCCCGGGGTGTCGGGACCGCCGCCGGGGAGCAGCCGGTCGACGGACCGGGCCAGGTCGTCGTCGAGGTGCGCGGAGGCGCTCGGGCACCGGGCGACCCCGTTCTTGCGGTACGGCGGCAACGTCGGTGACGGTCTGCCGGTCACGCCCATCCGTCCGTCCCCCTCAGGCCTTTGGCGGTCCTCACCCTAGGGACGGCTCCGCGGGCTTGTCGCGGAGTTCGCAGAGGCACGGTGCCGGGAGGCGGGCGTGTGGTAACGGCCGCCGCGGTCCGGCGTTCCCCTGCGACGTCGGACCGCGACGGCTCTTGGTTCTGCGTCGGCCGGGGCCGCCGTGTCACACGTGCGCTGTGAACTGCCCGCCACAGCAACGTCTTTCGGCCAACTCGGGCAAGGCCGGTACGGGGCCCCGTCCGCCGCGGCCACACCGCCCGGCGTGGCACCGCGAACCCGGCGGCCACCTCGGCACCGTGGCGCGCCATGACGGCGACGCCGGTGCCCGGTGGACCCTGGTCCGGGCCCGGTCAGCCCCCGCGGCCGGCCCCAGGGACGGCCGGATCACGACCTCGACGGTGGCCGACCACCGTGCCGTACCGCCTCATCGGCCAGTTCGACCAGTTCGACGACCGACAGCGAACCGGCCGGCCGGCCTTCGCGCGCGAACGTGTTGGCCAGGCGCTGCAGCAGCTCGTTCAGCGGGGTGGGGACGCCGTGCAGCCGGCCGAGCAGGACGATCTCGCCGTTGAGGTAGTCGGCCTCGATGGTGCCGGTGCCCCGGACCAGGGACTGCCAGGAGGAGCCGCCGGCGCGCGGGCCCCCGTCCAGCGGGACCAGGGTGACCTTGTCGCCGCGGGCCGCGCGCTGTTCCTCCGCGGAGGCGTACGCGATCCCGGCGGCGTCGAGCACCGCCTCGCCCTCCGCCCGGACCCGCGCGAGCAGCGCCTGGGCCGCCTCGCCCACCATGGGTCCGCTGACCGCCTCCAGCGCGTTGCCGAGGTTCGCGAGCAGCTTCGCGTACTGCCAGCGGGCCACGTCGGGCACGACCGGCGCCTCGAAGTGCGCGTCGGCGAGGTCGGCGGCGATCCGGCGAGCGGTGTCGTCGGTGCCGTGCGGGACGCGGCCGAGGTGCAGGACGCCGGTGAGCGGGGCGCCGGCGGCGGAGACGACACCGGGTTCCACGAAGGTGGAGGGCAGCCAGACGCAGACGCCGTACACGCGCCGGAAGCGGCGCAGTGCCAGCCGGCCGCTCTCCACCCCGTTCTGCAGGCAGACCAGCGGCAGCCGTTCGGCCGCGGTGCCGCCGCCGGCCACGGGTACGCCGGCCCAGGTGTCCAGCGCGGCCACGGTGTCCTGGGTCTTCACGGCGAGCGCGAGCACGTCGTCGGGGCGCAGCTCGCCGAGCGGGCCCGGACCGTCGACGGCGGGCAGCCGGTGCGCCGACTCCCCCTCCGGCACCCTCAGTCGCAGCCCCTGCTCGCGGAGGGCGGTCAGGTGCGGGCCGCGGGCGACGAGGACGACCTCGCGCCCGGCCTGGGCCAGCCGGCCGCCGACGGTACCGCCGACCGCGCCGGCTCCGATGATGATGTAGCGCATGCCGCCGAGCCTCGCACACGCGTGCGCTCCTGTGGTGCCCGGTCACCGGTGCCGTGCGGAGCGGCCGTCGTGCCCCGTGGGGGCGGGCACGACGGCCGCTGTCCCGGCGTGGGCGGGGTTGGCGAAACTCTCGCTGATCGGCGGGGTGCGGATCAACTACTCCACACAGCTGTGACGGGTTCACCGCACTTTCGCCATCACAAACCGGGAGCGCCGTCGACGGACCGGACACCGGCGCCCCTGAGCACCATCCCCGAGAACCGGCGATAGGTGTAAGGGGCCGACGTCCTCCCCAGCGGTGATCCGGCCACCGCGCAGTTCACCGGACAGTACGACGAGATGGCCTGATCCGGCCCCTACCGTCGAATCGAACAGGCACACAGGTGGCGGCGGGAACCGTCACCGCACACGAGGGGGGCAGACCCGTCATGGGGAACACAGAGGTGCGGGCACGGGGGCTGGCCGCCCGCGCCGGCGGCTGGAGCGCCCGGCACCGCTGGGCGGCCGTCGGCATATGGGTGCTGTTCGTGGTGCTCGCGATGGGGCTCGGCTCCGCGGCGGGCCGCGTGGACGTGAACCAGAGCGACCAGCTCAAGGGCGAGACACACACCGCCGCGAAGATCATCGAGGACGCCGGGATCAAGGAGCCGGCCGGCGAGACCGTGCTGATCCAGGCGAGAACCGGCACCGTGACCGCCACCGGTGCCGAGTTCCGCGCGGCCGTCTCCGACGTCGTCGGGGCCGTACGGGCCACCGGCAAGGCCACGGGCGTCACCTCGCCGTACGACACGCACACCATCTCCCGCGACGGGCGCAGCGCGCTGGTCCGGTTCGACGTGCGCGGTGACGCCGAGACGGCCGCCGAACGGATCGAGCCGGTGCTCGACGCCGTGGCCGGGGTGCAGAAGGACCACCCCCGCCTGCGGATCGAGGAGATCGGCGGCGCCAGCATGCAGAAGCAGTACAAGGACGCCTTCGGCGACGACTTCCAGCAGGCCGAGTACTCGGCGGTGCCGGTGGCCCTCGGCATCCTGCTGATCGCGTTCGGCGCGCTGGTGGCCGCGCTGCTGCCGGTGGCCCTCGCGATCACCGCCATCATGGCGACGATGGGTCTGATGGGCCTGGTCAGCCACCTCCAGCCGATGAGCGACACCGCCAACTCCGTGATGCTGCTGGTCGGTATGGCCGTCGGTGTCGACTACTGCCTGTTCTACCTGCGCCGTGAACGCGAGGAGCGGGCGGCCGGCCGGGACGCGGGCACCGCACTGCGGATCGCCGCCGCCACCAGCGGCCGGGCCATCGTCGTCTCCGGTGTGACGGTGTGCGTGGCGATGGCGGGCATGCTGTTCACCGGGCTCGCCGAGTTCGAGGCGATGGGTCTGGCCTCGCTGATGGTCGTGGCGGTCGCCATGGTGGGCTCGGTGACCGTGCTGCCCGCGCTGCTGTCGCTGCTCGGGGAGCGGGTCGAGAAGGGCCGCATGCCGTTCCTGGGCCGCCGCCGCGGGGGCGGCGGGGACAGCCGGTTCTGGTCGGCCGTGCTGCGGGGCGTGCTGGCCAGGCCGCTGGTGTCGGTCGTCGTCGCGGCCGGCGCGCTGCTGGCGATCGCCGCGCCCGCGCTCGGCATGAAGACCCAGCAGCTCACCCTGGACCAGGAGTTCGGGAACTCGCTGCCCATGGTGCAGACGTACAACCACCTCAACGAGGCCTTCCCCGGCGGCAGCGAACCGGCCCAGGTCGTCGTCAAGGCGAAGGACATCGACGCCCCCGGCGTGCGGCGGGCGCTGGCCGACTTCCGCGAGCAGGCCGTCGCCTCGGGCGCCTCGCGCGGCCCGGTCGACGTCAAGCTGTACGCCGCCCGGAACGTCGCCCTGGTGTCCGTGCCGCTGGTCGGCGGCTCCGACATGGACCGGGCGACCGAGAGCCTGGAGAAGCTGCGCGACGAGGTGCGGCCCGCGACCCTCGGCAAGGCCGACGGCGTGCAGGCGCCGATCACCGGGCAGGTCGCGGGCAACCACGACTTCAACGACCAGCTGATGGGCTCCGTGGTCCCGGTCTTCGCGTTCGTGGTCGTCTTCGCCTTCCTGCTGATGCTGCTGTCGTTCCGGTCGCTGACGGTCGCGATCACGTCGATCGTGCTGAACCTGCTGTCGGTGGCCGCCGCGTACGGCATCCTCGTCGCCGTCTTCCAGCACGGCTGGGGGGCCTCGCTGGTGGGTGCGGAGGGAGTCGGCGCGATCGTCACCTGGCTGCCGCTGTTCCTCTTCGTGATCCTGTTCGGTCTGTCGATGGACTACCACGTGTTCGTGGTCTCCCGGATCCGCGAGGCACGGATGCGCGGCCGGACGACGAAGGACGCGATCCGGCACGGCGTGGTCACCACCGCCGGGGTCGTCACCAGCGCCGCCGTCATCATGGTCGCCGTGTTCGCCATCTTCGGCACCCTGTCCATGCAGTCCATGAAGCAGATGGGCGTGGGCCTGGCCGCGGCGGTCCTGATCGACGCCACGGTCATCCGCGGGGTGCTGCTGCCGGCGGTGATGGCGCTCCTCGGCGAGCGCAACTGGTACCTGCCGAAGTGGCTGCACCGGCTGCCCGACCTCACCCACGACGAGGCGCCGGAGCCGGTCGCGCCGCCGGTGTCCGACCGCGGCGAGCGGCTGACCGTCTGATCCCACCGGCCGCCGCAGGGCCCGCAGGTCCCCCGTCGCCCTTGAACGGGTGGGGACCGGCGGGCCCTCGCCCGTGCGGCGGCAGCCGGCGGACGCGACGACGCGGCCAGGTGCGGTGCGGCGGCCTGGCGCGGTGCGGTGCCACGGTCCGCGGCCCGGCGCCATCAGGTCCACGGGCCGGCGTGACGAACGACCGGGTCTAACGCGGGCCGCGGCCGGGCAGTTCCGCCTCGATGAGGTCGGCCGCCCGCCGGGTGCCGCCCTCCCGGGCCGTCTCCGCGCGCACCTCCTCGAGCCGGCGGGCCACCTCGGGGTCGTCCACCAGGGCCAGCGCCGCCTCGCGGAGCCGGTCGGCGGTGGCCTCCTCGGCGGGCAGGTGCCGCGCTACCCCGAGCGCCTGGAGCATGTCGGCGTTGCCGAACTGGTCGACGGCCTGCGGTACGGCGATCATCGGCGTGGCGGTGACGAGCCCCTCCTGGCTGCCGCCGGCGCCCGCGTGCGTGACGAACAGGTCGGCCTGCCGCAGGACCGCCAACTGCGGCACCCAGTCGTGGACTTCGACGTGGGCCGGTACGTCGCCCAGCTCCTCCCGCCGCACGTGCCGGCCCACCTGGAGGACGACGTGCCAGCCGGGCAGGCCGGCGAAGGCGCGCACGCACTCCCGGTAGAAGGCGGCCCGCTTGGTGAAGGCCGACCCGAGGGAGACCAGCACGACCTTCTCCGCGTCCGCGGGGCGCCGCCAGTCACCCTGCTCGGCCCGGTCGCCCTGGCAGGCGCCGACGAAGGTGTGGACGCGCTCGTCGACCCGGTCGGCGTGGGGCTGCAGGGCCCTCGGGATCAGCACCAGGGAGCGGGCCGGGCGGCCGACGAAGGGGTCCGGGTGCCGGGTGATCCCGTTCTCGGCGAGCCAGGCCCCGAACCGGGCGTAGTAGGCCTGCCCGCGCGCGGTCCGGCGCGGCTCGCGCCACATCGGCTCGGCCACCTCCTCCTCGTATCCCTCCCAGGCGACGAGGTTCGGGGAGAGGGAGACCGCCGGGACGCCCCAGCGGTGGGCGAGGACGCGGGCCGGGTAGGAGGTGATGTCGTGCAGGACGAGGTCGGGGACGTCGTCGGCGTAGGCCTCGGCGAGCTGCGGGAGCGCCTGGATCGCGTCGTCCAGGAACGGCTCGACGTTGTCGAGCAGGGTGGTCCCCCAGGCATCGGGGTCGGCGTCGGGTCCGGGCAGCGTGGAGGTGTAGGGCACGGGCCGGGCGCCGGTGGCGGCCACCTTGTCGGCGAAGGACGGGGGGATGGCGTAGGTGACGCGGTGGCCGCGGGCGACGAGTTCGCGGATCACCTCCAGGCTGGGGTTCACATGGCCGTGGAGGGCGATGGAGAACATGGCGATGTGGGCGGGTGGGGTCACGGAAGGCATACCGACGAACCTAGACGAGACGATACGTCTCGTCTAATCAATTTCCGTGCACCGCGGGTGGCACCAGGTCGCCGTCCCTCTCCAGGCCGCGGCGCAGCTCCGCCAGGCCGATGGCGCCGCTGTAGTACTGCTGTCAGGCCGGGGTGGCCGCCTTGTCCGGCGGCGCCGGCCCCAGCGGGACCATCGCGTACCGGCCGGTCAAGAAGCCGCGGAAGAGGGTCGAGGGCCCGCGCACGGTGAGCGGTCGGTGCGAATGCGAGACTGGCCGGGGACGGGGGCCGGGCGCCGGACGGGCACGGCACGGGAAGACGGCACGGAGGCACGAGGATGGACGAGGCACGCGCGCGGGAAGTTCTGGCCGCGGCGGGAGTGCTGCCGGGGCCGGCCCGGGACGCGCGGCTCCTGGCCCTCGGCGAGAACGCGGTGTTCGCGGCCGGTGACCTGGTGGTGAAGGTGGGCCGGGACGCCGAGCTGCTGGCGCGGGCCGGGCGCGAGCTGGCCGTGGCCGGCTGGCTGGCCGACGCCGGCGTACCGGCGGTGCGGGCGGCCGAGCCGAAGCCGCTGCTGGTGGACGGCCACCCGGTGACCGTGTGGCACCGGCTGCCGGATCCCGAGCGGCCCGCGGAGCCGGGGGACCTGGCCCGGCTGCTGCGCGTGGTGCACGCACTGCCCTCTCCCCCCTTCGAACTGCCGCCCCGCGATCTGCTGGGCGGTGTGGAGCGCTGGCTCCGGCTCGCGGGCGACGCGATCGACCCGGAGGACGCGGCTTATCTGCGGGCGCGCCGTGACGGCTTCGCGGCGCGGGCGGCGGCGCTGACGCCCCGTCTGACGCCGGGTCCGATCCACGGCGACGCGCTGCCCCGCAATGTGCACGTGGGGCCGGACGGGCCGGTCCTGGTCGACCTGGAGACCTTCTCCGCCGATCTGCGCGAGCACGACCTGGTCGTCATGGCCCTCTCCCGCGACCGGTACGGGCTGCCCGCCGCGTCCTACGACTCCTTCACCGAGGCGTACGGGTGGGACGTGCGCGAGTGGGAGGGCTGTGCGGTGCTGAGGGGCGCCCGGGAGACGGCGAGTTGCGCCTGGGTGGCCCAGCACGCCCCGGGCAGTCCGAAGGCGCTGGCCGAGTTCGAGCGGCGGGTGGCGTCCCTGCGGGACGGGGACCCGACGGTGCGGTGGTACCCCTTCTGAGGGTGCCCTGTTCCGAGGACGCCCTGTTCCGAGGACGCCCGTCCCCTGCGGCTGCCCTCGGGCCCCAGCGGCTACGCGATCCGGTCCCGGGAGGCCGGCGCGCGCAGCGGCCACGCGCCGTCGACCACGGCGTCCGCCTGCCCCTTGCGGCGCAGGAACGCCTGGAAGTCGGCCGCCCAGTCCGCGTACCACTCGATCTGCCGCTGGTGCAGCTCGGCCGGGCCCAGGGACGCGATCTTCGGATGGCGCTCGGCTATCGCGGCGGCGAGGCGCGCCGCGGCGAGGGCGTCGGCGGTGGCGTCGTGGGCCGACCCGAGGACTATGCCGTACTCGGCGCAGACCGCCTCCAGGTTCCGTTTGCCACGGCGGTAGCGGTCGGCCCAGCGGTCGATGGTGTAGGGGTCGATGACCGGGGCCGGGTAGGCGCCGCCGAGCCGGTCGGTCAGCGACGGCAGTCCGTACCGCCGCAGTTCGGCCGAGAGCAGGGTGAGGTCGAAGGCCGCGTTGTAGGCGACGACCGGGACACCCGTCCTCCAGTGGGCGGCCAGGACGTCCGCGATGGCGTCGGCCACCTGGTCGGCCGGCCGGCCCTCGGCCGCCGCGCGTTCGCTGCTGATGCCGTGCACGGCGACCGCGTCGGCCGGGATCTCCACGCCGGGATCGGCCAGCCATTCCCGGCGCCCCATGGGCTCGCCGGCCCTGACCTCGATCACGGCGCCCGTGACGATGCGCGCCTCGTGCGGATCGGTCCCGGTCGTCTCCAGGTCGAAGCCGATCAGCAGCTCCCGGTGCCAGCCCATGGGCGGCCCCCCTTCTTGGTGGTGCTTTCCCCCAGTGGCTCCCACCATCGCACGGGGCACTGACAATCCGAGGCTCGCGTTCCGCTTGCCGTCAGGGACAGTTCAGGACACCGGGCGCGAATCCGCCCACGCCAGCTCGAACTCCTCGCGGTATGTCGGGAAGAGTCCGGCTTCGCTCACATCATCCGACTTGACCAGCTTGCTGCCGTTGCGCAGCACCAGCACCGGCGACTCCATGCCCCGCGCCCCGCGCAGGTAGGACTGCACCACGGCGATCCCGTCGGCGCCGTCGCCGTCCACCAGGTAGGCGGTGAAGCGCGGCGTCTCGTCGTACACCTGGATCTCGAACGCGCCCGGATCGCGCAGCCGGGACCGCACCCGGCGCATGTGCAGGATGTTCATCTCCACCGAGCGGCTCAGTTCGCCCCGCTTCATCCCCAGCTCCCGTTCCCGGCGCTTGACCGAGCTGGAGGCCGGGTTGAGGAAGAGCAGCCGCACCCGGCAGCCGGACTCGGCGAGCCGGAGCAGGCGCCGCCCGGAGAAGTTCTGCACCAGCAGGTTGAGGCCGATGCCGGTGGCGTCGAGCCGGCGGGCCCCGCCGAAGATGTCCTCGGCCGGGAACTGGCGCAGCAGCCGCACCCGGTCGGCGTGGACCGCGACGACGTCGGCGTACCGGTCGCCGACCAGGTCCTCGACCGCGTCGACGGGCAGCCGGCGCGCCGAGGGCACGTCCCCGCCCGCGCCGAGCATCTCCAGCAGCCGGGCGGAGGCGCGCTCGGCCTGGCCGAGGACCGCCTCGGACAGGGCCCGGTTGCGGGAGACGACGTTGCGCGTCACCTCCAGCTCGTCCAGGGCCAGTTCCAGGTCCCGGCGCTCGTCGAAGTACGGCTCGAAGCACGGCCAGTGCTGCACCACCAGCTCGCGCAGCTGCGGCAGGGTGAGGAAGCTGAGCACGTTGTCGTCGGCCGGGTCGAGCAGGTAGCCCTTGCGGCGGCTGACCTCGCGGACGGCGACCGCGCGCTGCACCCACTCCTGCCCGGCCGGGCCGGCCGCGGCGACCACCCACTCGTCGCCGTGCACGGGTTCGTAGACGGGCCGCAGCACGGCCGCCACGACGGCGCGCAGCCGCTGTTCGACCAGGTTCAGCCAGATGTAGGCCCGTCCCGCCCGCTGGGCGCGGGTGCGCACCTCACGCCAGGCGTCGGCGTCCCAGTCCAGCTCCGGCCCGATGGATCCCGCGTCCATCGGCCGGGCCAGGGACACCGCGCCGGGCGGGACGTCTGTGGAGTTCCCCTCGTGACCCTCGTCACCAGGAGGCAGCTCCAGCCCTCCCGAGCCCACCCGTGCACCGCCTTCCGCTCCCCCGGGCCTTTCCCGTCTCAACGATCAAGGAAGGGTACTCCGCGAGCGGACGGCGGTGCAGCCGGATGGGCAGGTCGGTTTCCCGATCGCTCAGCTCAACTACGCTATTCCCAGTGTCCGTTCTGCCATGCCAGTTCCTTCGGAGTGAGCGGATTCATAGCCGTGACGTCCCGGGGCGCGATGGAGAAGCCCTGCCAGTGCACGGGCATGGGCTGCTGGTCCTCGTCCCGGGCGATGTGGTGGA
>NZ_BNBF01000014.1:48146-48585 GCF_014654935.1 Streptomyces capoamus
AGCCGACGTTCACCCAGAGCACCGGGTGGGTGAGCGTCTGGCCGTTGACCCACTTGTCGACGGAGTCCGGGTGACCGGTGGGGCAGGACAGGTTCTTGCTGGCGAACAGCTCGCACTTGTCGTACTCGGTCACGTACATGTCGTGCCGGGTGAAGGCGCGGCCCGGGTACTTGGTGGTGGGACCGGGGACCAGCTCGTACGAACGGGCGTGCCCGTCCTTGTTCTTGCCGGTCGCGCTGACCACCCGCCACCAGCGGTAGGTCTTGTAGTCGCCCGCGAGTTCCTTGGTGACCTTCGTGCGGGTGGTCCTGGCCGTCGGGCCCTCCCGCGGGCCGGAGGGGGCGCTGACGGTCGAGTCGTACTGCTCGACCTTCGTCCGGGAGGAGCCGTCGAGGCCGAAGTCGAGGCGCCAGAACACGTTGTGGCTGTGGCTGGTGGA
>NZ_BNBF01000014.1:48628-55405 GCF_014654935.1 Streptomyces capoamus
GTAGTCCCGGGCGCCCTTGCCGATGGGCCAGCCGCGGCCGTCCTGCGCGTTGTAGTCCTCGAAGGAGAGGCTGCCGGTGGCGCCGGTGTTCATGGTGATCGTGCCGTCGTCCTGGAAGCGCCACTCGCTGATGTACTCGTACCAGCCGACCTGGTTGACGGTGTAGACCAGCAGGTCCTTGCCCTGCTGCTGGTAGGTCCTGCCCGAGTCGAGGATGTCGTGCATCCGGTAGGCGTGGCCGCGCGAACGGGTGGTGGTGCACAGGCCCTTGACGTTCGGGTGGCGCGGGTCCCCGTCCGGGACCTTGACGGTCTTGATGGTGCCGCCGGGGCACTCGGCGGGCGACAGGTCCATCAGGTACTGGGCGAAGGGCTGGCCCGTCAGGTCGTAGTACTCGTGCTTGCCGTCGTCGTACGGCACGTGGATCTGCCCGAGTCTCGCGCTGTTGAGGACCTTGATCGGCTTGTTCTCGCCCTTGGGCTGGTAGGAGACGTTCTGCAGGACGAGGCCGGCCTTGCCGTCGTAGCGCCAGCACATCCGCCAGGTCGTACCCGTACTGAGTTTCTGCTCGATGGTGTAGGCGGCGCTGCAGCCGGGGACCGCCGCGGGAGCGGTGGCCGGCCGGGCGGCGGCCGGGCCGGCGAGCGTCGTGACGCCGGCGGCCAGCGCGGCCAGGGACAGGGCGGCGGCCGCGCCCTTGCGGGCGGCACGGCCCAGGCGCCGCGCGCCGGCGGTCAGGTGCTTGTCGGGCATGTAGAGGTGACTCCCTTGCCGTTGGTCCGGTGGGAAAGGCGGGCGGGCGGCCGGTCAGCCGCGGTCGAGGGCGGCCGTCCTGCGGGCGCTCAGGTCGATCACCAGGTCCCTGGTGTCGATCCAGGGCCCGTTGCGCACCTTGGTGAACAGGCGCACGCACCGGTGCTCGCCGCACCGGTCCAGCACGGCGGGCTGGGCGCCCGGCGAGGCCTCGTAGATCCCGCCGCTCAGCTCCAGCTGGTCCGGTGAGGTGAGGTCCTTGCCGGTGGCGTCCTTGTAGTCCGCCTTGAGGCCCGCGCCCAGCGGGTCGGCCATCAGGATGCGGGCCGCCTCGGCGCTCTCGGCACGGGCCGGCGGCGGCTGCACACCGCGCTGGGTGCCGGTGTGTTCGACCTTGCCGGTGGTGAGGTCGACGGTCCGGGTGACGAGTGTGTCGGTCCGGTAGTCGTAGAAGGTCACGTCGGCCCGGCGCGGCGCGTTCGGGTCGTCGACCTCGGCGGCCTCGGGCTCGGCGAGGTCGGTGCTCAGCCGTTGCGGGCCGCGGGCTCCGGAGACGTCCCGTGCGGTGGCCGAAAGCCGTCCGGCCCCGGCGAGCTTCTCGACCCGCCGGATCTCGTCGTCGGTGAGCGGATCCCGGCCGGTGCCCCGCTTCGGCTCGGCCGGTGCCTGCTCGACGACGCCGGGCGGTGCGGCGTCCGGTCCCTGCCCGGTCTGCCGCGCGGCCCGCGCACCGCCGCCGGCCCCTCCGGAATCGTCCGCTCCGGCCGTGCCCGGCAGAGTGACCGCGACCATGGCGGCGGTCCCCGCCGCCGCCAGGGCCGCACCGGTCAGTACTTTGCCCAGGTGACGGTGGACTTTCTCGCGCACATCTCCCCCTGCTCCCCTTGATCCCCGTGAATTACGTGTCTGCCCCGCTGGTTCGGCGTACGGCGGGTACCAGAACCGCCGCGCGCACTGGTCACTGAACAAGAGGGCGGGTGAGCCACGGGAGGTTGACTCACTTTCGGACGAGACGCGGGGCCGACCCGGCCCCACCCGGACGGCACACCTGGGAGAGTCGTATCCATGCAGGTCTGGCCTGGAGAGGCGTATCCACTCGGCGCCACCTATGACGGCGCCGGAACCAACTTCGCGGTCTTCACGGAGGCCGCGGACCGAGTAGAGCTGTGTCTGCTGCACGACGACGGCTCGGAGACGGCGGTGGAACTCCGCGAGAGCGACGCGTTCGTCCGGCACGCGTACCTGCCCGGCGTCATGCCGGGGCAACGGTACGGGTTCCGGGTGCACGGCCCCTACGACCCCGGGCGCGGGCTGCGCTGCAACTCGGCGAAGCTGCTGCTCGACCCGTACGCGAAGGCGGTCAGCGGTTCGATCCGTTGGGGCGAGGAGGTCTACGGGTACCACTTCGGCGCGCCGGAGCGGCGCAACGACCTGGACTCGGCGCCGCACACCATGACGTCGGTGGTGATCAATCCGTACTTCGACTGGGGCGACGACCGTCCGCCGCGCACGGACTACCACCACACCGTGATCTACGAGGCCCACGTCAAGGGCCTGACCATGCGCCACCCCGGCCTGCCGGAGGAGCTGCGCGGCACCTACGCCGGGCTGGCGCACCCGGTGATCATCGAACACCTGACCAAGCTCGGGGTGACGGCCATCGAGCTGATGCCGGTGCACCAGTTCGTCGACGACCACCGGCTGGCCGACATGGGCCTGAGCAACTACTGGGGCTACAACACCATCGGCTTCTTCGCCCCGCACAACGCGTACGCCTCCTGGGGCGACCGCGGGCAGCAGGTGCTGGAGTTCAAGTCGGCGGTCCGGGCGCTGCACGAGGCCGGGATCGAGGTCATCCTGGACGTGGTCTACAACCACACCGCCGAGGGCAACCACCTGGGCCCGACGCTGTCCTTCAAGGGCCTCGACAACCCGTCGTACTACCGGCTCACGGACGATCCCCGCTACTACATGGACACCACGGGCACCGGGAACTCGCTGCTCATGCGGTCCCCGCACGTGCTCCAGCTGATCATGGACTCGCTGCGGTACTGGGTCACCGACATGCACGTCGACGGCTTCCGCTTCGACCTCGCGGCCACGCTGGCCCGGCAGTTTCACGAGGTGGACCGGCTGTCGTCGTTCTTCGACCTGGTGCAGCAGGACCCGGTGGTCTCCCAGGTGAAGCTGATCGCCGAGCCGTGGGACGTGGGCGAGGGCGGCTACCAGGTGGGCAACTTCCCGCCCCTGTGGACCGAGTGGAACGGCAAGTACCGCGACACCGTACGGGACCTGTGGCGGGGCGAGCCCCGCACGCTCGCGGAGTTCGCCTCCCGGCTCACCGGCTCCTCCGACCTCTACCAGGACGACGGCCGCCGGCCGCTGGCCTCCATCAACTTCGTCACCTGCCACGACGGCTTCACGCTGCACGACCTCGTCGCGTACAACGAGAAGCACAACGACGCCAACGGCGAGGAGAACCGGGACGGCGAGAGCCACAACCGGTCGTGGAACTGCGGGGCGGAGGGCGACACCGACGACGAGGAGGTGCTGCGGCTGCGCGCCCGGCAGATGCGCAACTTCATCGCCACGCTGATGCTGTCCCAGGGCGTGCCGATGATCAGCCACGGCGACGAGTTCGCCCGCACCCAGCACGGCAACAACAACGCCTACTGCCAGGACAACGAGCTGTCCTGGCTGGAGTGGCCGGAGTCGCTGAAGAGCGACCTGCTGGAGTTCACGCGCGCGATGGTGTGGCTGCGCCGCGACCATCCCGTCTTCCGCCGGCGCCGTTTCTTCCACGGCCGTCCGGTGGAAGGGACCCACGACGAGCTGTCCGACATCGCGTGGTTCACCCCGGAGGGCGGTGAGATGACGCAGCAGGACTGGGACTCGGCGCAGGCGTCCGCGCTGGCGGTGTTCCTCAACGGCAACGCCATCTCCGAGCCCGGACCGCGCGGGGAGCGCATCGCCGACGACTCGTTCCTGCTGATGTTCAACGCCTCGCCCGAGCCGCTGGACTTCCTGGTGCCGGTCGACCACGGCCGGCAGTGGCAGGTGGTGGTCGACACGGCCCGGCCGGAGGGGGTGCCGCCGGGGACGGGCGAGAAGGTCGCGGCCGGGGACCGCATCCGCCTGCGGGACCGCAGCCTGACGGTGCTGCAACGGCCGGCGTAGCGGCACGGACGGCGGGACGCGCAGCCCCTCCCGAGGGGCTGCGCGTCCCGCACGCGCGCGCGGAGCATGCGCAACGGTGTGCTTCGACGGTCCGGTCACCCGTACGGCGGCACGGCCGCCTCCCCGGGCCGGGCCCGCTCCTGGTGGCCGAGCCGCCCGGTGGGCCCGGCCGGTCCGCGAGCCGGGGAAGCGCGACGCGGACACGCGGCGTGATCCGGGCGGTGCTCGGTGACACGAAAGGCGCCGAGCGGGGTACGTAGGTTCTCATGACTTCTGAGCGACCCGGACCGGGGGTGCCCACGGCCACCTACCGGCTGCAGCTCCAGCCCGCGTTCCCGTTCGCCGCCGCCGAAGCGGCCGTACCATACCTGGCGTCGCTCGGCGTCTCGCACCTGCACCTGTCCCCGGTCCTGGAGGCCGTTCCGGGCTCCGTGCACGGCTACGACGTCGTGGACCACGCGCGCGTGCGCGGGGAGCTGGGCGGCGAGGAGGGGCTGCGCGCGCTGGCGCGCACCGCGCGCGAGCACGGCCTCGGCCTGGTGGTGGACATCGTGCCGAACCACATGGCGGTGTCGCCCCGGCACAACCGGGCCCTGTGGGAGGTGCTGCGCGACGGGCCCGGTTCGCCGTACGCGCGCTGGTTCGACATCGACTGGGAGGCGCAGGGCGGCCGTGTGCTGCTGCCGGTGCTCGGCGGCCCGGTCGGCTCTCAGCTGGCGCACCTGACGGTCGACGGCGACGTGCTGCGCTACCACGACCACGTCTTCCCGCTCCGGCCGGGCACCGAGCACCTGCCGCTGCCCGAGCTGCTGGACGCCCAGTGGTACCGCCCGGTGTGGTGGCGGCTGGCCCGGACCGAGCTGAACTACCGGCGGTTCTTCAGCATCTCGGAGCTGATCGGGCTGCGGGTGGAGGACCCGGAGGTGTTCGAGGCCACCCACCGCACGATCCTGCGACTGCTGGCGGAGGGCGTCGTCGACGGGCTGCGCATCGACCACCCCGACGGGCTCGCCGACCCCGACGGCTACCTGGCGCGGCTGGACCGGGCGACCGGCGGGCGCTGGACGGTGGTGGAGAAGATCCTGGCCGACGGCGAGCGGCTGCCGGCCTCCTGGCCCGTCGCCGGCACCACGGGCTACGACGCCCTGCGGCACGTCGACGGCCTGTTCACGGACCGCACCGGGGCGTACGAACTGCTCGGCCGGTACCGGGCGTTCGCGGCGCCGCAGACGGACCGGGGCGGCAACTGGGAGGCCACGGTCCGGCGGGCCGCGTACAAGGTGCTCACCCATGAACTGGCCACCGAGACGGACCGGCTCACCCGCGTGGCCGCCCGGCTGTGCGCCGCCTCGCCCGACCTGTCGCTGCGCGACCGCGCGCCCTGGGCGCTGCGCACGGCCGTGGAGGAGCTGCTGGTGCGGATGCGGGTCTACCGGCCGTACGCCTCCGGTGACGCCTCCGCCGTGATCACCGAGGAGGCCGCCGAGGAGGCCCGGCTGGCGTTCGTGGTGCCGGAGGAGGCCGAGGCCGTCGGCATCGTGCGCCGGCTGCTGGTCGAGCCGCCCGGCGACCCCTCGGCGCCCGACCACGCCGACCGCGTGGAGTTCCGCACCCGGTTCGCGCAGACCGCCTCGGCGCTGCGCGCCAAGTCGGTCGAGGACACCGCGTTCTACCGCTATGTGCCGCTGCTGTCGACCGCGGAGGTGGGCGGCGATCCGGGCAGCCCGGGCGTCACGCCGGAGGAGTTCCACGCGTACTGCGCGCGCGTGCAGCGGGACTGGCCGCTGACCGGCACGGTCGTCTCCACGCACGACACCAAGCGCAGCGCGGACGTGCGCGCCGCGCTGGCGGTCCTCACGGAGTGCCCGGACCGCTGGTCGGCGCTGCTCGCCGAGGTGAGCCTGGCCGAGGAGGGAGCCCCGGACGGGCAGCTGGCCTGGGCCGCCTGGCAGACGGTGTTCGGACTGGGTCCGGCCGAGGAGGACCGGGTGCGGCAGGCGCTGCTGAAGCATGTGCGCGAGGCGGGCATGTACACCAGCTGGACGGAGCAGGAGCCGCCGTACGAGGAGGCGGTGGAGGCGTTCGTCGCGGCCGGGCCGTGCGGGCCGTCCGGCGAGCGCGTGGCCGCCCTGCGCAAGGCGCTGGAACCGCACGTGCGGGCCAATGTCCTCGGCACCGCGCTGGTCCACCTGACGATGCCGGGCGTGCCGGACGTGTACCAGGGCTCGGAGGGCGAGTACCGGGCGCTGGTGGACCCGGACAACCGGCGGCCGGTGGCGTTCCCGCCGCAGGTGCCCGGCGAGAAGGACGCGCTGACGGCGGCGGCGCTGCGGTTGCGCGCCCGGCGGCCGGAGGTGTTCGGCGCGGGCGCGTCGTACGTCCCGCTGGCCGCCGAGGGCCCGGCGGCCGAGCACTGCCTGGCGTTCGCGCGCTCCGGCGAGGTGGTCACGGCGGTGACCCGGCTGTCGCTGCGGCTCGCGGAGGCGGGCGGCTGGGGGCAGGCGCGGCTGCCGCTGCCGCCCGGGCGCTGGGCCGACCTGCTCGCTCCCGGACGGGAGTTCACCGGCCACGCGCCCCTGGCGGAGCTCCTGGACCGGCTGCCGGTGGCGCTGCTGGAACGGGTCGCGGAGAACTGACGGGGCCGCCCGTCAGGTGACCGGTCCGGCGGGCCGCGCGCAGTCCTCGTAGGGCCCGGCGGCCCGCAGGACCGGCCAGGCGGCCCGCAGGAGGTCCGTGAAGGCCGCGGCGGCTCCGGTGGGCGGTACGCGCGCGTAGACGGCCAGGGGGCGCTTCCAGGCCGGTTCGGGGGTGAGGACGACGCAGTCCTCGCCGACGGCGCCCCGCACG
>NZ_BNBF01000014.1:55447-59003 GCF_014654935.1 Streptomyces capoamus
ACGTGGGCGGGCGCGGCGCACACCCCGACGCCGGCGGCGGCCATCCGTACGGCCGTGGAGGTGTGTTCGGTCCACACGGCGGTCCGGGGCCGGAACCCGGCCCGGCCGCAGACCCGGTCCAGGAAGAGTTCGCCGTGCACCACGGGCTCCATGGCACAGCGGATCCACGCGTGGCCGGCGAGTTCCGGGAGCGTGACCGTCGTACGGCCCGCGAGGCGGTCGTCGAAGGGCACGACGAGGACGACCTCCTCCTCGCCGACGGGGACGACGGTCCCGGACCGGCCGGCGGGCTCGGGGCCGACGGCGAGGTCGGCGGTGCCCCGCTGCACGGCCTCCTCCAAGGCGTCGGCGGTGGCGTACTCGTGCAGGCGCAGCAGGACCTCCGGGTGGGCCGTGCGCCAGCGGGCGAAGACGTCGGGCAGGGCGCCGACCGCGAGGGAGTGCAGGGCCGCGACGTGGAGTTCGCCGCCCTCGGCGCCGGCGGCGGCACGGGCCGCGCGGCGGGCCTGCGCGGCGCTGCGGACGGCGAGTTCGGCGTGCGGCAGGAAGGCGCGGCCCATGGGGGTGAGGCGCACGCCCCGGGGCAGCCGCTCCAGCAGGGGGCCGCCCACCGACCTCTCCAGCGCCTTGATCTGGTGCGAGAGCGCGGGCTGGGTGACGTGCAGGGCGTCCGCCGCGCGCGTGAACGACGTCTCCTGGACGACGGTCACGAAGTACTCCATCTGGCGCAGGCTCAACTGCCCCTCCCCTTCCCGTGTGCTCACGGACCGCATGGTCCACCCATGAAGACCGTGCATGGATTCCACAACAACATTGCCTTGGACTCATGACAAGGGGTGAACGGAAGGTGGATGCCATGACCATCGATACGGGCATCCCTCCATCCGACGTGATCGTCATCGGCGGCGGCACCGGCGGCTACAGCACCGCACTGCGCGCCGCCTCCCTGGGGCTGGACGTCGTCCTGGTCGAACGCGACAAGGTCGGCGGGACGTGTCTGCACCGGGGCTGCATCCCGAGCAAGGCGATGCTGCACGCCGCCGAACTGGTCGACGGGATCGCCGAGGCCCGTGAGCGCTGGGGCGTGAAGGCGACCGTGGACTCCGTGGACTGGGACGCGCTGGTGGCCACGCGGGACGACATCGTGGCGCGCAACCACAAGGGCGTGGAGGCACATCTCACGCACGCCGGCGTGCGGGTGGTGCGGGGCACCGCGCGGCTGACGGGTACCCGCACGGTACGGGTGGAGGGGGTGCGCGCGGAGGCCGCGCCGGGTGCGGCCGGTGCTCCCGTGCCCGGCACGCTGGACCTCACCGCGCGGCGCGGGATCGTGCTCGCCACCGGCTCACGGCCGCGCACGCTCCCGGGGCTCGCGCCGGACGGGCGGCGCGTGGTGACCAGTGACGACGCGCTGTTCGCGCCCGGGCTGCCGGCGTCCGTCCTGGTGCTGGGCGGCGGGGCGATCGGCGTGGAGTACGCCTCCTTCCACCGGTCCATGGGCGCGGAGGTCACCCTGGTGGAGGCCGCCGACCGGATCGTGCCGCTGGAGGACGCCGACGTGAGCCGGTACCTGACGCGCGGCCTGCGCAAGCGCGGGATCGACGTGCAGGCGGGTGCCCGGCTGCTGGACGCCGAGGTGCTGGAGCACGGCGTCCGCGCGCGCGTGCGCACCGCGCGGGGAGAGACCCGGACGGTCACGGCGGACCGGCTGCTGGTGGCCGTCGGCCGGGCACCCGTCACCGAGGGGCTGGACCTGGCCGCCGCCGGGCTGACGACGGACGAGCGGGGGTTCGTCGTACCGGCGGACTGGGACCGGCTGGAGACGGCCGTACCGGGCGTGCACGTCGTCGGCGACCTGCTGCCGCCGCCCTCCCTCGGCCTCGCCCACGCCTCCTTCGCGGAGGGCCTGCTGGTGGCCGAGACGCTGGCCGGGCTGCGGTCGGCGCCGGTGGACTACGCGGCCGTGCCCCGGGTGACGTACTCCGCGCCGCAGACCGCCTCGGTGGGACTGACCGAGGACGGGGCACGCGCGCGCGGGCACGAGGTCGACGTGAACACGATGCCGTTGACCGCCGTCGCCAAGGGCATGGTGCACGGGCAGGGCGGCCTGGTGAAGGTCGTGGCGCAGGCCGGTGGCGGACAGGTGCTCGGCGTGCACCTGGTCGGCCCGCACGTGTCGGAGATGATCGCCGAGGGCCAGCTGATCGTCGGCTGGGACGCCGAGCCCGCCGACGTCGCCCGGCACGTGCACCCGCACCCCACCCTGTCGGAGGCGGTGGGCGAGGTGTTCCTGACGCTCGCGGGACGCGGCCTGCACCAGCAGTGAACCCACGGAACGCAGTGGCCCGTACGGGGGCGGGCCACTGCGTCCGGGCGCCCCCGGGAGCCTCCCCCGCCGCACGCTTGACAGTTGCCCCGGCGCGTGCGGGACTGGGAGGGCGAAGCCGGGCGGACAAGTCGGGGGTGAGTCCTCTGCCGGAGCTGCGCTATCCCAGCGTTCCCGAACTGGTCGCCGCCGCCCGGGCGCTGGCGGCGCGGGAACCCGGGCTGTGCGCGCTGCGCCAGGTGGGCGTCTCGCGCGCGGGAAGACCCTTGCACCTGCTGTCGGTGGGACACGCCCGCCGTGCGGTGCTCGTGGTGGCGGGCGCGCACGCCAACGAGCCGGCGGGCGGATCCACCCTGCGGGTGCTTGCCGAACGGGTGCTGGCGGAGCGCGAGCTGCGGACGGGCACCTCCTGGCACTTCCTGCTGTGCGCGGACCCGGACGGTGCGAGTCTGCACGTCACCCCGGCCCCGCGCAGCCTGCTCGACTACCACCTCGGCTTCTACCGTCCGACGGGCGCGGAGCAGCCGGAGTGGTCGCCCTCGGTGCTGCCGCCGGACCGGCTGCCGCCCGAGACGCGGGCGCTGACCGGGGTGATCGACGAGCTGCGCCCGTACCTCCAGGTGACTCTGCACGGCACCGATCTGGGCGGCAGCTGGGTGCAGTTGACCAAGGACGTGCCGGGACTCGCCGAACCGTTCGCCAAGTCGGCTGCGGAGCTGCACATTCCGGTGGAGACGGGGGCCTCGGACGCGGCGGGCTGGCCGGCCTCCGGCCCCGGGGTGCACGTCATGCCGGGACCGGAGTCCGGCGTGGCCTACCCGAGCATGCCGGACGACGCCCGGCACAGCACCTGGTACCACGCCCACCGGTACGGCGGTCTGACGGCCGTGGTGGAGGTGCCGATGTGGGCCAGCGACCTGGTGGACGATCCGGCCCCGCACCCGGCGCCGGCGGCGGCCATGCGGCGGCTGGCCGTGCGGCTGCTGCGGGACGCGCGGGAGGTGGAGCGGATCCTCACCGAGGCGCTGCCCCGGCTGGAGGGCGTCGACGGGCCGCTGCTGCGAGCCGCGCGGTGGGCGCTGGAGCTGATCCCGGGCCTGGCCGAGGACTGGACCCACACCGCTCCGGCGGGCACGACGATGGCCTACGTCGGCAGCGTCGACGCCTTCGGCCGGCGGCTGCCGCTGCGGGCGGCGGCGATGCTGCTGCGGGTGCTGCGGGAGACGGACG
>NZ_BNBF01000014.1:59057-63222 GCF_014654935.1 Streptomyces capoamus
ACCGGGCGGCGCCCCGCCTGGAGCGGCTCGTCGCCACCTGGTGCGACGCCTTCGCGGAGCGGTTCCGGGCCCGCTGGGTGCCGCTGGACCACCAGGTGGAGCACCAGTCGCGGACCGTGCTGGTGGCGGCGCAGCAGGCGCGCGAACAGGCGCGGTGAGCCGGCCCGGGCCCGCACCGCCCGGGAACCGGCCCCACCGCCCGTCGTGGTCGCGCCGGTCAGTCGTCCAGGCTGAAGACAGCTCCGGTGCGCGCCCTCATCACGCAGGCGCTGGTGTACGTCTCCCGGAAGTCGACCGACCGGCTGCCCCAGTGCCCGCGCGCGTGGACGGTCACCGGCTTGAAGATCATCGGGCAGAACACGGGTGCGGCCGGGATGCGGTCGATGCGCCCGCCGGCGGCGGACAGGTCGGCGCAGGCCTCGGCCGCGTGCGCGTGTCCCAGGGGCGGGTCGCACAGCAGCAGCGTGCCGCGGGTGTCGGCCGACCGGGCATCGCCCTTGGTGACCGTCAGGTAGAGCCAGTTGGCCGGGAGGACGTCGTGGGAGGCGGCCTGTGCCGGGCCCGCGGTGAGGAGGCCGGCGGCGGCCAGCAGGGCGCCGGCCGCCGCTGCCGTTCTGGTGAGGTACGTCATGCCCGTTCCATCGGCACGGCGGCCCGGCTTCCGCAGTGCGGCTCACCCGATCGGGAGGGTCCGCCCGCGTGACCCGGGCGCCAGTTCGAAGGGGCCGGTCGGGAGGTCAGCCGGCCGCGAGCCGGAACGCCGCCCTGCCGAAGGACACCTGGTCGCCCTCGCGGACGACGACCGCCCCGGTCACCCGGCGGCCGTTGACCGTGGTGCCGTTGGTGGAGCCCAGGTCCCTGAGGATCCACAGGCCGCCCTGGTGGCGCAGTTCGGCGTGCACGCGGGAGACGGTCTCGTGGTTGAGGCGCAGCCCGTTCGCGGGATCGCGGCCTATGCGCAGCGGGTGGGTGTGCGACGGGTGCGGCAGCAGCAGCTTGGGCAGCCGCTCCGCCTGCCAGGCCCGCCGCAGCCGCACGGTGAACCCGGAGACGGCCTCGACGGTGCCGAGGACCGCCCGGGAGAACCGGTTCTCCCGGGGCAGGTCGGCGACGAGGACGGCGAGTTCGTCGGAGCGCCGCGCGACGAGCGCCAGCTCCATGCGGCGGACGAACGTGTCGTGCGAGAGCCGGCCCAGGGCGACGCCGTCGCGCAGCGCCCGGAGCGCCTTGTCGCGCTCCGCGTCGGACAGGCGCGCGGGGTAGGTGGAGAACTCGAAGGACGACGTCACGCAGGCGATTGTCGGGCAGCGAACGGCGGGTGTCCAGAAAACGCGGATGACGTGCCGGTGTTCGGGCACTTCCACGACACCTGCCGGCAAAGGACGGATTCGGAAGCGGATCGATCGTCCGGGACGGCACGATGGAAGACGCGGGACATCACGGTGAGCAGACGTAAGGGGAACCGTCCGTGCAGTTCGAGGTGTGGGCACCGCAGGCAGACCGGGTCACGCTCCATTGCGAGGGCACCACGCGCGCGTTGACGCGCGATCCCGCCCGCGGGGGGTGGTGGACGGGCGAGGCGGAGGCGCGGGACGGCGCGCGGTACGGGTTCGCGCTGGACGACGGACCCGTGCTGCCCGATCCGCGCTCGCGCCGCCAGCCGGACGGCCCGGACGGGCTGAGCGCCGTCGTGGACCACGGGCGCCACGACTGGCGGGCGCAGTGGGCGGGACGCGGGCTGCCGGGCGCGGTGCTGTACGAGCTGCACGTGGGCACGTACACCCCCGAGGGCACCCTGGACGCCGCCGCCGGCCGGCTGCAGCACTTGGTGGATCTGGGCGTCACACACGTGGAGTTGATGCCGCTGTGCCCCTTCCCGGGGCGGCACGGCTGGGGGTACGAGGGGGTGTCGCTGTGGGCGGTGCACGAGCCGTACGGCGGCCCCGAGGCCCTGCAGCGCTTCGTCGACCGGGCGCACGAACTCGGGCTGGGCGTCGTCCTGGACGTCGTGCACAACCACTTGGGACCGTCGGGCAACTATCTGCCGCTGTTCGGGCCGTACTTCACGGACACCCACACCACCCCGTGGGGCTCGGCGGTGAACCTGGACGCGCCCGGCTCGGACGAGGTGCGCGCGTTCCTGGTGGGCAGCGCGCTGGCGTGGCTGCGGGACTACCGGATCGACGGGCTGCGGCTGGACGCGGTGCACAGTCTGTACGACACGCGCGCGTGCCACTTCCTGGAGGAGCTGTCGGCGGCGGTGGACGCGCTGGCCGACGAGGTGGGCAGGCCGCTGTTCCTGATCGCCGAGTCGGACCTGAACGACCCGCGGTTCATCACCCCGCGCGCGGAGAACGGCCTCGGCCTGCACGCGCAGTGGAACGACGACTTCCATCACGCCCTGCACACCGCGCTGACCGGTGAGTCGCAGGGCTACTACGCCGACTTCGCGCGGGATCCCTTCGGCGCGCTCGCCAAGACGCTCACCGGCGGCTACTTCCACGACGGCACGTATTCGAGCTTCCGGGGCCGCGGTCACGGCCGGCCGCTGGACCGCGCACGGGTGGCCGCGCACCGGCTGCTGGGCTACAGCCAGACCCACGACCAGGTCGGCAACCGCGCCCAGGGCGACCGGCTCTCCGCCCACCTCTCCCCCGGCCTGCTGGCCTGCGCGGCCACGCTGACGCTGACCGCGCCGTTCACACCGATGCTGTTCATGGGCGAGGAGTGGGCGGCGGGCACGCCGTGGCAGTTCTTCACCGACCACACCGACGCCGAACTGGCCGAGGCCGTCCGGCGGGGCAGGCGGCGGGAGTTCGCCGCGCACGGCTGGGCCGAGGAGGACGTGCCCGACCCGCAGGACCCGGCGACCCGGGAGCGGTCGTGCCTGGACTGGTCGGAGCCGGAGCGCGAGCCCCACGCGCGGGTGCTCGCCTGGTACCGCCGGCTCCTCGCGCTGCGCCGGGAGCAGCCCGACCTGACCGACCCGGACCTCGCCGACACCAAGGTGGCGTACGACGCGGACGCCCGCTGGCTGGCCTTCCGGCGCGGGGACGTACGGGTGGCGGTGAACCTGGGCAAGGAGGAGGCGGCGATTCCGCTGGGGACGGGCCGGGTGGAGGTCCTCGCGGCCTGGGACCCGGTCGAGCCGCCCGGCCGGGACGGGCTGCTCCAGGTTCCCGGGGAGTCCTGCGTGGTGCTGACACAGCCCTGAGGTGTCCCGGCAGCCGCGCGGTGAGCCGCCGGGGTGCTCCGGGCGGCGGGCGGTGCTCCGGGGCCCTGGGGCCCCGTCAGGGCTCCGGCTCGTCCTCCGGGAAGTCCGTCACCCGCTCCAGCAGGATCGGCTCCCAGGCGCGCCGCAGCTGGGTGCGCAGCAGGGGCAGGGAGCCGCCCGTGCGGCCCTCCAGGTGGTCGGTGAGGCGCAGGACGGTGTCGCACCGGGCCAGCCACAGGCCGCGCAGGCAGGGACGGGCGCCGTAGCCGGCGAGGGTGGCGGCGCGGACGGCCGCCGGGGAGCCGACCGCGACGGCGAGTCCGGCGATGTCCTCTGCGGGGTCACCGAGGGCCGCCGCGGTCCAGTCCAGGATGCCGCGCACCCGGCCGTCGGCGCTGACCAGCACGTGCGCGCCGGTCAGCCCGTGGTGGATGAGCACGGCGGTACCGGACTGCGCGGTGAGCTGGGCGGCGCCGGACGGGGTCAGCTGCTGGAGCCGGGCGGCGTCGAACTCGTCGGCGGCGGCGAGCCGTCCGGCCGCGTGCACGGCCATCCGGCGCAGCGCCTCCAGGGACCGCGGCGCGGTGCGGGGCACACCGAGCGCCTCCGCCTGGCGTGCGGGCACGGCGCGCAGCCCGCTCAGCAGCCCGGCGAGATCGGCCTCGCCGACGGCGGAGACGTCGTACGCGTCGGCCGTGCCGCCGGGCACCCGGGTGTCGAGCGTGTAGGCGAGGCCGGGCGCCCAGTCGCCGTGCGCGACGCTGGTCGGCACGGCGACGGGCAGGTGCGGGCGGACCAGGTCGCGCAGCCGCAGTTCGCGGCGGCGGCGGACGGACGCCTCGCGGTCGGGCGCGAGGCGCAGCACATGGCGGGCGCCGACCCACCACGTGTGCTCGCGGTCCTCCGTCACGGGTCGCACGCCGGGTCCCCCGGTGCCGTCGCCGCCGCCCT
>NZ_BNBF01000014.1:63269-72511 GCF_014654935.1 Streptomyces capoamus
CCTCGAGCAGCGAACGGACCAGTCTGCGGACGGTGTCCGCGGTGGGTGTCGGTGCCTGGGTCATGGATCGCGCGTCGCCGTTCCGGGTGTCGTCGCCAGTGGGTCCCCTTGTGCCTGTCACTCCACTATGACCAGCTCACGGGTGGTGTTGTTGAGGCGGCGGCCACCGTCCTGCGTCACCGTGACGATGTCCTCGATGCGCACCCCGAAGCGGCCGGGCAGGTAGATCCCGGGTTCCACGGAGAAGCACATGCCGGGCACCAGCGGCTGCTCCTCGCCCTCGATCATGTAGGGCGGCTCGTGCGTGGTGACGCCGATGCCGTGCCCGGTGCGGTGGATGAAGTACGCGCCGTACCCCGCGTCCGCGATCACCGCGCGGGCGGCGCGGTCGATCTCCTGGCAGGCCACGCCCGGGCGTACGGCCCGGAAACCGGCCTCCTGGGCGGCCCGCACGACGTCGTGCACCCGGCGCTCCTCCTCGGTCGGCTCGCCGACGTGGACCGTGCGGGTGGTGTCGGAGCCGTAGCCGTCCTTCAGGCCGCCGAAGTCGAGGACCACCATGTCGCCGGGCCGGATGACGCGGTCGCCGACCTCGTGGTGCGGGTTGGCGCCGTTCGGGCCGGAGCCGACGATGGTGAAGTCGACCTGGGAGTGGCCGAATCGGCGCAGCAGCCCGGCGAGGTCGTGGCCGACGTCGGACTCGCGGCGGCCCGCGAAGGCAACCTTGCGGATCTCCTCGAACGCCAGGTCGGCTGCCGCTCCGGCGGCTGCCAGGAGCTCCAGCTCGGCCGCGTCCTTGACCGCGCGGAGCATGGGCAGGGCTTCGGTGAGGGAGGCGTAGGAGGTGTCGGGGAGGGTCCGCTGGAGGCCCAGCAGGTGCATCGCCCAGGTGTTGTCGCTGATGCCGAACCGGCCGCGGCGGTCGAGGAGGCCGGCGGTGACGGCGTAGGGGTCCTTGCCGTCGGTCCAGTCGCGCAGGGTCAGCGCGGCGGCGCCGGCCCCGTGCTCGGCGTCCGGGGCCTCCAGGGTGGGCACGACGAGCACGGGGTCCCGGCCGGGGGCGAGGACGAGCACGGTGAGCCGTTCCGTGACCGCGGTCGGCGTGTATCCGGTGAGCCACACCATGTCCGGCCCGGGTGCCACGAGCAGTCCGGCGAGGCCGGCGTCCGCGGCGGCGCGCGCGGCGCGCTCCATGCGGGCGCCGTAGTCGGCGGCGGTGAAGGGCGCGGTACCGGTCATCCGGGCCTCCGGGCGGTGAGGGTGAGGGAGCGGGGCAGCGACGGCGTCTCGGGCAGCATCCTGCCCGCCCGGACGGGAGGATGCGACACGGTTCCGGGGACCGGTGCGCCGCGGACCGGTGAGAAGCGGCTCGGCATGGGTTCATGATGACGTGCGGGACGGACGGTGACCAGCGGGTTCCCTGGCGTGTACGAGACAGCGGACACCGGGGCGGCGCGGTACCGGGGGTCACCGGCCCGGACCGACGCCCCGTGCGAGGGCCCGGTTCCGGCCCGGTTGCGGCCCGGTCAGGTCACCACCGCGGGAATGACCGCCAACTGCTGGTAACCGCCGCCGCTGTGCCGCACGGTGAGGAGCAGCGCCTTGCCGGGGCGGACACGGGCGACGGCGCGGGCGAGGTCGGCGGCGGTGTCGACGCGGGCCGAGCCGAGCTGCAGCACGATGTCGCCGCGGACCAGGCCGGCGGCGTAGCCGGGACCGGGTACGTGGACGCCCACGACCAGCGCGCCCGCCTTCGGGGCGTCGACGGCCTCCACGCCCAGTGCCGGGCTCGGCGCGGCCGGGGCGGGGGCGGAGGCCGCTGTGGGGGCGGTGTCGGCCGAGGGGGCGGGTTGCCGGGTCTCGCGCCGCAGTTCGGCGAGTCTGCTCGTACCGGCCACCGTGGCCCCGACCGTGCCGATGCCGACGCCGCAGAGCACCAGCACGACGGCGGCGCACAGGCCGGACAGCAGGGTCCGCAGCCGCCGCCCGCGCCGGGGCGCGGCGTGCGGTCGGCGGGCGGGGCCCGGGGTGTCGTCGTCCCGCCGGTCCTGGCCCGGCATCGGTTTGGGCCGCAACGCAGTGTGTTCCATGGTTCGCTCGCCTCCGGCTGGTGCTCTACCCGGGGCGAGGGCCCGTGACGAGACACGAACGAGTGAGACTGGCCGGAGGACGGAACCGGGTAGTCATGGCCGTGGGGACGGCGCAGCACAACCGTCAGCGCAGCGCCGGCACGGGCACGGCGGGTGCCCGGTCGGGCAGGAAGCCGTGGGCGCGGCGGCCGAGCCACGCGGCCTTGTAGCGGTCGACGTTGCGGTGCCAGTGCAGGATGCCGGCCAGCCAGTTCTGCAGGTCGAGCACATAGCCGTCCATGGCGGCCCGTGCCTCCTCCGACAGCCGGAAGTCGTCGTACAGCACGGGGAGTTCGTGTGCCACCACGTGCTCGAACTGCTGCATGCGCTGGGTGGTCAGATCGTGGACGACGGTGAGCGCGGCCGGATAGTCCACGCCGAAGAAGTTCTGCACGACGAGGACGGCGTTGTGGATCTCGCCCTCGTACTCGATCTCCTTCTGGTACGAGAAGATGTCGTTGAGGAGGCACGCGTAGTCGATGGCGGAGTTCTCCAGCGAGCGCACCGGGCCGCTGCGGTACACCTCCGGCGGGACCGCGGGGCCGCGGCCCGCGCGGCACAGGCTCAGGGTGAGGTCGGAGCCGAAGGTGGCGCGGCGCATCTCCAGGTAGTCGACCGGGTCGGGGACGCGGTTCTGGAGCTGGTTGGACAGCTCCCACACCCAGCTCTCGGTCATCACGTCCACGGACGCCTTCAGGCTCCGGCGCTGGCCGGCGGTCATCCCGGCCGTGGTGCGGGTCCAGAGGTCGGTCAGACCGCGCTCCATGGCGTTGCCGGGTACGACGGCGGGCTCGCCCTCGACCGGCATGCACTGCGAGAGCCGGGCCGTGGTCAGCCGGGCGGCCGCCAGGTCCCTGCGGTGGCCGTACACGAGTGGGTAGTAGTCGTCGCCGTAGGTCCCCCAGGCGAGCCACTGCGCGCTCAGGTCGAGGGCCTCGGGGGTGGCGTCCGGGTCCAGGCCGGCGGAGCACAGCGCGAGGTCGTACGCGGCGAGCTTGTCCTCGTCCCAGACGCCTTCCCGGAGGATGCCCGTGCGGTGGCACCAGTCGGCGAGGTGGCCGCGGGCGCGGTCGAGGTGGGGGCTGAGCCGGAGCCGGTAGGGCATGTACAGGTCGGGGATGCGGGACGGGCCGACCTTCTGGTACGGCACGTGGGAGTGGGCGCGCAGGCGTTCCCGGGCGGCCGAGGCGAGGAGCGCGCCGACGTCGGCCGCGGAGGTGCCGGGACCGTTCACGAGCTGCCAGGGCGAGTTGGACCGCGCCCCCTTGTTCATGTAGCGGCTGGAGCGCAGGTGCCATTCGTGGCCGCCGGCCTGCCAGTCCTGGAGCCCCTTGGTGTAGGCGGCGATCGCGGCGGCCTCGACCGGTGTGAGGCCCTTCTCCAGCGCGACGGCCGGGACCTCGGTCAGCGCCGTGTGCTCGAACTGGTGCAGCCGGGAGGTGAGGACGTCGTTGACGGTGTCGGCGGCCTGCTGTGTGGTGCAGCCGAAGAACTTCTCCAGGACGAGTACGCCATTGCTGTTCTCCCCCTCGTCCTCGACCTCGCGCTGGTAGGAGAACAGGTCGTTGCGCAGGTGGACGGCGTCGGAGAACGTCTCCATGAGCACGCGCAGCGGCCGGGTGCCGGCGACCGCGGCGGGCACCTCGGCCGTCGCGTACTCCACGAGCCCGGCCGACCAGGGGGCGCCGCCGACCTTGCGGCGCATCTCGATGTACTCGACCGGGTTGGCGACCCGCCCCTCGTTGATGTTGGACAGCTCCCACATCGACTCGTTGAGCAGGTGCTCGGTGGCGACGGAGAAGCGGCGGCGCCAGTCCACGGACATCGAGGGCACCGTCCGCGCCCACAGGTCCTTCAGCCCGGCCTCCACCGGATTCTCCGGTTCCGGCATGGGGGTGGCGGGGTCGAGCGGCATGAACAGCGGCAGCCGGTCCAGGTGCGCCTTGCCGGCGGCGCGGTCCTGCGTGCGCTTGTACATGTCGAGGAAGTGGTCGTCGAAGAAGAACACCCACACGTACCAGTCGGTGATCAGCGAGAGCGCGGGTCCGGCGCAGTCGGGGTGGGTGTAGGCGCACAGCAGACCGTAGTCGTGCGCCTCCAGGTCGGCCTGGTCCCAGATTCCGGAGCCCTCCAGCATGCCCATCTCCCGGGCCCACGCGGTCGAATGGGCGCGGGCCTCCTCCAGGTGCGGGTTGAGCCGCGCGGGATACGGCATGTAGAAGTGCGGGAGTTCGAACGGCTGCGTCATGGCCGGGCACTACCCGGGGCGCCGGACCTCCATCCGCCCGGGGGCACATGATCACACCATCGCGTGAACCGTCCGCGGAACGTGCAACTCCGGCGGGGGGTTGTGGCGTTGGTTCCCTTGCCGTGCCCGCGCGCGGGGGCCACGGTAGGCGCATGACCTCCTTCGTGCTGCCCCATGAGGTGCACGGCGACGGCCCCCACAAGGTGTTCGCCGTGCACGGCTGGTTCGCCGACCGGTCCGCCTACGCGGCCGTCCTTCCGGATCTGGACCGCACGTCGTTCAGCTACGCGCTGGTCGACCTCCGCGGCTACGGCGAGGCCCGGGACGCCACGGGCGCGTACACGACGGCCGAGGCGGCCGTGGACCTGGTGGAGCTGGCGGACCGGCTCGGCTGGGAGCGGTTCTCGGTGATCGGTCACTCGATGGGCGGTGCCGTGGCGCAGCGGCTGCTCTCCGTGGCCCCGCACCGGGTGCGCCGGATCGCCGGTGTCTCGCCGGTGCCCGCCTCGGGCCTGCCGCTGGCCGGGGAGCAGGCGGCGCTGTTCGCGGACGCGGCGCACCGGGCGGAGAACCGGCGCACGATCATCGACGTCACCACCGGGGGCCGGCGGCCCGCCGCCTGGCTAGACCGGATGGTCGCCCGCTCGCTGGAGCGCAGCGACGCCAAGGCGTTCCGGGCCTGGCTCGACTCGTGGGCGGGCGAGGACTTCCAAGCCGACGTCGTGGGCAGCGAGGTGCCGGCCCTCGCCGTGGCCGGCGCGCTCGATCCGGCGCTGTCGCCGGAGGTGCTGCGGCAGACCTGGATGAGCTGGTACCCGCGCGCGCGGCTCGCCGTGCTGCCCGGTGCCGGCCACTACGCCATGGACGAGACCCCGCTGGACCTGATCCGCGCGGTCGAGGACTTCCTGCGTGCGGACACGCCGGACCGGCGGCCCGCGTGAGCGTGCGCGCGGTGCCGCCGGTCCCGGACGTCTTCGACCCCCGCCGGTACGCCGCCGGTGTCCCCCACGACGACTACCGCGTGCTGCGGGACCACCATCCGGTGGCCTGGCAGGAGGAACCGGAGGTGCTGGGCTGGCCCGCCGGGCCGGGATTCTGGGCGGTGACCCGGCACGCGGACGTGGTGCGGGTGCTGCGGGACGCGGGGACGTACTCCTCGTACGCCGGCGCGACGCAGATCCGGGACCCCGACCCGGAGGACCTGCCGTTCATCCGGCGGATGATGCTCAACCAGGACCCGCCGGCGCACGGACGGCTGCGCCGGCTGGTGAGCCGCGCCTTCACGCCGGGGCGCGTGGCACGGTTCGCGGCGGACGCCCGCGAGCGGGCGCGCACCCTGGTGGCGGGCGCCCTGGAGACGGCGCGGGAGGGTGACGGCACGGTGGACGTGGTGGCCGCCGTCACCGACGAGTACGCCCTGCTGAACCTGGCGGACCTGCTGGGCGTCCCGGCGGGCGACCGGGGGCTGCTGCTCCGGTGGACACAGCGGGTCATCGGCTACCAGGATCCGGACGAGGCCGGTCCAGCGGTGCGGGACGAGGCGGGCAGGCCGGTCGATCCGCGGTCGCCGGCGATGTTGCGGGACATGTTCGCGTACGTGCGGCACCTGGCCGTGCACAAGAGGCGGTGTCCCGCCGACGACATCCTGACCACCCTCGCCCACGACGCCGAACTCGCCGACGGCGACGTGGAGATGTTCTTCTTCCTGCTCACCGTGGCGGGCAACGACACCGTCCGCGCGGCGGCCCCGGGCGGCCTGCTGGCCCTGGCCGAGCACCCGGAGGCGTACGAGCCGCTGCGGACGGGAGCGGCCGGCGTCCCGTCCGCCGTCGACGAACTGCTGCGCTGGCACCCGCCCGTGCTCACCTTCCGCCGCACGGCCGTGCGGGACACCCGGCTGGCGGGCCGCGTGATCCGGGCCGGGGACAAGGTCGTGGTGTTCCACGCCTCCGCCAACCGTGACGAGCGGGTCTTCGCCGCCCCCGGCCGGCTCGACCTGGCCCGCTCCCCGAATCCGCACGTCTCCTTCGGGGACGGTCCGCACGTCTGCCTCGGCGCCCACTTCGCCCGGCTGCAACTGCGGCTGCTCCACGAGGAGCTGCTGCGCGTCCTGCCCGGACCGCCGAGGCTCGCCGCCCCGCCCAGGCGGCTGGTGTCGAACTTCATCAACGGCGTCACGTCACTGTCACTGCTGGTGGCGTGAGGGGTCCACCTGGATCAGCGCGTGCGTGCCACCGGTACGCCAGCCCTGCCCCTCGGCCGCCACCAGTGCGGCCTCGGTCGCGGGCGTGAGCCCGGTGATCACGTCGGACTTGAGGGTGCGCAGCGCCGCGACCGGGCCGGGGAAGCAGGCGGTGGTCTCCCGGAAGGGTGTGGTGGGCGGCCAGAGCCGGTCGCCCACCAGCCGGCGGTAGTTGAGGTCGCCCTTGACGACGGTCAGGGTGGCCGTCGCGAACTCGGCGCGCAGGTCGTCGGGCATGGAGGCGTAGGGAAGCGGGGCACAGGAGAAGGGATGGGCACGGACGGTGAGCCGGCCGTCGGCCAGGGCCGCCCAGAGCACCCGGCCGTACTCGGCCGCCGCGCCGGAGGCCGCGCGCAGCCGGTGCAGGGCGTCGACCACGTCGGCGGTGGTGGCGTCGGAGACGTAGTACGGGTACGGCTTGACGTGCAGGACGGCCCGTGCGGCCCGGCCCTCGGTGAGGAGGTGGGCGATGAGCAGCAGGTCGGGGACGAGTTCGCGGCCCGCGTTGTCCGCGACCAGCACCAGCGTGCCCGTCCCGCCGGGCGGCAGCAGCGACCAGAGGGTGTCGCTGTCGTCGGCGACCAGCGCGGGGGCCGGGTCCCGCTCCTCGGCGCCCGCGGCGGAGAGCCGGAAGCCGAGGTCGGCGCGGTTGCCCCACAGCGAGCCGTGCAGCAGTGCGCGGGCCCGTTCCTCCTCCGGCAGGTCGCGCAGGCCGTCCAGGGCGGCGAGTTCCTCGTCGGTCTCCGGGGCGTCGAGTTCGGCGCGCTTGAACGGGCGGAAGGGGTCGATGCCCTGCCAGGGGCCCGGGCCGAACCAGCCGACGGCGTCCAGCAGCCGACGGTAGAAGTAGCTCTCGGACCACAGCCACGGCACGTCGTACCAGGACCGGCCGGCGCACTCGGCCAGGCCCCAGCCGTGCCAGCGGTCCCGGTCCGGTGCGTCGGCGGGGAGCGGTTCGACCACTCCCCGGGTGCAGCTGCCGAGCAGCCCGTCCAGCGCCGTGTGCTGCCCGGGGCCGTACGGGAAGGCCTCCCGTACCTGCCGGATGATCGCCGGGTGCCGCTCCGCCAGCACGCTGTGCGGGAAGGAGCCGGGTTCGTTGCCGAGGATCACGGGTGCGAAGGGGGTGTCGGGCATGTCAGTCACGCTATCGCGGGTGTCAGACCGTGCGGATCTCCCGCTCCAGCTGCGTGGCGAGGGTGACGTAACGGGGGCGGCGGTGCACGGGGACGAGTCCGCGGATCATCAGGTGCCACATCTCGGCGACTCTGCGCGGCAGCCGTACGGTCGGTTCCAGCGAGCGGCCGGCGACCCGGGTGCCGATGAAGAAGCAGACGAGGGAGTGGGCGACCACGCCGACGTCCAGATCGCCGTGCACGTCGGACTCCCTGACGGCCCCGGTGACCTTCCGGGTGGCGAACTCCAGCCACTCGGTGAACGGGTGCCGCAGGGGCGGGCGCACGGCGATGTCGGCGGTGGCGAGGCGCAGCCCGGCGCGTGGCACGGGGTCCTCCACGGCGAGCCGGGCGATCCCGAACGTGGTGCGCATCAGGGCCTCCAGCGAGGAGCAGCCGCGGTTCTCGACGTCGGCGACGAGCTGTTGCGCGGCCCTGGCCTGGAGTTCCAGGATGGCGTGGGCCAGGTCCTCCTTCGCGGCGAAGTGGAAGTACAGGGCCCCCTTGGTGACCTTCGCGTGTGCGACGATGTCGCTCAGGCTGGTGGATTCGTAGCCGTGCCGGTCGAACAGATCGGCGGCGGCCGTGATGATCGTCGACCGGGTCTGTTCAGCGCGTAACTGCCTCGCCATCCTGGACCCTTCCTCGCATCTCTAACGAACAGGACATGCGGTTTGTTTTTAACCCCTTGGATACGATAACTCACCTAAAGGCAACGGGAGTCCGCGGTGTCACGCGAGGCACGACACGTGTCAGCGACCGCAGCGGCGGCACGCGGCACGGACGAGCCCCGCATCCGATTCCCCCTTCGCCACGGGCGGGCGCCCCGGCAGGCCCAGGAGTGACGGCCGCCGCCCCATGATCGCCACGATACGAGGCGGACAGCGGCGGCTCAACGGGATCCGGAAGCAGGCGCGGAACAGCCGAACCGGTCGGTGCTTTCACGCCCCCCGCGCACGGGCCGGCCGCTCGGGCTGAACGCGCGGCGCACCGGCGTCGTACTGGACGCCGCAGACCCCGTTCCCGCCGCGCCGAGGAGACGTCCCGGATGACTCGGATGACCGCCCGCCTGAGCGTCAGGGTGGCCGCTGCGGCGGCACCGCTGCTCCTGCTGCCCTGGGCGGCGGGGCCCGCCCGGGCGCACGGGGCCCCGACGGACCCGGTCAGCCGGGTCTACGCCTGCTCGCCCGAGGGCGGTGCCGCCCGCACGGCGGCCTGCCGGGCCGCGATCACGGCGAACGGCGCCGCGTTCAACGCCTGGGACAACCTGCGGGTGGCGGGGGTCGGAGGCCGCGACCGGCAGGTGATCCCGGACGGCAGACTGTGCAGCGGGAACCTGCCGGCGTACCGCGGCCTGGACCTGGCACGGCGGGACTGGCCGGCGACACGGCTGAGTCCCGGCGGCCGGCTGACCCTGACCTACGCGTCGACGATCGCCCACACGGGAA
>NZ_BNBF01000014.1:72553-108592 GCF_014654935.1 Streptomyces capoamus
CGTTCAGGCTGTACCTGACCAAGCAGGGTTACGACCCCTCGAAGCCGCTGACCTGGTCGGACCTGCCGGAGCGGCCCTTCGCCGAGGTGACGGACCCGCCACTGCGCGGCGGGGCGTACCGGATGAACGCCACACTGCCGGCCGACCGGACGGGGCACCACGTGCTCTACACGATCTGGCAGAACACCAGTACGCCGGACACCTATTACTCATGCTCCGACGTGGTGTTCCCGGAGCGCGGGAAGGCCACCGGAACCAAGGGGGCGGCGGGGAAGGCGACTTCGGCACCGGCCCGGACCCCGGCGCCCGCGCAGGATTCGCCGGCCGCGCAGGTCCCGCCGGCCCGGGGTCGCGCGACGGGCGGCGCGGCTCCCGCCGCGCGCGGCGGCACGGGGCGGGCCGGGAGCACCACCGCCGACGGGACGCCCGTCGCGCAGGCCACGCGGGGCGGTTCGGGGCCCTCGGCGCCGATGCTGGCGGGCGGCGCCACCGCGGTGCTGCTACTCACCGGTGGCGCCGCCCTGTTCCTCCGGCTACAGCGTCCACGACACCGCTGAACCGGACGCTCGGTTCGGTCAGTTGACGTACACCCGCGCACCGGCATCGGTGACGGGCGCGTACTTGGCCGTGAAGTAGCCGTTGGCGAAGCACAGCGACGAGCCGGAGCTCTTGGTGAACTGCTGGTTGGTGAAGGTGATGCTGCTGTCGGCGTTGTCCGCCTTGCCGATCAGGCCGGGCGCCTGGTAGACGCAGGTGACGGTGCCCAGCAGGGTGCGCAGCTGGACCGTGGCCTGGATGACGGAACCGCTCGGCGGCGAGACGGTGAGGGTCCCGGCCGACGTGATCGTCGCCGAGTACGGCAGGTTGTTGATGGTGATGCCGTTGACACCGAGGACACCGGTGACGTTGCTGGAACAGGTGTTGCTGGCGAAGGTGTGCGCGGTGACGGACTCGGTGGCCGTGCCGGGCGCGGTCGGGTTGCCGGTGACCTGGGCGGTGAACTGGGACCCCGTGCACTTCACACCGCTGGTGCCGGTCGCACTGGAGTAGAAGGTGGCGGTGGTGCCGGAGGCGAGCGGTGCGGTGAGGGTGTCGCCGACGGCGGCCGCGGTACCGCCGGCGCTGCCGGTGGTCAGGACGGCGCTCGCCGCGGAGGCCGGGGTGGCCCAGGTGAGGGTGAGCGCCGTGGCGGCGCCGGCGAGGGCGAGGAGGGAGCGCGTGCGCATGCGGGTGCCTCTTTCCTGTGTGGGGGGACGGCTGAGGTGAGGTGGGGGGTGGCGGGTGGTGCGGGCGGTGCCGCCGGCGCGGGTCCGTAGCGCCTTCTCCGTACGCGGCGGTCCCGCGCCGGCGGCACACCGGGCACCGGCCGGGGGCCTCGGGGGAAGACCTCCGGCCGGGCCGGGCAAGGGGGCGGCCGGGCACGGGACGAAGAGGTGAACGACCGTGCCGGTGCCGCTGTGCGAGGTGGAGCGCTTGCCGTGACGAGGCCGGGAACGCGGTCGGTGCCGCGGGGTGCGGCCGGCGTCGCGCCGACGGCGCGACGGGGGCCGCCTGCCGGATCCGGCGCCACGGATCCGGGGAAACAGGGGAAGTTGTAGACCTGATCAACCGTCAGAGTCAAGGTGGCAGTAGCGAGTTGTAGCAGGCGAGTACGGGCACCCGCACATCCGACACCCTCTTTTCACAACTCCCTTGACCCTTCAATGTAACCGGCGGTAACTTCCTCGGAGGCTACTGCCGCGTAACGAGAAAGCCCTTGCGCCCGCCGGGAGTTGCGAGGAGGCGTGCGCGGCATCCGCTGTCCGCGCCAGGACACCGCGCCACTGAAGCCCAACCCGCATTGATCCATGCCCATGGGAGCAGACATGGCCTCGTCCCCGGACCTCCCGTCCGCCGGCAACACCCCCGAGAACCCGGGGAGCGACACCTCCTCCGACGCCCCGAACGCCGCCGGCATCCACGCCGGCGGCGAGAGACGGGGACGCGTCCGGGCACGCCGGGCCGCGGTGATGGCGGTACCCGCCACGCTGGTCGCCGCCGGCCTCGCGGTCCTCACCGCGCAGGGCGCACTGGGCGTGCAGTTCGCCATCTCCGGCATGCCGTTCACGGTCACCGCGACCGAGCTGAACGGCACCGGGTTCGAGCAGTTCGGCGGACTCGACAACATGGCGGAGGGCAGCCCGAACGCCGGGGACTCCGGCGGCCAGGTGCTCATCGTCACCTCCGCGATCAAGCACGCCACGCTCACCAAGCTGTGCCAGAGCGTCGACCTCGGCGGCACCAACCTGCTGATCACGGCGGGCAGCGGCGCGGAGAAGGTCAGCGCGACCGACCTGACCACCGACTCCACCGAGCTGACGGGTGACGCGGCGTTCAACAACATCGAGATCGGCAACGACGCCAGCACGCTGACCAAGGCGGGCGTGAAGGGCCCGATCGGCGTCTTCAGCCAGCAGGCCGACACCGTGCGCATCGCCCACCTGCGACAGACCAACTACGCGACGACGGCAGGCGTGTTCAAGCTGCCGGGTCTGAAGCTGCGCTTCAGCGGCTCGGGCTGCTGAGCACCGTGGCGGACCGCCCGCGCCGGGGAGCGAGGCCCGCCTTCCGCGGATGGCGGGCCCGCCGGCCGTTCTGGGGCGGGCTGCTGCTCGCCCTCGGCGGCGGCGAGATCCTGCTCACCGAGAAGGCCTCGCTGAAGGTCGTGCTGCACATCGGCATGCAGGGCCTGGCCGGCTATCTGCTGCCGGTACTCATGGTGCTGCTGGGCTTGCTGATCCTCTTCAACCCTTCCCAGCGGCTCTTCTACTCCATCACGGGCGTCCTGATCTCCCTGGGGACCTGGCTCACCTCCAATCTGGGCGGCTTCTTCATCGGCCTCCTCCTCGGCGCCACCGGCAGCTGCCTCGCCTTCGGCTGGCTCCCCGACCAGGAACCGCGCGTCGGGCGCCGCGCACGGCGCAAGCAGGCGCGCTCCTCGGCGCACGGCCGGGCCGGGGAGGACGCGGAGGGTACGCCCGGATCCTCCGTGCTGCCGGGGCGTTCGTAGCGGAAGTCCCCGACGGGGGCGTGCCGGAACACACCCGGCGGTCGCACGTCGGCGGGGACCAGGTCGTCGGCGCGACGCAGCACGGTGGCCGTGCCGGTGACGCGTGCAGGCAGGGCCGCCGGGGCCCGGTCGGCGCGGCGCTCGCGTGCCGCGCGCGGCACGCGGCCGACGGCCGCGCGCCCGGCGGACGGGCCAGGAAGGGGTGCGCGGGTCGGCGGGGTGTTCTCGTGACCGCGACGAGCCGCGCGGCGGCCTCGGCGCCGGTGAGTGCGCGGGGGCCGGTCTCCCAGGCGCCGCGCCTCCTGGAGCGCGGTGCCGGTCAGAGGTTCACAGGCCACGCAGCCGGCGGGCCGGGACGACGGCGGGCGTCCCGTGCTCGGTGCGCCGGCCGACGAGGAGGCGGACGGCCTCGACCACGGCGGCCTGGTCGGCGGTGTCGACGAAGTACACCTGGCGGCGGCCCTCGCGGCGGGAGCGGACGAGCCCGGCGAGTTTGAGCTTGGCCAGGTGCTGGCTGACGGCGGGCAGCGCGCCGCCGACGCGCTGGGCGAGCCGGGTCACGTCGCTCTCGCCCTGGGTCAGCGCCCACACGATGTGCAGCCGGGCGGGCGCGGCGAGCAGCCCGAAGGCGGCGGCCGCCTCGGCGAACACGTCGGCGGAGGGGTCCTGGTGGCCGGTGCCGGGCGCTGTCGCCACTGTCGCCTTCCTCCCGTTGTGTCGTCGCTGTGCTCCGGCTGTGTCCGCCGTGTGCGGAGACTCAGTCTAGATCTCGGGAACTTCCCGGCCGCCCCGTTCGTTTCTACAGCGCTGTAGAAATAATGTTCTACGTCGCCGGAGAAGTCGCCGCCGGTGCTGCCGGAGTATCGGGCGGCCGATGAGAAGGAGCACGCATGGCCCTGTGGGACCGCATCAAGGAGTCCGCGTCGCAGATGCAGACCCAGTTGGTGGCGAAGAAGAACGACCTCAAGAGCGGCGCGTTCCGCGATGCCAGCATGGCCATGTGCGCGCTCGTGGCCGCCGCCGACGGCACGGTGGACCCCGCGGAGCGGCAGCGGGTGGCCCAGCTCATCTCCACGAACGAGGTGCTGCAGAACTTCCCGGCGGACGACCTGCGCCGCCGCTTCGAGGAGAACCTGGACAAGCTGACGGCGGACTTCGCCTTCGGCAAGGTGAGCGTCCTGCAGGAGGTCGCCAAGGCGAAGAAGAAGCCCGCCGAGGCACGGGCCGTCGTCCAGATCGGCATCGTCATCGGCGGCGCTGACGGCGATTTCGACAAGGACGAGCGGGCCGTGGTGCGCGAGGCGTGCTACACGCTGGACCTGCCCCCGCACGAGTTCGACCTCTGACCGCACCCGGCCGGCCGGACAGCCGGGCAGCCGGGTCCAGTGCCACGGGGCCCGGTCCGCCCGGCGCGGCCGTTCCGGGCCTCGCCCACGGGGCCCCTCCCACCGGGTCCCTCGACGAGCCGGCCGGGCACGGGCCGAGCACGCCCCGGTCAAGAGGCGGCCGCGCCCACCCGTCCACTCGCCGCCCAGGCCACGCCCACCAGGGCCGTGGCCGTCCAGCAGGCGGTGCGCGCCGCGTCCAGGTCCGTGCCGGTGAGGTAGACGCTGCCGAGGAGGGCGACGCCCAGCGTGGCGCCGAGTTGCTGGACCGCGTTGAGCAGCCCGGCCGCGGAGCCGATCTCCTGCGGGCGCAGCGGTCGCAGGGCGAGGGTGAAGAAGGCGGGGGTGAACAGGCCGGTGCCGACTCCGACGAGGGCGAGGGCGGGCAGCAGGGCCGTCGGGTAGCGGCCGGGCGTGGCCGTCGCATAGGCGCCGACGGCGGCGAGCAGACCGGCCAGCAGCACGGCGAGCCCGTACGGCATCAGACGGCGCCCGTACCGTCGTACCAGCCGGGAGCCCGCCAGCCAGGAGGCGGCGGCGAGCCCGGCGGACCAGGGCAGCAGGCTCAGGCCGGCCGTCAGCACGCCGGTGTGGGCGCCGAGTTGCAGCTGGAGGACCACGACCATCGACAGACCGTTGGTCACCGCGAAGAAGGCGGTGGAGGTGACGAGTGCGGCCGGGAAGCCGCGCCGTGCGAACAGGCTGGGCTCCAGCAGCGGGCGGGCCGACCGCCGCTGCTGGACGGCGAAGCCGGCGAGGACGAGCAGTCCCGCCAGCGGCAACACCCCGTCGCGAGGGGTGGGGTGGCCGAGGTCGGTGCCGATCAGCGGCTGGACGACGAGCCCGGTGCCGAGCGCGGCCAGGGCGGTGCCCGGCCAGTCCAGCGCGGGGCGGTGCGGGGCGCGGTCCTCCCGCAGCTTCGGGGCGAGCGCCAGCACGACGGCGGCCACCGGCACGTTCACCAGGAACGCGGCCCGCCACGAGGAACCGAACAGGTCGGCGTGGGTGAGCACACCGCCGACGACGGGCCCGCAGACGGCGGCGAGCCCCATCACCGGGCCGATGCTGCCCAGCGCCTTCGCCGTCTCCTCCCCGTCGAACATCGCCTTGATCAGCCCGATGGTCTGCGGAACGATCAACGCGGCCGCCGCGCCCTGAACCGCGCGGAAGCCGATCAGCAGGCCTGCCGAAGGCGCCAGGGCGCAGGCCGTGGACGCGACCGCGAACGCGGTGACGCCGAGGACGAACATCCGGCGCCGGCCGGCGATGTCGCCGAGCCGGCCACCGGTGAGCAGCAGCACCGCGAACGGCAGGGTGTAGGCGGCGCCGAACCACTGCACCAGCGAGACGGGTCCGCCGAGATCGGCGTGGATGGCGGGGGCGGCCACCTGGACGACGGTGGCGTCCAGCAGGTTCATGGCCTCGCCCAGCAGCAGGGCGACCAGGGCGGGCCAGCGGTGCGGGTACGGGGTGACGACCATGGTGCGGTCCAGGGTCATGGGGATTCCTCTCGCGCTACGGGACCGGGTCGGGACCGGTCTGCGGTCAGCGTGGGAGTGAGAGGTGGGCGGAGACCGTCAGGAGCGGCGGGTGCGCGGTTTTCCTCCACCGTCGGCGCCCTTCGCGCGGGAAACCGGCACGAGCGGGAGCGCAGGCGCGGATCCCGCTCACAACGCGGCCAGAAGGGGCAGCAGTTCGGTCGCCGTCGCGATGTCTCCGCTCAGCGGGCGGTCCTCCAGGCCGGCCGGGAGTACGGAGGCGGCGAGGGAGAAGGCCGGGACGGCCGGGGGTGCGGGGTGGAGGCGCGACGCACGGACGGCGGCAAGGAGTTCGCAGGCGAGCGCGGTGGCGTGGGCGGCGCCGGCCCGTTCCGCCTGGCGAGCCGCCTGGCCGGCGAAGCCGGCGGCCTCCCCCAGCCCGTGGGAGAGGACGGCGTGCCCGGCGGAGGCCGGTGCGACCGCGGTCGAACGGAGCTCGCCCAGCGCCGAGTTGGCGGTGTACTCCAGGATCATCGTGCCGGAGCTGCCGGGCGGGCCGCCGGCGAGGAAGGCCGGCAGGCCGGTGAGATCGGGACGGCTGAGCGCGGACAGGCGGGCGGCGGAGAGCTGCGCGTTCTACAGCAGGGCCAGGTTCAGACCGTCCAGCGCCAGGGCGAGGGGGGCGGCGAAGAAGCCGCCGTGGTGGCAGAGGTGGCCGTCGGGGGCCGGCACGGGGTTCTCGGTGGGACAGTTGGTGCCGCGGCCGTACCAGCGGCCCGTCGCGGCGAGCCGGTCGGCCGCCACGCGGGCGCGGCGGACCCGCTCCAGGGCGCCGGGGCCGACGGCGGGTACGGCCACGGCGTCGGCGAGCCGGACCAGGGCGGGCAGGATGAGGGCATGCCCGTCGAGCACGACGCGGGCGCCCCCGGGGTCGGGGGGCACCCGCGTCTGCGTGTCCACGGTCGTTCCGGTCGTTCCGGCGTGTCGTTCGGACGGGTCGTGCGGGCGAGCCGGGCGGCCGGTCGGTGGGTGGGTCGGTGGGTCGGTGTCAGGCGAGCCCGACGGACTTCAGCCAGGCCTGCGCGACGTCCAGCGGGTCCTTGTTCCCCGCCTGCACCTGGGTGTCCAGCTTCATCAGGGTCGCGGTGTCGAGCTTGGCGGAGACGGCGTCGAGCGCGTCGACGCCCTTCTGGGGCAGCGCGCTCTTGTAGGCGAGCGGCTGGACGTTCTCGAAGCCGAAGAGGTTCTTCGGGTCCTGGAGGACGACGAACTTCTCCTTGGTGATGTTCGCGTCGGTGGTGAAGATGTCCGCGGCCTGCACGGCGTCCTTCTTCAGCGCCGCCAGCGTGAGCGGGCCGCCCGCGTCCAGCGCCTTGAAGGACTTGAACTCCAGGCCGTAGACGGACTTCAGCCCCACCAGCCCCTGCTGCCGGGTCTGGAACTCCGGCGAGGCGCCGAAGACGAGGTCCCCGGCGACGTCCTTCAGGTCGGCGATGGTGGAGTTCCCGGTCAGGTGGTACTTCTTCGCGGTGGCCGCGTTGACGGTGACCGAGTCCTTGGTCTCCGCCGCCGCCGGCTTCAGCACCGTGAGCTTGGAGTCCAGTTTGGCGTTGATGGCGTCCGTGGTCTGACCGAGGGTCTTCGGGGTGGCCTTCGGGTCGAGGTAGGCCAGCAGCGCGCCGTTGTATTCGGGCAGGACCGAGATGGAACCGTTCTTGATCAGCCCGTAGGTGGTCTCGCGGCTGCCGATGTTCGGCTTGTACGTGACCTTGATCCCCTTGGCCTTGAGGGCCTCGCCGTAGATGTCGGCGAGCAGGGTGCTCTCGGGGAAGTTGTTGGATCCGACGACCACGCTGTCGCCGCTCGCCTTGTTCTCCGTGAGGGGGTTGTCGGCGTTGTCGTCCTTGGAGGAACAGCCCGCCAGCAGAGCCGTCGCCGCCGCGAGGGCGACGGCCGCCGCGCCTCGGTTCCTCCGGATGGACCTGCGGATGTGGGTCGTGTAAGTCACCCACCGATCCAATCCAGCCGGTTCTCGGTGAGTCAAGCCCCGCAGATCACCGATTGGCCTCGATCTGCGACTGCTTGTGCACGGAGAGCGGTGCCTTTGTAACGGATTCTTGATGAAAGCTGAGCTGATCGTTCCCCCAAGCGGGCTGTAGTCTCGGCCCAGTTGGTATCGACCACAGCGGTGTACGGGGCCCGCTTCGGTGTCGTGAACACAGGCGTTCCGAGGGCGACGGGGCCCGCGGCGCCAGGGAGGTCCGGGAGCGACGTCACCCGGAGCAGGACACCCACGAAGGAGGCCCGGTGTCCACTAACGAGGTGGACGCGCCCGCCCGGCACGCCCCCGTCCGGGGCGGGGCACGGGCATTCGCCGACCGCTGGCCCTTCCGGCGCAAACTCAACCTGCTCGTCGGCGTCCCCCTCGCGGTCATCGCCGGCCTGCTCGCCTACCTCATCACCGACCTGGTGCAGCAGTCGTCCAGCGCCGCCGCCGCGGCCCGGCTGGTCCGGGACAGCGCGCAGGTGGCGCGGCTGGTGGACCGGGTGGAGGCCGAGCACCAGCAGGCCATCCTGCTCTCGACGCGCTACGAGTCCGGGGACGCGCGCGCCTCGACGACCGCCTACCGCGCGGCCCAGCACGCGGTGGACACCCAGGTGGCCGAGGTGCGCGCATCCTTCGGTGACCGGCTGCCGCGCAGCGAGGCGCAGGCCCTGCGCGGTCTTGCGGGCCTGAGCAGCCTGCGCGCCTCGGTGGAGCAGTCGTACCTGCCGGCCGACAACATCGACCCGGCCTACGCGGGTGCCGCCGAGAGCCTCATCGACGGCCTCCTACTGGACCGCAACGCCGACCTCGCCGAGACGTTCACCGGCAGCCTGCTGGACTCCCTGCTGCGCGCCGACGCGGCCCACGGCGCCTTCGAGACCAACGTGTTCGCCGCCACCACCGGGGACACCAACGCGCTGATCGAGTTCACCAACGCGGTCGGCGCCTACGACCTCTACACCCACCAGGCCGAGCGTTTCGGCCGGTTCGCCACCGAGGCGCAGGCCGCGCGGCTCGCCGAGGTCGAACACACCCGAGCGCAACGGGAGATCGCCGAGGCGTACGCCGAACTCCAGGTCGGAGTCGGCCGGTTGCAGACCGACGATCAAGCGGCGCTGCGGCGGGCGGTGCGGGACGCGCTGGGCGACTATCCCGCCTACCCCGAACAGGCGACCGCCCGGCTGAGGATCACCACCGCGCTGATCGGCCAGATCGCGGACCGGGCCGACACGGCCGCCGACTCCGCCCGGTGGCGGGCCGGCCTGCTGCTGAGCGGCGCGCTGGTCGCGTTCGCGCTGTGGCTCGCCTTCGCGGTGCTGGTGCGCCGCTCGGTGGTCCGGCCCGTGCAGGCGCTCACCGGGGCGGCGCGGGAGGTCGCCGAGGTGGCCGGGCGCGAGCTGGCCCGGGTGGCCGACGACGACGCCGAGGACGACGGGCCGCCCCGGCTGCGGGATGTACCGGTCACGGCCCGCGACGAGATCGGCGACCTGGCGGCGGCCTTCAACCGGGTGCAGACGACCGCCGCCGCGCTGCTGGAACGCCAGGTGCTCAGCCGCCGCAACACCGCCGAGATGTTCGGCAACGTCGGCCGCCGGGTGAGCAACCTGACCACCCGGCAACTGGCGTTGATCGACGCCGTCGAGCGCGGGGAGACCGACCCGGCGCTGCTGGAACGCCTGTACTCCATCGACCACATCGCGGTACGGCTGCGCCGCAACGCCGACAGCCTGATGCTGCTGGCCGGTATCCGCGAGGCCGTGCTGGACGCGGGCCCGACCGCGCTGTCCACCGTGGTCCGGGCGGCGCTCGGACAGATCGAGGGCTACCAGCGGGTACGGCTGTACGCCGCGTCGGACGCCCTGGTCGAGCCGGACGTCATCGGCGACCTCACGCTGATGACGGCCGAACTGCTGGAGAACGCGGTGTCGTTCTCACCCGAGGGCAGCCCCGTCGAGGTCACCGTCCGCATCGGCGCCGAGGGCGCGCACGTCGTGGTCACCGACCACGGCCTCGGGATGAGCGCGGAGCGGCTCGCCGAGGAGAACGCCCGGCTGATCCGCCGGGAACGTCTGGACCTGGTGCCGACGAAGGTTCTGGGCCTGTTCGTGGTCGGTGCGCTGGCGCGCCGCTGGGAGATCGGGGTCGAGCTGACCCGGACACCGGGCGGGGGTGTGACGGCGGAGGTGACGCTGCCGGCCGCGCTGCTGCTGTCGCCGAGCCCGGGGACGGGCACACCGGCCACCACGGCACCGGCGCCGACACGGGCACCCGCACCCGCCAGTCCGGCACCAGCACCCACCGGCCCGGCATCAGCACCCGGACGCACCGGCCCGGCACCGGACATCGCGCACGCGAAGGCCTCGGCCGACGGCACCACGCCCGACCAGCCCGTGCGCGCGGAGCACGCAGGTCCGCTCCCCCGCCGGACTCCCCGCACCCCCCAGGCCACGGCCCGTCCGGCCGAGGGCACCGCGAGCGAGTCCGGGGACCTCGCAGGGGAGAGCCGGCCCGGCGAGCCCGTCCCGGGCCGGACCGGGCCCACCGCACCGCCCTCCTCCGCCTCCCCCTCCTCCGGCCGCCCCCTGCGCCGCCGGGTGCGCGGGGCCACGCTGCAGGCGACCGCCGGTGCGGCGCCGACCGTGCCGCAGGCCGTGCGGCCGCTGGACGCGGAGGCCGTCCGCAGTGAGCTGGAGGAGTTCGAGCAGGCCGTGGAACGCGCCCGACGGGACGCCGGCACGGGCGGCTCCTCCCGCCCGGACGGCACCGCCGACACCGCGCACCCGCAGCCCCACCCGCACCCGCACCCGCCCCACCACCCGAACCACCTTCCGGAAGGAGCCGAGCAGTGAGCACGTCCACAGGTGACAGCCCGACGGGCGGCAGCGTGCCGGCCGACCTGCGGGCCGCCGCGGCCGACTTCACCTGGCTGCTGAACCGCTTCGCGACCGAGACCGCCGGTGTCGTCGACGCGATCGCCGTGTCCTCCGACGGCCTGCTGATCGCGGTGTCGCAACTGCGCGAGCACGCCGACTCGGAGCGGCTCGCGGCGATCGTGTCCGGCATCACCAGCCTGGCCGCGGGCGCCTCCGGCAACTACGGACTGGGCGGCCTGAACAAGGTCATCATCGATCTGGAGGGCGGACACGTCCTCGTCTCCGCGATCGGCAGCGGCGCCGTGCTCGGCGTCGTCACGGACAAGGAGGCCAAGCTCGGCAACATCGCCTACGAGATGACGCTGTTCGCCAACCGCGCCGGTGCCGCGCTCAGCCCGCAGCTCGTGCTGGAGCTGAAGAACACCGTCGGCGCGGCGTCGGCCCGCTGAGAAGGAGAACCCTCCCATGGCGGACGGCATCCCGCCGCCGGGCCCGGACCCGGTCGGCCCCGCCCCCGCCGTACGGCCGTACCTGGTCACCGCCGGCCGGGTCGCGGACGCCGCCTCCGTCCGGGCGCTGCCCGTGGAGACCCAGGTGGTCGCGACCGCCGAAGGGCTCGACGCGCTCGGCCGGCTCTCCTTCGAGCAGCACGACATCGTGGCCGCCTGCCGGCTGCCGCAGTCGATCGCGGAACTCGCGGCCCGGCTGCGGCTGCACCTGAACGTGGTCCGCGTCCTGGCCGAGGACCTGCGCGAGGAGGGCCGGCTGGCGGTGTACGTACCGGACGCCGAGGCCACGCGCGATGCCTCCGTCCTGCGCAGGGTTATCGATGGCCTGCGGGCCGTCCCCGACTCCCCGAGGGGTACCGAGTGACACCGACTGAACCGCTGCCGGCCCGGGGCCCGGCCGCGCCGGCGGCCGTACGGCCGCCGCTGCCGGTCAAGATGGTGATCGCGGGTGGTTTCGGCGTGGGCAAGACCACGGCCGTCGGCGCGATCTCGGAGATCGAGCCGCTGACCACGGAGGCCTCGATCACCGAGGTCGCGGCCGGCGTCGACGACCTCACGCACACCCCGCGCAAGACCACGACGACCGTGGCGATGGACTTCGGCTGCCTCACCATCGACCCGACGCTGAAGCTGTACCTGTTCGGCACGCCCGGCCAGGAGCGGTTCGGGTTCATGTGGGACGACATCGTGGAGGGCGCGGTCGGCGGTCTGGTCATCGTCGACACCCGCCGGCTGGACGACTGCTACGCGGCCGTCGACTACTTCGAGCACAAGGGCATCCCGTTCGCCGTCGCCGTGAACGCCTTCGACGGCCGGGTGGAGCACTCCATGGAGGAGGTCCGCTGGGCGCTGAACGTCTCCGCCGGGGTGCCGGTGGTGGTGTTCGACGCCCGGCAGCGGGGCTCGGTGCGGGACGCGCTGCTCGTCGTACTCGAACTGGCGCTGGCCCGCACCGAGCGGTGACCGTCAGCCGCTGCGGCGCACCCCCGGCGACACCGTGAGCCGGCTGACCGCCCAGAACACGGCGAGGGTGGCGAGGGCGAGACCGGCGACGAGGGTGGCGCCGCCGATGACCTTCTCGTAGTCGCGCTGGTAGAGGCCGTCGATGATGTACCGGCCCAGGCCGCCGAAGCTGATGTAGGCGGCGATGGTGGCGGTGGAGACGATCTGGATGGCCGCGGTGCGCAGTCCGCTCAGGATCAGCGGGAGCGCGACCGGCACCTCGACCTGGAGCAGCACGCGCGCCTCGGGCATCCCCATGCCCCGGGCCGCGTCCACCGGGGAGGGGTCGACGGAGCGGACCGCCTCGTAGGTGGTGACCAGGATCGGCGGTACGGCGAGCACGACCAGCGGAATCATCACCGGCAGCATGCCGAAGCCGAGCCAGATGAACATCAGCACCAGCAGACCGAAGCTGGGCAGCGCCCGGCCGGCGGTGGCGACGAGCGCGAGGGCGTTGCCACCGCGGCCGTAGTGCCCGGTGAGCAGGCCGACGGGCAGCCCGATCGCGGCGGCGATCAGCAGGGCCTCCAGCGAGTACTGGACGTGCTCGGAGAACCGGGTGGGGATGCCGTCGTAGCCGTGCCAGTGGGCACCGTCGCTGAAGAAGGCGTGCGCGAAGTTCAGGACGTTCACCGGGCGGCCCCCTTCCGCGGCATCCAGGGGGTGAGCAGGAGGCGTACGACGACCAGCGCGGCGTCGACGAGGATGCCCAGCACCGCGATGGTCAGCACCGAGTTCACGGCCAGCGCGGGCCGGTGGTAGGTCTGGGCGTTCCACAGCATGTTGCCGAGGGCACCCTGGTTGCCGATGAGCATGCCGACGCTGACCAGGGAGATGCTGGACACCGCCGCCACCCTCAGCCCGGCCACGATGGCGGGTACGGCGATGGGCAACTGGACCTGGAAATAACGGCGTACGGGTCCGAGGCCCATGGCCTGGGCGGCGGCCAGGGTCTCCGGTGGCACCGAGCGGACCCCGTCCACGATCGCGGGGACCAGCACCACCAGGCTGTAGAGGGCGAGCGGGATCATCACCGTGGTCTCGCTCTGCCCGAAGTAGTCGATGAGGACGACGAAGAAGGCGAGCGAGGGGATGGCGTAGAGGACCGTGGTGATGCCGAGGACGGGCGGGTAGATCCAGCGGAACCGCACGCACAGCTGGGCGATGGGCAGCGAGACGAGCAGTCCGGCCAGCACCGGCAGCAGGGCCTCGCGCAGGTGGAGCCCGACGAGGCCGAGGTAGCTGTGCTGGAGGTCGCTCGGGAGGTCGAAGAAGCCGTTCATCGACCGGCCCCCACGTCGGCCTGCTCGGCCACCCGGCCGTGGGCGGCGCGGATGGCTTCGCCGATGACCTGCTGGGAGACGACGCCGACGGCGCGTCCCTCGCCGTCCACGGCGACCGCCCAGCCGGTCGGGGAGAGCACGGCGCCGTCGAGGGCGGTGCGCAGCGAGTCGGTGCCCGGCACGAAGGGCCGGCCGAAGTCCAGCAGCCGGTCGGGTTCGACGGCGCCGGCGGTGAGCCGGTCCGGCTCGCTCCAGCCGAGCGGCCTGCCGTCGAGGTCGGTGACGAGGAGGTAGGGGGCCGTGGCCCGGGAGGCGAGCCGGTCGGCGCCGGCGTCGATCGCGACGATGGGCTCGGTCTGCAACTCCAGTTCCCTGGAAGGGAAGAACGACAGCCGGCGGATACCGCGGTCGGCGCCGAGGAAGTCCTCCACGAAGGAGTCGGCGGGCGCGCTCAGCAGTTCGGCGGGCGGGGCGAACTGGGCGAGCCGGCCGCCGGTGCGCAGCACGGCGACCTTGGTGCCCAGCTTGATCGCCTCGTCGATGTCGTGGGTGACGAAGACTATGGTCTTGCCGAGTTCGTCCTGGATGCGCAGGAGTTCGTCCTGGAGTCCCTTGCGGACGACGGGGTCGACGGCGGAGAACGGCTCGTCCATGAGCAGCACCGGCGGGTCGGCGGCGAGGGCGCGGGCCACGCCGACGCGCTGCTGCTGGCCGCCGGAGAGCTGGTACGGGTACCGCTTGGCCAGCGCGGTGTCGAGCCCCACCCGTTCCATCAGCTCGGCGGCCCGGGCCCGGGCCTTCTGCTTGGTCCAGCCGAGCAGACGGGGCACGGTGGCGATGTTGTCGAGGATGGTGCGGTGCTGGAAGAGGCCGGCGTTCTGGATGACGTACCCCATGGACCGGCGCAGGGTGTTGACCGGCTGCTGCCGGATGTCCCGGCCGTCGAGGAGGATGCTGCCCTCGGTGGGCTCCACCATCCGGTTGATCATCCGCAGGGTCGTCGTCTTGCCGCAGCCGGAGGGCCCGACGAGGACGGTGATCGCGCGGTCCGGTATCTCCAGGGACAGCCGGTCGACCGCGACCGTGCCGTCGGGATACCGCTTCGTGACTCCATCTATCCGTATCAAAACGCCGCGTACCCTTCGGGCCGACCGATCCTGGGCTGGTGCGGGGAGAGTCTAGACGGCGACTGTTTCAGCACTTTGACGGGGAGAGCCGGGCCGGGGAGAGCGCCGGTTCCCCTCGGTGACATGGCGTCAGGGGAAGCCGGGCCCGGGGGCTTCCGGACCCGGCGGGCGGCTCAGCCCTCCTCGGGCACCAGCCGCAGCGAGATCGAGTTGATGCAGTACCGCTGGTCGGTGGGGGTCGGGTAGCCCTCGCCGGCGAAGACGTGCCCGAGGTGGGAGCCGCAGCGGGCACAGCGCACCTCGGTGCGGACCATCCCGTGGGACCGGTCCTCGACCAGCTCCACGGCGTCGGTGTCCTTCGGGTCGTAGAAGGACGGCCAGCCGCAGTGCGACTCGAACTTGGTGTCGGAGGTGAACAGATCGGCGCCGCAGGCCCGGCAGGAGTACACGCCCTTGGTCTTGGTGTCCGTGTACTCACCGGTGAAGGCCGGCTCGGTGGCGGCCCGGCGCAGCACGGCGTACTCGGCCGGGTTCAGCTCCGCGCGCCACTGCTCGTCCGGCTTCTCGACGTCGTACGACATGAGCTCTCAGCCCCTCTGCTTACTGCGACAGGCGGTCCAGGATCAGCGGGCCCAGGTCGGTCACGTCACCCGCGCCCATGGTGATAACGAGATCACCGGGCCCGGCCATTCCCGCGATCACCGCGGGGATCTCCGCCTTGTCGTGCACGGCGGTGACGTCGGCGCCGGCCGCCCGCGCGGCCTCGATGATCAGCTCGCTGGTCACCCCGGGGATCGGGTCCTCGCGGGCCGGGTAGATGTCGAGCACCACCGAGGCGTCGGCGAGGGCCAGCGACTGCCCCATCTCCTTGCCCAGCTCCTGGGTGCGGGAGAACAGGTGCGGCTGGAAGACGACGAGGATGCGGGCGTCGCCGGCGGCGGCGCGCATGGCCTCCAGGTCGGCCGTCATCTCGGTGGGGTGGTGGGCGTAGGAGTCGATGACCTGGACGCCGGCCGCCTCCCCCTTGAGCTGCAGGCGCCGCTTGACGCCGGTGTAGGCGGCGAGCGCGGGTGCCAGTTCCGCGGCCGGGACGCCGAGGGCGGCACCGGCGGCGAGCGCGGCGACGGCGTTGAGGGCGTAGTGCCGGCCGGGCACCGAGACGGTGAAGGTCAGCTCCTGCCCGTCGAGCACCGCGGTGACCCGGCTCGTGAGCCCCTGCGGGACGATCGACAGCACGCGGACGTCGGCGTCCTCGGCCTCGCCGTAGGTGACCACCCGCACCGGGCGGCCGGCGACGCGCCGGGTCAGCTCCCGGGCGCCCTCGTGGTCGGCGGAGACGACCAGGGTGCCGCCCTCGGTGGCGCGGCCGACGAAGGTCTCGAAGGACTCGTAGATCTCGTCGATCGAGGCGTAGTTGGCGTGGTGGTCCAGCTCGACGTTGAGGACGATGGCGACCTCGGGCGCGTACTTGTGGAAGCTGCGGTCCGATTCGTCCGCCTCGGCGACGAAGATGTCACCCCCGCCGTGCAGCGCGTTGGAGCCGGGCGCGTCCAGGTCGCCGCCGATGGCGTACGACGGCGCCAGGCCCAGCTCGGTCAGCGAGACGGCCAGCATCGAGGTGGTCGTGGTCTTGCCGTGCGTCCCCGCCACGGCGATCGGCCGCAGCCCCGTCATCAGCGCGGCCAGCGCGTCGGAGCGGTGCACGACCGGGATGCCCAGCTCGGCGGCGCGGGCCAGCTCCGGGTTGTCCTCGCGGATCGCGGACGAGACGACGACACAGCTCGCGTCGTCGGCGAGGTGTTCGGCGGCGTGCCCGATGTGCACGGTCGCGCCCAGCGCCCGCAGCGCCTCGGCGGTCGCCGACTCCTTGGCGTCACTGCCGGCCACCTTCGCCCCGCGCTGCGCGAGGATCTTGGCGATGCCCGACATCCCGGCGCCGCCGATGCCGATGAAGTGCGGTCGGTCCATGGCGGTAGGAAGGCCGGGTGCCATGCGTTTCTCCCCAGAGACGGTACGTAGTAGAGCGGCCCTAGCCTATGCGCTGGGGCACCGGGCACCTCGCAACGGGGCGCACCGGACCGGCGTGGGGCAACCGCGCGGGCGGCCCGGCGCACCCGCACTCCCGGCCGCCGCCGTCGCCTCGCCGGGCGGCCCCCAAGACACCCCCTAGGCCTTGCTGTGGGAGAACAGCTTGAGCACGGGCACCCCCACCTTGTGCCGGGCCCGCGAGGCCCAGTCGCGGTGGAAGAACTCCTCCACGTAGTGCGGGTCGGTGAGCACGATCACCTCGTCCGCGCCCACCTCCGCGACCAGCGACTTCAGCGCGTCCAGCGGGTGGTCCTCGATCAGCCGCCCCTCCGCCGGGCTCCCCGCGGAGCGCAGCGCCTGGAGGGACACGTCCAGGGCCTGCTGTCCCACGCTGCGCGCCTCCTGTCCCTCCGGCGTCTCGCGCTCGCGCACCGCTTCGTCGAGTTCGCCGAGCGCGATGTCGTCGATGGCCCGCAGCAGCCGGTCCGCCTGCTCGCCGCGCGGCTGGAGCAGCACGTGGAAGGCGACGGGCTCGTCCCCGTGCAAGGTGGTGACGAACTCGACGTCGGCGGACGTCAGGGCCTTCTCGATCATCAGAACGCTTGTGAACACCAGGCGCCTCTTCTCCTCGGAGGGCCCGGCAGGGCCCGTGCGGAAACCATCCTTCCCCGTGATCGCACGGGTACTGCCGGACCGGGTCCGTCCGCCGGAAACTAACCGGAACGGCAGATTCCACCCGTCTCCGCCCGTCTCAGCCCATCTCCGCCTGCCTCAGCCCGTCTCAGCCCGCCTCCCTCGGCCTCCAGCTCAAGGCCGACGGTAACGACCGAACAGGAATCCGTCCTCCTCCAGCAGGGACGCGAGGGCGAACCGGTGCGGCACGGCGACCGCGGGCCCCCCGGCGATGCGCTGGGCGCCGCCCGCGGTGAGCGTCGGCGAGAGGGTCAGGCACAGCTCGTCCAGCACGTCCGCGGCGATCAGCTGGCCGAGCAGCCGGGGGCCGCCCTCGGTGAGCAGCCGGGTGTGGCCGAGCCCGGCCAGGGCCCGGATCGCGCGCACCGGCTCCACCCCCGCGCCCTCGCCGGCGACCAGCACCCGCGCACCGGCCCGCTCGGCGGCGGCGATCCGGTCGGGCGCGGCCGTGGCCCCGGTCAGGAGCAGCGTGGGTACCAGCGGCGAGGTGAACAGCGGCAACGAAAAGTCCAGCTCCAGGCTCGCGCTGACGATCGCGACGGCCGGGACCGGATCCTGCCCGGCGGCCGCGCGGGCCGCGGCGAACTCGGTCCGCACGCGGGCGGGCCGGTACCCCTCCTGCCGTACCGTTTCCGCACCCACCAGCACGACGTCCGCGAGCGCCCGCAGGGTGCCGAAGATCCGCATGTCGGCGGCGCTGGAGAGGGGCTGGGAGCGGCCCTCGTGCTGGGCGGCGCCGTCGAGCGAGGAGACCATGTTGGCCCGCAGCCACGGCTGCGGGGCACCCTGAGCGGCCTCCGGGTAGGCGTAGGCGGCGGCCAGCTCGGCGAGGCTCCACTCCCGGCCCTCCCCCCGGGCGGAACCGGCCTGGGCGGCGGCCCCGCCGGCCTCCTCCTCGTCCGGGCCCCCGGCAGCGGCCCGGGGTGCTGTCTCTTCGGTCACAGGGAACAGGCGTCGCATGCCGTGCAGTGTGACACGGCGCTTACCATGGACAACTGTGTCGTCCTCCTCCGCCGCCCCCGGATCCAGCCCGCTGCCGGGCGCCGGCCCCCTGTCCCTGTGCGCCCGCGAGCCGCACGTCCCCGCGGACCGGCTGGTCGCCGAGATGGTGCCGCCGCCGCGCTTCGACTCGGTGCGCTTCGCCACGTACATCCCGGACCCGAACCAGCCGAGCCAGACCGAGGCCGTCCGGGTGCTGGAGGGGTTCGCGGCCGGGCTCGGCGGGGCGCAGGCCGCCGGCGGCGGCAGGCGCGGCCTCTTCGGTTTCGGCCGGGCCAAGGCGCCCAAGGCCCCGGCGGGCCCGCGCGGGGTGTACCTGGACGGCGGCTACGGCGTCGGCAAGACCCACCTGCTGGCCTCCCTGTGGCACGCCGCTCCGGCCGAGCCCTCCCGCAAGGCGTTCGGCACCTTCGTGGAGCTGACCAACCTGGTCGGGGCGCTCGGCTTCCAGCAGACGGTACGGACGCTGTCCGGGCACGAGCTGCTGTGCATCGACGAGTTCGAGCTGGACGACCCGGGCGACACGGTCCTGGTGTCGACGCTGCTCGGCAAGCTGGTCGAGGCGGGCGTGGCGCTCGCGGCCACCTCCAACACGCTGCCCGGCAAGCTGGGCGAGGGCCGCTTCGCGGCGGCCGACTTCCTGCGCGAGATCCAGGGCCTGTCGGCCCACTTCCGCACGCTGCGCATCGACGGCGAGGACTACCGCCACCGCGGCCTGCCCGAGGCCCCGGCGCCCTTCTCCGACGAGGAGGTCACGAAGACCGCCTTCGCCACCGAGGGCGCCTCGCTGGACGACTTCCCGCACCTGCTGGAGCACCTGGCGAGGGTGCACCCGAGCCGGTACGGCGCGCTGACCGACGGCCTGCGGGCGGTGTGCCTGACCGGTGTCCAGCCGGTGCCGGACCAGTCGACGGCGCTGCGGCTGGTGGTGCTCGCGGACCGGCTCTACGACCGCGAGGTCCCGGTGCTGGCGTCCGGGCTGCCGTTCGACAGGCTGTTCAGCGAGGACATGCTGAACGGCGGCTACCGCAAGAAGTACTTCCGCGCGATATCCCGGCTCACCGCGCTGGCCCGGGACGCGAAGGGCCTCCTCGGCGCTTAGCCGCACGCCTTTCGATAGTCCGTTAGTCCGTTAGTCCGTCGAACATCTCGGGTCAAGGGCCGGTTCGCGCCACGACACCCGCACTTTTTACGCTCTCTTGGGCGCGTAACCTCCAGTTAACACTGCAAAGGCCCTCGCTGGGTTAACGTGTTTCTTGACCATCCATTGACCAACTGTTGGTCTGGACTAGAAACGTGAACAGGCGGAGGGGGTGCTCATGTTCCGAGGTACGACCGTCCGGAGCCTGCTCACCCTCCTCGGTGCCGCACTACTGGCGTTCCAGCTCTTCACTCCCACGGGAACCTTCGCACCCGCGCACACCTTCGGTCAGGCGCTGGCCAAGGCCGAGACCGGAATCACTTCCTCCGCACACCCCGCACGCGAGGGGGCGGACAGGGTCCGCGCCCCCGGCTGCCCGGGCGAGCCCCTCGGCAGCGCGCACGTCCGCGACCGGCAGCGCTGCCCGGCCTCCTGCTGCTGCCAGGCCCGCGGCCTCATATCCGGCCGGGCGGCCGCGGCGGGCCCGTCGGCACCCTCCGGCGCCCCGCACCGCCCCGCTCCGAGATCCTCCAGAGCCCACGCCCCGGCAGCGCTCCAGGTCTTCCGCTGCTGAGGCCGGCCGCTCTCTCTCCCCCCCCACAACCGTTGTTCAAGTCCGACGCGCCAGGCAGGCGCGCCAGGAGGAACTCATACTGATGCAGCCCCTCATCGACAACGCCCGTACCTTCGGACAGCGCCCTGAGGAGTTCGCCAAGCTCGCCGAAGGCCAGTCCCCGCAGGTGCTGTTCATCACCTGCTCCGACTCCCGGGTCGTCCCGGCCCTGATCACGGGCGCCCGCCCCGGCGAGCTGTTCGAGCTGCGCACCGCGGGCAACATCGTCCCGCCCTACGCCTCCGAGCACCCCACCGGCGAGGCGGCCACCATCGAGTACGCCGTGGAAGTGCTCGGCGTCCGCGACATCGTGGTCTGCGGCCACTCGCACTGCGGCGCCGTCGGCGCGCTGGTGCGCGGGGACGACCTGACCGCCGTACCGGCCGTGCGCGACTGGCTCGCCGCGGCCACCCCGCGACCGGCCGGCGCGGCCGGGGACCCGGAGGTCGCCGAGGGCGTCCAGTCCCACGTCCTGACCCAGCTGCTGCGACTGCGCTCCTACCCGTGCGTGGAGCGGCGGCTGGCGGAGGGCCGACTGGGCCTGCACGCCTGGTACTACGAGGTGCACACCGGTGCCGTACGGACGCACCGCCCGCAGACCGACACCTTCGAGTCCCTGTGAGCGCGCCGATGACCGACAACCGCTCCCTCATATCCCGTTTCCCCCACCTCAAGGAGGACTTCGCCGCCTCCCTGGTGGTCTTCCTGGTCGCCCTGCCGCTGTGCGTGGGCGTGGCCGTCGCCTCCGGGGTGCCGGCCGAACTCGGCCTGGTCACCGGCATCGTGGGCGGCATCGTCACCGGGCTGATGCGCGGCAGCAGCCTGCAGGTGTCCGGTCCGGCGGCCGGCATGACCGTGCTCGTCTTCGAGGCGGTCAAGGAGTTCGGCCTGCCCGTGCTCGGCGTGATCGTACTGGTCGCCGGAATACTTCAAGTGGCCATGGGCCTGCTGCGGCTGGGCCGCTACTTCCGCGCCATCTCCGTCTCCGTCGTCGAGGGCATGCTGGCCGGCATCGGTCTGGTGATCATCGCCGGGCAGCTCTACCCGGCGCTGGCGGCGAAGGCGCCCGACTCCGGCCTGGACAAGATCTTCCAACTGCCCGGCGCGTTCCTCGACGCCTTCGGCGACACCGGTGCCCTGGCCTCCCTCGCGGTGGCCGCGGGCACGGTCGCGGTGCTGCTGCTGTGGAAGCTCACCCCGGCGAAGGTGCGCGCGGTGCCCGGGCCGCTCGCCGCGGTGGGGCTCGCCACGCTCGCCGCGTTCGCGCTGGACCTGCCCGTGGCCACGGTGGAGGTGCGGGGCCTGCTCGGTTCGGTCCAGCCGCCGCCGCTGAGCGCCTTCGGTGAGCTGGCCGGACTCGGGCTGCTGGGCACGGTCGTCGCCTTCACCCTGATCGCGTCCGCCGAGTCCCTGTTCAGCGCGGCGGCCGTGGACCGGCTGCACTCCGGTCCGCGCACCCAGTACAACCGGGAGCTCGTCGCCCAGGGCACCGGCAACATGGTGTGCGGTGTGCTCGGTGCGCTGCCGATGACCGCGGTGATCGTGCGCAGCGCGGCCAATGTCCAGGCGGGCGCCCGGACGAAGGCCTCCCGGGTGCTGCACGGCGTGTGGCTGCTGCTGTTCGCGGCGCTGCTGCCCGACGTGCTCGCCTACATCCCGCTCCCGGCCCTCGCGGGCATCCTGATCCACGCGGGCGCCAAGCTGGTGCCGGTCCGGTCCCTGGCCGTGCTGTGGCGCGAGCACCGGGGGGAGGCTCTGGTGCTCGCCGTGACGGCCGTCTCGATCGTGGCGGTGAGCATGTTCGAGGGCGTGCTCATCGGTCTCGCGCTGGCGGTGGTCAAGACGGCCTGGGAGGCCTCGCACGTCAAGCTGGAGGTCGTGGACAAGGGCGCGGGCCCGGTGGAGGCCCACCTGTCCGGGAACGCGACCTTCCTGCGGCTGCCGAAGATCCTGGAGAGCCTGGAGGCGCTGCCCCAGGACCGTCCGGTCCGGCTCGACCTGTCCGGGCTGCACCACCTGGACCACGCCTGCCGCACCGCCCTGGAGAACTGGGCCGCACGGCACAGCGCGGTCGGCACGGAACCGGTGCGGCTGGTCACCGCGGCCTGAGGAGCGGGCCGAGCCCGGCCTGGTCCGGTGTGGTGAGGTCCGCTGTGGTCCGGTCCGTGGGGTCGGGGTGCCGAGAGGTTTCGGCATCCCGGCCCCACGGGCCTATCGTGGCAACAGCAGACAAACCGGCCTCTGGGTGAGGAGGTCACCATGGTCACGGACCTTGTGGTGGCCGTTGCGGCGGCGGGCTCCGCCGGGCTCGTGTACCTGGCGACGGCGGCCCGCGTGGTCAAGCAGTACGAACGCGGTGTGCTGTTCCGGCTCGGCCGGGTCACCGGGGAGGTCCGCCCACCGGGCCTGAACCTGATCATCCCCGTCGTGGACCGGCTGCAGAAGGTCAACATGCAGATCGTGACCCTCCCGATCCCGGCGCAGGAGGGCATCACCCGGGACAACGTCACCGTCCGGGTGGACGCGGTGGTGTACTTCCGGGTGGTCGACGCGACGAGCGCCCTGGTGAAGGTCGAGGACTACAAGTTCGCGGTCTCCCAGATGGCGCAGACCTCGCTGCGGTCCATCATCGGCAAGAGCGACCTCGACGACCTGCTGTCCAACCGGGAGAAGCTCAACCAGGGCCTGGAACTGATGATCGACAGTCCGGCGGTGGGCTGGGGCATCCAGGTCGACCGGGTCGAGATCAAGGACGTGTCGCTGCCGGACACCATGAAGCGGTCGATGGCCCGCCAGGCCGAGGCGGACCGCGAACGGCGGGCCCGGATCATCAACGCGGACGCCGAACTCCAGGCCTCCAGGAAGCTCGCCGAGGCCGCCCAGCAGATGGCCGGCACACCGGCCGCGCTCCAGCTGCGGCTGCTGCAGACGGTGATGGCGGTGTCGGCCGAGAAGAACTCCACCCTGGTGCTGCCCATCCCGGTGGAGCTGCTGCACTTCCTTGAGCGCGGCGGGCAGCAACAGCCGCCGGACCAGCTGCCGGACCCGGGGCGGGAGCCCGCCGCGCACACCGACGGCGGACCCCACCCCGGCTGACGGACACCGGGGGCCGCCCCGGTCCGGAGGGAAGGAGCGCCCGTGCCGAAGAAGCCGGCCAGGAAGCGCGAGGAGACACTCCGCGACCTGCTGCGCCTCCCGCCGGGCGAGCGGATCGAGCTGTCCAGGTATGACGCCCGGGCCACCCCCGGCGCCCCGGACTGCAAGCGGGCCGCGCTGGCCGACACCGCGCGCACGGGCAAGCACCTGGCCGGACTGCAGGAGCGGCTCTGGGCGGCGGGCACCGCGGGCGACCACCGCCGGGTGCTGCTGGTGCTGCAGGGCATGGACACCAGCGGCAAGGGCGGCACGGTCAAGCACGTGATCGGCCGGCTCGATCCGTCCGGCTGCCGGATCAGGGCGTTCAAGGCGCCCACCGAGGAGGAGCGGGGGCACGACTTCCTGTGGCGGGTGCGACAGGCGCTGCCCGGGCCCGGCCAGATCGGCATCTTCGACCGCTCGCACTACGAGGACGTGCTCATCGCCCGGGTCCGGCATCTGGCCCGGCCCGCCGAGATCGGCAGCCGCTACGGCCTGATCAACGACTTCGAGCGCACCCTCGCCGAGGAGGGCGTCACCGTCGTGAAGTGCTTCCTGCACCTCTCCTACGACGAGCAGCGGCGCCGGCTGCTGCGCCGCCTGGACCGCCCCGACAAGCACTGGAAGTTCGACCCCGCGGACATCGGCGAACGCGCCCTGTGGCCCGCCTACCAGGAGGCGTACGAGCTGGCCCTGGAGCGCTGCGCGGCGCCGCACGCGCCCTGGTACCTGGTCCCGGCGGACCGCAAGTGGTACCGCAACTGGGCGGTCGGCAGGCTGCTGTTGGAGGAGCTGCGGGAGCTGGACCCGCGGTACCCGGAGGCGGACTTCGACGTGGCGGAGTGCCGGGAGAGGCTGCTGGAGCAGACGTGAGCCGGGCCGGCCGGGGTACCCGGCGGGCATGCGCGAACAGCGGAAGCTCACCGATTCGTACTGGCTGCGGACCGCCCCGGGGCCGTCCCATCCGACCCTGGACGGGGATCTCGACGTGGACGTGGCCGTGATCGGCGCGGGGATCGCCGGGCTGAGCGCCGCGCACGAGCTGGCCCGGGCCGGGCGGCGGGTGGCGGTACTGGAGGCCGGGCGGGCCGCGGGCGGCGTCACCGGCTACACCACCGCGAAGCTGACCGCCCAGCACACCCTGGTCTACGACCGGCTCCGGCGCACCCGCGGGACGGAGGGGGCGCGGCTGTACGCGCGTTCGCAGACCGAGGCGATCGAGCACGCGGCGGCGCTGGTGGACGAGCTGGGTGTCGACTGCGAGTGGGAGACCAGGGACGCCTACACCTATGTCCGGGACCGGTCGCGGGTGGACGAGGTGCGCGCGGAGGCGGACGCCGCCCGGGAGGCGGGGCTGCCGGCCTCGTTCACCACGGAGACCGGGCTGCCGTTCCCGGTGGCGGGCGCGGTCCGGGTGACCGGGCAGGCGCAGTTCCACCCGGTCAAGTACCTGCGGGCGCTCACCGCCGACCTGCTCGCGCACGGCGGCCAGGTGTTCGAGCACACCCGGGTCACCGGTCTGGAGGAGGGCGAGCCGTGCCGGCTGACGACCGGGGCGGGCGCCACGGTGACCGCCCGGGACGTCGTGGTCGCCACCCACTACCCGGTGTTCGACCGGGCCCTGCTGTTCACCCGGCTCTCCCCGCGCCGGGAACTGGTGGTCGCCGGACCGCTGGGCGACGGACCGGATCCCGGGGGCATGTACATCACGCCGGACGAGAACACCCGCTCGGTGCGTACGGCGCCCTACGGCCCCGACGGGCAGCGGCTGCTCGTGGTGACCGGCGAGCACTTCACGCCGGGCACCGGCGATCCGCAGGCGGGCTTCGACCGGCTCGCCGACTGGGCGCAGGCGCACTTCCCCGGGGTGACCCTGGACCACGCCTGGGCCACCCAGGACAACGAGTCCACCGACACCGTCCCGCTGGTCGGTCCCCTGCACCCGGGCGCCCGGCACGCGTACGTCGTCACGGGCTTCGGCGGCTGGGGCCTGAGCGGCGGGATCATGGGCGGGCTGCTGCTGACCGCGCTGATCACCGGCGAGGATCGCCCGTGGCGGGAACTGTACGACCCGCGCGGGCTGAAGTCGGTGGTGCGCGAGGCGCCGTCGCTGCTGAAGACGCAGGCCGAGGTGGCCCGGCACTTCGTGGGCGACCGGCTGAAGCCGCCGGCCTCGGTGGACGACCTGGCACCGGGCGACGGCGCGGTGGTCCGCTCCGGCTCCGGGCGGCTCGCCGTCCACCGTGACGAGGAGGGCACCCTGCACGCCGTGTCGGCCCGCTGCACCCACCTCGGCTGCCTGGTCTCCTTCAACCGCGCCGAGCGTGCCTGGGAGTGTCCCTGCCACGGCTCGCGCTTCGCCGTCGACGGCACGGTGCTCCAGGGCCCGGCCGTCAAGCCCCTGGAGCGGCACGACCTGGAGTGAGGGCGACGGGGTCGCCGCCGCGCGGGTGACCCCAGCGCCGCGCCACGCCTCATATCAACACATAAACAGACATTCAGTCCTACGTTGGTACGGTGATCCCACGCGTACGCCGTATCGCCGCCCTCTGCGCCCTGGGCGCGGCGCTCACCGCCTGCGGAACCGCGGGCGGCGGGCGCCCGGCCCCGGCCGCCTCCTCCGCCTCCCCCTCCGCCGCCGGACCGCCCGTGCTCGCACCGGGTCCCGGCGGGCTCACCCCGGTCTTCGAACACGGACCGCGCACCCGGGGCAAGACGGTCGCCCTCACCTTCGACGCCGACATGACCGCCGACCAGGGCCCCCGCGCGGCCTCCGGCGAGCACTTCGACAACCCCGGACTGATCGGCGCCCTGCGCGAGCTGAAGGTGCCGGCCACCGTGTTCATGACCGGCCGGTGGGCCGAGCAGTACCCGGCCGAGGCCCGCGACCTGGGCCGGGACCCGCGGTTCGAGGTGGCCAACCACTCCTGGAGCCACTACGCCTTCACCGCCGACTGCTACGGCCTGCCGACCGTCGACTCCGGGGCCGACGCGATGCGGGCGGAGGTCCAGCGGGCGTACGCCTCCCTGCGCAAGGCGGGCGTGCCGAAGGCGATGCCGTACTTCCGCTTCCCCGGCGGCTGCTACGACCGGCAGGCGCTGCGCGCGCTGAGCGGGCTCGGGGTGACCGCCGTGCAGTGGGACGTCGTCAGCGGGGACGCGTTCGCCACGGACGCCGACGCGGTGGTCAAGCAGGTGCTCGACGGGGTGAAGCCCGGGTCGGTGGTCGTCCTGCACTGCACCCGAAGCGCCGCCCCGACCACCGAGCGGGTCGTACGCACGGTCGTACCGCAACTGCGCGGCCGCGGCTACCGGTTCGTCAAGGTCTCCGAACTCATCGGCCAGACGGCCGGGAACCGCTGACGTCCTACGCTGAAGGCATGAGCGACGAGGACCACTGCACGATCACCGGGACGGCAAAGCCGGCGAAGGCCGACGGTCCGCCCTACGCCGAGTGCGTACTGTGCCGGGAGCCGACGGAGTACCCGGAGTCGTACAAGGGGATCACGCTGTGCCCGGTCTGCGAGTGGCAGGAGGCCCAACGCACCGCCTGCTCGGGATGAGCGGCGCCGGACGCCTCCCGGGCGCCGCTCAACGGGCCATCCCCCGGTCGAGTTCCGCCGCCCTGGCCCGTACCGCCGTGGCCCAGGGGCCTCCGTCCCGCGGCGGGGCGGACAGCCCGGTGGCGGTGACCTGCACGTCGGACGGCGGGCCGTCCGGGAAGGTTTCGAGCCGCTCCCAGTCGATGGCGGTCCCGGCGCGCCGGGCGAGGGCGACGACGGTGCCGACGAACCCTTCCGAGAGGGCCAGGACGACGGGGTGGCCGGTCCGCCGGTGCCGGGCGAGCAGGGCGTGCACGAAGACCGCGAAGGCGTCCGGATCGATGTCGGACTCGTCGTTGCGCATCGGACCGATGCCGGACGGCAGCCCCAGCTCGGCCTCGAACACCTCCACCTGCCGCAGGAAGAGCCGGGCGGCCCCGTTGGACGGATTCCACAGCGTCTCGCCGCCGAGGTCGAAGTACTGGCTCACGGTGCTTCCCCTCCAGTCGCTTTCACCGGTCAAGAGGGGTGAGCGCGGCCGGTCGGTTCACCGGTGCCGCCGGAATTCGCCGGACGGGACCCGCGCGTTGATCGGCCCGGCCGCCGCTCCGTAGGCTGGGCTCCCGTGAGCCACGTTCCCGCCCCCGCCGCCGACAGCCCCTTCCGGTCCGCGCACAGCCCGCGCGACGAGGCACCCCAGTTCGTGCTGCCGCTCGTCGTCCGCATCGAGCGCGGTGCCCCGCCGGCCCGTACCGACGCGCTGGAGACCGCCGCCCGGGCCGTCCTGACCCTGCTCGGCGACGAGCGGGCGCACGGCGACGGCGAGTGGGCCGGGGCGGTGCGCGACTGGGAGGACGCCCGGATCCGCAAGGTGGTCCGGCGGGCCCGGGGCGCCGAGTGGCGGCGCGCCGGTGCGCTGCCCGGGATCACGGTGACCGGCGCCGCCGCGGAGGTCCGGGTGTTCCCGCCGGTCCCGCTGGACGGCTGGCCCAAGGACCTGGCGAAGCTCCAGGTGTCGGGCACCGACCTGGACGACCCCGAACCGCCGCTGTCCGCCGATCCGGCGGCCGGGCCGGTGCTCTGGCTCAACCCGGACCTGGAGATGTCGGCCGGCAAGGCGATGGCCCAGACCGGCCACGGCGCCCAGCTGGCCTGGTGGGCCCTGTCGGACACCGCCCGTACCGCCTGGCGGGACGCCGGCTTCCCCCTCTCCGTCCGCACGGCCGCGCCGGCCGACTGGCCCCGCCTGACCTCCGGCGGGCTGCCCGTGGTCCGCGACGCCGGCTTCACGGAGATCGCCCCGGGCTCCTGCACCGTCGTCGCCGAGCACCCGGCGCTGCGCTAGGGCCGGCCGCAACCTCAAATGTTGCTCTGAACGCGTCGGGGACGGGGTTCGCGGGCGGCCGGCGGGGCCATACCTCCGTCACCCGGCGAGCAGCGCGGGGGCAGGAGGGGGGAGACGGCATGCGACGACTGGGGACCGGGATCGGGTGGCGGCCGGAGATCGCGGGCGCCGTGGAGGGGATGCCCGGCATCGACTGGGTGGAGGTCGTGGCGGAGAACGTCTGCCCCGGCCACCTCCCCGAGTCGCTGCTGCGGCTGCGCGAACGCGGGGTGACGGTGGTCCCGCACGGGGTCTCGCTCGGCCTCGGCGGTGCCGACCGCCCCGACGAGCAGCGGCTGGCGGCGCTCGCCGAGCGGGCGCAGGCCCTCGGCTCACCGCTGGTCACCGAGCATATCGCCTTCGTCCGGGCGGGCGGGCCCCTCACCGCCTCCCCGCGTCTGGAGGCCGGCCACCTGCTGCCGGTGCCGCGTACCCGGGACGCGCTGGACGTGCTGTGCGAGAACGTCCGTACCGCCCAGGCCGCGCTGCCCGTGCCGCTGGCCCTGGAGAACATCGCCGCGCTGTTCGCGTGGCCGGACGAGGAGCTGACCGAGGGGCAGTTCCTGTCCGAGCTGGTCGAGCGGACCGGCGTACGGCTGCTGATCGACGTGGCCAACCTGCACACCAACCACGTCAACCGGGGTGAGGACCCGGCCCGGGCGCTGGCCGAGCTGCCCCTGGAGGCGATCGCCTACGTGCATGTCGCGGGCGGCTTCGAGCGCGACGGCGTCTGGCACGACAGCCACGCGCACCCCGTGCCGGGCCCGGTGCTGGACATCCTGACCGGTCTGGCCGCCCGGGTCGCGCCGCCGGGGGTGCTGCTGGAGCGGGACGAGAACTTCCCCGGACCGGGCGAGCTGGAGCGGGAGCTGGACGCCGTCCGGGAGGCGGTGGCGGCCGGGCGCGGGCGCGCGGCGGACGGTACGGCCTCGGCGGTGCCGGGGGCCGGCGGTGCCGGGGCCGTGGGCGCCGGGGCCGGCGGTGTCGGGGTGCTGGCGCGGCCGGTGGCCGGGGCGCGTGAGCGGGTCGCGGTGGCCCAGACCGCCGTACTGTCCTGCCTGGTGGCGGGGACGCCGGTGCCGGAGGGGTTCGACCGGGTGCGGATGGGGGTGCAGTCGCGGGCGCTCGCGGCCAAGCGGGCGGGGGTGGTGGCGAAGGTGGCGCCCGAGCTGCCGGTGATCCTCGGGGCGGGCTACCGGGAGGCGTTCCTGGGGTACGCGCGGCAGCGGCCGATGCGCGGGGGGTACCGGCAGGATGCGCTGGACTTCGCCGGGCACCTGCTGAAGCTGGGGCGGGCGGGGGACGCGAGGGCGCTCCGGGAGCTGCGCGAGTGGTGGCTGGACCGGTCGGGCCCGGCGCCCCGCGAGCGGGGGCTCGTCGAGCGGGTGCTGCGGCGCCGGGTGCGCGGGGGCACCCGCGGGCTGCCGGGGGAACCGGAACCCGCCCCCCAGTAAGATGCCAACCCCGCACCCGTCCCCAGCACATCCCGGCGTGCGGTGCAGGAGGCACCATGCGACCGCGTTCCCCGATCACCGGCCGAGGCTTGTTCAGCGGCACCGGTCTCGTCATCACCGCCCTGGCCGCCACGGTCGTCGCGCTGCTGGTCCCGCTCTGGTCGTACGCCGGCGGGCAGGGCCCGGCGGGCGCGAACGTCCTGAGTGCGCGGACGGTGGCGACGCCGTACGGCCCGCTGTCGGCGCGCGACCGGGACTTCGTGACCAAGGTCCGGCTGGCCGGACTGTGGGAGCTGCCCGCCGGGGAGCTGGCGCAGCGCAAGGGCACGACACCGGCCGTCCGCGCGGCCGGGCAGCACCTGGTCGACGGGCACACCTCCCTGGACGCGCACGTCCGCACGGTCGCCACCCAGCTCGGCCTGGCCCTGCCCAACGAGCCGAACGCGCAGCAGCGGGAGTGGCTGGCCACCCTGCGCACGGCCAAGGGCCAGGACTTCGACCGCGCGTTCGCCGGCCTGCTCCGGCTCGCGCACGGCCGGGTGTTCTCGCTGGTCGCCGAGGTCCGGGCGGGCACCCAGAACTCCCTGGTCCGCGACCTCGCCGACGACGCCAACGCGACGGTCCTGGACCACATCAAGGTCCTGGAGGCGACGGGGTACGTCGACTTCGCGCAGCTGGCCGAGGACCTGGCGGTCCCCGCCACCCCGGTGCCGACCCCCTCGGAGGTCGACCCCGGTGCCGCCGTACCCGTCGCCCCGTCGCCGGGCGGGACGCCCGCGCTGCCGCCCGCCGCGGCGAGCCCGCCGCCGGCGACGAGCAGTCCCTGACCGCCGGCCACGAGCGGCCCTGATCACCGCGGGCGGCCACTGACCAGGCCGGGAAACGGAACGTCACATACCGGCAACAGTCCGTCCGGATGGTGAAAGGGCGTGGCGTCCGCCCGGTCCCCTGGCATACAAACACGTCATGTTCTGGGTCCTTCTCCTGCTCCTGGCCTGGGCTTCCGCCGGGTCCGCCTGCATCCGGCTGTGCCTCACGGCCGTCCGCGCGGCAGCCGCGGACGGGCGTGGCGCGCCGGCGGAGCGTGATCTCACGCTGTACGAGGCGGCCTTCCTCTCCGGCGGCCCGGCCCGGGTGGCCGATGTGACCCTGGTCTCCATGGCCCGCCAGCGCCGGCTGCTGCTCGCGCACACCGGCTGGGCCACGGTCGTGGACCCGCGGGGCCACGACGAGATCGAGCGGTCCGTCATAGGGGCCATCGGACCCGAGGGGCAGTCGCGGATCGCGCCGGTCCGGGCGCGGGCGGCCGGCGCGGAGGCGGTCGGGCGGCTGGCGGAGTCACTGGTGCGCGCCGGTCTCGCGGTGCCCGAGGGCGCGGGCACGACCGTGGGGGCCGCCGTCCGCCGGGTGCGGGCCGCAGCCCTGGCGGTGGCCGTCCTGGCCGTGACCGCGCTACTGCTGCCGATCGAGACCGGTACCCCGCGCCTGCTGGTGGCCGCGTGGTTCGCGCTGCCCCTTACGCTGACGCTCAGCTGCCTGGCCATCGCCCGCTTCGAGGTGCACCCGTACTCGCGCTGGGCGTCCCCGGCCGGGCAGCGGCTGCTGGGCGCGCTGGCCGGCCGGCCGGCCGGTGACGAGCGGTCGTTCCTCACCACCGTCGCCGTACGCGGCATCCGCGCGATCGGCGAGCCGGAGCTGCGCGCGGCCTTCACCCACCGCGACCAGCCCTGGCGGGAGTGAGGGCGGCTTCGGGGGGCGCGCGGGGGGCATTGGCGCCGACACCGGCCGGGTGGTGCTTGCCTTGCCCCACGGCCGGACGAAAGATCCCTGGTGTGGTCGCCGGGCCGTGGCAGCCGTGCCATCGCCGCCGCACCGAAGGGATACGCGATGAAAGCTGCCGTCCTCTGCTCGGCCGCCGGTGCCCTGCTCCTGACCACCGTGGCCGCGGCCCCGGCGCCCGGCACTCCCGGCAGCCCGGGCACCCCCGGCACGGCCGAGCTGCGCGGCACCGCGGTGGCCGTGGCCCGCGCCCGGGCGGCCGGCATCGACTTCGGACCGTGCGCCGCGGCCGACCTGCCGGATCCGCCGGCCGGTGTGCGGTGCGGCACGGTGACGGTCCCGCTGGACTACGCCCGCCCGGACGGCCCGCGGATCCGGCTGACCGTCAGCCGGGCCCCCGCCACCCAGAAGGACCCGCGCAACAGCAAGCGGAAGGTGCCCCGGCAGGGCGCCCTCGTCTACAACCCGGGCGGACCCGGCGCATCCGGCATGTACTTCCCGCTGATCGGAGCACTCCCGCAGTGGAGGCGGATCGCCGCCGCGTACGACCTGATCGGCTACGCCCCGCGCGGGGTGGGCCGTTCGGCGCCGCTGTCCTGCGCGGACCCCGAGCACTTCGTGACGGCGCCCACCGCGTCCCCGGTGCATCCCTCCCAGGCGTACAAGCGGGAGCGGATCACCCGGGCGAAGGCGTACGCGCGCGGCTGCGTCCAGCGCTCCGGTACCGCGATCCGGTTCTACAACTCGCTCAACAACGCCCGGGACCTGGACGTGCTGCGGGCCGCGCTGGGCGAGTCCCGGCTGACCTTCATGGGAGCGTCGTACGGCACCTACTTCGGCGCGCTGTACGCGGCGATGTTCCCCTCCCACGTGCGGCGCATGGTGCTGGACTCGGCGGTGAACCCCGACCCGGAGCGGATCTGGTACCGCAGCAACCTGGACCAGTCGGCGGCGTTCGAGGAGCGCTGGGCGGACTTCCGGGACTGGATCGCCCGGCACGACGACGTGTACCGGCTCGGTGCCACCTCCGCGGCCGTGCAGCGCAGCTACGACACCGCACGCGAACGGCTGGCCGGGAAGGCGGCGGGCGGCAGGGTCGGCCCCGGCCAGCTGCAGAACACGTTCCTGACGGCCGGGTACTACGACGACTACTGGCCGAGCCGGGCCCAGGCCCTGTCGGCGTACCTGCACGGCGACCCCGGGCCGCTGGTCCGGCTGGCCGCGCCGAGCCAGGAGACGGCCGCCGAGGCGGAGAACGGCAGCGCGGTGTACACGGCCGTGGAGTGCAACGACGCCCCCTGGCCGGAGGACTTCGCGGTGTGGGACCGCGACAACACCCGGCTCGCCCGGGTGGCGCCCTTCGAGACCTGGGACAACGCGTGGATGAACCTGCCGTGCGCCTACTGGCCGGTGTCCCGGCAGCAGCCGCTGGACGTGCGGACCGGACCCGGTGAACTCGCACCGGTGCTGATCCTGGCGGCCGAGCGGGACGCCGCCGCGCCCTACCAGGGGGCGCTGGAGATGAGCCGGCGGCTGGCCGGCTCGGTGCTGGTCACCGAGCGGGACGCGGGCACGCACGGCGTCGCGGGCGGCCCCAACCATTGCGTCAACGGGTACTGGGAGGCCTACCTGCTGGAGGGCCGCGTCCCGGCGCGGCACGCGTCGTGCGCGCCGCGCCCCGAACCGGTCGCGGTCGCCTCCGGCGGTCCGGCCGGCAAGGGAACCCGGCGGGACGCCCTCCGGAGAGAAGGCGACCGCCGCTAGGCTCCTTCGCCCGGTGGAGCGGCCGTCAGGCCAGGCCCGCCACGAGTTCCCCGATGTCCTTGCGGCGGCCCGTGTAGAACGGGACCTCCTCGCGGACGTGCATCCGCGCCTCGGAGGCGCGCAGGTGGCGCATGAGGTCGACGATGCGGTACAGCTCGTCGGCCTCGAAGGCGAGGATCCACTCGTAGTCGCCGAGGGAGAACGAGGCGACCGTGTTGGCGCGCACGTCGGGGTAGCCGCGGGCCATCTTGCCGTGGTCGGCGAGCATGCGGCGGCGGTCCTCGTCGGGCAGCAGGTACCAGTCGTAGGAGCGCACGAACGGGTAGACGCTCACGTAGTTCCGGGGCGTCTCGTCGGCGAGGAACGCCGGGATGTGCGAGCGGTTGAACTCCGCCGGGCGGTGCAGGGCCATGTTCGACCAGACCGGCTCCAGCGCGCGGCCGAGCCGCGTGCGGCGGAAGAGGTTGTAGGCCTCCTGGAGCTGGTCGCTGGTCTCGGCGTGCCACCAGATCATCAGGTCGGCGTCGGCGCGCAGGCCCGAGACGTCGTAGGTCCCGCGGACCGTCACGTCCTTCGCGGCGAGCTGGTCGAACAGCTCCTGGACCTCGTCGGCGTATCCCGCGCGGTCCTCCGGCAGCACGTCCTTCAGCCTGAAGACCGACCAGAGCGTGTAGCGGATGACCTCGTTGAGGTCCTTGGCCAGCTTGCCCTTGTTCGGGATCCTGCCGGACTCGGTGGTGGGGGCGTCGTCACTCATGCCCCCTATTCTCCCGCTCCGCCGTGCAGGCTCTGCACCGGGTTCGCCGTCAGCTGCGCCACCCCGGCCGGGTCGCCGGCCAGCTGGTCCACCGCGGCGTGGGCGCTCGCGACGCAGGCGGGGATGCCGACGCCGTCGTACTGCGCGCCGCAGACCGCGAGGCCCGGGAGCTTGGCCACCTGCTCGCGGATGCGGGCCACGCGCGCGTGGTGCCCGACGGGGTACTGGGGCAGGCCGTCGGTCCAGCGGGTGACCCGGGTCTCCAGGGGCTCGGCGGCCAGGCCGGTGGCTTCCCGCAGGTCGTGCCGGGAGACCTCCACCAGACCGGCGTCGTCCCGGCCGAGGATCTCGGTCTCGCCGTGGCGGCCCAGGGACGTGCGCAGCACCACCACGTCCGGGTCCTCCTCGGCGATCCAGCCCCACTTGCGGGAGGCGAAGGTGGAGGCCTTGATGGTGCGGCCGTCGACGGGCGGCACGAGGAAGCCGCTGCCCTCGGGCAGGCGGGCGTCGGCGCGCCGGTAGGCGAGGGTGACCAGGGCCATCGAGGCGTACTCGACGGCGGCCAGCTCCGCCGCGGCCCCCGGGGACTCGGCGCGCAGCAGCGCGGCGGCGGCCGGGGCGGGGACGGCGACGATCACGGCGTCGGCGTGCAGCACGCGTTCCCCGGCGGTGATCCGCCAGCCGCCGGCCGCCTCCCGGCGCAGTTCCCGCGCGGGTGTCCGGGTCAGGATCTCGCCGCCGCGCGCGCGCACCGACTCGGCGACCGCGAGCGGCAGCCGGCCGACGCCGCCGGCGATGCCCATGAAGACGGGCCCCGTCCGCTGCTGCGCGGCGGCCTCGGCCTGGATCTCCCGGACGCCCTCGGTGAGGGAGGTGTGGGCGCGCGCGGCCCGGAAGAGCTGCGGGACGGCCGAACGCATCGAGATGCGGTAGGCGTCGCCCGCGTACACCCCGCCGAGCAGGGGTTCCACCAGCCGGTCGACGACCTCGCGGCCGAGCCGGGCCGCCACGTACTCCCCCACGGCCACGTCGTCGCCCAGCTCGGTGCGGGGCAGGTCGGCGTCGCGCTCGATGCGGGCCAGGCCCTCGTCGGACAGGACGCCGGAGAGCGCGGCGGCGGTGCCGGGCACGCCCATCACATGGCCCTTGGGCATGGGCCGCAGGGCGCCCCGGGTCCAGATCGCGGCGGTCGCGGTGGCCGGCGGCTGCAGCGCCTCGCCCAGTCCCGCCTCGCGCGCGAGCGCCACCGCCTCGGGGCGGCGGGCGAGCATGGACTCGGCGCCCAGGTCGACCCGCACGCCGGCGATCTCGCCGGGCAGCAGCTTGCCGCCGACCCGGTCGCCGGCCTCCAGCACGGTGACGCGCGCGCCGCGCCCCAGCAGCCGGTGCGCGGCGGCCAGCCCGGCGATACCGGCCCCGATGACGACGACGTGTCCCAAGCCCCTGTCCGTTGCGCTCATGCCCTCACTCTCTCAGACCTCGCCGGCCGCGCCGCCGGGCCCCGGCGTGCGGCACGCGTGCGGACCGTGACCGCGGCGGGGCAGCCGGCGCCGTCGAACGTTCCGGGCCGTCCCGGCGTCGAAGGACCGTCACAGACCACGGCCCTCGGGGGTACCGCCCATGCGCACACCACACACCGCACCTCGCCTTCGGACCCTGGCCGGGGTCCTGCTCGCCGCCTCACTCGCGCTCGCCGGGTGCGGCGGCGCGGACGGCGCGGACGACGCGGGCGGCGGCTCCGCCAAGGCCGCCTCCGGCGGCAGGCCCGAACAGGCCGGCGCCCTCGGCACTCCCGGCGGCACGGCCGGCCACGGCAACGGCAGGACTCCGCGCGCCACGCCCGTGCTGGCGCCGGGCTCGGTGATCCGCACCGCGTCCCTGACGCTGGAGGTCCGGGACGTGGCCAAGGCGCTGGCGGCCGCCCGCAGGACCGCCGAGGAGGCGGGCGGCTTCGTCGGAGACGAGACGACGAACCGGGACGCCGGCGGCCACGAGCG
>NZ_BNBF01000014.1:108641-114671 GCF_014654935.1 Streptomyces capoamus
CACCCGGGTGGTGCTGCGCGTGCCCACCGAGCGGTACGACGAGGTCCTCACCGGTCTGCAGGGCACGGGCCGGCTGGTCCGCCGCACGGCCAAGGCGGTCGACGTCAGCGACCAGGTCGTGGACGTGGACAGCCGGGTCAGGTCGCAGCGGGCCAGCGTGGGCCGGGTCCGCACCCTGATGGACAAGGCGACCAGACTGAGCGACGTCGTCGCCCTGGAGGGCGAACTGAGCACCCGTCAGGCCGACCTGGAGTCGCTGCTGGCCCGGCAGGCCTCCCTGAAGGACCGCGTCGAGCTGGCCACCGTCACCCTGTCGCTGTCGAGGACCCCGGCGAGGCAGGCGTCCGGTGACGGCAGGCCGGGCTTCACGGACGCGCTGGCGGGCGGCTGGCACGCGTTCGCCGGCATGCTGCGCTGGATCGCGCTCGCGCTCGGCGCCGCCCTGCCGTTCGCGGCCCTCGCCACGCTCCTGGTGCTGCTGTGGCTGCGGGTGGTACGGCCCCGGCTGCCGCGCCGCGCGGAGCCCGTCCCCGGGACGGGCGCGCCCGGCCCGCTGCCGTCGGCGCCGCCGGCCCCGGACGCCGCCGAGGAGGCCGGGCGGGACTGAAGTCCCCGCGCCCCGTAGCGTGTTCCCATGAACATGCGCCAGGGGCGGGACGGCAGGGAACGGCTGGTCGTGATCGGCGGTGACGCCGCGGGCATGTCCGCGGCGTCGCAGGCACGGCGGCTCAGGAGCCCCGAGGAGCTGGAGATCGTGGCCTTCGAGCGCGGCCACTTCACCTCCTTCTCGGCGTGCGGCATCCCGTACTGGGTGGGCGGCGAGGTCCCCGAACGGGACGATCTGATCGCCCGGACGCCCGGGGAGCACCGCGCGCGCGGGATCGATCTGCGGCTGCGCACCGAGGTCACGGAGATCGACGTGGCCGGGCAGCGGGTACGCGCGCGTGACGTCGATTCGGGCGCCGAGTCCTGGACGCCGTACGACAAGCTCGTCATCGCCACCGGCGCGCGCCCGGTCCGCCCGGACCTGCCGGGCGCGGACGCGCCCGGTGTGCACGGTGTGCAGACCCTCGACGACGGCCAGGCCCTGCTGGACACGCTGGCCGGCACGCCCGGCCGCAGGGCGGTGGTCGTGGGAGCGGGCTACATCGGCGTGGAGATGGCCGAGGCGCTGATCCACCGGGGTTTCGCGGTCACCGTCGTCAACCGCGGCCGGGAGCCCATGTCGACGCTCGACCCGGACATGGGCCGGATGGTGCACCGGGCGATGGAGGGCCTCGGCATCACCATGGTGAACGACGCCGAGGTCACCGAGATCCTTACCGGTGCGGACGGGCGGGTCCGCGCGGTGGCCACCGAGGACGCCGCGTACCCGGCGGACGTGGTGGTGCTCGGCATCGGCGTCCGCCCGGAGACCGCGCTGGCCCGGGCCGCCGGGCTGCCGCTCGGCACGCACGGCGGCCTGCTCACCGACCTGGCGATGCGGGTGCGCGGGCACGGGAACATCTGGGCGGGCGGCGACTGCGTGGAGGTGCTGAACCTGGTCTCGGGGCAGGAGCAGTACGTGCCGCTCGGCACCCACGCCAACAAGCACGGCCAGGTCATCGGTAGCAACGCGGGCGGCGGCTACGCCACCTTCCCCGGTGTCGTGGGCACGGCGGTCAGCAAGGTCTGCGACCTGGAGATCGCCCGCACCGGCCTGCGCGAGAAGGACGCCCGTCGGGTCGGTCTGCGCTTCGAGGCGGTCACGATCGAGTCGACCAGCCGGGCCGGCTACTACCCCGGTGCCGCCCCCATGACGGTCAAGATGCTCGCGGAGTCCCGCACCGGCCGGCTGCTGGGCGTGCAGATCGTCGGCAGGGAGGGCGCGGCGAAGCGGGTGGACGTCGCGGCGGTGGCGCTCACCGCCCGGATGACGGTGGAACAGATGACGGCCCTGGACCTGGGCTACGCCCCGCCGTTCTCGCCGGTGTGGGACCCGGTGCTGGTGGCGGCGAGAAAGGCGGCGGCGCGGGTGCGGGGAGCCCAGGGTCCGTCCTAGGCGGTCCCGCTGATCCGCGGCAGTGACGTCACCCCGGTGGAGACGGCGGCCGGCTGCTCGCCGGACGGCTTGGCGTGGGAGGCGGACGGCCGGGCGGACCGCAGCCGGTAGCTCACCGCCTCGTCCAGCGTCACCGGCCGCTGCATCTGCGTGGCGAGCCGCCCCGCCTCCTGGCCGAGCCGCGCCACGTCCTCCCAGGGCAGCCGTACCACCAAGGACAGCTCGGCCTCGCCGTCGGGCAGGGCGTGCATCGCCGGAACCTGCGGAGCGTTCGTCATCGCCTGATCCTCACGTCGGTTTGAGAACACATACGCACGCCCGCCGGGCCGCGTTCACCGATTCGCAGGCCCGTTCGCGGGCACTACTCCTGTGTGGTCATCCCCGTTCATGACGTGAACCCGGTGCGCCGTACCCCCTGGGTGACGTACGCCCTGATCGCCGCCAACGTGCTGGTGTTCCTCACCATGCCCGGTACGGCCGGCGCGGTGGCCGGCGGCGGCCGGCTGGCCCAGCTGTGCGACCTGCAGGCCTTCATGGACCACTACGCGGCGGTCCCCCGGGAACTGATCCACCATCAGTTGCCCCGGCTGGTGCCGACCGGGGAGGTCGGCGTGGGCCCGCACGGCCCGGGCTGCGTCGTGGCACCGCCCGCCTACGACAAGTCCCCGGCGCTGTCGGTGTTCACGGCGATGTTCCTGCACGGCGGCTCGCTGCACCTGCTGGGCAACATGCTCTTCCTGCTGATCTTCGGCAACAACGTCGAGGACCGGATGGGCCACATCCGCTACTTCCTCTTCTACGTCGTCTGCGGCTACGCGGCCGGCTACGGCTTCGCGCTGCTCAACGACGGTTCCGGCGACCCGCTGATCGGCGCGTCCGGTGCGATCGCCGGGGTCCTGGGCGCCTATCTGGTGCTGTACCCGAAGGCCAGGGTGTGGGTGCTGGTGCCGTTCCTGGTCTTCCTGCCGCTGCGGCTGCCCGCCTGGCTGGTGCTGGGGTTCTGGTTCGGGCTCCAGGCGGTGTACTCGTCCGGGCACGGGGTGTCCGGCGGCGGCACGGTGGCGTACGCGGCGCACGTGGTCGGCTTCGTGGCGGGCATGCTGCTCGCCTGGCCGCTCAAGCCCGGCACGCCTCCCCCGCCGGAGCCGCCCGGCCTGCTGTTCGGCAGGCGCGCGCGGCCCCACTACTCCTGGTGAGCCCGGCGGCGGCTCAGCGCGTGGTGGCGGTGTGGACGTACTCCACGAGCCGGGTCAGCGCGTCCGGGTCGGTGTTCGGCATGACGCCGTGGCCGAGGTTGAAGACGTGGCCCTCCAGGCCGGCGGCGGCGTCGAGCACCTCGCGGGCCTTGGCGGCGACGGTGTCCTTGTCGGTGAACAGCACGGTCGGGTCCAGGTTGCCCTGGAGGGCCTTGCCGGGGCCGACGCGGCGGGCGGCCTCGTCCAGCGGGACGCGCCAGTCGACGCCGACGACGTCCGCGCCGGCCTCGCCCATGAGCTTCAGCAGTTCGCCGGTGCCGACGCCGAAGTGGATGCGCGGGACGCCGTACCCGGCGACGGCGTCGAAGACCTTCGCCGAGGCCGCCATGACGGACGTCCGGTAGTCGGCCGGGGCCAGCGCGCCGGCCCAGGAGTCGAAGAGCTGCACGGCACTGGCGCCGGCCTCGATCTGGACCTTCAGGAAGGCGGCCGTGATGTCGGCGAGCCGGTCGAGCAGGTCGGCCCACAGCTCGGGGTCGCCGTACATCATCGCCTTGGCGTTCTCGTACGTGCGGGAGGGGCCGCCCTCGACCAGGTAGCTCGCGAGGGTGAACGGGGCGCCCGCGAATCCGATCAGCGGGGTGGCGCCCAGCTCGCGGGTGAGCAGGCCGATGGCCTCGGTGACGTAGGGGACGTCCTCGGGGGTGAGGGCGCGCAGGCGGGCCAGGTCGGCGCGGGTGCGGATCGGCTGCTCGACGACCGGTCCGATGCCCGGCTTGATGTCGAGGTCGACACCGATGGCCTTCAGCGGGACGACGATGTCGCTGAAGAAGATGGCCGCATCCACGTCGTGCCGGCGCACCGGCTGCAGGGTGATCTCGGTGACCAGCTCGGGCCGCATGCAGGACTCGAGCATGGGGACGCCCTCGCGCACCTTGCGGTACTCGGGCAGGGAGCGGCCGGCCTGGCGCATGAACCACACGGGGGTGTGCGGCACGGGCTCGCGCCTGCACGCCCTGAGGAAGGCGCTGTCGTACGTCGCTGTCGGCTGCGGGGTGTCATTGGCGGTCACGAGGCCAGTTTCGCATGCCGCCGGATCGGCGCCCGAGGGTGTCTTGCCCTGCGCGGCGCCCCGCTTCCCCTTACTCTTCCCCGCATGGCTGCGGCTCACGGACGAAGGTCGGACAGCGCTGATGGAGCGGGCGAAGTGAAGGACACCGAGGAGGCGGACGGGCACCCCGGTGTCCCGGGTCCGCCGGCTTTCCGCACCGCGGTCGAGGCCCTGCGCGGCAGCCGGCTGCGGCCGCAGGTCGAGGTGGAGCCGACCCCCGCCCCGCAGCGGCTCGCGCCCCACGCGTACGCGCTGGAGGCGGTGGTGGTCGACGGCGAGCAGGAGCTGGCCGACGGGCGGCTGGTACTGCTGCACGACCCGGCCGGGCACGAGGCCTGGCGGGGCACGTTCCGGCTGGTGACGCTGGTGCGGGCGGAGCTGGAGCCGGAGATGGCGGCCGATCCGCTGCTGCCCGAGGTGTGCTGGTCGTGGCTGACCGGGGCGCTGGCGGCGCGCGGTCTCGGTTACGGCGAGCCGAGCGGCACGATCACGCGGGCCGGCTCGCACTACTTCGGCGGCCTCGCCGAACGGCCGCCCGCCTCCCAGATCGAGATCCGGGCGTCCTGGACGCCCAGGGAGGGCCTGGGCGGGGTGCCGGACACCGCCGCGCACCTGGCCGCCTGGTGCGACCTGCTGGCCCAGGTCGCGGGACTGCCGCCGGCCGGGCCGGGGGACGCCTCGGTGGTGAGCCTGCCGCAGCGCAGGGGCCCGCAGTCCCGGTGAGCGGGCGCCGCGAAACGCCCGATTGACCATCTCTTTGTCGATACGGCCACTTTCCGCACTCGAATCGCACCCGCTCGAACCGACTCGATCTTCGGGTGATCGATCGCGTGTCCGAATTGCACAGATTGTTACTCACTAGATCGTGATCATTCTCTAAAGGCGGACGAGTTTGCTGCCGAAGACGACTGTGACCTTGAAAGCACGGTTCGTCCCGGCTTCCTCCCCACAAGCCGGCCCCGTCCCCCACCCAGGAGGCCTGGTGTCCGTTCTCCTCGAGCAACCCGCAAGCCTGGTCGCCTACCGCCCGAACAAGCCGACCGCCATGGTGGTCGTGGCCGACCCGCGCGTCCGCTCCACCGTCACCCGCCACCTGTGGGCGCTCGGAGTGCGCGACGTCATCGAGGCCTCGTCCGTCGCGGAGGCTCGTCCCCGCATCGGCAACCCGCGCGACATCTGCGTCGCCGACGTCCACCTCCCCGACGGCTCCGGCCTCACCCTGCTGTCCGAGACCCGCGCCGCGGGCTGGCCCAACGGACTCGCGCTGTCCGCCGCGGACGACATCGGCGCGGTCCGCAACGCCCTGGCCGGCGGCGTCAAGGGCTACGTCGTCACCGGCACCCGCACCAACATCGGGCTCCCCGCCCGGCCCGGCGCCGCTCCCCTCGGCGCCGCCCGCATGCACCGCCGCCCCCCGGGTGCCCCGAGCCACCCGGGCGGCTACCGGGAGCTGTCCGGACGCGAGGTCGAGGTGCTGCGGCTGGTCGCGGAGGGCCAGTCGAACAAGGCGATCGGCGTGTCCATGGGCCTGTCCGCCCTCACCGTCAAGAGCCACCTGGCCCGCATCGCCCGCAAGCTCGGCACCGGTGACCGGGCCGGCATGGTGGCCGTGGCCCTGCGTACCGGAATCATCCACTGAGTCCGCCCGTCCCGCGTTCGAGTCCCCGCCTCCTCACCCTTTC
>NZ_BNBF01000014.1:114716-115801 GCF_014654935.1 Streptomyces capoamus
GGCGGATCCCCGTTCACCCGGGTGAACAGGACCGTGCCCCTGACTGACTGGTTTACGACCCCGGCGCGCCCGTCGACGGAACGTTCCGTCGACGGGCGCCGTCCACACACGGATACCCTTGACAGGTGACCGACGCCCAAGACACCGCAGCAGACAGCACCCTGCAGACCACCGGGGGCACCCCTCCGGACGACGCCGGATCTTCTGTGACGGGGGCGCCGACACCCCTGCTCGAACCGCGCGAGGGCATCCCGCCCGTGATCGCCGACGAGGCGGCCCTCGCGCGGGTGACCGCAGCCTTCGCCGCCGGCTCCGGCCCGGTCGCCGTGGACGCCGAGCGCGCCTCCGGTTACCGCTACGGCCAGCGCGCCTACCTGGTGCAGCTGCGCCGGGAGGGCGCCGGCACCGCGCTCATCGACCCGGTCGCCTGCCCCGACCTGTCCGGGCTCGGCGAGGCCCTGTCCGGCGCGGAGTGGGTGCTGCACGCGGCCACCCAGGACCTGCCCTGCCTGCGCGAGATAGGCATGGTCCCGAGCCGCCTGTTCGACACCGAGCTGGCCGGCCGGCTCGCCGGCTTCCCCCGGGTCGGCCTCGGCGCCATGGTGGAGGGTGTCCTCGGCTTCGTCCTGGAGAAGGGCCACTCCGCCGTCGACTGGTCGACCCGGCCGCTGCCCGAGCCCTGGCTGCGGTACGCGGCGCTCGACGTCGAGCTGCTCGTCGACCTGCGTGACGCCCTGGAGAAGGAGCTGGACCGGCAGGGCAAGCTGGAGTGGGCGCGGCAGGAGTTCGACGCGATCGCGTCCGCCCCGCCGGCCGAGCCCCGCAAGGACCCCTGGCGCCGCACGTCCGGCATGCACAAGGTGCGGCGGCGCCGGCAGCTCGCCGTGGTGCGGGAGCTGTGGCAGACACGGGACCGGATCGCACAGCGCCGGGACGTCTCGCCGGGCAAGGTGCTCAGCGACGCCGCCATCGTGGAGGCCGCGCTCGCCCTGCCGGGCACCGTGCACGCCCTGGCCGCGCTGGGCGGCTTCGGGCACCGGATGGGCCGGCGCCAGCTGGAGCAGTGGCAGGCCGCCGTCGACCGG
>NZ_BNBF01000014.1:115845-117054 GCF_014654935.1 Streptomyces capoamus
GCCAAGGCCCTCCCCGACAGCGCGTTGCCGCAGCCGGGACAGCAGGTGACCGGACCGCCGCCGCCGCGGGCCTGGGCCGACAAGGACCCGGCCGCCGCGGCCCGGCTGTCCGCCGCCCGGGCCGGGGTGTCCGCCCTCGCCGAGCGGCTGAACATGCCCCAGGAGAACGTGATCTCCCCGGACACCGTGCGGCGGATCTGCTGGGAGCCGCCGAAGGCGGTCGACCCCGGCTCCGTGGAGCGCGCGCTCGCCGGGTTCGGCGCGCGGCCGTGGCAGGTGGAGCTGGTCACGCCGGTGCTGGTGGACGCGCTGACCGCGAAGGCCGCCTAGCCACAGGGCCGGGCAAGCGGTACAGCACAGGGACCGCGCGTACGTCGATATCCAGCCAAGATCCTGCGGGGCACGCCCGGAGGGTCCGCGGCGTCGTGCCGGCCGGCGGGGATGTGACCTTCACCGCTCCCGCCTTCCGGGGTGTGCAGCAACGTTACTCATAAGTAGCATGGGTCCTGAGCGCGCGCTCAGCGCAACGCAGCAGTGCCATCCCGCATCTGGAGGAGAGCCATCGTGCCTCGTACCGTCAGGGACGTCGTCTTCGTCGACGGCGTCCGTACCCCGTTCGGCAAGGCGGGCCCGAAGGGCATCTACCACGAGACCCGCGCCGACGACCTCGTCGTGAAGGCGATCCGGGAGCTGCTGCGCCGCAACCCCGGTCTGGACCCGAAGAAGATCGACGAGGTCGCCATCGCCGCGACCACGCAGATCGGTGACCAGGGCCTGACCCTCGGCCGTACCGCCGGCATCCTCGCCGGCCTGCCGCAGTCCGTCCCCGGCTACTCGATCGACCGCATGTGCGCCGGCGCCCTGACTGCCGTCACCACCACCGCCGGTTCGATCGCCTTCGGTGCCTACGACGCCGTCATCGCCGGCGGTGTCGAGCACATGGGCCGCCACCCGATGGGCGAGGGCGTGGACCCGAACCCGCGGTTCGTGTCCGAGAAGCTGGTGGACGAGTCGGCCCTGTTCATGGGCATGACCGCGGAGAACCTGCACGACCGCTACCCGCAGATCACCAAGCTGCGCGCGGACGAGTACGCGGTGCGCTCGCAGGAGAAGGCCGCCAAGGCCTACGCCAACGGCAAGATCCAGCAGGACCTGGTGCCGATCTCGGTGCGCCGCACCAACCCCGAGGCCGGCGAGACCGGCTGGGGT
>NZ_BNBF01000014.1:117099-118615 GCF_014654935.1 Streptomyces capoamus
CTGGTCACCGCCGACGAGCCGATGCGCCCGGGTACGACCCTGGAGAACCTCCAGAGCCTGAAGACGCCGTTCCGCGTGCACGGCCGGGTCACCGCCGGCAACGCGGCCGGTCTCAACGACGGTGCGACCGCCTCGATCATCGCCTCCGAGGACTTCGCCCGCGAGAACGGCCTGCCGGTCAAGATGCGCCTGGTCTCCTACGCCTTCGCGGGCGTCGAGCCTGAGGTCATGGGCTACGGCCCGATCCCGGCCACGGAGAAGGCCCTCGCCAAGGCGGGCCTGTCCATCTCCGACATCGGCCTGTTCGAGATCAACGAGGCCTTCGCCGTGCAGGTGCTGGCCTTCCTCGACCACTACGGCATCGCCGACGACGACGAGCGCGTCAACCAGTACGGCGGCGCCATCGCCTTCGGCCACCCGCTGGCCTCCTCCGGCGTCCGCCTGATGACGCAGCTGGCCCGCCAGTTCGAGGAGCAGCCGCACGTCCGCTACGGCCTGACCACCATGTGCGTCGGCTTCGGCATGGGCGCGACGGTCGTCTGGGAGAACCCGCACTTCGAGGGGGACAAGTGAGCACCACCGCCGAGCTTCTGCAGCAGGCCTCCGAGCTGTTCCCCGACGAGGTCGTCACCAGCGCACACGTGCGCCACCTCGACCTCCCCGCCGGCGCCGGCCGCTTCGCGCTGATCACGCTGGACAACGGCCTGGACCACACCAAGCCGACCACCTTCGGACCGGCCTCGCTGGCGAACCTGAACGCCGCCGTCGACCAGGTCGAGAAGGAGGCCGCGGACGGCGACATCGTCGGCGTCGGCATCACCGGCAAGCCGTTCATCTTCGCGGTCGGCGCCGACCTCAAGGGCGTCGAGCTGCTGAAGGAGCACGAGCACGCGCTCGCCATCGGCAAGGGCGGCCACGAGGTCTTCAAGCGCCTGGCGAAGCTGGCCGTCCCGACCTTCGCCTACTACAACGGCGCGGCGATGGGCGGCGGCGTCGAGGTAGGCCTGCACTGCACCTACCGGACCGTCTCCAAGGCGATCCCGGCGTTCTCCCTGCCCGAGGTCTTCCTCGGCCTGGTCCCCGGCTGGGGCGGCTGCACGCTGCTGCCGAACCTGATCGGCGCCGACAAGGCCGTCTCGGTCATCATCGAGAACTCGCTGAACCAGAACAAGCAGCTCAAGGGCAAGCAGGTCTTCGACCTCGGCATCGCGGACGCGCTCTTCGAGGGCGCCGACTTCCTGGAGCAGTCGCTGATCTGGACCGCCCAGGTGCTCAAGGGCGAGGTCAAGGTCGAGCGCCCGGTCATCGACCGCGGCGAGGCCTGGGACCAGGCCGTCGCCAAGGGCCGCTTCATCGCGGACTCCAAGGTGCACGGCGCCGCCCCGGCCGCCTACCGCGCGCTGGACATCATCGCCGCCGCCAAGAACGAGGACCTCCAGCAGGGCTTCGACGCCGAGGACCAGGCCCTCGCCGACCTCATCATGGGCGGCGAACTGCGCTCCGGCATCTACGCGTT
>NZ_BNBF01000014.1:118656-136956 GCF_014654935.1 Streptomyces capoamus
CAACCTGGTGCAGAAGCGCGGCAAGCGTCCCGCCGGTGCCCCGGACAAGAACCTGGCGCGCCCGGTCACCAAGGTCGGTGTCGTCGGCGCCGGTCTGATGGCCAGCCAGCTCGCGCTGCTGTTCCTGCGCCGCCTGGAGGTGCCGGTCGTACTGACCGACATCGACCAGGAGCGCGTCGACAAGGGTGTGGGCTACGTCCACGCCGAGATCGACAAGCTGCTCGGCAAGGGCCGCATCAACCAGGACAAGGCCAACCGCCTCAAGGCGCTGGTGACCGGTGTGCTGGACAAGGCCGAGGGCTTCGCGGACGCGGACTTCGTCATCGAGGCCGTGTTCGAGGAGATCGGTGTCAAGCAGCAGGTGTTCGCGGAGGTCGAGGCGGTCGCCCCGGCGCACGCGATCCTCGCCACCAACACCTCCTCGCTGTCGGTCACGGAGATGGCGTCGAAGCTGAAGCACCCCGAGCGGGTCGTCGGCTTCCACTTCTTCAACCCGGTCGCGATCCTGCCGCTGCTGGAGATCGTCCGCGGCGAGCAGACGGACGACGCCTCCCTGGCCACGGCCTTCGCCGTCGCCAAGAAGCTGAAGAAGACCGCGGTGCTGGTCAAGGACGCCCCGGCGTTCGTTGTGAACCGCATCCTGACCCGCTTCATGGGCGAGATCCAGAACGTCATCGACGAGGGCACCCCGGTCGAGGTCGCCGAGAAGGCCGTCGAGCCGCTCGGTCTGCCGATGTCCCCGCTGGTGCTGCTGGAGCTGGTCGGCCCGGCGATCGGCCTGCACGTCTCCGAGACGCTGCACGGCGCGTTCCCGGACCGCTTCACGGTCTCCCCGAACCTCAAGCGGGTCGTGGAGGCGGGCAAGCGCGGCTTCTACGTCTACGACAGCGGCAAGCCGGAGCTGGACCCGGAGGTCGCCGCGCTGCTCCAGCAGGGCGATGCCGTGCTGACCGAGGAGCAGGTGCGGGCCCGCGTGCTCGACGCCGTCGCCCAGGAGATCGGGCTCATGCTCGACGAGGGCGTCGTCGCCGAGGCCCAGGACATCGACCTGTGCCTGATCACGGGTGCCGGCTGGCCCTTCCACCTGGGCGGCATCACGCCGTACCTGGACCGTGAGGGCGTGTCGGAGCGGGTGAACGGCAAGACGTTCCTGGCGCCCGGCGTGGCCAGCGTTCCCGCGTAACACCGGGTGACACCACGGAGGGCCCCCGCTTCGGCGGGGGCCCTCCCGCGTGTCAGACCTCCCGCCACGCCTCCAGCGCCAGCCCCGGCTCGTCCTTGCGCTGGGTCAGCAGGAGGCGGCCGGTCGACGGGGACAACGTTGCCGCGACCACGCGGTCCTCGGCGTCCTTCGTGAGGGACACCAGGGCGTCCAGCGGCAGTTCGGGGCCCGACTCCGTCCACCAGGCGCCCGCGGACTCCAGTTCGGTCGGGTACGCGGCGAAGGCCACCCGGCGGCTCGCCGAACGCTGGACCAGCAGGGTGCAGTCGTGGCCGTCCAGGTCGCAGCGGACCGCCGACACCGGGCCGGACCCGGCCGCGGGCAGCAGGGTGTGCGGCTTGCCGCCCGGACGCCAGGCGCACAGGTCGCCGGAGGTGTCGGTGTAGAAGACGGTCGTCCGGTCCGGGGAGGTGGCCAGGGCGCGCAGGGTGCCGGGGCGGACCGGCGCCTGGAGGGCCTCCTGCAGCACGGGCTCGGCGCCGGGCTCCTCCTGACGCCAGTACAGCAGCCCCTGCGGTACGGCCGCGTACAGCTCGACCCGGCCGGACTCCCCCGTCACCGCCGCCATCGCGTCCTGGACCTCCTCGCCCTTGAGGTCCCGCCAGGGGTCCCAGCCGCCCTTCTCCTTCTGGGCGAGCATGCTCACGCCGCCGCCCTTGTTGCGGACGAAGACGTGGGCGCGGCCCTGGGCGTCCACCGCGACGGCGGGCGTGCCGGTGCGGTCGCCCTTCTTGTCGGGGTGGCCGACCGGGTTCCAGTCCAGGGCCGCCAGGTGCGGGCGGAAGTGCGTGGAGTGCACCAGCCCGGACTCGCCCTTGACGGTGGGCCGCCAGGAGACCAGGTGGGCATAGCTGTCGGCGCCCTGGCCGACGGCCAGGACGGGGTGCAGCCGCTGCTCGCCGCCGACCTTGCGGGGCGCGGACCAGGGGCCGCCGGGGCCGCGCTCCGCCCGGCACCGGACGGTGTCGCCCGACAGCTGGTAGACACTGAGCCGGCCGTCTCGGCCGCGCAGGAGCCAGTCGCCGTTCACCGGTTCACTCTAAGCCGCGCGGTGCCGCTCCCCGGGTCCGGCCCCCGCACCGCGGACCCGTGGCACCCTGTGGTGCATGACCGGTCCCCGCCGCCCCCTGGACGCCTCCGGCTCCCCCGCCCCGCTGCTCGTCGTCGTGGACGGCGCGAACGTCGTCGGTTCCCGGCCGGACGGCTGGTGGCGGGACCGCAAGGGGGCGGCCGAGCGGCTGCGGGACCGCCTGGCGAGCGAAGGGCTGCCCGGGCGCGCGGAGCCCGTGGAGATCGTGCTCGTGGTCGAGGGCGCGGCCCGGGGGGTTACGTCCGTACCCGGCGTCCGGGTGGAGTCGGCACCGGGCAGCGGGGACGACCGGATCGTGGAACTGACCGCCGAGACCGCCGGCCGGGCCCGCCTGGTCGTCACCGCCGACCGCGAGCTGCGGCGCCGGGTGACGGAACTGGGGGCCGAGGTGGCGGGACCGCGCACGGTCCTGGACTGAGCAGGCCGCACGGCACCACGCCGTGAACCCGGCGCCGCAGAACAAGCCCCACCGGCCCGGCACAGCCACCCGACCGGGCAGAGCCGCACGCCCCCCGGCCGCACCAACCGCACACCACCGCACCGAGGACCGAGGAGACCGCACCACCTACGGCCAAGGGACGAACCGAACCGGCCCGGTACAGCCACCCCACCGGGCAGAGCCGCACGGTCCGGGGCTGAGCGAACCGCACGACACCGCGCCGGGGACCCCACCGCATCACGTGCGGCCGCAGAACAAGCCCCACCGGCCCGGTACAGCCACCCCACCGGGCAGAGCCGCACGCCCCCCGGCCGGACCAACCGCACACCACCGCGCCGAGGACCGAGGAGACCGCACCACCTGCGGCCAAGGGACGAACCGAACCGGCCCGGCACAGGCCGCCCCACCGGGCAGAGCCGCACGGTCCGGGCTGAGCGAACCACACGACACCGCGCCGGGACCCACCGCATCACGTGCGGCCGCAGAACAAGCCCCACCGGCCCGGCACAGCCACCCGACCGGGCAGAGCCGCACGCCCCCCGGCCGCACCAACCCCACACCACCGCGCCGAGGACCGAGGAGACCGCACCACCTACGGCCAAGGGACGAACCGAACCGGCCCGGCACAGCCACCCCACCGGGCAGAGCCGCACGGTCCGGGGCTGAGCGAACCGCACGACACCGCACCGGGGACCCCGCCGCATCACGTGCGACCGCAGAACAAGCCGCACCGGCCCGGCACAGCCACCCGACCGGGCAGAGCCGCACGCCCCCCGGCCGAACCGACCGCACGGCACCGCGCCAAGAGGGAGGGCTGGCTGGGGAAGCGTCGGATGGCGACCGGGGCGCGCCGTGGTCAGTGGCGGACGGCGGACGGGCCGCCGGGTCCGGCCGGGACGCGGGCGTACAGGATCGCGCCGTCGATCCGGGCCACCTCCGCGTAGTCCGCCGCCAGCAGGCGGCGCAGGGTGGGCAGGCGGTCGGCGGCGTAGGGCTCGCCCCGGGAGTCGTCGATCACCAGCGCGGGGGCGTGCGCGGTCATCTCCCGCCGGAAGACCGGCCAGGCGCCGGCGACGGCATACCGTTCGCCGACCCGGGGACCGTCCCGGCCGCCGCTGTAGTTGGTGAGCAGGCCCGCGGTGAGGTAGCGGGTGGCGGGAGTCCGGCCGGCCAGCCAGTAGGTCTCCGGGTGTATCCCCCAGACCAGGACCCGGTCGGCGGGGGCCGTGCGGTGCGCGAGGGCGCCTGCCAGCCGCTCGGCGTGCGCGAGTTCGGGGCGCGGGGCGAGCAGGCCCCAGGCGACGAAGAGGGTGCAGGCCCCGGCCGAGGTGAGGACGGCGGCCAGGTGCCGTTCCTGGGGCAGGACGTGCAGCGCGGCGGTGGCCAGCAGGGCCAGCGGCGGGGTGAGTTGCAGGTAGTAGTGGCCGAAGAAGTGACAGCCGAGGAGCACCGCGCCGGCCGAGGAGGCCAGCCACAGCCACAGTTCGGCCGCCGGCGCGCGGACGGTGCGCAGGGCCCGTACGACCGGCGGCAGCAGCCCCGCCGAGGCCGCCCCCAGGATCGCGGTGTTGGTGAGCGCACGGGCCAGCACGTGGAGTTCGGAGCCGCTGACGGTGGCGTAGGCGGCGGACCCGGTCACCGTCCAGAACAGGAAGCCGGCCGGATCGGTCAGCAGGGCCGCGCCGAGCACAGGCGCGGTGAAGCCGGCCGCGAGCCGGGGCAGGCCCGCGCGGGTGCCGCCCCGCCGGTGCAGCAACCAGGCCACCGGCAGCAGGACCGCGCCGCCGGTCTGTTTCGTCAGGAACGCGGCGGCGACGGCGGCCCCGGCGGCGCCCCAGCGTCCGCGGTCGGCGCACCACAGGGCGGCGGCCGTCCAGGGCAGCATGAAGACCTCGAAGGTGGCGGCCTGCGCGTCCTCGGGGTTGAGCCCGACCGAGACGAGCAGGTAGAGCACCCCGGCGGTGCGGCCGGCGCGGTCGCCCCAGCGGCGGCGGGCCAGGGAGGCCAGCAGGGCGGCGGTGAGCAGCTGGGCGAGGACGGCGAGCACCCGCAGCGGGGTGAGGGAGCCGGAGCCGCACAGCGCGAACGCGGCCTGGTACAGCCAGGGCAGCAGCGGTGGTTTGCGGTCCACGACCGTGTCGTACAGCTGCCCTCCCTGGGCCAGCAGCCGGGCCTGTACGGCGAGGAAGCCCTCGTCCGGGTTCCACAGCGGCCGGGCGAAGGAGGGCACCCGGGTGGCGCAGGCCAGGGCCGTCAGGAGGGGAAGGAGCCGCGTCCAGTACGCCGTCCGGGTGACCACGGGACGTGCGGGGGCGAGCGGGGCGGCGAGCATGGACCGCACGCTATCCGGCCCCGCCGTCCCGGTCGAAGCAGGACATACGGGGCCGGGGCCGGTGGGTTACCGGGTCGTTCCGTCCGGCGGGGGCGCGGCCTCGGCGGCGCCGCTCTTCTGCTCCTGGGCGAGGCGGCTGTGGGAGCGGCCGTAGAGGAAGTAGACGACGAAGCCGATGACCATCCAGATGGCGAACCGGAGCCAGGTCTCGGCCGGCAGGTTGAGCATGAGCCACAGCGAGGCGCACACCGACAGGACGGGGATGACGGGAACCCACGGGGTGCGGAAGGCGCGGTGCAGGTCCGGGCGGGTCCTGCGCAGGATGATGACGCTCAGGGCGACCACGACGAACGCGAACAGCGTGCCGATGTTCACCAGCTCGGCCAGTTCGCTCAGGCTGGTGAAGCCGGCCACGATCGCGATGACGACGCCGAGCAGGATGGTCGGCCGGTGCGGGGTGCGGAAGCGCGGGTGGACGCGGGAGAAGAAGCGGGGCAGCAGTCCGTCCCGGCTCATCGCGAAGAACACCCGGGTCTGGCCGAGCAGCAGGATCATGCAGACGGTGGTGAGGCCGACGGCGGCGCCGAAGCTGATGACGCCCGCGTACCAGGGGTGGCCGATGGACTTGAACGCGTCGGCGAGCGGGGCGTCCACGGAGAGCCGGGTGTATTTCTGCATGCCGGTCACGACGACGGAGACGGCGACGTACAGCACGGTGCAGATGAGCAGGGAGCCGAGGATGCCGCGCGGCATGTCCCGCTGCGGGTTGCGGGTCTCCTCCGCGGCGGTGGCGACGATGTCGAATCCGATGAACGCGAAGAACACCACCGAGGCGGCGGTGAAGATGCCCATCACACCGAAGTTGGACGGCGCCCAGCCGAACATCAGCTGGATCAGCGGGGCCTTGAGGTTGCCGCCCGCCTCCACCGCCTGGGGCTTGGGGACGAACGGCTTGTAGTTGGCGCCGTTGACGAAGAAGGCGCCCGCGATGATCACGATGAGGACGACGGTCACCTTGATGGCGACGACGACCGAGGTGATCCGCGCGGACAGCTTCATGCCGACGACGAGGATGGCGGTGAGCACCAGTACCAGGACGGCGGCGAGGATGTCGAAGCCGAAGCCGGAGGCGGCTTCCCGGCCGCCCAGGTACGCCGGCAGGTGCCAGCCCCAGTTGTCCAGCAGGGAGCGGACGTAGCCGGACCAGCCGACCGCCACCACGGCGGTGCCGAGGGCGAATTCCAGGACCAGGTCCCAGCCGATGATCCAGGCGGGCAGCTCGCCCAGGGAGGCGTACGAGAAGGTGTACGCGGAGCCCGCCACGGGGACCGTGGAGGCGAACTCGGCGTAGCACAGGGCGGCGAGCCCGCAGGCGACACCGGCCGCGACGAAGGCCAGGGCCACCGCCGGGCCGGCGTTGTTCTTGGCGACCTGTCCGGTGAGGACGAAGATGCCGGTGCCGATGATGACGCCGACGCCGAACACGGTCAGGTCGAGCGCGGAGAGGGACTTCTTGAGCGCGTGCTCGGGTTCCTCGGTGTCGAGGATCGACTGCTCGACCCTCTTCGTCCTGAAGAGCGTGCTGCTCACGGGCCTACCTCCCACACGCTTGTCGTCCTCGACATGATCGAGAGGGCCGGGGACGCGTATGGCCCGGCACAGGCAGGTTCACGCAAAAAGGCCGGTTCCGCCACCCGGAGAAGCGGCGGAACCGGCCCGTGGTTCGTGTTTCAGTCGCGCGCGGGCTGCGCGGAGTCCACCGCGCCGGCCGGGGCGCCGAACCGGCCGTCGAGCTTGGCGACCAGGCCGGTGACCTGGCGGGCGATGTCCGGCGCGGTCAGTCCGATCTCGGCGAGCACCTCGGCGCGGGAGGCGTGGTCGAGGAAGCGCGGCGGGATGCCGAAGTCGCGCAGCGGCACGTCCACGCCCGCGTCCCTGAGGGCCTGGGCGATCGCCGAGCCGACACCGCCGACGCGGCTGTTGTCCTCGACGGTGACGACGACCCGGTGCCGTTCGGCGAGCGGGGCCATGGCCTCGTCCACGGGCTTGACCCAGCGCGGGTCGACCACGGTGGTGGTGATGCCCTGCCGGTCGAGCAGCTCGGCGATCTCCAGGCACATCGGGGCGAGGGCGCCCACGGAGACCAGCAGCACGTCCGGACGGTCGGTGCCCGGCTCCCGGAGCACGTCCATGCCCCCGACCCGGCCCACGGCGGGTACGGCGGGGCCGACGGCGCCCTTGGAGAAGCGCACCACGGTCGGCGCGTCCTCGACGGCGACGGCCTCGCGCAGCTGGGCCCGCACCTGGTCGGCGTCGCGCGGCGCGGCGAGCCGCAGCCCGGGTACCACCTGGAGGATGGACATGTCCCACATGCCGTTGTGCGAGGCGCCGTCGGTGCCGGTGACGCCGGCCCGGTCCAGCACGAACGTCACCCCGCACCGGTGCAGGGCCACGTCCATGAGGACCTGGTCGAAGGCGCGGTTCAGGAAGGTGGCGTACACGGCGAAGACGGGGTGCAGACCGGCGTAGGCGAGGCCGGCCGCGGAGACGGCGCCGTGCTGCTCGGCGATACCGACGTCGTACACCCGCTCGGGGAACCGCTTGGCGAAGCGGTCCAGGCCGACCGGCTGGAGCATGGCCGCGGTGATGGCGACGATGTCCTCGCGCTCCTCGCCGAGCCGGACCATCTCCTCGCCGAAGACCGAGGTCCAGTCGGCGCCGGAGGAGGCGATCGGCAGGCCGGTGTCCGGGTGGATCTTGCCGACGGCGTGGAAGCGGTCGGCCTCGTCCTGGAGGGCGGGCTGGTAGCCGCGGCCCTTCTCGGTCAGGCAGTGCACGATGACCGGGCCGCCGAACCGTTTGGCCCGGGCCAGCGCCGACTCCAGCGCCTCGATGTCGTGGCCGTCGATCGGGCCGACGTACTTCAGGCCCAGGTCCTCGAACATGCCCTGCGGGGCGATGAAGTCCTTCAGGCCCTTCTTGGCGCCGTGCAGCGTCTCGTACAGCGGCCGGCCGACGACCGGGGTGCGGTCGAGGATGTCCTTGGTCCGGGCGAGGAAGCGTTCGTAGCCGTCGGTGGTGCGCAGGGTGGCCAGGTGGTTGGCGAGGCCGCCGATGGTCGGGGCGTAGGAGCGCTCGTTGTCGTTGACGACGATGACGAGCGGGCGGTCCTTGGCCTCGGCGATGTTGTTCAGCGCCTCCCAGGCCATGCCGCCGGTCAGCGCCCCGTCGCCGATGACGGCGACCACGTGGCTGTCCCGCTCGCGCAGCTGGTTGGCCTTGGCGATGCCGTCGGCCCAGCCGAGCACGGTCGAGGCGTGGCTGTTCTCGATGACGTCGTGCTCGGACTCGGCCTGCGAGGGGTAGCCGGACAGGCCGCCCTTCATCTTCAGCCGGGAGAAGTCCTGCCGGCCGGTGAGCAGCTTGTGCACGTAGGACTGGTGACCGGTGTCCCACAGCACCTTGTCCTTCGGGGACTCGAAGACCCGGTGCAGGGCGATGGTCAGCTCCACCACACCGAGGTTGGGGCCCAGGTGCCCGCCGGTCTTGGAGACCTCCTGGACGAGGAAGGTACGGATCTCCTCCGCCAGCTGGTCCAGCTCCTCCAGGCTGAGCCGGTCCAGATCGCGCGGTCCCCTGATGCGGGTCAGCAGCGGCACCCGTGCCTCCTTGCAGTAGAGCTGATCGAGCTGTCTCCGGGCTCGCCCGAGTCTAATGTTCCGTCCTGACGACACATGACAGCGCCCGACACCTTTGACGGTGCCGGGCACAGTGGGCGCGCGCCCGAAGGGGCGCGGGGAACCGCGCGACGAGCCCGGACGGACCCGCACCCGCGGTCGATCCCGCGCCCCCACGGCGAACCCGCGTTACGCGCGGCCCGCGGTCTTCTGCGTCTTGCGCGTGATGGAGTCGATCACCACGGTGGTCAGCAGGACGGCGGCGGTGATCATGTACTTCACCGGCTCCGCGATGGACTGCAGCTGCAGCCCGTATTGGATGGAGACGATCACCAGCACACCCAGCAGCGCGTTCCAGGTGCGACCGCGTCCGCCGAACAGCGAGGTGCCGCCGATGACGGCCGCGGCGATGGCGTTCATCAGCAGGTCGCCGGTGCCGGCGCTCTGGTTGGCCGAGGCGATCTTGGAGGCCAGGAACAGGCCGCCGACCGCCGCCAACCCACCGGAGATCGCGAAGACGGAGATCCGCACGGCCGTGACGTTGATGCCCGCGCGCCGGGAGGCCTCGACGCTGCCGCCGAGCGCGAAGATCTTGCGGCCGTAGGCGGTGCGCCGCAGCACGAAGTCGGTCCCGACGAGGAACGCGAGGAAGATCACCGTGGCCAGCGGCAGGCCCTTGTACTGGTTGTACATGTAGGCCGCGGCGAAGGAGACGACTGCCAGCAGGACCGTGCGCAGCACGGTGTCGCTGAGCGGCCGGGACGGGACGCCCGCGGCCTCCCGGCGCCGGTTGCCGAGGAAGGAGGTGAGGAAGAACACGGCCACCACGACCACGGCGAGGCCGTACGCGGCGGCGACGTCCGAGAAGTAGTACGTGGTCAGCTTGGCGACCAGGCCCTCGCCGTCGAGGTTGATCGTGCCGTCCTCGCCCAGCACCTTCAGCATGAAGCCGAGCCAGAACAGCAGGCCGGCCAGCGTGACGGCGAAGGCGGGGGCGCCCAGCACCGCGAAGAAGAAGCCGTGCAGCGCGCCGATGGCGACACCGGCGCCGACGGCCAGGAGGACGGCCGCCCACTCGGGCCAGCCCTGGTTGACCGCGAGGACGGCCATGAGGGCGCTGGCCGCGCCGCTGACCGAGCCGACCGACAGGTCGATCTCGCCGAGCAGCAGCACGAAGACGATGCCGACCGAGATCATGCCCGTGCCGACCATCGTGACGGTGACGTCGTTGATGTTCTGCGCGGACAGGAAGTTGGAGTTCAGCACCTGGAAGATGATGCAGATGGCGGCGAGGCCGACCACGACCGGCAGGGAGCCCAGCTCGCCGGCCTTCATCTTGCGCTTGAACTCGCTCCAGTAGCCGAGCAGGCCCTGCTCGCGCACCAGCAGGCGCGGGTCCACGGCGGTGACCGCGGCGGCCGCGGCCTCCGGGTTGACGACCGGGGCGTCCTGCGGCTCGCCGGACGTCTTGTCCACGTTCGCGGAGGTCTTGTCGATGCTCACTGGGAAACCTCCCCGTTCGTGCGCGCCGCACGGCGGGTCACGGCGTTGTCGGTGGCGCCCGTGATGGCGGAGATGATCTCCTCCTGCGAGGTCGTCTTGACCTCGAAGACACCATTGTTGCGGCCGAGGCGCAGGACGGCGACCTTGTCGGCCACCGCCTTCACGTCCGCCATGTTGTGGCTGATGAGGATGACGGCGTGGCCGCGCTCGCGCAGCCGCTCGACGAGGTCGAGCACCTGGGCGGTCTGCTCGACACCGAGGGCGGCCGTCGGCTCGTCCAGGATGACCAGCTTGGGGTCGCCGAGCATGGAGCGGGCGATGGCCACGGTCTGGCGCTGGCCGCCGGAGAGCGAGGCGATCGGGATGCGGACGCTCGGGATGCGGATGGACAGCGTGGTGAGCAGCTCGCGGGAGCGGCGCTCCATCTCGACCTCGTCCAGGACGCCCCACTTCTTCAGCTCACGGCCGAGGAAGAGGTTGCCGACGACGTCGATGTTGTCGCACAGCGCGAGGTCCTGGTAGACCGTCGCGATGCCCAGCGCCTGGGCGTCGTGCGGCCGGTTGATCGTCACGGGCTTGCCATCCCACTCGATGGCGCCCTCGTCGATGGGGTGCACGCCGGCGATCGTCTTGACCAGCGTGGACTTTCCGGCACCGTTGTCGCCGACCAGGGCGACCACCTCACCGGCGTGGACCTCAAGCTCTACGTCGGTGAGCGCCTGGACGGCACCGAATCGCTTGGAGACCCCGCGCAACGCCAGCACGGGCGTAGCGGACACGTGAACCATCTCCTTCGCCGCCTGACCCGGCGGGAGGTTGTGCAGAGAATGCAGGGTGGGTGGGTTGGAATCAACCCGGGGGTGGGCTGGGAACAACCCGCGGGGGGAGTTCCGTCCGGCGCCCCGCGCCGAGCTTGCGGGGCTGTCGAGTGCGCGGGGCACCGGAGGGAGCCTGGGGCGGCCGGTCACCTCCGCCGCGGCGTTCAGGCAATGAACGCCGACGGCCAGGAGGGGACTGCGGACCGCTTACTTGTCGAGGCCGAGCTTGGCGCAGGCGGCCTTGTACTTGCCGGAGCAGATCTCGGCGGCGGTGTAGACGCCGTCCTTGATCACAGTGTCCTTGATGTTGTCCTTGGTCAGCGAGGTGACCGGGACCAGGACCGAGGGCACGTCCTTCTGGGAGGTGCTGGAGACCTTGTCCTTGGCGACGGAGTCCAGCGACTTGCCCTGGGCGAGCGCCACGGCCATCTCGGCGGCGGCGTCGGCCTCGGGGGCGTACGGCTTGTAGACGCTCATGAACTGGTCACCGGCGACGATGCGCTGCACACCGGCCAGCTCGGCGTCCTGGCCGGTGACCGGGACGTTCAGGCCGGCGGCCTTCAGGGCGGTGATGATACCGCCGGCCATGCCGTCGTTGGCGGAGTAGACGCCCGCGATGTTCTTCTTGCCGACCGCGGAGATCGCCGCCTCCATCTCGGAGTTGGCGTTGTCCGGCGACCACTCCTTGGTGTCGTACTCCTTGGCGATGGTGACCTTGCCGTCGAGGGCGGAGTGCGCGCCCTTCTTGAACTGGCCGGCGTTCGGGTCGGTCACCGAGCCGTTGATCATGACGATCTTGGTGGACTTGCCGGCCTTGCCGCCCAGCGCCTTCAGCAGGGCGTTGCCCTGGGTCCGGCCGACCTCCTCGTTGTCGAACGAGGTGTAGGCGCTGATCGGGCCCTCGGCGAGGCGGTCGTAGGCGACGACCTTGATGCCGGCGTCCACGGCCTTCTGGACGGAGTTCTGGATGGCCTTGGCGTCCACCGCGTCCACGATCAGGACGTCCACCTTGTTGGTGATCATGGTGTCGACCTGCTGCGCCTGCAGGTTCGCGTCCTGGCGGGCGTTGTTGTACTGGACCTCCGCCTTGCCGTTCGTCAGCTCCTTGATCTTCTTCTCGATCAGCGGGCGGTCGAACTTCTCGTAGCGGGCGGTCTTGTTCTCCGGCAGGAGCAGACCGACCTTGATGTCGTCGCCCTTCTTGGCCGACGCGGAGGAAGAGTCGTCGTTGCCCTTCGACTCCTTGGCGCTGCCACAGGCGGCCAGCGAGACGGCCATCGCACCGGCGGCAACGGCAACGGCGGCACGACGCATACGTGCGTTCACTTCACAAACCTCCCTGACGAGGCCGCGTCGTTGCGGCCGAGGTGGCTGGAAGTCAACTCGGCCACACGTGCGACGTCAAGAAGTAAATCCTTAACGAGATGGCAACGGTGCCATCCGTTCTCTAAGTGAAGGCAGGAGCCGCCACGGGCAGTGCACCCTCCAAAAGGGTGGAATCGCCCATCTCGCTGAGGGCGAGGGCGAGCGCTCCGAGCACCTCCGCGCGGCCCCCAAGTGCCCCCGGAAGAACGGACAGTTGGCGCGCCGCGCTGGGAATGGCGTAGCGGCCGACGGACTCCCTGATGGGCCCGAGCACCAGCTCTCCGGCCTCGGCGAGATCACCACCGAGGACCACCCTGCTCGGGTTCAGCAAGTTGCAGAGATTGGCCACCCCACTGCCGATGTGGCGGCCGACGTCGGCGATCACCCGACGGCAGCCCGGATCACCGTCCCTGGCCAGCCGTACGACGCCCTCCATGGTCAAGTCGGTGCCGTGGCTGGGCTGGAGCAACGGGAGCACATAGCGTGCCGCCGCGAACGTCTCCAGGCAGCCGCGGTTGCCGCAGCGGCAGACCGGGCCGGACTCATCGAGTGTAATATGTCCGATTTCTCCCGCCGTGCCACCTGGGCCGCGGTAGATCGTCCCGTCGATCACCAGGCCGGCGCCGACACCGCTCGCCACCTTGATGTACGCGAGGTCGCGCACGCCCTTGCCGCTGCCCCAGACCAGCTCGCCCAGCGCGCCGAGGTTGGCGTCGTTGTCCACGTGCACGGGCACGCCGAGCCGTTCGCGCAGCTCCTCGGCGGGCTTGGTGCCGCCCCAGCCGGGCAGGATCGCGGTGGATCCCAGGGTGCCCGACTCGACGTCGATCGGGCCCGGCACGCCGAGCCCCACGCCGGCCACCTTGGTCCGGTCCACGCCGGTCGCCGCGATCAGCCGTTCGACCAGCTGTTCGGCCCGGTCGAAGCCCTGGTCGGCGGAGGCGTCGACGTCCAGCGGCTCGGCCTCCTCGGCCAGCACCTGGTGGGCGAGGTTGCCGACCGCGACGCGCAGATGCGTATGCCCGAAGTCGACGCCGATCACGATCCCGGCGTCCCCGCTCAGGCTGACGCTGCGGGCCCGCCGCCCACCCGCCGACGTGGGCGTGACCTCGACCGTTCCGCCGTCCTTCAGCTCCCGCACGATATTGGAGACGGTCGCTGCGGACAGCCCGGTCGTCCGCGCGATCTCCGCCTGCGTGAGGGACCCGGCCAGGCGCACGGCCCGGACGACCCGCTCCAGGTTGGCTCGGTGCAGCGATGACTGCGACCCTGGAGTCTCCACGACGACCTCCTGAGCGCGGGGCCGCTTCGGCGAGGCCCCGTGTATGTCCAACTAGTGAACTCTAAGCTGAGCTGTTCGGGGTGACTTCCGTCAAGAGGTTGAACTGTTTCGGGGTACCCGGTACACGCGCGAGCACGCCGCCCCCCTCAGGCCGGGGACGGCGTGGGCGCGGTCGGTCGCGGGGGCGGCTACTTCAGCGTCGCCGAGGTCAGACCCGCCTGGACCTGGCGCTGGAAGGACAGGTAGACCACCAGCATCGGGATCATGGCGATGGTCACACCCGCGAAGAGAACGGGCAGGTCGGAGGCGTATCCCTGCTGCTGTTGCAGTTGGATGAGGCCCTGGGTCAGGACGTACCGCTCGGGGTCGTCACCGCTCTGCGGCTGCATGAGGACCGTGGGCAGGATGAACTGGTTCCACTGCCCCAGAGTGTTGAAGATCCCGACGCTGATCAGTCCGGGTCTGGCCATGGGCAGCATCACCTGGAAGAAGGTACGGGTGTGCGAGGCGCCGTCCAGGACCGCCGCCTCGAAGACCGCCGTGGGCAGGGTCCGGAAGAAGGCGTGCATGAAGAACACCGTGAACGGCATCGAGTAGGCGATGTAGACCAGGATCAGCCCCTGGTAGGTGTTCAGCATGTCCAGCCGCTTGACCATGAAGAACAGCGGGACCAGGGCCAGGAAGACCGGGAACATCGCGCCGGCCACGAAGAAGTAGTACAGCAGCCGGTTGCCCCAGAACCGGTACCGGGCCAGCACGTACGCGGCCATCGACCCGAACAGCATGGTCAGCGGCACGGAGAAGACCAGCACGATCACGGTGTTCAGGAAGTAGTCCCCGATGCCCTTGTCCCAGGCCCGGCGGAAGACGCCGGCGGTCCAGTTCTCCGGCCAGCCCAGGGCCGAGCCGCCGATCTGGGCGTCGGTCTTGAAGGAGCTGAGCACCAGCCACAGCAGCGGCAGCACGATCAGCAGGGCCCACAGGGCGAGGAAGCCGTGGGAGAAGACGTTCAGGACCACGCCCTCGCCGCGCCGGTCGCCGGGCCGGACGGGGGCCTTGGCCACCGTCCGGCCGGCCGGCGCGGGGGCGGTCTCCTTGATGGGTGCGCTCATCGTCGTCGCTCCGCTCAGAACTCGATGCGCTCGCGACGGGTGGCGCGCAGCGTGACCACGGACAGGACCAGCGTGAGCAGCAGCATGACCACGCCCATGGCGCAGGCGTAACCGCTCTTGCCGTAGTAGAGGAAGTTGCGCATCATCACCGTCGACATCACGTCGCTGTGATGGTCGGGGCCGCCGCCGTACGCGCCCATGTTCTGGGTCATCGAGGAGACCAGGACGAACATGTCCATGGCGACGATGCCGAGGTAGACCCAGGCGGTCTGCACCGAGTCCCACAGCAGCGGCAGGGTGATGCGGAAGAAGGACTGGTTCCGGTTCGCCCCGTCGATCAGGGCGGCCTCGTACACGTCCCGCGGGATGGACTGCATGGCGGCCGAGAACAGCACCAGGTAGAAGCCGACACCATGCCACACCACGACGAGCAGCAGGGCCCACAGCACCATGTCCGGCTCGTTGAGCCATTCGACGGGGTTGTCGGCGTCCACCAGGCCGAGCTTGATCAGCAGGCCGTTGAGCAGGCCGCCGCCGTCACTGCGGTACACCGCGTTGAACAGCACCGCGAGGATGGCCAGCGACAGCACCTGCGGGAAGAAATAAAGGATCTTGTAGAACTTCGCACCGGCGACTCCCTGCACCCCGCCGGCCCGGCCGCGTCCGCCCGCGTTCAGCATGAAGGCGAAGAACAGGGCGAGCAGAATGGTGATCACCGGGATGAAGACCAGGAAGAGGATGTTGTGCCAGATGGCCTCCAGGAAGACGTCGTCCTGGAACAGCTTCCTGTAATTGTCCAGACCAACGAAGCGGAAGGTCTGTGACTGCCCCTTCCAGTCGGTGAGTGAATAGCCGAACGTCTGGAGGTACGGCCAGATCACGAAGATCACATAAAGCGCCACGGGAACGAGGAGAAACCCCGCGACGAACCGGTACTGCCCTTTGCGCATGGCCTGTTTCCTGCCCTGTGGTATCGCGCCCCTCAGGGGCGCGGGGAACCGCGCGACCGGCCACGAGGGACCGGCACACGCACGTACACCCGCACCCCTGCGGCGACTGGGCGAACCTAGTCCCGGTGGTTCTTCTTGGACGCGGGGTCCTTGGCCTGCTTGTCCACGGCCGCCTGACACCGCTTCAGCCACTCCTTCGGCTGAATGCGCTTGGACATCAGCTCGTTGGACGCGGCCTCGATGGCGGTGCCCATCTCGCCGTACCACTCGGTGTACAGGTACCGGAAGGTGTTGCCGCCGGCCGCCTTCGACGCCTCCACCGTGGACTGCGTACCCGGCCGCAGCCGGACGCTCGGATCGACGCCGTCCTTCAGGATGGTCAGCGAGTTGGCCTGCTTGGCGAAGAGCGTCGACCACTCCTTGGAGAGCATGCGCCGCATGAACTCCTGCGCCGCCGCCCGGTTCTTCGCCTTGGCCGGGATGACGAAGGGCTCGCCCGAGCCGGCCCGGATCGCCTCGAACGGCAGCTTGCTCCCGGGCAGCAGCGGCATCGGCAGGAACTTCATGTCGAAGTCGGTCGGCGTCTGCTTGAGCTGCTCGTTCTCCAGCCAGGAGCCGGAGGTGATGAAGACGGCCTTGTACTGGTTCCAGCGGGTCTGCGACTCGGTGTGGGTCAGACCGTTCGTACCGGGCATCAGATAGCCCTTCTCCACCACCTCGTAGACCGCCTCGATGGCCTCCTGGGCCGCGTCGGAGCCGACGAACGCCCTGGGGTCGAGGTTGTCGATCGCCTTCATGGCGTCCAGGCCGCCCTTCTTGGCGATCAGGTCCATGATGGCGACGTTGATGTAGTACGGGTACTTGCCCTGGTGGGCGAGGCCGCCGATGCCCTGCGACTTGGCGTCCTTGCAGATGGCGAGGAAGTCGGCCCAGGTCTTGGGCTCCTGCCAGCCCTTCTCCTTGAAGAGCTTCCCGGAGTACCACAGCCCCCAGACCGTGTAGATGTAGTTCAGCGCGACGATCTTGCCCTCTTGCAGGCCCGGGTCGAGCGTGCCGGGGATCAGGGTGTCGCGGACCTTCTTGGCGGGGTCGTCCACCGAGGGGGCGTCCAGCACCCCGGCGAGGTCCAGCAGCTGCCCGTTCTTGTACAGCACGTCAATGTTGATCTTCTGGGCGCCGGAGTCGTCCACGAGGTCCGGGGGGTTGCCCGCGTTGAAACGCGGCTGGAGCTTGCCGGTGATCTCCTGCGTGCCGGTGTGGGTCGAGGTGACCCCGAGCTTCTTCGAGAAGTCGGCCTCCCAGGCCTTGGCGTAATCGTCGCCGTATCCGCCCTTGAAGACGACGACGTCGAGCTTGCTGCCCTTCTCGGCGCCGAACGGGTTGTCCTTGGACGTCTTTCCCTTGGTGCCGCCTTCTCCCGGGTCGTCGTCCCCGCCGCCGCTGGCACAGGCGGACAGCAGGCCCATTCCGGGGGCGGCGACCAGACCGAGCGCCGCGGACCGCTTGATCAGATCGCGACGGCCCACACCTTCGGCATCGTGGTGCGCAGTGGATCCCATGCTCAAGTCCTCGCCTTCTCCAGGACTCAGGCGGTGAACCGGATCCTCCCCGGCACCGCTGTCGGGTAGTGCTGGGTCGTGCTGGAAACGCCGACAGGTATAGTCCACTTCCCGCCGACGGAGCAAGATCGAATGCATGGTTCGTGTTGGGTCTTTTCCGAGTTGAGACCTCGGGGAAATATGACGGTCCGACGGGGGACCTCGCGGAAAAAGTCGCGACATAACTCCCTGAATGCCATGGCCAACACCCTTGACATCACCGGCCACTTGACCACCTACTGGTTCCTGCGTCCGCACCTGACAACGTTGTCCACAGGGGCGCAGGAGGGGAAATCCTCAGATGCAGCGGAGAACGCGGCACAGATGGGCTCCGGCGGCCGTCCTCACGGCCGCCTTCGTCATGGCCGTCGGCGCACAGGGCGCCGCGGTCGCCCTCCCCGCCGGGGCCAGGGCGGCCGACCGGGAGTTCGCATCCTCGTTCGAGGCGGGCGATCCGGCACCCGACTGGCTGAACACCGTCGACACCGGACCGGACGGCGGCAAGCGCGCCTCGGGCGTCGACGGCGGCTACAGCACCGGCATCCCGGGCAACGTGACCGACCATGTCACGGAAGTCCGGGCCAGCGGCGAGAACGCGGACGCCGGCGAGGTCAAGGAGAACCTGGCCGACGGCGAACCCGGCACCAAGTGGCTGACCTTCCAGCCCACCGGCTGGGCGGAGTTCGACCTGGACAAGCCGATCAAGATAGCGGCGTACGCGCTCACCTCGGCCAACGACCACGCCGAACGCGACCCGCAGGACTGGACCCTCCAGGGCTCGGCCGACGGCAAGGACTGGAAGACGGTCGACACCCGCTCGGGCGAGACCTTCGCCGAGCGGTTCCGGACGAAGTCGTACGACCTCGCCGAACCGGCGGAGTACCAGTACTTCCGGCTGGAGGTGACGAGGAA
>NZ_BNBF01000014.1:136998-138853 GCF_014654935.1 Streptomyces capoamus
CGCGGGCGCCGCGGACATCCTGCAGCTGGCCGACGTACAGCTGTCCACCGGCGGCACCGGCGGTCCGGTGCCGCAGGACATGCTGACCCTGGTCGACAAGGGACCGAGCGGCTCCCCGACCGCCAAGGCGCGGGCCGGGTTCACCGGAAAGCGTGCCCTGCGCTACGCCGGCCGGCACACGGCGGGCGGCCGGGCCTACTCGTACAACAAGGTCTTCGACGTGAACGTGGAGGTGGGCCGCGACACCGAGCTGGCGTACCGCGTCTTCCCGTCGATGGCCGACGGCGACCGCGACTACGACGCCACGAACGTCTCCGTCGACCTGGCCTTCACCGACGGCACCTATCTGAGCGGCCTGGGCGCACTGGACAGCCACGGGTTCCCGCTCACCCCGCGCGGGCAGGGCGCGTCGAAGGCCCTGTACGTCGACCAGTGGAACAACGTGAGCGCGCGGATCGGCTCGGTGGCGGCCGGCCGGACGGTCGACCGGATCCTGGTCGCGTACGACTCCCCCGACGGCCCGGCGAAGTTCCGCGGCTGGCTGGACGACGTGACCCTGCGGCCGGTGGCGCCCGAGAAGCCGAAGGCGCACCTGTCGGACTACGCGCTGACCACCCGGGGCACCAACTCCAGCGGCAGCTTCTCGCGGGGCAACGACTTCCCGGCGACGGCCCTGCCGCACGGCTTCAACTTCTGGACCCCGGTGACCAACGCGTCCTCGCTGAGCTGGCTGTACGAGTACGCGCGTGCGAACAACGCCGACAACCTGCCGACGATCCAGGCGTTCAGCGCGAGCCATGAGCCGAGCCCGTGGATGGGCGACCGGCAGACCTTCCAGCTGATGCCGTCGGCCGCGTCCGGTGCCCCGGACACCGGCCGCGAGGCGCGGGAGCTGCCCTTCCGGCACGAGAACGAGACCGCACGGCCGTACTACTACGGGGTGCGGTTCGAGAACGGCCTCAAGGCCGAGATGACCCCGACCGACCACGCGGCCGTGCTCCGCTTCACCTACCCCGGAGACAACGCGAACGTCGTGTTCGACAACGTCACCGAGCAGGCCGGGCTGACGCTGGACAAGGAGCACGGGACCGTCACCGGTTTCTCGGACGTGAAGTCGGGCCTGTCCACGGGCGCCACCCGGCTGTTCGTGTACGGCGAGTTCGACAAGCCGGTCACCGAGGGCACGTCGAGCGGGGTGAAGGGGTACCTGCGGTTCGACGCGGGCGCCGACCGGACCGTCACGCTGCGCCTGGCGACCTCGCTCATCGGCACCGACCAGGCGAAGGAGAACCTGCGCCGGGAGGTCCCGGACGGCACCTCCTTCGACGCGGTCCGGGCGCGGGCCCGGCACACCTGGGACAGGCTGCTCGGCAAGGTCGAGGTGGAGGGCGCCACCCCGGACCAGCTGACCACGCTGTACTCCGGTCTGTACCGGCTGTACCTGTACCCGAACTCCGGCTTCGAGCGGGTCGACGGCAAGGACCGGTACGCCTCGCCGTTCTCCCCGATGCCAGGACCGGACACCCCGACCCGCACCGGCGCGAAGATCGTCGACGGCAAGGTGTACGTGAACAACGGCTTCTGGGACACGTACCGGACCACCTGGCCGGCGTACTCGTTCCTGACGCCGTCCCAGGCGGGCGAGATGATCGACGGGTTCGTGCAGCAGTACAAGGACGGCGGCTGGACCTCGCGCTGGTCCTCCCCCGGCTACGCCGACCTGATGACCGGCACCTCCTCGGACGTGGCGTTCGCCGACGCCTACGTCAAGGGCGTGAAGTTCGACGCGGCGGCGGCCTACGACGCGGCCGTGAAGAACGCCACCGTCGTCCCGCCGATGCCGGGCGTGGGCCGC
>NZ_BNBF01000014.1:138887-140968 GCF_014654935.1 Streptomyces capoamus
AAGGGCATGAGCACCTCGCCCTTCCTCGGCTACACCTCCACCGACACCCATGAGGGCCTGTCGTGGGCGATGGAGGGCTACGTCAACGACTACGGCATCGCGCGGATGGGCCAGGCGCTGTACCGGAAGACGGGCGAGAAGCGCTACCGGGAGGAGTCGCAGTACTTCCTCGACCGGGCCCGGGACTACGTACACCTCTTCGACGCCGAGGCCGGTTTCTTCCAGGGCCGGGACGCCGAGGGCCACTGGCGCGTGGACTCCGCGCGGTACGACCCGCGCGTGTGGGGCTACGACTACACGGAGACCAACGGCTGGGGCTACGCCTTCACCGCCCCGCAGGACAGCCGGGGCCTGGCCAATCTGTACGGCGGCCGGCGGGGCCTGGCCGACAAGCTGGACGAGTACTTCGCCACCCCGGAGACGGCCTCCCCCGACCACGTCGGCTCCTACGGCGGTGTCATCCACGAGATGACCGAGGCACGGGACGTCCGGATGGGCATGTACGGCCACTCCAACCAGGTCGCGCACCACGTGATCTACATGTACGACGCGGCCGGCGAGCCCTGGAAGGCGCAGGCGTACGTCCGTGAGGCGCTCTCCCGGCTGTACACCGGCAGCGAGATCGGGCAGGGCTACCACGGTGACGAGGACAACGGCGAGCAGTCGGGCTGGTACCTGTTCTCCGCGCTCGGCTTCTACCCGCTGGTGATGGGCAGCGGCGAGTACTCCATCGGCTCCCCGCTGTTCAAGCAGGTCACCGTGCACCTGGAGAACGGGCGGGACCTGGTGGTGCGAGCGCCCCGGAACAGCGCGAAGAACGTCTACGTCCAGGGGGTGACGGTCAACGGCCGTCCCTGGACGTCCACTTCGCTGCCGCATTCGCTGCTCGCCAAGGGCGGGGTGCTGGACTTCCGCATGGGCCCGAAGCCGTCGGCGTGGGGCACCGGGAAGGACGCGGCGCCGGTCTCCGTCACCCAGGACGACAAGGTGCCGGCGCCCCGCGCGGACCTGCTGAAGGGGGACGGCCCGCTCTTCGACGACACCTCGGCGACGAGCGCGACGCTCACCTCGGCGGACCTCCCGGCCAAGGGCGGGGTCCGGCCGGTGCAGTACACGCTGACCTCGGGAGCCGACCGCACGAAGGCACCGGCCGGCTGGACCCTGGAGGGCTCCACCGACGGCACGACCTGGCACACCCTGGACCACCGCTCCGGGGAGACGTTCGCCTGGGACCGCCAGACCCGCGCCTTCACCATCGCCGCTCCGCGCGCCTGCACCAGGTACCGCCTGGTCCTGGACGGCGAGTCGACCCTGGCGGAGGTGGAACTGCTGGGCTGAACCGGAACACCGGAAGGGGGCGGACCCGGGCGGGCCCGCCCCCGTGCCGTGTCCGCGCTCAGCCCGTGGCGAGGGTGAACACGTGCAGGTCCGGGTCGCGCGGGAGCGTGACGCTCTTGATCTGCTTGCCCGCCGGGGCCTGGTACGGCCTGGTGGCGAAGACGTACGTCGCCACCGGGTCCTTGTCCGCGCCTGCGACGTTGCGGTAGGCGGTCCTCGCGACGACCTCGTTGCCGTACTGGACGGAGCCGCCTCCGCCGCCCACGGTCCAGTCGGTGAAGGACAGGTCGACGGTGCCGGTGGTGCCGTCGGTGTAGGTGACGGTCGCCTCGGTCCGCTGGTTGCCGTTGACCGCGCTGCCGACGAAGGACAGCGCGTCCGCCGGGGAGGCCAGCAGGACGGTCTGACCGGACGCCGAGGCGTTGTCGGGGCGGCCGGCCGGTGAGGCGGGCCAGGTGAAGGCGAGGCCGCCGGCCGTGCCGTGACCGCCCGGGGTCAGGCCGGCCGCCGCGAGGGCCTGCCGGGAGTAGCTCCAGCCGCCGCCGTCGTAGTCGGCCTCGTCGTGCTCGCCGTCGTCGTCGGAGATCCCGGTGGTGTCGTAGGCGGCGAGCAGGGTGCCCGGGGCGGCCACGGTGAGCGTCACCGGCTGCTCGTAGGAGGAGTCGCCCGAGGTCACCGTGACCCTGACGTCGGCGAAGCCCTGCTCGGCGTCGGCGGCGGCGGTGAGGGTGATCTGCCGGGCG
>NZ_BNBF01000014.1:141020-150641 GCF_014654935.1 Streptomyces capoamus
CCGTCGGTGACCGTGCCCTCGGCGGGCTCGGCCGTGACTCCGGCCGGGGTCCGCACCCGGAAGCGCACCTCGGGACCGCTGCCGCCGGTCAGCGACAGCGCGCGCACGGCGATCGTCGTACGGTCACCGGGGGCGACGGTGGCCGCGGTGGGCCCGACGCCGAACTGGTACGGCTGCTCGCCCGCCCGGAAGGACGGCGGCGGGCTGTCCGCGCCCCAATCGCGGTCCGGGACGGCGGACAGGGTGTAGTCGAGCCGGCCGCCGTCCCGGACGAAGGACGCGGGCAGCCAGGGCCGTTCGCTGCCGCGTCCGTTCACCCGCAGGGAACGGACGTACGGTGCGCCGGCCGCCGCTCCGGTGGCGCGGACGGAGATGCCGCGGCCGTGCGGCCGGCGGATCTCGATCCGCTCGAACAGCGGTGAGGCGAGGACCAGTTCGGCGCGGGATGGGACCTGCGGGTACATGCCGAGGGCGGCGAAGACGTACCAGGCGGACATGGCGCCGAGGTCGTCGTTGCCCGGGATGCCGCCCGGCCCCGCGGACCACAGCTGCCGCATCGCCGCGCGGACGGTCTCCTGGGTCTTGTAGGGGGCGCCCGCGTAGGCGTACAGGTAGGGGACGTTGACCGACGGCTCGTTGTCCAGTTCGGACTTGGTGCCGCCCTTGCCGGTGAAGGCCCAGCCGCCGTCGGCGTCGTGGAAGAAGTCGTCGAGCCGGGCCAGCGCCGCCTCCCGGCCGCCGAGCGCGGCGAAGAGGCCCGCCGGGTCGTGCGGGACCATCCAGGTGTACTGGGCGGCCGAGCCCTCGACGAACCCGTTGCCGGTGCCCGGGGTGAAGCCGGTGACCCAGCTGCCGTCGGCCTTGCGGTTGGCGATGTAGCCGCCGCCGGGATCGGCCGCGATGTCGAAGTTGTTCTGCCACCACTGGGCGCGCCGGGTGAAGCGGGCCGCCGTGTCCTTCTCCCCGGCCGCCCGGGCCAGCTGGGCGACGGCGAAGTCCGCGGTGGACATCTCCAGGGTCTCGGCGGCACCGCCCCAGGCGTTGGAGACGGACGGCATGTAGTGCAGCCGGAGGTACTTGTCGAGGGAGGGGCGCTGGCCCGCCGACAGCACGGGCTTGCCGGCCGGGGACAGGTCCTGCGGTGTGGGCACGGTCGCTGCCCGCACCAGGGACTTCAGGGCGCCGGCGAGGTCGAAGTCCGTGCCGCCGAAGGCGCGGATGCCGGCCAGCGCGGTCGGTGAGGGGTCGCCGTTCATGACGTGGGTGCCGCTCGCCCCGTGCAGCCAGCGGTCCCACACGCCGCCGTTCTGCCGGGCCAGCTCGTACAGGGACTGCGCGATGTCCGAGCCGGTGCGCGGGTCGAGCAGCGTCAGCAGCTGTACCTGGTCGCGGTAGACGTCCCAGCCGGAGAAGGTGCCGAACTGGGCCTGCCGGCGGCGGCCGACGGTGTGCACGCGGCCGTCGGCGCCCCGGTAGCGGCCGTCGGCGTCGCTGATGACGTTCGGGTGCAGCAGCGCGTGGTAGAGCGCGGTGTAGAAGGTGGTGCGCTCGGCGTCCGTGCCGCCGCCGACCCGGACGGCCCCGAGCCGCTCCGCCCAGGCCCGCCGGGCCGCTTCCCGGACCGCGTCGAAGGACCGTCCCGGCGGGTTCTCGGCGGTCAGGTTGGCCGCGGCGGCCTCCGGGCTGACGTAGGAGATGCCGACCTCGGCGTTGACGGGGCCGTCGCCGGGCGCGAACTCGACGTATCCGCCGGCGCCCTTGCCGGCGACCGGCCGGCCGCCGTGCGTGAAGCCGCCGGTGCCGCCCGAGGTCTCCCGGGAGCCGGGCTCCAGCCGGTCGTCGTGCCAGGTGCCGACGGCCTGGAAGGCACGGTCGAAGCGGGCGGTGAAGTACAGCGTGTAGTAGGCGCGCCGGCCCTCGGGGTCGAGGTAGCCGCAGAAGTTGCCGGAGGTGACCGAGCCGGAGACGGTCCGGGTGGCCGGGTCGATCGTGACCGTGGAGTCCTGCGAGCCCGCCTCGGAGTTGGCGGTGCGCACGAGCAGGGAGGCGGGCTTGCCGGCCGGGTAGGTGAAGCGGGCCGAGCCGGTGCGCGCGGTGGCGGTCAGGTCGGCGGTGACCCCGGAGGCCAGGCCGACCCGGTAGTGGCCGGGTTCGGCGGTCTCGTCCGCGTGGCGGAAGTCGGAGGCGTAGACGGCGTCCCCGGTGTCGCTCGCCGGGGAGGAGGTGACCTCGCCGGCGTACGGGAAGAACGGGATGTCGCCGCTGCCGCCCGCGCAGCCGGTCCCGGACATGTGGGTGAGGCTGAAGCCGCGGATGCGGGTGGCGTCGTACTGGTAGCCGCCCGGGGCGGCGGTCCTGGTCGCGTCGCCGCGCGTGTTCTCCGGGCTCCAGGAGAGCATGCCGAAGGGCACGACGGCGCCCGGGAAGACGTCGCCGCCGTTCCTGGTGCCGATCAGCGGGTCGACGTACGGGGTGGGGTCCTTCACGAGGACGGGGGGAGCGGCGGTCGCCGCCAGGGCGGGGGTGGCGGTGCCGCCGGTCGCGAGGAGCGCGGCCAGCAGCAGGGGAACGGGTCTCGAACGCATGACGCGGCCCTTCCTCCTATCGGACGGGTCGCGCACCACAGGTCGCACAAGCCGCAGGGACAGTAGCGTGTGCCACCGGTACCACGGAAGACCGCGTGCGCGCCGCCCGGCGCACGCCCCCGTCACCCGGTCGGGGCAGCCAAGTGGCTTGACGGCGTTGTCCGTTCAGGCGGTAGAGTCATGTACAGACCATTGACAACGATGTCGCGCGGCCGACTCGCCGCACAAGCCACGCAGTGCACGCAGTGCCCAGGCCATTCCCCTCCGGGCAGGTATCCCACCCCCCTCACCTGCCCGGCTCGCGGACCCGGTGCGCACCGCCACCGGGTCCGCCCAGAGCGGCTCGACCCGTAGTCCGCCCCGCGGCGCCCCCGACGGGCGGCGCGGGCCGGGCTTGACACGCATCCGCCCGGGACTTATCCCGAAGATGAGGCAAGCCGGGAGGTGACCCGGATGGCGGAACCGGACCCGTACACGGTGCTGGGCGTACCACCTTCGGCCACGGCCGAGGCCATCACCTCGGCCTTCCGTCGCAGGGCCAGGGAGCTGCGCCCCGACACGCGGGTGGACGCGGTCACCGCCGCCCGGTTCGCGGAGGTCCGGACGGCGTACGAGACGCTACGGGACCCGGTGCGGCGCGCGGCCCGCGACCAGGCGTACGAGCGCTCGCACCGGGCGTCGTCCCGCCCGTCCGGCGGTGCCGGGACGAGCCGGCCGTTCCCCCGGTGCCCCGTCGTGCCGGGCGTCACGGCTCCCGGGCCGCCACTGCGCGCGGGACCGGTGCGGTGGGTACCCGAGCGGCGCACGGGGTGAGGACGAGGAGGGAGCACGCAGATGGCGCGTCCGGTCGGTATCGACCTCGGTACGACGAACTCGGTGGTCTCGGTCCTGGAGGGCGGCGAGCCCACCGTCATCACGAACACGGAGGGCGCACGGACCACGCCGTCGGTCGTGGCCTTCGCCAAGAACGGCGAGGTGCTGGTCGGCGAGGTGGCCAAGCGGCAGGCCGTGACGAACGTGGAGCGCACCGCGCGTTCGGTCAAGCGGCACGTCGGCGACCACGCCTGGCGGTTCCCGGAGCAGGGGGACATCGACGGCAGGCGGTACACCGCGCAGGAGATCTCCGCGCGCGTGCTGCAGAAGCTGAAGCGGGACGCGGAGACGTACCTCGGCGAGGACGTCACCGACGCGGTGGTCACCGTGCCCGCCTACTTCGACGACACCCAGCGGCAGGCCACCAAGGAGGCCGGCGAGATCGCGGGCCTGAACGTGCTGAGGATCATCAACGAGCCGACGGCGGCGGCGCTGGCGTACGGGCTGGACAAGGAGAACGACCAGACGGTCCTGGTCTTCGACCTGGGCGGCGGCACCTTCGACGTGTCACTGCTGGAGATGGGCGAGGGCGTCATCGAGGTCAAGGCGACCAACGGCGACACGCGCCTCGGCGGCGACGACTGGGACCAGCGGGTCGTGGACCACCTGGTCCGGCAGTTCCGCAACCACCACGGCGTCGACCTGGCCAAGGACAAGATGGCCGTGCAGCGGCTGCGGGAGGCGGCGGAGCGGGCGAAGATCGAACTGTCGTCCTCCAGCGAGACGACGATCAACCTGCCGTACATCACCGCCTCGGCGGAGGGCCCGCTGCACCTGGACGAGAAGCTGACCCGGGCCCAGTTCCAGCAGTGGACGGCGGACCTGCTGGAGCGTTGCAAGGCGCCGTTCCACAACGCGGTCAAGGACGCCGGGATCAAGGTGTCCGACATCGACCACGTGGTCATGGTGGGTGGCTCGACGCGGATGCCGGCCGTGACGGAGCTGGTGAAGGAGCTGACGGGCAAGGAGCCGCACAAGGGCGTGAACCCGGACGAGGTGGTGGCCGTCGGCGCCTCCTTGCAGGCCGGTGTGCTCAAGGGCGAGGTCAAGGACGTCCTGCTGCTGGACGTCACCCCGCTGTCGCTGGGCATCGAGACCAAGGGCGGCATCATGACCAAGCTCATCGAGCGGAACACGACCATCCCGACCCGGCGTGCGGAGACCTTCACGACGGCCGAGGACAACCAGCCCTCGGTGACCGTGCAGGTCTACCAGGGCGAGCGGGAGATCGCCGCGTACAACAAGAAGCTCGGCATGTTCGAGCTGAGCGGCATCGCGCCCGCTCCCCGCGGGGTGCCGCAGATCGAGGTGGCGTTCGACATCGACGCCAACGGGATCATGCACGTCTCGGCGAAGGACCTCGGCACCGGCAAGGAGCAGAAGATGACGGTGACCGGCGGTTCCGCGCTGCCCCGCGACGACATCGACCGGATGGTCCGGGAGGCGGAGCAGCACGCGGCGGAGGACCGTGAGCGCCGGGAGGCGGCGGAGACGCGGAACCAGGCCGAACAGCTCGTGTACTCCACCGAGAAGATCATCCGGGACAACGCCGACGCCGTCCCGGCCGACGCGAGGTCCGAGACGGAGACGGCGCTGGCCGAGCTGAAGGAGAAGCTCAAGTCCGAGGACACGGCGGCGATCCGGCAGGCCCTGGACCGTGCCGCGCAGGCCGCGCAGAAGATCGGTACGGCGCTGTACGAGCGGTCGCGGACCGAACAGGCCGCGCAGTCCGGCGCCGGCGGCACGCCGGGCACCGGCGGGGACGACGAGGTGGTGGACGCCGAGATCGTAGACGACAAGCCGGAGGCGGGCTGACGAATGGAGGCGGGCTGACGATGAACGGGGTGCGCACCCCTCGCTGGTCGGCCGCGCGGACGCCGGGCAGCGGTGGGGCGGTGTGCCCGCCGCGGGAGCGCGCCGCCGGTCCGCGGAGCGGAAGGGCGGACCACGGCGGCCACCGCGAGCGGGCCGGGCCGCTGCTGGTACCGGTACCGGTACCGGTGGTCGCGGTGGTCCGCCCGGAGGTTCCGCGTCGCGGCCACCGGATCGGTGACCCGCTGCCGCGGTCCGTGTCCGTGGCGGTCACCGGGGCGCCGTCATGAGGCGGGGGCGCGGGGCGGCGGCACGGGGGCGCGGACGGGCCGTCCGGTCCGGCGGCGCGGGTCCGGATGTGTCCAGCTCGTGGACGGACCATAGCCACACGGAAAACACCAGTGCTACAAATGCGGTCATGTCGGACGCATCTGTCCGAGGCAGGCGTCTCGCATGGCGCACTGTGATCGGCAAGATTCCCCGGAGCGTCGCCGGACAGGTCTTCCTGTTCCAGGTCGCCCTGGTGGTGCTGCTCGTCCTGTGCGCCGTCCTCGCCCTGGTCCTGCAGTCGAAGCGGGACACCACCGCCGAGGCGAGGCACCGGTCCATCGCCGTCGCGCAGACCTTCGCCCACTCCCCCGGGCTGCTCCAGGCGCTGCGGTCGCCCGAGCCGTCCCGGATCCTGCAGCCGCTGACCGAGGCCGGGCGCAAATCCGCGGGGGTCGACTTCATCGTCGTCATGGACACCCATGGCATCCGCTACACCCATCCGCTGCCCGGCAAGATCGGCCAGCGGTTCGTGGGGACCATCGAGCCGTCGCTGGCGGGCAAGGTGTACACCGAGAGCGTGCACGGCCCGCTGGGCCACGAGGTGCAGGCCACGGTGCCCGTGGACGACGCCCGTGGCCGGGTGGTCGCGCTGGTCTCCGCCGGGCTGAAGGTCAAGAACGTCACCAGCGAGCTGGACCGGCAGCTGCCGATCATCCTGGCCGCCGGGGCCGGCGCGCTGGTGGTGTCGACCGGCGGTACGGCCCTGGTGGGGCGCCGGCTGCGGCGGCAGACGCACAGCCTGGCGCCGGACGAGATGAGCCGCATGTACCAGCACCACGACACCGTGCTGCACTCGGTGCGGGAAGGCGTGCTGATCATCGGGGCGGACGGCCGGCTGCTGCTCGTCAACGACGAGGCCCGGCGGCTGCTGGAGCTGCCCGCGGACGCCGAGGGAAGTGAGGTGCGGGAGCTGCCGGACCTCGACCCGGCGACGACGGAGCTGCTCGTCTCCGGGCGGCCGGCCAGCGACGAGCTGCACTTCGCCAAGGGCCGCCTGCTGGCGGTGAACCAGCGGCCCACCGACCGGGCCGGCGGCCCCGGCGGCACGGTCGTGACGCTGCGCGACTCCACGGAGCTGCAGGCGGTGTCCGGTCGCGCCGAGACCGCCCGGGAGCGGCTGGAGCTGCTGTACGACGCGGGCCTGTGCATCGGCAGCACGCTGGACGTGATGCGCACGGCCGACGAGCTGGCGCGGGTCGCCGTCCCGCGGTTCGCCGACTTCATCACCGTCGACCTGGCCGACGCCGTCCTGCACGGCGAGGAGCCGGCTCCGACGGCGACGGACATGCGGCGGGTCGCCGTGAGCGGAATCCAGGACGACCACCCGCTCTACGAGCAGGGCCGGCTGATCGACTTCCTGCCCTCCACCCCGCAGGCCCGGAGTTACGGCGCCGGGCGCTCGGAACTGGTGACCGACCTGGCGGGCGCGGAGGGCTGGCGGGCCCAGGACCCGGAGCGGACCCGGCGGATCCTGGACTTCGGCATCCACTCGCTCATCGCCGCGCCCATCCGGGCCCGCGGTGTCGTGCTGGGCATGGCGAACTTCTGGCGTTCCAAACGGGATCCGTTCGACGCGGACGAGCTGTCCCTGGCGGAGGAGCTGGTCGCCCGGGCCGCGGTCAGCATCGACAACGCCCGGCGCTACACCCGTGAGCACACCCTCGCGGTCACCCTGCAGCGCAGCCTGCTGCCCCGGGCGCTGCCCGAGCAGAGCGCGCTGGACGTCGGCTACCGCTACCTGCCCGCGCAGTCGGGGGTGAGCGGGGACTGGTTCGACGTGATCCCGCTGCCGGGCGGCCGGGTGGCACTGGTCGTCGGCGACGTGGTGGGGCACGGCCTGCACGCCGCCGCGACGATGGGCCGGCTGCGGACCGCCGTGCACAACTTCTCCACCCTCGACCTGCCGCCGGACGAACTGCTCCAGCACCTGGACGACCTGGTCGGCCGCATCGACCAGGACGAGGCATGCCCGGAGACGGCCGGGCAGATCGTCGGCGCCACCTGCCTGTACGCGATCTACGACCCGGTGACGCGCCGGTGCGTCATGGCCCGGGCCGGGCACCCGGCGCCCGCGCTGGTCCACCCCGACGGCACTGTCACCTTCCCCGAGCTGCCGGCCGGGCCGCCGCTGGGCCTGGGCGGGCTGCCGTTCCGCACGGCCGAGATGGAGCTGGCCGAGGGCAGCCAGCTCGTCCTGTACACCGACGGTCTGATCGAGGACCGTACCCGGGACCTGGACGAGGGCATGGAGATGCTGCGCCGGGCCCTGGCGGGCCACCCCGGACGGTCGCCGGAGGAGAGCTGCCGGGCGGTGCTGGAGCAGCTGCTGCCCGAGCGCCCCGGGGACGACGTCGCGCTGCTCGTCGCGCGCACCCGGGCGCTGCCGGCCGACCGGGTCGCCGACTGGGACGTGCCGCGCGATCCGGCGGCCGTGTCGGGGATGCGCGGCGCGGTCTCCGCCAAACTGGCCGAGTGGGGGCTCGCCGAGCTCGGCTTCGGCATGGAGCTCGTGCTGAGCGAGCTGATCACCAATGCCATCCGGTACGGCTCCGACCCGATCCGCGTACGGCTCATCCACGACCGCACGCTGATCTGCGAGGTGGCCGACGGCAGCAGCACCTCGCCGCACCTGCGCTACGCCGCGACGACCGACGAGGGCGGCCGTGGCCTGTTCCTGGTCTCGCAGCTTTCCGAGCGCTGGGGCACCCGGTACACCCCGCACGGCAAGGTGATCTGGGCGGAACTGGCGGTACCGGACCTCGGCGCGCTGCTGGACGACTGAGCGGGGTTTGGGAGCCCGCCGGAAACCCTGCGGCTCCGGGCGTGCGGCCCGGGACCTCCGGCGCCACGGCAAGGGCCGCGCCCCCCGGTGAGGGGGACGCGGCCCTGAAGCGCCGGGTGCCGCCGCTTACTTGCGGATCAGGTTGCGCAGCACGTACTGCATGATGCCGCCGTTGCGGTAGTAGTCGGCCTCACCGGGGGTGTCGATGCGGACGACCGCGTCGAACTCGACACCGGTGTCGGTGGTGACCTTGACCGTGCGCGGGGTGGTGCCGTTGTTGAGCTCCTCGACACCGGTGAAGGAGAAGGTCTCCTCGCCGGTCAGGCCGAGGGACTCGGCGGACTCGCCCTCCGGGAACTGGAGCGGCAGGACGCCCATGCCGATGAGGTTCGAGCGGTGGATGCGCTCGTAGGACTCGGCGATGACGGCCTTGACGCCGAGGAGCGCGGTGCCCTTGGCCGCCCAGTCGCGGGACGAACCCGAGCCGTACTCCTTGCCGGCCAGGACGACCAGCGGGATGCCGGCGGCCTGGTAGTTCTGCGAGGCGTCGTAGATGAAGGAGACCGGGCCGCCGTCCTGCGTGAAGTCACGCGTGTAGCCGCCCTCGGTGCCCGGCGCGATCTGGTTGCGCAGGCGGATGTTGGCGAACGTACCGCGGATCATGACCTCGTGGTTGCCGCGGCGCGAGCCGTAGCTGTTGAAGTCGCGGCGCTCGACGCCGTGCTCCGTGAGGTACTGGCCGGCCGGGGTGTCGGCCTTGATCGCACCGGCCGGGGAGATGTGGTCGGTGGTGACCGAGTCGCCCAGCTTGGCGAGCACGCGGGCGCCGGCGATGTCCTCGACCGGGGCCGGCTCCATGCCCATGCCCTCGAAGTACGGGGGCTTGCGCACGTAGGTGGACTCGGCGTCCCACTCGAAGGTGTTGCCGGTCGGCACCGGGAGCGACTGCCACTGGGCGTCGCCGGCGAAGACGTCCTGGTAGGACTTGGAGAACATGTCCTCGCCGATGGCGCTGGCGACGACCTCGTTGACCTCGGCCTCGGAGGGCCAGATGTCCTTCAGGAAGACCTCGTTGCCGTCCTGGTCGGTGCCCAGGGCGTCCCGGGTGATGTCCACCTTCATGGAGCCCGCGAGGGCGTAGGCGACGACCAGCGGCGGGGACGCCAGGTAGTTCATCTTGACGTCGGGGTTGATGCGGCCCTCGAAGTTCCGGTTGCCGGAGAGGACCGAGGTGACCGC
>NZ_BNBF01000014.1:150673-151488 GCF_014654935.1 Streptomyces capoamus
GAGGTCGTGCTCGTTGACGGCCTGGGAGACCTCCTCCGGCAGCGGGCCGGAGTTGCCGATGCAGGTGGTGCAGCCGTAGCCGACGAGGTTGAAGCCGACCTTGTCGAGGTACGGGGTGAGGCCCGCCTTCTCGAAGTAGTCGGTGACGACCTTCGAACCCGGGGCGAGGGTGGTCTTGACCCACGGCTTGCGGGTCAGGCCCTTCTCGACCGCCTTCTTGGCCACCAGCGCCGCGGCGACCATGACGTACGGGTTGGAGGTGTTGGTGCAGGAGGTGATGGCGGCGACCGTCACCGCACCGTGGTCCAGCTCGTAGGTGGTGCCGTCGGGGGCGGTCACCTGCACCGGGTTGGACGGTACGGAACCGGTGCCCTGGCCGTGCTGCGGGGCGCCGGCGCCGTTCTCCTGGTGGCCGTAGGCCGGGGCGTCGGAGGCCGGGAAGGACTCGGCGCTGGCCTCGTCCACCGGGGAGGCGGCGACCTCCGCGGTCTGGCCGACCGGGGCCTCGACGTAGTTGAGGACGTCCTTGGCGAACTGCTGGGCGGCCTCGGCGAGGACGATGCGGTCCTGCGGGCGCTTCGGACCGGCGATGGACGGGACGACCGTGGAGAGGTCGAGCTCCAGCTTCTCGGAGAAGTCCGGCTCGGCGGCCGGGTCCAGCCAGAGGCCCTGCTCCTTGGCGTAGGCCTCGACCAGCGCGACCTGCTGCTCGCTGCGGCCGGTCAGGCGCAGGTAGTTCAGGGTCTCGTCGTCGATCGGGAAGATCGCGGCGGTGGAGCCGAACTCCGGCGACATGTTGCCGATGGTGGCGCGGT
>NZ_BNBF01000014.1:151529-181384 GCF_014654935.1 Streptomyces capoamus
TGGCGAGCGAGGTGGCGGCCACGCCCTCGCCGTAGAACTCGACGAACTTGCCGACCACACCGTGCTTGCGCAGCATCTCGGTGATGGTGAGCACGAGGTCGGTGGCGGTGGTGCCGGGCTGCAGCTCACCGGTGAGCTTGAAGCCGACGACGCGCGGGATGAGCATGGAGACCGGCTGGCCCAGCATGGCGGCCTCGGCCTCGATACCGCCGACGCCCCAGCCGAGGACGCCGAGGCCGTTGACCATGGTGGTGTGCGAGTCGGTGCCGACCAGGGTGTCCGGGTAGGCCTTGCCGTCGCGGACCATCACGACACGGGCCAGGTGCTCGATGTTCACCTGGTGGACGATGCCGGTGCCGGGCGGAACGACCTTGAACTCGTCGAAGGCGGTCTGGCCCCAGCGCAGGAACTGGTAGCGCTCCTTGTTGCGGCCGTACTCCAGCTCGACGTTCTGCTTGAAGGCGTCGTTCGTGCCGAACTTGTCGGCGATGACGGAGTGGTCGATGACCAGCTCGGCCGGCGCCAGCGGGTTGATCTTGGCCGGGTCGCCGCCCAGCTCCTTCACGGCCTCACGCATGGTCGCGAGGTCCACGACACAGGGCACGCCGGTGAAGTCCTGCATGATCACGCGGGCCGGCGTGAACTGGATCTCCTGGCTGGGCTGGGCCTGGGAGTCCCAGCCGCCGAGGGCGCGGATGTGGTCGGCGGTGATGTTCGCGCCGTCCTCCGTGCGGAGCAGGTTCTCCAGCAGGACCTTGAGGCTGTACGGCAGCCGGGCCGAGCCCTCCACCTTGTCCAGCCGGAAGATCTCGTACGACTCGTCGCCCACCTGCAGCGTGCTGCGGGCGTCGAAGCTGTTCGCCGACACGACAGTCTCCTTCATTGATGTGCGCGTACCACCGTCAATCGTGCCGCCACGCCGGCTCGGCCGAACCAGTGAGGTCAGGCTAAGTTAGGCATGCCTTACCGGAGTGGCGGGCTACGGTGCGCCTCGGCAGATATCTCGATGTCGAGATAACTCTAGTACATGGGCGCTGGATGGTCATGCCCAACCGCCTACCAGTCCGCTTCGGCGTCGGTCTTGGCCGGTCCGGTGACACCCACGTGCCCGTGATCGCCGTAGACGGAGGAGCGCCAGCGGGCGAACACCCGGGCCGCGCGGTCGGCGTCCTCCTGCTCCATCACCCCGTAGGTCACCCGCACCCAGGCCTCCGTGCGGTCCGTGCCCTCGGGGTTGCGGACGTAGACGGTCAGCACGTGGCCGGCCATGGCGGCGTCCGCCTTCCTGCCGTCCGCCTTCAGGTAGGCCCGGAAGTCACGGCCCATGCCGAACCACCGGTGCGGACCGGCCGTCGCACCGCAGGGCGGCCCCGGATCGTCACTCGTGGTGTCCGGGCCGCCGTCCCCCTGGTCGTCACTCGTGAGATCCGGGCCGCCGCCGCCCTGATCATCGCTCGTAAGGTCCGGACCACTGTCGCCCTGGTCGTCACTCGTGAGATCCGGACCACTGTCACCCTGGTCATCGCTCGTGAGATCCGGACCACTGTCACCCTGGTCGTCACTCGTGGTGTCCGGGACGGTCTGGTCGTCCTCGGTCGGGCCCTCGTCCTGGCACTGGTCGTCGATCGTCTGCTCCGTCTCGGACGGTCGCGCCGCGGACGCTCCGGCCGCGGGTGAACCGTCCGCCGGGCCGCCCGGTCGCTCCGTGCCGCACGAGGCCAGCGCGGAGCAGAGCACGAGCGCGACGGCGACCGGGAGGTGCCGCATCCTGATGTCCATGTGTGTCCCCTTCCGGAGGAAGAGAGGGGGACGCGCGGACAGGGGTTCCGCACGAGCCCACCGGGGTACCCGAGTTGGGCAGTTCCTTGTATGACATACGCGGATTTGCCCGACCTTCCGGGTGCCTCCGCCGTCCCACCAGCACAGTTGACGGACCGTCACGACACCACCGGCGCGCGCATCACCCGAACGGACCCCCCGACGAGCACCATCTCATATCTGAGATAACCTCAACCTCATGTCAGACGACTACCTCGTACGCATCGGCAAGCTCATCCGTGACGCCCGGCAGCACCGGGGCTGGACACAGGCGCAGCTCGCGGAGGCGCTCGGAACCAGCCAGAGCGCGGTCAACCGCATCGAGCGCGGCAACCAGAACATCAGCCTTGAGATGATCGCCCGAATCGGTGAAGCCCTGGACAGCGAGATCGTGTCGCTGGGCTACGCGGGTCCGATGCACCTCCGGGTGGTCGGCGGCCGCCGTCTGTCCGGGGCCATCGACGTCAAGACCAGCAAGAACGCCTGTGTGGCGCTGCTGTGCGGCTCACTGCTCAACAAGGGCCGCACGGTGCTGCGCCGGGTGGCGCGGATCGAGGAGGTGTACCGCCTGCTGGAGGTGCTCAACTCCATCGGCGTGCGCACCCGCTGGATCAACGACGGCGTCGACCTCGAACTCGTCCCGCCCGCCGAGCTGGAGATGGCCGCGATCGACGCCGAGGCGGCCGTCCGCACCCGCTCGATCATCATGTTCCTCGGCCCGCTGCTGCACCGCATGGACCACTTCAAGCTGCCGTACGCCGGCGGCTGCGACCTGGGCACGCGGACCATCGAGCCGCACATGATCGCCCTGCGCCGGTTCGGACTGGACGTCGCGGCCACCGAGGGCCAGTACCACGCCCAGGTCGACCGCTCGGTCCGCCCCGACCGCCCGATCGTGCTGACCGAGCGCGGCGACACCGTGACCGAGAACGCGCTGCTGGCCGCCGCCCGGCACGACGGGGTGACCGTCATCCGCAACGCCTCCTCCAACTACATGGTCCAGGACCTGTGCTTCTTCCTGGAGGCGCTGGGCGTCAGGGTGGAGGGCATCGGCACCACCACGCTGACCGTCCACGGCGTGCCGAACATCGACGTCGACGTCGACTACTCCCCCTCCGAGGACCCGGTCGAGGCGATGAGCCTGCTGGCCGCCGCCGTGGTGACGGAGTCGGAACTGACCGTGCGCCGCGTCCCCATCGAGTTCCTGGAGATCGAGCTCGCCGTCCTGGAGGAGATGGGCCTCGACCACGACCGGTCGCCCGAGTACTGCGCGGACAACGGCCGGACCCGCCTGGTCGACCTCACGGTCCGCCCCTCCAAGCTGGAGGCGCCGATCGACAAGATCCACCCCATGCCCTTCCCGGGCCTGAACATCGACAACGTGCCGTTCTTCGCGGCCATCGCGGCCACCGCGCAGGGCAAGACCCTCATCCACGACTGGGTCTACGACAACCGCGCCATCTACCTGACCGACCTCAACCGCCTCGGCGGCCGGCTCCAGCTCCTCGACCCGCACCGCGTCCTGGTCGAGGGCCCGACCCGCTGGCGCGCCGCCGAGATGATGTGCCCGCCGGCCCTGCGCCCCGCCGTGGTCGTCCTGCTGGCGATGATGGCGGCCGAGGGCACGTCGGTGCTGCGCAACGTGTATGTCATCAACCGCGGTTACGAGGACCTCGCCGAACGCCTGAACTCGATCGGCGCGCAGATCGAGATCTTCCGGGACATCTGACAGCCTTCCGCCGGGCCGGGCTCCACGCGGCCTGTCCCAGCCGGTCCGGCGGACCGCTCAGTCGCCGGGCAGGCTGCGGACGACGTACGTCATGTGCTGGAGGTTTCCCGCGCGCAGCCACTCCGTCGGCCCGCCCACGCCCTCGCCGGTCGAGAGCGGGCCGTTCGCACAGTCGCTCAGCCACTCCTCGCCCGGCCCGGCCCCCGCGCCCCGGAACTCGGGCGATTCGACGATCCGGCGGGCCGCACCGCGGTTGACGGCGATCCGGTCGGGGCCGCGGGTCAGCGTCTTGACGAAGAGGTACGTGCTGCCGGTCGTGTAGCGGAGCACACCCCAGGGCGGTCCGCCCTTCCTCCCGGGTGCGGGAGCCTGCGCGAGGGCGTTCGGGGACTGCACCCCGTAGTCGCCGTAACCGAGCAGCGGCGCATAGGCCCTGCCCGTGGCGCGCACCTCGTGCCACATGCGCCATTCCGCCCGCCCGGCCTCACACCGTCCCTGCTCCACCATGTCGGCGGTGACCCGCGGAAAGGCCCCGCCGAGCAGAACCGCGTTCCGCCAGGCCGTCAGGGGCATCAGCGCGTCGAGAGCACGCAGCGCCTCCTTGCCCGCGTCGGGCCGGTCGTCGAGGACCGCGCCCATGTCGAGCAGCAGGTCCACGGGCACCTCCGGACCGGTCCGGTCGAGCAGGTCCCGGACGTGTTCCCCGAGGTGACCGTCCCACTCGCCGGTGACCCGGACCCGGACCCCCAGTCCGCGCAGGCAGCGCCGGGCCGTCTCCACGGCCGCCGCCTGCTGCGCCCCGGTCCTCTCCGGCCCGGTGACCGGCAGCAGCCACCCCCACGCGCAGTAGAGCGCCAGCGCTTCGGCGAGGGCCGCGGTCTGGGCGTCCTCGCCGAACGGGGCGTCGAGCCATCCGCCGCGACGGCTCACGGCGCTCACCCGGTCGACGTACTGGGCGACCACCGTGCCCAGCGCCTCCGGCGCCGCGCCCGGCAACGGCGGCAGGTTCCACAGTGGCCTGATCGCGGCTCGGACGTCCGGCCACAGCCGGCGGAAGGCTGCGGCCGCGTGCGGCCTCGTCGGCAGAACGGGAACATAGAGCGGTCCGGACATCGCGGCTCCCCCTCGACACCGTCCGTGCGCATCCCTTCACGTCAGGGTCCGTTCCGCGCGGAGCAGTTGAAAAGAGGGGGATTCCAGCCCGCATGGCCGATGTGCCGGGCGTGAGCGCCCGCCCGCTCCACGATGAGCGTGGCGGGGCGACGACCCGGCGCACGACGCCCCCCGTGCACGAACTCCGCCCGGCTGCGGCGGTCCGACTCGCAGCCCGGGGATCCGACGACCGCCGGCCGGCCGGACGCGGTCCCGGCCGCCGGCCCCCGCTCCCGTGGGGGGCCGCCGTTCGGGTGAGCGTGGCCTGCCGTCCGGCGCGGACACCAGCGGATATGGAGCCGTCGGGCTTTTCGGGGGCGCGTGCGGGAGCGGCGCGAAGTGGCAGCCTCCTGTGGGCCTGGCCACACTGAAAACCGGCCGTTCCTGATCAGCGGCCCGACCGGCCCTTGGCCATCCACACGTCCTCAGGAGATCGAATGGTGGAGCAGTCCTCCAAGGTCCCCATAACGGGACCGGACGAACCTGCCGTCACCCTGAGCGCCACCGGGCCGGTCAGGACGGACACCGAGCGGGTGCTCGCCCGGACCCTGGCCGAGCTGACCGGCGCCGACCATGTCCCGGCCGACGGCAACTTCTTCACCGACCTGGGCGCCAACTCCCTGGTGATGGCGCAGTTCTGCGCCCGGCTCCGGAAGGACCCGGAGCTGCCGTCGCCCTCGATGCGGGACATCTACCGCAACCCCACGATCCGCAGTCTGACGGCGGCACTCGTGGCGGCAGCGCCTGCTCCCGCCGCGCCCGGAGCGGTGCCGGCCGAGTCCGCGCCGGTGCCCCGGACACCGCCGGACCCGGCGGCCCGCACGGGCCGGTGGGGTCATCTGCTGTGCGGGGCGGTGCAGTTGCTGGTCTTCCTCGGTTACTCCCTCGTCTCCGGGTTCGTCACCGCCGGCGGATACGAGTGGGTGTCCACCGGCTCCGGCCCGCTCGACGTCTACCTGCGGTCGCTGGTGTTCGGCGGCATCGGGTTCCTCGCCCTGTGCCTGTTCCCGGTGGCGGCGAAGTGGGTGCTCGTCGGGCGTTGGACAGCACGCGAGTTCCCAATCTGGGGCTTCACCTACCTGCGTTTCTGGCTGGTGAAGATCCTGCTGCACGCGAATCCGATGGTGCTCCTCGTCGGGACCCCGCTGTACGTGCTGTACCTGCGGGCGCTGGGCGCGCGGATCGGGAAGGGCGTCACGATCCTCTCCCGTTCCGTCCCGGTCTGCACCGACCTGCTGACGGTCGGCGCCGGGACGGTGATCCGCAAGGACTCCTTCTTCCTCGGCTACCGGGCCCACGCGGGCCGCATCCAGACGGGCCCGGTCACCCTCGGCCGGGACGCGTTCGTCGGCGAGCGGACCGTCCTGGACATCGACACCTCGATGGGCGACGGCGCCCAGCTGGGCCACTCCTCCGCACTGCACCGCGGCCAGGCGGTCCCGGCCGGCGAGCGCTGGCACGGGTCACCGGCGGAGCCCGCGCGGACCGACTACCTGCGGGTGGCGCCGGCCCGGTGCGGTACCGCGCGCCGCACCTGGTTCGGGCTGGCCACGCTGGTGCAGCTGCTCTTCGTGTACGTTCCCCTCGCCGTCGGCGGGGTGTACATCGTGTTCACCGGGATCCCGGCGATCGGCAAGCGACTCGATCCGCAGACGGCCGTACCGGCCCGGCGGGAACTCGTCACCGACGCGCTGGCCGTCTCGCTCGTCCTGTTCTGCGGCTTCCTCCTGCTGGGCCTGGTCGCGATGTACGCGGTTCCGCGCCTGCTGGATCTGCTCGTCAAGCCCGACCGGGTGTATCCGCTGTACGGGTTCCACTACACGGTGCACCGGCTGGCGGCCCGCATCACCAACGTCAAGTTCTTCGCCTGGCTGTTCGGCGACAGCTCGTACATCGTGCCCTACCTGCGGGGCCTCGGCTACGACTTGGGCCGGGTGGAGCAGACCGGTTCGAACTTCGGCACGGAAATGCAGCACGAGACGCCGTTCCTGGTCTCCGTCGGCACCGGGACGATGATCGCCGACGGGCTCTCGGTGGCCAACGCCGACTATTCCAGTACGTCGTTCCGGCTGTCCCGGGTGACGATCGGGCCGCGCAACTTCCTGGGTAACAACATCGCCTATCCGGTGGGCGGCAGGACGGGCGAGAACTGCCTGCTCGCGACGAAGGTGATGGTCCCCCTGGACGGCGAGGTCCGCGAGAACGTGGGCCTGCTCGGCTCGCCCTGCTTCGAGATCCCCCGCTCCGTGGACCGGGACGCCCGGTTCGACCACCTGCGCACCGGCGAGGAGCTGCACCGGCACCTCAGCTCGAAGAACCGCTACAACCTGCGCTCGATGGCGCTGATGCTGTTCGTGCGCTGGGCGCACATCTTCGCGCTCACGCTGTTCGCCCTCGCCTCCGTGGACCTGTACGGCGTGCTCGGACACGTGGTGATCGGCGCGTACCTGGCGCTGCTGCTGGTGTTCTCCACCGCGTACTACGTCCTGGTGGAGCGCTGCCTGATGTCGTTCCGCCGGATGAGCCCGCAGTTGTGCTCCATCTACGACCGCACGTTCTGGCTGCACGAGCGCGTGTGGAAGGTGCCGTCGAACTACCTCAACGTCTTCAACGGAACCCCGTACAAGAGCCTGGTGTGGCGCCTGCTGGGGGTGCGCATCGGCAAGCGGGTGTTCGACGACGGCTGCTACATCACCGAGCGGACGCTCACCGCCATCGGGGACGAGTGCACCCTGAACGCCGGCAGCAAGCTCCAGTGCCACTCGCAGGAGGACGGCACGTTCAAGTCGGACCACACCACGCTCGGCGCGCGCTGCACGCTGGGCGTCGGCGCCCACGTGCACTACGGCGTGACGGTGGGCGACGACGCGGTGCTGGCGGCCGACTCCTTCCTCATGAAGGGCGAGGAAGTTCCCCCGAACGCGCACTGGGGCGGCAATCCGGCCGTGGACATGCCCGAGACCGGCGGCCCGGACGGGGCCCCGCGCGCGACCGACGCCTCCGCGGCCGCCACGAACTGAGGAAGGCCATCCCATGGACACGCGCGTGGAGACGGACCGGGAGTTCTGGAGCCGGGTGCTCACCGCCGGCGGGGTGACCGTCGTGCCCCGCTGGGTCCCGGAGCCGGTGCCGGGGACGGCCGAGCAGGAGACGGCGGTCCCGGAGGACGTGACGGCCGCGGTCCGCAGGCTGGTCCGCCGGTCGGGGCTGCCGGTCAGCGCGGTGCTGCTGGCGGCGCACGCCAAGGTGCTGTCCGCGCTGTCCGGGGAGCGGGAGCTGGTGACCGGGTACACCGCCGGGGTGCGCGGGGAGCCGCTGCCGTGCCGTCTGACCGTGCCCCGCGGATCCTGGCGGGAGCTGGTGTCGGCCGCCGAGCGCGCCGAGGCGGCGGTGCTGGCCCACCGGGAGTTCCCGGTGGCCGGCCTGGCCCGGGAACTGGGGGTGCCCGGGCCGTCGTACGAGGCGGTGTTCGGGCCCATGGGCGCCGAGGAGGCCCACGCCGACGACGGCGTGCTGCACGTGCGCTGGTGCGACCGGGGCGGACGGCTGCTGCTGCGCCTGCGGTACCGCACCGACGTGCTGGACGCCGCGGGCGCGGCCCGGATCGGCGGCTACCACCTGAAGGCGCTGCGGCTGATGGCGGCCGATCCGGACGCCGGGCACGCGCAGCAGGGCCTGCTGTCCGCCGAGGAGGTGCGCGAGCAGCTGGAAGGGCTGGCCGGCCCGCGCCGGCCGCTGCCCGACGCCCGCGCGCACGAGCTGTTCGAACAGCGGGTACGGGCCCAACCGCAGGCGGTGGCCGCGGTGCACGGCGAGCGGGCGTGGACGTACGCGGAGCTGAACGCGCGCGCCAACCGGCTGGCGCGGGCCCTGCTGGCGCGCGGCCTCGGCCGGGAGGACGTCGTCGCGGTCGTCACCGAGCGCAACCTCGACTGGCTGGCGGCGACGCTCGCGGTGTTCAAGGCGGGCGGGGTGTACCTGCCGGTCGAGCCGCACTTCCCGGCCGGCCGTATCGAGGCGACGCTGTCGCGGGCCGGCTGCCGGCTGGTGCTCACCGAGCCGGGCAGCACCGGGACCCTCGACCAGGCGCTGGCCGGCCTGCCGGGAACCGAGAAGCTGCTGGTCGGGACGGCGTACGCGGAACCGCACGCCGAGGACGACCCCGGTGTGCGGGTCGACGCCGGCCAATTGGCCTACATCTACTTCACCTCCGGCTCCACCGGCGAGCCGAAGGGCGCGATGTGCGAGCACGCGGGCCTGCTCAACCACCTCCACGCCAAGATCGACGACCTGGGGATCGGCGAGGGGACGGTGGTGGCGCAGACGGCCCCGCAGTGCTTCGACATCTCACTGTGGCAGCTGGTGTCCGCGCTGCTGGTCGGCGGACGGACCCTGCTGGTCGGCCAGGACGTCGTCGTGGACGTGGAACGGTTCGTGGACACGCTGGTGCGCGGCCGGGTCACCGTGACCCAGCTGGTGCCCTCCTACCTGGAGGTCGTGATCTCGTACCTGGAGCAGCACCCCCGGGACCTGCCGGACCTCAGGTGGGTGTCGGTGACCGGCGAGGCGCTGAAACGGGAACTGGTCCAGCGCTGGTTCGCGCTCCAGCCGGGCATCCGGCTGCTCAACGCCTACGGGCTGACGGAGACCTCCGACGACACCAACCACGAGGTCCTGGACCGGGTGCCCGACCGGGTGCTGCTGGGGCGCGCGGTCAACAACGTGCGGGTCTACGTCGTGGACGAGCAGCTGTCGCTGGTGCCGCTGGGCGCCCCGGGGCTGATCGCGTTCTCGGGTGTCTGCGTGGGGCGGGGCTACGTCAACGACGCCGAGCGGACCCGGGAGGCGTACCGGACCGACCCGTACCGGCCCGGGGAGCGGCTGTACCTGGGCGGTGACTGGGGCCGCTGGCACCCCGGCGGCAAGCTGGAGTTCCTCGGCCGCCGGGACAGCCAGGTGAAGATCCGCGGCTTCCGCATCGAGATCGGCGAGATCGAGAACACCCTGCTGCGGGTGGACGGGGTGCGGGACGGCGCGGTGGTCGTGGTCGAGCGGGGCGGCGGCAACACGCAGCTGATCGCCTTCCACACCGGCCGGCGACACGAGCCGGAGGTGCTGCGCGAGGCGCTCGCGGCGGCCCTGCCCGCCTACATGGTCCCGGCCGCCTTCCACTGGCGCGAGAGCCTGCCGCTGACCGCCAACGGCAAGACCGACCGGAAGGCCCTGACCGCGGAGGCCCTGGCCGCGGAGGCCCGGCGGGCGGCGCCGGACGGCGGCGGGCGGGAGGCGCTCACCCCGGCCGAGCGGCGGCTGGCGGCCGCCTGGGCCGAACTGCTGGGCGTGCCCGAGCACCGGATCGGCCGGCACGACCACTTCTTCGACGCCGGCGGCACCTCGCTGACGGCCGTCAAGCTCAGCCTCGCGCTCGACCGGGCGGTCTCCCTGAGGGACATCACCCGTCACCCGGTCCTCGCCGACCTGGCCGCCCTGCTCGACGGCGCCGGCCGGCACCGCCCGGAACTCCTCCAGCCCCTGGCGGAGACGGACGGTACGCCGGAGTGCGCGCTGGTGTGCTTCCCGTACGCGGGCGGCAACGCGGTGAACTACCGGCCCATGGCCGCCGCGTTGGCGGGCAGCGGCCTGGCGGTCCTCGCGGTGGACCTGCCCGGCCACGACCTGGCGGCCCACCGCGAGCCGTTCGCGTCCGTCGAGGAGGTGGCCGGCCGGGTCGCGGACGAGATCGCGGCCCGCGGCCTGGGCCAGGTCATGCTGTGGGGCCACTCCTCGGGCGCCGCACCGGCCCTGGAGACGGCCCGCAGGCTGCAGGAGCGGGGTGTCCGGGTGACGCGGGTGTTCCTCGGCGCGCAGCTGCTCGGCACGGCCGCCGAGCGCGGCGCCGCCGTGGCCGGTCTGACGGGCCTGAGCGACGCGGAGATCGCGGCGCGGCTGACCGCGGACGGCGGCTACACGGAACTCGCCGAACTCGACGAGCGGCACGCCGAGCACCTCGGCGCCGCCTACCGGCACGACTGCGTCCACGCCCACCGCTGGTTCCAGGCGGTCCTGGAGAACCCGCCGCCGGTGCGGCTGTCCGCGCCGGTCTCGGTGGTCGTCGCCGCCGACGACCCGCACACGGCGGGCCACGCCGACGGCCACCGCGACTGGCTGCTCCTGGCCGAGCGGGTGGACCTGCACGAACTGGCCGACGGTGGCCACTACTTCCTGCGCACCCGGCCGGCCGAGGCGGCGCGGGCCGTGCTCGGCGCGGCCCGCCCCCTGGCCTCCACCTGAGACCCGTACCCCCACCCGACGGGCGACCGAAAGGAAACCGAGATGCCGTCCTCATCCCTGGCAGCACCGCTCGACGTGGAGCTGCGGCCGGACAGACCCGCGCTGCTGCGCGTCGATCCACCGGACGACGCCACGGCCTGGGCGGCCCGCTACCGCGAGGCGCTCAGGGCGCAGGTCACCGAGCACGGGGCGCTGCTCGTGCGCGGCCTCGGTCTGCGGGACGCCGGCCAGGCCGGTGCCGTGCTCGCCCGGCTGGCCGGCGAACTGATGCCGGAGCGGGAGGCGTTCGCACCCCGGGAGGCCCACGGTCCGGGGCTGTACTCCTCGACGCCCTGGCCGGCCAACCAGCCGATGTGCATGCACCACGAGCTGAGTTACCGGCTGGAGGTGCCCGGCCTGCTGCTGTTCGCGTGCCTGACGCCGCCCGAGCAGGGCGGGGCGACGGCGGTGGCCGACGCGGCCGACGTCCTCGAGGCCCTGCCCGCCGGGCTGACGGAGCGCTTCGCGGAGGAGGGCTGGCTGCTGACCCGTACCTACAACGAGGAGATCGGCGCGTCCCTCGCGGAGGCGTTCGGCACCGAGGACCGCGACGCGATCGAACGGTACTGCCGGGCGAACGCCATCGACGCCCGCTGGCTGCCCGACGGTTCCCTGCGCACCGAGCAGCGCCGCTGCGCCGTCGTGGAGCACCCGCTCACCGGCAGGCGGTGCTGGTTCAACCAGATCGCCTTCCTCAACGAGTGGACGCTCGCGCCGGAGGTGCGCGAGTACCTGGTCGACGAGTACGGCGCGGACTCGCTGCCGTTCAACACCCGCTACGGGGACGGCAGTCCGATCGGCGAGGACGTCGTCCGGCTCCTCAACGACACCTACGAGGAACACACCCGGCGCGAGCCCTGGCAGGCCGGCGACCTGATGCTGGTGGACAACATCGGCACCGCGCACAGCAGGGAGGCGTTCACCGGGGAGCGGCGGGTCCTGGTCGGCATGGCCGAGCCGCGGCGGCTGGCCGACTCCTGCCCGACGGGGGAGGCGAGCCGCCGATGACGCATCTGCTGTCGACCACCCCCCAGCCCGCCACGCCCGAGCCCGGGCAGCCGGCGCCCACCTTCGCGGTGATCTCCGGCCGGCAGGTGCAGCAGGCGCTGACCGGCCGGGAGCGGGACCTGGTGGCGCTGGTGGAGGCCACCTACCGGCTGCACGGGGCCGGGGACTCGGTCAACCCGCCCTCGTACTTCCTGCGCTTCCCCGACCGCCCCTCGGCCCGGATCATCGCGCTGCCCGCCTCCATCGGCGGTTCGACGCAGGTGGACGGCGTGAAGTGGATCTCCAGTTTCCCCGACAACGTGCGCGCCGGGCTGCCCCGGGCGTCCGCGGTGCTGGTCCTCAACGACCACGACACCGGCTACCCCTTCGCCTGCCTGGAGAGTTCCGTCATCAGCGCGACCCGGACCGCGGCCTCGGCGGCGCTGGCCGCGGACTGGCTGAGCCGCACCCGGACCCGGCCGCGCCGGGTCGGCTTCTTCGGCACGGGCCTGATCGCCCGGTACATCCACACCTTCCTGGCCGGCACCGGCTGGACCTTCGACGCGATCGGCGTGCACGACGTGTCCGCCGACAGCACCGCCGGCTTCCGCGGCTACCTGCGCCAGGCCGGCGCCACCGGGCAGGTCACCGTCCACGACAGCGCCGAGGACCTGGTCCGCTCCAGCGACCTGGTGGTCTTCGCCACCGTCGCCGGCCGGCCGCACGTGACGGCCCCGGGCTGGTTCGAGCACAACCCCGTGGTGCTGCACGTGTCGCTGCGCGACCTCGCCCCCGAGATCCTGCTCGGCGCGGCCAACTTCGTGGACGACGTCGAGCACTGCCTGAAGGCCGACACCTCCCCTCACCTGGTCGAACAGCGCACCGGGAACCGCGACTTCCTCAACGGCACCCTCTACGACGTGATGCTCGGCCGCGCCGCCCCGCCGCACGACCAGCCGGTGATCTTCTCGCCGTTCGGCCTAGGGGTCCTCGACCTGGCCGTCGGCAAGTACGTCTACGACCGCGTGGCCGGGGCGGGGGAACTCCGCCTCATCGACGACTTCTTCCACGACCTGCGCCGGTACGGCTGAGGCGTTGTCCCTCAGCCCTGGCACCAGGAGGCTGCCGTGCCCGTCATCTCCGCTCCCCATGCCTTCAACGAAGGCAGTCTGTTCGTCGATCTGGAGTCGATATTCGGATACCGCCTCTTTCTGAAGTGCGAGGGTTTCAACTTCGCCGGCTCCATCAAGCTGAAGGCCGCGAACGAGATGGTGGAGAGCGCCGAACGGGACGGACGCCTGACCCGGGACTCCGTCCTCGTCGAGTCGTCCTCCGGCAACCTGGGCGTCGCGCTGAGCGTGATCGCCGCGAGCAAGGGCTACCGGTTCCTGTGCGTGACGGACCCCCGGTGCAACCTGTCGACCAAGCTGCTGATGGAGGCCCTGGGCAGCCGGGTGCACGTGGTGACCGACCTGGACGGCAACGGCGGCTTCCTCGGCACCCGGCTGGAGTACGTGCGCGCGCTGTGCGCGTCCGACGAGCGGTACGTGTGGCTCAGCCAGTACACCAACGCGGGGAACTGGCGGGCCCACTTCCGTACGACGGCACCGGAGATCGCCGCCCACTTCCCGCACCTGGACGTGCTGTTCGTCGGGACGGGCACCGCCGGCACCCTGATGGGCTGCGGACGCTACTTCCGCGCCTGGCACCGGCCGGTGCGGATCGTCGCCGTGGACAGCGTGGGCTCGGTGGCCTTCGGCGGCGAGCCCGGCCGGCGGATGATCCCCGGACTGGGCATGAGCATGCGTCCGCCGCTGCTCGACGAGTCCTACGTGGACGAGGTGATCCGGGTGGAGGAGGCGGACACCATCCGCACCTGCCACCGCATGGCCCGGCGGGGCTTCCTGTTCGGCGGCTCCACGGGGTCGGTGGTCAGCGCCGCGACGGACTGGCTGGCCCGGCACGGCACCCGGGACCTGACCGCGGTGGCGATAGCGCCCGACCTCGGCGAGCGCTACCTCGACACCATCTACCAGAGCAACTGGCTCCAGGACCTCTACGGCGACCGCCTGCTGGACTCCGCGCGGCTGGACGCCACGCCCTGGGAGGAGGACTCCGCGTCCCGGGCGCCGGGCCGCCGCCGAAGACCATGACGGGCCGGGCGCGCCCGTGCCGGCCTCAGCCGGCCGGTGCCGGGGCGGGCGTCCGCCACGGGATGCGGAAGGCGGTCACCGTGACGATCAGCGCGCAGGCCGCCACCGTGGCCATGCCCGCGGTCAGGTTCACGGCACCGGCCACGAAACCGATCAGGGCGGGCCCGGCGAGCAGACCGGTCGTCCCCATCGCGGCGACCAGCGCCAGTGCGTCCGGTCCGCGGCCGGCCGCCGCCACGTACACGCACGGGGTGACGGCGGCCGCGCCGAGGCCCACGCAGGCGAAGCCGAGCAGCGTGGGCACCACTCCCCCGGCGAGCAGGGCGAGCGCCAGACCCGCGGCGGCCACCGCGCTGCCGGCCCGCACCACGCGCCCGTCGCCCCAGCGGGTCCGCCAGCGGTCCGCGCACAGCCGGGCGAGCAGCATCATCACGGAGACGACCGCGATCCCGAGCGGGGCGACGGTCGCCGACGCCTTGACGACGTCCTCCAGGTAGAGCGTCGACCAGTCGTTCATGGCGCCCTCGGTGACCGTGCCGAAGGCCATGGCGCAGCCCATCAGCAGGGTCGTGCCCGAGGTCAGGCCGCGACGGGCGCGCCGCTTCGGCTCCCCCGCACCGGCCGGGCCCTGCTCCTGGTGCGTGAGCAGACCCGGCCGGGCGCCGCCGAGCAGGAGCAGCAGCAGGGCGCCGGCGACGGTGAAGTGGGCCGGGACGGACGCGGTCGCGCTGGTGACGCCGGAGGTCAGCAGGGCGGCGGCGAGCAGTCCGCCGCTGAACGTGGCGTGCAGCTGGGACATCGCCGTCCGCCCGTGGGCGCGCTCCAGCGCGGCGCCCTGCGCGTTCATGGCGACGTTGAGGCAGCCGACGGCGACCCCGTCGGCGCACACGGCGAGCAGCGCCAGCGGGAGGTTCGGTACGGCGGACAGGGCGGCCAGTACGACGATCAGGGCCGCGGCCGAGGCGAGGGACAGCAGCCGCGAGCCGAGCCTGCGCATCAGGGCGGCGACCAGCGGGAAGGAGGCCGCCGCGCCGGCCCCGCAGGCCATCAGCAGCAGACCCACCTCGCCCGCGCCCAGGTCCAGGCGGGCCTTCAGCGCGGGCAGCCGGGAGACCCAGGTGCCGTACTGGAAGCCGAGGAAGCAGAACAGCGCGGCGATCGACCACTTGGCGCGCCGGAAGCTGGGTGTGGCGGGTGCGGTCATCGGCTCGCCCTCCACAGGGGGGCGGTGACCCGCGCCGACATGTACACCGCGCCGCTGCCGTAGCCGGCCGGCACCCGCGCCCCGGGGTGGGGCCGGTACCCGTGGGTCCGCCAGAAGGGCTCCCTGCCGGCGAGCGCGACCAGCGACATGGTCGCGAACCCCCGGGCGCGGGCCGTGTCCGTGAGGTGCCGGACCAGCCGGGTGCCCAGGCCCCGGCGGCGCAGGGGCGCGCTGACGACCAGGTCGTGCAGGTGGAGGTTGGCGGCGTGCGGGACGGCACGTTCCGGGCGGGTCAGGTCGGGACAGCGGAACCGCCGGTAGGGCAGGGCCAGGACGTAGCCGGCGATCCGGCCGTCGAGCTCCAGGACGAAGCTGGTGCCGGCCGAGGCGTGGGCGCGCAGGCCGGCCTCCCCCTCCGTGAGCGCGGTGCCCGCGTACGCCCCGGCCTCCAGGGCGGCGACCTGGGGCCAGTCGGCCTCGGCGATGCCCCGTACGAGGCCTGTCATCTCAGTGGTGTCCTTCCTGGCCGCGGGTGCACACCGTCGGCAGCGGCCGGATGCCGTTGAAGCCCTGGGTCATGTAGCTGCCGGCGTAGGCGCCGGCGGAGAGGACGCGGACCGGGTCTCCGGAGGCGAGGGACGCCGGGACGAGGACCGGGTACCGGCCGGCGCCGTAGGCGTCGTCGCTGTCACAGGTGGGCCCGGCGACGATCGCGGGGACGAGTTCCTCGCCCTCCCGCCCCGGGAAGACCAGCGGGTGGGTCACCTGGTCCATCTCGTACAGTCCGTTGAACTTGCCCACGCTCAGGTACAGCCAGCGGGCCCGCCCGCCGTCCGGTTGCGTCCGTTCGGTCAGCCGGACCACCCGGGCGTGGATCACGCCGTGGTCGGCGACCAGGTGGCGCCCCGGTTCCACCACGAAGTCGAGCGGGGCGGCGGCCAGCGCGTCCAGGTGTTCCATGCCTTCGCGGAGCACGGTGAAGATCTTGTCCAGCGGCGGGTCGAGAGGGGTGCCGCGCCGGTCGAGGTAGCCGAGCGCGGGCAGGCCGCCGCCGAGGTTCACGTGGTCGGGAACGATCCCCCGCCCGGCCAGCGCCACCAGGGTCCCGGCGAGGGTGTCCACGGCCTGCTGCCAGGCCTCGCCGGTCATCTGCTGGGATCCGACGTGCACGGACAGGCCGGCCGGGACGAGCCCGGCGTCACGGGCCGTGGCCAGGACGCGGACGGCGTCCTCCGGGGCGCAGCCGAACTTGCGGTTCAGGCCCCACAGGGCGCCCTCCCCGCTGGTGGTGAGGCGGCAGAACACACGGGCGCGGGGCGCGTGCGCGGCGATGGCGGTGACGTCCTCCACGCTGTCGGTGGCGAAGGTGCGCACACCCAGGCGGTGGGCCTCGGCGATGTCCTGGTCCGACTTGACGGTGTTGCCGTAGTGGATGTGGTCGGGGCGGGCGCCGGCGCGCAGGGCCTGCTCGATCTCGGCGGGGCTCGCCGCGTCGAAGCCGGCGCCCGCGGCGGCCAGTGCGTGGAGGACTTCGTCGACCGGGCAGGCCTTGAGGGCGAACCGGACGCGGGTGCCGGGCAGCTCTTGGAGCAGGATGTCGTATTGGCGCTCTATGCCGGTGAGGTCGTAGCAAAGGCGGTCCGTGGTGCTGGTGCGGGTCCGCCCCGGCTCCTTCGGGGCGCTCATGTGCGGGCCGCTTCCATGAGCGCGGGCCAGGCCTGTGTCAGGTCTGCGAAGGAGTGGATGTCCTGCTCTGCCTGGTCGAGCAGCTGGTCGCGCTGTGCGCCCAGCTGATGCGCGAAGTCCGCGTAGCGGCCGCCCAGTTTGCGGTACGCCGTGTCGACGCGGTCCAGGCGCCAGATGTTCTCGGTGCGGTCCAGGGTCGTGCTCTCGCGCAGGAAGGCCACGATCCGGTCGGGGCGGACCCGCTGCCTCTCGTCCAGCAGGCCCGCGCCCTCCGCCGCCATCCGGTCGTACACGTCGTGGAAGTAGAGCATCGACAGCAGGAACTTCACGAAACGGCGCTGGTAGGCGGGGAATCCGGTGGCGGTGCGGCGCTCGGGGGTGTGGAAGTTCTCGATGTGGCGGTTGTGCAGGATGCCGGGCAGGCCCGCGTCGTGGACGAGGTGGAGGAGGAAGTAGTCGCTGCCGATGGTGTCGGTGGCGGGCGGGAGCGGGACGCGCTCGTACACCGCGCGGTCGAAGGCGACGTTGCACATGTCGACGCGCATGGGGTCGACCAGGGTGAGGGTGGAGTGGTCGCCGGTGAAGGGGGCCGTGCCCGCGCCGGTGAAGGACTCGGCGACCAGGGCGCGCGTGCGGTCCTCGGGCCAGCCGCCGGGGGCCCAGAGGCTGACCACGTCGTGGTGGACGGTCTCGTCCAGGGCCCGTATCTCGCCGATGTCGACGGAGAGTTCGCCGATGAAGGAGGCGCCGGCCAGGGAGACCGGACGGTGGGACAGCGCCGGGTCGAGGTCGGTGCGGGTGACGGCGGCCATGGCCTCGGCGGCGGGGCGGCCCAGCCAGGGCAGTTCGTGGTGGACGGGGAACACCTGCTGCCCGGCGTGGAGTTGGTAGGTGCTGTCGGAGTCGCGGCGGTGCACCGAGTCGCAGCCGAGGGCCGCGGCCAGCAGGAAGGCGCGGTTCGTGCAGGCGCCGTAGGAGACGGCGGGCGGCAGCATCAGGCGCAGCAGCCGGTCCGGCTCGGGCAGGCCGGCCTTCTGGACGAGCCGGTGCAGGAAGTCCCGCTGGGCTGCCTCGTCGAGGTGGTGGACGGTCACGCCCGGCTCCGGGGGCAGTGCGGCGACCGTGCGGCGGTGCCCGGCGCGGGTGGCCGCGTCGGCGGAGTCCAGGATCAGCAGCTGGACGTCGGCACCGAAGTGCCGTACCGCGTAAGCGGCTTCGGCGTGCAGGGCGGTGACGGTGGCGGAGCAGGCCCGGTTGGTGGGCAGGGTGAGGCAGACGCGGTTCACCGGGCACCTTCCGCGGCGGCCCAGGAGTCCAGGCCGAGCAGCCTGCGCCCCAGCCCGTTCAGTTCGGCGGGGCCGTGGCGGAGGGCTTCGGGCCGGCGGGCGTCGCCGAGCAGGGTGGCGTTCCAGTCGGGGGTGGCGAGGGTGCGCCAGGAGTGCACGCGGGAGTCCCGCAGGGTGGTGTGCTCCTCCAGCGCGGGCATCATCGACAGGTACTGGACGGCCCGGACAGCGTTGTCGGAGAGGTTGGGCGCCACGCCGTGGGCGAGCAGTCCGTTGAAGATCAGCAGGTCGCCGGCCTGGAGGTCGGGGCGGACCACCGGGAACTCGGCGGGGTCGGTGTTCGGGCGGACCGGGTCGCGGCCGGGCGGCTGGGCGAGGCGCCACTGGTCGAAGCGGCGGAAGAGTTCGGGCGCGCACTGGAAGCCGCCGAGTTCGGGGCGGGTGTCGGTGAGCGCGATGATGCCCTGCACGCGCTGCGGAAGCACGGCGAGGGTGGTGTCGACGTCCCAGTGCAGCTCGATGTCGAACCCTTCGTCGGTGGGTTCGATCAGGGAGCGGGAACGGGTGTGCCGGTTCGGCGGGTTGAGATTGAGGCGGTCCAGGGTGACCCACAGTTCCGGGCTGTCCCAGACGTCCACGAAGGCGTCGTAGACGCGCTGGTTCTGCCGGCTGTTCCACAGCAGCTGGTGGTGGTAGGCCTCGACGAAGCCGTAGATGTAGAGGTGCCGGTCGAGTTCGGAGCGGAACTCCGGCTCCGCGTACCAGGTGTCGGGGCGGTCGGGGTCGAGCCCCTGGAACTCCCAGGCGAAGTCGAGGAGTTCCTTGGCCTCGCCGGGGGTGATGGCCTCGCGTAAGACGACGTAGCCGTAGGTCTGCCAGAAGGCGAGGTCCTCTTCCGACAGGACGCGCAGCGGCTGGGTCTTCTCCAGGTCGCGCAGGGGGGTCGGGGCGAGGTAGGTCTCGCCGTCGGTGCTGAAGTAGGGGCGGCCGGTCGCCGCGCGGTGCAGGTACGGGTGGGGCGTCTGCATGCGATTCCTCTGGAACGGGAACACAGAAGTGCGGTGGATCCGGGAGAACGGCAAGAGGGAGGGGGCCGCCCGCTCACGGCGGGCGGCCGGTGAGTCCGAGGGTCTAGCCGGCGACGACGGCTTCCGCGGCGGCCACACCGCAGACCCGGGCGGCGCCGTAGGTGGCGATGTGCAGGGCGCCGCGCGGCGGGGCCTGCGGCAGGCCCATCTCGACCACGACGGTGTCGGGCCGGGCGGCGAGCAGGGTGTCGAGCGCGGAGCGCATCCACTCGTGCCGGTGCTCGTCGCGGACCACGGCGACGATCCGGCGGCCCTCGGCGGCGGCGAGGACGGCCGCGCCGGCGCCCTCGCCGGTGAAGGTGCCGGAGGCGCTGCCGGGCAGCAGCCGCTCCAGCTCGGCGGCGACGCCCCAGGGGGTCTGGTCGCCGACGGCGATGTTCGGGGCCGGGTTGAACTGGGCGACGTACGCCGGTGCGGTGACCGGTGCGGCGGCGCCCGCCCGGGTCACGGTCAGCGCGCGGCGGGCCGCGACCAGGCCGACCTCCGGGTCGGCCGGGGTCCCGGCCGCGTCACCGCGGGCCGTGACGGTCCAGGCGGCCAGGTCACGGACGCGGGCGGCGGCGTCCGCGAGCCGCTCCTCGGGCAGTTCCCCGGAGCGCACGGCGGCCACGAGCGCGTCCCGGAGCCCGAGCACGGTGCCCTCGTCGCACAGTCCGCCGCCCACGCAGATGGCGTCGGCGCCGGCCGCGATCGCGAGGACCACGCCGTGTTCGAGGCCGTAGGTGCCGGAGATGGCGCGCATCTCCATGCCGTCGGTGACGATCAGGCCCTGGTAGCCGAGTTCGCCGCGCAGCAGTTCGGTGAGGACGCGCCGGGACAGGGTGCCGGGGCGGTCCGGGTCGAGCGCCGGGACGAGGATGTGCGCGCTCATGACGGCCCGGGTGCCGGCGGCGATGGCCGCGCGGAACGGGGGCAGTTCACGGGCGTACAGGGTGTCGGCGTCGACGTCGATGCGGGGCACGGCGTGGTGGGAGTCGACGTTGGTGTCGCCGTGGCCGGGGAAGTGCTTGGTGCAGGCGGCGACGCCGGTGGACTGCAGGCCCTCCACCCAGGCGGCGGTGTGCCGGGCCACCAGGCCGGGGCTCGCGCCGAAGGAGCGGACGCCGATGACGGGGTTGTCGGCGTTGGCGTTGACGTCGGCGGAGGGCGCCCAGTCGAAGGTGACGCCGCAGGCGGCCAGGCGGCGGCCCAGTTCGCGGGAGACGGCCCGGGTCAGCTCGGGGTCGTCGACGGCGCCGAGGGCGTGGTTGCCGGGGAAGGAGGAGCCGGTGCGCACGTCGAGGCGGGTGACGTCGCCGCTCTCCTCGTCGATGGCGACCAGCAGGTCGTCCCGCTCGGCGCGCAACTGCCCGGTGAGCGCGGTGACCTGCTCCTCGCTGACGACGTTGCGGCCGAACAGGGCGACGGAGGCGAGACCTTCGCCGATGCGGCGGCGCACCCAGTCCGGTGCGGTGGTGCCGTCGAAGCCCGGCTGCAGCACCGCGAGGGCGTCCCGGGCGAGGGTGTCACCCGCGGCGGAGCCGCTGCCGGACGCGGCGGTGGCGATGGTGGTCATCGGACGTCATCCCTTCACGGCGCCGTCGGTCAGACCGCTGACAGCCTTGCGTTGCAGGAAGATGAAGAGGATCAGGATGGGCAGCGCGAACAGGGAGGAGGCGGCCATGGTGGCGCCCCAGTCGTCGCCGAAGGCGGTCTGGAACTGGGAAAGCCACAGCGGCAGGGTCTGCTTCTCGATGTCCTTGTTGAGGATCAGGACCAGCGGGAACTCGTTCCAGGCGGTGACGAAGCCGAACAGCGAGGTGGCCATCAGGCCGGGCGCGAGCAGCGGGAAGATCACCTTGATGAAGGCCTGGGTGCGGGTGCAGCCGTCGATCATCGCCGACTCCTCCAGCTCCTTGGGCACGGCGGCGACGTAGCCGCGCAGCGTGAGGAGGGTGAGGGGCAGCACCATCACCGTGTAGAAGACGGTGAGCGGGACCAGGCTGTTGAGCATGTCGTTGTCGCGGACGATCATGTAGATGGCGATGATCATGACCTCCCAAGGGGCCATCTGCGCCAGCATGAACGTCACGATGAGGCCGCGCCGGCCCTTGAACCGCATCCGCGCCAGGGCGAAGGCGGCGAACAGGGCGATGACGAGCGAGAAGACGACCGACAGGACCGTGACGGTGACGGAGTTGAGCACCAGGGTCCAGAAGTGGTCGGCGTCGACGGCCTTCTTGAAGTGCTCGAGGGTGGCGTTCGTCGGGAACCACACCGGGTCGTCGGCGATGATGTCGCCGGTCGGTTTGAAGGCCGTGGCGAACATCCAGTAGACGGGGAACACGAAGCCGACGAAGAGGACGGCGGCGGTCGCGTTGGGCCAGATACGGCCGAAGAGCGAGCGCTTCACAGCTCGTCCTCCTCTTGCTTGAGCACCATGCGCAGGTAGTACGAGGTGACGACGAGCAGGACCAGGATGGTCAGGAAGGAGATGGCCGCGCCGACCCCGAAGTGCTGGTTGCCGACGCCCTCGACGTAGGCGTAGATCGGCAGGGTCTCGGTGAGGTGGTCGGGACCGCCCTCGTTCAGCGCGAAGATCTGCGGGAACGCCTTGAAGATCCAGATGACTTCGAGGAACGTCGTGGCGTACAGGAAGGGCCGCAGGAAGGGCAGGGTCACCGAGGTGAAGCCCTTCCAGGCCCCGGCGCCGTCCAGGGCGGCGGCCTCGTACAGCTCCCGGGGGATCGTGGTGGTGGCCGCGTAGAGGTTGATCGCCACGAAGGGTATGGACTGCCAGACCAGGAGCAGGGTGATCACGGCGAAGGTGGAGAACTGGGTCTCCAGCCAGTTGTGTTCGGCCATCGAGTGCCAGCCGAGCTTGTCCAGGACCCAGTTGACGACGCCGAAGCGCTGGGCGAACAGCCACTGGTAGACGGTGGTGGCCGCGATGACCGGCATGGCCCAGGCGAGGACGAGGCCCACCATGAGCAGCAGCCGCATCTTCGCGCCGAGCCGGGCCAGCAACAGCCCGACCAGGGTGCCGATCACCATGATCAGTACGACGTTGAGGGCGGTGAAGACGACGGAGCGCTCCACGACGTGCCAGAACTCGCCGCCGCTGAGCACCTCCCGGTAGTTGTCGACGCCGTTCCACTCGGTGAGGTGCTGGATGAGCTGGCGTGGATTGAGGTTCTGGAACGACAGCATGCCGTTCTTCACCAGGGGCCAGCCCAGCAGCACCACGGTGGCCAGCAGCGCGGGCAGCAGGAGCAGGTAGGGGGCGGTGGCGCGGCGCCGGGACGGGGCGCCGGCGGTGCGACTGTCACCGCGCGGCGGGGCCGGCACCCGGGCCTTGCGGACAGCGGGCTCCCCGGCCGTGTCCGTGCCTTCGGTCTGCACTGACATGAGTTGCCATCTCTTCCGTGGCCGTACGGACGACACAGGTGAGCCGGGGGCGCGGGTACGGCGCCCCCGGCGCGGTCATCAGTTCTGCTGGGCCAGGCGCTTGTTGATCTCGCCCTCGACCTGCTTGGCGGCATCCGCGGGGGACTTGCCGTTGAGCACGGCCGTCATGTACGACTTGATCGGGTTCGGGGTGTTCTCCACCGCACCCCACTCGGGGATCAGCGGGGTGGTGCCGCCGACCGCGGCACCCGGGGCGATGGCCTCGGCGACGAGGTTGCCCTTGAGGTTGGTCTCCAGGGCCTTCTTGTTCGGGATGACACCGTTGAGCTTGGCCAGTTCGCCCTCGTACTGGTCGGACAGGGCGATCTTCAGGAACTCCTTGGCCAGGGCCTGCTTCTTGCTGCCCTCGGCGACGGCGAGGTTGGAGCCGCCGAGGAAGACGCCCTCGGGCTTGTCCGCGGTCTCGCCGGGGATCGGGAAGTAGCCGAGGTCCTTCTCGATGGCCTTGTTGGCGGTGACGGCCGTACCGGCCTCCCAGCCCATGCCGATGAACGCGCCGGTCTTGCCCTTGGCGAAGACGTCGGCCTGCTGCGGGGTGGCCTCGTCCTTGTCCTTGGGGGCCTTGGAGTAGGACTGGTACTTCTTGTAGATCTCCATGGCCTGGGCGACCTTGGGGTCCGCGAGGTTGGAGACGTACTTGTCGCCGTTCTTCTTCACCAGGTCGGCGCCCTGGCCGATGGTCAGACCGTCGAAGAAGTACCAGTTCTGGCCGGGCAGGTAGAGCGGCTCGGCGTCGGTCTTCTTGCCGATGGTCTCCAGGTCCTTGAAGAACTCGTCCCGGGTCTTCGGGGTGTCCTTGATGCCGGCCTTGGCCCAGATCTTCTTGTTGTAGATGACGACGCGGCTGGTGAAGTACCAGGGAGCGGCGTACTGCTTGCCGTCGTAGACGGAGGACTGCGAGACCGACGGCGTCCAGTCGGCGCCGATCTCCTTCTTCAGGTCGCTCAGGTCGGCGAGGCCACCGGTGGCCGCGTAGGCCGGGGTCTGGGTGTTGCCGACCTCCAGCACGTCCGGCGGGGCGGACTCGGACAGGGCGGTGGTGATCTTCTGCTGGATCCCGTCCCACTTCTGCGTCTCGAACTTCAGCTTCGCGCCGGTCTTCTTCTCGAACGCGGCCGTGACGTCCTTGACCCACTGGTCCGGCGTGGAGCCGTCCATCGCCCAGACCGTCAGGGTCTGGCCCTTGAAGCTGTCCGGTCCGGCGTTCTTGCCGCTGTCGTCCCCGTCGTCCCCGCCGCACGCCGACACGGAGACCATCATGCCCGCGATCACGATCGCGGCCGCAAGCTTGCGCTTCACGCCACCCTCCTCAGGGATGCCACTAACCCCCCACGCCCTCGGCGGTGACCTGCGTACGACGCTGTTGCACGTAGGGCTCGGGACCTGGCCACTAATGGTGTAGACCAGTACGGTGGAGCTTGGCCTAGACCTTTTGGAGTGTCAAGGGTGGTTCGGGAAGCCGGTCCGGGCCGTTACGAGAAAGTCACCGGAGCGCGTCCATCCGCGTTCCGTCCCTTTCGCCCGGACCGTTCATTTGGACTAGACCATAGGGCAGTTGGTCGCTATAACGGGAGACCGTCGACACAGCCGGGAAGGCAGGCATGACCACCGACGTCAGCAGCGCCCAGCCGTACAGGGGGGCCTCCGGCCGCACCGCGCGCGTGCCGAAGTACTACCGGATCAAGCAGCGACTGCTCACCATGGCCGAGGCACTGCAACCCGGCTCGGCCATGCCCGCGGAACGCCTGCTGGCCGTCCGGTTCGACACCTCGCGCACGACCGTCCGCCAGGCGCTCCAGGAACTCGTCGGCGAGGGCCGGCTCGACCGGATCCAGGGCAAGGGCACCTTCGTCGCCCAGCCCAAGCTGTACCGCACGCTCCAGCTCACCTCCCACACCGAGGACATGCGCGCCCAGGGACTGAGCCCGGCCTCGCAGATGCTGGACGTCGGGGAGGTGCCCGCGGACGAGAAGCTGGCGGGCCTGCTCGGCATCGGGATCGGCGAGAAGGTGCTCCGCATCGAGCGGCTGCGGCTGGCCAGCGGCGACCCGATGGCCATCGAGACGACCCACCTGTCGGTGCGGCGCTTCCCCGGCCTGCGCCGGTCCCTGGCCACGTACCCCTCGCTCTACACGGCGCTCGCCGAGGTGTACGGCGTCCACCTCGCCGAGGCCGACGAGACCTCCCTGTCCACCCCGCGCGAGGCGCAGTTGCTCGCCACCGACGTCGGGCTGCCGATGCTGCTGCTGTCCCGGCACTCGCGGGACGCGGCGGGCACCCCGGTGGAGTGGGTGCGCTCGGTGTACCGGGGCTCCCGCTACAAGTTCGTGGCCGCGCTGCACCGCCCGGACACCCCGCCGGTCCGGCACAGGACGGCTCCGCCGGGCGACGCGGCACGGGACACCACGCCCGGCGTCACACCCGGGTGAGCCGCCGGACGACGCGGCACGGGGCACCACGCCCGGCCTCACACCCGGGTGAACGCCATGCCACCGTCCCGGCACTCGCCGGACTCGGTGGGCACCCGGCGGAGTCGGTGCACTCGGTCACCGGGGTCCCCGCCACAAGTTCGTGGCCGCGCTGCACCGCCCGGACATCCCGCCGGCCCGGGACGGCGGCGATGACGCGGGACGGGGTACCACGCCCGGCGTCACTCCTGGGTGAGGGTGATGCTCCGGCTCGTCACCGCGTGGAAGGCCGGCAGCAGGATGATGCCCGAGGGCCGCAGTTCCGTGAGCGTGGCCTCCACCTGGGCCGCGCCCGCCTTCAGCGTCCTCACCGAGGCCTTGCCGGAGTTCTCCCAGCGGTGTTCGGCGCCGTCGCACCGGGCGGTGCTGCCGCCGACCCCCTGCTTGAGGCGGGCGTCGCCCTGGCTGAGCGAGGAGCTGACGAACACCGGCCCGGTGCCGCCCGTGCAGCGGTAGGTACCGGACAGCGTGATGGTGCCGTCGGACGCGAGCCGGCCGACGGGGTCGACGGTGACCAGCTCGGAGGGGTCGGCGGCGGCCGGGGCGACGGCGGCGCACAGCAGCGCGGCGGCACCGAGGGCCGCGGCGAAGGCCGGGACGAGGGCGGGGCGTACGGGCATGGGATACCTCCCGGTTCACAGGGGTCGAGGGCTTCCACTGGTACCGGGCGGCCGGGCCGCCGGACGTGACCGTCACCCCATCGGTGGCGCGTCACGACGCCGTCCGGGCCGGTCGGGACGGGTACGGCGGGGCGCCGCGGGGACCCGGGGGCGCCCCGCCGATGAGTTTCCGGCGGCCGTGCCGTCCACCCCTCGACGAAAGGAGCGCACCATGCGCGAGATCATCATGTGCACGTTCCTGACGCTGGACGGCGTCATGCAGGCACCGGGCGGTCCGGACGAGGACGCCGAGAGCGGCTTCACGCACGGCGGCTGGCAGAAACCGGCCTCCGACGACGAGGTCGGCGCGGCCGTCGCCGGCTGGTACGAGCACTCCGACGCGATGCTGCTGGGCCGCAGGACGTACGAGATCTTCGCCTCCTACTGGCCGACCGCCGACCCCGCCAACCCGTTCACCGCCCGGATGAACGCCATGCGCAAGTACGTGGCCTCCCGGACCCTGACGTCCGTCGAGTGGCAGAACTCCACGCTGCTGCGGGGCGACGTCGTCGACGCCCTGCGCGAGCTGAAGGCGTCCGACGGCGGCCGCATCAACGTGGTCGGCAGCGGCGACCTCGCCCAGACCCTCATGCGGCACGGCCTCGTCGACGAGTACCGGCTGACCATCCATCCGGTCGTCCTCGGCACCGGCAAGCGGCTGTTCGCCGACGGGGCGGTCCCCACCGCGCTGGAGCCGGTCAGCGTCTCGACCACGAAGGGCGGCACCGTCGTCGGCGTCTACCGCCCGACCGGGCAGCCCGGCTACGACAGTTACTAGGCGGACCGCGAGGCCGGGCGGGGCCGCCTACGGCAGGACGGCGAACCCGTCCAGTTCCAGCAGGGCCCGCTCGTCCCACAGCCGTACGACCTCCACGACGGCCATCGCGGGATAGTCGCGGCCCGCCGCCTCCCGCCAGATGCGGCCGAGTCGGGGGGCGTGGGCGCGGTAGGCGGCGACGTCGGTGGCGTAGACGGTGACCCGGGCGAGGTCGGCGGGGCTGCCGCCGGCCGCGCGCAGGGCGGTGAGCAGGTTGCCGAGGGCCTGCTCGAACTGCTCGGGCAGGGTCTCGCCGGTGATCCTGCCGTCGCCGTCGAGGGCGGTCTGGCCCGCGAGGAACACCACGCGGGAGCCGGTCGCGACGACGGCGTGCGAGAAGCCCGTGGGCGGGGCCAGCCCGGGCGGGTTGACGCGCTCGGCCGTCACTGCTCCTCCTTGTCCGCGGTGGCGTACAGCTCCTTGGCGATGATGCCGCGCTGCACCTCGCTGGCGCCCTCGTAGATGCGCGGCGCGCGCACCTCGCGGTAGAGGTGTTCCAGGAGGTGGCCGCGGCGCAGGGCGCGGGCCCCGTGCAGCTGGACGGCGGTGTCGACGACGTACTGCGCGGTCTCGGTGGCGAGCAGCTTGGCCATCGCGGCGCGCCGGGGCACGTCGGCGGCTCCCGCGTCGTGCGCCGCCGCGGCCGCGTACACCATCAGGCGGGCCGCCTCGGTGCGCAGGGCCATCTCGGCGACCTGGTGGGACACGGCCTGGAGGTCCATCAGCCGTCCGTGGAACGCCTCGCGCCGGCGGGTGTGGGCGACGGTGGCGTCCAGCGCGGCCTGCGCCATGCCGACCGCGAACGCGCCGACGCTGGGGCGGAAGAGGTTGAGGGTGCCCATGGCGACGGCGAAGCCGCGGTCGGGTTCGCCGAGCACGTCGGCGGCGGTGACGGGCACGGCGTCGAAGCCGAGGGCGCCGATGGGGTGCGGGGAGATCATCTCCAGGGCGTCGCCGGTGAGCCCGGGCCGGTCGGCCGGGACCAGGAAGGCGGTCACCCCGCGGGCCCCGGCGCCGGGTGTGGTGCGGGCGAACACGGTGTAGAAGTCGGCCTCGGGGGCGTTGGAGATCCAGCACTTGGCGCCGGTGAGCCGCCAGCCGTCGCCGTCGGGCTCGGCCGCGAGGGCCAGCGCCGCCGCGTCCGACCCGGCGCCGGGCTCGCTCAGCGCGAAGGCGGCCACCGCGCCGCCGTCGGCGACCCGGGGCAGCCAGCGTGCGCGCTGGTCCGGGGTGCCGTGGGCGTGCACCGGGTGGGCGCCCAGGCCCTGCAGGGCGAGCGCGGTCTCGGCCTCCGCGCAGGCCTGGGCGAGGGACTCCCGCATCAGGCACAGGTCCAGCGCGCCGGCGCTGAACAGCCGGGCGAGCAGGCCGAGTCGGCCGAGTTCGGCGAGGAGCGGCCGGTTGACGCGGCCGGGTGCGCCCCGGTCGGCGAGGGGGCGCAGCCGCCGGGCGGCCAGGTCGCGCAGCTCGGCGCACCAGGCGCTCTGCTCGGGTCGGAGCGAGAATGCGGACACGGCCGGTCCTCCCTGGCGGGGTCACGTCTCCGGGGCGGGCCCTCGTCCCCGTCCGTCCCCGCCGCCTGAGGTTATCGCGTGCAGTTGACTGCCGTCACCAACACGATACGCTCAAGGCGCGAGCCCACCAGATAGCCCGTTCGGACAGCTGTCCCGGACATCCGTCACGGCAAGGGGGCGCACCGCCATGCATGCCTCGGCCCACGTCGACACGTTCGCGCGCGACCATCTGCCCCCGCCCCACGAGTGGCCCGAGCTGCGGTTCGACCTGCCGGAACTGCGCTACCCCGAGCGGCTGAACTGCGCCGCGGAGCTGCTGGACCACGCCGACCCCGCCCGCCCGGTCTTCCGCACCCCGGACGGCGCCGTCTGGTCCTACGGCGAGCTGCGCGCGCGGGTCGACCGGATCGCGCACGTGCTCACCGGTTCCCTGGGCGTGGTCCCCGGCAACCGGGTGCTGCTGCGCGGCCCCACCACGCCCTATCTCGCCGCCTGCTGGCTGGCGGTGCTGAAGGCGGGCGCGGTCGCGGTCACCGTGCTGGCCCAGCAGCGTCCGCACGAGCTGACGACCCTGTGCGGGATCGCCCGGGTGGGGCACGCGCTGTGCGACGTCCGCGTGGTGGACGACCTGGTGAAGGCGCGCATACCCGGGCTGCGCGTCACGACGTACGGCGGTGACGCACCCGACGACCTGCTGCGCCGCCCGGCCCCCGCCGGCCCTTACCCGGCGGTGGGGACCGCGGCCGACGACGTCGCCCTGATCGCGTTCACCTCCGGCACGACGGGGCGTCCGAAAGGGTGCCTGCACTTCCACCGGGACGTGCTGGCGGCAGCCGACACCTTCTCGCGGCATGTGCTGCGCCCCCATGAGGACGATGTCTTCGCCGGCACTCCCCCGCTGGGCTTCACCTTCGGCCTCGGCGGGCTGGTGATCTTCCCCCTGCGGGCCGGCGCCAGCGCCCTGCTGCTGGAACAGGCGGGCCCCCGCCACCTGCTGCCCGCGATCGCCGAGCACCGCGTCTCGGTCCTCTTCACCGCGCCGACCGCCTACCGCGCCATGCTGGAGGAGCTGGACGGGCACGACGTGACCTCCCTCAGGCGCTGCGTCTCGGCCGGCGAGAACCTGCCCGCGGCCACCTGGCGGGCCTGGCGCGACCGGACGGGCCTGCGCATCATCAACGGCATCGGCGCCACCGAGCTGCTGCACATCTTCCTGTCCGCCGCCGACGAGCGGATCCGGCCCGGCAGCACGGGGGTACCGGTGCCGGGCTGGCAGGCGCGCGTGCAGGACGGCCGGGGCAGGCCGGTGCCCGACGGTGAGCCCGGGCTGCTGGCCGTGCGCGGCCCGGTCGGCTGCCGCTACCTCGCCGACCCGCGGCAGCGGGAGTACGTCCGGGACGGGTGGAACGTCACCGGCGACACCTACGTCCGCGAGGCCGACGGCTACTTCCGCTACGTGGCCCGCGCCGACGACATGATCATCTCGGCCGGGTACAACATCGCGGGCCCGGAGGTGG
>NZ_BNBF01000014.1:181434-189205 GCF_014654935.1 Streptomyces capoamus
AGGAGGCGCTGCTGCGCCATCCGGACGTGGCCGAGGCGGCGGTCGTCGGCCGTCCGGACGAGGCCCGCGGCCAGGTCGCGGTGGCCTACACGGTGCTGCGCGCGGGCGCCCGGCGCGACCCGGAGGCGCTGCGCGCCTTCCTCACCGGTGAGCTGGCGCCGTACAAGTGCCCGCGCGCGTTCGTCTTCCTCGACGCGCTGCCCCGCACGGCCACCGGCAAGCTCCAGCGGTTCCGGCTGCGTACCGGAGGTGACCAGCAGTGATGCCGACGACCTAAAATGATCAACGTGACCGAGCAGCACGCCCCCAGGTCCCTCATCGTCACGCTCTACGGCGCGTACGGCCGCTTCCTGCCCGGCCCGGTGCCCGTCGCCGAGCTGATCCGGCTCCTGGCCGCCGTCGGCGTGGACGCGCCGTCCGTGCGTTCCTCGGTGTCCCGGCTCAAACGGCGCGGGCTGCTGCTGCCCGCCCGCACCGGGTCCGGCGCCGCCGGGTACGAACTGTCCGCCGAGGCATGCCAGCTGATGGACGACGGCGACCGGCGCATCTACGCGGGCGCCCCCGTCGCGGACGAGGGCTGGGTGCTGGCGGTGTTCTCGGTGCCGGAGTCGGAGCGGCAGAAGCGGCACGTGCTGCGCTCCCGGCTGGCCGGGCTGGGCTTCGGCACGGCGGCCCCGGGGGTGTGGATCGCCCCGGCCCGGCTGTACGAGGAGACCGAGCACACCCTGCGCCGGCTGCGGCTGGATCCGTACGTGGACTTCTTCCGCGGGGAGCACCTGGGGTTCGCGGCCACGGCCGAGGCGGTGGCCCGCTGGTGGGACCTGGCGGCGATCGCCAAGGAGCACGAACGCTTCCTGGACGCGCACGAGCCGGTCCTGCAGGCCTGGCGGGAGCGGGCCGACACCCCGCCGGAGGAGGCGTACCACGACTACCTCCTCGCCCTCGACTCCTGGCGCCACCTCCCCTACACCGATCCGGGCCTGCCCACCGCCCTCCTCCCGGCCGGCTGGCCCGGTGTCCGTTCGGCGGAGGTCTTCCGCGGCCTGCACGAGCGGCTGCGGGACGCGGGGGCCGGCTTCGCGGGGGTGTGAGCCGGGCCCGGCCCGCGGGCGGTGCCTCAGCCGCCCAGTGACAAGCGCGGTTTCGGGGCGTCCGTGCGGCCGGTCGGCGGGCGCCTGCTGCCGGCCCGGTACGGGGCGGGCCAGACGGCGCCGGGTCCCTCGTAGCCCTGCTCGGCCGCCGCGTGCAGGGTCCAGTGCGGGTCGTACAGGTGCGGCCGGGCCAGCGCGCACAGGTCCGCGCGGCCGGCCAGGATCAGCGAGTTGACGTCGTCCCAGGAGGAGATCGCGCCGACCGCGATCACCGGGACGCGGACCTCATGCCGGATCCGGTCGGCGAACGGCGTCTGGTACGACCTGCCGAACTCCGGCCGCTCCTCGGCCACCACCTGCCCGGTGGACACGTCGATGGCGTCGGCGCCGTGCGCGGCGAAGGCGCGGGCGATCCCGACGGCGTCCTCGGCGCTCGTCCCGCCCTCCGCCCAGTCGGTGGCGGAGATCCGGACGGTGACCGGCCGTTCGGCCGGCCACACCCCGCGTACGGCCTCGAAGACCTCCAGCGGGAACCGCAGCCGCTTCTCCAGCGAGCCGCCGTAGGCGTCGGTGCGCCGGTTGGTGAGCGGGGAGAGGAAGCCGGAGAGCAGGTAGCCGTGGGCGCAGTGCAGTTCGAGCAGGTCGAAGCCGGCCCGCGCGGCCCGCCAGGCGGCTGCGGCGAACTGCTCGCGCAGATCGGTCAGCTGTGCCCGGGACAGCTCGCGCGGGGTCTGGCCGCCCAGCCGGTACGGCAGCGGGGAGGCGGCGACGAGGGGCCAGTTGCCGGTGGGCAGCGGCTCGTCCATGCCCTCCCACATCACCTTCGTGGAGCCCTTGCGGCCGCAGTGGCCGAGCTGGACGCCGATCGCGGTGCCCGGGGACCGGCGGTGCACGAAGTCGGTGACCCGGCGCCACGCCTCGGCCTGCCGGCCGGTGTACAGGCCGGCGCACCCCGGGGTGATCCGGCCCTCCGGGCTGACGCACACCATCTCGGTCATCACCAGGCCGGCTCCGCCGAGGGCACGGGCGCCCAGGTGGACCAGGTGGAAGTCGCCGGGGACACCGTCGGTGGCGGAGTACATGTCCATGGGCGACACGACGACCCGGTTGCGCAGGGTCAGGCCGCGCAGCCGGAACGGCGTGAACATCGGCGGTGTGCCGGGCGGGCAGCCGAACTCGCGTTCCACGGACTCGGTGAAGCGGGCGTCGCGCAGCCGCAGGTTGCCGTGGGTGACCCGGCGGCTGCGGGTGAGCAGGTTGAAGGCGAACTGGCGGGGCGGCCGGCCGAGGTACAGCGGCAGGTCCTCGAACCATTCCAGGCTGGCCCGGGCGGCCCGCTGGGTGGAGGCGACGACGGGCCTGCGCTCCTCCTCGTAGGCCGCGAGCGCCTCGGCCAGGGAGTCCTGTTCGGCCAGGCAGGCGGCCAGTGCGAGGGCGTCCTCCACGGCGAGCTTGGTGCCGGAGCCGATGGAGAAGTGGGCGGTGTGCGCGGCGTCGCCGAGGAGGACGACGTTGCCGTGCGACCAGCGGTCGTTGACCACCGTACGGAAGGTGGTCCAGGCGGACGTGCCGGAGCGCAGGGGGCGGCCGCGCAGGGCGTCCGCGAAGATCTTGGCGCAGCGCGCCACCGACTCCTGCGCGTCGAGTTCGTCGAAGCCGGCCGCCCGCCACACCTCCTCGCGCATCTCGACGATGACGGTGGAGGCATCCGCCGCATAGGGGTAGCCGTGCAGTTGCATCACGCCGTGCTCGGTCTCGGCGATCTCGAAGCGGAAGGCGTCGAAGGCGAAGTCGGCGGCGAGCCAGATGTAGCGGCAGCGGTGTGCGGTCACCCGGGGACGGAACACCGGGGCGTAGGCGTCGCGGGTGGTGCTGTGGACACCGTCGGCGGCGATGACGAGGTCGTGGTCGGCCGCGAGCCGGGCGACGGGCGGCGCCTCGGTGGAGAAGCGGAGCTCCACGCCCAGGGAGCGGCAGCGCGCGTGCAGGATCGCCAGCAGCCGGTGCCGGCCGAGCGCGGCGAAGCCGTGGCCGCCGGAGCGGTGGTGGGTGCCCCGGTGCCCGATGTCGATGTCGTCCCAGCGGACGAAGTCCTCCCGCAGGGCCGCGTGGACGACGGGGTCGGCGTGTTCGATGCCGCCGAGGGTCTCGTCGGAGAGGACCACGCCGAAGCCGAACGTCTCGTCAGGGGCGTTGCGCTCCCACACGGTGACGTCGCGGGCCGGGTCGAGGCGTTTGAGCAGGGCCGCGGCGTAGAGCCCGCCGGGGCCCCCGCCGATGATCGCCACGCGCACCGGGCCTCACCTCCCCCGCCACTTCGGCGGGCGCTTCTCCGTGAAGGCGGCGTGGAACTCGGCGTAGTCCTCGCCGTTCATCAGCAGGGCCTGGGTGGCGGCGTCGAGTTCCACCGAGGCGGCCAGCGGCATGTCCAGTTCGGCCGTCAGCAGCGCCTTCGTCTGCGCGTACGCCAGGGCCGGGCCGTCGGCCAGGCGGCGGGCCAGCGCCGCGGCCGCCTCGTCGGCCCGGCCCTCCTCCGTCAGCTCGCTGATCAGGCCGATGCGCTCGGCCTCGGCGGCCCGGACCGGGTCGCCGAGCATGAGCAGCCGGGTGGCGTGGCCGAGGCCCACGACCCGGGGCAGCAGGTAGGCCGCGCCCATGTCGCCGCCCGACAGTCCGACCCGGGTGAAGAGGAAGGCGAACCGGGCCGAGGGGTCGGCGACGCGGAAGTCGGCCGCCAGGGCGAGGACGGCCCCGGCGCCCGCGGCCACGCCGTGCACGGCGGCGATCACCGGGAACGGGCACTCGCGGATCGCCCGGACGGTCTGGCCGGTCATCCGGTTGAAGTCGAGCAGCTGCGCGGTGTCCATGGCCAGCGTGGCGCCGATGATCTCGTCCACGTCGCCGCCGGAGCAGAAGCCGCGGCCCTCGCCGGCCAGGACCAGGGCGCGCACCGCGCGCTCCCGGGACAGTTCGGCCAGCAGGTCGCGCAGGTCGGCGTAGGCGCCGAAGGTGAGGGCGTTGAGCTTGTCGGGGCGGGCGAGGGTGACGGTGGCCACCCCGTCGGCGATCCGGACCCGCAGGTGCGTCCAGTCGGCGGTGCGGGCGGCGGAGCCGGTGAAGGGACTCATGACGTGCGGCCTCCTAGCGCGGCGGTGCCGTACGTTGCTCTGTCTCCTGAAGTTATCACCGATTTGTGACTGTCGTCACGGGGGCGCGACACGAGACGCGACCGGGCGGGTGGCGACCAGCGGTTTTCGGTCACGTCGGTCACCGCTGGTCGACAGCGGCGTAACAGTGGGCCCGCACGGGCGAGGACGGCCCCCCGCCTGGGTAGGCCGCCCGGTACCGGGGCCGGGAGGTTCCGGACGGCGCCCCCCGGCCGTCAGCGGTGGCCGGGCCCGTACCATTTCCTACAGTCGAAAGCAGGACAGCCTGCTCCATGAACGGACTCGCCTTGCACGAACGCTCCGCCGAATCGGCCTCCTGGCGCATCGCCCTGCCGCACACCGCCGCGGCGGTGCCGGTGGCGCGTGCCCTGGTGCGCTCGGCCCTCACCGAGGTGGAGCACGAGGCCGACTGCGACACGGCGGAACTGCTCACGGCCGAACTGGTGGCCAACGCGGTGGAGCACACCGCCGGGCGCGGACCGATCGAGCTGGTGGTGGAGCTGCGGCCGACCGGCTGCCAGGTCGAGGTGCACGATCCGGACCCGGCCCCGCCGGGCCAGCTGACCCGGCCGGTGCTCGAGGAGCCCGACGTCTGGCAGGAGGGCGGGCGCGGGCTGCTGCTGATCCGCGCCCTCAGCTCGTCCTGCGGGCACCGCCCCACCCCGTCGGGCAAGGCGGTGTGGTTCAGACTGCCTGTGATTCCCGCTCAGCGGCGGCCGGTGTGACCGGGGCGGCGCCGGTGGCCGGCGGCCTGGCCAGCGTGGAGTGCCGGCGGCCGTAGGCGCCGTAGACCAGCAGGCCCACCGCGAGGAACACGGCGAACTGGAGCCAGGTCCGCCAGCCGGTCTCGTACATCAGGTACAGGCAGAAGCCGACGCCGAGCAGCGGGGCCACCGGGTACAGCGGCACCTTGAAGCTGCGGGTGAGACCCGGTTCGCGGCGGCGCAGGGCGATCACCGTGATGTTGACGACGGCCATGACGGCGAGCGTGCCGATGGTGCACAGGTTCATCACCGCGTCGAGGGAGGCGAAGGCCGCCGGGACGGCGAAGACGACCGCGACGATCAGCGTGCCGGCGACCGGCGTGGCGGTCCGCGGGGAGACCTTCTCGAAGACGCGCGGGATCAGGCCGTCGCGGGACATCGACATCAGGATGCGGCTCTGGCCGTACATCACGGCGAGCACCACGGAGGCGATGGCGACGACCGCACCGAAGGCGATGACACCGCCGCCGACGGCCGAGCCGGTGACCTCGTTGACGACGTAGGAGAGCGCGGCGGGGCGGCCGGCGACCTGGTCGCCGCCGATGGCGCCGATCGCGGCGAGCGCGACCGCGCAGTACAGCAGGGTGACCAGGCCCATGCAGACGAGGATCGCGACGGGGATGTCCCGGCGCGGGTTCTTCGCCTCCTCGCCGGCGGTGGTGATCGCGTCGAAGCCGATGTAGGAGAAGAACGCGGCGGTGGTGCCGGCGCCGATGCCGCCGAGACCGGCCGGGGAGAACGGGGTGAGGTTGCCGTCCTTGAAGGCGCTGTAGCCGATGGCGCAGAAGGCGAGCAGGATCGCCAGCTTCACGGCGGCCATGGCGGCCGTCGCCCGGGCGCTCTCGCGCACGCCGCGCACCAGCAGCACGCAGGCCAGGGCGATGACGATCACGGCCGGGAGGTTCACGATGCCGCCGTCGCCGGGGCCGGCGCTGAGCGCGGCCGGGAGCTGGAGGCCGGTGAGGCTGTGCAGCAGCTCGTTGACGTACTGGCTCCAGCCGACCGCGACGGCCGAGATGGAGATGCCGTACTCCAGCAGCAGGCACCAGCCGACGAGGAAGGCGGTGGACTCGCCGAGGCCGGCGTAGGCGAAGGAGTACGAGGAACCCGAGACCGGGATCGCACCGCCCAGCTCGGCGAAGGACAGGGCGGTGAAGACGCAGGTGACCGCGGCGAGGACGAAGGAGACGACGACGGCCGGGCCGGCCTGGGCGACGGAGTCGGAGAGGCCGACGAAGATGCCGGTGCCGACGATGGCGCCGACGCCGAAGCAGATGAGCTGGAAGAGGCCCATGGTGCGCTTCAGGCCGTGTCCCTCGCGGTCGGCTCCGGATTCGGCGACGAGCAGGTGCGGGGACTTGATGCGGGGAGCGGGCATGCGGGTGGTGCTCGTTTCTGGTGGTGCGGGCGCCCGGCGTGGGGGCGCGGCGGCGGCGGCGGAAGGGGTGATTCCGGGCCACCGGTCAGGATAAGTCCTGGTGAGGCCGGTCAGGCAAGGCTTTCCCGGGCGAGTGTGGCCACCAGCACCGCCTTGATGGTGTGCAGCCGGTTCTCGGCCTCGTCGAAGACGACCGAGTGGGCGGACTCGAAGACCTCGTCCGTCACCTCCAGCGACCGCAGACCGTGCGCCTCGTGGATCTGCTGCCCCACGGCGGTGCCGAGGTCGTGGAAGGCGGGCAGGCAGTGCAGGAACTTCACTCCGGGGTTGCCGGTGGCCCGCAGGACGTCCATGGTCACGGCGTAGGGGGCCAGGGCCGCGATCCGCTCGCTCCACACCTCCTTGGGTTCGCCCATGGAGACCCACACGTCGGTGGCGACGAAGTCGGCGCCCAGGACGCCCTCGGCGACGTCCTCGGTGAGGGTGACGCGGGCACCGCTGGTCCCGGCGAGCGTGCGGGCGCGGTCGACGATCTCCTGGGCGGGCCAGTAGGACTTCGGGGCGACGATCCGGACGTCCATGCCGAGCAGGGCGCCCGTGACCAGGTAGGAGTTGCCCATGTTGAAGCGGGCGTCGCCGAGGTAGGCGAAGGAGATCTCGCGCGGCGGCTTGGTGCTGTGCTCGGTCATGGTGAGCACGTCGGCGAGCATCTGGGTGGGGTGCCAGTCGTCGGTGAGGCCGTTGTAGACGGGCACGCCGGCGTGCGCGGCCAGCTCCTCGACCTTGGCCTGGCTGTCGCCCCGGTACTCGATCGCGTCGTACATCCGGCCCAGCACGCGGGCGGTGTCCTTCACGGACTCCTTGTGGCCGATCTGCGAGCCGGCCGGGTCCAGGTAGGTGGTGTGGGCGCCCTGGTCGGCCGCGGCGACCTCGAACGCGCAGCGGGTGCGCGTCGAGGTCTTCTCGAAGATCAGCGCGATGTTCCGGCCCCGCAGGTACCGGACCTCGGACCCGGCCTTCTTGGCGGCCTTCAGCTCGGCGGCCAGCTCGACCAGGCCGCGGAACTCCTCCTCCGTGAAGTCCAGCTCCTTGAGGAAGTGGCGGCCGGCGAGGGCGGTCGGGACTGTCGCCATGTCGGGACGCTCCAGGTGTGAGGGCTGCGAAGACCTTGGAAGTCTATACGAGTATTCGCATGAGTATGCGATCCCCTCCGCGATCGGTGCCTTCCCATACTGGGTCCCTAGACGGGATCCCGCTCCACGGGACAGCTCATGCACCGCGGGCCGCCCCGGCCCCGGCCCAGCTCGCTGCCCGGGATCTCGATCACCTCGATGCCCTGCTTGCGCAGATGCGTGTTGGTGGTGGAGTTCC
>NZ_BNBF01000014.1:189252-192466 GCF_014654935.1 Streptomyces capoamus
GCTCGTAGGCGACGACGACCCCGGGCTCGACGGCGAGGACGTTGCAGCCGTCGTCCCACTGCTCGCGTTCGGCCGCGTGCACGTCCTGCGTGGCGGTCAGCACCCGGATCTCGCCGAGGCCGAGCGCGGCGGCGATCGCCCGGTGCATGTGCTCCGGCGGGTGGTCGGTGACCTTCAGCTCGCGCTCGCCGACCCCCGGTTCGATCGTGTACGAGCGGAGCATGCCGAGGCCGGCGTACTGGGTGAAGGTGTCGCCGTCGACCATGGTCATCACCGTGTCCAGGTGCATGAAGGCGCGCCGCTTGGGCATGTCCAGCGCGACGATCGTGTGCGCCGAGCCGGCCGCGAACAGCTTGTGCGCCAGCATCTCCACGGCCTGGGGGGTGGTGCGCTCGCTCATGCCGATCAGGACGGCGCCGCTGCCGATCACCAGGACGTCACCGCCCTCGATGGTGGAGGGATAGTCCGCCTGCCCCCGGGACCACACATGGAACGTTTCGTCACGGAACAGCGGGTGGTGGCGGTAGATCGCCTCGAAGTGGACGGTCTCCCGCTGCCGGGCGGGCCGTCTCATGGCGTTGATGGAGACGCCGTCGTAGATCCACGCCGAGGTGTCGCGGGTGAACAGGTGGTTGGGCAGCGGTGGGAGCAGGAAGTCGTCCAGCTCCATGACGTGGAAGCGGACCGAGGTCGGTTCCGCGTGCTCCGCGAGGAACTCCCGCTTGGTCATGCCGCCGACCAGGGCCTCGGCCAGTTCGCCCGGGGTCATCCGGTCGAAGGAGGCGCGCAGGTGGTCGGTGGCGAGGGGGCCGTACTCCTTCTCGTCGAAGACCCGGTCCAGGACGAGCGCGCGGGCCGCGGGCAGCGCCAGGGTCTCGGCGAGCAGGTCCCCGAAGAGGTGGACCTCGACCCCGCGGTCGCGCAGCACGTCGGCGAACCCGTCGTGCTCGGCACGCGCCCGGCGCACCCAGAGCACGTCGTCGAAGAGAAGGGCGTCCTTGTTGCTGGGGGTGAGCCTTTTGAGCTCAAGATCCGGCCGGTGCAGGATGACGCGGCGCAGCCGCCCGGCCTCGGAGTCGACGTGGAATCCCATGCCTTCATCCTGACCACCGGGACGGCTCTTCATCCTCCGCTCGGCGGTTTCCGCACCAGCCGGTTTCCGCACCGGCAGGGGCCGCGACCGGGATGCGGTCCGGCGGGGGCGTGGACGGGTCAGCCCGGGCCGGGCGACGGCAGGGCCGGGCGTCGCTCGTCCGCGCCGCGCAGGAACGCCTCCAGCGCCGACAGGTCGGTCCGCTCCAGCTCCTCGTCCCGGAGCACGATCCGCAGCTCCGGGCAGACGGCCGGGTCCTGGCGCAGGCTCTCGGTGAAGGTCTCCGCGATCAGCGACAGCAACTGGGTGTGGTCCAGCTCCACCAGCCGGGACAGGCCGGCGCCGATCAGTGGAACCGCGACCGGTTTGAACAGGCCGTGCAGGGCGACCACCGGCCACAGGCGGGTCAGGCTCAGCCGCAGGTCGGCCGGCGCCGACCGGGCGCGCAGGTCGTTGCCCAGCCGGGAGTAGGCGAGGGCGAAGACCCGGCGCTTGCCGACCGGGACCGGCACGGTCGTACCGATCGGATAGCGGGTGCGCCGGCCGCGCGGCTTGGCCCGCACGCTCTCGGTGGCCAGCGGGGTCACCTCCCGGAGCCCGCGGCGCACATGCTCGTCCAGCAGCCGGTGCCGGCCTTCGAAGAGGCGGTCGACCAGCTGGCCCTGCACGCTCTCCCGGCTGATGACGACGTCGTCGGGGGAGGTGTCGAAGGTGTCGGAGAACCCCACGACCAGGTTGGCGTCCTCCTGGTCGAACAGGTCGCCGCGCACCACGACGACGTCCACCCGCAGCCCGCGCAGGGTGTGCCGCAGCAGTTCGTCGCGGTGCCGCTCGCGCAGCCGGGCGTTCAGCCGGGCGAGGACGGCGGCGGCCTCGGGGTCGTCGGGGCGTTCCCGGGCGCTCTGTTCGGCCACCGGCAGGGCGAGGTCGTCGCGGCCCAGCGCCGAGTGGCCGGCGATCAGCTCCCGCAGCGCGGTTTCCCTGAGCCGGGTCAGCCGCCGGACCGGTGCGCGCGCGAACTCCTCGTCCCGCACCTCGGTCAGCGGCCGGCCGCGCCACAGCCGCAGGGCGTCCGTGAGCAGCCGGACGGCCGAGGCCGGCGCCGCCCGCAGCGCGTCGCCCACCAGGCGCGTGAACTCGGCGCTGTCCAGCTCGTCGTCGGCGAGGTCGAGCCGGTAGGTGCTCTCGGCGCCGCGCGGGGTCGGCAGCCGGCCGGTGCGCACGATCCGGGCGCCGTGTCCCGGGCCGGCCCGGTCGAACGCGCGGCGCAGCTCCAGGATCCGTTTCTGCACCTCGTTGCGGTTGCGCAGGTCCTGGTGCGGCAGTTCCACGGTCGGCTGCCAGACGTCCCGGTACAGCCGGCGCGCGGTGACGGCCTCGCCTTCGGCGGCGACCAGCCGGGCCAGCAACCGGGCGGTGAGCGGGGTGAGGCGTACGGCGTCGCCGTTCACGTCCAGCCGGACGGGGCCCAGAATGCTCACCCGTATGCACGGTGCACGGGTCTGCACGCCCCTCGCCCCCTCCGCCGCGTGACGTCCCGTCGACAGTGCGGTCAGCGTACCAAGGGGCGGTGGAGGCGTTCAGGCGATCGGCCGGCGGACCGTGAAGCGGTACGGGCCCGTCCCCCGACTGTGGACGGCCACCGGGCCCGTACCGCGGCTCAGCGGACCGGCGGGGTCACCCCTCCGGTGCGGCCGTACGCCGACAGGTGGCGGTACGGCCAGGTCTGGAGCCAGTCGGAGCGGGTGTCGTCGACCGCGCAGCCCGCCAGCCTCAGCCGCTCGGCGATCTTGCGCAGCGCGGCCTCCGTGCCGTCGAACCGGATGACGTTGCGGCCCGCGATGTCGGCGATCGGGCGCAGTTCCCCGACCTCCACCATCACGGTGCGCTCCGGGTAGGCCATCAGCACCATGCCCAGTTCGATGAGCACGTTGGGCCGCGGCTGACCGGTGGGCCCGGTCTCGTACGGCGGCTCGTTCCTGCCGTGCAGATCCGGGTGGAGCCGGACGACGTCGTCCGGGGTGAGCAGTACGAGGGCCGCCTGGGCGAGCGCGGGGGCACCGGCGACGACCTCGCCGAGGAAGGGTGCCGTCTTCCCGGTGGCCTCGACCAGGTACTCCC
>NZ_BNBF01000014.1:192497-200745 GCF_014654935.1 Streptomyces capoamus
ACTCCAGCGGGCGCAGGTCGAGCAGGCGCAGCAGGTCGAACATCCTGAGGCGCACCTCCTCGTCGCGCCCGTGGACGACGAAGACGTTGCGCCGGCGGTCCGGGGCCGGCTCCGAGTCGCCCCGGTCCGGCTGGGCGGGACGGACGGGGGCCGGGGCTGGGGCCGGGACAGGCACGTGCTGCGTGCCCGAGTTGGTGGTGTTGTTGTTGCCGGTGACGAAGCTGTTGTTGCGCCCGAAGTCGTTCCTGCTTCCGTAGTCGCTGCTGTTGCCGCCCGAGGTGTGCGTCATGCGGCTCCCGCCCCCTGACCGCCGGCCGGGCCGCCGAAGTGCTGCGTGCCCGAGTTGGTGGTGTTGTTGTCCCCGCTCACGAAGCTGTTGTTGTGCCCGTAGTCGTTGAGGATGTTCGTCTGGCGTGCCTCGTGCTCCGCCAGGTCCACGTTGTGCTCGTACAGGAAGTCCCGCACGACCTGCAGGAACTGGCGCTCGACGATCTGCGTGTACTTCACGGTGTCGGTCTCCTGGAAGAAGACGTGGAAGCGGGGGCTGGTCGCCATCTCGCGGACACTGGTGACCGCCCCCCGGTTGAGCACGGCGTCCGCGTAGCGGCCGAGGCCGAACTCGCTGCTGTCGGCCGGCTGCGGCACCCGGAGCTTCTCCTTGGCCCACGGCAGCCGCGGCAGCAGCCGGGCACCCGCCGCCCTGGCCGCGGCCGACCGGACCGCGGAGCGGGGCGTGCCGCGCACGGTGTGCCAGGCCAGCTTGAGCAGCAGCCGCTCGTCCAGGGCGGCGGGGAGCCGGTCCACCAGCTGGAAGCTCGCCCGGACCGGCGCCAGCACGTACGAGTAGAACTCGGTGTGCAGCGTGTTGCCCTTGAGGTCGAAGCCGACGAAGGCCGTGGTGACCAGCTCCTGGTCCCAGGAGCCCACCCGGATGCACAGATAGGTGCGGCCCGTGTCGTGGCGGTCCTCCCACCGGCCGTCGAGCCGGTCGAGCTGCTCGGGGGTCGGCTCGGCCAGGCCGCGGAGCGTGGTGACGGCGGTGGTGAAGGTGCTCCGCTCGACGGCGAGGCCCTCGATCCGCTGCGCGGGGCGGGCCCGGTCGCGCAGCCGGGCGGTCATGCGGTCGGCGACGTAGGCGGTCAGTTCCTCGACGGTGAAGGGGACGACCTCCTTGCGCTGGGGCTCCTGCCCGGTGGCTCCGGGTGCCGCGGCCGGCCCGGCGCCGGGCCGGCCGTCGAACACCACGAGCGGGGCGCCGATCAGCAGTTCCGCGTTGGACCAGCGGCGCACCGGCGCGCCCGCGCCGACGAACGGCTTGTAGCCGCCGTAGCGGATCACCGTGCCGTCCGAGGTCTGCTCCCGCTCGATCTTGGCCACCAGTTCGCGCGTCAGCTCCCGGTGCTCGGGGTACGAACCGTCGAACCCGCGGCCCCGGCGTCCGTCCCGGGAGGGGGCGGCCAGCCGGCGCGTCAGCGTCTGCAGAGTGACGACCCGCCGCAGGAACGCGGTGACCCACATCAGCCACACCACCGCCAGCACTCCGGCGAAGCCGTCCAGCACGCCGACGGTCGTGAGGAGGAACGTGAGGGCGGTGCCCGCCGCCAGCACGGCCAGCCGGATGCGCTGCAGCCGGCGCGCCGCCAGCGCGTGCGCGAGCACGGGGACCGCGTCGTACCCGTACGACGGGGCCACCACCCGGTACCGGTGGGTCAGCAACTCGCGGATGACACCGGCGCGGTAGACCGGGTCGAGGTAGGTGCCCGCGCACAGCAGCCGGGTGGCGTTGCTGGTGGCGTCCGGGCCCGGCCGGGGCCCGGACGGGCCGCCCGGTTCCGGCGACGGAGCGGGCACGGTGAGGAAGTCGCTCGCCATTGTCTTCTCGCTCCGCTCTGGTCAGCCGGTGGGGGTCATGGTGGCGTGGGTGATGGCACCGTCGCCCACGGTGTACCGGCCGCTGTACGTCTTGTGCGTGCCGTCGGTCTGCCGGGCCCGGAGCTGGACCCAGACCGTGTCGCCCCGGACGGACTCGATGGTGATGTCGTCCCGCTCGGTGGCCCCGAAGCCGGACACGAAGGAGGCGTAGGACGCGTCGAGGTTCTTGCCGCCCAGGTCCCAGGCGGTCGCGAAGTCGTGCTGGTTGATGGCGTCGAAGAAGCGGGTCACCGTGCCGGCGGGGCCGTCGGCGGCCTCGGTGCCGGTGCCGGAGGTGCCGGCCGGGCCGGAAGCGGTGCCGGCGGGGTCGGCGGCGTCGGTAGGTGTCCAGGTCGGCGTCTCGTACGCCGTGGAGGTGTCCGGTACCGGCTCGTTCGAGGACGACGGGTCGTGGTCGCCGGAGGAGCCGTCCGAGTAACTACCGGAATACCCCCCGGAATAGCCACCGGAGTAGCCGCCGCCGTCGGCGGAGGCCGCTCCGGGTCCGCCGTCTCCCCCGGTGTCCAGGTGGGGCACGATGCCCATGAGAAGGATCAGCAGAAAGGGGACACCACCGATGAGCAGTGCGAACGTCCGCTCCCTGCCGCCGGCGGGTAAGAGGCTCGGCGGCTCGTAGGTGTGGTTCATGGGTCCTCGCAACTCCCGGCAGACGTCCGGGATCTCGCTCGTTCCGTCGGGATGACGACAGTCACTCTGCCCGACATCCGTCGGGCGGGGACCGGTTTCACGCTTCCGATGCGCTTCCGATCCGCCGCCCGCGGGGCAGTGCGTCGGACAGGTGTTCAGGGCACCGTGCCCCGGCTCGACGGCAGCTCCCGGACGGACGGGTTCACAGCCGGGGGTCGACCGGCTCCGACTCCAGCGCCAGCACCCCGAACACCGCCTCGTGCACCCGCCACAGCGGCTCCCCGTCCGCGAGCCGGTCCAGGGCCTCCAGACCGAGCGCGTACTCGCGCAGCGCCAGGGAGCGCTTGTGGTTCAGGGACCGCTGCCGCAGCCGGGCCAGGTTCTCCGGCCTCGTGTACTCCGGACCGTAGACGATCCGCAGGTACTCGCGGCCCCGGCACTTGACGCCCGGCTGCACCAGCCGGCCCTCGGCGGTGCGGACGAGCGCGCCGAGCGGCTTGACGACCATGCCCTCGCCGCCGCGGCCGGTCATCTCCAGCCACCAGTCGACCCCCGCGCGCACCGACTCCGGATCGCCGGTGTCGACGTACAGCCGCCTGGTGGTGTGCAGCAGTCCGGTGCCGTCGTGCTCCACCAGCCGGTCGGCCAGCGCCAGTTGCTCGTCGTGCGGCAGTGCGGCGAGGCTGCGGCCCTGGACCGCGAGCAGCTGGAAGGGCGCCATCCGGACGCCGTCCAGGCCCTCGGTGGTCCAGCAGTAACGGCGGTAGGCAGCGGTGAACGCGGCCGCGTCGGCGGCCCGTTCGCGCTGCCGGGTGAGCAGGCCGCCCACGTCGGCACCGCGCGCGGCCGCCGCCTCCAGGGCGGCGAGCGCGTCCGGGAACACCGCGCCGGAGGCGGCGCCGACGGCCGCGTACTGGGCGCGCAGCAGACCCGACGCCTTCAGCGACCACGGCATCAGCTCGGCGTCCAGCAGCAGCCAGTCCGTGCCGAACTCGTCCCACAGCCCGGCGTCCCCGATCGCCGTTCGCAGCCGGCCGAGGATCTGCTCGGTCATCTGCTCGTCGTCGAAGAACGGCCGCCCGGTACGGGTGTAGAGGGACCCGGTGGGACCGTCCACCCCGAACCGCCCGCGCGCCGCGTCCGCGTCCCGGCAGACCAGGGCCACGGCCCGGGAGCCCATGTGCTTCTCCTCGCACACCACCCGCGCCACCCCGTCCCGCGCGTACTGCGCGAAGGCCTCCGCGGGGTGCTCCAGGAAGTGTCCGTCAGCGGCTCCGCCGTCGGCGTCCACCGCCGAGGCGGCCGTGGGCGCCATGGTCGGCGGCAGGTACGGCAGCAGGCGCGGGTCGATCGCGAAGCGGCTCATGACCTCCAGGGCCGCCGCCGCGTTCTCCTCCCGGACCGCCACCCTGCCCGCGTGCCGGGTCTCCACGGCCCGGCGGCCGTGCACGTCCGCCAGGTCCAGCGGCCGGCCGTCGTGCCCGCCGGGCGCCTCGGTGCGCAGTGGCCGCGCCGGCTCGTACCAGACCCGCTCGGCCGGTACGTCGACCAGCTCGCGCTCCGGCCAGCGCAGTGCTGTCAGCCTGCCGCCGAAGACGGCACCGGTGTCCAGGCAGATGGTGTTGTTGAGCCAGGTGGCCTTGGGCACCGGGGTGTGGCCGTAGACCACCGCCGCGCGGCCCCGGTAGTCCTCCGCCCACGGGTAGCGCACGGGCAGCCCGAACTCGTCGGTCTCGCCGGTGGTCTCGCCGTACAGGGCGTGGGAGCGGACCCGGCCGGACGTGCGGCCGTGGTACTTCTCGGGCAGGCCGGCGTGGCAGACCACCAGCCTGCCGCCGTCCAGGACGTAGTGGCTGACCAGCCCGTCCAGGAACTGCCGGACCTCCGCCCTGAACTCCTCGCTCTCGCCCGCCATCTGCGCGACGGTCTCGGCGAGCCCGTGGGTGAGCCGGACCTCGTGGCCCCTGAGGTGACGGCCGTACTTGTTCTCGTGGTTGCCCGGCACGCACAGGGCGTCGCCGGACTTCACCATCGCCATGACGCGGCGCAGCACGCCGGGGCTGTCCGGACCGCGGTCGACCAGGTCGCCGACGAACACGGCCGTACGGCCCTCGGGGTGCGCCCCGTCGGCGTACCCCAGCTTCGCCAGCAGTGCCTCCAGTTCGGCGGAGCAGCCGTGGACGTCGCCGATGATGTCGAAGGGGCCGGTGAGGTGGGTCAGGTCGTTGAAGCGCTTCTCGGTGACGACGGTGGCGTTCTCCACCTCCCGCACCCCGCGCAGTACGTGCACCCTGCGGAAGCCCTCGCGCTCCAGGTGGCGCAGCGAGCGGCGCAGTTCGCGGATGTGCCGCTGGACGACCCGGCGGGGCAGGGCCGCCCGGTCGGGGCGGCCCGCGTTGCGCTCGGCGCAGACCTCCTCCGGCACGTCCAGCACGATGGCGACGGGCAGCACGTCGTACTCCCTGGCCAGCTCGACCAGCCGGCGCCGGGCGTCCTGCTGCACGCTGGTGGCGTCCACGACGGTGCGCCGGCCGGCCGCCAGCCGCTTGCCGGCGATGTAGTGCAGGACGTCGAAGGCGTCCCGGGTGGCGTCCTGGTCGTTCTCGTCGTCGCCGACCAGGCCGCGGCAGAAGTCGGAGGAGATCACCTCGGTGGGCTTGAAGTGCCGGCGGGCGAAGGTGGACTTGCCGGAGCCGGAGGCGCCCACGAGGACGACGAGGGCGAGGTCGGTGACGGGCAGGGTCCGTCCCTGGTGCTGTGTGCCGGTCATGCCGCCTTCGCCTCCTTCTCGTCCCTGATCGTGAACACGGCCATCTGGGTGGGCGGCCCCACCTCGGGGTCCTCGTCGCCGACGGGGGTGAATCCGATGTCGTAGCCGTGCCGTCGGGCCACGGCCGCCGCCCAGCCGCGGAACTCCTCGCGGGTCCACTCGAAGCGGTGGTCGCCGTGCCGGGCGTGCCCGGCGGGCAGACTCTCCCAGCGGACGTTGTACTCGACGTTGGGGGTGGTCACCACGACCGTGCGCGGGCGGGCGTGCCCGAAGACGGCGTACTCCAGCGCGGGCAGCCGGGGCGGGTCGAGGTGCTCGACGACCTCGCTCAGCACGGCGGCGTCGTAGCCCTTGAGCCGCTTGTCGGTGTAGGTGAGGGAGCCCTGGACGAGCCGGACGCGTGCGGCCTGCCGCTCGCCCATGCGGTCCAGCCTCAGCCGCCGGGCGGCGACGGTCAGGGCACGCACCGACACGTCGACGCCGACGATCTCGGTGAACCGTACGTCCGTCAGCAGTTCCTGTACCAACTGGCCCTGTCCGCAGCCGAGGTCGAGGACCCGGGCCGCGCCGGACGCGCGCAGCGCCGCGGTGATCGCCTCCCGCCGTCGCACGGCGAGCGGGGCCGGCCTCTCCTCGGCCTCGGTGTCCTCGGCGACGGCGTTGTCGAGGTCCTCGACCGCGCTGTCGTCGGCCTCCGCGAGCCGCACCAGTTCCAGCCGCTCAGCCGCCCGCCGGGTCAGCGACCGGCGGCGCGCCAGGTACCGGCTGGTGATCAGGTGCTGCTCCGGGTGCCCGGCGAGCCAGCCCTCGCCGGCCCGCAGCAGCTTGTCCACCTCGTCGGCGGAGACCCAGTAGTGCTTGGCGTCGTCCAGCACCGGCAGCAGCACGTACAGGTGGCGCAGCGCCTCGGCGAGGGTCAGCCGGTCCGACTCCAGCACCAGCCGTACGTACCGCGAGTCGCCCCACTCCGGGAACGCGGTGTCGAGCGGCACCGGATCGGCGGTGACCGTCCAGCCGAGCGGTGCGAAGAGCCCGCGCACCAGGGGCGCCCCGCCGCGGGCGGGCAGGGCCGGCACCTCGATGCGCAGGGGCAGGGGTGCGGCGGCCCGCTCCGGGCGGGCGGCGCACACTCCGCGCAGGGCGCTGGCGAAGACGTTGCCCAGCGCCACGGCGAGCAGCGAGGACGCCGCGTAGGGGCGGTCGTTGACGTACTGCGCGAGGGCGGCGTCGGGTGCGCCGCCGCGGCCCTTGCCCTTGCCCCGCCGGACCAGCGCGACCGTGTCGGTCTCCAGCAGCAGCGCGGCCGTGCACCGCTCGGCGTCCGCCTCGGGGTAGAAGACGTGCGCCGTGCCGTACGAGGTGGAGAACGCCTGCGTCCTGCCGGGGTGCTTGTGCAGCAGGTACCCCAGGTCGGTGGCCGGGTTCCCGGCCGTGCCGGTGGTGGAGATCGTCACGAACATGCCGTCGAGTCTCCCGGGTCGGCACCCCGGCCGACCACCGTTTTTCCCTGCGGCGGCCGGTTCCTGACGAACCGGCCGCGGTGCGCGGGATCCCCGCTCAGGACGCGGCGTCGACGATCTTCCGGGCGGTCGCCATGGCCCGCCGGTCGTCGGCGCGCCGGTCCTCCAGCGCCTTCTTGTTCTCGGTGATGGTCTTCTTCTGCGCGCGGCTCTCGACGGCGTGCACGGTCTGGATGTACCGGGTGTCGAGCTTGCAGCGGGCGTCCGCGGCGGCGGTCTTCTTCTCCTTGGCGGACGGGGCGTCGCCGCGGTACCAGTCGGAGTCGGTGGAGGCCTGGTCCGGGTCGCTGTAGTGGAAGCCCTCCTCCTTCATGCACTTCGACCACGCGCGGTCGGCCTTCTTCCACGCCGGGTCCTTCGCCGCTTCCTTGTGCGCCATGTACCAGTACTGCAGGGGGAGCGAGTAGTAGCCGCTCAGCCGCACGCCGCCGATCTTCGTCGGCTTGGGCTCGGGGCCGTAGATCTTCTTGAGCGCCTCCCCCATGCAGCCCTTCCTCGGGATGGGGTTGCCGTGCGCCCGGTGGCTGTCGCCGGACTCGAAGCTGCCGGTGAGGGCCGCGTACTGGTCGGCCGGGAACTCCATGGGCTGGCTGCCGTCGGACTCGTCCCGCCGCGCGTTGTGGTAGCCGTGCTCGGCGGCCAGGTCGGGGTCGTCCACACCGTACGGGGTGGCGTCGCCGACCTTGCTGCCGCCGCTCATGAGGGTGCCCTGCCGGACCGGGTAGGTCGACTCGACCGTCCGGATGTCGAGCGTCTTGAAGCCGCTGAAGCCGAGCCGGACCATGCACTGCCTGGCGAGGATCCACTGCGCCGTGCCGACCGCCTTGCCGTCGCGGGTCGTTGCGTCCGGAACGTAGGCGTTCAACGGGAACGACTTCATGGTGTTGAGGCGGCGGGCCTCGCCGTCGGGGTCGTCGCCGCCGACGAACTGGCAGGCGGACACGGCGAGCAGACCGGTGAGGGCGAGGGGGAGGAGTTTGCGCACCGGGTCATCCGACCAGCCGGAGATCATGTGCGCTGTGGCGGAGCCCACAGTTCCGTGCCCCACTGCTCACCGTTGGGCGGTTGTGAACTGCGCGTGTCCAACATGTGATCTCCGTTATGGCTCCCGGTCCCCGGGAACTGATGGAGTGAGCCCCCGTCAACTGACCAATGACAGAAGGGGGAACCATGACCCACGGCATGGGAATCCGCGTCCGGCGCAGAGCCGCCGTCGCGCTGGCGGCCGGAGCCGTCCTCGGCACCGGCGTCCTCGCGACCGCTCCCGCCCAGGCCGCGCCGGCCGCGGCCGCCGCCCCGCGCTCCGCCGCGGCCGCGCCGCAGGTGTCGGCCCAGGGCGCGTACGCCGTGAACCCGGCCACGGGCAAGCAGCTCTTCGGCAAGGCGCCGGACGGACGGC
>NZ_BNBF01000014.1:200792-201233 GCF_014654935.1 Streptomyces capoamus
TGCGCACCGGCTCCACGACCAAGATCATGACGGCGCTGGTGGTGCTGTCGCAGCGGAACGTGAACCTCGGGAAGAAGGTGAGGATCAAGAAGGAGTACACCGACTACGTCATCGACCCGGTCACGGACCATCAGCGCTACTCCAGCGCCAACCTGATCCTCGGTGACTCGATGTCGGTCGGCGACCTGCTGTACGGTCTGCTGCTCCCGTCGGGCTGCGACGCGGCCTACGCGCTGGCGGACACCTACGGCAAGGGATCGACGACGGCCCAGCGGACCAGGTCGTTCATCGGCAAGATGAACGCCAAGGCCCGGGAACTCGGCCTGAAGAACACCCACTTCGACTCCTTCGACGGGGTGTCCAACGGCAAGAACTACTCCTCGCCGCGCGACCTGGCCAAGCTGGCCGGAGCCGCGCTGAAGAACAGGACGTTCAAGAAGG
>NZ_BNBF01000014.1:201280-228895 GCF_014654935.1 Streptomyces capoamus
TCGTCGGGACGAAGGTCTACGACGACATGAAGTCGTACCAGCCCGGCGGCGGCACGCACGCCATGGAGCCGTGGAACAACTCCAACACGCTCCTCGGCACCTACCGGGGCGCGATCGGCGTGAAGACCGGCTCCGGGCCGGAGGCGAAGTTCTGCCTGGTGTTCGCGGCCACGCGCGGCTCCCGGACGGTCGTGGGCACGATCCTCGCGGACACCTCACGGGACCAGCGCTTCAAGGACGCGGTGAAGATCCTCGACTACGGCTTCGCCCAGCGCGGCTGAGCCCCGCCGGGGGGACCACCAGGGCCTCCCGGCAAGCCCGGGCCCCCGGCCGGCGGGCGACCGGGGGGGGCGCGGGGTGCGGGGTGCGGGGTCCGGGATCCGGGGTCCGGGGTCCGGCGGGTGTCGCCGCGGACGGTTACGACAGCTGGGACTGGACCTGGGCGGCGATCAGTTCCAGGTGGTCCAGGTCGTCCAGGTCCAGCACCTGGAGGTAGATCCGCCGGGTGCCGATCGCGGCGTACCGGCCGATCTTGTCGACGACCTCGGCCGGGGAACCCGCCAGGCCGTTGGCCTTCAGCTCGTCCACCTCGCGGCCGATCGCGGCGGCCCGCCGGGCCACCTCCCGGTCGTCCTTGCCGACGCAGACCACGAGCGCGTTGGAGTACGTCAGGTCGTCCGCGTCCCGGCCCGCCTCCACCGCGGCGGCCCGCACCCGGCCGAACTGCCGCTCGCTGTCCTCGACCGAGGCGAACGGGATGTTGAACTCGTCGGCGTACCGGGCGGCGAGCCGCGGGGTACGGGTCGCGCCGTGGCCGCCGATGAGCACCGGGACCTTCCGCTGGGCGGGCTTGGGCAGCGCCGGCGAGCCGGTGAGGTCGTAGTAGGTGCCGTGGAAGTCGAAGGTCTTGCCGGCCTCGGTCGCCCACAGCCCGGTGACGATCGCGAGCTGCTCCTCCAGCCGCGCGAACTTCTCCTTCGGGAACGGGATGCCGTACGCCTTGTGCTCCTCCTCGAACCAGCCCGCGCCAAGGCCGAGTTCGACCCGGCCGCCGGACATCTGGTCGACCTGGGCGACCTGGATGGCGAGCACGCCGGGCAGTCGGAAGGTGCCGGCGGTCATCAGCGTGCCGAGCCGGATGCGCTTGGTCTCGCGGGCGAGGCCGGCCAGGGTGATCCAGGCGTCCGTCGGGCCGGGCAGGCCGTCCGCGCCGCCCATGCGGAGGTAGTGGTCGGAACGGAAGAAGGCGTCGAAGCCCAGGTCCTCGGTGGCCTTGGCCACGGTGAGCAGGGTGTCGTAGGAAGCCCCCTGCTGGGGCTCCGTGAAGATTCGAAGGTCCATACACCCATCCTGCACGGCGCGCACCGCGTCAACCGTGCGAGCACCGCCCGGCGCGGCCGTCCCCGGACGGGTGAACATCCCGCACCCCGGCCCGGCCCGGAGGAGCAGATGACGGCCCTGGCCGCGGCCCTTCACACGCCGGACGGGCTGTCCTGGGCGTCCTTGGGCAGCATCTCCTCCCGTGCCGCCAGCTTGCGCAGCATCTCCAGGACGCGGTCGCGGGACTCGTCGGCCGCGTCGATCGCCTCCATGCACTGCCAGTACGTCGTCTCGTCGGCCGCGGCGCTGGCCATGCCGACCAGGGCCATGCCGACCTCGCCGAGCAGGCCGCCGAGGCAGAGCAGGGTCTCGCGGGCGTCGTCCAGCCGGGTGAGCTGGGCGGCGCGCAGATCGCCGGGGTCGAGTTCGGGCGGGTCCAGCACCCCGCACCCCCGGCCCGCCAGCTCGGTCAGTCCGAGCGCCTCGCCGCGCAGTTCCGGCGGGCCGGAGACTGCGAGCCGGCTGCCGATCGCCTGTGCCAGGGCCTGGGCCTGCCAGACCTCCGCCATCATCCCCGCCGCGTCGGCGCCCCTTGCCAGGGCCCGCCTGCTCGTGAGGATGAGCCGTACCGCATCCATACGATGCCCCCGTCCGTCCGCCGCGCGGTCACGCACGGCCACCCGAACTCCCTTGTCCACTACCCAGAGTGAGGGTCCATGGGGCGAAAAGCCAGAGCTAGACGGAAATTTGTGGACAACAATTCGGATTCGACGGGCGATTCGACTACGCAGGGTGACAAGGCAGTTCAGGCGTCCGGCTGCTCCTGTCCCGCGCCGGGAAGCGGGAACCGGTGTTCGTTGCGGTCGATCTTGGCCGCCAGGGCGGTCAGCGGGTCGATGCCGAGCGCCTCGCAGAACTGGAGCAGATAGGCCAGGACGTCGGCGACCTCGTCGGTGACACGGTGCGCCGTGCCGGGATCGTCCATCACCCGGGCCGACTCCTCCGGCGTCAGCCACTGGAAGATCTCGACGAGTTCGGACGCCTCCACCGAGAGCGCCGAGGCGAGATTCTTGGGCGTGTGGTAGGGCTGCCAGTTCCGCGCGGCGGCGAACGCGGCCAGCCGGTGCTGGAGCCGGGCCAGGTCAGGGTGTTCCGTCACGCGTTCAGGTGTACCACCGTGATCCCCGGCGTCCCCGCGGCCCAGGAGGCGTCCTGCGCCGCGGCCACGCACCGGATGTGCCCGCGCTCACCCATCCGGGCGGCCGTGCGCAGCACCGCGCCGCGCTGTCGGGGGTCCAGGCCGCGGTCGAAGCCGTCGGCGAGGACGGTGAGGGTCCGCAGCGCGTCGGGCACCTCGCCGGGGGTGTCCACGTCGAGCACGCCCGGCCCGGTCAGCAGGACCAGCGTCAGGGCGAGATAGCGCAGCTCGCCGTCGCCGAGCCGGGCGAGTTCGGTGCGCACCCCGTCTCCGCGGTCGAGCAGCGCCCGTACCGTGCCGTCGGACAGCGGCTCGGCGACCAGGTCGGCCACCGGGCCGGCGCAGCCCGCGCGCAGCGCCTCCACCAGCAGGCCGTGCCGCCGGCCGCACTCCGCTCGGGTGCGCCACAGCACGTCCGCGAGGTTGTCGCAGCCGGGCAGCAGCCGGCCGGAGCCGGTGGGCACGGGAGCGCGCATGTGCTCCGGGCGCGGATCGCAGGGGAAGACGGAGCGCAGGGCGACGACCATCTGCTCGGCCGCGGCGAGCACATGGCGCTGGCCGTCGGTCTTGCCGGCCACCCGCAGCGGCAGCAGGGCCGTACCCAGGCGGTCGTCGGGCAGCGGGGCGCGGGTCACCGGGGCGGAACCCGCGGTGTGCCAGGCGGCCTGGACGGTCCGGCGCCCGGGGTCGCGCAGCGCGGTCTGCAGCAGGACGACCCCGCGCGCGGTCAGCCGCTCCCCCACGATCCGCGGGTACGGTTCGGCCTGGACGGCGATGTCGAGGCGGACCGGCCCCTCGGCGCCGTCGGCCGTGCAGCCGATCCGGAAGCCCCGCCGCCCCTCGGCGTCGGGCCGGGCCCGCTCCGGCACACAGGCGACCGGGTCCGCGAACGCCTCGGCGAGCGGGGCCCCGCCGCCGAGCCGGGCCAGCGCCTCGTACGCGGCGAGCGCGGTCGTCTTGCCGGACCCGCTGGGCCCCGCCAGCACGGTGACCGGCCCCAGCGGGAACCCGGCCCGCCGGTGGCCCGCGAAGGCCGACAGCCGCAACTCGGTGATCCGGGACCGGATGTCGCAGGACGCGGGGACGGGGGCGGCGGGCACGTCGGCCGCCGGCGGCTCGGCGGGCGCTGAGGTCACGGGGGGCGCGGGGGGCACGGAGGGCGCGGGGGGCACGGAGGGCACGGAGGGCACGGAGGGCACGGCCATAGGCGGACCGTAGGACCCCGCCCGCACGGCAAACCGTTTCCGCGCCAGGACGTTCCTACGATCGGGCGACGGCCCGCGTCCCCGCCGGCGCGCCCGGGCGGCCGGCCCCGGGGCCGGCCGTCAGCCGCCGGAGAGGCCCGCGCCCTCCATCAGGCCGCTGACCTCGGTGCCGGGCGGGGTGAGGAGGAAGACGTTCCGGTCGACGCGGTGCATCCCGCTGCCCAGGCCGAAGACCACGCCGGTACTGAAGTCGAGGACACGCTTGGCGACGTCCCCCTCCGCGCTGGACAGGTCCAGCAGCACCGGAACCCCGGCCATCAGCGTCTCGGCGACCTCCCGGGCGTCCGCGAAGACGTTGACCCGCAGCACCACGAACCGGCGCCGGGTCTCGGTCTCGGCATCGGGCAGCGAGCGGTGGCCCACCGCGGACGGCCAGGCGTCCCGGCCCCGCAGCGGCACGACCTGGGCGAGCCCTTCCCACTGTTCATCGGTGACGTCATAGCGGCTCACCGGCTCCCCCCGACCTGACTCGCACTCGTTGCCTGCACCAGCCAATTCTTACGCCAAGTCACCCGTTCGGCCCAACAGCGACACGGTCCGCGACCGATCCGGTGGCTTTTCCTCCGGCTCCCGCCGCAGTCATATATCCGCAATCGCCCGCTTCTTACCGGGCTCATACCCGACTCTTCACCCTCCCTCCGCGCCCCGCTCACTCGGCACCGATAGCGTCCCGTGCCGTGCACTTGGCAGAAACACAGCAGGTGACACCCGGTCGGCGGATGCTGTCGGCGGTGTCCGCCGTACCGGGTAACGCCCCCCAGGCCCCGGACGGCCCCGCACAGTGGCACCGCGTGCTGACCCTCCTCGCCGACGTGAGCCTGTTCATCGGCACCCGGTCGCTGTGGACACAGGCGGTCACGCACCAGCCGGTCCTGGCGGCGGTCATCTCGGTCTGCTACGCCTCGATCCTGGTGTCCGGCGTGCTCGCCCTGACGGTCCGCCGCACCCTGTCGCTGGCCCGCCTGGACCTCGTGGTCCTGGTGACCGCGGTCACCCTCACGCTCTGCGCCTGGACGCTGAACCACGCCGGCGGCGACGAGGCGGCCCTGACCAGCCAGGCTGCGCGGGAACTCGTCGCCGGGCACCCGGTGTACGGGCAGCCCTGGCCCTGGCTCTTCCACGCCCGGGGCGTCGCGCTGACGCCGACCATAGACGGCGGGTACGACCTCACGTACGGCTATCCCCCGCTGGCCCCGCTGCTCACCGCCCCGCTGCTGTGGCTGGACCACGGCGGCGCCCCGGCGACGGCGGCGGCGACGGTGGCGCTCGTCGCGGGCGCGGTGGTGCTGTGGCGGCTGCTGCCGGTGCCGTGGCGTTCGGCGGCGACCATGGTCTGCCTGGGCTTCGGTTTCCTGCCCATGTACGCCCGGCAGGGCTACCCGGCGATCGTCGGCCTGGCGCTGCTGGTGCCGGTCGTGGTGCGCTGGCCCCGGCTCGGCGCCCGCGGCCGGCTGGGCGCGGCCGGGGTCGCCCGGGCCGTGTGCCTCGGCGCCGCGTGCGCGGCCCAGCAACTGCCGTGGTTCCTCGCGCCCTTCCTGCTGGCCGGGATCTACGCCGTGCGGCGCGGCGAGCTGGGCCGGCGGGCGGCGGCCCGGGTGGTGCTGCGGATCGCCGGGACCGCCGTGCTGACCTGGCTGCTGGTGAACGCGTACTTCGCGGTGAGCGAGCCCGGCCCCTGGCTGGAGGGCGTCGCGCTGCCGCTGACCCAGGGCGCGGTGCTGCACGGCCAGGGCCTGGTGGGCGTCTCGCTGTACTTCACGCACGGCAGCGACCGGCTCGACTGGTACGGTCACGCGGGCGTGCTGCTCGCCGCCGCCCTGCTGGCGGTGTTCGTGCTGTTCGTACGGCGGCTCGGGCCGGCCGCGACCGTGCTGCCCTGGTGCGCGTTCTACCTGGCGACCCGGTCCCAGGACGGCTACTACCTGATGATGACCCCGCTGTGGCTGGCGGCGGCGGTCACCGCGCCGCTGCCCGAGTTCGCCCGCGCCTGGCAGCCGCGGCCCCGTCCGCTGACCGGACCGCGCCGCCGGACCGCGCTGGCCGCGGCCGTCGCGCTGCTGCTGGCACCGGCGCTGGTGAGCGCGGCCCTGGCGGCGACCGGGACGCCGCCGCTGCGGATGGACGTCACCGGGACCCGGCACACCTCGGCGCGGACGCTGTCACGGCTGACGCTGCGGGTCACCAACACGGGCGGCACCGCGCTCACCCCGCACTACATGATCACCACCCACCAGGGCATGAACCGGTACTGGTCGCTGGCGCGCGGTCCGGCCACGCTCGCCGCGCACACCACGGCGACCGTGGAGCTGAGGGCCCCGTCGGGCGGTTTCACGGTGCCGGCGAAGAAGAGCGCCCGGCTCCGGCTGCGGGCCTTCACGGGTGACCCCCAGACGCTGTCCACCCGGGACCTGCGCCGCACGGACCTGGGCATCGGGCCACCGCACGGGTGAGACGAGGTGCAGGCGGGAAGGGGCCCGGCCGCCACGGCGGCCGGGCCCCGCGTCGTGCCCGGCCGGTCCGCCCGCGTCCGTCCGGGATGAGTACCCGGGGTGGGCCGCGGCGCGGGTGACGGCGGGCAGGCCGGCCGCGGCGGCGTACTCGCCCCGGCCGGCCGCGACCGGCGCGGGCGAGAGACGGTCGTCGGGCGCGTCGAGCACGGGCTCGTCCCCGGCCGGCCGGGCGGCCGGGCGCGTGGAGCGTCCGGTCGTCCGGGCGGGGCGGACGACCAAGGGCAGCGGAGCCGCAGCCGGAGCTTCCGGTGGCCCGCGCGGAGCCGGAGCGGCGCAGGTCACAACCGCAAGAAGAGAAACCTCACAGCCTCCGCTCCGCCTGGGCCCGAGTCACCTGCCCTAGCATCCGAGCCATGACGGTCCTGCCTGACGACGGGCTCTCACTGGCCGCCGAGTTCCCTGACGCGACACATGAGCAGTGGCAACGCCTGGTCGAGGGCGTACTGCGCAAGTCGGGCAAGGAACTGACCGGCGACGCTGCTGAGGACGCCCTGTCCACGACGCTGGAGGACGGGCTGCGCACCCGGCCCCTGTACACCGCGCGCGACGGCGCGCCCGACCCCGGACTGCCGGGCTTCGCCCCCTTCGTACGGGGCAGCCGCCCGGAGGGCACCCTCCAGGGCGGCTGGGACGTACGGCAGCGGCACACGGCACTCGCCGGCGGCGCGGCGGACGCCGTCCTCACCGACCTGGAGAACGGCGGCACCTCCCTGTGGCTGGTGCTGGGCGAGGGCGGCATCCCGGTCTCCGGGCTGGGCCGCGCCCTCGACGGCGTCTACCTCGACCTGGCGCCGGTCGTGCTGGACGCGGGCCGCGACACCGAGGAGGCCGCCGAGGCGCTCCTCGCGCTGTACGCGGACAAGGGCGTGGCCGCCGGGGCCGTACGCGGCAACCTGGGCGGCGACCCGCTCGGGTACGAGGCCCGCACCGGGACGGCGCTGGACTTCGCGCCGTACGCCGCCCTGGCCGCGCGCTGCGCCGAGCAGTACCCGGGGCTGCGCGCGCTGACCGTGGACGCGCTGCCGTACCACGAGGCCGGCGGCTCGGCGGCGCAGGAACTGGGCGCCTCGCTGGCCACCGGCGTGGCCTACCTGCGGGAGCTGACCGAGGCCGGGCTGGGCGTCGAGGAGGCCGCCGGCCAGCTGGAGTTCCGCTACGCGGCCACCGCCGACCAGTTCCTGACCATCGCCAAGCTGCGCGCCGCGCGCCGGCTGTGGGCGCGGGTTGCCGAGGTGTGCGGGGCGCCGCAGGCCGGTGCACAGGTGCAGCACGTGGTGACCTCGCCGGTGATGATGAGCCGCCGCGACCCGTGGGTGAACATGCTCCGCACGACGGTCGCGACGCTCGCCGCGGGGGTGGGCGGTGCCGACTCCGTGACCGTGCTGCCGTTCGACCACGCGCTGGGCCTGCCCGACGCGTTCGCCCGGCGGATCGCGCGCAACACCTCGACCATCCTGATCGAGGAGTCCCACCTGGCCCGGGTCATCGACCCGGCGGGCGGCTCCTGGTACGTGGAGCGGCTGACGGACGAACTCGCCGAGGCCGCCTGGCAGTTCTTCCGGTCGGTCGAGCGCGACGGCGGCCAGGCGGCGGTGCTGCGCTCCGGCCGGCTGCGCACCGACCTGGCGACGACCTGGGCGGAACGCTCCAAGCGGCTCGCCAAGCGGCGCGAGCCCGTCACCGGCGTCAGCGAGTTCCCGCTGCTGACCGAGAAGCCGGTGGTGCGTGAGCCCGCGCCCGAGCCGCCGTCCGGCGGCCTGCCGCGGGTGCGCCGCGACGAAGCGTACGAGGAGCTGCGCGCCCGCTCCGACGCCCACCTGGCGGCGACCGGCGCCCGGCCCCGGATCTTCCTCGCCACGCTCGGCTCCGCCGCCGAGTACACCGCCCGCGCGAGCTTCGCCGCGAACCTCTTCCAGGCCGGCGGCATCGAACCGGTCACCGAGGGCCGCTTCGAGGACAGCGGCGCGACCGAGGCCGTGCTGTGCTCCAGCGACGCGGTCTACGCCGAACAGGCCGCCGGGGCCGCCGAGTCGCTGCGCGCGGCCGGCGCCCGGCACGTGTTCCTGGCGGGCCGGGGCGAGCACCCCGGCATCGACAGCTACGTCTTCGCGGGCTGCGACGCCGTCGACGTCCTGGCCGCGACCCTCGACCGCATGGGAGTGTCCTGATGGGAATCCCCGACTTCTCCGGCATCGAGCTGGGCGCCCCGGTCACCGACGGCACCGAGGGCGAGTGGCGTGCGGCCCTGGAGCGGGCCGCCGGGGGCGCGGAGCCGGTGTGGGAGACCCCGGAGGGCATCGGGGTCAAGCCGCTGTACACCGGCCGTGACCTGGAGGGCCTGGACTTCCTGGGCACCTACCCGGGCATCGCGCCGTACCTGCGCGGCCCCTACCCGACGATGTACGTCAACCAGCCCTGGACGATCCGCCAGTACGCGGGCTTCTCCACCGCCGAGGAGTCCAACGCGTTCTACCGGCGCAACCTGGCGGCCGGCCAGAAGGGCCTGTCGGTCGCCTTCGACCTGCCCACGCACCGGGGGTACGACAGCGACCACCCGCGGGTGACCGGCGACGTCGGCATGGCGGGCGTGGCCATCGACTCGATCTACGACATGCGCCAGCTGTTCGACGGCATCCCGCTGGACCGGATGACCGTGTCGATGACCATGAACGGCGCCGTGCTGCCGGTGCTGGCGCTGTACATCGTGGCGGCGGAGGAGCAGGGCGTACCGCCCGAGAAGCTGGCCGGGACCATTCAGAACGACATTCTGAAGGAGTTCATGGTCCGCAACACCTACATCTACCCGCCGAAGCCGTCGATGCGGATCATCTCCGACATCTTCGCGTACACCTCGCAGCGGATGCCGCGCTACAACTCCATCTCCATCTCCGGCTACCACATCCAGGAGGCGGGCGCGACGGCCGACCTGGAGCTGGCGTACACGCTCGCCGACGGCGTGGAGTACATCCGGGCCGGGCGGGAGGCGGGGCTGGACGTGGACGCGTTCGCGCCCCGGCTGTCGTTCTTCTGGGCGATCGGCATGAACTTCTTCATGGAGGTCGCCAAGCTGCGCGCGGCGCGCCTGCTGTGGGCGAAGCTGGTGAAGCAGTTCGACCCGAAGAACAGCAAGTCGCTGTCGCTGCGCACCCATTCGCAGACCTCGGGCTGGTCGCTGACCGCGCAGGACGTCTTCAACAACGTCACCCGCACGTGCGTGGAGGCGATGGCGGCGACCCAGGGCCACACCCAGTCGCTGCACACCAACGCCCTCGACGAGGCGCTCGCGCTGCCGACGGACTTCTCGGCGCGCATCGCCCGCAACACCCAACTGCTCATCCAGCAGGAATCGGGCACCACCCGGGTCATCGACCCGTGGGGCGGCAGCGCCTACGTGGAGCGGCTGACCTACGACCTGGCCCGCAAGGCGTGGGCGCACATCCAGGAGGTCGAGCAGGCCGGCGGCATGGCGCAGGCCATCGACGCCGGCATCCCCAAGCTGCGCGTGGAGGAGGCGGCGGCCCGCACCCAGGCCCGCATCGACTCCGGTCGCCAGCCGGTGATCGGCGTCAACAAGTACCGGGTCGACAGCGACGAGCAGATCGAGGTGCTCAAGGTCGACAACTCCTCCGTGCGGGCCCAGCAGATCGAGAAGCTGCGCCGGCTGCGCGAGGAGCGGGACGAGACCGCGTGCCGGGACGCGCTGGACGCGCTCACCCGGGCCGCCGACGGCGACGGCAACCTGCTGGAGCTGGCGGTGCGCGCGGCCCGCGCGAAGGCAACCGTCGGCGAGATCTCCGACGCCCTGGAGAAGGTGTACGGGCGGCACGCGAGCCAGATCCGTACGATTTCCGGTGTGTACCGCAACGAAGCAGGCCAGTCCCCGTCCGTGGACCGTACCCGGGCCCTGGTGGACGCGTTCGAGGAGGCCGAGGGGCGCCGGCCGCGCATCCTGGTCGCCAAGATGGGCCAGGACGGCCACGACCGCGGCCAGAAGGTGATCGCGACCGCCTTCGCCGACCTCGGCTTCGACGTCGACGTCGGCCCGCTGTTCCAGACGCCGGAGGAGGTCGCCCGGCAGGCGGTCGAGGCGGACGTGCACGTGGTCGGGGTGTCCTCGCTGGCCGCCGGTCACCTCACGCTCGTCCCGGCGCTGCGCGAGAAGCTCGCCGAGGAGGGCCGCGAGGACATCATGATCGTGGTCGGCGGTGTCATCCCGCCGCAGGACGTGCCGACGCTGCGGGAGATGGGCGCGGCGGAGGTGTTCCTGCCCGGGACGGTGATCCCGGACGCCGCGTACGACCTGGTGCGGCGGCTGTCGGCCGACCTCGGCCACGAGCTGTAGCCGCGCATGGCCGCGATCGATCTCGACACGTACGTGAAGGGTGTGCTCGACGGGAAGCGGGCCCTGGTGGCCCGCGCCATCACGCTCGTGGAGTCCACCCGGCCACAGCACCGGTCGCTGGCGCAGCAGTTGCTCACCGAGCTGCTGCCGCACAGCGGCCGGGCGCGGCGGATCGGCATCAGCGGGGTGCCCGGTGTCGGCAAGTCGACGTTCATCGACGCCTTCGGCACGATGCTGACCTCGCTGGGCCACCGGGTGGCGGTCCTCGCCGTCGATCCCTCCTCCACCCGCACCGGCGGCTCCATCCTGGGCGACAAGACCCGGATGGAGCGCCTGGCCGTCGACCCGGCGGCCTTCGTCCGGCCCTCCCCCAGCGCGGGCACGCTGGGCGGGGTCGCCAAGGCCACCCGGGAGTCGATGGTGGTGATGGAGGCGGCCGGTTACGACGTGATCCTGGTGGAGACCGTCGGCGTCGGCCAGTCGGAGACGACGGTCGCCGAGATGGTGGACTCCTTCCTGCTGCTCACCCTGGCCCGCACCGGCGACCAGCTCCAGGGCATCAAGAAGGGCGTCCTGGAGCTGGCCGACGTGATCGCCGTCAACAAGGCGGACGGCCCGCACGAGCGCGACGCCCGGGCCGCCGCGCGCGAACTGGCGGGCGCGCTGCGCCTGATGCACGGCAAGGACGCCTTCTGGACGCCGCCGGTGCTGCACTGCAGCGCCCGCGAGTCGACCGGCCTCGACACGGTCTGGGAGCGCCTGGAACAGCACCGCGCGCTGCTCGACTCGACCGGCCGGCTGGCCGCCAAGCGGCGGGACCAGCAGGTCGGCTGGACGTGGGCGATGGTCCGCGACGAACTCCTCGGGCGCCTGCACTCCGACCCCGCGGTCCGTGCGACCGCCCCCGGCCTGGAGCGCGAGGTCAGGGAGGGCCGGCTGACGGCGACCCTGGCGGCGGAACGCATCCTCGCGGCCTTCGAGGGCCGCACGCCGCCTTCACCCGCGGGCTGAGCGGGGCGCGTTGAGGGCCTCGGGGACGCTCTCGCCGCCGAGGGTCCGCAGGAGCGCGCGGACGACGTCCGTCGCCGCGCGCTCCTGGGCCTCCCTGGTGCTGGCGCCCAGGTGCGGTGTCACCGTCACGTTGTCGAGTCCCAGGAGGGGCGAGTCGGTGCACGGCTCGTCCTCGAAGACGTCCAGCGCGGCGCCCGCCAGCCGGGACTCCCGCAGGGCCGTGTGCAGGGCCGCCTCGTCCACGATTCCGCCGCGGGCCACGTTGGCGAGGTAGGCGGTGGGCTTGACCAGGCGGAGTTCGGCCTCCCCGATCAGGCCGACGGTGTCCGGCGTCCGCGGTACGTGGACGGTGATGAAGTCGGAGCGGGACAGCAGTTCCTCCAGCGGGACGAGCTTGAGGCCGTGCTGGTCCGCCGTCTCCGGTGTGGCGTAGGGGTCGTGGCCGAGGACCGTCATGTCGAAGGCGGTCATGCGGCGCGCCACGGCCAGGCCGATGCGGCCGAGCCCGACGATCCCGAGGGTCTTGCCCGCGAGTTCGGTGCCGACGTGGGTGCCGCGCCGCCACACGCCGGACTTCAGCTCCCGGCCGGCTGCCTGGATGTCGCGGGCGGCCGCCAGCAGCAGCCCGCAGGTCAGTTCGGCGGCGCTGACGACGTTGGCGGCGGGGGCGTTGACCACGACGACGCCGGCCGCGGTGGCGGCGGCGACGTCGATGTTGTCGACCCCCACCCCCGCCCGGCCGACGACGGCGAGCCGGGGGGCCGCCGCGAGGACCTCGGCGTCCACGGTGGTGGCGCTGCGCACCAGGAGGGCGTCGGCCTCGGCCACCGCGGCCAGGAGCCGCACGCGGTCGGCGCCGTCGCAGTGGCGCACTTCGAACCCGGGGCCGAGGCCCTCCAGGGCGGTCGCCGGCAAGGGGTCGGCGACCAGGACGACACGGGACGTCATCGGAAATCTCCTCTGGCGGGTGGGGGTTGCGGGGCGGGGCGGGGGACCCGGGGCGGTACGGGGGTGCCGGGGCGGTACGGGGGTGCCGTGCGTCCGGGGTGACCGGAGAGCCGGGACCGCGGTGGCCGGCGCGGGTCACCCCGGTGTGCCGCGGCTCAGCTCTCGACCGCCATCACGATGCCGAAGGCGATCATGACCGTGCCCGCGGTGGCGTCGACGTTGCGGCGGACCGAGCGGCGCTTCATCCAGTTGCGCAGGCCGTGCGCGCCGAGGCTGATCAGGCCGTACCAGATCACTGCCTCGACCGCGTTGACGCCGGCCAGCGCGGTGCCCATCAGCGCGGGGGACACGCCGGACGGGATGAACTGCGGGATCGTGGCGCCGTAGAAGACACCGACCTTGGGGTTGGCCAGGTTGTTGAGCATGCCGCGGCCGAAGGAGCGCCACAGCGAGGCGGACTCCGGTTCCAGCTCGGTGTCCTTCTCCTGTCCCGAGCCGATGGCCCGGGCCGAGCGCCACAGTCCGATGCCCAGCCAGACCATGTAGGCGGCGCCGACTATGCGGAACACGGTGTACGCGGTCTCGGAGGCGGCCAGCAGCGCGCCGATGCCCACCGCGATGGCAGCGCCCCAGATGACGGCGCCGACGCCGACACCCACTCCGGTGACGAACCCGTGGAGCCGCCCGCGCGCCACGGTGTTGCGGATGACCAGCGCGGTGTCCACGCCCGGCATGATCACCAGCAGGGCCGACACCAGGGCGAACGAGACGAGTGACTGAAGAACCGACACGCTTACACTCCTGACTTCTCGGCCGTGATGTCGGCCAGGGGGATTCCGTCGCGCGTGAGGCCGCGCAGCCAGTTGCGGTACAAGAGCCGCCCGTGATCCTGCCAGTTCTCCACCGGGGCCGCCGAAGGATCGTCGTCCGGGAAGTAGTTGACCGGGAGGGCGATGTCCGCGCCCTTGGCCTGGTCGCGGCGGAACTGCCGCAGCAGCGTGTCGGTGTCGTACTCCGGGTGCCCGGAGACGTACAGCTCCCGGCCGTCCCGGCCGACGGCGATGTGCACCCCGGACTCGGGCGACTCCACCAGGATCCGCAGTTCCGCGGTCTCCTCGAAGTCGGCGCGGAGGTTCTCGGTGTGGCGCGACTGGGGCACCGTCACGACCGGTGCGAAGTCCGCGAGGAGCGGGGAGGAGGGGTCGGTGAGCGTGTTCGGGAAGTTCCCGAAGAGCTTGGCGGGCAGCTCGTGCTTGGGGATGCCGTACCGGTGGTACAGCGCGGCCTGGGCGCCCCAGCAGACGTACTGGGCGGAGGTGACGTGCTCCTCGGCCCAGTCCATGATGCCGCGCAGCTCCTCCCAGTACGTCACCTGCTCGAAGGGCAGGAGCTCCACGGCGGCGCCGGTGACGATCAGGGCGTCGAACCGTCGGTCGGCGACGTCCTCGTGCGTCCGGTAGTGCTCCTTCAGGTACGCCTCGGGTGTGCTCCTGGAGATGTGGTCGCGGGGGCGCAGCAGGGTGACGCGGACGGGGAGTCCGGCGCCGGACAGCAGGCGCAGCAGCTGGGTCTCGGTGACCGGCTTGTCCGGCATCAGGTTGAGGACGGCGAGTTCGACCGCCGGGGTCGCGGTGGCGGCGTCGCGGGGCTCGACGGTGACCGTGATGCCTTCGTCGGCGAGCTGGTCGACGGCGTCGATCCGGGTGGGGACGATGAGGGTCACTGTGCGGGGCTCCTGGAGGTGTCGGGCTCGGCGGCGGCGAGTTCGGCCAGTGCGGCGGTGACGCACCGGTCGGCGTCCGCCAGCGCGCGGTTGCGGCCGCCGGGCGAGGGCACGTAGTGGTTGTAGAAGGTGGCCCCCTCGCAGAGCGGGCCGAGGACGCGGACCTTCCGGTCGGGCCGGCCGTCGGCGGCGACGGGATGCTGGTCCGCCGTGATGTCGACGCCGCGGCTGCTGCGCGCGCCGGGGCGGTGCCGGCGGATGCGTCCGCCGGCCAGGAGGTCCGCCAGCAGCGGGCTGCCGGTCGCCTCCACGTCGGGCTGGCCCGAGGTGGCGTACGCCAGCCAGTCGGCCGGTGCGCCGTGGCCGGTGCCCAGGCGGGTGGAGGAGATCCGCCACGCCCTCCCGTCCCACTCGACGCGCGGCGCGGGCCCGAAGGGCACGCTGACGACGCCGGCCTCCAGCAGGGCGAGCAGTTCCTCGTGCCGGTCGAGCTGCGGGCCGGTCACCGAGCGGTTGAGGGTGGCGGTGAAGGAGCCGTAGAACTCGTCGTGGGAGTCCTCGTCCAGGCCGCCGAAGTCGACGGCGTGGCGGATGACGTCGCGCAGGTCGCGCAGGACCTCCAGGCCGGCCTTGACGGGGCTGCCGCCGAGGCCGAGCCGTGCCTCCACGAGGTCCGACCGCAGCCGCTCCTCGTACCACTTCTGGTAGGCGTCGCTGGAGTCGAACTCGGCGCTGTCGGGGAACAGCTGCTCCTGCGGGTCGAAGTGGCCGAACCGGTCGGCGTGTTCCCGGTCCAGGGCCCGCAGGTCGTCCTCCACGGTCCCGGCGTCCGCCGCGGCGCGCAGGCGCTCCGTCAGGGCGTGCTCGGCGTCGGTTCCCCGGGCGAGGGCGGCGGCGCGGCGGTGGAAGGCGATGCGCATCTCGGTGCGGATCAGCGGGAGCAGGTCGCCGTGCAGGCTCAGGGGGCGGTCGTCCCCGGCGGACCGGAGGCGGTCCAGGGCCCCGGGGGTGAACACCACCGGCCGGTACGGTCCGCCGGTGCGGTTGGCGGCGGGCCGGGCCCGGAAGGGGATTCCGGTGCGGGAGAACAGCAGGATGCGCGGTTCCCGTCCGCTGGGCAGGTAGCGCAGGCCCTCGTCGGCCGCCTCGTACCGGCCGCCCCGGCCGAGGGTGAGGGAGGCGAGGACGTCCATGGCCGACAGCCCGGTGCCGCCGAGGGCGACGGTCTGGCCGGCGGTGACGTCCGCGAAGGCCGCGGCGGGCGGGTAGATGCCGTGGACCCGGCGGTGCCCGCCCGGCGCCCCGGGGTCGGGGGCGGCCGGCGGGGTGTGGCCGGTGGTGAGGAAGACGGTGTCCACCCGCAGGGTCTCGCCGGTGTCCAGGGTGATGCGCCGGGAGTCGTCGGGGCCGGCGGACAGGCCGGTCGCCGTGGCGCGGTGGAACCGTATCTCCACGTGCTCGGGGACCCGGTCGAGCAGGCGCCGCAGGAACCAGGCGAGGTACTCGCCGAGCACCCGCCGGGGCAGGTAGTCGTCGGGCCGTACCGGCCGGCCCTCGTCGCCGAGGGTGTAGCCGTCCTCGCCCACCTTCAGACCCCGGTCCGTCACCCAGGTGTACAGGTCGGGACCCCGGTCGCCGATGACCTCGCCGACCGTGGCCTCGTCGGGGAAGAGACTCACCTGTGCGGCGACGGTGTTGAGGAGCAGGTGGTCGGGCTGGTCCACGGCGTGGATGCCGATGCCGGTGCCGTCCGGGTCGACCACCTCGACCACGAGCCGGCGGCCCGTCCAGTCGGGCCGCGCGGCGTGGGTGACGAGGCGTTCCAGGACGCCGATGCCGCGTGAGCCCAGGCCGATGATGCCGACGGTGGCCGGGGCCGGCGTCCGCTGCGAGAAGGGGGAGGTCGTCACCACCGCTCGGTCTCCCCGAAGAAGTCGGCGATGGCGGTGACGCGGCCGGACGCGGCGGCGACACGGTGCACTTCGAGGCCCACGGCGAGGTCCAGGACGCCCAGCCCGAAGGGCGAGAAGACGACCGGCTTGTCCGTGCCGACCGTGACCTCTGCGTTGATCACCTCGGCGAGGGTGCCGGTGATGAAGTCCCGGTTGCCGTACTTCTGTTCGGCCAGGTGCGGGGAGGTGTTGGCCTTGAGGCAGTGGTCGACGTCGTCCAGCACGTTGGAGGAGCCGGCGATGATCTCGGGGCCGATGTCGCGCAGGGAGATGTTCAGGACGATCTGCCCGGGCGCGAAGGCGTCGGGGTCGAGGACGTACGGCTCCCCGGCCGTGGTCGCGAAGACGACGACGTCGGCGCCGGACACGGCCTCCTGCAGGGTCGCCGCGTAGGACGCCGGGTACGCCAGCCGCTCGGCGGCGTGGGCCGCCAGGGCGGTGCCGTACTCCTCGCTCAGGTCGTGCACCGCGACCTGCCCGAACGTCCACTCCTCGGCGTGGAAGAACTCCAGGATGTTGCGGGCGATGATGCCCGCGCCCACCACCGCGAGCCGGCCGCCCTTGCGCCCGCCGGAGAGGACGTCCGCCGCCAGGACGGCCGAGGCGGCGGTGCGGGCGGCGCTGATCTGCGAGGCCTCCAGCAGGGCGAACGGGTAGCCGGTCCCGGCGTCGTTCAGCACGAGCGTGGCCGAGGCGCGGGGGATGCCGCGCTCGATGTTGGCCGGGAAGCTCGCTATCCACTTGATGCCGGCGACCTCGCGCTCGCCGTCCAGGTAGGCGGGCAGGGCGATGATCCGGTCCGCCGGCTTCTCGGGGAAGCGGAGGAAGTAGCTGTCCGGGTTCACCGAACGCCCGGCGTGGTGGGCCAGGTAGGTGTCGCGCACGACCCGGACGATGTCCCGGCGGCTGTCGCGGACGATGTCCCGGACGGTGCGGCCGTTGACGACATCGAATTCGAACATGGTGACTCCTTCAATCTCTGTGCGTGATGCGCGGTGGGGCGGGGGCGGCGAGGGGCTCCGGGTCAGTCGTCGACGGCGCCGAAGCGCTCGCCGACCCAGTCGTCGTCGTAGACCGTGTCGAGGTAGCGCTCGCCGAGGTCCGGACTGATGGCGACCACCGAGGCGCCCTCGGGCAGGTCGCGGTGGCGGCTCTCGACCGCGGCGAGCACCGAACCGGTGGAGCCGCCGGCGAGGATGCCCCGCCCGGTCGCGAGCCGCCGGCACATGCGCACCGCCTCGGCCTCGGGCACCATGACGACCTCGTCCACGAGTCCGTCGCGGAAGATCTCCGGGCGCCGGCTCGTGCCCAGGCCCGGGATGTGCCGGCGGGCCGGGGGGAAGCCGAAGGTGACCGAACCGGCCGTGTCGACCGCGACGATGCGGGTGCCGGGCGAGTGCTCGCGGAAGTACTCGGCGCAGCCCCTGAGCGTGCCGGTGGTGCCCGCGCCGACGAAGAGGACGTCGACCTCGCCCTCCTTGAGCAGCGCGGGGGCGGTACGCCGGTAATGCGCCTGCGGGTTGGCCTCGTTGGCGTACTGGTTGGGCCACACCAGGCCGGGGTCCTCGCGCAGCCGGGCGTGGATGTGGTCGATGCGGGACTGCAGGAAGCCGCCGTTGGCGTCGCGGCGGTCGACGATGACGACCTCGGCGCCGTAGGCGCGCATCAGACGCACGCTGGTGGCCGCGGTGTTGGGGTCCGCGACGCAGGTGAACCGGTAGCCGCGGGCCGCGCAGACCGAGCTGAGCGCGATGCCGAGGTTGCCGGAGGACGACTCGATGACCCGGCCGCCGGGCCGGAGCACGCCCCGGCGCTCCAGGTCCTCCAACAGGCCTACGGCCGCCTTGAGTTTGATGGAGCCCGCGAGGTTGAGGCCTTCGATCTTGAGTGTGAGGTCGACGCCGGGGATGAAACCGCTCAGGTCGAGGAAAAGGTCGTCGAGGACCAGGTCGTACGCATGGCGATAGATCATCGAGCACCTTCGGAAACGGGTTGAGCGTGACGGAGGTGGTACGCGTGGTGCGGTGCGCGGCGACGGCACGCCGACGGCGTCCCGGGCACGGGAAGGGCACGGGCGGGCCGGTGAGCCGGGCGGGGTGCCGCGGGACGGGGCGCGGACGTGGTCAGGGGTGCGGCGGCGGGTTCGCCCGCCCCGTCCGGCAGGAGTCGGGAGGGCGTGGCCCCGCGATGTCAGGGAACGGCCGGGAAGGCCGGGGGACGCGGCCTCAGCCGCGGGAAGCGCCCGGCCCGCCGGTGCATCGTCCGGCGCGACAGCGCGGGAGGCGTGCCCGGGCGCGCGGACACGGAGTGGTCGGACACGGGGTGGTCGGACACGGGACGGTCAGGGCGTCGGCCGAGGGGCCGGCCCCGGGTGGCGCGGCGAGTCGCCGGGCCGCGCCGGGCCGGCCGGTGCACCGCGCCTGGCGGTGCGGGAGCCGCCGGCCGCGGTCACCGCCACGGGCGTCCGCCCGTCCGGGCGGCAGGGCGTCGACGGGCGCTAAGTGGTCGTCCGTCTGCTCGCGGACCGGGGCCACCGACGGGCCGGAACGGCTCTCCCTCGGCGCGACGAGCGCACGCGTGACGTACACGCCTTTCCCCTTCCCCCGTGGCCGGCATGGTGTTGCCCGTGTGTCACGGACCGCCGTGGTGACGGCGGTGCGTGATCTTGCGGTAACTCTAACTCGCGCTCTGTGACGCGTCTATGACAGCGAGATGAAACCCTCGGCCGGCTCGGCCGGAGTGTCCGGACCGCGCGCGGGGCCCCTCGCACGGGCTCACGCCGGGCCGGTGCGGGCCCGGCGGAAGCGCTCCAGCCCCTCCGACAGCTCCACCACCGGGTCGGGGTAGTCCAGCGCGGCCCGGTCGAAGCCCTGCAGCCTCCAGGGCTCGTGCACCGTCGGTGCCGCGAGGTCCCGCAGTTCGGGCACCCAACGGTGCACGTAGGCGCCGTCGGGGTCGTACTTCTTCGCCTGCGTGACCGGGTTGAGGACGCGGTTGGGGCGGGTGTCGGTACCGGTGCCGGCCACCCACTGCCAGTTCAGCTGGTTGTTGGCCACGTCCCCGTCGACGAGCCAGTGCAGGAAGTGCGCGGCGCCGATCCGCCAGTCCACGTAGAGCGTCTTGCTCAGGAAGCTCGCGGCCAGCAGCCTGGCACGGTTGTGCATCCAGCCCTCGTGGCGCAGTTGCCGCATCGCCGCGTCGATCACCGGGTAGCCGGTGCGGCCCTGGCGCCAGGCCTCGATGTCCTCCCGCGCCGAGTCCTCGGTGCGCCAGTGGTCGTGCCGGGTGCGGTAGTCGGTGTGCGCCGCGTCGGGGCGGGCGGCGAGGACCTGGCGGTGGAAGTCGCGCCAGGCCAGCTGCCGGACCAGCGCCTCGGCGCCGGCGCCGCCCCGGCGGCGGGCCAGGTGGACGAGTTCCACCGGGGACAGGGTGCCGAAGTGCAGGTGTGCGGAGAGCTTCGAGGTGGCGTCCGCGGCCAGGTCGTCGCGGACCTCGTCGTAGGCGTCGAGTCCGCCGCGCCAGTAGGCGGTCACCCTGCGGCGGCCCTCGCTCTCCCCGCCGGCCGGCAGCGCGGGCGAGACACCGGGGACGGCACCGCGGGCGGGCAGCGGCTCGCCGCGGACGTGGTCGGGGACGTGGACGCGGCGCGGGGCACCGGTGGCCGGGCGCAGCCGGACCTGCGTCCAGCGCCTGAGGTACGGCGTGAAGACGGCGAAATGGTCCGAGCCGGCGGGCGTCACCTCACCGGGCGGTACGACCACGGTGACCGCGTCGTGCACGTACAGGCGGCGCCCGTCGGACTCCAGCGCCCGCCGCAGCCGCTCCTCGCGCCGGGTGGCGAAGCGGCTGTGCGCCGCCGACAGGTGGACCTCGTCGGCGTCCGCCTCGCGGGCCGCGCGGCACACCTCCTCCACCAGCTCGCCGGAGCGCACCACGAGCCGCCCGCCGCGCTCGCGCAGCCCGGCGTCGAGGTCGGCGAGGCAGTCGGCGAGGAACGCGTTGCGGTTGGGCGTGGCGAACCCGGCCGCGGCGACGGCCGGGTCCCGCACGAAGAGCGGCACGACCGCGTCGGCGGACGTCAGGGCCGCGCGCAGCGGCGGGTGGTCGTACAGACGCAGGTCGGAGGTGAAGAGCACGAGCGAGACACGCATCGCTGTCAGCCTCCCTGCCGGGTCGCGGTGCCGGCGCGCCGCGCGCGTTCGGCGGTGCGGACGATGTTGCGGGCCATGCCGCCGAAGACCACGGCGTGGAAGGGCGACACGCTCCACCAGTACAGCTGGCCGAGCAGTCCGTGCGGATGGAACAGGGCCCGCTGCCGGTAGCGGGCACCGCCGGCCCCGTCCGCGTCGACGTGCAGCTCCAGCCAGGCCAGGCCGGGCAGCCGCATCTCGGCGCGCAGCCGCAGCAGCCGCCCGCGCTCGATCTCCTCCACCCGCCAGAAGTCCAGCGAGTCCCCCACTCGCAGCCGCCGGGCGTCCCGGCGGCCCCGGCGCAGGCCCACCCCGCCGGCGAGGCGGTCGAGCCGGCCGCGCACCGCCCACGCCAGCGGGAAGGAGTACCAGCCGTTCTCGCCCCCGATGCCCTCGACCACGTCCCACAGCGCGTCGGGCGCCACCTCGGCGTGGCGTTCGCGCACGTCGGTGTAGAGGCTGCCGCCCGCCCAGTCGGGGTCCGTGGGCAGCGGGTCGCTGGGCGCCCCCGGTACGGAGGCGGAGGACCAGCGGGTGGCGACCCGCGCGTCCCGCACGCGCTCCAGCGCGAGGGCGACGGCGCGGTCGAAGCCGATCGGGTGGCCGGGCGGACTGGGCACGTAACCCTCGATGTCCCGCTCCCGGCACACCACCTCGTGGCGCAGCGACTCGGTGAGCGGACGGGCGAGGGCGGCCGGCACGGGGGTCACCAGGCCGACCCACTGACTGGACAGGCCGGGTGTGAGCACGGGCACGGGGAGGATCAGCCGCCGGGGCAGTCCGGCGACGGCGGCGTAGCGCCGCATCATCTCGACGTACGTGAGCACCTCGGGGCCCCCGATGTCGAAGGTCCGGCTGACCTCGGCCGGCAGCGCGGCGCAGCCGACCAGGACGCGCAGCACGTCCCGTACGGCGACGGGCTGGATGCGGGTGCGCACCCAGCGCGGGGTGACCATCACCGGCAGCCGCTCGGTGAGGTAGCGCAGCATCTCGAAGCTCGCGGATCCGGAGCCGATGATGACGGCGGCCCGCAGCACGGCCGTCGGCACGCCCGAGCCGAGGAGGATGCGTCCCACCTCGGCGCGGGAGCGCAGGTGCGGGGAGAGTTCCCGCTCGGGCACGCCGGCCGGGGTCAGCCCGCCCAGGTAGACCAGCCGGCCGACGCCGGCCCCGCGGGCCTGCTCGCCGAACACGCGGGCCGCCCGCCGGTCGGTCCGTTCGAAGTCGCGGCCGGTACCGAGCGCGTGCACCAGGTAGTAGGCGACGTCGACGCCCCGCATCGCCGCCGCCACCGAGGCGGCGTCGGTGACGTCGCCGCGCACGATCTCCACCTGTTCCGCCCACGGCTGGTCGCGCAGCTTCCGGGGCGTGCGCACCAGACAGCGCACCCGGTGTCCGGCGTCCAGCAGTTCCGGCACCAGCCGGCCGCCGATGTAGCCGCTGGCGCCGGTCACCAGACAGAGCCTCGCATCCCGCACGTGTACCGCCGCCTCCGTGGTCGTCGCTCCGGGGTGCTCCCCCGGTACCCACTACGGTGCCGCCCGCCCTGCCGGATGCACCGGGTGCGCGCGGCAACCGGGTGATGCCCGGCACGGCCGGGGACGCGCGCAGGGCCCGGCCGTCGTCGGCCGGGCCCTGTGCCGGGGCGTGCGGTGGTGTCAGATCACCATCGGTACCAGCGGCTGCGGCCGCCGCCGGAGGTGGTGGAGCGCATGACGAAGCCCAGGAGCCACAGCACCAGGACGGCCACGGCGATCCACCAGAGGATCTTGAGGGCGAAGCCGGCCCCGAACAGGACCAGGGCCAGCAGCAGGACGAGAAGCAGGGGAACCATGTGTATCAACCTCCTGACGGCCGTCTGCCCTGCGAAGTGAGGCGTACGCCCCCCGGTGGCTTGTTCATGAAGGGAGGGCCGGGGCACCAGCCGTCAATGCACGCTCGTCCCGGTGGCGTCGCCCTCCTGGCGGTCGGGGGTTCCCGCGCGGCTCGCCGGGGCGGTCAGGTGCTCCAGTACGTTCGTCAGCCGCAGCATGCGCTCCAGTACGTCGGGCCGGTGGTCCAGGTGCAGCGTGGCGCCCACGGCGGCGGCCCGGCGGTGGAGGGTGAGCAGGGCGGTCAGACCCGTGGAGTCGATCCACGTCAGGCCGCGGAAGTCCAGACGCAGGTCGCTCAGCCCGGCCTCGGCCGTCAGGTGGCGGGTGACCATGTCGGTCAGGCCGTCGCTGGTGTCGTAGTCCAGCTCGCCGGCCACCCGCACGGTGAGCGTGCCGGCCGTGCGGTAGACCGTGACGGTGAATTCGGTGGGATGCAGGTTGGTCATACGGGGAGGTGGGGGCCGGGGACAGGACGGGTGGGGCGGGTGGGGCGGTCGACGACGGCGGTACGGCCCTCGCGCAGGAGCACGAGGGCGCGGGGGAACTCGCGGAGCTGCTCGGCCAGGATGTCGAGGCCGAGCGCCACGGAACGGGCGGGCACGTGCCGTGCTTCGAGGATCCGGGCGGTCCAGGTCAGGAACGCGGTGAAGACCTCCGGATCGTCGACGTAGAGGGCGGTGGCCAGGAAGTCGACGATGTGGGCGATGTCCTGCGCGGCGTGCTCGCGCTGGGCATCGTCGTAGCCGCGCATGGCCGGGAAGCGGGTTTCGAGGTCGACCAGGGTCTGCTTGACGAGCATGGCCCGGGACTGGACGACCATCGTGTACTCCTGGTCGGCCAGGTGCGGCAGGTCGTCCGCCACCTGCCGGATCGCCGCCGGGCCGGGCCGGGCGAGGCCCGCCTCGAGCACCGCGGCCGCGCCGCGCGCGTCGGCCGCCCAGCGGTCGGCGCCGAGCGCCCGGGCGTGCCGGCCGTCCGTGCCGAAGGCCCGGCCGCCCGCCAGGACCGGGACGCCTATGGCCTGGCAGGCGGTCACGGCGGCGTGGGCGGTCGGCAGGCGGGTGGCGACCGACGCGGACAGCAGGACGGCGTCGGGGTTGGTGAGGTGCAGGTGGGCGACCAGGTGAGCGGTGGGCATGCGGGCGCCGAGGTAGTCGACCTGCCAGCCGCGCAGCCGGAGCACCTCGGCGACGAGCCGGGCGGGGAAGGCGTGCCATTCGCCGTCGACGCAGCCGACCGTCACCCGGCCGCGGCGGGCGGGGTGGCGCCCGGGCGCCGCGGCGCGGTGGGCGAGGGTGGCGACCACCCGCTCGTTGATGGCGGTCGTGGCGTGCTCCTGCGCCACGGTGATGCGGCCGGCGGCCCACTCGTCCCCGGCCTTGCGCTGCACGGGTGCGATCACCTCCAGCAGCAGCGCCTCCTCGTCCGCACCGTCAACCGCCGCCTTGCGGAGGAGGTCGACGGCCGCGTACTCGTCGCCGCCGGCCACTGCCTGCCACAGCCGGTCGGCCAGCTCGGCCGCCGCGGTGGGGTGTCTCACGTGCTCCTCCTGTTGCTCACGCCCGCCCGTCCGTTGAGCACGGTCAGCGGACCGCTCCGCGGGACGCTGATGGCCACGGCGGCCATGTCGTCGTGGCGGCCCGCGCCCAGCCACTGGGCGGCGAGCATCTGCACCCGCTCCACGACCGCCTCCGCCGGGAGGCCCGCGCACTCCGCCAGCGCCCGGCGCAGGCGCTGTTCGCCGAAGAACTCGTCGCCGAGCGGCCCGCCGCGCGCCTCGGTGATGCCGTCGGTGTAGAGCAGGCACGTCTCTCCGGGCCCCAGCACCGTCCGGACCGTGTGCGCGGTGACGGCGGGCAGCGCGCCGACCAGTGTCCCGTGGGAGGGTACGTCCTCCACCGTGCCGTCGGCGCGGACGATCAGCGGCGGCAGGTGGCCGGCGCTGGTCAGCCGGAGCTGGGCCCGGCTGCCGCGGCGGCGCACGGAGGCGAGGACCAGGGTGACGAAGCGGGCGTGCCGGGAGCTGAGGAGCGCGCCGTTGAGCAGGTCGAGGACCCGCTGGTGGTCGTCGGTCAGCGGCAGCAGCGCGTGGAGCGTGTTGCGGATCTTGCCGGTGAGCACGGCCGCGTCCAGCCCCTTGCCGGCGACGTCGCCGAGGACGACGAGGGTGTCCTGCGAGGGGTCGGAGCCGGGATGGACGTCGTAGAAGTCCCCGCCGACCCGCTCGTGGTCCTTGGCCGCCCGGTAGCCGCCGGCGTACTCCACCCCGTGCACGCTGGTGAGCGCCGGGGGCAGCAGTTCGCGCATCAGCGTGGCGGTGACGGTGGCCTGTTCGCTGTAGAGGCGGGCGGCGGACAGGGCGGCGCCGGCGCGGGCGGCGAAGAGCCGGGCGAAGACCTCCTCGCCCTCCGAGAAGGACTGCTCGGTGCTGGACCGCAGGAGGATCAGGGCACCGGCGGGCACGCCGTGGCCGGGGAGCGGGGCGACGATCACGGAGCCGACCGGGCCGGCGAAGCCGTCCGGGGTGACCCAGTCGGGGATGTCGTCGGGGTTTATCCACCGGGCCGGCACGGGCGGGAAGCCCTGCAGGGCCTCGGTCAGGCCCGGTACGCCCGAGACGTCGACCATCTGTACGACCTGGCTGACGGGCCCGCCCCGGACCGCGTACGTGAGGGACTGGCGCCAGCCCTTCGCCGGGCCGACGAGCACCGCCGCGTCGGCGAGGTGCTCCGCGGCCATGGAGGCGGTCACCTCCATGCAGCGCGGCACGTTCAGGGTGGACAGCAGGGTGCTGGAGACGTGCGAGAGGATCTCGGTGCGCGTCTGCGCGTCGGTGAGCGCGGCTTCGGCCAGGCGGCGGTCGGTGTCGTCGACCAGCCACCACACCACGCCGCCGTCGCCGGCCGCCGTGGGGTGCGCCTCGAAGTGGCGCTCCCTGATGGGTCCGCTCAGCGGTGCGGCGTCCGCAGGGCGCGGGCCGTCGGTGATGCGCCGGTGGGCGTCGCAGAGCCAGGACGGGACGTGCTCGTGCAGCCAGTCGCCGCTGACGGCACCCGGAAGGAGTATCCGGGCGGCCCCGTTGACGTCGACGAGGCCACCGTGGCGGTCGACGACGAGAACGGGACAGGGGGCCTCAGTCCAGGTGGCGCCGACCGTGTGGCCGGCATCGGGGGGACGGGCGGAGGTACCGGGGGAAGAAGACACAAGCGGAGGCACGCACGTGCGCACCCCACCACCTTCCTGCCATGGGGAAATAGATGTCTTACGGCAACAGTCCCGCACCGGCACCCACCGTTGCAACCCGCCCGGGAAAACCACACCGCACCATCACATCACGTCCGACCGCAGGCAAAGGCACCCGATCCGCGCATGACGGCGGCGTTCCCGGGAAGGCGAGCGGCAGTCGTGGCCGGGGAACGACCGGGCGCCGGGGGGTGGGAGCATCCGCGTCATGGAGGAACCGGACGGTCGTACGGCCCGCTGGTGGGCGGCGCTGCGCCGGACGCCGGTGGCCGTCTGGAACGACGACGTCACCGACTGGGCCGCCGCGCTGACGTACTACGCGGTCCTGGCCCTGTTCCCGGTCCTGCTGGTGATCCTCTCGATCGTGGGGCTGACCGTCCCGACGGCCAAACCGGAGGTCATCGACCGCATGTCCCAGGCGGCCCCGCTCGCCTCCCGCGCCCTGCTGCGCGGCACCCTGCGGGAGATGGCCGGGCAGCCGTCGACGGCGTGGACGCTGATCTTCCTGGCGGGATCGGGCGCGCTGTGGTCGGGCTCCAGCTACCTGAGCGTGTTCCGCCGGGCGCTGCACGCCATGCACCGGATCAGCGCGGACCGGCCGGTCTGGCGCACCGCTCCGCGGATCATCGCCACCGCCCTCGTCCTGATCTCGCTGCTCCTCACGACGGTCCTGGCCCTGTTCCTCACCGGGAGCCTGCTCCGGCGCCTCGGCCGGGCGCTGGACCTGGGCACCGGGCCCCAGGTCGCCTGGGACGCGCTGCGCTGGCCGCTCGTGGCCGTGGTCGCCGTGACCTTGGTGCTGGTGCTCTACCGTTCCGGGCCCGCGCCCTCCCGCCCCGTGCGCAGGATGGCGCCGGGCGGCGCCCTGGCGGTACTGCTCCTGCTGGCCGTCTCCCTCGGGTTCGCCGTCTACACCGCGCACGTCACGACGTACCACCGGCTGTACGGTTCACTGGCGGGTGTGGTGGTCTTCCTGGTCTGGCTGTGGCTGTCCAACCTGGCCCTCCTCGTCGGCGCCCAGTTCAACGCGGAGCTGGCGAGGACCGTCCGGGGGGAGGGAGCCGATCGAGCCGCACCCGCCGCGCGACGCCCGTAGCCGCCGCCCGCACCGCGAACGGGCCACCCAGGCGTACCTGCCGGTGCGGCCGGGTGGTCCCGCACCGCACACGCTGCTTGCCTTCCGGCCCCTCGGGTACAGCGAGAGATTATGGGTTGTCCGCAGGACCCGGATCTTACGGAAAGTGATGTGTTCGTGACTCTTCCCGGCGGCGCCGACGACCGCGCTGAGGGCTCGGGTGACGAGTCGAGCGCCGGCGCGCGTGAGATCGCCGATGCCGTGGAGTGTCTTGCGAACCTGTGGTCCCTCGCCGCCCAGGAGGCGGCCGTACGGCTGTCCCTCCACCAGTTGCGGGCGCTCAGAACCCTGGAGGCGGCACCGGAGCTGAACCTCACCGGGCTGGCGGAACGCCTGGACATAGGGCTCCCCACCGCCAGCCGGCTGTGCGACCGGCTGGAGGCGGCCGGGATGCTGGAGCGCGCTCTGCACCCTCGCAACCGCCGCGAGGTGCAGCTGCGGCTCACCGGCCAGGGACGCCGGGTGCTGGGAGACGTGGCCCGCCGGCGCACCCAGGCCCTCGCCGGCGTGCTGGCCCACATGGCGCCCCCGGAGCGCGCGGCGCTGGTCCGCGGCATGAAGGCCTTCCTCAGGGCGCAGGGCGAGGCGCCGCCCCGGCCGCCGCAGACGCCGTAGGACCGGCGCCGGGACCCGGCCCGTCAGGGCGTCTCGGCGGGGCGGCCGTGCCAGTCGATGCAGACGACGGCGGCGTCCGCGAGCAGACCCTCGTGGCCGACGTGTTCGAGCAGCCCGGCGACGATCGAACGCGCCGTCTCGTACGGCGGTGTGTGCCGGGTCGCGCTCAGGACCTGCCGCAGCACGCTCTCGCCGAACACCTCCCCGGTGGCCGAGCGGGTGCCGTGGACGCCGGTGCTGATGGCGACCAGGCGGTCGCCCGCCTCCACGTGGAACGCCTGCTCCTCGT
>NZ_BNBF01000014.1:228933-231759 GCF_014654935.1 Streptomyces capoamus
AGAGGGTCTCCTCGAACATGCCGAGGGGCAGCTGGGCCTCCAGGGGGACCTGTTCGATCGTGGTGCCGCGCAGGCGGTACAGGCGCGGGGACCCGGCGTCCACGGCGTGCACCGTGCCGGTGGCGAGGTCGAAGCGCAGCAGGAGGGTGGACGCGTACGCCTTGCCCCCGTACTGGGAATAGACGGCCTGGTCGGCGAGGCACGCCTGGTCCGCGAGGCTGATGCCGGCGCGGCGGGCGTTGCGCAGGGCGCCGACGGCGAGGCTGGTGAGCAGGGAGGCGTCGATGCCCTGGCCCATGCCGTCGGTGACGGTGAGGGTGAGGTGCTCGGCGCTCGTGGACCAGTCGAAGCTGTCGCCGCCGATGGCGTAGGCCGGCTCCAGGTGGGCGCCGATGACGTACTCGTCGCGCGCGCAGCCCCGGCCGGGGAGGAGCTGCCACTGCATCTCGGCGGCGAGGGTGAGGCGACGGGTGCGGCGGGCCTGGAGGTACAGGTCGGTGTCCCGGCCGGCCGTGGTGATCTCGTGGCCCAGCGCGGTGGCGAAGTCGCCGAGCCGCAGGACCGTGCCGGCGTCGGCGCGGGTGCCGGGCAGGCGGACGCGGAGGACGCCGAGGCGGTCACCGCGGACGGTGAGGGGCAGGTGGACCAGTTCGGCGGCCGGGTCGGTGATGACTTCGACGACCGGTTTCTGGGTGGTGAAGGCGGTGCCGTCGGGTCCGTCGTGCGCGGAGACCGGATCGCCGGTGTGCAGGTGGGTGACGGGCTGCAGGACGGTCAGGCCGTAGTCGGCGAGGAGGAGCGTCACGTCGGTCGCACCGAAGTGCTGTGCCAGCAGGCGTCCGGCGGTGGCCACCAGGGCGTGGGGCGGAGCCGCGCGCAACTGGGCTTCCACGGACGGGACCGGTTCGGGGGTATTCACGGTGTCTCCATCCTCTCCCCTTGTGACCTCCACGCTATCGCGACCGGGCACGGCTTCCGGAAGGACCGTGCCGGCGACGGCGGCACCCCCCGGGTCCGTGCCAGTCGGTCGGGGTCCGTGTCAGTCGTCCGGTGGCGTGCGGGCGGGCGGTACGCCGGCCACCCAGGCGACCACGGTGACGACGGCGCCCTGGCCGGGCCGCGTCTCCAGGGCGAACTCGTCCACCAGCCGTCTGGCCCCGCCCAGGCCGAGCCCCAGGCCGCAGGCGCTGCTGTAGCCGTCGGTCATCGCCAGGTCGACGTCGCCGATACCGGGTCCGGTGTCGATGAAGGCCAGCCGCAGCCCCCGCCGCGGGCCGTCGGCGAGGGCGGTGATCTCGACCCGGCCCCCTCCGCCGTGGACCAGGGTGTTGCGGGCCAGTTCGCTCGCCGCGGTGACGAGTTTCGTCTGCTGGACGAGCCCGAACCCGAGCTCGGCCGCGACCTGCCGCACCCGCCGGCGGACCCAGGCCAGATCCGCGTCCGACCCGATGGGCAGCCCGGCCGGCTCCACGGGCCCGGCCCCCTCGGCGGACCCGGCCCCTTCGACGGGGTCCGTGGCGTCGGCGGCCGTCATCACATACCCCCCGGAGGCCGGGACCGGCGGTCCCGGGAGCCCGGGAGGGAAGCGGTCATCGCGGAACCGCGCCGCCCACGCGCCGGGAGACCTCGATGCCCTGCCCGGCGAGGGCGTAGGAGAGGGCGTCGGCCAGCGAGCTGCGGGTGACGACGGAGCCGAGGTCGATGCCCAGGTGCACGATCGTCTGCGCGATGGCCGGGCGGATGCCGGAGACGATGCACTCGGCACCCATCAGCCGGGCCGCGGCGACCGTCCTCATCAGGTGCTGCGCGACCAGCGAGTCGACCGTGGGCACGCCGGTGATGTCGAGGATCGCGTACCGGGCCCGCTGCTCCACGACGGCCTGGAGCAGCGATTCCATGACCACCTGGCTGCGGGCACTGTCCAGCGTGCCGATCAGGGGCACCGCGACGACGCCTTCCCACAGGCTGATCACCGGGGTGGCGACGTCCAGCAGCTGCTGCCGCTGCCGGGATATCAGCTCCTCACCGGCCAGCACCGTGGTCTCCATGATGACCAGGCGCAGCGTGCCCATCAGCACGGTCAGCGCCAGCATGGCGTCCCGCGCCCCGGGACCGGGCAGCGCCTCGCCGCGCAGCAGCTCGGCGGTCACCGCACGCAGCCCGGCGGCCTCGTTCCCGATCTGCGCCGGGCTGACGCCCCGGCGGGCACGCGAGGCGGCCATGCGCCCCAGTTGCTCGCGCGCCGGGTCGAACCCGGCATCCGCGACGTTCTCGAGCCGGCCGCTCGACGCCACCTCGCACAGCGCGTCCACGACGACCTTGCACGCCTCCACGGCCTCGTCCCGCGAGACGGTGAACACCGTCCGGAACAGCGGCGCGTCCGCCCACCGCTGGGCGATCTGCTCGCGGCGACGCTCCAGGAAGGCTCCCAGTTCCCGCGTCGCCGCCCCTTCCGCGGCCTGCTCCGACACCTGCATGGTTTCCTTCCGCGACGGGCCGCTGCGCCGGGACGGACACAACGCGGCAATTATTGCCTCATGACAAGTATGGCGCTGCGAGCGCGGTGAAGCGACACAGCATCGGCACATGCGGCCCCCGGCCGGGCGACGGGCCGAGCGGTGCGTCAGCGCCCGTGCCAGTCCAGGCACACCACCAGGGCGTCGTCGTCCGGCATGGACCGGCCCCGGTGGCCGGTCAGCTCGCGCAGGATGGCGCGCGGGACCTCGGCGGCCGGCAGGAGCCGCGTGGACGTGATCGCCCTGGCCAGGGCGGCGTCGCCGTACGCCTCCCCCTTCGGCGAGGCGACCGCGTGCACCCCGTCGCTGA
>NZ_BNBF01000014.1:231805-233809 GCF_014654935.1 Streptomyces capoamus
CGAAGACCAGCCGGTCGCCCGGTTCCACCTGGAACTCCTGGGTCACGTAGTCCGTCTCCTCGAACATGCCCAGCGGGAGCTGCGCGTCGAAGGCGACGGGCTCGACCGCTCCGTCCCGCAGCCGCAGCAGCTGCGGGGAGCCGGCGTCCACGACCTTCGCCCGGCCGGTGGCGAGCTCGAACTCGAACATCAGCACCGACAGATAGCAGCGCCCCTGGTAGTGCGCGTACACCGCCTGGTCGGCCAGGGCGGCCTGGTCGTCGATGGCGATACCGGCCCGCCGGGCGTTGCGCAGGGCGTTGATGGCCAGATTGGTCAGCAGGGAGGCCTCTATGCCCTCCCCCATACCGTTGGTGACGTAGAGCATGAGGTGGTCCGCCGTGGCGGACCAGTCGAAGTTGTCACCGAAGATCGCGTACGCCGGCTCCAGCTGCGCGCCGAGCTCGTACTCGGGGCGGGAGCAGGAGCGGCCGGGCAGGAGCTGCCACTGCATCTCCGCGGCCAGGGTCAGCCGGTCCTTGCGCCGCGCCCGCAGGTACACGTCGGTGTCCCGCTCGGCGACCACCATCTCGTGCCCGAGCACCTCGGCGATGTCCGCGAGCTCGTCCAGCAGGCCCGGCGCGCCGTCCCCGTCCGGCAGGGTCACCGTCAGCACGCCGAGCCGGTCCCCGCGCACGGTGACCGGCAGATGGACGCGAGCGGCCCCCTCCTGCGGACCCTCCACGAACGGCTCCTGGGCGCCGAAGGCGCGGCCGGCGGCACTGCCGTGCACCGACACCGGCTCCCCCGGGTGGGGCGCCGCCGACAGCGGCTGCAGGACGGTGAGACCGTAATCGGCCAGGTACAGCTCGACGGAGCGCGCGGCGTACTCCTCGGCCAGCACCCGGCGCACAACGTCGAACAACTCGTGCGGAGCCGCCGTGCGCAGGGCGCGCTCGGCGGTCACAAATCTGTTCACGACGGTAAATACACCAATCTTTCGACGGACACACGGGCCTCGTCCAGGCGACGAGGCCACCCGGAGCCGGTCGCGCCGATCGTCCGAACCATCTCTTGCCGCTCCCGACACCTAGTACGCTGGCGGCCGTCCCAGTACCTGCGAGAGTGTGACGGTGACTGTCTTCCGCCCCCGCCCAGAGCCCGCCGAGGTCGCACGCGTGACCTTGACGGCGGTGGAGTTGCTGGAAGTCCTGTGGGGCCGGGCCTCGACCGCTCCCGCCTCGCCGTCCCAGATGCGCGTCCTGCTCATGCTGGAGCACCAGGACGGCATCAACCTGCGCACCCTCGCCGACTCCCTCGCCTCCACGCCTCCGTCCACCAGCCGGCTCTGCGACCGCCTGGTGGCCGCCGGCTTCGTCGAGCGGGCGGTCAGCCCGGCCGACCGGCGCGAGGTGCGGCTGCACCTCAGCAGCCGCGGTCGCGCCTTCCTCGACGACCTGCGCGCACGACGGGAGCAGGAGCTGCAGGCGGTGCTGGAGCTGATGCCCGCCGCCAAGCGGACCGCGCTCCTGGAGGGGCTGGAGGCGTTCTGCGACACGGCGGCGCTGCAGATACACGACAACGCGCCGCACGCCGGAGACCGGACGGCCTGAGCACCGGGCCGGGCCACCGCTCGGCCCTGCGTTGCAGGGCTCGGATGGCCGGCGCACGGAGTGGTCTCCGTCCACCGGAACATTGCGGATCCTTCCCCGGGCGTCACGACTCCGACACTTTGTTGCCTCACGGCCATTGTTGTCAAACGGCAACAGTCGCGGCCGTGGGTCTCCCTCCTCTGATACCCCGTCGTGCCGGGAAGCCGCTGTGAGCACCGCCTCGGCGGCGACCGGCCACCGCCTCGGGCCGTGGCTGCTCTCCCGGACATGACGAGGCGGGCCCGGCACAGAGTGCCGGGCCCGCCTCGTCATACGGAGCCACCGGTGAGCGGCATGTGGTTCAGGAGGTGCTGAGCATGCCCTCGCGCAGGCGGGCCAGCAGCCGCGTGATCAGCCGGGAGACGTGCATCTG
>NZ_BNBF01000015.1:0-6699 GCF_014654935.1 Streptomyces capoamus
GGGGTGCGGCACGAGCAGGACCCGGGGGAGTGGTGGACGGCGGTGGGCGCGGCCTGCCGGGCGGCGCTCGCCGGGGCGCGGGTCCGGGTGGCCGGGGTCGCGGTGTGCGGGACCTCCGGGACCGTGCTGCTGACGGACGACAGCGGCCGGCCGGTGAGCCCCGCGCTGATGTACGACGACGGGCGGGCCGCAGCCGAGGCGGGCCGGCTGCGCTCCGCCGGGCTCGCGGTGCAGGACACCTGGGCGCTGCCCAAGGTGCACTGGCTGCTCGGCGCGCACGGCCCCGGCCGGGCCGCCCACCAGCCGGACGTGATCACCGCCCGGCTGGCCGGCCACCCGGTCCCCAGCGACTCCAGCCACGCCCTGAAGACGGCCTGGGACCCGCACCGCGAGGCGTGGCCCGACCTCGCCGGACTGCCCGCGGGCGTCCTCCCGGAGGTGGTACGGCCCGGCACCCGGCTCGGTGAGGTCTGCCCGGCCGCCGCCGAGGCCACCGGCATCCCGGCCGGCACACCCGTCGTCGCGGGCATGACCGACGGCTGCGCCGCCCAGATCGCCGCCGGCGCGCTGCGCGCGGGCGCCTGGAACTCGGTCCTGGGCACGACGCTGGTGCTCAAGGGCGCGGCGGCACAGCCGGTGTCCGACCCGGCCGGCGTGGTCTACAACCACCGCGCGCCCGACGGCACCTGGCTGCCGGGCGGGGCCTCCAGCGTCGGGGCCGGCGCGCTCACGGCCCGCTTCCCGGGCGCGGACCCGGCCGCGCTGGACGCCCGCGCCGCCGCCTTCGAACCCTCGAACGCGCTCGCCTATCCGCTCGTCTCGCCCGGCGAACGCTTCCCCTTCCTCGCCCCCGGGGCCACCTCCCTGCTGCTCGGCGCCCCGGAGTCGGACGCCGACCTGTGGGCGGCCCTGCTGCAGGGCGTGGCCTTCACCGAACGCCTCTGCCTGGACTACCTCCACCACCTCGGCGCCCCCCTCGACGGCCCCCTCGCCGTCACCGGCGGCGGTGCCCGCAGCGCCTACTGGACCCAGCTGCGCGCCGACGTGCTGGGCCGCCCGCTGCGGGTCCCGGCCCGCACCGAACCGGCGCTGGGCATGGCGGCCCTGGCCGCGTACGGCACCGGGGCGGGGCCGACGCTCGCCGCGGTGGCCGGGGCGATGGTGCGCACCGGCACGACGGTCGAGCCCCGCCCCGGCCGCACCGCCCGCTTCGCCGAGCCGTACGCCCGGCTGGTGGGGGAGCTGGAGGCACGGGGGTGGCTGCCGCACCCGGTGGCCGCGCACGCGCGGGCGCGGCTGTGAGAGGCGCTCCGCCCGGGATACTGCTGCCCATGACTCCCACCACCCTCCTCCTCGCCCGGCACGGGCAGACCGTGTGGCACGCCGAGAACAGGTACGCCGGCGTGAGCGACGTGGCCCTGACGGACACCGGGCGCGACCAGGCCGAGGCGCTGGGGCGGTGGGCGGCCGCGCACCCGGTGGACGCGGTGTGGACCTCGCCGCTGTCCCGGGCGGCCGCCACCGCCGAGCCGGCCTGCCGGGCCCTCGGGCTCGTCCCGCGCCGGGAGCCCGGCCTGCGGGAGTGCGACTTCGGCGTGCTGGAGGGCCGTACCCTCGCGGAGTTCGCGGCGGACGACCCGGCCGCGGCCGAGGCATTCCGCGCCGACCCGGTGGCGCACCCCTTCCCCGGTGCGGAGGATCCCCGGGCGGCGGCGGCACGCGGCGGCGCGGCCCTGCACCGGATCGCCGCCGCGCACCCGGGCGGGCGGGTCCTGGTCGTCGCCCACAACACCCTGCTCCGCCTGGTGCTGTGCTCCCTGCTGCGCATCCCGCTGTCCGAGTACCGCCGCGTCCTGCCGCGGCTGCGCAACGCGGCGCTGACCGAGCTGCGGATCGACGGCGGTCAGGCGGCGCTGCTCTCCCTCAACGTGCCTTCCTGCTGCTAGTCTGCAATTGCGACGAGTTCGCAATAAGGCGCCCGTGCCTCGTGATCGTCTTCTCACCCTTCACGGCGGCGGGGAGCCGGAGCACCACGAAGGCCCCCACGTGTCACACGTGGGGGCCTTCGCCGTGAGCGCGGCGGTCAGCGCCGGGCGCGCACCCGCTGGAGGGCGTATCCGAGGGCGGCCAGGGCCAGCGTCATCACACCCGTCGAGTACAGCTGCACCCGGGTGTCCGGCTCCCGGGCCATCAGGACGAAGATCCCGACCATGCCGGCCAGCGCGATCCAGGTCAGCCACGGGAACGCCCACATGCGCACGACCAGCTTGCCCGGGTTCTCGCGCTCGATGCGGCGGCGCAGCAGCAGCTGGGAGACCGCGATGAAGATCCAGACGACCAGGATCACCGCGCCGATCATGTTCAGCAGCCACTTGAAGGCGCCGTTCGGGCTCCAGTAGCTGAGCAGGACGCAGAAGAACCCGAGGACGCAGGAGACGAGGACCGCGATCCGCGGAACCCCGCCGGACAGCCTCGCCAGCACCTTCGGGCCCTGTCCGCGCTCGACCAGCGAGAAGGCGATGCGCGAGGAGCCGTAGATGTTGGCGTTCATCGCCGAGAGCAGGGCGACCAGCACGACGACGTTCATCAGCTGGCCGGCGCCCGGGATGCCGAGGTGGTCGAGCGTAGCGACGTACGGGCCCTTCTCGACGACCGCCTTGGAGTCCCACGGGACCAGGGTGACGACGACCAGCATGGAGCCGATGTAGAACAGCGCGATCCGCCACATCGCCGTACGGACGGCGGAGGCCACGCCCTTGACCGGGTTCTCCGACTCGGCCGCGGCGATGGTGACCGTCTCCATGCCGCCGTAGGAGAAGACGGACGCGAGCAGGCCGATGATCAGGCCGTCGCTGCCGTGGGGCAGGAAGTGGGTGAGGTGCGAGGCGCCGGGGGAGTCCGTGCCGGGCAGTACGCCGGCGATGGCCAGGACGCCCAGGATCAGGAACAGGCTGATCGCGCCCACCTTCAGCGTGGCGAACCAGAACTCGAACTCGCCGAAGTTCTTCACCGCGGCCAGGTTGGTGCCGCAGAAGACGACCATGAACAGCGCCACCCACATCCACTCCGGCGTGCCGGGCAGCCAGCCGGAGACGATGTGCGCCGCGCCGATCCCCTCCAGGCCGACCGCGGTGCACAGCAGCACCCAGAACGACCAGCCGGCGGCGAAGCCCGCCCACGGGCCGATCGCCCGCTCGGCGTGCGCGGAGAAGGAGCCCGACGACGGGTAGGCGGCGGACATCTCGCCGAGCATCCGCATCACCAGCATCACCAGGAGGCCGGAGACGGTGTAGGCGATCACGATGGACGGGCCGGCGGCGGCGATGCCGGCACCGGAGCCGACGAACAGACCGGCGCCGATCACCCCGCCGAGGGCGATCATCGACAGATGGCGCTGCTTGAGGCCATGGGAGAGGGAGCCGTCCGCCTGCTGCTGAGGCGGGGTCTCCTTGGTCGTACTGCTGGGCATGGGCGCGGCTCCCCCAGGGCGATGGCGGGCAAAAACCCCGCCAGTGTGGGCAGCCTGTCCGCTCACGCGAAGAGACCGCCCACTATCCGGACACCTGTCGTACGGAGCGTGAATATACGGCTACGCGGCCACCGGTGTGTAGTGGGAGGCGTCCCCCTCGATCGAGTAGCTCTCCTTGCCCTCGACGCCCACCGGGACGTCACCGGCGACGGTCACCCGGTGCAGGCGGCGCGGCAGACCGTCGTAGTTGTCGATGGCGTAGTGCTGGGTGATGCGGTTGTCGAAGAGGACCAGCTGGTTCTCCGACCAGCGGTGGCGCAGCACGTTCTCCGGGCGGACGACGTACGACTGGAGCAGCTCGAGGATCTTGCGGGACTCGCCGAGCGACAGGCCGGCGATGCGCTGCGCGAACCCGCCGATGAACAGCCCCCGCTCCCCGGTCAGCGGGTGCACCCGGACCACCGGGTGCGCCGTGCGGTACGTGATGGACGTGAACTGGGCGCGCTGGGCGGCCTTCTCGTCGTCGATCTCCTCGTCCGGCACCGCGTAGTCGTAGTCGTTGGTGTGCTCGGCCCACAGGGTGTCGGCCAGCCGGCGCAGCGGTTCGGGCAGGTCCCGGTAGGCCGCCGCCGCGTTGGCGATCAGCGTCTCGCCGCCGTACGGCGGCACGGTGAGCGAGCGCAGGGTGCTGGCCTGCGGCGGGTTCAGGACGAAGGTGACGTCCGTGTGCCAGTGGTTGGCGCGGCCCCGCTCGCTGTCGACCGGCAGCACGTTCGGGGCGCCGTCGACCGCGCCGACCGTCGGATGGGCCGTGGTCAGGTCGCCGAGGTGGCGGGCGAAGGCCTGCTGGCCGGCGTCGTCCAGGCGCACGCCGTCGAAGACGAGCGCCTTGTGGACGTTCAGGGCCTCCCGGATCGCGCCGACCTCCTCGGCGGACAGCGGGCGGGAGATGTCGACACCGCTGACGCGGGCGCCGATGCGTGCGGTGACCTTGGTGATCTCGATGGACATGGGGATTCCTCTCAGACCAGGGCGGGGGCGGGGGTCAGGTACTGGTTGGCGGGGCGGGGCAGGCCGTAGCGCTCGCGCAGGGTCCGGCGCGGCCCGTACTCGGTGCGCAGCAGGCCGCGGCCGCGCAGGACCGGGACGACGTGCTCGACGAACGCCTCCAGACCGGAGGGCAGCACGGCCGGCATGATGTTGAAGCCGTCGGCGGCGCCCCGCGTGAACCAGGTCTCGATCTGGTCGGCGACCTGCTCGGGCGTCCCGGCGAAGGTGAGGTGCCCGCGCCCGCCGCCGAGCCGGCCGATCAGCTGCCGCACGGTCAGCCGCTCACGCCGGGCCAGCTCCACGACCAGCGTGTAGCGGCTCTTGGCCCCCTCGACGGCGGACTCCGGCGGCAGGTCGGCGGGGAGGCGGCCGTCCAGCCGCAGCGTCCCGGCCGGCAGCTGCAGCAGGCTCTCCAGGCGGCCCACCCCGTGCTCGTACACGATGTGGTCCTCCAGCAGCTGCTCGGCGGCCCGCGCCTCGGCCTCCGTCGACCCGAGGACCGGGACGATCCCCGGCAGCACCTTCACGTGCTCCGGGTCCCGGCCGGCGGCCCGGGTCCGGGACTTCAGGTCGGCGTAGAAGGCCTGCGCGTCGGCGAGGGTCTGCTGGGCGGTGAACACCGCCTCCGCGTACCGGGCGGCGAACGCCCTGCCGTCCTCCGAGGAGCCGGCCTGCACCAGCAGCGGGTAACCCTGCGGGGTGCGGGGCACGTTGAGGGCGCCCTCGACACTGAAGTACGTCCCCTCGTGCCGGGGCGGGTGGAGCTTGCGGTCGTCGCCCCAGACGCCGGCCGCCTTGTCGCCGACGATCGCGTCGTCCTCCCAGCTGTCCCACAGCTTCAGGGACACGTCCAGGAACTCGGCGGCGCGCGCGTACCGCTCCGCGTGCGCGGGCTCCGCGGCGAGCCCGAAGTTCCGGGCGGCCTCGGCGCCGGCGGTGGTGACGATGTTCCAGCCGGCCCGGCCGCCGCTGACGATGTCCAGCGAGGCGAACCTGCGGGCCAGGTTGTAGGGGGAGTTGTAGGAGGTGGACGCGGTGGCGATCAGACCGATGTGCTCGGTGGCCGTGGCCAGCGCCGTCAGCAGGGTGAGCGGCTCCAGGGCGCCGGCCGGCCGCTGGGCGAGGTTGCCCCACAGCTGGGGACTGTCGGCGAGGAACAGGGAATCGAAGGTGCCGCGTTCGGCGATCTTCGCGAGCCGGACGTAGTGGCCCAGCTCCACGTGGGCGTACGGGTCGCTCTCCGGGAGCCGCCAGGACGCCTCGTGGTGGCCGGTGTTCATCAGGAACGCGTTCAGGTGGAGCTCTCTCGTGCTCACCGGTGGTCCTCCGTCACTCCGAGGGCGGCCAGCAGCCGCTCGCGGTACTCGCCCAGTACCGGCTCCCGGTAGGAGCGCGGGTGGGGACGGTCGATGGTCAGGTCGAGGCCGATGCGGCCGGAGTCCAGCACGAGGACCCGGTCGGCCAGCACGATCGCCTCGTCCACGTCATGGGTGACGAGCAGCACCGACGGCCGGTGGCGCTGCCACAGCTCGCGCAGCAGGGCGTGCATCCGGATCCGGGTCAGCGCGTCCAGCGCGCCGAACGGCTCGTCCGCCAGCAGCAGTTCCGGCTCGCGCACCAGGGAACGGGCGAGCGCCGCCCGCTGGGCCTCGCCGCCGGACAGCTCGCCCGGCCAGGCCCGCTCCCGGCCGCCCAGGCCGACCTCCGTCAGGGCCGCCCGGCCGCGTTCCCCGGCGTCCTTGCCGTCCAGGCCGAGCAGGACGTTGTCCAGCACCCGCCGCCAGGGCAGCAGCCGCGAGTCCTGGAAGATGACCGACACCCGCTCGGGTGCCGTCAGCTGCCCGGCGCCGGCCACCCCGTGGTCCAGGCCGGCGATCGCCCGCAGCAGGGTCGACTTGCCGGAACCGCTGTGCCCGAGCAGGGCCGTGAACTGGCCGGCGGGCAGATCGAGGTCGATGCCGTCGAGGACCGTACGGCCCTCGAACGACCGGGTAAGACCGCGCAGCCGCACGGCCGGCCGGGTCAGTTGCTCAGTGTGCGGCGCCACGACAGCACCCTCCGTTCGATGAGACGGACCACGCTGTCGGAGATCAGGCCGAAGACGCCGTAGATCAGCAGGCCGACCAGGATGACGTCGCTCTGGCCGTAGTTCTGCGCCTGGAACATCATGTAGCCGAGGC
>NZ_BNBF01000015.1:6745-35804 GCF_014654935.1 Streptomyces capoamus
CGCTGGTGGCGTTGATCTGCTCCAGGACCACCAGGCCCACCCAGGAGCCGGTCACACCGAGCCGGAGCCCCACGAAGAATCCGGGCAGCGCGCCGGGGATCACCACCTGGCGGACGAAGGCGAGCCGGGACAGGCCCTGCACCTCGGCGAGTTCGACGAAGCGGCTGTCGATGCCGGACAGCGCGGCGTGCGTGTTCAGATAGATGGGGATGTAGACGACGATCGCGATGATGGCGATCTTGAAGGTCTCGCCGATGCCCAGCCAGAGGATGAACAGCGGGATCAGACCGAGGGTGGGGATCGCCCGGTTGAGCTGCACGGTCCCGTCGATCAGCGCCTCCCCGACCCGGCTCAGGCCGGAGGCGAGCGCGAGCAGCACCCCGGCGGTCAGGCCGATCACGAAGCCGTAGCCGGCCCGCTCCAGCGAGGTCAGCACATCGGTGGGCAGGGTGCCGTCCGTCCGCAGGTGGCCGGCCGTCCTCAGCACCGTCCAGGGTGCCGGAATGGCGCCCGGGTCGAGCGTTCCGGCGGCCGAGGCCGCGGCCCACAGGGCGAGCAGCACCAGCGGGCCGATCAGCCGGACGGCGGGCAGCCGGCGCCCGGGGGACAGCCGGCGTCGCCTGCGGACCGGGGGGAATTCCCCGGTGGCCGGCGCCGCCACGGCCGTCGTCGTCGTGGTCACGGCGGTCACCTCCGGTACTCCTCGGGTACGGCCTTGGCGGCGATCGACTCGAAGCGGTGGTCGAAGAGCGAGGACACGTCGAACTTCTTCACGAAGCCGCCCTCGGCGAGCAGATCGGCGGTCTCCTGCTCCCACCGGATCGCCTCCTCCCAGCTGGGCGGGAAGAGCGGCTTGTTGGCCAGCTTCGTGATGCCCCGGGCCTGGGCGAGGGTCAGGTTCTGCGTCTTGACGTAGAACTCCTCGTCCCAGACGTCCGGGTGCTCGTACTGCCACACCTGGCCCTTGGCCCACTGCGGGATGTAGGCGGCGATCGCGGCGGCCTTCGCCGGGTCGTTCAGCACGGACTGCGGGGCCCACAGCAGGTTGAGCAGGTCGACGACGTCGGTGGGGATGGCGCGGGCGCCCTTGGGCTCGTACTGCTTCAGGTAGGCGGGCGCCTGGTTGATGGCCAGCGGGGCCACGTCCACCTGCCCGGACTGCAGGGCGGTGAAGAACTGGTTGCTGGTCAGCGGGACCAGCTTCACCTCGTCGTAGGCCAGGCCCGCCTTCTTCAGTGCCCGCAGCAGCACCACGCCCTGCGCCTGGCCCTGGGAGAACGCGAGCTTCTTGCCCTTGAAGTCGGCGACCGCGCGGACCTCGCTGCCGGGCCTGGTGGCGAAGAGGTAGTTGGGCTTGCGGGTGATGTCGATCGCCACGATCTTCGCGGCGAAGCCCTGGTAGTGCGCCTGTATCGGCGGGATGCCGGCGTTGTTGGCGAGGTCCAGGGACTTGGCGCGGAACGCGTTGATCACGTCCGGGCCCGCCCCGATGTTCGCCCAGTCGGACACGGTGAACGGCAGCTCGGGCAGCTTCGCCAGCCTGAACTGCAGCTGCTGCTGGCCCAGATAGGAGGCGATCTTCAGGCTGGTGCCGGCCGGGACCTTGGCGGCGAGCGGCTCGGTCGCGGCGCCGCTCGTGTCGGCGGCCGCGTTGCCCTGCGCGCAGCCGGACAGGCCGGCCACGGCGGCGGACGCGCCGAAAACGGAGGTGAGAAAGGCACGACGGTGCATGGGAGGACTCCCGGGAGAAAAAGAACGGGAAAAGCCGGGGAAGGCAGGAGGAATTCCGGGCGGACAGGCCGGAGGAAGAGGAGCTCACACAGCGGGAAACACGCGCTTCATGCGCGGCAATATGTCAGCAACAGACGGTGCGACAGCTGGTGAGAAGGCTCATGACCAGGATGTTCCCGGTCATGCGCGACCTGTGTCAACATTCCGAGTTTCTGAATTAAATACCCTCAGGTGACGTGCCCAGCGGATCCCGGAACAGGGCGTCCAGGACGACCGATCCGCCCGCCACCGCCAGCACGGAATCCGGGAAACTCGTGGGTATGACGGCGGCGGAACGCTCCGGGCCGACCGCCTCCCGCAACGCCTCCAGGCAGTCCTCGAAGTGCATGACACCGACCTCGGTGACCACGACCGTCTCCGGGTTCAGCACGTCCAGCAGCAGCCCGGCCGCCCGCCCCGTCGCCCGGGCCCGGTCCGTCAGCAGCCGCCGGGCCACCGGATCGCCGTCCGCCGCGGCGGCCACCACGTGCATCGGGTTGGCCGAGCCGATCACCCCGGCCGCCCGCGCCCGCCGGCACAACGTCCGCTCACTCAGCTCCACTTGGAGGCAGCCGGTACGGCCGCACGCGCACGGCTCGGTGCCGCCCGGCACCGGCAGATGGGCGATCGCGCCGGCCGCGGACCGGGGGCCGTAGTGCACCTCCGCGTGGGCGGAGAAGGCGGCGTCCACCACGTTGCCCACGAACAGGTGCAGCACGCTCCGGCTGCCCCGGGCCCGCCCGAACAGCCGCTCCCCGTGCACCAGGGCCCGTGCGTGTCCGTCCACCTCCACCGGCAGGCCGGTACGGGCGCCGAGCAGCTCCCGCACCGGCACCTCGCGCCAGCCCAGCAGCTCGTGCTCGACCACGGTGCCCGTCTCCCGGTCCACCCAGCCGCCCACCGCCACCCCGACGCCCAGCGGGCGCCGGCCCGGCACCCCGGCGAGCAGCCCGGCGAGGCCCTCGGCCGCCCGCGCCAGCACCGGGCCGGGGTCGGTCCGCTCGTGCCGCAGCTCCCGCCGCGCCACCACCCGGCCGCGCAGGTCCAGCAGCGCCACCGTCGTGTACGGCACGGCCACGTGCACCCCGGCGACCAGGAACCGGGTGTCGTCCAGGTCGAGGGGCACGTGCGGGCGGCCGACGCCGTGGGACCGGCGGGGCGCGGCCGACTCCCGGAGCAGACCGCGCTCGGCGAGCCGGGCGCAGTGCTCGGTCACCGACGCGGGCGACAGCCCGGTCAGCCGGGCGATGGTGCTGCGCGCCACCGGCCCGTGCTCCAGCACGGAGCGCAGCACGACGCTGGCACTGGTGCGCCGCCGGTCGCTGTCGGCGGCGCGCGGAACGGGGGAGGGCAGGGTGGGAGCCGCGGTACGGGGCATGAGGACCGTCCTCGGGAACGGGGCCGACACGTCTCGGAGGACAGAGGCGCGCCGGAGCCCGCCGCTATCCGGGGCGGCGACAGGTGGCCGTGCCCTGGCGTCGCAGGTCGACATAGCGACGCGAGGTGAGATTCCGGGCCTGGGCAACCATGGCTGGAAGGGTAGGCCAGGAAGGGCGGATCCGGCCAGACGACCCGGGTGCGTTTGGTGGGATCCCACAGTGGTCCCGGAACCCGGCCGAGTGAGCCGGACGTCACTGCCTCTGTGATCAGTGTCACGACCGGACCGGTGTAGCCGCCACCCTTTGTCCGGAGCCCACCAAGCTCGCGTCACGCCCTTTGTCGATCGCTGACGGTGATCGGCCCGCGGGGGCTGGGATAGCGTCACCGTGTCCCAGCATGTCCCCGTCACCCGCGGAGTACCCATGAGCACCGCTGCCGCCACCGCCCGCCCCCGCGAGGTACTCGCCGACCTGCTCCCCGCGTCCCGCGTCCGCGACGTGGCGCTCGTGCTCGGCGGCGCCGCGCTCACCGGCCTGGCCGCCCAGATCGCCGTCCCCGTCCCCGGCTCCCCGGTGCCGGTGACCGGCCAGACCTTCGCCGCGCTGCTGGTCGGCACGGCGCTGGGCGCGGGCCGGGGCCTGGCCGCGCTCGTCGTGTACGCGCTCGCCGGACTCGCCGGTGTGCCCTGGTTCGCCCACGGCACCTCCGGTGTCTCCGTCTCCTTCGGCTACATCCTCGGCATGCTGCTGGCGTCCACCGTCGTGGGCGCGCTGGCCCGCCGCGGCGCCGACCGCTCCGTGCTGCGCATGGCCGGCACGATGCTGCTGGGCGAGGCGGTCATCTACGCGATCGGCGTCCCGTACCTGGCGTACGCCGCCGACCTGTCCGCGTCCCAGGCCGTGGCCGCCGGCCTCACCCCGTTCCTGATCGGCGACGCCGTGAAGGCGGCCCTGGCGATGGGCCTGCTGCCCGCCGCCTGGAAGCTCGCCGACAAGGACTGAGCCACCGGTTCCACGGCGAAGAGGCCCACCCGACCCACAGGTCCGGGTGGGCCTCTCGGCGTTCCCGGGCCCAGCCGGGTCCCGAGCACCGGTGCCTGCGGGGCTGGCCGGGGCTCACTGGTGCCTGCGACGGGCGGCGGGGGCCGCCGGTTCCGGCCTGCTCGTCCTCTTTCCGGCCGCGGGTTCCGCGGGCGGGACCGTTCGGGTGGGGCCGCCGGGTCCGGCGCGCCCGTCCGCGGTGGGGCCCCGTTCTGGCGGCGGCGAGGGCGGGGGCGGGGGTTGCCGCGGCGGGACCGGCCGCGCCGGGTCGCTGCGGCGGACCGCCGGCCGGGTCCACCGGGTCGGGCGCGCCCGTGCGACCACGGGTGCCTGCGGGGCTGGCCGGGGCTCACTGGTGCCTGCGACGGGCGGCCGGGGGCCGCCGGTTCCGGCCTGTTCGTCCTCTTTTTGGCCGCGGGTTCCGCGGGCGGGGCCGTGCGGGTGGGTCCACCGGGTCGGGTGCGCCCGTCCGCGGTGGGGCCCCGTTCGGGGGCGGCGAGGGTGGGGGCGGGGGCTGCCGCGGCGGGACCGGCCGCGCCGGGTCGCTGCGGCGGACCGCCGGCCGGGTCCACCGGGTCGGGTCCACCGGGTCGGGTCCACCGGGTCGGGCGCGCCCGTGCGACCACCGGTGCCTGCGGGGCCGCCCGGGGCTCACCGGTGCCTGCGTGGTTGGCCGGGGGCCACCGGTGCCTGCGACGGGCGGCCGGGCCCCACCGGTTCCGGCCTGCCCGTTCTCTCTCCGGCCGCGGAATTCCGCGGGCGGGATCGTTCGGGTGGGGCCGCCGGGTCCGGCGTGCTCGCGTCCTTCCCGGTCGCCGGCACTCGCGGGCGGGTCGGCCGGGTGGTCGTCCCTTTCCGCGCCCCGGGTTTCCTGGCCGCGTCGCCGGTGCGACCGGGGCGGGGAAAGCCGCAGGGCCGTACGGCCTGACGGGAGTGTCAGGTCGTACGGCCCTGCCGGTGTGGGTCGGATCGTCGGATCAGCCGACGGACACCTTGTCGGCCGGTGCCTCGGCCGCCGGAGCCGGGCGGTCCGCCCGCATCCGCTCCTTCACCACCGCGATCACCAGCACGATCGCCGCGACCATCAGCGACAGCAGCACGGTCTCCCGGCCGTCGTGCTCGGTGTCGAACAGCATGTACACCAGCACGCCCACGATCAGCGTGGCCGTCGCCCAGGTCAGGTACGGGTACAGCCACATCCGCACGACGAGCTTCTCCGGCGCCTCGCGCTGGATGATCTTCCGCATCCGCAGCTGCGAGAAGCAGATGACCAGCCACACGAACAGGGCCACCGCGCCGGAGGAGTTGACGAGGAAGAGGAAGATCTTGTCCGGGGACAGGTAGTTGAAGAAGACGGCGACGAAGCCGAACACGACCGACGCGAGGATCGCCGCCATCGGCACGCCCCGGCTGTTGACCCGGGCGAACGCCTTGGGCGCGTCGCCCCGCTCACCGAGCGAGAAGGCCATGCGGGAGGCCGTGTACATGCCGGAGTTGAGACAGGACAGCACCGAGGTCAGCACGATGAAGTTCATGATCTGACCGGCGTGCGCGATGCCCAGCGAGTTCAGCGCGGCGACGTAGGAGCCGTCCTTCTTGATGGACGGGTCGTTCCACGGCAGCAGCGAGACCACGACCAGGATCGAGCCCAGGTAGAAGACGCCGATCCGCCAGATGATGCTGTTGGTGGACTTGGTGACCGCGCGCTGCGGGTCCTCGGACTCGCCGGCCGCCAGGGTGGCGATCTCGCTGCCCATGAAGGAGAAGACGACCAGGAGTACACCGGTGAGGATCGCGCCCGGCCCGTGCGGCAGGAAGCCGCCGTGCGAGCTGAGGTTGCCGAAGGAGGCCTTCTCGGCGTCCACGCCCGGCAGTACGCCGAACACGGCGAGCAGACCGACGACGATGAACGCGCCGATCGCCACGACCTTGATGCCGGCGAACCAGAACTCGAACTCGCCGTAGGAGCCGACGGAGACCAGGTTGGTCGCGGTCAGCACGATCATCACGATCAGTGCCCAGCCCCATTGCGGGACGGACGGGATCCAGCCTTCGAGGATCTTCGCGCCGGCGGTCGCCTCGACGGCGAGCACGACGACCCAGAAGAACCAGTACAGCCAGCCGATGGAGAACCCGGCCCAGCGGCCCAGCGCACGGTCGGCGTGCGCGGAGAAGGAGCCGGAGGTCGGGTTGGCCGCCGACATCTCGCCGAGCATGCGCATCACGAGGACGACGAGCGTGCCGACGAGGGCGTAGGACAGGAGGATGCCCGGCCCTGCGGTGGCGATACCGGTACTGGAGCCGACGAAGAGGCCGGCTCCGATGACACCACCGATCGCGATCATCGACAGATGGCGGTTTTTCAGTCCTGCTTGGAGGCCCGAACCAGGGGTCATGGACGGATTTCCTTTGCGCCAGGTGAAGCTGCCCGTACGAGCGGTGTACGAGTCGGTCCAGTGAATCCGAGGTGAACGAATTCGGGAACCTCTGAATCCGGATTGTTACTTGAGGTTTCCTTGAGGATCTATGGCCTGGCTCACAGGTTTCCCGCGGATCATCCGCCGGCACCCGGGGCTGCTGCCCGGAAAGGGGCGTGTCACACTCGTGGCATGCGCGTGTATCTCGGCTCCGACCATGCGGGCTACGAACTCAAGAACCACCTCGCCGAGTGGCTGAAGGCCGCCGGCCACGAGCCCGTGGACTGCGGGCCGCACATCTACGACGCTCAGGACGACTACCCGCCCTTCTGCCTCCGCGCCGCGGAGCGGACGGCCGCGGACCCGGACGCCCTCGGCATCGTGATCGGCGGCTCCGGCAACGGTGAGCAGATCGCCGCGAACAAGGTGAAGGGCGTGCGCGCGGCGCTGGCCTGGAGCGAGGAGACGGCGGCGCTCGGGCGCCAGCACAACGACGCCAACGTGGTGGCCGTGGGTGCGCGGATGCACAGCACGGAGGAGGCGACCAAGTTCGTCGAGATCTTCCTGAACACCCCGTTCTCCGGCGACGAGCGCCACATCCGCCGCATCGACATGCTCTCGGCGTACGAGACCACGGGCGACCTCCCCCCGATCCCGCCGCACCACCCCCAGCAGTAGCCCCCCGCCGGCCCGCTCACCCGGGACGGGCGGCGGACGACGCCGCCCGCCCGGGCACCTCCCGGCCGGCCGGGAGGCCAAGGGCGGCCGGGCAGAGCACCGAAAGGACACTCCCGCCGTGCCGGAAGGGCACACGATCCACCGGCTGGCCCAGGACTACGCCGAGCGCTTCCTCGGCACGGCCCCCCGCGTCACCAGCCCCCAGGGCAAGTTCTCCGACGCCGCGGCGCTCCTGGACCGTACCGAGCTGACCGCCACCGAAGCCCACGGCAAGCACCTCTTCCTGGGCTTCCGGGACGCCGACTGGATCCACATCCACCTCGGCCTCTTCGGCAAGGTCGGCTTCGGCGACGCCCCGGCGCCCCCGCCCACCGACACCGTCCGGCTGCGGCTCGCGACCGGCAGCTCGTACGTCGACCTGCGCGGACCCACCACCTGTGCCCTGATCACGGACGCCGAGAAGCAGGCGGTCCACGACCGCCTCGGCCCCGACCCGCTCCGCGCGGACGCCGACCCGGCCACGGCGTACCGGAGGATCTCCCGCAGCCGTACGACGATCGCCGCGCTGCTCATGGACCAGAAGACCGTGGCCGGCGTCGGCAACGTCTACCGCGCCGAAGTCCTCTTCCGGCACGGCATCGATCCCTACCGGGCCGGCCGGGACATCACCCCGGCCGAGTGGGAGGCGATCTGGGCCGACCTGGTGGGCCTCATGCGGGAGGGCGTGCGGAACAACCGGATCGACACCGTCCGCCCGGAGCACACCCCGGAGGCGATGGGCCGCCCGCCCCGCGTGGACGACCACGGCGGCGAGGTCTACGTCTACCGCCGCGCCACCCTGCCCTGCCACGTCTGCGGCAGCGGGATCCGCACGGCCGGCCTCGCCGCCCGCAACCTCTTCTGGTGCCCCGGCTGCCAGCGGCACTGATCCGGAACCCGTCGTACGGACGGTCTAGAACCCGTGCGGGAACCACGGGGCCACGGGTGAGCCGAAGCCCACCGACGCCTCCGCCAGCGCCCCCGGCCTGAGCTCCCGCACCCGCCCGGCCGCCGCCAGCGACAGCAGGCTCACCCCGCCCAGGCAGGCCGCCCCCAACTCCCGTACCGACAGGGCGAGGTCGGCCGCGTCGGCCGTACGCTCGCAGGACGCGCCCTTCGCGTCACCCGTCAGCCGCCACCGCCCCGCGTTCCAGGGGCAGAAGGCGTCCTCGACCTCGAACACGACGTCGACGGGCGCGAGGTACGTACGGGCCGACAGGGCCGCCCCCACCTCCACCAGGCGCACGTGCCCGGAGTCCCGTACCTGCAGCAGGCAGCGGCGAAGGTCGGAGACCAGGTGCTGCCAGGCGTCGTCGACCGGCCGGCCCCGCACCTTCAGCGTGGTCATCAGGTCGATGCCGAACAGGAAGCGCCACAGCGCGGCCCCGCTCACCGGATCGAGCGCGGCCAGGTCCTCCACGGACACCGTGCCGTCGTGACCGCTCGGCCCCCAGCCCATCTTGGTGCGGAAACGCGCGTACCCGGTGACCTCGCCGTCCCGCTCGGCGACCACGCACTGCAGCGCCGACGCGCCCTCCCGCTCGCTCTCCGGGTCGAGCAGCGCGGTCCGCTCCCAGCCGGGCCGCCGGGCCAGCATGCCCGGGCGCCGGGGCACCAGGGCCGCGTACACCGCCTCGCACTCCGCGAGGACGTCGGCGGGCGGCGCGTAGCGCACCCGCACCCGCTCGGTGCCCTCCGGCAGCGCCAGGGTGACCCTGGCGGTGTCGATCTCGGCGCTGAGCTGGAGGGCCGCCGTGCCGAAGCCGAAACGGCCGTAGATCGCGGGTTCCGAGGCGAACAGCGCGGCCAGCGGCTCGCCCTTGGCGTGCGCGTCGTCCAGCAGCCGTCGCATCATCGTCGTCAGCACCCCGCGCCGCCGGTGCGTCGCGGCCACGCTGACCATCGACACCCCGGCCGTGGGCACCGGCGCCCCGCCCGGTACGGTCATCCGAAAGCTGAAGGCCCCGGCCGTACCGACGAGCGTGTCCCCGTCCCAGACCCCCAGGGCCCGGTCGAACTCGGTCAACGACCGGTCCAGTGCGCGCTCCTCGGCCGAGGCCGGACCGCCGCCGAAGGCCCGGACCAGATGGTCCCACCACCGGTCGAAATCCTCCGGGCGCAGCGGCTTCAACTCGGTCGTGTGGTCAGTCCCCATGGGCCATGCCTATCAGGACGAAGCGGGACCAGCCACTGAATTTGTCCCGGCCCGGGCCCCCCGCGCGCACGCGAACCGGAATCTCGCACGGGGGACAAGTGGGACCTCCCGTGCCAAGCGGCCGGTCCGCTGGATAGGGTCCCGGACTAATGGCAGCAGGACGACAGCGGCGCGCGAAGGCCGAGACGTTCACGGCCCGGTGGAAGAAGCAGTGGCACCGGGTCCGCGTCGGGCTGCGCCGGAGCGCCGTGGACTATTTCCGCGGGGACGGCTCGGACTGGATCGCCTTCGCCGGACTGCTGCTGACCGTCCCGGTCCTCGCGGCCATGACCCTCCTGGACTCCGTGTGGTGCTCCCCGGCCACCCTGGTCCTGCCGATCGTCGCCGGCGGTCTGCTGCTGCGCCCGGCGAGCCTGCTCGGGCTGTACGCGGCGGCGGCCACCGCGCTGATCGTGGAGTCGGTACGGCTCGGCCCCTACACCGAGGGCCCCTCCCGGGTCACCCCGGGCATCGTCCTGGTGGTCGCCGCGTGCGGCTTCTTCGGGCTGCTGACCGCGCAGTTCCGCAGCCGGGTCGGTGTGCCCTGGCGGCGCGGCGGCACCATGCTGTTCGACCTGCGCGAGCGGATCCGGGTGCAGAGCAAGCTGCCGAAGCTGCCGCAGGGCTGGCACCACGAGATGGCGCTGCGTCCGGCGGGCGGCCAGTCCTTCTCCGGGGACTTCGTGGTCGCGGCCCGCACCAACGGCGGCCGCACGCTGGAGGTCGTCCTCACGGACGTGTCCGGCAAGGGCATGGACGCCGGTTCCCGGGCCCTGCTGCTCTCGGGTGCCTTCGGCGGCCTGCTGGGCTCCCTGCCCCCGCACGCCTTCCTCCCCGCCGCGAACGGCTACCTGCTGCGCCAGGACTGGGAGGAGGGCTTCGCCACCTCCATCCACCTGGTCCTGGACCTGGACTCCGGTGACTACGAGCTGTACTCCGCGGGCCATCCGCCGGGGCTCCAGCTGAGCGCGGGCAGCGGACGCTGGGAGGAGAAGGCCGCCGAGGGCCCGCTGCTCGGGGTGTACGACGGCGCCCAGTTCGACCCCGTCAAGGGCTCGCTGCGCCCCGGCGACGTCCTGATGCTCTTCACGGACGGCCTGGTGGAGACCTCCGACCGGGACATCGTCGAGGGCATCGACCGCCTCACCGGCGAGGCCGACCGCTACGTGTCCGGCGGTTTCCACGGCGCCGCCTGGCACCTCATCGAGGCGGTGGCCAAGGACGTCAACGACGACCGGGCCCTCCTGCTGATCTGCCGCCAGCCCCCGTCCAGCCCGCGCTGAGGTGTCGTACCGGCGCCGGGCGCGGGCGGCACACGCGTTCCGGGGATTTCCCGGCCCATTGGAGGAGGCACCGACCGCATGACCCCTCTCACGCTCCCCGAGGTGGAGGCCCTCGCCCGCACCGTCCACGAGGGCCGGACCGACAAGGCGGGGCGGCCGTACGCCGAACACCTCGCCGCCGTCGCGGAAGGTGTCCGCGCCCGTGGCGGTGACGCCGAACAGATCGCGGCGGCCTGGCTGCACGACTCCGTGGAGGACGGTGTCCTCACCCGCGACCGGCTGGCCGCCACCGCCCTGACCCCGCGCACCAGGGCCATCGTGGACGCCCTCACCAAGCGCCCCGGCGAGCAACCGGAGGCGTACGCGCGCCGGATCCTCGCCACCCCGGGCGCCCGGCTGGTGAAGGAGGCCGACCTCGCGCACAACGCCGACCCGGAGCGCCTCGCCGTCCTGGACGGGCCGACCCGGAGACGGCTGACCGAGAAGTACGCCCGTATGCGCGCACTCCTCGGCCTGGCGGCAAAGGCCTGAGCGGACCCGCTAGACCCCGGCCGTCTCCCGGGGCTTCTGCCGCTCGCGGGCCAGTACGGCCGCGTCCTGCCGGAACGCCCACTCCATCCGCGGCTCCATCGCGAACCGGAACACGCGCCGCACCAGGGCGGTGCACAGCACGGTGACGACGGCCCCCGCCAGCAGGGTCACCAGGATCTCGCCGAGCGGCCGGTGCAGCCACGGGTGCTCGAACCACCCGCGGTAGTCAGCGAACTTCACCAGGAAGCCGTGCAGCAGGTAGCCGTAGAGCGTGCCCGCGCCGAGCGCCGTGAACCACATCCGCCGGCGCGGCACCCAGGCGAAGAAGCAGGCCGTCAGCACCAGCGAGCAGCCCATCATCGCGAGCGTCATCACGGGGCCGCACCACCACGGCGCGCCCAGCTCCTGTGCCGAGTCCCGGTGGTAGAACCACGCGGTGTTCATGCGCGGCACCGCCCACCAGCCGACCGCCAGCGCCGTCGCGAACACCGGCACCGACACGACCCGCACCCAGCGCCGGCGCACCAGGTGGAAGTGCTCGGGCCTCATGCACAGGCCGAGCACGAAGTACGGCAGGAACTGCAGGACCCGCTGCAGGTCGAGGTCGTCACCGATGCTGGGGCTGACGGTCGCCAGCATGGCGACGCCGAGGGCCACCGGCAGCGGCCAGCGCACCAGCTTCCAGACGGGGGTGGTCAGCCGCCAGACGAACAGGGCGACCAGGAACCAGGTGAGGTACCAGGGGTCGAGGAGGCTGATCTCCTCGTGCGCACCGGTGACGGCGTTCTTGAACAGCGGGTACGCCGTCTCGAACAGGACGTACGGCACGGCGACACCGGTGATCAGCCGCTTGAGCCGGTCCGGCCGCATGTCGAAGCTGCGCGAGAAGAAGCCGGAGATGATGATGAACGCCGGCATGTGGAAGGCGTACACCACCGTGTAGACGCCCTCCAGGATGCGGCTGTCGCCCTTCAGCGGCTCCCACGAGTGCCCCATCGCGACCAGCACGATGGCCAGGTACTTGGCGTTGTCGAAGAAGGAGTCGCGCTGTTTGCCGGGTCTGTCCGCCTTCGGTCGCGGTTCCCGCACGCTCGCCGGGGTACGCGGACCGGGCACCCCGTCCGCCGGCTGCTGTGCCGGGGGGAGTGGTCTGCGGTTCTGGCCGGGGGACGAGGCGGCTTCAAACATCTCAGGCACCCTAGCGTCGTCCGCGGGATTTCGTAAAACTCCCGCAGTCATTCCTGGTTATCCCCTCCGGGTACCCCCTTATTTCCCGAACGTGCCTGTCCCGTCGGCGTGATGGCGGGCACACACGGGTCGTCAGTTCACCCCTGATGTACCGATTCATCCTGACTAATTAGGGCATACCTCGTCTGTGTGTCATCAATTCGAATTACCTGCGCGCATGATGTGTGGGCAGCGAAACGAACTCGCGCAATTCCTTGGTGAGTCCACCGCGCGACCCCGCTCGAATTGCCGTGCGGCGCATCGCCCGTACCGGGCCCGGCCGTCGACGTTGTGTCATGGGCCGCATAGGGCGGGCGGGTTGGTGGCACGATGGTTCTGGCGGGGGTGCGCGGGCCGTACCTCCGGGCCGGGAGAGCGGACCGACCGAGGGCGTGTGATCAGTTGTGGCCATTTCACTGTCTGTGGTGCTGCTGTTGGCGATCATCCTGGTGGTGTTGATCCGAGGGGGGAACATCAAAGCCGGCCCCGCCATCGTCGCCATCCTCTTCGGCTTCTTCCTGGCCTCGACCGGCATGGCACCATCGATCAACCGCTTTCTGAACTCGATAGCGGAGTCCATCAACTCGATCAGGTTCTGACCCGGAGGGGAGCCGGCGCCGAACCTACGGCCCGCCGGCCGGAGCAGGGGCAGGGTCCGGGGCCGGTGCCGCGCCGCCGCGGACCGGCGGTCCCGGTGCCCCGGCGGCCCGGGCGGGCTGAACAGCTGCAACAACGGGGGTACGTACGGGAATGGCGCTGCGCGACTCGGACCCGGCGGAGGTCGGCGGCTACCGGATCGAGGACCGCCTCGGCAGCGGCGGCATGGGCGTGGTCTACCTCGCCCGCTCCGCCTCCGGCCGCCGGCTCGCCGTGAAGGTCGTCCACGGCCAGTACGCCGACGACGACGAGTTCCGCGCCCGGTTCCGCCGCGAGCTGGCCGCGGCCCGCCAGGTCAGCGGCGCCTTCACGGCCCCCGTGGTGGACGCGGACGCCGACGCGCCGCGCCCCTGGATGGCCACCCTCTACATCCCCGGCGAGGACCTCGGCACCCACGTCCGCCGGCACGGCCCGCTCCCGCCCGGCCGGCTGCGCGACCTCGCCGCCGGCCTGGCCGAGGCGCTGCGCGACATCCACCGCGCCGGAGTCGTCCACCGGGACCTGAAACCGGCCAACGTCATGCTCGCCGACGACGGCCCCCGGGTCATCGACTTCGGCATCTCCCGCGCCGCCGAGGCCGCCGCCATGGACGCCCTCACCCAGACCGGCCGCGTGATGGGCACCCCGCCCTTCATGTCCCCCGAGCAGTTCGCCTCGCCGCACGAGGTCGGCCCGGCCACCGACATCTTCTCCCTCGGCGCCGTCCTCGTGTACGCCGCCACCCGGCGGGGCCCCTTCGACAGCCCGAGCCCCTGGGAGACCGCGACGCGCGTCGTCGACGGCGTCCCCGAGCTGGCCGGCGTCCCCGAGGACCTGCTCCCCTTCGTCCGCCTGTGCCTGGAGAAACACCCCAAGTCCCGTCCCGGCCCCGACGAGCTCCTGCACCTGCTCCGCGAGGGCCGGCTGCCGGAGCCGCGCCCCGGCACCGGGCGGCCGGACACCGGGCGGCCCGGCACCGCGCCGGCGGCTCCGCCCCGCCGACGGCGCCGGTGGGCCGCCGCCGTGGCCGCCACCGCCGTACTGGCCGCCGTGGCCGCCACCACCACCGTCCTCGCCCGCGCCGGCGGCAGCGAGCCGCACCAGCTGCCGGCCGGCTGGCACGCCTGGCACCGGCAGGCCGTGGACCCCACCGGCGGGAACCCCGACACGGTGGGCCCGAGCGGACCCTTCAGCCGCTGCGTCCTCGCGGACAAGGCGCTGCTGTGCGCCGGCGACAGCATCATGGCCGCCCGGTTCTCCCTGGCCGACGGCCGCAACGTCTGGGCCAAGCCGATGGACCCCACCCCGTCCGAGGTGAGGAGCAGCGGCGGCGGCATGATCATCGGCACCCGTCCCGGCGCCGTCTACGTCTACGGCGCGGACGACCACGACACCAAGACACGCAGCGAGGAGACGCAGGGCCGGACCACGTACACCGTGCAGGCCCTGGATCCGGACACCGGCGAACAGGTCTGGCGGACGGTCGTCTCCACCAACACCGACGGCATCGGGCCCGACACCGCGGGGGCCGTCGCCACCCCGGACGGCGTCATCACCACCGTGGGCAACGCCTCCGACTCCTACGCGCTCCTCGACGCCGCGCACGGCCGGGTCCGCTGGCGCCACCGGCTGCCCGAGAGCCTCACCGCCAGCAGCGGCGACTGCGAGCTGAGCGGCGCCGGCGGACAGCCGTACCTGACCTGCCGGCACCTCGACGAGGGCACCGCAGGCCGCACGCACACCACGCTCGCCCAGCTCGACCCGGCCACCGGCCGCAGCCGCTGGAAGGTCACCGTGCAGGGCGCGCAGTACCTGTACGGCCAGACCCGCGGCCACCTCGTGCTGGGCACCGACCCGCTCACGGACAAGCTCACCGGCCTGACCCTGGTCAACGCCTCGTCGCACATCCTGACGACCGTACGGCTGGACACCCCGCGCAACGCCTCCGGCGCCCACCTCGTCCGCGGCACCGTCTACCTCACCCTGACCAGCGGCAGCGTCCGTGCGATCGACCCGCTGACCGGCCGCGAGCGGTGGCAGAGCAACTCCACCGTCGAGCAGCCCGGCCCGCCCACCGCCTCCGCCACCCGGCTCTACCTGGCCTCGCCCACCGGCCGGCTGGCCGCCCTCGACCTGCGCACCGGCCAGGTCACCGGCACGCTCCCCGGCCGCGACGACGGCGACAACAGCGGCTCCGAAACCGCGGCGGCCCCCGTCCTGTCCGGCGACGCCCTCTACGTCCCCTACGGCACACGCGCCGTCTACAGCGTCGACGTCCACGACCTGTGACCGGGGCGCATGAAGATGCCGAGCGGCAAGGCCGTACTCTGCAGAAGGCGAGACAGGCGCTGCTGATGCGTCGTAGCCGTCCGTCGCAACTGGGCGACCCAGTTCCGTATCGGGTACCCGGCGAACGACCAGGAGGTTGACCGGTGATCACTCTGACCGCAGTCGGAGGAGTGGCCCTGGTCGAACTGGGCATGGCCCTGACTCCGGGACCGAACATGATCCACCTCGCCTCTCGCGCCATTACTCAAGGCCGCAGGGCGGGCGTGGTGAGCCTGAGCGGGACCGCCGTGGGATTCGTGTGCTATTTGCTGGCCGCAGCTGCGGGCCTTTCCGCGTTGTTCGCCGCCGTGCCGGTGGCCTTTGTGGTGGTCAAGCTTGTCGGGGCTGCCTATCTGGCCTACCTCGCCTGGGGCATGCTCAAGCCCGGCGGCCGCTCGCCCTTCGCCCCGGCCCAGGACCTGCCTCCGGTCTCCGACGCCCGCCTGTTCTCCATGGGGCTGCTGACCAACCTGCTCAACCCCAAGATCGCTCTGCTGTATGCCGCCCTCCTGCCCCAGTTCCTGGACCCGCAGGCAGGTCCGGCCCGGGGGCAACTGCTCCAGCTCGGTGGTGTGCAGATCATCGTGGGGCTCTCCGTGAACGCTCTGATCGTGCTCGGCGCAGCGCGGGTGTCGGCGTGTCTGGCCGCACGGCCCCGCGCCATGACCGCCCAGCGGTTCACGGCAGGCGGCTTGCTCGGCGTCTTCGCGCTGCGAACCGCCCTGTCCAGCACTCCTGTCTCCACCTGAGCGGCCCCCGGAACGGCCGAAGGCCCAGGGAGAGGAATCCAACCTCTCACCTGGGCCTTGGCACACAGAGCGGGCGACGGGAATCGAACCCGCGTAGCTAGTTTGGAAGACTAGGGCTCTACCATTGAGCTACGCCCGCACCACTGCGCCGCAGGTCGGTGACCGCGGCACTGGAGGCATCGTAGCGGGTCGCCCGCCGCGGAGGCCAACGAACGGCGTCACGCCGGCAGCACGCGTCACGGCCCGGAGAATGCGGCCGACGGATCGGGCCGGGGCATGTACCCTACGTGTCGCACCAGACGGGGTGTGGCGCAGCTTGGTAGCGCGTCCGCTTTGGGAGCGGAAGGCCGTGGGTTCAAATCCCGCCACCCCGACCACCGGCTCACGACGTCGTGATGATCGTCTTTTGGGGCGCTGACCGGCTGCGGTTACTATGCAAGCTGCGCGCCCGTGTGTCCCGGCCCTCACGGCCCGAACTCCTCCGGGCGGCGAAATCCGCCGGGCCCGTCAGGCTCCGGCAGAACCCGAGAAGTCAGCCACAAGGAGACCGAACCGTGAAGAGCGCCGTGGAGACCCTGAACCCGACCCGGGTTCGGCTCACTGTCGAGGTGCCCTTCGAGGAGCTCAAGGACAGCCTCGACGCGGCGTACAAGAAGATCAACCAGCAGGTCACGGTGAAGGGCTTCCGTAAGGGCAAGATCCCCGCCCGCGTGATCGACCAGCGGTTCGGCCGCGGTGCGGTGCTGGAGGAGGCCGTCAACGACGCGCTGCCGAAGTTCTACACCGAGGCGGTCAACGAGGCCGAGCTGAGCCCGCTGGGCCAGCCCGACGTCGACATCACCGAGCTGAAGGACGGCGAGACGCTGAACTTCACCGCCGAGGTCGACGTCCGCCCGGCCCTCGAGATCCCGGACTACTCCGGCATCGAGGTCGAGGTCGACGCCGTCGAGGTGACGGACGAGGACGTCGAGAAGTCCGTGGAGCAGCTGCGTGAGCGCTTCGCGTCCACCTCTCCCGTCGAGCGTGCCGCCGAGGACGGCGACGTCGTCACCATCGACCTGGAGGCCAAGGTCGACGGCGAGGTGCTCGAGGACGGCATCGCCAACGGTGTCTCGTACACCATCGGCTCCGGTGAGCTGCTGGACGGCATCGACGACGCCGTGAAGGGCCTGTCCGCCGGTGAGGAGGCCACCTTCACCTCCGAGCTGAAGGGCGGCTCCGCCGCGGGCAAGGAGGCCGAGGTCACCGTCAAGGTCACCCAGGTCGCCGCCCGCGAACTGCCCGAGCTGGACGACGAGTTCGCGCAGCTCGCCTCCGAGTTCGACACCCTCGAGGAGCTCAAGGCCGACAGCCGCAAGCGCCTCGCGAACATGAAGCAGTTCGACCAGGCCACCCAGGCCCAGGAGCGCGTCCTGGAGAAGCTGCTCGAGCTGGTCGAGGTCCCGGTCCCCGAGAAGCTGCTCGAGGACGAGATCAACACCCGCAAGCACAACCTGGAGCACCACCAGCTCGGCCAGATGGGTCTGACCCTCGACAAGTACCTGGAGATCCAGGGCAAGACCGCCGAGGAGTTCGAGACCGAGACCCGCGAGGCCGCGGTCAAGGGCATCAAGACCCAGTTCGTCCTCGACGAGCTGGTCAAGAAGGAGAACCTCAACGTCAACCAGGAGGAGCTCACCGAGCACCTCATGCGGCGTGCGGCCTCCTCCGGCATGTCCCCCGACCAGTTCGCCCAGGCCGTCGTCGAGGGCGGCCAGGTGCCGCTCCTGGTCGGCGAGGTCGCCCGTGGCAAGGCCCTGGCCGTCGTGGTCGAGGCCGCCACGGTGAAGGACACCAACGGCGAGACCGTCGACCTGGACGACGAGGAGGAGACCGAGGCCGCCGAGGCGTCGGAGGCCTCCGAGGCGTCCGAGGAGAACGCCGAGGGCTGAGCGGCCCTGCGGCGCCTGTAGGCACGTACAGCGGGCCCCGGGGACTGTCCCCGGGGCCCGCTCGTCGTACCGGGCCCGGCAGCCGGCCCCTGGGGCGCGGGGAGCCGCGCGGGCGACCCCCGGACACCCGCGGCCGCCGACGCGCCCCGCGGCGAGCGGCGGCAAGGCGCCCCGGCCCCGCCGGAGCCGCTACGCCCCCGGCGAACACCCCCATTACCGGGATTCCCCGAAGGGACCCTCGCGTTAGGGTCCATGAAAGGCAGAACAAGCAGAACTGAGACGGCCCGGCGCCGTCGTAAGACGAGCAGGTGGATACGTGACGAATCTGATGCCCTCAGCCGCCGGCGAGCCTTCGATCGGTGGTGGCCTCGGCGACCAGGTCTACAACCGGCTGCTCAACGAGCGGATCATCTTCCTCGGCCAGCAGGTTGACGACGACATCGCGAACAAGATCACCGCGCAGCTGCTGCTCCTTGCCGCGGACCCGGACAAGGACATCTACCTCTACATCAACAGCCCGGGCGGCTCGGTCACGGCCGGCATGGCGATCTACGACACCATGCAGTACATCCCGAACGACGTGGTGACGATCGCCATGGGCATGGCCGCCTCCATGGGCCAGTTCCTGCTGACCGGCGGCGCGGCCGGCAAGCGCTTCGCGCTGCCGCACGCGGACATCATGATGCACCAGGGCTCCGCGGGCCTCGGCGGTACGGTCTCGGACATCAAGATCCAGGCCGAGTACCTGATGCGTACGAAGAAGCGCATGTCCGAGCTGACCGCCCTGCACTCGGGCCAGACGGTCGAGACGATCATCCGCGACGGCGACCGCGACCGCTGGTTCACCCCGGAGGAGGCCAAGGAGTACGGTCTCATTGACGAGATCATCACGCACGCCTCGGGTGTTCCGGGAGGCGGCGGCACCGGTGCCTGACCGGCCCGGCCACGCCACGCACCGCGAAGACACCAGCCCCCCGAACGCCACCAGGACGGTGAACCCCATGAGCAACTTCCCCGGCGCCGCCAGCGGCATGTACGAAGGGCCCCGCCCCGACAGCCGCTACGTCATCCCGCGCTTCGTCGAGCGCACCTCCCAGGGCATCCGCGAGTACGACCCGTACGCGAAGCTCTTCGAGGAGCGCGTGATCTTCCTGGGCGTCCAGATCGACGACGCCTCCGCCAACGACGTCATGGCGCAGCTGCTGTGCCTGGAGTCGATGGACCCCGACCGGGACATCTCGATCTACATCAACAGCCCCGGTGGCGACATGACCGCCCTGACGGCGATCTACGACACGATGCAGTTCGTGAAGCCCGACATCCAGACGGTCTGCATGGGTCAGGCGGCCTCCGCCGCGGCCATCCTGCTCGCCGCCGGAACCCCCGGCAAGCGCATGGCGCTGCCGAACTCCCGCGTGCTGATCCACCAGCCGGCGGGCTCCACCGGCCGCGGCCAGCTCTCCGACCTGGAGATCATCGCCAACGAGTTCACCCGGATGCGTGAGCAGCTGGAGAACATGCTGGCCAAGCACTCGAACCGGCCGCTCGAGAAGGTCCGCGAGGACATCGAGCGCGACAAGATCCTCACGGCCGAGGAGGCGTTGGAGTACGGCCTCGTCGACCAGATCATCTCCACCCGCAAGCTGAACAACAGCGCGGTCCGCTGACAGCGGCTCCGCCCGCTTCCGGTCCCTCTTGGCGTGGCGCACATCAAAGTGAACCCTGCCAAGGGGGGCCCGAACACCGGGCCCGGCAAGGTACCGTCGGACATAAGGCAGCACCAGGAGCCGCTGGACTCATAGCGTCCAGGCGTCTCCCAGGCGAAGGGGAAGCACACCGTGGCACGCATCGGTGACGGCGGCGATCTGCTCAAGTGCTCGTTCTGCGGCAAGAGCCAGAAGCAGGTCAAGAAGCTCATCGCAGGGCCCGGTGTGTACATCTGCGACGAGTGCATCGATCTCTGCAACGAGATCATCGAGGAAGAGCTCGCGGAGACCAGCGAGGTGCGCTGGGAGGAACTGCCCAAGCCGCGCGAGATCTACGAGTTCCTCGAGGGCTACGTGGTCGGCCAGGAGGCCGCCAAGAAGGCGCTCTCCGTCGCGGTGTACAACCACTACAAGCGGGTCCAGGCGGGCGAGAACGGCGGCGCGAGCGGCCGTGACGACGCCATCGAGCTGGCGAAGTCCAACATCCTGCTGCTCGGCCCCACGGGCTCCGGCAAGACGCTCCTCGCGCAGACGCTCGCGCGGATGCTGAACGTCCCGTTCGCGATCGCCGACGCCACGGCGCTGACCGAGGCGGGGTACGTCGGCGAGGACGTCGAGAACATCCTGCTGAAGCTGATCCAGGCGGCGGACTACGACGTCAAGAAGGCCGAGACCGGGATCATCTACATCGACGAGATCGACAAGGTCGCCCGCAAGAGCGAGAACCCGTCGATCACCCGTGACGTCTCGGGCGAGGGTGTCCAGCAGGCCCTGCTGAAGATCCTCGAGGGGACCACGGCCTCGGTCCCGCCGCAGGGTGGCCGCAAGCACCCCCACCAGGAGTTCATCCAGATCGACACGACGAACGTCCTGTTCATCGTGGGCGGTGCCTTCGCGGGCCTGGAGAAGATCATCGAGGCTCGGGCCGGCGCCAAGGGCATCGGCTTCGGCGCGACGATCCTGTCCAAGCGCGAGCTGGAGGCCAAGGACGTCTTCGAGGACGTCATGCCGGAGGACCTGGTCAAGTTCGGCATGATCCCCGAGTTCATCGGCCGCCTCCCGGTCATCACCAGCGTGCACAACCTCGACCGCGAGGCGCTGCTGAAGATCCTGGTCGAGCCCCGCAACGCCCTGGTCAAGCAGTACCAGCGCCTGTTCGAACTCGACGGCGTGGAGCTGGACTTCGAGCGTGAGGCGCTGGAGGCCATCGCCGACCAGGCCATCCTGCGCCAGACCGGCGCCCGCGGCCTGCGCGCCATCATGGAGGAGGTCCTCCAGGGCGTGATGTACGAGGTCCCGTCCCGCAAGGACGTCGCCCGCGTGGTCATCACCGCCGACGTGGTCCTCTCCAACGTCAACCCGACCCTGATCCCGAGGGACGCCCGCGGGCGGGGGTCGGGGGAGCAGAAGACGGCTTGAGCCTCTCGACGCCGAAGGGCAGGCATCCCGCATCGGATGCCTGCCCTTCGGCGTGTCGGACCAGACGTGAGCGGATCGAGCCATTGTTCCATCGGTGTCTGGAGTCCAACTTGTTTCCATGATCGGATCGGCCCGACCGAGTCAGGCGTATGGACCAATGCCTGGCTGTGCGATACGGGAGGATTCCGAATGACTGTCCAGTGGGCGAAACGCATGGCAGCCGCGGCGGGTGTGGCGGTGGTGGCAGGGACTCTGCCGATCCTCGTAGCCTCCCCGGCGAGTGCCACGCAAAGCGCTTGCACCAGTTACGTCGCCAACCATGGTTACTTCGCCGGTCCGAAGGTGAAGGCGGCGTGCGACTACGCGGCCCTCGACACGGGTCTTTTCAAGATGGCCAACCCCGCCTGCCTCCTCCAGCTGGCAAAGGTCGGGGTGAAGAGCGAGGTGTCCGATCCCGCCTGCAAGCGAGCCTGACAGCAGCGACACGTCGCCGCGGCTCTCCGAGTGAGAGGGCGCTGACACCAGTGAAGGCGACTCGATCTTTCGAGCCGCCTTCACGCAGGAGCCGCGCAGGTGCGTCAAGCCTTGACGCGCACGTCGTTGCGGAGTTTGGTGGCGAGGTCTCCCAGGTCCTCGACGGAGCCGCCGTTGCCCGACGCGATGGATGCGACGCTGTACGCCGAGACGAAGGCAACCGTGCTGTGGTCGGCCCAGATGCAGACCGGCATCTTGATGGTCTCCGGGACCCCCGACTCCGAGGCCGACGAGCTACTGCTGTCGATCTGGGCAATTTGGCACTTCATGATGCCGTTGGAAAAGCCCGACGGATGGACGGTCTCCGGGCTGCCGACCAGCTTGCCCTTGGTGCCGGAACCGGTCTGGCTCTTCGTGGCCTCAGACTTGGCCTTGGCGAACATGGCGTCGACGACCGCCTCGGGGTCATCGACGGTGCCGTAGACGCCACTGAAGGAGAGCCCCTTCTTGCTCAGCCCCGTGCCGGCCTCGTATCCGGCGCTCACCTCGGTGGGGTTCTTCACGCCCCACTTCTCGAAGTCCGAGCGGTCGGAGTCGCTGATGTCACTGTCCGACCCCGAGTCCTTGGACTTCTTGTAGGTTCCATTTACCACCGAGCTTTGTGCGACCAGCTTGTGCGGCCCGTCGTCCCTGATACCGCTGCCGCTCCCCCCGCTGAACGCGAAGTACGCGCCCACCGCCACGGCGGCCACCACGGCCACCGCGCCGATGATCAGACCCGTCTTCTTCTTGCCCCCGCCCGGCTGCGGAGCCTGCGGCACGCCGTACGGCTGCTGGCCGTACGGGCCGGGCTGCTGGGGCACGCCCTGCTGCGGGTAGCCGTACCCCGGCTGCGCCGGCGGCGGGGCCTGCTGGGGGTAGCCGTAACCGGGCTGCGGAGCCTGCGGCTGCTGGCCGTAAGGGCCCGGCTGGCCGTACGGCCCCGGCTGCCCCGGCTGGCCGTACGGCCCCGGCTGCTGGGGCTGCTGGCCGTAGGGGCCCGGCTGGTTGTTGCTCATCTCTGGGGTTCCTCCCGTGCGTGTTCCTCGGACGGAATCCTTGCGGAAGGCATCACAGGATGATCCAGCAGGGGCCGCATCGTTACCAAACATGCAAACGACACGGCCCGGTGCCACCCAGGGGCCTGGACACGGCTACACGATGTTGTTCTCGCCCTCGGACAGGCAGGAGAAGATCTCTGTGTCGCCTTCGAACGTGGCGACCTCGTGCCACACCCGGCGGATGCCGCCCGGGTCCGAAGCCGTGGTGTACCAGCTGTCCTCAGTGTCCTGGCCCGAGTACATGTGGTGCCAGCTCCACACGTGGGTTGAGCCGTCCGCCCTCCGTGTCACCAGCCTGACTGCCACATGGTGTCCGTCTGCAGCGGTGTCTTTCACCCAGAGGTAGACGTCCTTGAGGGAGTTCCTGCTCGTGTACGTCTGGTCCCCCCCACCCTTGGCCACGATGTGGATGCCGTCGAGAACCGAGCAGTCTTTCTCTGCGGCGGCAGCAGGGTGAGCGCTGAGTGTGCTGAGCATGAGGCCAGATGCGGCCAACCCTGCTGTGGTCGCCAGACGACGGCGCATGTGAAACTCCCAAGATCCGGACGGTAGTGACTTGAACACGTCAATGATGTTGATCTCTTTAACATACCGTTGCTTGTTCGAGTGCTTCACGCGCCTGTGGGCCCTCACAACGTGGGGTAAACGAGTTTCACGGCACCGCCGAGGCGCCCCTAAACTGACCCCCGTGACCGAGAACGCTCAGCAGCAGCCACCCGCGCCCGACTCCGAACTGCCGACCCAGTACGCGCCGGCCGATGTAGAGGGGCCGCTGTACGAGCGCTGGGTGGAGCGGGGTTACTTCGAGGCGGACGCGAAGAGCGACAAGCCGCCGTTCACCGTCGTCATCCCGCCGCCGAACGTCACCGGCAGCTTGCACCTCGGGCACGCCTTCGAGCACACCCTCATCGACGCCCTGACCCGGCGCAAGCGCATGCAGGGCTACGAGACGCTGTGGCAGCCGGGCATGGACCACGCCGGTATCGCCACGCAGAACGTGGTCGAGAGGGAGCTGGGCAAGGAGGGCAAGTCCCGGCACGACCTGGGCCGCGAGGCCTTCGTCGAGCGGGTCTGGCAGTGGAAGGCCGAGTCCGGCGGGCAGATCTCCGGGCAGATGCGTCGCCTCGGTGACGGCGTCGCCTGGTCCCGCGAACGCTTCACGATGGACGAGGGCCTGTCCCAGGCCGTCCAGACGATCTTCAAGAAGCTCTATGACGACGAGCTGATCTACCGCGCCGAGCGCATCATCAACTGGTGTCCGCGCTGCCTGACCGCGATCTCGGACATCGAGGTCGAGTACCAGGACGACGACGGCGAGCTGGTCTCCATGCGCTACGGCGACGGGGACGAGTCCATCGTCGTCGCCACCACCCGCGCCGAGACGATGCTCGGTGACACCGCCGTCGCCGTCCACCCCGACGACGAGCGCTACCGGCACCTCGTCGGCAAGCAGATCCGGCTCCCGCTCACCGACCGCTCCATCCCGGTCGTCGCCGACACCCACGTCGACCCCGAGTTCGGCACCGGTGCCGTCAAGGTCACCCCGGCCCACGACCCGAACGACTTCGAGATCGGCCAGCGGCACGACCTGCCGTCCATCACCGTGATGGACGAGCACGCCGTCATCACCGTCCACGGCCCCTTCCAGGGCATGGACCGCCTGGAGGCCCGCTCGGCGATCGTCGCCGCGCTGCGCGCCGAGGGCCGGATCGTCGCCGAGAAGCGGCCCTACGTCCACTCCGTCGGCCACTGCTCGCGCTGCAAGACCACCATCGAGCCGCGCCTGTCCATGCAGTGGTGGGTCAAGGTCGGCCCGCTGGCCAAGGCCGCCGGCGACGCCGTCCGTGACGGCAAGGTCAAGATCCACCCGCAGGAGATGGAGAAGCGGTACTTCGACTGGGTCGACAACCTGCACGACTGGTGCATCTCGCGCCAGCTGTGGTGGGGCCACCGCATCCCCGTCTGGTACGGCCCGAACGGCGAGGTCGTCTGCGTCGGCCCCGACGAGGAGCCGCCCACCGGTGAGGGCTGGCGCCAGGACACCGACGTTCTCGACACCTGGTTCTCCTCCGGCCTGTGGCCCTTCTCCACGCTGGGCTGGCCCGAGCGGACCGAGTCGCTCGCGAAGTTCTACCCGAACTCCGTCCTGGTCACCGGCTACGACATCCTCTTCTTCTGGGTCGCCCGGATGATGATGTTCGGCCTGTACGCGATGGACGGCACCCCGCCGTTCCACACCATCGCCCTGCACGGCATGGTCCGCGACCAGTTCGGCAAGAAGATGTCGAAGTCCTTCGGCAACGCGGTCAACCCGCTGGACTGGATGGACAAGTACGGCTCCGACGCCCTGCGCTTCACCCTGGCCCGCGGCGCCAACCCGGGCGTCGACGTGCCGATCGGCGAGGACTGGGTCCAGGGCTCGCGCAACTTCGCCAACAAGATCTGGAACGCGACCCGCTTCGCGCTGATGAACGGCGCGACGGTCGAGGGTCCGCTGCCGGATCCGTCGGCGATGTCGGCGACCGACCGCTGGATCCTCTCCCGGCTCAACTCGGTGGTCGCCGAGGTCGACGCGTACTACGAGGACTACCAGTTCGCCAAGCTCTCCGACGCCCTCTTCCACTTCGCGTGGGACGAGGTCTTCGACTGGTACGTCGAGCTGTCCAAGACGGTCTTCCAGGCGGGCGGCGAGCCGGCCGAGGTCTCCAAGCGGGTCCTCGGCGAGGTCCTCGACGTCACCCTCAAGCTGCTGCACCCGGTGGTCCCGTTCGTCACGGAGACCCTCTGGACCACCCTGACCGGCGGCGAGTCGGTCGTCATCGCCGACTGGCCGGCCGACAGCGGCTTCCGTGACCAGGCGGCCGAGCAGGAGATCTCCACCCTCCAGTCGGTCATCACCGAGGTCCGCCGGTTCCGCGCCGACCAGGGCCTCCAGCCCGGCCAGCGGGTCCCGGCCCGGCTGGCGCTCGACGGCACGGCCCTCGCCCCGCACGAGGCGGCCATCCGCCAGCTGCTCCGGCTCCAGCCCGAGGGCGACTCCTTCACCGCCACGGCGACCCTGCCGGTGGCGGGCGCCGAGGTGGCCCTCGACCTCTCCGGCACGATCGACGTCGCCGCGGAGCGCAAGCGCCTCGCGAAGGACCTCGCGGCGGCCGAGAAGGAGAAGGCCCAGGCCACGGCCAAGCTGGGCAACGAGGCGTTCCTGGCGAAGGCCCCGGAGAACGTGGTGGACAAGATCCGCACCCGCCTGGCCAAGGCGGAGGAGGACATCGCCCGCATTACCGCCCAGCTGGAGAAGCTGCCGCAGGCGTAGGCGTCCGTACGCGGCGAAGGCCCCCGGTGCGTGTCCGCGCCGGGGGCCTTCGCCGGCTCAGGGGCGCGGGCCGTGCGGCCGTGCGGCCGTGCCGCGTGGGCGCGGCCACCGGTCCGGGGCGTCCCGCGGCCGGCCGGCGAGACAAGCCACCCCATACCGGCGCCGCGCCGCGGGCCCCCGCTCCGTAGACTGGCCCCGTGAGCGACAACCCCGGCACCGACCAGCCCGACCCCCTCGACAGCTTCGAGGAGATCATCGAGGCCGAGACCACCCGCGACCCCGACCTCGCGGTGATCGAGGCCGGCAGCCGCACCCTGCGCACCCAGGGCGGCCCGCCGCAGGCCGACGTACCCGCGCGCCCCGAGGACCCCGAGGTCGACAAGGCGCTGCGCGAGGTCGAGGCGGAGCTGGCCACCCGCTGGGGCGAGACCAAGCTGGAGCCCTCGGTCGCCAGGATCGCCGCGCTGATGGACGTGCTCGGCGAGCCCCAGCGGTCGTACCCCTCGATCCACATCACGGGCACGAACGGCAAGACCTCCACCGCCCGCATGATCGAGGCCCTGCTCGGCGCCTTCGAGCTGCGCACCGGCCGCTACACCAGCCCGCACGTGCAGTCGATCACCGAGCGGATCAGCCTGGACGGCGCCCCGATCACCGCCGAGCGGTTCATCGAGACGTACCAGGACATCAAGCCGTACGTCGAGATGATCGACGGGCAGCAGGAGTACCGGCTGTCCTTCTTCGAGGTGCTCACCGGCATGGCGTACGCGGCCTTCGCGGACGCCCCCGTGGACGTCGCCGTCGTCGAGGTCGGCATGGGCGGCTCCTGGGACGCCACCAACGTGATCGACGGCGACGTCGCCGTCGTGACCCCCATCGACCTCGACCACACCGACCGGCTCGGCGGGACGACCGCCGAGATCGCCGGCGAGAAGAGCGGCATCATCAAGCAGGGCGCCACCGTCATCCTGGCCCAGCAGCCGGTGGACGCGGCCCAGGTGCTGCTGAAGAAGGCCGTCGAGGCGGACGCGACCGTGGCCCGCGAGGGCCTGGAGTTCGGCGTCGTCGCCCGGCATGTCGCCGTCGGCGGGCAGCTGCTCACGCTGCGCGGCCTCGGCGGCGAGTACCCCGAGGTGTACCTGCCGCTGCACGGCGGGCACCAGGCCCACAACGCGGCCGTCGCGCTCGCCGCGGTGGAGGCGTTCTTCGGCGTGGGCGCGCAGCGCGCCGAGCCGCTGGACATCGACACCGTGCGCAAGGCCTTCGCGGCCGTGTCCTCCCCGGGCCGGCTGGAGGTCGTACGGCGCTCGCCCACCGTCGTGCTGGACGCCGCGCACAACCCGGCGGGCGCGCGGGCCACCGCCGAGGCCGTGCGGGAGGCGTTCGACTTCACCCGGCTCATCGGAGTCGTCGGCGCGAGCGGCGACAAGAACGTGCGCGGGGTGCTGGAGGCCTTCGAGCCGATCTTCGCCGAGGTCGTCGTCACGCAGAACTCCAGCCACCGCGCCATGGACGCCGACGAGCTGGCCGCGATCGCCGTCGAGGTGTTCGGCGACGAGCGGGTGCAGGTCGAGCCGCGGCTGCCGGACGCCCTGGAGGCCGCGATCACGCTGGCCGAGGAGGAGGGCGAGTTCGCCGGCGGCGGTGTGCTGGTCACCGGTTCGGTCATCACGGTCGGCGAGGCCCGGCTGCTGCTCGGAAAGGGCTGAGAGGCGAGGATGCGTACGCTCTGTGCATCGACCCTGATCGGCGAGTTCTTCGTCATCGGCTTCGCCGGACTGGTCGCCATGAAGGACCCGAGCCTGTCCACCTCCACGGTGTGGCTGGTCAGCGGCGCCGCCATGCTGCTGTGCGTGCTGCTGTGCGGCATGGTGACCCGTCCCGGCGGAGTGGCCCTCGGCTGGGCCCTCCAGCTGGCCCTGATCGCCTCCGGGGTGTTCGTCCCGACCATGTTCTTCATGGGGGCCGTGTTCGCCGCGCTGTGGTGGGCGTCGGTGCACTTCGGGCGAAAGGTGGACGAGGCGAAGGCAAGGGCCGCCGACGGGGCCCCGTCCTCCTCCTCCACGGCTGACGCTGCGTAACAAGGGCCCCGACACGCCCTGTAACCTCGTCCCACCGCACTCGCACGTCGTGTAAGGAGCCCCCTCGTGAGCCAGCGCACCCTCGTCCTCCTCAAGCCCGACGCCGTCCGTCGAGGCCTGACCGGCGAGATCATCAGCCGTATCGAGCGCAAGGCCGGCTGGCAGATCACCGCGCTGGAACTGCGCACCCTGGACCAGGACACGCTGGAGCAGCACTACGGCGAGCACAAGGGCAAGCCGTTCTACGAGCCGCTGGTGCAGTTCATGTCCTCCGGCCCGGTCGTGGCCATGATCGTCGAGGGCGAGCGGGTCATCGAGGGCGTGCGCGCGCTGGCCGGCCCGACCGACCCGATCGCCGCCGCGCCCGGTTCGATCCGCGGTGACTACGGCGTGATCGTGCGCGAGAACCTGATCCACGCCTCCGACTCCGAGGAGTCCGCCGAGCGCGAGGTGAAGATCTTCTTCCCGGGGCGCGCCTGAGGTTTCCGGCCGCGCCGGAGGGTTCGGGGGAACATCCCCCGGACCTCGGCGTTGTCGGCATGAGTACCGGCGATCGAGGGAACGAGCGCCCCCGAACGCCCGTCTCCACAAGCGGGGCGGCACGCCATCTGGTGACAATGGCGGAGACCCTCGCGCAGTGTTCGTGCAGGCGCGTTTACGATGGAAGCCTTCACGTCACAGCACCCGCCTCGCCGACCTGACATGCCCTCAAGGGCGCAGGAAGGCCAGATGAATCCGGATGGGGAACTCAATGTCGTTCATC
>NZ_BNBF01000015.1:35845-46866 GCF_014654935.1 Streptomyces capoamus
GGCCGTGACATGGCTGTCGACCTCGGGACCGCCAACACGCTGGTGTACGTCAGGGGACGCGGGATCGTACTGAACGAACCGTCCGTCGTGGCGATCAACACCAACACGGGTGGGATCCTCGCGGTCGGTGCCGAAGCGAAGAAGATGATCGGCCGGACCCCGGGCAACATCGTGGCCGTCCGCCCGCTGAAGGACGGCGTGATCGCCGACTTCGAGATCACCGAGCGGATGCTCCGCTACTTCATCCTGAAGATCCACAAGCGGCGGTACCTGGCCCGCCCGCGGGTCGTCGTCTGCGTGCCCTCCGGCATCACGGGCGTCGAGCGCCGCGCGGTCATCGAGGCGTCCTCCCAGGCGGGCGCCCGCCAGGTGCACATCATCGAGGAGCCCATGGCCGCCGCCATCGGCTCCGGTCTGCCGGTCCACGAGGCCACGGGCAACATGGTGGTGGACATCGGCGGCGGCACCACGGAGGTCGCGGTCATCTCGCTCGGCGGCATCGTCACCGCCCAGTCCATCCGCGTCGCCGGCGACGAACTGGACAACGCGATCATCCAGTACATCAAGAAGGAGTACAGCCTCCTGCTGGGTGAGCGCACGGCCGAGCAGATCAAGATCACGATCGGTTCGGCGTACGACCTCGACACCGACGAGCACACCGAAGTGCGCGGCCGGGACCTGGTGTCCGGGCTGCCGAAGACCGTCGTCATCTCGGCGGCCGAGGTCCGCAAGGCGATCGAGGAACCGGTCAACGCCATCGTGGACGCGGTGAAGACGACCCTCGACAAGTGCCCGCCGGAGCTGTCCGGCGACATCATGGACCGGGGCATCGTGCTGACCGGCGGCGGCGCCCTGCTGCGCGGGCTCGACGAGCGGCTGCGGCGGGAGACCGGCATGCCGATCCACATCGCCGAGGACCCGCTGGACAGCGTCGCGCTCGGCTCCGGCAAGTGCGTCGAGGAGTTCGAGGCGCTGCAGCAGGTGCTGGACGCCCAGCCGCGCAGATGACATGACGTGCCGATTCCGCCGTACGAGACGTTCTCCTCTCGTGCGGCGGATCGTTGACATAGAGGCATAAGCTCCCCGCATGGGCCTGCTGGTTCCGCGCCGCACACACGCGCCGTCCAGGGGCCCGAGGAATTCCTACTTGAGGAAGGGCACGGCCGCCGCACGTGAGGGACACGAAAGAGAGCCGGCTGCTCCTGGTCCTGCTGGTCGCGATCGCGTTCGCGCTGATCACGGTGGACATCCGGGGAGGCCGGAACTCCCCGGTCGACGGCGCCCGGCACGCCGCCGCGACCCTGTTCGGCCCGGTCGAGGACGGGTTGTCCTCCGCGGTCGACCCGGTCGGCGACGCGGTCTCCGCGGTCCGTGACTCCGGCAGCCGGCACGACCGGCTCGCCGCGCTGGAGAAGCAGAACGCGGCCCTCAAGGCCAAGCTCGGCAGCGACGACCGCAACCGCAGCCGCCTCCAGCAGCTGGACAAACTGCTGAAGATCGCCGGCGAGGGCCAGTACGGCATCAAGGGCGCCCAGGTCATCGCCATCGGCTCGGCCCAGGGCTTCTCCTGGACCATCACCATCGACGCCGGCGCCGACGACGGCATCCAGCGGGACATGACCGTCCTCAACGGCGACGGCCTGGTCGGCCGGGTCACCACCGTCGGCCCCAGCACCTCCACCGTGCTGCTCGCCAACGACCCCGACTTCACCGTCGGCACCCGCATGGAGGCGGGCGACGAACTGGGCTTCGCCTCCGGGCAGGGCGACCGCCCGCTGCGCGTGGAACTGCTCAACGGCAAGGCGGAGGTGAAGAAGGGCGACCGGCTCGTCACCTTCGGCTCGCAGGCCGACAAGCCGTTCGTGCCCGGCGTCCCCGTCGGCGTGGTCTCCCGCGTGGACCCCTCCGGCGGCGGCCTGACCCGCACCCTCTACGTCACCCCGTACGTCAGCTTCACCAAGCTGGACGTCGTCGGCGTGGTCGTACAGGCGCCGAAGAAGGACCCGCGGGACGCCGTGCTCCCGGCCAAGCCGAAACCGGTCCCGACACCGACGGTGACCGTCACGGTCACCCCGTCGGCCGACGCCCCCGCCACCGCCGAACAGCAGTAGGAGCCGAATCCCATGCGTGTCAACCGGATCCTGCTCTCCGCCGCGCTGGTCGTCGTGGCCCTGGTGATCCAAGTCAGCGTCCTCGCCCGGCTGCACCTGCCCGGTGCCGTCCCCGACCTGCTGCTCCTCACCGTCCTCGGCCTGGCGATGGTGTACGGCCACGTCGGCGGGGCCCTCGTCGGCTTCGGCGCCGGTCTGCTCGCCGACCTGGCCCCGCCCGCCGACCACGCGGCCGGCCGGTACGCGCTCGTGCTGTGCGTCGTCGGCTACCTCGCCGGGCTCGTCAGACCGGAGAACGGCCGGCTGAAGTCGGCGTCCGGCCCCATGGCCGTCGTGGTCGCCGCCGCCCTCGGTTCCACCCTGCTCTACGCCGGGGTGGGCGCCCTGGTCGGTGACACCGCCGCCCGCCACGTCGGCCTGCCGGGACTGCTGTTCTCGGCCGCCCTGTACGACCTGCTGCTCGCCCCCTTCGTGGTGCCCGGCGTGATGTGGCTGGCCCGCCGCTCCGACAACGACCCGCTCACCGAGAGCGGAAGCGCCGCCAAGGCCGGGGACATCTCCTCCGGCTGGCTGTCCTCCGGAACCGGCCTGCGCATCGGCGGCCAGCGCGGCGGCCTCGGCGCGCTGAAGGCCAGGGCACGCACCCGCTCCGCCAAGGTCGGCCGCATCAAGGGGGTCAAGCGGCTGTGACCGACGGCGAGTTCCACCCCGGCGAGTTCACCCGAACGGGTCAACCCCCGCGGAACGCGGGCGCACGGACCGGTCGTTCATCATGCGTACGCGCACGGACCGGCAAGTCGCCGCTCGTACGCGCACGGACCGGCAGGTCGCCGCTCGTACGCGCACGGGCCGGCAGGTCGCCGCTCGTACGCGCACGGACTGGCAAGTCGCCGCTCGTGCGCGCACGGACCGGCCGCTCATCGTTCCTACGCGCACCGGCGGTTCGCACCCACACCCGCCGCGCCCAGACGTCCGCACACTGAGAGGGGGAGACAGCCGCAGTGACCAACATCCCCGAGACCGGTCGGACCCCACGCGTCCAGACCCGGCTCGTCGTGATCCAGATCCTCGTCCTCTCCCTCCTCGGCACGCTCGGCGGCCGGCTGTGGTACCTCCAGATCCGCGAGGGCGCCGCCTACCAGAAGGAGGCCTCCGGCAACCACGTCCAGCAGGTCGTGGACCCCGCAGTGCGCGGCGACATCCTGGACGCCCGCGGAGTGCCCCTCGCGGACAACGAGACCCGCCTGGTCGTCTCCGCCTCCCGCACCGACCTGCTGAAGCAGAAGGACGACGGCAGGGCCGTCCTCACCAAGCTGGCCGGCGTCCTCGGCTTGCGCCCCGAGGAGGTCATGCAGAAGGTCCGGCTGTGCGACGCCAAGACCCCCCAGCCCTGCTGGAACGGCTCGCCGTACCAGCCGATCCCCATCACCGACGAGGCCACCGCCAAGCAGGCCCTGCAGATCCGCGAGCGCTCCGAGGACTTCCCCGGCATCACCGCCGAGCCCGAGGCCGTCCGCCGCTACCCGGGCCCCGGCAAGTCCAACACCTCCCAGGTGCTGGGCTACCTCTCGCCCGTCACCGACGACGAGATCCAGAAGGCCAAGGACACCGACTCGCCCTACCTGCGCTCCGACATGGTCGGCCGCTCCGGCCTGGAGCGGACCTACGACAAGGTGCTGCGCGGCAAGGCCGGTGTCACTCGCTACGAGGTCGACAACCTCGGCCGGGTCATCGGCAAGGCCAAGTCGGACGCGGCCGAACCGGGTTCGAACCTGGTCACCAGCATCGACTCCCGTGTCCAGCGGGTCGCCGAGTACGAGCTGGACAAGGCCATGAAGGCCGCCCGCCAGCAGTTCGACAAGATCACGGGTACGAACTACAAGGCCGACTCCGGTGCCGTCGTGGTGATGGAGGCCAAGACCGGGCGGATCGTCGCCATGGCCTCCGCGCCGACCTACGACCCGAACGTCTGGGTCGGCGGCATCTCCGCCAAGGACTACAAGGCCCTCACCGGCAAGGACTCGGACTACCCGCTGCTCAACCGGGCCATACAGGGTCAGGCCGCACCCGGCTCGACCTTCAAGGTGGTCTCCACGGCCGCCGCCGTCGAGGCCGGCTACCCCTTCGACGGCCGCTACCCGTGCACCAGTTCCTACTCGGTGGGCGGCCAGGTCTTCAAGAACTTCGAGGGCGAGAACTTCGGCCCCATCTCCCTCGGCCGCGCCCTGGAGGTCTCCTGCGACACGGTCTTCTACGGCCTGGCCGACCGGGAGTGGAAGAAGGACGGCGGCATCAACCCCAAGAAGGGCCGCCCGAAGGACTACTTCTACAAGGCCGCCCACCAGTTCGGCCTCGGCAAGGAGACCGGCATCGACCTGCCCAACGAGGTCACCGGCCGCGTCCCCGACCGCCAGTGGAAGGAGGCGTACTGGAAGGCCAACAAGGACGCCTGGTGCAAGACCGGCAAGAAGGACGGCTCCTACGTCGAGAAGATCGCCTACGAGAACTGCCTCGAAGGCAACAAGATGCGCGAAGGTGACTCGATCAACTACTCCATCGGCCAGGGCGACACGCTCGTCACGCCGATCCAGGAGGCCGTGATCTACGGCGCCGTCGCCAACGGCGGCACGATGTACCAGCCGACCATCGGCAAGGCGGTCATCAGCGCCGACGGCAGGAGCGTGCGGGAGATCAAGCCGACCAGGCGCGGGAAGCTCCCGGTCAGCCGGGCCACCCTCAGCGGCATGAACGACGCCTTCGCCGGCGTCATCACCCGCGGTACGGCGGCCTGGAAGTTCGGCGGCTGGCCGCAGAACAAGATCCCCCTGCACGCCAAGACCGGTACGGCGGAGGTCTACGGCAAGCAGACCACGTCCTGGCTCGCCACCTACTCCAAGGACTACACGGTGATCATGACGATCGCCCAGGCCGGTACGGGTTCCGGAGCCTCCGGTGAGGCCGTGCGCAACATCTACAGCGCGCTCTACGGCGTCCAGGGCGACGGCTCGATCGACAACCGGAAGGCGCTGCTGCCCGCGCCGCAGAAGGGCCTGCCCAAGGTCCGCACGGACGGCACCATCGCCGCACCCAAGATCGCCCGCGACCCGGCGAAGGACGCCGAGGCCGCCCAGAAGAACAACCCCACCAACGGCGACGACCAGCAGCCCGCGGGGACCACGCCCTCGCCCACCACGGGCAACCGCGACACCCGCAGGCGGCCGCGCAGGCGGGGGAGCCGGAGGATGCCCTCATGACCGGCGCGAACAGCTTCTCCGTCTCCGGGTACGGCCCCGAGCGGGCCGGCTGGACCAGGATCTTCGCCCGCGACTCGCTCGCCCGCCGGCTGGACTGGCCGATCCTGTTCGCGGCCGCCGCCCTGTCCCTGCTGGGCTCCCTCCTGGTGTACTCGGCGACCCGCAACCGCACCGAGCTGAACCAGGGCGACCCGTACTTCTTCCTGGTCCGGCACCTGATGAACCTCGGGATCGGGATCGCCCTGATGATCGCCACGGTCTGGCTCGGCCACCGCGCCCTGCGCAACGCCGTGCCGGTCCTCTACGGCCTGTCGGTGCTCCTCGCCCTGGTGGTGCTCACCCCGCTCGGCGCGACCATCAACGGCCAGCGCAACTGGCTGGTCATCGGCGGCTTCTCGCTGCAGCCCGCCGAGTTCCTCAAGGTCTCGATCATCCTGGGCATGTCCATGATGCTCGCCGCCCGGGTGGACGCGGGCGACAAGCCCTACCCCGACCACAAGACCGTCTTCCAGTCCCTCTGCCTGGCCGCCGTACCGATCCTGATCCTGCTGCTCATGCCCGACCTCGGCTCCGTGCTGGCCATGGTGGCGATCATCCTCGGCGTGCTGCTCGCCTCCGGCGCCTCCAACCGGTGGGTCTTCGGCCTGCTCCTCGCCGGGGTGATCGGCTGCGTCGCGATCTGGCAGCTGCACATCCTGGACGAGTACCAGATCAACCGGTTCGCCGCCTTCGCCAACCCGGACCTCGACCCGGCCGGCGTCGGCTACAACACCAACCAGGCCCGCATCGCCATCGGCTCCGGCGGCCTGACCGGAGCCGGACTCTTCCACGGCTCGCAGACCACCGGCCAGTTCGTCCCCGAGCAGCAGACGGACTTCGTGTTCACGGTCGCGGGGGAGGAGCTGGGCTTCCTCGGCGCGGGCTTCATCATCTTCCTGCTCGGCGTCGTCCTGTGGCGCGCCTGCCGGATAGCGCGAGACTCCACCGAGCTGTACGGGACGACCGTCGCCGCCGGGATCGTCGCCTGGTTCGCCTTCCAGTCCTTCGAGAACATCGGCATGACCCTCGGCATCATGCCGGTCACGGGCCTGCCGCTGCCGTTCGTGTCGTACGGCGGCTCGTCGATGTTCGCGGTGTGGGTCGCGGTGGGCCTGCTCCAGTCGATCAAGGTGCAGCGCCCGATGTCGGCCTAGGATCCGGGCGCCCCCTGCCATATCCGTGCCCCGGACACTAGATTCGGTGCATGGCGGAGACGAAACGCGAAATCGAGCGCAAGTACGAATCCGACGACAGTGGGCTGCCCGACCTGACCGGCATCGGCGGCGTGGCCGCCGTCCTCGACAGGGGCCTGGTCGACCTGGACGCCACGTACTACGACACCGCCGACGAACGCCTGACCGCCGCCTCGCTCACCCTGCGCCGCCGCACCGGCGGCTCGGACGCCGGCTGGCACCTGAAGTTCCCGGTCGCCCCCGGTGTCCGCGACGAGATCCGGGCGCCGCTGTCCGACACCGTCCCCGAGGAGATCGCCGCCCTCGTCCGCTCCCGCGTCCGGAACACCCCGCTGATCCCCCTCGTCCGGCTGCGCTCCACCCGCGACGTACGCCACCTCGTGGACGCCCAGGGCACCCTGCTGGCCGAGGCGAGCCTCGACACCGTCACCGCCGAACGGCTCACCGGCAAGCGCCGTACCGCCCAGTGGACCGAGATCGAGGTGGAACTGGCCGACGGCGGCGACCCGGCCGTCCTCGACCAGCTGGAGAAACGGCTGCGCAAGGCGGGCGTACGCCCCGCCGCCTCGCCGTCCAAACTGGCCCGCGCCCTGGAGCTGACCGCCGGCCGCCGCCGCGGCGGGAAGACCGGGCCCCCACGACCCGCCACCGCCGGCGACCACGTCCTCGCCCACCTCCGCGCCCAGCGGGACGCCCTGGTCGGACTGGACCCCGCCGTCCGCCGCGGCCTCCCCGACGCCGTGCACCGCATGCGGGTCGCCACCCGCCGCGCCCGCAGCACCCTGCGCACCTTCGGCACCGTCCTGGACCGCACCGCCACCGACCCCGTCGGCGCCGAGCTGAAGTGGCTCGCGGGCGAGCTGGGCGGCTACCGCGACCAGGAGGTGCTGGCCGACCGTCTGACCAGCGCCCTCGACGCGCTCCCGCCCGCCCTGGTCACCGGCCCCGTCGCCGAACGCCTCACCGCCTGGGCCGCAGGCCGCCGGCGCGGCGCCCACGGCCACCTGACCGGTGTCCTGGACTCCCGCCGCCACCTCGCCCTGCTGGACAGCCTGGACGCCCTCCTCGCGGACCCGCCGCTGCGCGGGGCCGCCGGGAAGAAACCGGGGAAGGTGCTCGCCAAGGCCGTACGCAAGAGCGAGAGGAAACTCGCGGCCGTCATGGAGCAGGCGCTGGAGCTGCCACCGGGGGACGACCGCGACGCCGCCCTGCACGAGGCCCGCAAGAAGGCCAAGCGCACCCGCTACGCCGCCGAGGCAGCCGCCCCCGCCCTGGGCACCTCCGCCCGTGCCCTCACCCGGGCCATGAAGTCCCTCACCACCCTCCTCGGCGACCACCAGGACGGCGTCATGGCCCGCCGCACCCTGCTGGAGCTGGCGGCGGTGGCCCACGCGGCGGGCGAGAGCACCTTCACCCACGGGGTGCTGTACGGCAGGGAGGAGGCGCGGGCGGCCGCGCTGGAGGCCGAGCTGCCCGGCCGGTGGAAGGAGACCGGGAACGCGGCCGCCGGCTGAGCGCCCGCCGGGCGTTCGGGGGAGTCCGCCGGGCGGGTTACGCTTGATGGTCACCCCTGTCAGCTCATGAAGGTTCGCGAGATGCCTGTCGAGTCGGTTTTCCCGCAGCTCGAAGCTCTGCTCCCGCACGTGCAGAAGCCGATCCAGTACGTCGGCGGAGAGCTCAACTCCACGGTCAAGCCGTGGGACGAGTGCGACGTCCGCTGGGCGCTCATGTACCCGGACGCGTACGAGGTCGGCCTGCCCAACCAGGGCGTGATGATCCTCTACGAGGTCCTGAACGAACAGGAGGGCGTCCTCGCCGAGCGCACCTACAGCGTGTGGCCGGACCTGGAGGCGCTGATGCGTGAGCACGGCGTCCCGCAGTTCACGGTGGACAGCCACCGCCCGGTGAAGGCGTTCGACGTGTTCGGCCTCAGCTTCTCCACGGAGCTGGGCTACACCAACATGCTCGCCGCCCTGGACCTGGCCGGTATCCCGCTGGAGTCCAAGGACCGCACGATCGACGACCCGATCGTCCTGGCCGGCGGCCACGCGGCCTTCAACCCGGAGCCGATCGCCGACTTCATCGACGCCGCGGTCATCGGCGACGGCGAGCAGGCCGTCCTCGACATGACCCGCATCATCCGCGAGTGGAAGGCCGAGGGCCGTCCCGGGGGCCGCGAGGAGGTCCTCTTCCGCCTCGCGAAGACCGGCGGTGTCTACATCCCGGCGTTCTACGACGTCGAGTACCTCCCCGACGGCCGGATCGCCCGTGTGGTCCCCAACAAGTCGGGCGTCCCGTGGCGCGTGTCCAAGCACACGGTCATGGACCTGGACGAGTGGCCGTACCCCAAGCAGCCCCTCGTGCCGCTCGCCGAGACGGTCCACGAGCGCATGTCGGTGGAGATCTTCCGCGGCTGCACCCGCGGCTGCCGCTTCTGCCAGGCCGGCATGATCACCCGCCCGGTGCGCGAGCGCTCCATCACCGGCATCGGCGAAATGGTCGACAAGGGCCTGAAGGCGACGGGCTTCGAGGAGGTCGGCCTGCTGTCCCTCTCCTCCGCGGACCACACGGAGATCGGCGACATCGCCAAGGGCCTGGCGGACCGCTACGAGGACGACAAGATCGGCCTCTCCCTGCCGTCCACCCGCGTCGACGCCTTCAACATCGACCTGGCGAACGAGCTGACCCGCAACGGCCGCCGCTCCGGCCTGACCTTCGCCCCCGAGGGCGGCTCGGAGCGCATCCGCAAGGTCATCAACAAGATGGTCTCCGAGGACGACCTGATCCGCACGGTCGCCACGGCGTACGGCAACGGCTGGCGCCAGGTGAAGCTGTACTTCATGTGCGGCCTGCCCACGGAGACCGACGACGACGTCCTCCAGATCGCCGACATGGCGACGCGGGTGATCGCCAAGGGCCGCGAGGTCTCGGGCTCCAACGACATCCGCTGCACGGTCTCGATCGGCGGCTTCGTCCCCAAGCCCCACACCCCCTTCCAGTGGGCCCCGCAGCTGTCGGCGGAGGAGACGGACGCCCGCCTGGAGAAGCTGCGCGACAAGATCCGCGGCGACAAGAAGTACGGCCGCTCCATCGGCTTCCGCTACCACGACGGCAAGCCCGGCATCGTCGAGGGCCTCCTGTCCCGCGGCGACCGCCGCATCGGCGCCGTCATCCGCGCGGTCTACGACGACGGCGGCCGCTTCGACGGCTGGCGCGAGCACTTCTCCTACGACCGCTGGATGGCCTGCGCGGACAAGGCCCTGGCCCCCTACGGCGTGGACGTCGACTGGTACACCACCCGCGAGCGCACCTACGAGGAGGTCCTGCCCTGGGACCACCTCGACTCCGGCCTGGACAAGGACTGGCTCTGGGAGGACTGGCAGGACGCCCTCGACGAGACAGAGGTCGACGACTGCCGCTGGACCCCGTGCTTCGACTGCGGGGTGTGCCCGCAGATGGACACGAGCATTCAGATCGGCCCGACGGGCAAGAAGCTGCTGCCGTTGATGGTCAAGAACGCAGGTCAGGCGCCCGCGTCGAGCGGTCACGCACACTGACGTGAGCGAGGCGCTCGATCGGGCGATGAAGGCGCTGGCGGCGGTGAGCGAGGAAGAGCTGGCGGCTGCGTTGGCTGCGGTCGGCGCTTCGGTCACTCGCCCGCCGACGCCGCTGGCGCCCTCTCTGGAGTGGGCCTGAGGGCCCGCTCCGTGCCTGTGCGCCGCTTGCAAGCCCTTGAGCCCCCCTCTCCTATCGCGAGGGGGGCTATCCACCCGCCGGATCGGCCTGACGGCCCGCCGCCTCACCAGCTAGGCCACCATCTCCTCGCGAGCCGCGACAGCCCAGGTCGAACCCTGGTCCGGAACAGACATCGGGAGTCTCAGTCCCGGCGGATGAGTTCCGGATCGACGCGGCGGCCTACCAGTGGCAGCGTGCCCAGTGTCGCGACGACGATCACGCCCAGGGCAGCGCACGCCAGGACGGGGATCCCGGCGACGTCCCAGAACACCTCACCGCCCCCGGTGACGAGATAACTGGACTCGGCGAGCTTGCCGCTCACCAGGGCCAGCACGAGGCCGATGGCGAGCGGCAGCACGACCTGGATGGCCTGCACCGCGCGCAGGGTGCGCGCCCGCGCCCCGATCAGCGTGATCGCTGTGACCTGGGCGCGGCGTTCGACGGCCCGGTCCGAGACGGCGACCAGGAAGGCGGCGACACCGATCACCAGCCCCATGACCATGCCGAGGACCAGCAGGGTCTCGATGACCGCGATCTGCGACAGACTGTCGACGTTGACGCCGACCGGTTCGACGGAGACGGTCGGCGCGACACCGCCGATGCCGTCCAGCACCTTGCGGACCACGTGCGGATCGGAGTCGCTGTCGAGGATGAGCGAGCCCGACTGCGGCCGGGCGTGCGCGGGCAGC
>NZ_BNBF01000015.1:46902-56130 GCF_014654935.1 Streptomyces capoamus
GCGGACGGCGGGACGATCACGGACGCGTCGCCGACCGCGGACGGGTCGTACGGGCGCATGACGATCCTCGCGGACGGGATGGTCAAGGTCACCGAGACCGGATGCCGCCCGGACCGCAGCAGAAAGGGGAAGGACGCGCCGGGGTGGATGTCCGGGTCGGTGGCACTGTTGGGGTTGACCAGCCGCATGACCCGGCCGTCCGTGCAGCCTTCGACTCGCCGCACCAGCCGCGTCAGGTCGGCGCAGGTGGCGACCAGCGCCGTGGCCTGGGGCGGGATGCCGGAGGGCCCGGGCTTGCTCCAGGAGACCATCGTCCTTGCGTGGGCGCGGACACCCGGCACCTCGGTGAGCTGCCTCTGCTGCTGGTCGGAGAGCGCCGAAAGTGGCATGGAGTAGTCCTGGACGGGATTGTTCGGCTTGCTCACCTGCTCGAACTCGATCAGCACACCCTGCGCGAGGGACGCCGCGTACACCAGCAGGACCAGGCCGGTGACGACCCGCATGGTGCTGCCGGGCTCGACCTCGTTGCGGCGCATGGCCAGGTTCAGCGCCAGGGACCGGGTGGTGCCGGCCACCTTGCGGGCCAGGAGGTACGACAGCCACGGCAGAGTCAGTACCAGCCCCGAGCCGGTCAGCAGGACCCCGCCCACGACGAGCACCGCGAAGAGGCCGTCACTCGTGGCTGGGTGGTCGGTGAGGCCGGTCGCGCAGAAGCCCGTGACGATGCCAAGGCCCGTGACCAGCAGGAGGCCGCCCCACTTCGTGGGGGGCTTGGGCACGGCCGTGCGCCGTACCGCCAGGGGATTGGCGGCCGCGGTGCGCGCGCTCGCTCGGCCGACGAACCAGGCGAGCGCCGGGCAGCCGAGAAGGCAGACGGCGACGGTGGTCCAGGACAGGGCGCCGTCGGCCGGGTACCAGCGCAACGCGGGCAGGCCGGAGCGGGACATCACCTGGTTGAGAATCCCGTATTCGCCGAGCCCGAGGAGGGCGCCCAGCAGCGCCGCGGCCACGGTCTCGGCGGCGTTGACGCGCTGCGTGCCCTTGGTGCTGAGACCCAGCAGGCGCAGCGCGGCCAGGCGGCGGGTGCGGCTGGCGGCGGAGAGCCGGGCGCACACCGACAGGAAGACGGCCAGGGGAAGCAGGACCAGGGTGGCGAGGGCGAAGCGGAGGTTGGTGAGGGTGGACGGCTCGACGACGGGAGTGGGGGCGTAGGGGTAGCCGAAGGACTGCAGCGCCCCGGTGTCCGCGTCACCGGCGATCTCCTTCCGGGACGTCCCCACATAGGCGTACAGCTCGTCCGGGTCAGCGAGACCCGCAGGGCCGATGCGGCCCTTCTCCCGACCGGGCAGCAGATCCTTGAGGGCGGGCTCCGCACGCAGCAGTTCGTGCAGGCGCGGGGACAGGTACAGTTCGCCGGGTCCGGGGAGTGCGTCCAGGCCGGGCGGCGGTTGTTGCGTGGCCTTGGTTCCGCGGGCGACGAACACCCGGGTGAGCGGCTTGGAGCCGTGCGGATCCCTGCGCTCCAGGACGAGCGCCGAACCCGTGCGCGCCTTGGCCGCCGACGTCGTCTGCGGTTCCCGGGCCGCGGCCCGGGCGTCGTGCGCGTCCAGGATGGCCGGGATCGTCAGCACCAGGGCGAGGCAGCACACACCGAGGGAACCGCCCGCCGCCATGAGGAAGAAGCGGATGCGGCTGCCGCGCCCGGAGCCGAACAGCAGGCGTAGGCCGAGCAGGAACTCCCTCACGCGTCACCCCGCGGGGAGAGAACTCCGTCGGCCATGGTGTAGTGGCTGTCGGCCCGCGCGGCGACGGCCGGATCATGCGTCACCAGGACCACGGCCGTGCCCTGGGAGCGGGCCAGGCTGAGGAACTCCTGCAGCACGGCGGCGGCGTTTGCGCTGTCCAGCGAGCCGGTGGGCTCGTCGGCGAAGACGACCGCCGGACGGTGTACCAGGGCGCGGGCCACCGCGACGCGCTGACTCTGGCCGCCCGACACCTGCGAAGGCCGCCGCTCGCGCAGGTCCGCCAGACCGAGCCGCTCCAGCACCCGGCCGGCCGCCGCAAGAGCGGACTTCTTGCCCTGCCCGCTCAGGCGCAGCGGCAGCGCGGCATTCTCCTCGACGGTCAGTTCGGGCAGCAGTTCCCCGTACTGGAAGACGAAGCCGAACCGCTCCCGGCGCAGCGCGCTCATCTCCTCGTCGGAGAGGCCACCGAGTACGCGCCCTTCAAAGCGCACCTGTCCCCGCGTGGGGGGCAGCACACCAGCCAGGCAGTACAACAGCGAGGACTTGCCCGAGCCGCTCTGCCCAGTGATGGCCGCCACCTCGCCGGGCGCGACGTGGAGATGGGCGTCGCGTACGGCCGGCTGGCTGCCGTAGGAGAGGTCTACTCCGACGGCGGAGAGGATGGGTGAGGTAGTGATGGTTTCCCCCAGGAAAGGGCTGGGGGCCCAGGCGTGACACCTGGGCCCGAAGCGAACCGGCCTGCCGGCTACGGCCGCTTGTAGTGCTTGGTCACCGAGCAGTTGTCGGGGTGGAGCGAGCCCTTGTCCCGGCAGACGCGTATGTAGGCGTTGACGGTGTAGCGCTCGGCGCCGTCCCAGTTGTAGTAGTCGAGCGGAACCGTCTTCTTCTGCTTGCCGTTGTACCGGCTCCAGTCGTAGCCCTCGACCTTCACCTGCATGTACACGTTGTGCCCGTCACCGCTGTCGGTGTCCTGGAGCTTGCCCTTCCACTCGAAGGCACCGTGGTGCTGGCCGGCCGGCCAGAACTTGTACTGGCCGTCGTAGAACTTGGCGCCGCCGGTCGTCAGCGTGGGGATCTTGTGCCAAGAGGCGGCAAACGCGGTACCTGCCCCCGTGGCCCCTGACGGTCAGATCAGGAGCGGGGAGATGCTAGTAACTGTGATCGACAAGGGCAGCGCATATATGCAGGGTGTGACCGTCTTTGGCGCAGTATTGCCGGTGAGACTTTGTCTCCCTGTTGCCCGCTGTTGAGCGAAATCTGAGCATCCGTGTCCGAGGGACTCGAGGTCGGCCCAGCCCTCGGCCGGGGCACGGATCGCCATGCGGCGAGTCGGCCAGTCCCCCTCCGCCCCCGTGAGCCGCGTCATCCGCACCGGCACCAAAGGCTCCGCCGGGCGGCTAGCGTTCGGTCCCGTGGACGACAGGGTGTACGTGGGTTATGCGGGCAAGGACGCGGTGGCGGACCGGGGTTGGCTGCTCGGGCACTTCAAGGATGCCGGTGATCCGCGGCACAGTGAGGCCGTGGAGATCAAGTGGAGTGTCCATCCCCGTGCCGACGCACGGGCGGAGTGGGTGCGGGGTGAGGAACGTACGGCCCTCCTCGTGCTCATCAGCGGACGCTTCCGGGTGGAACTGCCCGGCCGCAGCGTCCTCCTGGAGGAACAGGGTGACTATGTCGTGTGGGGGCGCGGGGTCGATCACTCGTGGTTCGCCGAGGAGGAGTCGGTCGTACTGACGGTCCGCTGGCCGTCCGTGCCCGGTTACGCGGTGGCCGCCGAGGGCGGGGCCGGACCGCGGGCCTGACTGGTCGCGGTGTGCGGTCAGTGCAGGATGCTCACGGCTCGCGCGATGACGAGCAGCGAGGTCATGAGGGCGGAGACGCTCTGGACGGCCATCAGGGCCTTGGCGCGGGTCGACAGGGGCATGGTGTCGGTCGGGCTGAAGGCCGTGGAGTTGGTGACGGACACGTACAGGTAGTCGACCAGGGTGGGGACCCAGTCGGAGGCGCCGCTGGCGCCGTCGGCGACTTCCTGGACCGCGTCGTCGTTCTCGTCCTGGGAGAACCGGAAGTCCGCCAGGGGCAGAGCGGAGCGGGGCAGCTGGGTGCGGCTGACCGGGCCGCCCCGGTCCAGCTCCCAGTAGGCCAGGCCGAAGACGATGATGTTGGTGAGCCAGACCTGCAGCGCCGCCACCAGCAGCGAGCGGCCGTCCTTGACGCCCGCGTACACCAGCTCGTGGACCAGGATGGTCAGCGCCGCGAGGTTGCTGACCGCGATGACGGCCACGAGCGTCAACGACAGCACCCGGAAGGCTCTCGTCTGCCGGGTCAGACGCTTCGGGTTGATCGCGACGAGCGGGACGAGCAGCAGGCATTCCAGGGCGGGCAGCACGTAACGGGGAGCGATCAGCAGCCGTTGCGGCAGGAACAGGTACAGGGCGATCGCGGCGAGCGTGGCCACCACGGCCGGCAGCCTGGCCTCCCCCCTCCGCTCATGCCGGGGGTGCCTGGTCCTGGCGTCCGCACGCGTACGCGCCATACCGCCTTGCCTTCCGGTCGTCACCGTGACATCCCACGGCACCCTCGTCTCTTTCCCCGCAGCCCGGTTTCATGCCGGCGGTGGCCGGGGAAACTCACCGCGGTCCGGGAGGAGCCCGCAGCTCTCCGGCGGCCCGGCCGCCCGTCCGCCGGCCGTCCGCCCGGTCCAGGCGGTCGTCCAGCCAGTCGAAGACCCGCTGTTCGAACAGGGCGCGGCCCATCGGCTCGCAGTGCAGATGGGCGCCCTCCTCCTCGGTGAAGCGCACCAGCTGCTTCGGGCCGGGCAGGAGGTCGTACAGCTCCCGTGCGGCGCCCGGCCAGAAGTGTTCGCCGTCCGGGTCGGTGACCAGCAGCGGTGTGGTGATCCGGCCGGCGACGGGCGTGACGTCGTACCGGGAGACCTCCGTCAGCAGGTCGAACGGTGAGCCGATGCCGTAGGGCTTGGCGCGCCAGCGCCACAGCGCGGAGATGGCCGGCTCCCGGCGCAGGCCCTCCGTCACCTGGGCGTCGAAGGCGGCGCGGTCCCCCGACTCCCACAGGGCGCGCAGGTCGGGGCCGAGGCGGGGCCACCAGCTGTCCACCACCCGGACCACTCCCGGGTCGGCGACCGCGGCGGCGATCCGGTGCTCGAAGGCGAGGGCCCGCGGGACCCAGTACCCGGCCTGGCTGACGCCGGCCAGGGCGAGCCGCCGGGGGTCGACGTCGGGGCGGGCGAGGAGGAAGTCGACCACCGGGGTGATCACGTTCTCCCAGTCGGGCCGGAACGTCACCCCCCGTTCGAACAGCATCGACTGCTGGCCCGGGCCGTCGAAGAGCAGGGCGCGGTACCCGCGGGCCACCGCCGGGGCGCCGAGCAGCGTCCAGGCGGAGCTCACCGGGCCGTCGCTGCCGTTGTTGACGATCAGCGTGGGCAGCGGGCCGGGTGCGTCCGGCGGGCCGACCAGGTAGCCGGGCAGGGACGTGTCCTCGTACGGGATCGCCACCGGCTCGGCGGGCGGGTCCCATGCCCCGAGGAAGCGGTCGAGGCACGCGCGGTGCTCGGGGAACAGCTCGGCCAGCCGTGGTCCGGGATCGGCGGCCGCGTCCACGCCCACCAGCGCGGTGCCGAAGTATCCGGCGGCCCGCAGCCAGCCGTCCCGCGCGCTCACCGTCCGCCCCTGGGCCGCGGCGCGCCCGGCCTGCTCCCCGACCTTGCGGGCCAGCCCGGCCCAGGCCGCGCACCAGGCCTCGCCGTCCCCGTCCGCCACGGCGGAGGCGGTGGCCAGCACCTCGCCCGCGTCGGCGCCCTGCCGCCAGGCCGAGCCCAGGGCGAGCCGGATCTCGTAGTCGAACTGGTCGTTCGTGTGGAAACGGAGGGTCATGGCAGCTCCCGGACGCGTCCTACCCGGCCCCCTCGACCGTCCGCACCGCACGTTCACGCTAGGGGGCTTCCTCCCGGCCCGCACGTCCACCGGCCCCGCGGCCACCCCGCACGAGGCCCCAGGGCCACCCCGCACGACAGGCGGCACCCCGCCCCCCGGCGCCACGATGGAGGGGAGCGGGGCGTGTGGTCCGAAGGGAGGAGCTGCCATGGCTCGGCAGACGGCGACGAAGGCGGCATCCCCGAAGAAGTCCGTCCGCACCGGCGGCGTCTTCCTCTCGTTCGCACCATGGATCATCTTCGGGGTGGTCGCCGGCCCCAGCACCTGGGAGTACGCGGCGCTGGCCGCACTGATCGCCTCGATCGCGCTGTCGGGGAAGGACATGGTGCGCGGCAGGCTCCGCGTCCTCGACATGACCGGCATCGTCTTCTTCGCCGTGCTCTGCGTCCTCGCGCTGGCCCTCGGCCGCGGGCAGCTCGTGTGGGTCGAGACGTACGCGCAGGTCATCTCCAACGGTCTGGTGGCCGTCGTGGCGCTCGGATCGCTGTTCGCCGACCCGTTCACCGCGCAGTACGCCCGTGAGCAGACCCGCCGCGAGGTGTGGGACTCGCCCGTCTTCCTGCGCATCAACCGGGTGCTGACGGCCGTGTGGGGGCTGGCCTTCGCGCTGATGACGGTCTCCACCTGGCTGGCCGTGCGCCACCCCGCCCAGGACGACTGGTTCAACTGGGTCGTCCCCGTCGCCCTGTTGGTCGCGGCCGTGAGGTTCACGGAGTGGTACCCCGAGTCGTACAAGGCACGCGCGGCGCGGGCGCCCGCGTGAGACGGGTACGCGGCACGTCAGGACACGTTTCGGGCATGGCCGGATCCGCGCGGGCGGCCCGGGCGTCTAGCACGGTATGGACCTCCAGAAGCCGCCACCACCGGCGCCGACCCAGCCCGCGCCGACCCAGCCCGAGGGATGCCTCGTCGTCGCCCTCCGCCTCCCGGTGCGGATCGTCGTCCTGGTGCTGGTCGTGCCGGTGCGGATCGTCTGGGACGCGCTCGTCGCCGCCGGCCGGTTCCTGCGGGACACCGTGCTCCGGCCGCTCGGGCGGGCCCTGCTGTGGGCCGGCAGGGCCGTGTTCGTCTGGCCTTTGGTGGGCCTGTGGCGGTACGTCCTGGTCCCCGTCGCCCGGGCGCTCGGAGGGCTCGGCACCGTCCTCGTCCTCGTACCGGCCGGGTGGCTGTACCGGTACGTCCTCACCCCCGCCGGGCATGTCCTCGGCCGGCTGGCACGCGGGCTGGGCGCCGGGTTCGGGTGGGTGTACGCGCGCCTGCTCACACCGGCCGGGCATGCGCTGACCTGGCTGCTGAAGGGCATCGGCGCGGGGCTCGCCGCCCTGGGGCTCGGCGTGTACACCGCCGTCGCCTGGCTGCTGCGGTACCTCCTGGTGGTGCCCGCGCGCGGGCTCCACACCTGGCTCCTCGCGCCCGTCGGCCGGGCCGTCGCCTGGTGCGCAAGGGGGCTGGGCCGGCTGCTGGGCATGCTGGCCGGCGGCGTCGGCCTCGTCCTGTACTGGACGGCCCGCGTCCTGCTCGTGCTGCCCGCGCTCGCGCTGTGGCGCTGGGTGCTGGCGCCCGTCGGCCGGTTCCTCGCGCTCGTCGCGCGCGAGGTCGGCGACGCCCTCGGACACGCCTGGCGGGTCGCCGGGCGGATCTCCCGGGCCGTGGGGCGGGCACTGGGGACCCTCTTCCGGTGGATCTTCGTGGAGCCGGTGCGCTGGGTGTACCGCAGCGTCCTGACCCCGGTCGGGCACGTCGTGCGGTATGCCGTGCTGCGGCCCGTCGCCGCCGGTGCGCGCGCGGTGGGCCGGGTCGCGCGCGAGGCGCTGGCCGCGGCCCGCGACACGGTGCGGCAGGCCCGCGCCGACGTGCGGCGCATGCTGTTCGGCGAGCCGCGGCAGCCGGTGGCGGGGGACCGGCGGGAACCCCTGGGCCGCGACACACGTACTCTTGGTAGGAGTACGACCGCTCTCACGAAGGACTGAACGACACTGGGCAAGCGACAGCCCGAAGGCCCGCCGCCCGCACCCGCGGTGCAGCGCATCCGACTGCGCTACACCAAGCGCGGCCGCCTGAGGTTCACCAGCCACCGAGACTTCCAGCGCGCCTTCGAGCGGGCGCTGCGCCGCGCCGAGGTGCCCATGGCGTACTCGGCCGGGTTCACGCCGCACCCGAAGGTGTCGTACGCCAATGCCGCACCCACCGGCACGGGCAGCGAGGCGGAGTACCTGGAGATCGCGCTCACCGCACCGCGCGACCCGGAGACCCTGCGCGTCCTCCTCGACGAGTCGCTGCCCGCCGGGCTCGACGTCATCGAGGCGGTCGAGGCGCGGACCCCGGGCCTCGCGGACCGGCTGACGGCCTCCGTGTGGGAGCTGCGGCTCGACGGTGTCGACCCGGCCGAGGCCCGGCGCGCCGCCGAGGCCTTCACCGTGGCCGACGCCGTCGAGGTGCAGCGCATGACCAAGAACGGCGTCCGCACCTTCGACGCCCGCCCTGCCGTGGTGAGCCTGGAAACGCACGGTGCGCCGGCTGATAGGCCGACGGACCAGCCCTGTGCGATACTGCGGCTGGTTGTTCGGCACGTGACGCCTGCCGTACGACCCGACGACGTCCTGTCCGGTCTCCGCGCCGTGGCCGACCTGGCGCCGCCGGTCCCCGCAGCGGTGACCAGGCTGGCGCAGGGGCTGTTCGATGCAGGGACCGGCACGGTGACCGACCCGCTCGCGCCCGACCGCGAGGCTGCCGGGGCCCTGACGGCCCAGTCGGCCGCCGCCGCGACGGCGCCGATGCCGGAAGGTCCCGCGTAGGGACGGACGTCGTAGCGCCGCCCTCGTACTCGGGAGCCACCTGGGTCGGGCAGCGCACCGACCAGAAGACTTTCGCCAGGCCGTACCGACAAGGCGTACGGAACCGGCGAGACAGGACACAGAGTGCTCCCGTGCGGCGCCCGCGCCCCGGACGGCGGTCATCGCGCTTCGCGCGGGCCGCGGACGTCAACGGTGGACGGTCCCCAGGGACCGGTGCCGGACCAGGTGCGGCGCCCGGGAGCCTGACGGGAGAAACGCCCGCATGCTCGAGCCGACCGAACCCACCGAGGGTTCCGAACTCAACACCCCCAGCGACACCCTGCCGCCGCGCAGGCGTCGCCGTGCCGCCTCTCGCCCGGCGGGCCCGCCCACCGCGGCCGCCGGGGCACCCGCCGAGGTCACCGTGCCGGCCGTACCGGCCGCCGACGTCGACGAGGTCGCCGACGTGACCGAGGACCTGGAGACCCAGGGCACCGAAGAGGCCGCCGGTACCGAGGAGGCCACCGCTCCGGCGCCCGCCGCCGAGGAGGCCGCTCCGGCGCGTCCGCGTCGTCGTGCCGCCCGTCGTGCGTCGGCGCCGGCCGGTGCACCGGAGGCGGCCGAGGCTGCCGAGACCGTTGTGCCGGTTGTGTCCGGCGAGCCGGAGGAGGCCGTCGTGGCCGAGGCCGGCGCGGTCGTCACCGGTGAGGAGGCCGCGCCGCGTCGTACCCGGCGCCGTGCCACGCGCAGTGT
>NZ_BNBF01000015.1:56194-56431 GCF_014654935.1 Streptomyces capoamus
CGCTGCCGAGGCCGGTGAGACCGCTCAGACTGCTCAGACCGCTGCGGCCGAGGCGCCTGCCGTGGAGGCCCGTGCGTCGGCGCCGGCCGGTGCGCCGGAGGCGGCCGAGGCTGCCGAGACGGTTGTGCCGGTTGTGTCCGGCGAGCCGGAGGAGGCCGTTGTGGCCGAGGCCGGCGCGGTCGTCACCGGTGAGGAGGCCGCGCCGCGTCGTACCCGGCGCCGTGCCACGCGCAGTGT
>NZ_BNBF01000015.1:56477-65461 GCF_014654935.1 Streptomyces capoamus
TGCTGCCGACACCGCTGCCGCCGAGGCCGGTGTGACTGCTCAGACCGTTGCGGCCGAGGCGCCTGTCGCGGAGGCTCCGGTCGTGGAGGCTCCGGCCGAGGAGGCCGCTCCGGCGCGTCCGCGTCGTCGTGCCGCCCGCCGCGCGTCGGCGCCCGCCGGTGCACCGGAGGCGGCCGAGGCCGCCGAGACCGTTGTGCCGGCCGCCGCGCCGCAGGCCGCCGACGAGGCGTCCGCCGCCGCGCCGCAGGAGGCACCCGCGGAGGAGGCCGAGGAGGCCGCTCCGCGTCGTACCCGCCGTCGGGCCACCCGCCGGGCGTCCGCGCCCGCGGCCGAGGCCGAGCAGGCCGCCGCCGCTGCCGCGCCGCAGCCGCAGGAAGCCGCCGGCGCCGAGGAGGCGGAGCCCGCCGCTGCCGCCGCCGTGGAGGCGCCCGCGGAGGAGGCCGAGGAGGCCGCTCCGCGTCGTACGCGCCGTCGGGCCACCCGCCGGGCGTCCGCGCCCGCCGAGGAAGCCGGAACCGCCGTGACCGCCGAGGCCGGCCAGGAGGAAGGGGCCACGGTGACCGCCCCCGCCCCGCAGACCCCCGCCCCGCAGACCCCCGCCCCGCAGACCCCCGCCCCGCAGACCCCCGCCCCGGAGACCTCCGCCACCGCACCGGCCCCCGCCGCCGAGGCCGAGGCAGGTGCGCCGCGCCGTACCCGGCGCCGGGCCGTCCGCGCCGCGTCCGGGTTCGCCGAGCCCGCCGCCGGGGCCGCCGAGGGCGACGCCCCGCGCCGGCCCGCCCGCCCCGCCGTCGCCGTCTTCCAGCCGCCGGTCTTCACCGAGCCCAAGTTCCAGACCCCGGAGCGGGCCGCTGCCGAGGCCGCCGCCGAGGCCACGGGGGGCGACGAGAAGGAGGAGTACACGGAGGAGCGCGCCGAGACCGGTAACCGCCGGCGCCGGCGCCGGCGTGCCGCCGAGGAGACCCGCCCGGTCGAGACCGCCGCCGGGGAAGAGGAGGAGGCCGAGGAGGCCCCCGAGTCGGCCGAGGACCTCGCCGAGGGCGAGGAGGGCGATGACGCCGAGGGCGCCGAGGGCTTCGAGGAGTCCGGTTCGCGCCGCCGGCGCCGCCGCGGCGGACGCCGTCGCCGGCGCGGTGACGCGGCCGACGGCGAGTCCGGTGACGGCGTGGACGACGAGGACGGGGAACTGGCCGCCGAGCAGGCCGCGCAGGACGCCGAGGACACCGCCGAGCAGGAGGAGGAGGACGCCGAGGAGGGCCGCTCCGAGGAGTCCGGCGCCTCCAGCACCAGCAGCCGTCGGCGTCGCCGCCGCCGGCGCCGGGCCGGTGACACCGCCGCCGAGGCCGAGCCGGGCTCCGACGACCCGGAGCGCACGGTCGTCAAGGTCCGCGAGCCGCGCAAGCCCAGCGAACCGTCCGACGAGGTGCAGTCCATCAAGGGCTCGACCCGTCTGGAGGCCAAGAAGCAGCGCCGCCGGGAAGGCCGTGAGCAGGGGCGCCGCCGCGTTCCGATCATCACCGAGGCCGAGTTCCTGGCCCGTCGCGAGGCCGTCGAGCGCGTGATGGTCGTCCGCCAGCACGGCGACCGTACGCAGATCGGCGTCCTGGAGGACGGCGTGCTCGTCGAGCACTACGTCAACAAGGAGCAGTCGACGTCGTACGTCGGCAACGTCTACCTGGGCAAGGTCCAGAACGTGCTGCCGTCGATGGAGGCCGCCTTCATCGACATCGGCAAGGGCCGCAACGCGGTGCTGTACGCCGGTGAGGTCAACTTCGAGGCGCTGGGCATGGCCAACGGGCCGCGGCGCATCGAGGCCGCGCTGAAGTCCGGCCAGTCCGTGCTCGTCCAGGTGACGAAGGACCCGATCGGGCACAAGGGCGCGCGGCTGACCAGCCAGGTCTCCCTGCCCGGCCGCTACCTGGTCTACGTGCCCGAGGGCTCGATGACCGGCATCAGCCGCAAGCTGCCCGACACCGAGCGGGCCCGGCTGAAGACCATCCTCAAGAAGATCGTCCCCGAGGACGCGGGCGTCATCGTGCGCACCGCCGCCGAGGGCGCGAGCGAGGACGAGCTGCGCCGCGACGTCGAACGGCTCCAGGCGCAGTGGGAGGAGATCCAGAAGAAGGCCAAGAACGGCGGCAACGCGCCGACGCTGCTGTACGGCGAGCCGGACATGACCGTCCGGGTCGTGCGCGACATCTTCAACGAGGACTTCTCCAAGGTCATCGTCAGCGGTGACGAGGCCTGGCAGACGATCCACGGGTACGTCTCGCACGTCGCCCCGGACCTGGCCGGCCGGCTGTCGCGGTGGACCAGCGAGGTCGACGTCTTCGCCACCTACCGGATCGACGAGCAGCTCGCCAAGGCGCTGGACCGCAAGGTCTGGCTGCCCAGCGGCGGTTCGCTGGTGATCGACCGGACCGAGGCGATGGTCGTCATCGACGTCAACACCGGCAAGTTCACCGGCCAGGGCGGCAACCTGGAGGAGACGGTCACCAGGAACAACCTGGAGGCGGCCGAGGAGATCGTGCGCCAGCTGCGGCTGCGCGACCTCGGCGGCATCATCGTGATCGACTTCATCGACATGGTCCTGGAGTCCAACCGGGACCTGGTGCTGCGCCGCCTGCTGGAGTGCCTGGGCCGCGACCGTACGAAGCACCAGGTGGCCGAGGTGACGTCGCTGGGCCTGGTGCAGATGACCCGCAAGCGGGTCGGCCAGGGCCTGCTGGAGTCCTTCTCCGAGACCTGCGTCCACTGCAACGGCCGCGGTGTCATCGTCCACCTGGACCAGGCCACCGCCAACGGTGGCGGCGGCAAGCGCAAGAAGCGCGGCGGCCGCGGCGAGGCGGCGGAGCCCGCGCACGAGCACGTGCACGAGACCGCCGCCGTGGCCGTGGAGACCGGCGAGGCCGTCGAACCCGAGGTGGAGACCGCCGCGGAGGTGGCCGCCGAGGCCGCCGAACCGGTGGCCCTGCCGGCCCCCGAGTTCACGCCGGACGAGGAGCTGTACAGCAGCGTCGCCGAGGCGGAGGCGGCGGCCGGCCGTGGCCGCACGCGGCGCCGGGCGAGCCGCCGGGCGTCGGCCCCCGCGGGCGCGCCCCGGGCGGAGCGGGCACCCAGGGGTGAGCGCGCCGCCAAGGGCGAGCGGGCTCCCGAGGCCGAGCAGGCCCCGGTGGCCGAGGAGGCCCAGGTGCCGACCGCCCAGGACGTCACCGCCGAGGAGGCGGCGGCGCGCCCGGTGCAGCCGGAGCCGGCCGCGCAGGCGCTGGCCGAGCCGGTGGCCGCCGAGGACCAGGTGGTCCCGGCGCCCGAGGAGGCCGAGGTGCCCGCCGCCGAGGAGGCCGCGCCCAAGGGCCGTACGCGCCGTCGGGCGACCCGGAAGGTGTCGGCTCCGGCCGGCTCTCCCGAGGGCGCCGAGGCGGCCGTGGTGACGGTGCCGGAGACCGCGTCCGCGGCCGAGGCACCGGCTCAGCGGCCCGCAGCGGTCGCCGAGGCCCCGGCCGGGCAGCCGGCGGAGGCCGACGGCGCCGCCGCCCCGGCGCGGGCGCGCCGCCGTGCGGTGCGCAAGGCCACCGCGCCGACCGCGCCCGCGGAGGCGGCCGTCGTGGTCGTCCCGTCGGCCGCGCCGGAGGCTGCTGAGGCGGCTGCGTCCGAGTCGGCCGCGGCCGAGGCCGCGCACGCCCCCGCGGGCGAGGTGACGGCCGAGGAGGTGGCCGAGGCGACGGCTCCGGCCAAGAAGGCGGTCCGCAAGACCGCTGCCAAGAAGACGGCGGCCAAGAAGACGACCGCCAAGAAGACCGCGGCCAAGAAGACGGCCGCGAAGAAGACGACGGCCAAGAAGGCGACGAAGACCGCCAAGACGGCCGCCGCGAAGTCGACGGCGAAGAAGACCACCACGGTCTCCACCGCCGACGACGAGGGCTGACGCCCACGGTGCGCGGCCGGTCCACGTGACCGGCCGCGCACCGGCCGGGGGCCGTCACGAGCGGCCGGTCCCGCCGGGGTTGCCGGCCGTGCACCCGTGGGGCCGTCGGGAGCGATCCGTCGTCCGCCCGCAGGGCCCGCCGGAGCGATCGGTCGTACCCCCCGTCCGGGGCGGTCGGTCGTCCGCCCGCAGGGCCCGTTCCGAGTGACCGGTCGCACACCCGCGGGGCCCGGTTTGACCCCCTCGCCCGTGGCCCCGTAACCTTGACCGTCGGCGTGTCACTGAACACGCCACATCCCCGTAAACCTCTTCCTTCCGGACGCAAGACGGGCCGGGAGAGGTCGTCCGTGGTGTTCCTGGACGACTGGCCTGCGGGGGTGCCGTTTCTTCGAGCGAAAGTGAGATCCGCGTGTACGCCATCGTGCGCAGCGGTGGTCGCCAGCACAAGGTTGCTGTCGGCGACATCGTTGAGGTTGACAAGATTTCCACTGCCAAGGTTGGCGACACGGTCGAGCTCTCGACCCTGCTCGTTGTCGACGGCGACTCCGTGACCAGCGACCCGTGGGTGCTGGCCGGCATCAAGGTCCAGGCCGAGGTCGTGGACCACCACAAGGGCCAGAAGATCGACATTCTGCGCTACAAGAACAAGACCGGCTACCGCCGTCGGCAGGGCCACCGCCAGCAGTACACGGCGATCAAGGTCACGTCGATCCCCACGGCTGCGAAGTAAGGGACTGAGGAGAAATGGCACACAAGAAGGGCGCATCGTCCACCCGGAACGGTCGCGACTCCAATGCCCAGCGGCTCGGCGTGAAGCGCTTCGGCGGTCAGGTCGTGAACGCGGGTGAGATCCTGGTCCGCCAGCGCGGCACCCACTTCCACCCCGGCGCCGGTGTCGGCCGTGGCGGCGACGACACGCTGTTCGCGCTGCAGGCCGGTGCGGTGGAGTTCGGTACCCACCGCGGCCGCAAGGTCGTGAACATCGTTCCGGTCGCCTGAATCGCCTGATTCACGCGCTGAACGCTTCGCGAGGCGGACCTCACTTCCCGTTCGGGAAGGCGGGTCCGCCTTTCGCGTGTTACCCCCACAGACATACCCGTACGCTCCCGGCTCCGGCCGGGGGGACCCCCAGGAGGCACCGAACCATGACCACCTTCGTGGACCGCGTCGAGCTGCACGTCGCCGCGGGTAACGGAGGCCACGGCTGTGCCTCCGTCCACCGTGAGAAGTTCAAGCCGCTCGGCGGCCCCGACGGCGGCAACGGCGGCCGGGGCGGTGACGTCATCCTGACCGTCGACCAGTCGGTCACGACGCTGCTGGACTACCACCACTCCCCGCACCGCAAGGCCACCAACGGCAAGCCCGGCGAGGGCGGCAACCGCTCCGGCAAGGAGGGCGAGGACCTGGTCCTGCCGGTGCCGGACGGCACGGTCGTCCTGGACAAGGCGGGCAACGTGCTCGCCGACCTGGTCGGCCACGGCACCTCGTTCATCGCCGCGCAGGGCGGCCGCGGCGGCCTCGGCAACGCCGCGCTGGCCTCGGCCCGCCGCAAGGCGCCTGGCTTCGCGCTGCTCGGCGAGCCCGGGGACCTCCAGGACATCGTCCTGGAGCTGAAGACCGTCGCCGACGTGGCCCTCGTCGGCTACCCGAGCGCCGGCAAGTCCTCGCTGATCTCCGTGCTCAGCGCGGCCAAGCCGAAGATCGCCGACTACCCGTTCACCACGCTGGTCCCGAACCTGGGCGTGGTCACCGCCGGCTCCACCGTCTACACCATCGCCGACGTGCCCGGTCTGATCCCGGGCGCCAGCCAGGGCAAGGGCCTGGGCCTGGAGTTCCTGCGGCACGTGGAGCGGTGCAGCGTGCTGGTGCACGTGCTGGACACCGCGACGCTGGAGTCCGACCGTGACCCGGTCTCCGACCTCGACATCATCGAGGAGGAGCTGCGCCAGTACGGCGGGCTCGACAACCGGCCCCGCATCGTCGTCCTGAACAAGGTGGACGTGCCGGACGGCAAGGACCTCGCCGAGATGGTCCGCCCCGACCTGGAGGCCCGCGGTTACCGGGTCTTCGAGGTGTCGGCCGTGGCGCACATCGGGCTGCGCGAGCTGTCCTTCGCCCTGGGCGAGCTGGTCGCCACCGCGCGCGCCGCCAAGCCGAAGGAGGAGGCGACCCGGATCGTCATCCGGCCCAAGGCCGTGGACGACGCCGGCTTCACCGTCGTACGCGAGGACGTCGGCGGCGAGCCGCTGTTCCGGGTGCGCGGCGAGAAGCCCGAGCGCTGGGTGCGCCAGACCGACTTCAACAACGACGAGGCCGTCGGCTACCTCGCCGACCGGCTGGGCCGCCTCGGTGTGGAGCAGGAGCTGATGAAGGCGGGCGCCCGCGCGGGCGACGGCGTCGCCATCGGCCCCGAGGAGAACGCGGTCGTCTTCGACTGGGAGCCGACGGTCATGGCCGGCGCGGAGATGCTCGGCCGCCGTGGCGAGGACCACCGGTTCGACGCCCCCCGGCCCGCGGCGCAGCGCCGCAGGGACAAGGAGGCGGAGCGGGACGAGTCGCTGCGGGAGTACGACGAGTTCAACCCGTTCGAGTAGGGCGCGGCGGGCTGTGCCCGCGGTGTCGTGCGGTGTGACGCGGAGAGGACGCGAGTCCTCTCCGCGTCGCGTTCGGGGCGCGGACCGGCATTTCGGGGCGCGGACCGGCTGAGTCGCGTTCGCGGGGCGGGCCGGCCGGTCAATGGCGGGTCCGGTCACCGGTGGCTTTGCCCGGGGCTTCCCCGGCCGGCTCCCTCGCACTCGCTTTTTCCGGACAATCGGCGACCCGGCGGCCGGGGCCGCTCCGCCGACCGCCCGGGCCTGGTCCGGTGCGCCGCCCGGTCCCGGTCCGGTGCATCGGAGGACCGCTGACGCGCCCTCGGGCGGCGTGCGACGCGCCGGTGGGGGCGGACGGCGGGGCGCATTCCGATCTACCGTCAGATCCGTTGTGGCGCGACGGTTTTCTCGTGCCGCAACGGTCTCCTGCCGTCTCCCTACTTGTCATGCTCGCGATGGGCTTGGTTCAGCAGGCGGACCGTCCGGCCGTGGGACCTTCCCACTGCCCGACACACCCGACCAAGTGGCCACTGTGGCAAGGGAGTCAGCGCATGACAGCAGCATCGCCCGACCGCCGCCGCTTTCTGACCGCCGGGGCCGCCGTCCTCGGCGTCGCGGCCGCCGCCCAGCTGTGGCTGCCCGGCACCGCCCGCGCCGCCGGCACCCCGCTCCCCGACGGCGTCTTCACCCTCGGCATCGCCTCCGGAGATCCGCTGCCCGACGGGATCGTGCTGTGGACCAGACTCGCGCCCGACCCGCTGAACGGCGGCGGCATGCCCGACGCCGTCTTCCCCGTGGACTGGGAGATCGCCGAGGACGAGCGGTTCCGCAGAACCGTCCGCCGGGGCACCGCCGAGGCCCGCCCGGAACTCGGCCACAGCGTCCACGTGGACGTCCGCGGCCTGCGCCCGGACCGCCCGTACTGGTACCGCTTCCGGGCCGGCGACCAGCTCTCGCCCACCGGCCGCACCCGCACCGCGCCGCACCCGCACCGGCGGGGCGGTGCGCTGCGCGTGGCCCTGGCCTCCTGCCAGAACTGGCAGCACGGCTACTTCACGCCGTACGCCGACATGCTCGCCCAGGACCCCGACGTCGTGCTCTTCGTCGGCGACTACATCTACGAGTCCGCTCCCTCGGCGACGGCCGTACGCCGGCACGAGGGCAAGGGCGAGCCGTACACCCTGGCGCAGTACCGCAACCGGTACGCCCAGTACAAGACCGATCCCGACCTCGCCGCGATGCACGCGAACGCCCCGTGGGTGGTCACCTTCGACGACCACGAGGTGGACAACGACTGGGCCGGCGAGATACCGCAGGACCCCGACAAGCAGCCGCACGACAAGTTCGTGGAACGGCTGACCGCGGCCTTCCAGGCGTACTACGAGCACATGCCGGTGCGCGCCACCGCGATCCCGACGGGCCCGCACATCCAGATGTACCGCCGTCTGGAGTTCGGCCGGCTGGCCCGGCTGAACGTCCTCGACACCCGGCAGTACCGCAGCGACCAGGCCACCACGCAGGAGGGCGCCGAGGCGCCGACGCAGACCATGCTGGGCGCCGAGCAGAAGCAGTGGCTGCTCGACGGGCTGTACGACTCCCCGGCCCGCTGGAACCTGATCGCCTCGCAGATCATGATGGCCGAGACTGATCTGCTGCCCGGCGAGGGCAAGCTCTGGTACTACGACGCCTGGGACGGCTACCAGGTCGAACGCAACGCCCTGCTGGAGGAGTTCGCCGGCATCCGCAACCCGGTGGTGCTGAGCGGCGACCGCCACCTGACGATGATCAGCGACCTCAGGACGGACTACGCCGACCCCGACTCGGACGTGGTCGGCGCCGAGTTCGTCGGCACCTCCATCTCCAGCAGCGGCGACCAGGACCAGGACGCCTTCCACCGGCAGTGGGACCCGCTGATGGCGGACAACCCGCACTGGAAGTTCATCGACGCCCACCGCGGCTACCACCTGTTCGACATCCGCCGCGACGGCATCGACGCGCAGGTCCGCGCCGTCGACACGGTGCTCAGGCCGCAGGCGACGGCGAGCACCCTGGCCCGGCTGCGGGTGGAGTCGGACGAGCCGGGCGTCCGGCTGGTGTGACGTACGCCGGCCCGGGACCCGGCCGGGTCCCGGGCTCCTCCGTGCCCCGCCAGGAGGAACGGCTCAGGTGCACGGTCCAGGACGACCGGTCCAGGACGACCGGCCCGGACGACCAGCCCCGGGTGAACCGCCTTAGGTGAACAGCTTTCGCGCGAACCGCCCCGCGTAACTCTTTCCGCGGCATCGACGGCGCGTAATTCCATGGCAATGGAGTGCCGGACCGGCCGTATTCGCGCCCCGTCCGCAACGGCGCCGCGCCGCCGGGCGCCCGCCTCCTGCCCGTCCGCGGGCACCTGTGGACTTACTCACAGCAAATTCACGGGCGTTCACGCCGCCCCCGTCAATCACCGGGAGTGCAAGGTGAATGAC
>NZ_BNBF01000015.1:65503-82110 GCF_014654935.1 Streptomyces capoamus
AGGTTGCGCGCACATATGCGGGGGAGGGCACTCACCTTGCACTGCGGTTACCGGAAGTGGGACCATTTCACGGTTCCCTGTCGCCCCAAGGTAGGTCACCTGTGTCCCAGCACATAGCCAAGCCCCGTACCACCGCAGTGATCCTGGCCGGTGGCACCGGTCAGCGGGTGGGTCTGTCGATCCCCAAGCAGCTGCTGAAGATCGCCGGGAAGGCAGTCATCGAGCACACCCTGACCACCTTCGAGAACGCCGACTCGATCGACGACATCATCGTGCTGATGGCCCCCGGCTATGTGCCGGACGTCGAGAAGATCGTCGCCAAGGCGGGCTTCACCAAGGTGAAGAAGATCATCGAGGGCGGTTCGACGCGGAACGAGACCACCGAGCGCGCCATCTCCGCGCTGGGTGAGGGCCTGGCCGAGGGCGAGGACCGCAACGTCCTGTTCCACGACGCCGTGCGCCCGCTGCTCTCGCAGCGCGTCATCGACGACTGCGTGGCCGCGCTGGACCGCTACCAGGCCGTGGACGTCGCCATCCCGTCCGCCGACACGATCATCGTGACGCGCACGCACGGCGAGGACGGCGAGTTCATCACCGAGATCCCGGACCGCTCCCGGCTCCGCCGCGGCCAGACCCCGCAGGCCTTCAAGCTGTCCACGATCCGCCGCGCCTACGACGTCGCCGCCGGCGACCCCAACTTCCAGGCCACGGACGACTGCTCGGTGGTCCTCAAGTACCTGCCGGACGTGCCGATCCACGTCGTCGCGGGCGACGAGTACAACATGAAGGTGACCCAGCCGGTCGACGTCTTCATCGCCGACAAGCTGTTCCAGCTCGCCTCCACCGCCGCGCCCGAGCAGAACGGCGAGGAGGCCTACCGCGAGCTCCTCACCGGCAAGACCGTCGTCATCTTCGGCGGCTCCTACGGCATCGGCAAGGACATCGCCGAACTCGCCGAGTCCTACGGCGCGGACGTCTACGCGCTCGGCCGCTCCACCACCGGCACCCACGTGGAGAACCCGGAGGAGGTCGACGACGCGCTGTCCAAGGCGTACGGGGAGACCGGCCGGATCGACTACGTCGTCAACACCGCGGGCGTGCTGCGCATCGGCAAGCTCGCCGAGACCGACAACGCCACCATCGAGGAGGCGCTGAAGGTCAACTACCTGGCCCCGGTGCAGATCGCGCGCTCCTCCTACAAGTACCTGGCGGAGACCAACGGCCAGCTGCTGCTGTACACCTCCAGCAGCTACACCCGCGGCCGCGCCGAGTACTCCCTGTACTCCTCCACGAAGGCCGCCATGGTGAACCTCACCCAGGCGCTGTCCGACGAGTGGGCCGGCGACGGCATCCGGGTCAACTGCATCAACCCCGAGCGCACCGCGACCCCGATGCGCACCAAGGCGTTCGGCCAGGAGCCCGCCGGCTCCCTGCTCTCCTCCGAGGCCGTGGCCCGTACCTCCCTGGACGTGCTGCTGTCCGAGCTGACCGGGCACGTCATCGACGTCCGCCAGCAGGACCCGACCGCGGGCGCCGCCAAGGCCTCCGGCTTCGAGCAGGCGCTGGCCACGGTGCTGGACCGTCAGGACGGCGTGTAATAATCAGGGGTAATTAAGCTTTTGGGAATTCAGGCCTCTGTGGGTATCCGTTCAGCGGGTATTCGCAGAGGCCTGTATCCGTACCCCACAGGAATTACCGGCTTCTCCCGACATTCCTGAACAAAACCGGCACTCCCCCCTCCCAGAGCAGGTTTCTCCGTGATATCCACCGCTATTCGCGTCGCCCGGGTGGGCAGCGCGGCCGAGCTGGCCGCGGCGGCCCTCGTGATGCTGGGCTTCCCGGCGCTCATGCTGGCCGCGCTCGTCCCGAGCGTTCCCGCCTTCGCGGCCCTGGCCGCCGTGACGTACCTGGCGGACCACTATCTGCACCGCAAGGGCAGCTACCTGATCAGCCGCCTCAGCAAGGTCCGGGCGGGCCTGTCGATCCGCTTCCTGATCCGCCAGCTGCTGCTCATCCTGCTGCTGGCGCGGCTGTCCCTCTCGGACGACCTGATCTTCTACGGCGCGGTCGCCTGCTTCATCGCCTTCTACGGGCTCCAGGCCCCGCACGGCGCCCTGGTCACGCTGATCCGCAACCGGCGCCGGATGCCGGTCGCCACCCGCAACATCGACCTGAAGTCCCGCATCCGCATCCCCGACGCCCCGCCGCGCGGGCTGCTGCACCGCTCCGCGGAGAAGATGCTCCACCTCGACCTGTTCGCGGTCGTCGGCATCCTGGTCTCGGCGCAGCTGGGGTCCGCCGGGTTCGGCTTCTTCGGCATCGGCCTGACCGTCGGCCTGGGCACCGGCTACATCCTGCGCCTCCTGCCGTACGTGAGCGGCCGGCGCGTCCCGCCGAAGGCCGAGATCGTCCTCGCCGCCGTCGACGACTGGCTGGCCGCCTACCGGCCCGAGACGGTCCTGTACTTCTCCGGCTCCAAGGACTCCGCGTACCAGGTCAACATGTGGCTGGAGACGATGGAGCAGCTGGACACCCGGCCGCTGATCATCCTCCGCGAGCGGGCCATCCTGAACAACCTCGCGCCCACCACGGTCCCCGTCATCTGCGTGCCCGGAGGGGTGCACCTGATGAACCTGGACCTGACCACCGTGCGGGTCGCCCTGTACGCGGCCAACGTCGGCAAGAACATCCACCTGCTGCGCGTGCCCACTATGAAGCACGTCTTCATCGGCCACGGCGACAGCGACAAGCTGGCCAGCGTCAACCCGTACAGCAAGGTGTACGACGAGGTGTGGACCGCCGGCCGGGCCGGCCGCGACCGGTACGCCATCGCCGACGTCGGCGTCCGCGACGAGGACATCGTGGAGGTCGGCCGCCCGCAGCTCGCCCCCATCCAGGGCTGGCACGGCGTGCCCGAGGGCCGCGTCCCGACCGTCCTGTACGCCCCCACCTGGGAGGGCTGGGACGGCAACCCCGGCAACACCTCGATCGTGCTGGCCGGCGAGAACATCGTGAACAAGCTGATCACGGCCGACCCGCCGGTGCGCGTGCTGTACAAGCCGCACCCGTTCACCGGCACCGTCAGCAAGGACGCCAAGGCCGCCCACCAGCGCATCACCGCCCTGGTCGAGAAGGCCGCCGCCGAGCGCGCGGCCGACTCCCGGTTCACCGCCGACACCGCCGCCATGGAGCAGGCCCGGGCCGAGCTGACCCGCATCCAGGCCCGGCTCGACGAGCTGACCGTCGCCGCCGGCACCAAGGGCGACGAGGCCGAGGCCACCCGCGACGGCATCGTGGACGTGCACCGGCACGAGGAGATCGCCCGGCTGCGCGCCGAGTGGAACGACGCCTACTGGCGTTCCTTCCCCTCGTACGAGCACCGGGTCATCACGGGCGCCCAGCCGCGCCTGTACGACTGCTTCAACGTCTCCGACGCGATGGTCTCCGACATCTCCTCCGTGGTCTCCGACTTCATCGCGAGCGGCAAGCCCTACGCCGTCACCGACTCCGGCGAGCTGGGCGCCGAGGAGTTCAAGCGGCAGAACACGGCCGTGCGCGCCGCGGTGATCCTGTCCAACAGCGCGGCCGAGCTGGGCGGTCTGCTGGACGCCGTGCGCGACCCGGCGGGCGACCCGCTGGCCGAGGACCGCACGGAGCTGAAGCAGTACCTGCTCGGCCCGGACGAGCCGAAGTCCATCGACCAGTTCAACGCCGCGGTCGCCGACCTCGCCCTCAAGGCCGAGGCCCGCAACGTCGGCCAGCAGTCCCGGCTGGGCGCGGCGAACGCCGACCCCGCCGAGGCGGCCGAGCTGACCACCGCGGTGCCGGGCCAGCGCACCGCGACGGCCGGCGAGACGGACGGCGTGGCCGCGGGCTGACCGCCCCGGTGTGTACGTGTCAGGCCCCCGAGGGAATCCCTCGGGGGCCTTCGTCGTGCCCGGTCTTCCTGCCCGCGTCTTGCCCGGTTCTCAACCGTGGCCGGGCGTCTCTTACCCGGCGCCCGTACGGTGGCTGTGCACTCCCTGTGATGCCCGTCACTCATCACCCTGGGTAGGGCAACCGCTTCCCGTGGCTGTCCGTCTAACACCTTGGATTGAGGTAATACGGGGGAAATGTTTCGTGACCACGGGGATCCGTGACTAGGGGGAAGAGTGACCGTCGTGACGCAGCCTGATGTGAGCGTGATCATCGGGGCGTACGAAGCGATGCCGTACCTGGTCGAGTGCCTGGCATCCGTCGAGGCACAGACCATCGATCCGGCACGCCTGGAGGTCATCGCGGTCGACGACGGCTCGACCGACGGCACGGGGGAGTGCCTCGAGGAGTTCGCCGCCCGCGCCCCCATGCAGGTCACCGTGATCCGCCAGAAGAACTCCGGCGGCCCCAGCGGCCCGCGCAACGTCGGCCTCGGCAAGGCGGCCGGCCGCTTCGTCTTCTTCCTCGACGCCGACGACCGGCTCGGCCCGGAGGCCCTGGAGCGCATGGTCGCCATGGCCGACAGGAACGGCACGGACGTCGTCCTCGGCCGGGTCGAGGGCGTCAACCGCAGCGCGCCGAAGTCCATGTGGGGCAAGAACCTCGACCGGGCCGACGTCTTCACCTCGAACATCAAGTTCACGCTCAGCGCGCAGAAGCTGTTCCGCCGCTCCCTGCTGGAGCGGCACGGCATGCGGTTCGACGAGTCGCTGTTCACCGGCGAGGACGCCCTGTTCACGCTGGAGGCCTACCTGCGGGCGGACGGCGTCTCGGTGCTCTCCGACTACACCTGCTACTACCTGGTCGGCCGCGACGACGGCAAGCACGTCACCAAGAGCGGCAGCTACACCCTGCGCTTCGACTCCGCGCGCGCCCTGATGAAGCTGATCGCCGACATGGTCCCGGCCGGCGACAAGCGCGACCTGCTCATGGTCCGGCCGTTCCTCATCACGCTGCTGCCGCAGTTCGGGCCCAAGTTCCTCACCGACAGCGAAGAGGTCCGCCGGCACAAGTTCGAGCTGGCCAAGCCGCTGATGGACGCCTACTGGACGCCCGGGGTGGCCCGCCGCCTCAAGGTGCACGAGCGGCTGCGGCTGCACCTGGTCGCCATGCAGCGCGCCGACCTGCTGCTGGACGTCGTCACCTTCGTCAAGGCGAAGAAGCAGGCCGCGGCCGTGCTGGAGAAGCGCGGCACCCGCCTGTACCTGATCTACCCGCACTTCCGGTCCAGAGCGGCAGGCATCCCCGACGAGATGTACCTCGCCGACCCCCGCGAGGCCCGCGCCTTCGAGGGCTACCGCGAGGCGGTCGCCAACTCCGTGCCGCGCCGCGCCCTGCGCAAGGCGCGGCGGATCCTGCGCCGGGCGCTGCCGGGCAAGCGCTTCGGAGCGGCGGCGGCCTGAGCGCCCCGCCGGGTACGGCGTCCGGGCCCCGAGCCGGCGCGCCCGGGACCCTGCGCCCCGCCGCGGGCCACTGCCTGCCCGGCCGCGGGGCGCGACGCAGGGGCTACTGCCTGCCCGACTGCAGGGCGCGACGCAGGGGCCGGCCGACGACGCGGCGCGCGCGCCGGTAGACGGACGCGGCCGGGGCCGGTACCGCCGCGGCCTTCTGGGCCTTCGTCTTCTGCGTCTTCGCCAGTTCCCGCCGCAACAAGGCGTTGTCCTGGGTCAGTTCGGTGACCTGGCTGTGCAGCCAGCCGAACCGGCTGCTGAGCGAGGCGAGATCGGTCTCGTTCCACGGCCGGACGCCCGGAGGGAACGGCAGCGCGCGCATCTTCTCGTCGAAGGCCGCCCCGCCGTCGCCGTGCGTGAAGGTGTTCTGCAGCCCGTTGGCGTCCAGGAACCGCACGAACCGGCCGAAGCGTTCCGCGTGGTTCCCCACCAGCCCGCTCAGGTCCGCCTGCTCGTACAGCCGGGCCGGATCCGCCGCCTCGGGATCCTTCGCGGCCTGGTCCAGGCGCATGTGCGGGATCTCGAAGTAGCGGCACAGCTCCAGCGTGCGCGAGTCCCCGCACAGCACCGTCGCGGGCGTCCCCGCCAGCAGCGCCGCGATGTTGCCGTGGATGCGGGAGCCGAAGGAGAAGTCGAAGGACCGCAGGTCGCCGATCCAGGTGACCGGGTCGACATAGACCCGCACCTTGCCCTCCCGGTACATCGGGTGGTCCGGGTGCGTCGGCATCGCCGTCACGCGGGCGTTCGGGTCCGTCAGATCCCGCCAGTGCAGCTGCCGCGCGTCACTGATGTTCTGGCCGACGAAGCACAGGTTCGGGTAGCGGGCGTGGGTCCGGCCGATGATCCGGTCCAGGCCCTGCTTCTGCACCGCGCTGTGCGAACCGTTCACGGCGACCCGCGCGTCCGCGGTCAGCTCCGGGACCTTCTTGCGCACGTCGAGGTCACCGCCGTACAGGAACATCGACGGGCAGCCGATGACCTCGACGTCCCGGAAGCCCATGTCGCGCAGGTACTGCTCGGTGAACTCGCCGCGCACCCCGATCGAGGCGCTGCGCTCCAGCACCGCCGCGCAGAACTCGCGCACCGACTGTTCCATCGGCTTCAGCCGCGCCGGGTCGTAGCCCAGCCCGGTCTGCGCGCCGACGCCCAGGACCACCACCGGGATCCGCAGCTTGCCGATCAGCCGGGTCAGCCGCTTCAGCCGGCCTTCGAAGGACGGCCGGAAGGCGTTGGCCAGCGGCACGACGAACGCGTCGTACTCCGCGTTGATGCGGGCGGCCGCCGCCACGTCCGTGCCGACGCCGTTGGAGACGACCTCGGTCCGCGGCGTCTCGAGGATCTTGTGCGCCGCGTCGCTGAAGATCAGGTTGCCGGCGTTGGTGGCGATGACGTCCCGGTGGAGGGCCTCCTCGACGGAGAGGACGTCGTACGGGCTCTTGCCCGAGCGCAGCAGGATGCGCTTCACAGGGGGAACAGTAGGTGACACAAACTTCAACTTATGTTGGGAAGACGTTTAATTTCTACGGACAACCAATACAACTTTTTTGCCGTACGCAAACGGTGAGCGAACGACTACGCTTCGCCTGTCCGGGAGCTGGACCGGTGCGCACCGCCCGATCCGCTTCGCGTAGATTGCCGCACAGGAGCAGCTGGGACACGCGCGCGAGGGGACCGAGGGCAAGGTGGCAAGGGCAAGGCAGGCCGTGGGCGACGCCCGCAGGATCGTCGTCAAGGTGGGCTCCTCCTCGCTGACCACCGCGGCGGGCGGCCTCGACGCCGACCGCGTCGACGCGCTCGTCGACGTCCTCGCCAAGATCCGCGGCGGCGGCGAGAAGGAGATCGTGCTCGTCTCCTCCGGCGCCATCGCCGCCGGCCTCGCCCCGCTCGGCCTGCCCCGCCGCCCCAAGGACCTGGCCCGCCAGCAGGCCGCCGCCAGCGTCGGCCAGGGCCTGCTCGTCGCCCGCTACACCGCCTCCTTCGCCCGCTACGGCGTCCGCGTCGGCCAAGTCCTGCTCACCAGCGACGACATGAGCCGTCGCGCCCACCACCGCAACGCCTCCCGCACCCTCGACAAGCTGCTCGCGATGGGCGCCTTCCCGGTCGTCAACGAGAACGACACCGTCGCCACCGACGAGATCCGCTTCGGCGACAACGACCGCCTCGCCGCCCTCGTCGCCCATCTCGTCCACGCCGACCTCCTCGTCCTCCTCTCCGACGTCGACGGCGTCTACGACGGCGACCCCGGCAGGCCCGGCACCTCCCGGATAGCCGAGGTGCGCGGGCCGGAGGACCTCGCCGGCGTCGAGATCGGCAGCGCGGGCAAGGCCGGCGTCGGCACCGGCGGCATGGTCACCAAGGTGGAGGCCGCCCGGATCGCCGCCGCCGCCGGCATCCCGGTGGTGCTGACCAGCGCCGTCCACGCGGCCGAGGCCCTGGCCGGCGGTGACACCGGCACCTACTTCCACCCCTCCGGCAAGCGCTCCGCCGACCGGCTCCTGTGGCTCCAGCACGCCTCCACCCCGCAGGGCGCCCTGATCCTGGACGACGGAGCGGTGGACGCCGTCGTGAAGCGGCGCACGTCGCTGCTGCCCGCCGGAATCGCCGCCGTCGAGGGCGAGTTCAGCGCCGGCGACCCCGTCGAGCTGCGGGACGCCGCCGGCCGCGCGGTGGCCCGGGGGCTCGTCAACTTCGACGCCAAGGAGATCCCCCGGCTGATCGGACGGTCGACCCGGGAGCTGGCACGCGAGCTGGGTCCGGCGTACGAGCGCGAGGTCGTACACAGGGACGATCTCGTGCTCCTGCACGCCTGACTCTCGCAAAACAGCTCGTAAAACAGGGCGTAAGGAACGACCCCGGTGGGGGACGTTCCGCAAAACCACCACGCGGAGCCCTGCGGCCTGCTCAACTTTCTCTGGGGGACATGTCGAGAGGACACGTTCGGTCAAGGGGCCGAGCGAGCTGTACGAGGCATGCGGGCGCATGCGCGTGATGCACCTCGTGCGTCAGAGAGGCGACGTGTGTGCCATGTCGTGCCACACGAGTGACGCGAGCCATGCGAGGCATGCGAGCCATGCGTGAAGGAGGCCGTCGTGAGACGAGTGCGCCCTGGGGCGGCGTCCCGCGGTGCTCTGACGAGCGTCGCGGCCGGGGACACCTATGAGGAACCCGAGGACCTGCCCAGGCTGTGGCACGTCACCCTCAGCGTCTCCGGGGAGAAGGTCGCGCTGCCCGAACTGCGGCGGGCCCTGGAACAGCTCGCCCACGACCATCCCTTCCTGCTGACCAGCAGATACGCGACCGACCACGCCGAGATCCGGTACTGGGAAGAGGCCCGCGACCTGCACGACGCCGCCGCCGTGGCACTGCGCCTGTGGGGCGAGCACCGGCAGAGCGCCGGCCTGCCGGCCTGGGAGATCGTCGGCCTGGAGGTCATCGACCGCGAGACCTACCACCACCGCATCGCCGAGGGCTACGGCCCCGCACCGGCGACACCGGTGGGAGTGCATCCGTTCTGACGGCGGTGTCTCAGGGCTCCTCAGGGCTGCCTCGGGGCTGCCTCAGGGGTGGCGACCTGTGGGGGTGCCGGCCTGTGGGGGTGCCGAGGGCTGCCGAGGCCGGGGAGGCGCGGGGCGTGCGGGGGGAGCCGCTGCGGGTTCGCCCGTTTTGGGGTGTCTCGGGGTGTGGGACGGCCGCTGAACGGCCGCGTCCCGCGCACTACCCTTCCCTCATGACCACGCTCTCACCGTACGACTCGATGTCCCCGGTCACCCAGGCCGCCTACCGGGCGAAGGCCGCCGCCGCCGACCTCGCGCCGCTCCCGCGGGCCGTGAAGGACGACGCGCTGCTCGCCATCGCCGACGCCCTGGAGGTCCGGACCGCCGAGATCGTCGAGGCCAACGCCAAGGACGTGGCCAAGGCCCGGGAGAACGGGACCAGCGAGGCCATCGTCGACCGTCTCACCCTCACCCCCGAGCGGGTCCGCGCCATCGCCGCCGACGTCCGCGACGTCGCGAAGCTGCCCGACCCGGTCGGTGAGGTCGTCCGCGGCTCCACCCTCCCCAACGGCATCGACCTGCGCCAGGTCCGCGTCCCGCTCGGCGTCGTCGGCATCATCTACGAGGCCCGCCCGAACGTCACCGTCGACGCCGCCGCCCTCTGCCTGAAGTCCGGCAACGCCGTCCTGCTGCGCGGCTCCGGTTCCGCCTACGAGTCCAACACCGCCCTCGTCCGGGTGATCCGCGACGCCGTCGGCGGTGCCGGCCTGCCCGCCGACGCCGTCCAGCTGGTGCCCGGCGAGAGCCGCGACTCCGTCCGTGAGCTGATGCGCGCCCGCGGCCTGGTCGACGTCCTCATCCCGCGCGGCGGCGCCTCCCTGATCCGGACCGTGGTCAACGAGTCCACCGTCCCCGTGATCGAGACCGGCACCGGCAACTGCCACGTCTACGTCGACGCCCAGGCCGACATCGACACGGCCGTCGAGATCCTGATCAACTCCAAGGCCCAGCGGGTCAGCGTCTGCAACGCCGCCGAGACCCTCCTCGTCCACCAGGACATCGCCCCCGAGTTCCTGCCGCGCGCCCTGGACGCCCTCGCCGAGGCCGGCGTCACCGTCCACGCCGACGACCGGGTCATGGCCTATGCCAAGGACTCCAAGGCCACCGTCGTCGAGGCGACCCCCGAGGACTGGGAGACCGAGTACCTGTCCTACGACATCGCCGCCGCGGTGGTCGACTCGCTGGACAGGGCCGTCGAGCACATCCGGCTGTGGACCTCCGGCCACACCGAGGCCATCGTCACCACGTCCCAGCAGGCCGCCCGCCGCTTCACCCAGCTGGTCGACTCCACCACCGTCGCCGTGAACGCCTCCACCCGGTTCACCGACGGCGGCCAGTTCGGCTTCGGCGCCGAGATCGGCATCTCCACCCAGAAGCTGCACGCCCGCGGCCCGATGGGCCTGCCGGAGCTGACCAGCACGAAGTACATCGTCACCGGCGACGGGCACGTACGCCGCTGAAGTTCACCCGTCCGGCCCACGGTCCCGCTGCCCGCGCGCGGTGGCCGGAAGGCGTCTCGCCAGGCAGACGAATTTCCATACCGTCTGCCCAAATTGACCCCCCAGGTCTACTCTGGACCCGTGCCGGAGGACGTGGGGGGCACGCCGTTCCCGGACGGCTGGGAGCCCGACGACGACCACGACCGCGGGGTGTCGGACGAAGAGTTCGCCTCCGTGGTCTTCGACGAGGCCTTCGTGCGGGCGGCCACCTTCCACGAGCCGACCGCCGTGGAACGCCTCCTCGCCGCCGCACAGGCCAGAGCCGAGGCATCCGAGGCGGAGGCCCGCCGCGCACACGCCCGGGGCGAGCGCTACGACGACGGCTACGGCCCGGATCGCACCGGATTCAGCCAAGATCACGGCGATGACGAGTCCGACGACGCCTATCTCCTCGGCGACCGCCACGGCACCTTCGGCCCCTACGGCAAGCAGGTCCGCTGGCACCGGCCCGTGGCCTGGGTCCTCGCCGTCGTGATGGGGATCGGCATGGTCGCCCTGGCCTTCGCCGCCGTCTACCGGGGAGGCTCCTCGGGCGCCCGCGACCGGGTACCCGCCCCCGCCTCGACCGGTCTGGAACAGGGCGCTTCCGCCGTTCCCCGGGTCTCCGCGGACCCCTCCCGGCCGGCCGTCCCGGCCGTCCCGCCCGCACCCTGAAAAGCCCCCCCGCTCTTGGTGAGAACCTGTCAGAAGTTGTCGCGCGACGGGGCGTTTACCCGAGCCTCACGAGACCTACCCTGAAAGTATGGGCGGGCCTGGAGACCCACCGGAGGGGACACCCGAGGGCGGCCCCGGCGGTGCGGAGGACGAATACCGATCCGTCGTCTTCGACGAGTCGTTCGTCCGTGCTGCGCGGCTCCAGGAGTTCTCCGCCCAGGAGCGGATGGCCGACCACGCGCCCGCCGTCCGCCGCCGCCCGTCCCGGCACCGCCGGCTCACCCGGCAGGCCCTGATCCTCGTCGTACTGATCGCCGTGGCCTTCGGCACCGCGATCTACATGGGCGTCCGCCACCCCTACGGCTCCCCGCCGGCCCGCCGGAGCGCGGAGTCCCTGCGGATGACGGTGATCCCGCTCGCCCCCCAGGGCAAGGTGCCCGGTGCCGCCGACGCCGAGAGCCTCTACGCACGCAGCCCCGCCGCCCCCTTCGAGACCGGCGCCGAGGGCATACCCCTGCCGGCCTCCCGCAGCACCGCCCACTTCTCCGACGGCCAGGTGGTGACCGCCCTCACCACCGCCAAGGACTACATCGTCCGCTCCTCGCTCTACCCCGAGGTGCTCACCGGCCGCGAGGTGCGCCCCGCCCGCGCCCTGATCGACTCCGCGCAGCTCGACCAGTTCGACCAGAGCTTCGACCACCCGGCGGCGGACGGCCGGCACGCGCCCACGGGCTGGGTGGTCCGCATCGACCCCGCCCGGGCCCAGCTGGCCGACGACAGGATCCGCGTCTCCGGCAGCCTGCGGGCCACCGAGGCCGACTCGTCGACGCTCGAGGTCACCGCCGACCACACCTTCGTCTACGCCCTGCGGGCCACCGGTGCCCCCGCCGGCGCCCGCGCCTCCCTCTTCACGGTCCGCCGCGCGCTCACTTTCCACTTCGACCGTGACGACCTGCGCACCCACCAGGTGCAGCTGATCAACTCCTCCGTGCAGGCGGGTCCCCTCGCCTGCGCCGAGGACTCCTCCGCCTACCTCCGCCCCCTCCTGGCCGGCCAGACGGCCAGGTCGGGCGTTCCCGCGGGCACCAACCCCTACGACACGGACAGCGCCCCGGCCCTCTGCGGCACGCTGGCCGCCGACGCGCAGCCGAAGGTCTGACCGCATCCCCGGGCTCCGCCCGCTCCTCCCTGGGCCGCGCCCGCACCCGGGAGCTGCCGGACAGCCGGAGCCCGGTGCCGTTGGCCAGGTGCCGGTGCCGGTGCCGCCTCTGTGCCGGGGCTCGCCTACTCCTCGGCGCCGCCCGGCGTGTCCCCCGGGGCCGGCGGCGGGCTCCGGAAGCCGTCGAAGCCCCGGCGGACCCGGCCGCCGAGGTCGCCCGCGCCGCCCGCGAGGTCCGTGACCAGCTTCATCAACGGGTCCTTGGAGCCCTTCACGTCGCTCGCGTAGCTGGCCGCCGACTCACGGAAGGAGTCGCTGACGGAGGTGTCCTTGTCCTCGCTGCGCCGCGGGTAGTGGCCGTCCATGATCCGCTGGTAGTCCCGGGACTCCGCCCACTTCTTCAGCTCGGCGGCCCGCACGGTGGTGAACGGGTGCGAGCGGGGCAGCACGTTCAGGATCTTGAGCACGGAGTCGCGCAGGTCACCCCCGGCTTCGTACTCCTCGGCCTGTTCCAGGAACGCGTCCACGTTCATCTCGTGCAGGTGGTTGCCGCCCGCGATCTTCATCAGGCCCCGCATCGAGGCCAGGACGTCCTGGCCGACCAGCAGGCCCGCCCGGTCGGCGGACAGCTCCGACTTGCGGAACCACTCCCGCAGCGCCGTGATGATCGCCATCACCGCGAGGTTGCCGAGCGGGATCCAGGCGACCTTCAGCGCGAGGTTCGTCAGGAACAGCAGGACCGTGCGGTAGACCGCGTGCCCGGACAGCGCGTGCCCCACCTCGTGCCCGACGACCGCCCGCATCTCCTCCTCGTCCAGCAGCTCGACGAGCCCGGTGCTGACCACGATGATCGGCTCGTCCAGGCCGATGCACATCGCGTTCGGCTGCGGATCCTGCGTGACGTACATCGGCGGGACCTTCTGCAGGTCCAGGATGTAACAGGCGTCCAGCAGCATGTCGTGCAGGTGCGCGAACTGCCGCTCGGAGACCCGCACCGAGTCCGAGAGGAACAGCAGCCGCAAACTGCGCTCCGGCAGGAGCCCGCTGAGCGCCTTGAAGACCGTGTCGAAGCCGCTCAGCTTGCGCAGCGCGACCAGGGCCGAGCGGTCCGCCGGGTGCTCGTAGGCGCGGGTGGAGATCCCGGGGAAGCGCCTGCGCTGCCTGCTCGGCACCCGCTCGTGCCCCGTGCCCTGCCGGCCGTCGTCGGACATGAATCCCCCATGTGCGTATGAGTGCCCACTGTGCCCCCGAGGCGAGGCCCAGCCTAGGCGGAGATACCGTGGTCGGGCAGTACACCCCGAAGGAGTCCACGCCATGGAGCACCACCCCGCAGCCGCATGGCTGACCGAGGCCGCCGCGAGCGCCGTCCAGCAGCACGGGACGGGGAACCTGCTCCGCGTCGTACTGATCGTGATGTTCCTCGGCTGTGCACTGACCGCGTGGCTCCTGCTGCGCGGCTACAAGCGGAAGGACGACTGACGAGCGGGGAAAGTTCCCCCCGCCCGGCGGCCGGCGATCACCGCCGTCCGACGGCCGGTGATCCCCACCGCCGCGGGGCCGCCGGCGCCCCGCGAGCCCAACGGTGGAGTCGGCGTGATGGCCGCGGGGCCGCCCGCTTACGATGAGCCGACATCTTTATTCCGCCCACACGCGATAGGTCCTGCCGAAGATGAGCTTCCACAGCGCCGCAGCCCAGTTGGTCACCCTTGCCGCCGAGGGCGGGGAGCACGGCGGAAACCACAACAGCCTGAACCCGGCCGTCACCGGCGGCGGCGCCCTGGTCATCCTGCTCCTGCTGCTGTGGATCACCACGCGCTTCAACCGCGACCGCTGAGCGGGGACCCCGTCCCCGGCCGGACGTCCGAGACCGGGCCGGTAGGGTCTGCACGCATGGGAGAGCAGGACATGCCTACCGGTCCGGCGCACGAGACGGCCGACGACACGGTGCAGCACCCGCAGTACGGACCGGGCAACGGCCCCGCCCACACGGGCAAGCGGCGCCTGGGAGTCATGGGCGGCACCTTCGACCCGATCCACCACGGGCACCTCGTGGCGGCCAGCGAGGTCGCCGCGCAGTTCCAGCTGGACGAGGTGGTGTTCGTGCCCACCGGCCAGCCCTGGCAGAAGTCCCACCGCAAGGTCTCCCCGGCCGAGGACCGCTACCTGATGACGGTGATCGCGACCGCCGAGAACCCGCAGTTCTCCGTCAGCCGCATCGACATCGACCGCGGCGGCCCCACCTACACCGTCGACACCCTGCGGGACCTGCGCGCCCTCAACCCCGACACCGACCTCTTCTTCATCACCGGCGCCGACGCCCTCGCCCAGCTGCTGACCTGGCGCGACTCGGAGGAGCTGTTCTCCCTCGCGCACTTCATCGGCGTCACCCGCCCCGGCCACCACCTGACCGACCCCGGTCTCCCGGAGGGCGGCGTCTCGCTCGTGGAGGTGCCGGCGCTCGCCATCTCGTCCACGGAGTGCCGGGCGAGAGTCGCCAAGGGCGACCCCATCTGGTACATGGTGCCGGACGGAGTCGTGCGCTACATCGACAAGCGCGAGCTGTACCGCGGCGAGTGAGCCGAGAGGGGCACCGGTGAACGACCGATACGACGCGGGGGACGCAGGCTACGGCGCCGGCCCGTACGAAGTCGTCGGCTACGACGAGTACGGGCAGCCCGTGTACCGGCAGGTCCCGGCACAGCAGGCTCCCCAGGCCCAGCAGGCCGCCTATGATCCGTACGCCCAGCAGCACGGCTACGGCTACGACTCCTACGCCGCCGGCCAGCAGCAGGCGCCCTCCTACGGCTCCGGCCAGCAGCAGCCCGGCTACGACCCCTACGGCTCGCAAGCCCCTTACGACCCGTATGCCACCGGCACCCACCAGGACGGCACGGGCTACGACCCCTACGGGCAGGCGGCGAGCAGCGGGCAGCAGCCCCGGGTGGCCGAGCAGACCGCCTACATCCCGCAGCAGACCAGCCCGGCCGAGGACCTTCGGGCTCCGCAGGACCCCGAGCCGGCGCCGGGCGCTCCACATCACGGGACCGGACAGGACTACGGGACCGGGCAGGACTACGGGGCCGGACAGGACTACGGCACCGGACAGGACCACGGAACCGAGCCGGAGCACGGGAGCCGGCCCGAACACCGGACCGAGCAGTTCGCCTTCGTCGAGGAGCCGGACGGCGACTCCGAGGACGTCATCGACTGGCTGAAGTTCACCGAGAACCGCACCGAGCGCCGCGAGGAGGCCCGCCGCCGCGCCCGGAGCCGGATCATCGCCCTCGTCGTCGTCCTCGCCCTCGTCGCGGCCGGCGGTGTGGGCTACCTCTGGTTCGCCGGAAAACTTCCCGGACTGTCCTCCTCCGACGGCAAGACCGGCGACGCCACACCGGTCGCGGCCCAGAAGCGCGACGTGCTCGTCGTCCACCTGCACAACACCGCCAAGGGGGGCACCTCCACGGCGCTGCTGGTCGACAACACCACCACCAAGCAGGGCACCACGGTCCTGCTGCCCAACTCCCTCGCGCTCACCGGGGACGACGGCTCCACCACCACCCTCGCCAAGTCCGTGGACGACGACGGCTCCTCCGGCACCCGTGACCAGCTCGACACCGTCCTCGGCACCAGCATCCAGGGCACCTGGCGCCTCGACACGCCCTACCTGCAGAACCTCGTCGAACTCGTCGGCAACATCGAGATCGACACCGACACGGACGTGCCCGACCCGGACACCAAGAAGAAGGGCGCCTCGCCGCTCGTCCACAAGGGCCACGACCAGACCCTCAGCGGCAAGATGGCCGTCGCCTACGCCACCTACCGCGCCCCCGGCGAGTCCGCGACCGCCCAGCTGGAGCGGTTCGGCCAGGTCATGCAGGGCGTGCTGCGCAAGATGTCCTCCGACCCGTCGTCCGCCACCACCACCGTCCAGACCCTCGCGCAGATCCTCGACCCTCCGCTCACCGACAAGGACCTCGGCGCCTTCCTCGCCAGGCTCGCCGACCTCGCCAAGAGCGGCGACTACAGGACGGCCCTGCTGCCCGTGCAGGCCGACGGCACGCTCAGCGCGCAGACCAGCGGCAGCGTGGTCAAGGACATCCTGGGCGGCACCGCCAAGAGCCCCGCGGCCGGCTCCGCGGTCCGGGTCTCCGTGCAGAACGCCACCGGGGTGAAGGACGACACCGAGAAGGCCCGCGTCGTGCTCCTCAACGGCGGCTTCACCTTCCTGGAGGGCGGCAGCGCCGCCGGCACCGAGGCCACCTCGAAGGTGCTCTACGCGGACGGTGCGGACAAGGCGAACGCCACCGAGGTCGCC
>NZ_BNBF01000015.1:82160-84816 GCF_014654935.1 Streptomyces capoamus
AAGACGCTGGGCCTGCCCGCCGGCTCCGTTACCAAGGGCAGCGTGTCCTCCGGTGCCGACGTCTCGGTGGTCCTGGGCCGCGACTACCAGCCGTCCTCCTCCTGACCCCGGCCGCCTCCCCGACGGGAGCGCGGCCGGGGGCACCCGACGTGCCCGCCGTAATCACGTGGGGTGCGCCGGGCGGTCCGTGAGACCCTTGATGTCAAAAGACCGCCGACGGAAAGCCATGTAGTGACCGCCACTGACCGTTCCCTTGAGCTCATCACCACCGCCGCGCAGGCAGCGGCCGACAAGCTCGCCCATGACGTCATCGCGTACGACGTGAGCGACGTGCTGTCCATCACGGACGCCTTCCTGCTGGCCTCCGCGCCGAACGACCGCCAGGTCAAGGCCATCGTCGACGAGATCGAGGAGCGCCTGCAGAAGGAACTCGGCGCCAAGCCGGTCCGCCGCGAGGGCGACCGCGAGTCCCGCTGGATCCTGCTCGACTACGTCGACATCGTCGTCCACGTCCAGCACAGCGAAGAGCGGGTCTTCTACGCCCTGGAGCGGCTGTGGAAGGACTGCCCCGAGCTCGAGCTGCCCGCCGACGCCAAGGCCACCCGCGGCAAGGCCGAGGAGCACGCCAAGGCGCAGGCCGCCGAGGCAGATCAGGAGCCGGGCGGGGAGTGGTGATGAGCGCCACCGGCGAGGTGACCGACCGCAGGGGCCGGGGCCGCCGCATCATCCTGTGGCGGCACGGCCAGACCCTGTGGAACGTGGAGCGCCGCTTCCAGGGCACCACGGACGTCGAGCTGACGGAGACGGGTCTGGCCCAGGCCCGTCGTGCCGCGCGGCTGCTCGCCTCCCTGGGGCCCGACGCGATCGTCTCCTCGGATCTGCGGCGGGCCGCCCACACGGCGGCCGAGCTGGCCGTCCTCACCGGACTCGACGTCACTCGCGACGAGGCCCTGCGGGAGACCTACGCGGGCGTCTGGCAGGGGCTGACGCACGAGGAGATCATCGCCCGGTACGGCGAGGAGTACGCCGCCTGGAAGCGCGGCGAGGCGGTACGCCGCGGCGGCGGCGAACTGGAGACCGAGGTCGCCGACCGCGCCGCCCCCGTCGTGCTGCGGCACGCCGAGAAGCTGCCCGAGGACGGCACTCTCGTCGTCGTGAGCCACGGCGGCACCATCCGCACCACCATCGGCCGCCTCCTCGGCCTGGAGGCCCGGCACTGGGAGAGCCTCGGCGGCCTCTCCAACTGCTGCTGGTCCGTGCTCGGCGAGGGCGCCCGCGGCTGGCGCCTGCTGGAGCACAATGCCGGCACCCTCCCGGAGCCCGTCCTCGGCGACGACGACTGAGGCGCCCCCCGGCCGGCGGACCCCGGATTTCACTTTCCGGCAGGTCACAGGCTAAAGTTCTTCTTGTTCGCCCCGCCGAGCGGGAAGAACACGAGGGGCTATAGCTCAGTTGGTAGAGCGCCTGCATGGCATGCAGGAGGTCAGGAGTTCAATTCTCCTTAGCTCCACTGATCGACACTCTGTTGAGTTGTCAAGGATCGGTGATGAGGATCCCGTCCCCACAGGGGGGCGGGATTTTCTGCGTTCAGCGGCGTACTCAGCCGCCGCTTTCAGCCGCGCACGGTCTCCAGGGCCTCCTCCTCCCGCACCGGCGGCCACAGCCGCTCCCTGTGCTCCCGCAGCAGCGCGATCTTCGCCCGCGTGTCCTCGTCGTCCGCGCTGTAGACCACGATGCGGCACTCGGGCATCCCGTCGATGGACAGCGACTGCGAGGTCATCCGCATCCGGCCCACCGCCGCGTGCCGGAACGTCTTCACCCGCGGACCCGGGGGCGCCACCGCTCCGCTCGCCCACAGCTCCGCGAACCAGGGGCTCGCCGCGGACAGCCCGCGTATGTACTCCTCCCAGGCCGGCTCGCCCACGTGTCTGCCGTAGGACGACCGCAGGGTCGCCACCATCAGGGGCAGCTCCGTCTCCCGGTGCACCAGCGGACAGGTTCCCTCGGGCAGCGTGAAGAGCGTCCACAGCACGTTCGGCACGCCGATCCTGAGGGTCTCCGGGATCAGGAACAGGTCGCGGTAGCCGGCGTTGGTGGCCAGGACGTCGTAGCGCGAGTTGTAGACCACCGCCAGCATCGGGTCCAGGGCGTCGATGATGCCCTGCACGTCGGGGCTGACCTGCCGGACCAGGCTCTCCGCAGCCGGCTGGAACGGCACCTCCGCCAGCCGGTACAGATGCTCCCGCTCGGGCGGGTCCAGCCGCAGCGTGCGCGCCACCGCGTCCAGCACCTGCGGTGAGGCGTTGATCGGCCGCCCCTGCTCCAGCCACGTGTACCAGGTCACGCCCACACCCGAGAGCTGTGCGACCTCCTCCCGGCGCAGTCCGGGCGTGCGCCGCCGCAGACCCGGTGGCATCCCCACGTCGGCCGGTGTGACCCGTGCCCGCTTCGTGCGCAGAAAGGCGGCCAGCTCCGGCCTGCGCCGCTGTGTCCTCGTCCCCATGTGTCACGCCCCCGTCGTCCTGCACCCATCGTCGGCATCCGGGCCGGCCCCTGCCAGGTGCCGGCAGTACCAGCATCCGTGGGCACTCGGCATCGGTACGGGCCCGTCGTCAGGCTCGACGCCATGACGACGACATCCCGGACCGGACCGGGC
>NZ_BNBF01000015.1:84864-87622 GCF_014654935.1 Streptomyces capoamus
ACCGAGCCCTTCCCGAACCTTGCGACCAGTGAACCATCCACCACTGACAGTGACGCCCCGACCGCCCACCGGGCCGCCTCGACCGTCACGGACAGTGAAGCACCTGCCACTGACAACCGGCCCCGCCTGCTGCTCGGCGTGCTGCTCGCCGCCCTGTTCATGGCGGCGCTCGACGTCTTCATCGTGAACGTCGCGGCACCCACCATCGGTTCCGAGCTGCACGCGTCGGGCGCCGACCTGCAGCTGGTGGTCGCCGGCTACACCATCACCTACTCCGTGCTGCTCATCACCGGTGCCCGGCTCGGCGACCGGCTGGGGCAGGGCCGGGTCCACCTGGCCGGGCTGGCCCTGTTCACCGCGGCCTCGCTCGCCTGCGGGCTGGCGCAGGACTCGACCGAGCTGATCGTGTTCCGGCTGGTGCAGGGCGCGGGCTCGGCCCTGATGATCCCCCAGGTGCTCAGCCTCATCCAGCGGACCTTCACCGGAGAGGCCCGGGCGCGGGCGCTCGGCGCGTACTCGGCGGTCCTGGCCATCGGTGCGGCGGCCGGCCAGGTGGCCGGCGGGGTGCTGGTCAGCGCCGACCTCTTCGGCACCGGCTGGCGGCCGGTGTTCCTGGTCAACGTCCCGGTCGGCGCCCTGCTGCTCGTGCTGGGCCGGCGGGTCCTGCCGCCCGGCGCTGCGGGCGGCCAGGGGCGGGCCCGGGCGCTCGACCTGCCCGGACTGGTGCTGCTGGGCTCCGCCGTGACACTGCTCACCGTGCCACTGGTGCTGGGCCAGGAGGAGGACTGGCCGCTGTGGTCCTGGCTGTCGCTGGCCGCGGCCGCGGTGCTGTTCGCCCTGTTCTGCGGCTACGAGTCCCGGCTGGCCCGGCGCGGCGGCGCCCCGCTCATCGCGCTCCGCGTGCTGCGGCACCCGGGCATCGGCCGGGCCGTCTTCCGGATCCTCGCCGTGATGTCGGTCAACGCCGGCTTCCTGTTCGCGCTGACCCTGCACGTCCAGGGCGGCCTCGGTTACAGCGCCCTGCGGGCCGGGCTGAGCTTCGTGCCGACCGCGGCCGCCTTCGGCGCCGTCAGCCTCACCTGGCGCAGGTGGCCGGGCGCCTGGCAGCGGGCCCTCGCGCCGGCCGGGTTCGCGCTCACCGCGGTCGGTGCCGCCGTCGTCGGGCTCGCCTTCCACGACGGCGGCGACGGGGGAGCGGTTCTGTACGCGGGGTACGCGGGCACGGGTGCCGGGCTGGCACTCGCCTTCAGCCCGACGCTCACCGGCGCGCTGGCGACCGTGTGGCCCGAGGACGCGGCGGACGCCGGCGGCCTGCTCGCGACGGTCGCGCAACTCGGCCAGCTGATCGGTGTCGCGGCCTTCGGCACACTGTTCCTGAACCGGCTTGAGTCCTTCGGCGTCCCGCACGCGTATACGTCCGCGGAGGCGTTCTCGGTAACCGCCTGGGCGCTGGCGGGAACGGCTGCGGTGGGGGCCGTGTCCGGACTGGTACTGAGGCGTCGCTGACCGTATTGGTCCGGCCGTGGCAGAATCAAACGGCCGGAAGGGGGCGCGGCCCGACGGGAGGAGTAGCGATGCCTGCGAGCATCCTTGAGGAGGTCGGCCACCTCCTCGGGGCGGCGTTGATACGGGACACGACCACCCGGTTGAGCTGCCCTTCCTGCGGTTCCGCGCACGTGGCCCAAGTTCTCGGCGACAACGGCGGAATCTCCTACGTGTGCACGGCCTGCGGCCACAGCTGGAGCTGATCGATGGGTGCACACAGGCGGAAGTGCGACTGGTGCGGGAGCGGTACGCCGATCGTCCGCGACATGGAGCCGATCAATCCCGACTACCAGTACTGGTGCGAGGAGTGCGCGCGGGCGCTGATCATAAAAGGCGACCCGATCGAGACGTACCGGGAGCTGGAGGGGGAGCCGATCTACGGCCGTCTTCTGGAGGAGCACTGCACGCTCAAGAGGTTCTACCAGTTCGTCACGGCCTGACGCGGACCGCGCCGTCGGTCCTCGGCAACGATGTCCGGGCCGGCACAAGGAAGAGCGCGCCGGCCGCCGCGTAGACGGCCGCGAGGGCCGACTGCGCGGCGCTCAGGTGCAGTTCGGGCCGGCCGGGGCCGTGCGGCACCCACCACGGGGCGTACGAGCAGAACACCAGCAGGGCGCCCACGGCCGGCGCCCGCCGCCCATGCGTCCACAGCAGCAGCACCAGCGGTACGCACCACACCCAGTGGTGCGACCACGACACGGGACTGACCAGCAGGGCGGTGACCGCGCACGCGCACACCGCCCAGGCCCGCCGGCCCCGCAACTCCGCCCGCACGGCCGACGCGAGCCCCAGGAGGGCCACCAGGACCGCGCAGACCACCCAGAGGCCTCCCGGGTCGTCCGTGTGCAGAAAGCGCGCCAGAACGCCGCGCAGGGCCTGGTTGGCGGTCTCCTCGGCGTATCCGGTCCGGTCCGCCCGGAACACCATGTCCGTCCAGAACCGCCAGGAGTCGTACGGCAGCACGGCCGCCCCCAGCAGCGTCGCCCCGGCGAACGTGACGGCCGTCCCGCGCGCGTGGCGCAGCCACGGCCCGCCGTGTCCGCCCCTCAGGCGGGCCGTGAGACCCGTGGCGAGCAGGAACACCCCGAACAGCGCGGGCGTCAGCTTGACCGCCGCGGCCAGCCCGAGGCCGGCCCCCGTCCAGCGGTCGTACCCGCCCGCGGGACGGCGGGTCAGGTCCCACAGCACCAGGACGGCCAGCAGCAGGTTGATC
>NZ_BNBF01000015.1:87673-93241 GCF_014654935.1 Streptomyces capoamus
TGGCCGTAGCGCAGGGTCGTCCACACCGGCTCGCACCACACGGCCGCCGCCGCGACCCACCAGACGGTCTCCCCGCGCGCGTGGCCGACGAGTTTCAGCGACAGCCGCACGAACACCGCCAGCAGCGCCAGGTTCCCGGCCGTCGCCAGCGCGCGCAGGAGCGCGGTGTCCAGCAGCGGCAGCGGGGTGAACAGCAGGGCGGCGAACGGCGGGTAGGTGGTGGGCAGCCGCGCGGCCGTCGCGCGCAACGCGTACAGGTCGCCGCCGGCACGCACGGCGGCTCCCTCGGCCCGGTAGACCATCAGGTCGACCATCGAGACGTGCGCGGCCCGCTGAGCGGCCCAGAAGGCCGCGAACGACAGCAGGCACACCCCCGGGGCGACCGGCAGCCGGCGGCACACGGCGGGGAACACGATCATGGGCACAAAAGGTGACATTAGCGCTCTGATCGGTGCAAGGGGGAAACCGATTTGGTGCTGCACCACGGGCCCTGTAATGTTTACGTCGTCGCCGGGGGAACCCGGGGAAGACAACAAGGGGCTATAGCTCAGTTGGTAGAGCGCCTGCATGGCATGCAGGAGGTCAGGAGTTCAATTCTCCTTAGCTCCACAGTGATCGAAGGCGGACCATCCCACGGATGGTCCGCCTTCGGCGTGTTGCGGAACACGGCACGCCTCCTCGGCGTGTGCACACGCGCGCGTGCACGACGGCGGGCCACCCGGACCGGGTGACCCGCCGTCGTCGCTCCGCGCGCTCAGCGGCCCAGGGCTCGCCGGCCGCGACCCTGGGAGAGGACCGGCAGGTTGCGCGACGGTGCCTGCCCGCGCGTGTCCTCCTCGAGGCGCAGAGCGAGCGCCGGGCAGCGGCGCACCGCGCGCAGCGCCTTCGCCTCCGCGTACCGCGGCACCTGCGCCTGGGCCACGGTGGGGAAGCCGTCGGCGCCGAGCTCGAACACCTCCGGCAGGATGTCCGCGCACAGTCCGTGGCCCCGGCACAGGGTCCAGTCGACGTAGATCTTCTGGCGGCTGCCGCCGTTCTCCTCGGGCTCCGCGCCGCCCGCGACGCCCGTGGGCGCCCTGCCTCCCTCGAAGAGCGGCAGAACACCCTCCACGGGCCGTCCGCAGCCGTTGCCGAGGACGTGCGCGGCCAGGTCGTCGGTGAACGCCTTGATGGTCGACTCCAGGAACATCGCCGAGCCGTCGGGGTGCGAACACGCCCCGCGCCGCTTCACGTTCTTCGCGACCTGCTTCAGCGCCTCCAGGGCGGCCGGTCCGCCGCCGTTCAGGATGTCCTCCAGGCCGCGCGCGGCGGCGGGCAGGCCGAGGTAGCAGGGTCCGCACTGGCCGGCGCTCTCCTCGGCCAGCCACTGCGCGACCCGCAGCGACTCGCCCAGCGGGCACGTCTCCTGGCTGATCGGCAGGATCGCGCCCGCACCCAGCGAACCGCCCACGGCATCCAGTGAGTTGCGGGAGACGACCGCCTCGTTGACGGTCGCCGCGTCGATCCACTTGCCGTGGTAGCCGCCGGTCAGCACGCCCTGCGGCACCGGCGGGGCGCCCGCCAGCTGCAGCACGTAGCGCAGCGGCACGCCCGTGGGGACCTCGATCACCATCGGGCGGGCGACCGCGCCGGACACGGTGAGCATGACGGTGCCCGGCTCGTCGTACAGGCCGGTGTTGCCGTAGCGCTCGGGGCCGATGCGGGCGGCGATGGCCAGCTGCGCGAACGTCTCCGCGTTCGACAGCAGCGTGGGCGCGCCGCCGACGCCGCTCTGCGAGGCACTGATCTTGCGGCCCGGCGGGACCGCCGGGCCGCCGTCGACGGAACGGATCAGCGAGGCGGCGGCGCCGGTGACCATCCGCACCGGGTTGCGCTGCACCCACGCGCGCAGCGCCGATCTACGGCTGTTGCTCAGACCTCGCTCGGCGAGCGCGGCCTCCATGGAGCGCTGGGTGGACTCCCGGGTGACGCCGATGACGAGGGTCCGCGCGCCGAGCGCCTCGGCGCACAGGAGCGCGCCGTCCAGGATGAGGTGCGGGGCACGGTTGATCAGCACCGTGTCCTTGCGGCAGGCCGGTTCGTCCTCACTGCCGTTGACCACGACGACCGGACGCACCCCGCGCTTGATCGCCGACTCGGCGACCGAGCGCAGCTTCTTGTGGAAGGGGAAGCCGGCGCCGCCGCGGCCCCTGAGGTTGATGCGTTCGGCGAGCTGGGCGAGCTGCTCGCCGCCCAGCGGGTCGAGCGGCCCGTGCACCTTCAGGTGCATGGGCAGATCGAGCCGCTCCACAAGGTCGAAGCCCGACGTGAGCTGGGGAAGTCCGACCACGCGGACTTCGGGGACGTCGGGCAGGGCCTCGTTCACTTAAAGCCTCCGGAAGGCGTGTTCCAAGGTTCGCCCGAACCCGGTGTCTCGTAGGACGAACCGGGCAGCGTTTCGGTGGCGGGACCGCTGTTGTACGTGTCACTCGGGTTGTACGTGCCGTACAGGCCGTTTGTCTCACCGGTGTCGTACACGTCACTTCCGCCGTATCCGGCGGCGCCCGGATTGCCATAGACCGGGATGGTGTATCCGGTGTCCTGCAGCGGGTCGTACGCGGACGGAGGGGCCTCGCCGACCGGGGGCGGGGACGGGATCGGCCAGCTGCCCGAGGTGCTGGAGGGCCCGTCCACGCGCGGGATGGCCTCGGTGGCCAGGAGGTCCGTCGGGAGGTTCATGCGTGTGGTCTGGTCGGCCGGGTAGGGCGCCTGTGGGCGGCCCGGCGTGGAGACCGCGCGGTAGGCCGCCGCGAAGCCGGCGGCGGACTCGGCGGCCGGGGCGGCCGGGGTCTGGTACAGCGGGGCGCCGCGCGTGTCCGCCGGGGCCTGCCTGGGCTCGCGCCGGCTCTCGAAGCCGGTCGGCGCCGACTCGGCCATCCGCGAGCGGCTCGCGTCCAGGTCGTCCAGCCCGGGCCGCTCCGAGCTGCCGAACAGGGCCACCAGGCGGTCGGCGACCTTGCGCTTGACCTGGCGGGGCGCGGCGCGCAGCGCGAGGGCGCCCATCACGCCGAGCAGGGACAGGCTGTAGAGGATCACGAAGACCGGCTTGGCCGCGCGACCCGCGTAGAGTCCGTGGAGGAGCGCGGCGCACCAGGCCGGATAGGCCAGCATGTGCATGGCCCGCCAGCGGGCGGCGACCGGGGCCGGGGTGGCGAAGTTGCTGCGCAGGGCGCCGGTGATGCCGACGAAGATCATCAGCAGGCCCGCCAGCGAGCCGAGGCCGATCAGGCCGCCGATGCCGGAGACGCCGAGCGAGAACGGAATGATCGCGCCGATCAGCTCCGTGTGACCGAGCGCGATCTTGGTGGTGATGTGCAGCAGCAGGAACGCGATCGAGCCGACCGCGGTCGTCCGGTGCACCGCCTGGCCGATGATCCGCTGCCGCGTGTTGAGGAAGATCCGGTCCTGGGCGAACAGGCCCCAGATCACCGAGCAGCTGAGCGAGACGAGGGACAGTACGCCCGCGCCGAAGTTGAGGAAGTCGCGGAACTGGCTGCCTCCGACCAGCACGGCCACGGGTATGAGCAGCAGGACGACAGCGGACGCCACCCCGTAGGCCGAGCGGCCGGGCTTGGGGAGCGAGCTGGTACTACGACGAGGGTTCATGGGGGCAACTCCGAGCAGTTTCGGGAAAGCGGTCCCGCTGCCGCACTCTAAGTGGAGCCATACCGATCAGTACGGGGTTTGAGTTATTGCGTTGTTATCAACGGACAATGCGACGGGGGTGGTGTCCCATAGGGGACGGTACGCGAAGTAATTGCTGACCTTTGTTCGGTTCCGGGTGGGCTTCGTGACATGTCCATCAGGGATACGCAAGCGCGTCGCCGCTTGCTCAAGGGCTGCGGTACCCTAGCGCCATGCGTGCCGTACGCCTTCTGCTTAGCGGGCCGCGCTGATCAGTACCGACCCCGGTCCAGCCGTGAGGTCGGCATCGGCGCGGCGTCCCCTCCTGTGCGAGGGGCTTTTTCGTTTCTCGGGACACCGCAGCCGCAGGCAGAGACGATCGATGGAGCTTTGAGGATCATGAGCGAGACGAACCCCGCTGCCACCGCCGCCGCGTCGGCGGAGGCCGCGCCGCACCGCTACACGGCCGCCATGGCTGCCGAGATCGAGGCACGCTGGCAGGACTTCTGGGACGCCGACGGCACCTACGCGGCGCCCAACCCGACGGGTGACCTGGCGGGCGACCCCGAGCTGGTCGCCAGGCCCAAGAAGTTCATCATGGACATGTTCCCGTACCCCTCGGGCGCGGGCCTGCACGTCGGCCACCCGCTGGGCTACATCGCCACCGACGTCTACGCCCGCTTCCAGCGCATGACCGGGCACAACGTCCTGCACACCCTGGGCTTCGACGCCTTCGGCCTGCCCGCCGAGCAGTACGCAGTGCAGACCGGCACGCACCCGCGCGTGTCCACCGAGGCCAACATCGAGAACATGAAGTCCCAGCTGCGCCGGCTGGGCCTGGGCCACGACAGGCGCCGGTCGTTCGCCACGATCGACCCGGAGTACTACAAGTGGACCCAGTGGATCTTCCTGCAGATCTTCGACTCCTGGTACGACGAGGAGGCGCGCAAGGCCCGCCCGATCTCCGAGCTGATCGCCCAGTTCGAGTCCGGTGAGCGCGCGGTTCCGGGCTCCACGCGCGCGTGGAGCGAGCTGAGCGCCGCCGAGCGCGCCGACGTCCTGGGCGGGTACCGCCTGGCCTACGCCTCCGAAGCGCCCGTCAACTGGTGTCCGGGCCTGGGCACCGTGCTGGCCAACGAGGAGGTCACCGCCGACGGCCGCTCCGAGCGCGGCAACTTCCCGGTCTTCAAGGCCAAGCTGCGCCAGTGGAACATGCGCATCACCGCCTACGCGGACCGGCTGCTGGAGGACCTGGAGGAGCTGGACTGGCCGGAGGCCATCAAGCTGCAGCAGCGCAACTGGATCGGCCGCAGCGAGGGCGCCCGCGTCGACTTCCCGATCGACGGCGAGCGCATCACGGTCTTCACCACCCGCCCCGACACCCTGTTCGGCGCCACCTACATGGTGCTGGCGCCCGAGCACCCGCTGGTCGACAAGTTCACCCCCGAGGCGTGGCCCGAGGGCACGCACCAGGTGTGGACCGGCGGCCACGCCACCCCGGCCGAGGCCGTCGCCGCCTACCGGGCGCAGGCCGCCTCGAAGTCCGACGTCGAGCGGCAGGCCGAGGCCAAGGACAAGACCGGCGTCTTCACCGGCGCCTTCGCGACCAACCCGGTCAACGGCGAGCGGATCCCGGTCTTCATCGCCGACTACGTGCTGATGGGCTACGGCACCGGCGCGATCATGGCCGTCCCGGGTCACGACTCCCGCGACTTCGCCTTCGCGCGCGCCTTCGAGCTGCCGATCCGCTGCGTGGTCGAGCCGACCGACGGCCGCGGCACCGACCCGTCCGCCTGGGACGACGCCTTCGTCTCCTACGACGCGAAGATCGTCAACTCGGACAGCGACGACGTGCAGCTGAACGGTCTGGGCGTGACCGAGGCCAAGGCGCGCATCACCGAGTGG
>NZ_BNBF01000015.1:93277-97252 GCF_014654935.1 Streptomyces capoamus
CTGACACAGGAGGGCATCGGCGAGGGCACCGTCAACTTCCGGCTGCGCGACTGGCTGTTCAGCCGCCAGCGCTACTGGGGCGAGCCCTTCCCGATCGTCTACGACGAGGACGGCATCGCCCACGCGCTGCCCGAGTCGATGCTGCCGCTGGAGCTGCCCGAGGTCGAGGACTACAGCCCGCGCACCTTCGACCCGGACGACGCCGACACCCAGCCCGAGACGCCGCTGTCGCGCAACGAGGAATGGGTCGACGTCATCCTGGACCTGGGCGACGGCCCCAAGAAGTACCGCCGCGAGACCAACACCATGCCCAACTGGGCCGGTTCGTGCTGGTACGAGTTCCGGTACCTGGACCCGCACAACGACCGCAAGCTGGTCGACCCGGAGATCGAGCAGTACTGGATGGGCCCGCGCGAGGGCCTGCCGCACGGCGGTGTCGACCTGTACGTCGGCGGCGCCGAGCACGCCGTGCTGCACCTGCTGTACGCGCGCTTCTGGTCCAAGGTCCTGTACGACCTGGGGCACGTCTCGTCCGCGGAACCGTTCCACAAGCTGTTCAACCAGGGCATGATCCAGGCCTACGTCTACCGCGACAGCCGTGGCATCGCGGTGCCGGCCGCCGAGGTGGAGGAGCGCGACGGCGCCTACTACTACCAGGGCGAGCAGGTCTCCCGGCTGCTGGGCAAGATGGGCAAGTCCCTGAAGAACGCGGTCACTCCGGACGAGATCGCCGCCGAGTACGGCGCCGACACGCTGCGCCTGTACGAGATGGCGATGGGCCCGCTGGACGTCTCCCGTCCGTGGGACACCCGCGCGGTCGTCGGCCAGTTCCGGCTGCTGCAGCGGCTGTGGCGCAACATCGTCGACGAGGCCACCGGCGAGGTCACCGTGACCGACGCCGAGCCCGACGAGGACACCCTGCGCGCCCTGCACAAGGCCATCGACGGTGTGCGCCAGGACCTGGAAGGCCTGCGCTTCAACACCGCCATCGCCAAGGTCACCGAGCTGAACAACCACCTGACCAAGGCCGGCGGTGCGGTGCCGCGGTCCGTGGCGGAGCCGCTGGTGCTGATGGTCGCCCCGCTGGCCCCGCACATCGCCGAGGAGCTGTGGCGCAAGCTGGGCCACACCGACTCGATCGTCCACCGGGACTTCCCGGTCGCCGACCCGGCCTACGTCGTGGACGAGACCGTGACCTGCGTCGTGCAGGTCAAGGGCAAGGTCAAGGCCCGGCTGGAGGTGCCGCCGGCCATCTCCGAGGAGGAGCTGGAGAAGGCGGCGCTGGCGGACGAGAAGGTCGTCGCGGCGCTGGACGGCGCGGACATCCGCAAGGTGATCGTGCGGGCGCCGAAGCTGGTCAACATCGTTCCCGCCTGAGAACCGGGTGCTTTCCACCGGCTCGGGGTAGTCCCCTACGGGCAGGTTCGGGGTTCTTCCGGAACTCCGGGCCTGCCCGCAGCGTTTACCGTGGAGAGCGCAGCGGCTCATGCCGCACCAGCCGGAGGAGGAGCGTCATGGACGTCGTGTTGGCCGTGTTCGCCCTGCTCTTCCTGCTCTTCGTCGGCCTCGGCGCGTACGCCACGGTCAAGGCCGTCGGCGCCGCCAAGCGCGGCGTGGACCGGTCCATCGCGCAGGCCCGCCGCACGGTCGAGGACCACACCCTGCGCGCCAAGTCCTTCGTCCAGCCCGGGCCCGCCGGCGAGATCGCCCAGCTGCGGCTGGCACTGCGCACCTCCATGCGCGCCACACAGGAGATCCTGCACGCGGGCTCGGCCGAGGACGAGTCGCTGAAGGAGTCCCTCGGCCTCTTCGAGCGGCTCAGCGCGCACGGACACGAGCTGGACGCCGATCTCAAGCGCCTGGAGACCGAGCCGGACCGGGCCGCGCTCGCCGAACGCCTGCCCGAACTGCGCAGTCGGACCGAGCGGATCACCTCGTCCGCGGACTCCCTGCGCTGGGCCGTGCACGACCGGACCCGCCGCTTCGCCGACGACGACCTGGGCACCCTGAGCGCCCAGATCGACATCGAGACGGGCGCCCTGCGCCACTGGACGCGGACCGAGCCCGGCCAGGTGCCCCCGCAGTGGCCCGATGCGTCCGCTCCCGCGGCGGCCGACCACCCGGCCACGCAGCGGACCCGGCCCACGGCATCCGGGTCCCCCACCGCGCGGCCCGCTCCCGACGCGATCGCCCCGCCGTCCTGGCGCCCCGCGTCCCCGTGGCAGAAGAAGCCCCGTCCCGAGAGCACCACATGAGCGGACCGTCCCGCGATCACAGCACCGGGGCCGGGCTGCCGAGCGAGCACTACGCCAGGTAACCTCCAGGGCATGTCCTGCCATGTCGCGATCGTCACCGATTCAACGGCCTACCTGCCGCCCCGGACGATGGAACGCCATGGCATCACCGCGGTCCCGCTGACCGTGGTCCTCGGCGACCGGGCCCTGGAAGAGGGCACCGAGATCTCCACCCGCTCCCTGGCCCAGGCGCTGCAGAAACGGCGCTCCGTGACCACCTCCCGCCCCAGCCCGCAGGTGTTCGCGGAGACCTACCGCCGGGTCGCCGAGTCCGGCGCGAGCGGCATCGTCTCCCTGCACCTGTCCGCCGAGCTGTCCGGCACCTACGACGCCGCGGTCCTCGCGGCGCGCGAGGCACCGGTGCCCGTGCGGGTCGTGGACACCGGGATGATCGCGATGGCGCTCGGCTTCTGCGCGCTCGCCGCGGCCGAGACCGCCGAGGCGGGCGGCACGATGGACGAGGCCGTCACGGCCGCCGAGAAACGGGCGGCGGGCACGTCCGCCTACTTCTACGTCGACACCCTGGACTATCTGCGCCGCGGCGGCCGCATCGGCGCCGCGCAGGCCCTGCTGGGTTCCGCGCTCGCCGTGAAGCCGCTGCTCCAGCTGGACGGCGGCCGGATCGAGCTGCTCGAAAAGGTCCGTACGGCGTCCAAGGCGATCGCGCGCCTGGAGGAACTGGCCGCCGAGCGGGCGGGCAGCGCCGAGGTGGACGTCGCCGTCCACCACCTCGCAGCCCCCGACCGCGCCGCCGCTCTCGCCGACCGGCTGCGGGCCCGGGTCCCGGGCCTGGCCGAGCTGCACGTCAGCGAGGTAGGAGCGGTGATCGGGGCCCACACCGGGCCAGGACTGCTGGGCGCGGTCGTCTCGCCGCGCTGACCGGCAGTCCTCGGGCCGGTCTTCCCGCCCGCTCACGGGCGACCACCGTTTCACTCGTCCGGGTGGCGGAGTTGTCCACAACCGACCGGTCCTCCACGGAAATTCACCAAGATCATCGTGATGGGCGGAAACATTCCATCCTCGTCACATGGCACTTCGATCTGGCTCACGCACAGCGACTCCGACCAGCGGCCCCGGCCGTGGCGCCGGCTCCGACGGCCGCCTCCGCCTCCGTCACCGTCACCACAGCCCCCGCTCCCGCCGCGCCCGCCACCGCCCGCCCGCACCCGCGGAAGAACTACGCCGCCGTGCCGACCTCCTCTTCGGTGAAGGAGCCGTCCAGTGGGGGGAGTCGGGCAACGCCCCGCCGGACCGGGCGAGGCCCGCGAGCGCGCCGACCGCGACGGTGACGGGAACGGCGGGCCTGAGCACGAGGAGGACGGTGTCAGCGGCGCTGCCTGCTGCGGGCACGGCCCCCGGCTGGACGGCGACCGTGGAACCGCCGGTGCCGAACAGCGCCACGGAGCCCGGACCGGCCGGCGCGGTGCCGCTGCCGGAGCCGGAACCGCGGCCGGAGACGGAACCGCGGCCGGGGCAGAAGCCGGAGGCACCCGCCGGCCCGGACTGGCGGGAGCGGGCCGGGCTCGCGCTGCGCGAGCGGATGCCGGTGTGGCTGCAGGCACGGTACGCGGTGGAGCGGCGCGGAGTCGTGGCGCTCGCCGTGGTCCTCGTGGCCGCCGCCGTCTTCGCCGCGCAGCACTTCTGGGCCGGCCGACCCGAGTCGGTGAGTGCTCCTCAAGTG
>NZ_BNBF01000015.1:97286-97692 GCF_014654935.1 Streptomyces capoamus
GTGCACAGCCAGCCACCGTTCGCGCAGAAGAGCGGCGGCGAAGGGTCGGCCGGAGCGAGCGCGAGCACATCGGCGGCACCCGGCGCGGAGATCGTCGTGGACGTCAGCGGCAAGGTCCGCGAACCGGGGATCCGGCGGCTGCCGGCCGGTGCCCGGGTGGCCGACGCGCTGCGGGCGGCGGGCGGAGTCCGGCCCGGCGTCAGCACGGAAGGACTCAACCGGGCCCGCTTCCTGGTCGACGGCGAGCAGGTCGTCGTCGGCATCCCCGCCGGGGCCCCCGGCCGGCCCGGCCCGCCAGCCGGACCGCTCCCCGGGACCACCGGCACCGGCCCGACGGCTCCGGTCTCCCTCACCACGGCCACCCAGGACCAGCTGGAAACCCTGCCCGGAGTCGGCCCGGTACTCG
>NZ_BNBF01000015.1:97741-99607 GCF_014654935.1 Streptomyces capoamus
CCCAGCACATCATCGACTACCGCACCCAGCACGGCGGTTTCCGCTCGGTGGACGAACTGCGCGAGGTGAACGGCATCGGCGACCGCCGGTTCACCGATCTGCGCCGGCTGGTACGGCCATGAGCCGCGCGCCCGGCACCACCGAAGCGCGCACCGGCGACACCGAACCGCGCACCGGACACGAGCAAGGAGGGACCGCGCACGCCGGCCGGGACGGTCCCCTGGACCTGCGCCTGGTGCCGCCCGCGCTCGCGGCCTGGGCCACCGCGGCCCTGACCCTGGACGCACCGGTGGCCCGGACCGCCGCGACCGCCGTCGTCTGCCTGGCCGGCGGCCTCCTCCTGCTGTCGGTGCGGCGGCCGTCAGGGGGCGGCCAGAACGCGCCGGCCGGGCGGCCGGAGGCCCCGGGCCCCGGTCCGAGCAGCCCTCGCAGCGCTGCGGCCGGCGCCGAGCGGGCGGTGCCGGCCGCAGCCGAGGCCGGCGCCGGACGCGGGAGGCGAGGCGGCGGGGCCGAACGCGCCGGGTGGGTGCGCGACCGGCTGAGCTGGGCACGGCCGGCCGTCGCGGCGGTGCTGCTCTGCGTCGCCGCCGCGGCCGCCTCCGCCGGACTGCACGGGGCCGACGTACGGCGCGGGCCGGTGCCCGAACTGGCCCGGCGGTTCGCGACCGTGACCGCCGAGGTCGAGATCAGTGGCGACCCGTGGCTGAGCAGTCCCCGGCTGCGCGGTGATCACGCGACACCCGTGGCGGTGCTGGCCAGGGCGGAGCTGCGCACGGTCGAGCAGACCGGCGGACGGCGGGTGCGGACCCGGACACCCGTGCTGATGATCATCGACCCGGACGTCCCGGCACCGGAAAGGCAAGGGGCGGGGACGGGGACGAGAACCGGAAGCCCCGGGCGTCCGCCGGCCGATGCCGGACAGGGCCCGTCGGCCGGGCGAGCCGGCTGGCTCGGAGTGCTGCCGTCCACCCGGCTGAGGGTGGCGGGCCGGCTGGCGCCCGCGCTGGCCTCCGGCGACCCGACCGCGGCGGTACTGCGGGTGCGCGGCCGGCCGGAGCCACGGATCGTGGCGGGACCCAGCGGCCCGCAACGCCTGGCGGCCCGCCTCAGAGCGGGCCTGCGGGAAGCGACCGAGGACCTGCCCGCGGACGCGCGGGCCCTGCTCCCCGGGCTGGTCGTCGGGGACACCTCGCGGATCACACCCGAGCTGGACCACGCCTTCGACGAGACGGACCTGGCCCACACGCTGGCCGTATCCGGCAGCAACCTCACCGTTCTGCTCGCGCTGCTCATCGGGCCGCCCGGACTGGCCCAGCGGGCCGAGCGCCGTGGTCTGGCCCCGCGGCTGGGGCTCTCACTGCGGGCGACGGCGCTGGTCGCGGGAGCGCTGACGCTGGGCTTCGTGGTCGTCTGCCGCCCCGACCCCAGTGTGCTGCGGGCCGCCGTCTGCGGCGCGGTGGCGCTGCTCGCCCTGGCCACCGGGCGCCGTAGGTCCCTGGTCCCGGCGCTGGCCACGGCCGTCCTGGTGCTGGTGCTGTACGACCCGTGGCTGGCCCGCAGTTACGGCTTCCTGCTGTCCGTGCTGGCCACCGGCGCGCTGCTGGTGATCGCGCCGGGCTGGAGCGAGGCGTTGCGCCGGCGCCGGGTGCCTCCCCGGCTCGCCGAGGCGCTGGCGACGGCCGCCGCGGCGCAGGCGGTGTGCGCGCCGGTCGTGGCGGTGCTGTCGGCCCGGGTGAGCCTGGTGGCGGTGCCGTGCAACCTGCTCGCCGAAGTGGCGGTGGCACCCGCGACGGTGCTGGGGTTCGCCGCGCTCGCGACGGCACCGGTGGCGATGCCGGCGGCCAAGGCACTCGCCTGGTGCGCGAG
>NZ_BNBF01000015.1:99654-110217 GCF_014654935.1 Streptomyces capoamus
TTGGCCGGCCGGGGGGATCGCGGCGGTCGCCCGGGCCGGGGCCGCGCTGCCCGGCGCGGGAGTGGACTGGCCGGGGAACTGGTTCGGGGCGCTGGCGCTCGCGGCGGTCACCGTGGCGGTGGTCCTGGCCGGCCGGAGACTGCTGCGGCACCCGCGGTGGTGCGGGCTGCTCGGTGTGCTCCTCGTGCTGCTGGTCGTGCGCCCGGCTCCGCTGACCCGGGTGATCACGGGCTGGCCCCCGCCGGGCTGGCGGTTCGCGATGTGCGACGTCGGGCAGGGCGACGCGACCGTGCTGGCGGCGGGCGAGGGCGCCGGGGTGGTTGTGGACGCCGGACCCGATCCGGTGCTGGTCGACCGCTGTCTGCACCGGCTGGGCATCACCCGGATCCCCCTCCTCGTCCTCACCCACTTCCACGCCGACCATGTGGCGGGGCTGCCCGGTGTCCTGCGGGGCCGCTCGGTGGCCGCGATCGAGACGACGGCCCTGGCTGAGCCGGCCGACCAGGCGGAGTTCGTCCGCAGGGAGGCGGCCGAACGGCACATCCCGGTCACGACGGCCGTCGCGGGCGAGGAACGGCGCACCGGACCACTCGCCTGGCGCGTGCTGTGGCCGCCGCGACGGAGCGCCCAGCCACTGAGCGCTCAGCCACCGAGCGCTCAGCCACCGAGCGCCCCGCCGCAAGGAGCCCCTCCACCAGCAGTTCCGCCACAGGGCGTCCCGCCGCCAACCGTTCCACCACCAACCGTCCCGCCTCTCGGTGTGCCGCCTCAGGGGGCCCGGCTGTCTCCCGGGACGGCGGTGCGTCCGGCGCCGCCAGATGCCCTGTACGAGCCGGAGGACCCGAACGACGCCAGCGTCGCGCTGCTCGTGCGTACCGGCGGGCTGCGGCTGTTGCTGCTCGGGGACCTGGAACCCCCGGCCCAGCTGGCGCTGTCCCGGTCACCGGCGGCGGCCGACCTGGCCGGGGTGGACGTGCTGAAGGTGGCCCATCACGGCTCGGCCTACCAGGACCCGGAGCTGATACGTCTCGCGGCACCCCGGGTGGCGCTCGTCTCCGCCGGCGCCGGCAACCCCTACGGCCACCCGGCACCGGGGACCATGGCCGCGCTCCGGGCCGGCGGAGCGACGGTCCTCAGCACCGACCGCGACGGCGCCCTGGCGGTCACCGGTACCGGGGGGACCGAAGGCCGGTTGCGAGTGACGAGAGAGGAGTAGCAGCGCTGGGGCGGACCTGGACCAGACTGGGCGCATGACGTCAGCACAGATCGATGCCTACCTCCGTCGGCTCGGCAGCGCGCGCCCGCGGCAGCCCACCAGCGAGGTGCTGCGCGAACTGCACGTGAGCCACCTGCGAACCGTCCCCTTCGAAAACCTGTCGGTCCATCTCGGAGAGGAGGTCACGCTGGAGGAGGAGCGGCTGCTCGACAAGGTGACCGGAGCCCGGCGGGGCGGCTTCTGCTACGAACTCAACGGGGCGTTCGGAGCGTTGCTCACCGCTCTGGGTTACCAGGTGGAGCTGCTCGCAGGGCGCGTGTACGACGGCGAGGGACGGCTCGGCATTCCCTACGACCACCTCGCGCTGCGGGTGCGGACGGTGGAGGGGGACACCTGGCTCGCCGACGTCGGGTTCGGGGCGCACAGCCACTATCCGCTGGCCTGTGCCGAACGTGGGGAGCAGGACGACCCCGGTGGCAGGTTCCGGGTGGCGGAGGCCGGGCCGGACTCCGCGGGGGCGTGCGGCGGGGACCTGGACGTGCTGGTGGACGGCAAGGCGCAGTACCGGCTGGAGACGCGTCCGAGGGCGCTCGGTGACTTCGCGGCCGGCGCCTGGTGGCACAGCACCTCGCCGACGTCGCACTTCACCCGGTCCCTGATCTGTTCACGGCTCACCGAGGACGGCGGGAGGATCACGCTCAGCGGCCGCAGGCTCAAGAGCACTGACTCGGACGGTACTCAGGAGACGCGTGAGCTGGAGACGGACGAGGAGGTGCTGGCCGTCTACCGGGACCGCTTCGGGATCGAGCTGAGCCGCGTGCCGACCGTGCGGAGCCGCGGCCTGGCCGGCTGAGGCCGACCGAGTGGCCAGGTCCGGGCGGGCGCGTGCGCGTCTCACGGCCACGGTGCCGACGGGGAGGACCGGACGCGTCTCCCGTGGCTGACCTGCCCCTTCGTACAGCCGGCGGTGCCGGAGAATGGGGCCGTGAGCGATGTGAGACATGTGCTGGTGCTGCCCGACCGCGATGCCGCCGAGGAGGTGGCCGAGATGCTCCGGGAGCGGTTCGCCGTCGACGAGGAGCCGCGGCTCGTCCGGGACGCGCTGGCCGGCGAGGACGACGCCGAGGACGCCCAGTGGCTCGTGGTCCTGCGGGACGAGAGCGAGCGGCTCGACCCCGCAGAGCTGGACGCGTTCGCGGGGGAGTGGGACGGCTGGCGCGAGGAGCCGTGACCCGCTGCTCGGTCCGGGCACGTGCCCGTGCTTCGGCCCCCGGTACGGCGAGCCGAGCACGAGTATCTGTCCCCGAGCCCGCGTCAGGGGCCGTTCCGGGAGGGGTCAGGGGCACGGGGCCGCTTCGGTGTCAGTGCCGCGTGGGATGCTGTCAGTGATGGCCAGGAAGACTGCGAATGACGACCCTCTCGCCCCGGTGACCGTTGCCGTGGGCCAGGAGGACCTCCTGCTCGACCGTGCCGTGCAGGAGGTGGTGGCCGCCGCCAAGGCCGCCGACGCCGACACCGATGTACGTGACCTGACCCCGGACCAGCTGCAGCCCGGCACCCTCGCCGAGCTGACCAGCCCGTCGCTCTTCGCGGAGCGCAAGGTCGTGGTCGTACGCAACGCGCAGGACCTGTCCGCCGACACGGTCAAGGACGTGAAGGCGTACCTCGGTTCGCCCGCCGAGGAGATCACGCTCGTGCTGCTGCACGCCGGCGGCGCCAAGGGCAAGGGGCTGCTGGACGCCGCGCGGAAGACGGGGGCGCGGGAGGTGGCCTGCCCGAAGATGACCAAGCCGGCGGACCGGCTGGCCTTCGTCCGGGGGGAGTTCCGTTCCCTGGGCCGGTCGGCCACACCCGAGGCGTGCCAGGCGCTCTGCGACGCCATCGGCAGTGATCTGCGGGAGCTGGCCTCGGCGGCCTCGCAGCTCGTCGCCGACGTGGAGGGGACGATCGACGAGGCGATCGTCGGGCGGTACTACACCGGCCGGGCCGAGGCATCGAGCTTCACGGTCGCCGACCGGGCCGTGGAGGGCCGTACGGCGGAGGCGCTGGAGGCCCTCAGATGGTCACTGGCGACGGGCGTGGCGCCGGTGATGATCACCAGCGCGCTGGCGCAGGGTGTGCGGGCGATCGGGAAGCTGTCCTCGGCCCGGGGCGGGCGGCCGGCCGATCTGGCGCGCGAGCTGGGCATGCCGCCGTGGAAGATCGACCGGGTGCGCCAGCAGATGCGGGGATGGACGCCGGACGGGGTCGCGGTGGCGCTCAGAGCCGTCGCCGAGGCCGACGCGGGTGTGAAGGGAGGCGGTGATGACCCCGAGTACGCCCTGGAGAAGGCGGTCGTGACGATCGCCCGGGCCGCGCGGTCCAGAGGCCGGGGCTGAGCCGGTCACCAGGGATCGCCGGCAAGCGGAAGCGTGGCGGGGAAACGCGGACGGGTCCCTGCCCGGCCGACCGAGCGGAAGGTGCCGATCGCCAGTCGGCGATCGCCGGACGAGAGTCTTCGATCGCCGGACCGGGAGGTGCCGGTCGCCGTTGGCCGTGACATCGGCGTGAGGACAGCGCACGACGACTCGCACGCGGGCTCCGCGCGTCACGATTCTTCGGGCCCTCGTGCTCCTCGGCCGCGGCGGTCCCGCACGGCGGGCATGCCTAAGGCCCCGTAACCCGCCCTGGGGAAGGGAGAGTGCCGGGGCCTTCGGATGAAGCTGTTGAGCCCGTTCCCGCGTGGCGAACGCAGGCCGCGAACAGGCTCGGGGGTGCCGGACGGGAGCGGATGAGAGAGGGCCCGCTCTGGGTCCTTCCGGCGGTCAGATCAGAAGGGTTCAGCCCTTGAGGGACGCGACCTTGGAAGAAAGCGCCGACTTCTTGTTGGCGGCCTGGTTCTTGTGGATGACGCCCTTGGAGACGGCCTTGTCGAGCGCACGCGCGGCAGCGCGCTGCAGCTCGGCGGCCTTCTCGACGTCACCCGCGGCAGCGGCCTCGCGGGCCTTGCGGATCGCGGTCTTCAGGGAGGACTTGACGGCCTTGTTGCGCAGCCGAGCCTTCTCGTTGGTCTTGATCCGCTTGATCTGGGACTTGATGTTCGCCACGAAGGAGCCTTTACAGGTTCAGGTGCGGGGCCGCTCGGGTCCCGTACCGGTGATCCAAAATTTCCTGTCGTGCCTCGCGCTGAGAGGGCATGAGGCACAGCCATCTACAGTACCAGTGGCCCTCCGGACGGCCCAAAACGGCCCTGGGTCCCCGCCCGTGGGACCATGGAGACTACGTAACGATCCGACCCGAGGCATAAGGCGCCTCAAGAGACAGGACCCTGCGTGCCCGCGACCCCTAACCATGTGCCCGAGCCGAGCCGTACCGCCCCGGCTCTGATCCGCAATTTCTGCATCATCGCGCACATCGACCACGGCAAGTCCACGCTCGCCGACCGGATGCTCCAGCTGACCGGCGTGGTCGAGCAGCGGCAGATGCGTGCTCAGTACCTCGACCGGATGGACATCGAGCGCGAGCGCGGCATCACGATCAAGTCCCAGGCGGTGCGTCTGCCCTGGGCCCCGACCGAGGGCCCCGACCAGGGCACGACCCACATCCTCAACATGATCGACACCCCGGGGCACGTCGACTTCACCTATGAGGTCTCGCGGTCGCTGGCCGCCTGCGAGGGGACCATCCTCCTCGTCGACGCCGCCCAGGGCATCGAGGCGCAGACCCTCGCCAACCTCTACCTGGCGATGGAGAACGACCTCACGATCATCCCGGTGCTGAACAAGATCGACCTGCCGGCCGCCCAGCCGGAGAAGTTCGCCGAGGAGCTGGCGAACCTGGTCGGCTGTGACCCGGAGGACGTGCTGAAGGTCTCCGCGAAGACCGGGCTCGGCGTGGACGCGCTGCTGAACAAGGTCGTCAAGGAGATCCCGGCGCCGGTCGGGGTCGCCGACGCGCCCGCCCGCGCGATGATCTTCGACTCGGTGTACGACTCCTACCGGGGTGTCGTGACGTACGTCCGTGTCATCGACGGCCAGCTCAACAAGCGTGAGCGCATCAGGATGATGTCGACGGGTGCCACGCACGAGCTGCTGGAGATCGGCGTCAGCTCGCCGGAGATGCTCCCGGCGGACGGCCTCGGCGTCGGTGAGGTGGGATACCTCATCACCGGTGTGAAGGACGTCCGGCAGTCCAAGGTCGGTGACACCGTCACCAGCCAGCAGAAGGGGGCCACGGAGGCGCTCGGGGGTTACAAGGACCCCAAGCCGATGGTCTTCTCCGGGCTGTACCCGCTCGACGGCTCCGACTACCCGGAGCTGCGCGAGGCCCTGGACAAGCTGCAGCTCAACGACGCCGCGCTGGTCTACGAGCCGGAGACCTCCGCCGCCCTCGGCTTCGGCTTCCGCGTCGGCTTCCTGGGCCTGCTGCACCTGGACGTGATCCGGGAGCGCCTGGAGCGCGAGTTCGGGCTCGACCTGATCGCCACCGCCCCCAACGTGGTCTACCGCGTGGTCATGGAGGACGGCACGGAGCACACGGTCACCAACCCGAGCGAGTTCCCCGAGGGCAAGATCGACGAGGTCTTCGAGCCGGTCGTGCGGGCCACGATCCTCGCGCCCACCGAGTTCATCGGCTCGATCATGGAGCTGTGCCAGACCCGGCGCGGCACCCTGCTCGGGATGGACTACCTCTCCGAGGACCGCGTGGAGATCCGCTACACGCTGCCGCTCGCGGAGATCGTCTTCGACTTCTTCGACCAGCTGAAGTCCAAGACCCGTGGCTACGCCTCGCTGGACTACGAGCCCACCGGCGAGCAGACCAGCTCCCTGGTCAAGGTCGACATCCTGCTGCACGGCGACAAGGTGGACGCCTTCTCGGCGATCACCCACAAGGACCAGGCGTACGCGTACGGCGTGCGGCTCGTCGCCAAGCTCAAGGAGCTGATCCCCCGGCAGGCCTTCGAGGTGCCGGTGCAGGCCGCCATCGGCTCCCGGGTCATCGCCCGCGAGACCATCCGCGCCATCCGCAAGGACGTCCTCGCCAAGTGCTACGGCGGTGACATCTCCCGTAAGCGGAAGCTGCTGGAGAAGCAGAAGGAAGGCAAGAAGCGGATGAAGATGGTGGGTTCCGTGGAGGTTCCCCAGGAGGCCTTCATCGCGGTCCTCTCCAGCGATGACAGCGCGGGGTCGGCCAAGGGCAAGAAGTAACCAGCGGTAACTGCCGGTCACGTCCGCAAAGCGGGCATGTGGGGGCCCGTCGTGCCAAAGCGCGGCGGGCCTCCGCGTGTGCGTAGGGTCGCGCTGAGCGGAAAGTGACAGGCCGAAGCCCCTTACGCAGCGGCCGGTCGCCCCTTACCCTGATCCCTGCTCGATAGTTACTCGCGAGTTAAACAAGCCTGAGTCCCCACCGTGAGTTAACCCAGCCGCACCGAGTCAGCCGCACCGTCGCGGGCCCCCGGAGGATGTCGTGAGCGACACACAGACCCTGATCGAGAACCGTCCGCCGTCCGTGGCCGCCCTCTTCCTGGAGCGCGTGGCGGCCACACCGGACGCGGAGGCCTACCGCCACCCCGTGCCGCCGGCCTCCGGCCAGGGCCCCGACGACTGGAAGTCGCTCAGCTGGGGGCAGGCGGCCGAGCGGGTGTACGCGATCGCGGCCGGGCTCATCGAGCTGGGCATCCAGCCCGAACAGCGGGTGGCGCTGGCCTCCTCCACCCGGGTGGAGTGGATCCTCGCCGACCTCGGCGTGATGTGCGCGGGCGGGGCCACGACGACCGTCTACCCGCAGACCAACGCCGACGAGTCGGCCTTCATCCTCTCCGACTCCGAGAGCCGGGTGCTGATCGCCGAGGACGCGGCCCAGCTCGCCAAGGCGGTGGAGAAGCGCGCCGAGCTGCCCGCGCTGACCAAGGTCGTGGTCATCGACCCGGCCGGCGTCGAGAGCGGCGACTGGGTGCTCACCCTCGCCGAGCTGGAGGAGCGCGGTACCGCCTACCTGGAGCAGCACCCGCAGCTGATCAAGGAGCGGGTCGGCGCGATCACCAAGGACCAGCTCGCCACCCTCATCTACACCTCCGGCACCACCGGCCGTCCCAAGGGCGTGCGCCTGCCGCACGACAACTGGGCCTACATGGCGAAGGCGATCGCCGCGACCGGCCTGATCAGCGGCGCGGACGTGCAGTACCTGTGGCTGCCGCTCGCGCACGTCTTCGGCAAGGTGCTCACCTCCGGGCAGATCGAGGTCGGGCACGTCACCGCCGTGGACGGCCGGGTCGACAAGATCATCGAGAACCTGCCGGTGGTGCGGCCGACGTACATGGCGGCCGTGCCGCGCATCTTCGAGAAGGTCTACAACGGCGTCGCGGCCAAGGCCCGCGAGGGCGGCGCGGCCAAGTACAAGATCTTCCAGTGGGCCGCCGAGGTCGCCCGCGAGTACGCCAAGGCCGCCCAGGACAACTTCCGGCGCACCGGCACCGCCTCCGTGCCGTTCGGGCTCGCCACCCGGCACAAGGTCGCCGACACCCTCGTCTACGGCAAGCTCCGCGAGGCCTTCGGCGGCCGGCTGCGCGCCTGCGTCTCCGGTGCCTCCGCGCTCGCCCCGGAGATCGGCTACTTCTTCGCCGGCGCCGGGATCCACATCCTGGAGGGCTACGGCCTCACCGAGACCTCCGCGGCCTCCTTCATCAACCCCGGCGAGGCCTACCGCACCGGCACGGTCGGCAAGCCGCTGCCCGGCACCGAGGTCCGCATCGCCGACGACGGCGAGATCCTGCTGCGCGGCCCCGGCATCATGGAGGGCTACCACCAGCAGGCCGACAAGACCGCCGAGGTGCTGGAGTCCGACGGCTGGTTCCACACCGGCGACATCGGCGAGCTGTCCCCCGACGGCTACCTGCGCATCACCGACCGCAAGAAGGACCTCATCAAGACCTCGGGCGGCAAATACGTCGCTCCGGCCGAGGTGGAGGGCCAGTTCAAGGCGGTGTGCCCGTACGTCTCCAACATCCTGGTGCACGGCGCCGACCGTAACTACTGCACCGCGCTCATCGCCCTGGACGAGCTCGCCCTCGCCGACTGGGCCGAGGAGAACGGGCTGGCGGGCAGGTCGTACGCCGAGATCGTCGCCGCGCCGCAGACGGTGGAGATGGTCGAGGGGTACGTGCGGGAACTCAACGCCGGCCTGCAGAAGTGGCAGACCATCAAGAAGTTCCGGCTGCTGCCGCGGGACCTGGACGTGGAGCACGGGGAGATCACGCCGAGCCTGAAGCTGAAGCGTCCCGTGGTGGAGCGGGAGTACAAGCACCTCATCGACGAGATGTACGCGGGCACCCGGGAGGCGTAGCGCGTCGGCACGGGCCAGGGCGTCCACACGCGCCCGGCACGTCCGTACGGCCCAGCGCGACCGCACGGAGGGGCAGCGGGGCGGAGGAGTGGCGGGTCCTCGTGCCCCAGGTCCCTCGCGCCCGAGGCTCTCGGCACCCCGGGTCCTCGGCCGGCCCGCCAAGTTCCTGAGCGACTCGCCGCGCCCCGGGCCTTCGGCCCCGGGCTCCTGGGCGGCGCGCCACGCGGTGGCCCGCGCCCGGGGTCCCCACGCCCGGGTCCCCACTCCCCGGGTCCTCGGCCTCAGGGTTCCCAGGGCGGCTCCCCGTGCGGTTTTCCGCGCCGCGCATCTTCGGCTACCGGGTTCCTGGGCGGCTCGCCGCGCGGTGGCCCGCGCCCCGGGTCCCTCGCGCCCCGGGCTCTCGGCGCCCCGGGCCCTCGGCCGGCTCCGGGTTCCTGGGCGGCTTGCCGCGCGGTGGCCCGCGCCCGGGGTGCTAGCGACCCGGGCCGCCGCGCCCTGGGGCCTCGGCCCTCCGGGTCCCCAGGGCGGCTCCCCGTCCGGTTTCCGCACCGCGCATCCTCGGCCACCGGGTTCCGGGGCGGCTCGCCGCACGGTGGCCCGCGTCTGGGGTCCTCACGCCCCGGGATCCTCACGCCCCGGGGTCCCCGCGCACGGAGTCCTCGCGCCCCGGGTCGCCGCGCCCGGGGTCATCGGCCCCCCGGCTTCCCAGGGCGACTCGCCGCGCGGTTTCCCGCGCTCCGCACCCTCGACCACCGGGTTCCTGGCCGGCGTGCCGTGCGGTGGCCCGCGCCCGGGGTGCCACCTCCGGGTCCCCCCAGCTCGCCGCCCCCCGGCTCGCCGCGCCCGTGGCCCCCGCCCGCCAAGCTCTCGCCCGCCAAGCTCTCGCCCCCACGTCCTCCCCGGCTCGCAGCGCGCCGGCCCGCGTCTCTTTGGTGCTCGTCGGTGCCCGAATCGTTTCCTCTTCTGGTCACTTCGGTGACTCTGCGCTGAGGAGCGGCTCCCTTCTGTCACCCTGGCCGCATGGACATGGCGGCCATACCGACGCAGCGGGACAGCGGCGGCATCCACCCGGGTGAGACGCGGGGGCGGGCCGCGCTGCCCGGGAGTCCCCTCGCCCCGGGTTCGGCCCGCGCGCTGCTGCGGGCCGCGCTGGCCGAGGCGCCCGGGGTGTCCGCCCGGCTCGCCGACGACGCCATGGCCGTCGTCAGCGAGCTGGTCACCAACGCCGTCGTGCACGCCGGCACCGACGTGCAGGTCGAGTGGCGGCTGGAGGAGACCGGCGCGTTCGTGGTCGAGGTCCACGACCAGCACCCCTCCCGCGCCCCGCGGGACGCCACCGCCGGCGAGGGGCCGTACGGCACCCCGGAGTACGGGCGCGGTCTGCGCCTGGTCGCCACGCTCGCCGAGTCCTGGGGCGTCACCTACCGCGCCGGCGCCAAGACCGTCTGGGCGCGGCTGCCCCCGGGCGGCAGCGCGGCCCTGGACGGCCCCGGACCCGACCCCGCCCTGGGGATCGCCGAACACCTCGCGCCGCAGCCGCAGCGCGCCGAGGGCGACCGGGACTGGCTCGGCCGGGGCGCCCTGTCCTTCCTCGCCGAGGCCTCCGACCTGCTCGCCGGGCAGTTGGACGAGGACCTGGTCGTCGCGCTCACCGGCCAGCTGATCGTGCCCCGGCTCGCCGACTGGTGCGCGGTCTGGCTGGAGGACGAGGCGACCGTTCGCGGCGGTGTCGGCGGCGGCCCCGCCCGGGTCTGGCACGCGGGCGAGGCCCGCACCGAGGAGCTGCGGGACGCCCTGGAGAAGGAGCCGCCGTGCCCGCCGGACGGCCCGCGGTCCGGCCCCGGGCCCCACCCCTGGCCCGGCCACGCCCTCGGCCCGCAGGGCGCCCACGGGACGGCGCTGTCGTACCGGCTGGTCGCGGGCGGCCGGCCGCTCGGCACGCTGGTCATCGGCCGGTGCGGGCGCGGCGGCTTCCCCGAGGAGGTCACCGGGCTGGTGGAGGACCTCGGCCGCCGGGTCGCCCTGGC
>NZ_BNBF01000015.1:110257-112008 GCF_014654935.1 Streptomyces capoamus
CATCGGCGCGGCCCGGCAGTACGCCCGCCAGGCCACCATCAGTGCCGTCCTGCAGCGCGGCCTGCTGCCCGGCGCGGTCGCCGAGATCCCCGGCGTGCGCAGCGCGCTCGTCTACGAGCCCTGCGACAAGGGCGGCCCGAGCGGCGACTTCTACGACCTGTTCCCGGCGGGGGACGGCCGCTGGTGCTTCGCCGTCGGCGACGTCCAGGGCAAGGGCCCGGAGGCGGCCGTGGTGATCGGCCTGGCCCGCCCCTGGCTGCGCCTCCTCGCCCGCGAGGGCTACCGGGTCGCCGACGTGCTGGACCGCCTCAACCAGCTGCTGCTGGACGACGCCACCGAGGCCGCCGACGCCGCCGCCCGCGCCCTGGTCGCCGGCGGCCGGCCGACGGCCGCCGGGGACGGTCCGCAGACCCGGTTCCTCTCCCTGCTGTACGGCGAGCTGACGCCGCACGCCGGCGGGGTGCGCTGCACGCTCGCCTCGGCCGGCCATCCGCTGCCGCTCGTCCTCGGACCCGACGGCACCGTGCGCACCGCCGCCCGCCCGCAGACGCTGCTCGGGGTGGTGGAGGACGAGACGTACACCAGCGAGACCCTGGAGCTGCGGCCCGGCGACAGCCTGCTGTGCGTCACCGACGGGGTCACCGAGCGGCGCTCGGGCAGCCGCCAGTTCGACGACGGCGACGGGCTGGCCCGCGCCCTGTCCGGCTGCGCCGGGCTGAGCGCGGAGCTGATCGCGGAAAGGATCCGCCGCCTGGTCCACGACTTCGGCGGCGGCCTCCCCGAGGACGACCTGGCCCTCTTGGTGCTCCAGGCGGAGTAGGGCCCGCGGTGCGGGACAATGGACAGCATGCCTTCCGCACTTCCCGACGGCGAGCCCGTCCCCGCCGACGGCGCGCTGCCCGCGCACGCGCTCGCCGGGGCCGCGGGCCGCCCGCTCGGCTTCTACCTGCACGTGCCGTACTGCGCGACCCGCTGCGGCTACTGCGACTTCAACACCTACACCGCGACCGAACTGCGCGGGACCGGCGGTGTGCTCGCCTCCCGGGACAACTACGCGGACACCCTCGCCGACGAGGTCCGGCTGGCGCGGAAGGTGCTGGGCGACGACCCGCGCGAGGTCCGCACGGTCTTCGTGGGCGGTGGTACGCCGACCCTGCTGGCCGCCGGTGATCTCGTACGGATGCTGGGGGTGATCCGCGACGAGTTCGGTCTCGCGCCGGACGCGGAGATCACCACGGAGGCGAACCCGGAGTCCGTCGACCCGGCCTACCTCGCCACCCTCCGCGAGGGCGGCTTCAACCGGATCTCCTTCGGCATGCAGAGCGCGCGCCGGCACGTGCTGCGGGTGCTGGACCGGACCCACACCCCCGGCCGCCCCGAGGCGTGCGTCGCGGAGGCGCGGGCGGCGGGCTTCGAGCACGTCAACCTGGACCTGATCTACGGCACGCCCGGGGAGAGCGACGAGGACTGGCGGGCGTCCCTGGCGGCCGCCCTCGGCGCCGCCCCCGACCACATCAGCGCCTACGCGCTCATCGTCGAGGAGGGCACCCAGCTCGCCCGCCGGATCCGCCGCGGCGAGGTCCCGATGACCGACGACGACGTGCACGCCGACCGGTACCTGATCGCCGAGGAGATGCTGGGCGCGGCGGGCTTCGACTGGTACGAGGTGTCCAACTGGGCCGCCTCGGAGGCGGGCCGCTGCCTGCACAACGAGCTGTACTGGCGCGGCGCCGACTGGTGGGGCGCGGGCC
>NZ_BNBF01000015.1:112055-117986 GCF_014654935.1 Streptomyces capoamus
CCGGGGCCCACTCGCACGTGGGCGGGGTGCGCTGGTGGAACGTCAAGCACCCGGGGGCGTACGCGGCTGCCCTCGCCTCCGGACGCTCCCCGGGCGCCGGCCGGGAGCTGCTGTCCGACGAGGACCGGCGCGTGGAGCGCGTCCTGCTGGAGCTGCGGCTGCGGGAGGGGGTGCCGCTGTCCCTGCTGAAGGAGGACGGGCTCGCGGCTTCCCGGCGGGCGCTCGCGGACGGGCTCCTGCAGGAGGGGCCGTACGCCCAGGGGCGGGCCGTGCTGACCCTGCGCGGGCGGCTGCTGGCGGACGCGGTGGTGCGGGACCTGGTGGACTGATCACTGCGACGTGCGCACACCGCCGGAGCGCCGGTTCGGTCCCCGGCCCGGTCGCCCGACGTCAGGCCCCACCGCCACCCGTGACGAAGTCGATCAGCTCCTCCACGCGGCCCAGCAGCTCCGGCTCCAGGTCCTTGTAGGAGTCCACCCGCTTCAGGATCGCCTGCCACACGGCCCCGGTGTTCTCCGCCGGCCAGCCCAGCGCCCGGCACACCCCCGTCTTCCAGTCCTGCCCCTTGGGCACCGCCGGCCACGCCTCGATGCCCAGCGCCGACGGCTTCACCGCCTGCCAGATGTCGATGAAGGGGTGGCCGACCACCAGCGCGTGCTCGCTGGTCACCGCCTCCGCGATGCGCCACTCCTTGGTGCCCGGCACCAGGTGGTCCACGAGGACGCCCAGGCGGGCGTCGGGGCCCGGGGCGAAGTCGGACACGACGGCCGGCAGGTCGTCCACGCCCTCCAGGTACTCCACGACGACGCCCTCGATCCGCAGGTCGTCGCCCCAGACCTTCTCGACCAGCTCGGCGTCGTGCCGGCCCTCCACGTAGATCCGGCCGGCGCGGGCCACGCGCGCGCGGGCCCGGTGGACGGCGACCGAGCCGGAGGCCGTGCGGGCGGGCCGTGCCGGGGCCGGGGAGGCGGGCCGGACCAGCGTCACCACGCGGCCCTCCAGCAGGAAGCCGCGCGGCTCCAGCGGGAACACCCGGTGCTTGCCGAAGCGGTCCTCCAGCGTCACCGTGCCCGCCTCGCAGCGGATCACCGCCCCGCAGAACCCGGTGCCGGGCTCCTCCACCACCAGGCCAGGCTCGGCCGGCACCTCCGGCACCGGCGTCGGCTTCTTCCAGGGAGGGGTCAGGTCGGCAGGGTACTGGCGCATTCGGATGACGATAGGAGAAGCCGCGCGGCGAGGCCTACGACACGCCGGGGGAGCCGCTCAGGGAACACCGAACCGCGTTGCCAGGGCGTCGCGTTGGCGTCGTACGAACCCCGCGTCGACCACCGCTCCGTGACCGGGCACGTACAGCGCGTCCTCGCCGCCGAGGGCCAGCAGCCGGTCCAGGGCGTCCGGCCAGCGGGACGGGACCGCGTCCGGGCCCGCCTGGGGCTCGCCGGACTCCTCCACCAGGTCGCCGCAGAAGACCACCTCCGGGTCCCCGGGCACCAGGACCACGAGGTCGTACGCCGTGTGGCCGGGACCCACGTTGGCCAGCAGCGCCTGCCGGCCGCCGCCGAGGCCGAGGGTCCACTCGCCGGAGACCAGGTGGCCGGGCGGGACCAGCGCGTCCACCGCCGTGTCCGCGTCCGCCACCGGCAGCCCGTTGCGGACGGCGTCCAGGCGCAGCTCCTCGCGTTCGTGCGCCAGCGCGGCGTCCACGCCCACCGCCGCGAACACCTCCGCCCCGGCGAACGCGGCCGCGCCGAACACGTGGTCGAAATGGGGGTGGGTCAGCGCGAGATGGGTCACACGGCCGCCCGCGAGCCGCTCGGCCCGCGCGCGCAGCAGGGCTCCCTCCGCCAGGCTGGACCCGGCGTCCACGAGGAGCGCCGCGCCCTCCCCGAGGACCAGTCCCGCCGTGCAGTCCCAGCCGGGCAGCCGGCACCGCCCCACCCCGGCCGCCAGCCGTTCCCACCCCAGCTCTTCCCAAGTCACGCTCATACCGGCGACGCTAGCGGTACGGACCGGTACGCGGCCCGACCTTGCCCGGTGTGCGCCCGGCAGCCGTACACTGGGCCGGGGGAACTTTGGCACTCCCATGCGAAGAGTGCCAGGCCGACGATCCGAAGGGACCGGGGACGACATGCTGGAGGTGCGCGCGGATGCTGAGTGAACGCAGGCTTCAGGTGCTGCGCGCCATCGTCCAGGACTATGTCGGCACCGAGGAGCCGGTGGGGTCCAAGGCCCTCACCGAGCGGCACAACCTCGGTGTGTCCCCGGCGACCGTCCGCAACGACATGGCGGCCCTCGAGGAGGAGGGGTACATCGCCCAGCCGCACACCAGCGCCGGGCGGATCCCCACCGACAAGGGCTACCGGCTGTTCGTGGACAAGCTCGCGGGAGTGAAGCCGATGACCGCGCCCGAGCGGCGCGCCATCCAGAACTTCCTGGAGGGCGCCGTCGACCTCGACGACGTCGTCGCGCGCACGGTGCGGCTGCTCGCGCAGCTGACCCGGCAGGTCGCCGTCGTGCAGTACCCGTCGCTGACCCGGTCCACGGTCCGGCACGTGGAACTGCTCTCGCTGGCCCCCGCGCGGGTGATGCTGGTGCTGATCACGGACACCGGACGGGTCGAGCAGCGCATGGTGGACTGCCCGGCGCCGTTCGGCGAGACCTCGCTCGCGGACCTCAGGGCACGGCTCAACAGCCGGGTCGCGGGCCGCCGGTTCAGCGATGTGCCGAAGCTGGTCGAGGACCTGCCGGACGCCTTCGAGCCGGAGGACCGCGGTACGGTCTCCACGGTGCTCTCCACTCTGCTGGAGACACTGGTGGAGGAGAACGAGGAGCGGCTGATGATCGGCGGAACCGCCAATCTCACCCGCTTCGGGCATGACTTCCCCCTTACGATCCGGCCGGTCCTGGAGGCCCTGGAGGAGCAGGTCGTGCTCCTCAAGCTCCTGGGCGAGGCCAAGGATCCGGGCGTGACCGTGCGCATCGGCCACGAGAACGCCCACGAGGGACTCAACTCCACGTCCGTCGTGTCGGTCGGCTACGGTTCGGGCGGCGAGGCGGTTGCCAAGCTCGGCGTGGTCGGACCGACCCGCATGGACTACCCGGGAACGATGGGAGCGGTACGCGCAGTGGCACGGTACGTCGGACAGATCCTGGCGGAGTCGTAAGTGGCCACGGACTACTACGCCGTTCTCGGCGTGCGCCGCGACGCGTCGCAGGATGAGATCAAGAAGGCGTTCCGCCGGCTCGCGCGCGAGCTGCACCCGGACGTCAACCCCGACCCGAAGACCCAGGAGCGGTTCAAGGAGATCAACGCCGCTTACGAGGTGCTGTCGGACCCGCAGAAGAAGCAGGTCTACGACCTCGGCGGCGACCCGCTCTCCCAGTCGGGCGGCGCGGGCGCGGGCGGCTTCGGCGCGGGCGGCTTCGGCAACTTCTCCGACATCATGGACGCGTTCTTCGGTACGGCGTCGCAGCGCGGGCCGCGCTCGCGCACCCGGCGCGGCCAGGACGCGATGATCCGGATCGAGATCGAGCTGGACGAGGCGGCCTTCGGGACGACCAAGGACATCCAGGTCGACACCGCCGTCGTCTGCAACACCTGCAACGGCGAGGGCGCGGCTCCGGGCACGTCGGCGCAGACGTGTGACATGTGCCGCGGCCGTGGCGAGGTCTCGCAGGTCACCCGGTCCTTCCTGGGCCAGGTCATGACCTCGCGGCCCTGCCCGCAGTGCCAGGGCTTCGGCACGGTGGTGCCGACGCCGTGCCCGGAGTGCGCCGGTGACGGCCGGGTCCGCTCCCGCCGCACGCTCACCGTGAAGATCCCGGCCGGTGTGGACAACGGCACGCGGATCCAGCTCGCCGGCGAGGGCGAGGTCGGCCCCGGCGGCGGTCCGGCCGGTGACCTGTACGTCGAGATCCACGAGCTGCCGCACCCGATGTTCCAGCGGCGCGGCGACGACCTGCACTGCACGGTGACGATCCCGATGACGGCGGCGGCCCTCGGCACGAAGGTGCCGCTGGAGACGCTGGACGGCATGGAGGAGGTCGACATCCGGCCCGGCACCCAGTCCGGCCAGTCGATCCCGCTGCACAACCGGGGTGTCACGCATCTGCGCGGCGGCGGCCGGGGTGACCTGATCGTGCACGTCGAGGTGACCACGCCGACCAAGCTGGACCCCGAGCAGGAGCGACTGCTGCGCGAGCTGGCCAAGCTCCGCGGCGAGGAGCGCCCGACGGGCCAGTTCCAGCCGGGTCAGCAGGGGCTGTTCTCCCGCCTGAAGGACGCGTTCAACGGCCGCTGAGGCCGGGGTGTGCGGGGTCCCGGGACCCTTCGCGTGAGGGCCCCGGAGCCCTCTATGCCAGTGTCCTATGCCGGGGGAAGCCCGGATTCGGACTTGTTCGGAGGACGTGACAACATGCGGTCATGTCCTCCGCGCTGACCGATCTCTTCCCCCACCCGATCGTGCAGGCCCCCATGGCGGGCGGCGTCTCCGTCCCGCAGCTCGCCGCCGCCGTCTCCGAGGCCGGCGGCCTCGGGTTCCTCGCCGCCGGGTACAAGACCGCCGACGGCATGTACCAGGAGATCAAGCAGCTGCGGGGGCTCACCAACCGTCCCTTCGGCGTGAACGTGTTCGTGCCCCAGCCGGAGCACGCCGAGTCCGGCACCGTGGAGGTGTACGCGCACCAGCTGGCCGGCGAGGCCTCCTGGTACGAGACCGAGCTGGGCGACCCGGACAGCGGCCGGGACGACGGCTACGACGCCAAGCTCGCCGTCCTGCTCGACGACCCGGTGCCGGTGGTCTCCTTCCACTTCGGCGTGCCGAGCCGCGAGGTGCTCGACACCCTGCGCCGGGCGGGCACCCTCACCCTGGTCACCGTCACCACCGCCGAGGAGGCCCGCGCGGCCGAGCGGGCCGGAGCGGACGCGGTGATCGCCCAGGGCGTGGAGGCCGGCGGGCACCAGGGCGCCCACCGGGACCTCCCGGAGAACGACGGCTCCGGCACCGGACTGCTGTCGCTGGTCGCGCAGATCCGCGAGGCCGTCAGCGTCCCGGTCGTCGCCGCCGGCGGCATCATGCGCGGCAGCCAGATCGCCGCCGTCCTCGCGGCGGGCGCGAGCGCGGCCCAGCTGGGCACCGCCTTCCTCGCCACCCCCGAGTCCGGCGCGCACGCCCTGCACAAGCAGGCGCTGACCAACCCCCTGTTCGCGCGCACCGAGCTGACCCGCGCCTTCTCCGGGCGCCCGGCCCGCGCACTGGTCAACCGCTTCGTGCGCGAGCACGGCCCGTACGCCCCCGCCGCCTACCCGGAGGTCCACCACCTCACCTCCCCGCTGCGCAAGGCCGCCGCCAAGGCCGGGGACGCCCAGGGCATGGCGCTGTGGGCGGGCCAGGGCCACCGGATGGCCCGGGAACTGCCCGCCGGACGGCTGGTGGAGGTGCTGGCGGCCGAACTCGCCGATGCCCGGACAGCGTTGTCGGACCTGCCGCGGCCCGGAGGTGACCCGCGATGACCGCGCCCGTCTTCGTCGTCGACCAGCTCGGCGGACCCGACCGGTTCGGACCGGAGTTCGTGCTCGACGGCCCCGAGGGACGGCACGCCGTGTCCGTGAAGCGGCTGCGGCCGGGCGAGCGCGTGATCCTCACCGACGGGCGGGGACGCTGGACGGAGGGGGTCGTCAAGGCCGCCGAGGGCAAGGACCGGCTGGTCGTCACGGACCTGGACCCGGTGCGCGAGGAGCCGCCGGCCGGCCCGCGCATCACCGTCGTCCAGGCCCTGCCCAAGGGCGACCGCGGCGAACTGGCCGTCGAGACGATGACCGAGGTCGGCGTCGACGCGATCGTGCCCTGGCAGGCGTCCCGCTGCATCACCCAGTGGAAGGGCGAGCGCGGACTGAAGGCCCTCGGCAAGTGGCGGGCCACCGCCCGCGAG
>NZ_BNBF01000015.1:118029-121399 GCF_014654935.1 Streptomyces capoamus
GCCGGCAAGCAGTCCCGCCGGGTCCGCTTCCCCGAGGTCGCGGACGCGGCGACGACCAGGCAGGTGGGCGCGCTGCTCGCCGGGGCGGACTTCGCCGCCGTGCTCCACGAGAGCGGCGAGGCGCGCCTGGCCACCGCCGAACTGCCCGCCGAGGGCGAGATCGTGCTGGTCGTCGGCCCCGAAGGCGGTGTCTCGCCGGAGGAGTTGGCGCTCTTCGCCGAGGCGGGCGCGCGGCCCTATGTCCTCGGCCCCACCGTCCTGCGCACCTCCACCGCCGGCACCGCCGCCGCGGCCCTGCTGCTGGGCCGTACCGGCCGCTGGTCCTGACACACCCCCGGGGGGACACTGTGGAACTCGCCCAAGTCCGGCTGCTGGTCACCGACTTCGCCGCCTGCTACCGCTTCTACGCCGACGTCCTCGGCCTCAAGCCGCAGTCCGGGGCGGACCGGGGGCCGTACGAGAAGTTCAGCCCGCACACCGGTTCCGCCGGGATCGCGCTGCAGGACCGCGCGATGATGGCGGAGGTCCTGCACGAGCTGGGCGACACCGCCACCGGGCACCGCTCCCTGGTCGTCCTGCGCGTGGACGACCTCGACGCCTACTGCGCCGCGGTCACGGCACGCGGCGCGGTCCTGCTGCACGGCCCGGCCCCCATGACCGAGCGCATGCGGGTGGCCCACCTCAAGGACCCGGAGGGCAACCTGGTCGAGCTGCAGGAGTGGCTGCTGCTGCGCGGCTGACGGCGCGTCGGACGTGCTTCCCGAACGGGTGAGTGGCCGCATGCGGTCTTCCGCACCGTCCGGGCCGGTGGCACGCTGCCCTGTATGGGCGTGTCGAGGCGGATACGGTGCGGGGCCCGGGTGTTGGGGGTCGTCGGTGTGGTCGGGGCGGGCGTCGTGGCGTGCCAGCCGGGCGGGCTCGGGTCCGCGACCGTGGCGTACACCACCGACCGGACCGCGACCGCAGCGCTGGAGCACCGGCACGTGAACGTGTCCTGGCTGACCTGCACCGGACGCCAGGGTGACGGCGGCGGCCGCGGGGCCTCGCCCGCGCCGTCCGAGAGCACCGTCGTCTCCGTCGACTGCCGGGGCGAGACGGACGACGGGCGGAAGATCGTCGTCACCGGGGTGGTGACCAAGGCCGTCGACGGCGCCTGCGTGCGGGGCGACCTGACGGCCGAGGTCGGCGGCCGGCGCGTGTTCCACGTCGACGGTCTCGGCGACTGCTCGGCGACGCCCGGGCCGACGTACCGCCCGCCGACCGCGGGGCAGCCGAAGCCGGACGTGACCGTGACCGTCACCGTCACGCGGACCGTCTGGCCCGTGCCGGGCAAGTGATCCGAACCGGGAGCGGGGAACACGGGTGCTTGCGTAGAGTGACCGCGTGACTCAGGGTGCTTCGACCACGGAAACCGGGACGTCCGCCTATCTCCGATTCCCCCATCCGCACGCCGACTTGGTGACGTTCGTCGCCGAGGACGACGTGTGGCTCGCGCCGCTGGACGGCGGCCGGGCCTGGCGGGTCAGCGCCGACAACAAGCCGGTGACCCGGCCCCGGATATCGCCGGACGGACGGCACCTCGCCTGGACCTCCACCCGGGACGGCGCCCCCGAGGTGCACGTCGCCCCGGTCGACGGGGGCCCCGCAAGGCGTCTGACGTACTGGGGCAACCGCCGTACCGAGGTGCTCGGCTGGACCCCCGACGGGCGGGTGCTCGCCCTCGGCGCGCAGGGCCGGCCCAGTTCCCGGCGGAGCTGGGCGCACGCCGTCCCCCTGGACGGCGGACCGGCCGAGACCCTGCCGTACGGCCCGGTCGGCGACGTGGCCCCGGGCCCGGCCACCGTGCTGCTGTCCGCGACGATGGACCGTGAGGCCGCCCGCTGGAAGCGCTACCGGGGAGGTGCGGCGGGCAAGCTGTGGATCGAGCGGGCCGCCGAGGACGGCGAGGGCACCGGCGAGTTCGTCCGGCTGCACGAGGACATCGCCGGGAACGTCGAGTGCCCGGTGTGGGTGGGCGACCGCATCGCCTTCCTCTCCGACCACGAGGGCACCGGTGCCCTCTACTCCTCCCTCGCCGACGGCTCCGACCTGCGCCGGCACACCCCGCTCGACGGAGGGTTCTACGCCCGGCACGCCGCCGGCGACGGCACCCGGGTCGTCTACGGCTCGGCCGGCGAACTGTGGCTGCTGGACGACCTGGAGGGAGCCGAGCCGCGCCGGCTGGACGTACGGCTCGGCGGGCCGCGGACCGATCTGCGCCCCCGCCCGGTGAACGCCGCCCGCTGGTGCGACGCGGCGTCCCCCGACCACACCGCGCGCGGCAGCGCCGTCTGCGTGCGCGGCGGTATCCACTGGGTCACCCACCGCTCCGGGCCCGCCCGCGCCCTGGCCGCCACCCCCGGCGTCCGCGCCCGGTTGCCGCGCGCCTTCCGCGCCGAGGGCGAGGAGTGGGCGGTGTGGGTGACGGACGCCGAGGGCGAGGACGCCCTGGAGTTCGCGCCCGCGACCGGCACCGTGCCCGGCGCCCCGCCGCGCCGGCTGGCCGCCGGACAGCTGGGCCGGGTCCTGGAGCTGGCGATGGCCCCCGACGGCGGCCGGGCCGCCGTGGCCGCGCACGACGGCAGACTGCTGCTGGTCGAGCGCGAGACCGGCGAGGTCCGCGAGGTCGACCGCAGCGACGACGGCGAGGTCTTCGGCCTGGCCTTCTCGCCCGACTCCGCCTGGCTCGCCTGGGCCCACCCCGGCCCCCGTCCGCTCTCCCAGCTGCGCATCGCCCACACCACCGACCTGTCGGTCACCGAGGCCACCCCGCTGCGCTTCCAGGACTACGCGCCCGCCTTCACCCTCGACGGCAAGCACCTCGCGTTCCTGTCCAACCGCGCCTTCGACCCGGTCTACGACGAGCACGTCTTCGACCTCGCGTTCGTGGTCGGCGCCCGCCCGCACCTGATCACCCTGGCCGCCACCACCCCCTCGCCGTTCGGCCCGCAGCGCCACGGCCGCCCCTTCGAGGCCCCCGACAAGGACGAGACCCCCGACAGCGAGGGCACCCCGGCCACCCGGATCGACCTCGAGGGGCTCGCCGACCGGATCGTGCCCTTCCCGGTGGAGGCCGGCCGCTACTCCACCCTGCGGGCCGCCAGGGACGGCGTCCTGTGGCTGCGCCACCCCGTGGAGGGCGTCCTCGGCGCCTCCCGCGCCCACCCCGAGGACCCCGGGCCGCGCAGTGAGCTGGAGCGCTACGACCTGGTCCAGCGGCGCCTGGAGCACCTCGCCTCCACCGCCGACCACTTCGCTGTCAGCGGCGACGGCAAACGCGTCCTGCTGTGGAGCGAGGGCCGGCTGCGGGTCGTCCCGAGCGACCGCCGCA
>NZ_BNBF01000015.1:121453-127077 GCF_014654935.1 Streptomyces capoamus
CCGGCACCGAGGACGACGGCGACACCAGCGTCACCGTCGACCTCGCCCGCGTCCGGCAGACCGTCGACCCGGCCGCCGAGTGGCGGCAGATGTACGACGAGACCGGCCGGCTCATGCGCGACCACTTCTGGCGGCCCGACCTCGGCGGCACCGACTGGACCGGCCTCCTGGACCGCTACCGCCCGCTGCTCGGCCGGATCGCCACCCACAGCGACCTGGTCGACCTGTTGTGGGAAGTGCACGGCGAACTCGGCACCTCGCACGCCTACGTCATCCCCCGCGGCGGTTCCGGGGGCCCCCGCCAGGGCCTGCTCGGCGCCGACATCTCCCGGCACGCGGACGGCAGCTGGCGCATCGACCGGATCCTCCCCTCGGAGACCTCCGACCCCGACGCCCGCTCCCCGCTCGCCGCGCCCGGCGTCGCGGTCCGCCCCGGGGACGCGATCGTCGCGGTCGCCGGCCACCCGGTCGACCCGGTGACGGGCCCCGGCCCGCTGCTGGTGGGCACCGCGGGCCACCCCGTCGAACTGACCGTCTCCCCGGCCGGCGGCGGCGAGCCCCGCCACACCGTCGTCGTCCCCGTCGCCGACGAGGAGCCCTTGCGCTACCACGCCTGGGTCGCCGACCGCCGTGCCCACGTCCACGCGGCCTCCGACGGCCGCCTCGGCTACCTCCACGTCCCCGACATGCAGGCCCCCGGCTGGGCCCAGATCCACCGCGACCTGCGCGTGGAGGTGGCCCGCGAGGGACTGGTGGTCGACGTCCGGGAGAACCGCGGCGGCCACACCTCGCAGCTCGTGGTCGAGAAGCTGGCCCGCCGGATCATCGGCTGGGACCTCCCGCGCGGCATGCGCCCCACCAGTTACCCCCTGGACGCGCCGCGGGGCCCGGTCGTCGCCGTCGCCAACGAGTTCTCCGGCTCCGACGGCGACATCGTCAACGCGGCCATCAGGGCCCTCGGCATCGGCCCGGTCGTCGGCACCCGTACCTGGGGCGGTGTCATCGGCATCGACAGCCGCTACCACCTGGTCGACGGCACCCTGGTCACCCAGCCGAAGTACGCGATGTGGCTGGAGGGCGTCGGCTGGGACGTGGAGAACCACGGGGTGGACCCCGACGTGGAGGTCGTGCAGACCCCGCAGGACTGGGCGGCGGGCCGGGACGCCCAGCTGGACGAGGCCGTCCGGCTCGCCCTGGAGGCCCTGGGGACCAGCCCCGCGAAAACACCGCCGGGGCTGCCCGCCTGACCGACTACGATGCCCACCGTATTGATCACAGGAGGCACACGCATGGCCGGAGAACCGCAGGACGACTGCCTGTTCTGCAAGATCGTCAAGGGTGAGATCCCGGCGACGATCGTCCGCGAGACCGAGACGACCGTGGCCTTCCGGGACATAAACCCGCAGGCCCCGACCCACGTCCTGGTGATCCCCAAGGCCCACTACGAGAACGCGGCCGAACTCGCCGCGGGCGCGCCGCAGCTCGCGGCGGACGTGCTCGCCGAGACGAAGGCCGTGGCCGACGAGGAGAAGCTCGACAGCTACCGCCTCGTCTTCAACACGGGCAGCGGCGCCGGCCAGACCGTCTGGCACGCCCACGCCCACGTCCTCGGCGGCCGCGGCCTCCAGTGGCCCCCCGGGTGAGGGACCGTGTCCGTACGTGAACTGGTGGTCCTCGGCACCGCCAGCCAGGTCCCGACCCGGCACCGCAACCACAACGGCTACCTGCTCAGGTGGGACGGCGAGGGCATCCTGTTCGACCCCGGCGAGGGCACGCAGCGGCAGATGCTGCGCGCCGGGGTCGCCGCCCACGACCTGAACCGGATCTGCGTCACGCACTTCCACGGCGACCACTCCCTGGGCCTCGCGGGCGTCATCCAGCGGATCAACCTGGACCGGGTGCCGCACGAGGTCACCGCGCACTACCCGCGCTCCGGGCAGCGCTTCTTCGACCGCCTGCGCTACGCGACCGCCTACCGGGAGACGGTCGGTCTCACCGAGGCCCCGGTCGCCGCCGACGGCGTCCTCGCGGTGACCCGCTCGTACACCCTGGAGGCCCGCCGCCTCTCCCACCCCGTCGAGTCCTACGGCTACCGCCTGACCGAGCCCGACGGCCGCCGGATGCTGCCCGACCGGCTGGCCGCGCACGGCGTCGCCGGCCCGGACGTGGGCCGTCTGCAGCGTCACGGCCGGCTCGGGGACGTCACCCTGGAGGACGTCAGCGAGGTGCGGCGCGGGCAGCGGTTCGCGTTCGTCATGGACACCCGGCTCTGCGACGGCGTGCACGCGCTCGCGGAGGGCTGCGACCTGCTCGTCATCGAGTCGACGTTCCTCGACGAGGACATCGAACTCGCGGTGGAGCACGGGCACCTGACGGCCGGGCAGGCCGCCGCCGTGGCCCGGGACGCCGGCGTGCGGCACCTGGTCCTCACCCACTTCAGCCAGCGCTACACCGACCCCGAGGAGTTCGAGCGGCAGGCACGGGCGGCGGGGTTCAAGGGCGAGCTGACGGTGGCGTACGACCTGCTGCGGGTGCCGCTTCCGAAACGGCGGTGAACCCCCCGTACGATGCTTTGATGTCCCTCCCGAAAGCTGAACTGCACCTCCACATCGAAGGCACCCTGGAGCCCGAGCTGGCGTTCGAGCTGGCCGCCCGCAATGGTGTGACCCTTCCGTACGCGGACACCGAAGCCCTCCGAGAGGCCTACCGGTTCGCGGACCTCCAGTCCTTCCTCGACCTGTACTACGAGCTGATGGCCGTCCTGCGCACCGAGCAGGACTTCGCCGACCTGGCCGACGCCTACCTCGCCCGGGCCGCCGCGCAGGGCGTCCGGCACGCGGAGATCTTCTTCGACCCGCAGGCCCACCTGGCGCGGGGCGTGGCCATGGGCACGGTCGTGGAGGGCCTGTGGCGGGCGCTGGGCCGCAGCGAGACGGACCACGGCGTCTCCACCCGGCTGATCCTGTGCTTCCTGCGCGACGAGTCCGCCGAGTCGGCCCTCGCGACCCTGCGGGCCGCCGAGCCGTACCTGGACCGGATCACCGGTGTGGGCCTGGACTCCGCCGAGGTGGGGCATCCGCCGGTGAAGTTCCGCGAGGTGTACGAGGCCGCCGCCGCGCTCGGGCTGCGCCGGGTGGCGCACGCCGGTGAGGAGGGCCCGCCGGAGTACATCACCGAGGCGCTGGACGTGCTCGGCGTGGAGCGCGTCGACCACGGCCTGCGCTGCATGGAGGATCCGGCGCTGGTGGAGCGGCTGGTCCGGGAGCGGATCCCGCTCACGCTGTGCCCGCTGTCCAACGTCCGGCTGCGCGCGGTGGACACGCTCGCCGAGCACCCGTTGCCGGCCATGCTCGACGCCGGTCTGCTGTGCACCGTCAACTCCGACGATCCGGCCTACTTCGGCGGGTACGCGGGCGACAACTTCGACGCGGTGCGCGCGACGCTGGGCCTGGGCGAGGAGCGGCTGCGCGAACTGGCCCGCAACTCCTTCCTCGCCTCCTTCCTGGAGGACGACGAGGAGCGCAGGGCCCGTTACCTGGCCGAGGTCGACGCCTACCGGTTCGGCGGCGCGGGGTCGTAGGCGTGCCGGGCGGCCACGGCGGGCGTCTGCACCGGCACTTCCAGCACCGGAAGCCCGGCGACCGGCCCGGGCCGCCGGCCGGTCCGCAGCGCCACCGCCGTCATCGGTACGGCGATCAGCAGCAGCCCGGCGGCGAGCGCCTGCCCCGTCCCCGGGAAGCCGGCCCGGTCCGCCAGCACGCTGCCGGTGAGCGGGCCCGCCGCCGTGCCCAGGGAGGACGCCGAGCCGACCAGGACCGTCCAGCGGCCGCGCGGGTCCAGGAACGCGGCCAGCGCGATGACGTAGGACAGCACGACCGGGTGGACCAGGTTCCAGGCGATCTCGCCCGCCGCGAACCCCGGCAGGTCCCGCGCCGCCGCGCTGAGCGCCACGCAGCCCGCGATGAGGGCCGTACCGGCGCCGATGGGCAGCGCCCGGCCCGGCCGCGGGCCGAGCGTGCCCGCGCCGACGACGCCGAGGAGCCCGGCGCCGAGCGCGCCCGCTGACGCCCCACAGGGCGTTCCGGGCGAGGGACCGGAAGGGCATCGCGGCGGCCAGGAGGAGTCCGGCCCGGCGGTGGGGGAGGCGGCCGTATCCGGCGCTCCCGCGGGCCGGGGCGGTGCGGGCGGACAGGTGGCCGGTGAGCGGCCAGGCGGCGAGCGCGGTCAGGGCGAGCGCGGCGACGCCGAGCAGACCGAGCGTGGTGACGCGGTGCGGATCCCTGTGTGCGGCGATGCCGCTCGCGGCCACCGCCGTGACCGTTCCCGACCCGAACCCGCCGAGCACCGCGCCCGTCACGACGGCCGGTACGGCGGTGGTGAGGGCGGCGCCGCCGTAGCCGAGGGCGGCGAGCGCCAGGCCGGCGCGGGCGAGGGCGCGCGGGCCGAGCCGGTCGACGCGGGAGGCAAGCAGGAAGCCCGCCGCCGCCGAACCGAGCAGCAGGGCACTGTCCAGGGCTCCGGCCCCGGTGGCGGTGAGCGGGAGCCTGGAGGCCAGTCTGCCGACGGTGGTGGGCAGCAGGTACGGGGCGGGGTGTTGCGTTTGAGAGCGGTGGAGAAGGGTAGGATCGAACCGTCCAGCGCGCGTTCTCATATGTAGACGTGCTTCACAAGAGGGGATGCCCTCCTCGCCGCCGGACCGACCCCGTAGGAGCCCCCCTGTGACCCGTGACCTGACCATCTCCGAGGTGCGGCTGACCCCGATCCTGGTCGCCGACCCGCCGCTGCTCAACACCCAGGGCGTACACCAGCCGTACACCCCGCGGCTGATCGTGGAGGTCGTGACCGCCGACGGGGTCACCGGACTCGGCGAGACCTACGGCGACACCAAATACCTGGAGCCGGCCCGGTCGCTGGCCGGACGCCTCATCAGGCGGTCGGTCATGGATGTGAACGGACTGTTCGGGATCGACGTCGGTGTCGACGAGTCCCGGGTGGAGGGGGAGGTGGACGCCGGCGGACTGCGCGGCGTGCAGAGCGCCGACAAGCTGCGGCTGTCGGTGCTGTCCGCCTTCGAGGTCGCCTGCCTCGACGCCCAGGGCAGGGCGCTCGGCCTGCCCGTGCACGCGCTGCTCGGCGGCAAGGTGCGGGACGCCGTCGAGTACAGCGCCTACCTGTTCTACAAGTGGGACCGGCACCCGGCGGGCGTCCCCGCCGAGCCGGACCCGTGGGGTGCCGCGCTCGACCCGGCCGGCGTGGTGGAACAGGCCCGCCGGCTCCAGGAACTGCACGGCTTCGGTTCGTTCAAGCTCAAGGGCGGTGTCTTCCCGCCCGCCGAGGAGGTCGCCGCCGTGCGTGCCCTCGCCGAGGCCTTTCCCGGCCACCCGCTGCGGCTCGACCCCAACGGTGCCTGGTCCGTGGAGACCTCCCTGAAGGTGGCGGAGCAACTCGGCGACGTCCTGGAGTACTTGGAGGACCCGACGCTCGGCACGCCCGCGATGGCGCGGGTGGCCGCCGGCACGGAGGTCCCGCTGGCCACCAACATGTGCGTGACCACCTTCGGCGAGATCAGGGAGGCGTTCACGACGGACGCCGTCCAGGTCGTCCTCTCCGACCACCACTACTGG
>NZ_BNBF01000015.1:127113-146382 GCF_014654935.1 Streptomyces capoamus
GGCGGGCTGCGCAACACCCGGCACCTCGCCGCCGTCTGCGCCGCCTTCGGGGTCGGCGTGTCGATGCACTCCAACACCCACCTCGGCATCAGCCTCGCCGCGATGACCCAGGTCGCGGCCACCGTCCCCGGCCTGCACCACGCCTGCGACTCGCACTACCCCTGGCAGTCCGAGGACGTCCTCACCGAGCGCCTCGCCTTCGAGGGCGGCCGGATCGCCGTGTCCGACGCGCCCGGCCTCGGCGTCGAGCTGGACCGGGACGAACTGGCCCGGCTGCACCGGCGCTGGGCCGAGGACGACGGCTCGCTGCGCGACCGCGACGACGCGGCGGCCCTGCGCCGGGCCGAACCGGACTGGCGGACACCGGTGATGCCCCGCTGGTGACGGGTGCCGCACGGGACCGGTGGGCGACCTGGTGCACACTGGCCGGAACCGCACCACGCCAGGGAGCGCACCGTGACGTCGTCGCACACCCTCACCGGAGAGGAACCGGAACACCTCACCCAGGCAGCGCGCTGCCGGACCCAGGTCGATCCGCTCGCCGCGCTGCGCGTCCCCGGCGACCCGCCCTGGGACGTCTACCTCACCGGCACGGTCTTCCTCGACATCGTCTTCACCGGCCTGGACTCGGCGCCGGTGCGCGGCACCGAGTCCTGGGCCCGGGGCATGGGTTCCAGCCCCGGCGGGGTCGCCAACATGGCCACCGCGCTGGCCCGGCTCGGCCTGCGCACCGCCCTCGCCGCGGCCTTCGGCGACGACCACTACGGCGAGTACTGCTGGGACGCGCTGGAGCAGGGCGAGGGCATCGACCTGTCGGCCTCGCGGACCGTGCCCGGCTGGCACTCCCCGGTGACCGTCTCCATGGCCTACGAGGGCGAGCGGACCATGGTCTCCCACGGGCACGAGCCGCCCGCGGAGGCCGTGCTGCTCCAGGAGGGCGGCGCCGGCCGGCCGCCCCGCTCGCGGGCGGCCGTGGCCTCCCTCACACCCGGGCGCGGCGCGCCGTGGATCGCCCAGGCCGCCCGCGCCGGCACCCGGATCTTCGCCGACGTCGGCTGGGACGAGACGGGCGCCTGGGACCTGTCCGGCCTGCCCGACCTGGAGCACTGCGAGGCCTTCCTGCCCAACGCGGAGGAGGCGAAGCGGTACACCGGGGCCGACTGCCCGCGGCTGGCCGCGCACGACCTGACCGAGTACGTGCCGGTGGCCGTGGTGACGCTGGGCTCCGAGGGCGCGTACGCCGTGGACCGGCGCACCGGGGAGACGGCGGAGGTGCCGGCGATCGCCGTGGAGGCGCTGGATCCGACGGGGGCCGGGGACGTGTTCGTCGCCGGGTTCGTGACGGGCTCCCTGGCCGGGTGGCCGCTCGCGGACCGGCTGGCCTTCGCCGGGCTGACGGCCGCGCTGTCGGTGCAGGAGTTCGGGGGGTCGCTGTCGGCGCCGGGCTGGTCGGAGGTCGGGGCGTGGTGGCGGCGCGTGCAGTCCCTGCCCGGGCAGTCGCCCGCGGCGCTGAGGCGGTACGAGTTCCTGGAGGGCCTGGTGCCGGAGCAGCTGGACCGGCCCTGGCCGTTGCGGCGGGCCGTGCCGACCATCGGGTTCCGTCGCTCCGGCTGACGTGGCACGGGCCCCGCCCCCCGGACCGCTGCCCCGGCCGCCGGAAGACGGTCGTATGAAAAGCCCTACGGCGTTGTCGGTGTCCCGTCGTACCCTGGACAGTGCGAGGCCGCCCTCAGCTACGCGGCCGTGACGAGGAGGAAGCGCAGGCCTTCAGCGCCGGCCCATGACAGAGACACCCACAGCTCACACCCCCGCGCAGGAGCAGGCGAGAGTGCAGTTCACCGTCCCCGCCCAGCACCCCATGGTGACCGTGCTGGGATCCGGCGACGCCCTGCTGCGCGTGATCGAGAGGGCCTTCCCGGCGGCCGACATCCACGTCCGGGGCAATGAGATCAGCGCGGTCGGCGACCCGGGGGACGTCGCCCTGGTCTCGCGCGTGTTCGACGAGATGATGCTGGTGCTCCGCACCGGGCAGCCGATGACGGAGGACGCAGTGGAACGCTCGATCGCCATGCTCAAGGCGAGCGACAACGGGACGAGCGACGGGTCGGAGACCCCGGCGCAGGTGCTGACGCAGAACATCCTGTCCTCCCGCGGTCGCACCATCCGCCCCAAGACCCTCAACCAGAAGCGGTACGTCGACGCGATCGACAAGCACACGATCGTCTTCGGCATCGGCCCCGCCGGCACCGGCAAGACCTACCTGGCCATGGCCAAGGCCGTGCAGGCCCTGCAGTCCAAGCAGGTCAACCGGATCATCCTGACCCGTCCGGCGGTGGAGGCGGGCGAGCGGCTCGGCTTCCTGCCCGGCACGCTCTACGAGAAGATCGACCCGTACCTGCGCCCGCTGTACGACGCGCTGCACGACATGCTCGACCCCGACTCCATCCCCCGGCTGATGGCCGCCGGGACGATCGAGGTCGCGCCGCTCGCCTACATGCGCGGCCGCACGCTGAACGACGCCTTCATCATCCTGGACGAGGCCCAGAACACGAGCCCCGAGCAGATGAAGATGTTCCTCACCCGCCTCGGCTTCGACTCGAAGATCGTCATCACGGGTGACGTCACCCAGGTCGACCTGCCCAACGGGCAGAAGTCGGGTCTGCGGCAGGTGCAGGAGATCCTGGAGGGCGTCGAGGACGTCCACTTCTCCCGGTTGTCGTCCCACGATGTCGTACGGCACAAGCTGGTGGGCCGTATCGTCGACGCGTACGAGCAGTACGACAGCAAGTACGGCACCGACAACGGCGCCCCCAGGGGCGGCCGCGGCACGTCCGGCGCCAAGGGAACCCAGGGGAAGTAGACCAGCACGACCATGTCGATCGACGTCAACAACGAGTCCGGCACCGAGGTAGACGAGCAGGCGATCCTCGACATCGCCCGCTACGCGCTCGCGCGGATGCGCATCCACCCGCTCTCCGAGCTCTCGGTGATCGTCGTGGACGCCGACGCCATGGAGCAGCTGCACATCCAGTGGATGGACCTGCCCGGGCCCACCGATGTCATGTCGTTCCCGATGGACGAGCTTCGCCCGCCGTCCAAGGACGACGACGAGCCGCCGCAGGGCCTGCTCGGTGACATCGTGCTGTGCCCGGAGGTCGCCGCCAAGCAGGGGGCCGAGGCGCCCACGCAGCACTCCATGGACGAGGAGCTCCAGCTGCTCACCGTCCACGGCGTGCTGCACCTGCTCGGGTACGACCACGAGGAGCCCGACGAGAAGGCCGAGATGTTCGGCCTCCAGGCCGCCATCGTGGACGGGTGGCGGGCCGAGCGCGGCATGACCGGGCCCTCCCCGGCGCCGACCGTCTCGTAAGCGGGCCGTATGTCTCCGCAGATCGTGGTCGGCGCGGTCGCGCTGGTCGTCGTCGCCTGGCTCGCCGCCTGCGCGGAGGCGGGCCTCGCGCGCGTCTCCAGCTTCCGCGCCGAGGAGGCCGTGAAGTCCGGCCGGCGGGGCAGCGCCCGGCTCGCCCAGATCGCCGCCGACCCCACCCGCTACCTGAACCTGGCCCTGCTGGTCCGGGTGGCCTGCGAGATGGCCGCCGCGGCACTGGTCACCTACGCCTGCCTCCAGGAGTTCGCCACCTGGCAGGCCCTGCTGATCGCCATCGGCGTCATGGTGCTGGTGTCGTACGTCGCCGTCGGCGTCTCCCCGCGCACCATCGGCCGCCAGCACCCGCTGAACACGGCGACCGCGGCGGCGTACGTGCTGCTGCCGCTGGCCCGGATCATGGGGCCGGTCCCGTCGCTGCTGATCCTCATCGGCAACGCGCTCACACCCGGCAAGGGCTTCCGGCGCGGTCCGTTCGCCTCCGAGGCGGAGCTGCGCGCGCTGGTCGACCTCGCGGAGAAGGAGTCGCTGATCGAGGACGACGAGCGCCGGATGGTGCACTCGGTCTTCGAGCTGGGTGACACCCTGGTGCGCGAGGTGATGGTGCCGCGCACCGACCTGGTCACCATCGAACGCTTCAAGACCATCCGCCAGGCCCTCACCCTCGCCCTGCGCTCCGGTTTCTCCCGCATCCCGGTCACCGGCGAGAGCGAGGACGACATCGTCGGGATCGTGTACCTGAAGGACCTGGTCCGCAAGACGCACATCAGCCGGGAGGCGGAGGGCGACCTGGTGTCCACGGCCATGCGGCCGGCCGTGTTCGTGCCCGACACCAAGAACGCCGGCGACCTGCTGCGCGAGATGCAGAAGGACCGCAACCACGTCGCCGTCGTCATCGACGAGTACGGCGGCACGGCCGGCATCGTCACCATCGAGGACATCCTGGAGGAGATCGTCGGTGAGATCACCGACGAGTACGACCGGGAGCTGCCGCCCGTGGAGAACCTCGGCGACGACTCCTTCCGGGTCACCGCCCGCCTGGACATCACCGACCTCGGCGAGCTGTACGGCCTGGAGGAGTACGACGACGAGGACGTGGAGACGGTCGGCGGACTGCTCGCCAAGGCGCTCGGCCGCGTCCCCATCGCCGGTGCCTCCGCCGAGGTCGAACTGCCCGACGAGCGCCGGCTGAAGCTGACCGCGGAGGCCGCCGCCGGCCGCCGCAACAAGATCGTCACGGTGCTGGTGGAGCCGGTCCCCGTGCCCGTCGCCGAGGAGGAGAAGGCCGAGTGAGGCCCCAGGAGCTGCGTGCCCTGTGCCTGTCCTTCGAGGCGGCCGTGGAGGACTTCCCGTTCAACCCGGAGACCTCCGTCTTCAAGGTCCTCGGCAAGATGTTCGCCCTGACGAACCTGGGCGCGCGGCCCCTGACGGTGAACCTCAAGTGCGACCCGGAGGACGCGCTCCGGCTGCGCCGCGAGCACGAGGGGCTGATCGCCCCCGGCTGGCACATGAACAAGCGGCACTGGAACACGGTGACCGTGGACGGCGGCCTCCCCGACCGGCTGGTGCGGGAGCTGGTCGAGGACTCCTACGACCTCGTCGTCGCGGGTCTGCCGAGGGCGGAGCGGCTGCGGCTGGACCGGCCGTGAACCGCCGGTCCGGCCGCGGCCGGTGGGGCGCGGCCCCGGGGTGCCGGCCGGAGTTCGTATGCTCGGGGGCATGACCGAGAGCAGCGCGCTTGATCCCGAGGACCGCAAGATCGTCACCCTGGCCCGTTCCGCGCGGGCCCGCAACGGGGTGCCCGAGGGGGCGGCCGTACGGGACGACACCGGGCGCACGTACGTCGCCGGGTCGGTGGGGCTCGCTTCGCTGAGGCTGAGCGCGCTGCGGACAGCGGTCGCCATGGCCGTGGCGTCGGGGGCCGCGTCCCTGGAGGCGGCGGCCGTGGTGAGCGACGCGGAGTCGGTGCCGGCCGAGGACCTGGCCGCCGTCGCCGACCTGGGCGGTGCCGGGACGCCGGTGCTGCTCGCGTCGCCCGACGGCACCGTGCGGGCCACCCTCACCGCCCCCTGAACCGACCGGACGGCAGGTCGGCCTGAATTCAACCTTGCCGGGGTCCGGCCCGCGCGCGTCAATGGTCCGTAGCATCCGACGGACCGTCAGATCCGCACCGCCGCGCACGTGCCCGCACCCGCCTGCGCAGGCCTCCCGTCCGCCGGGCGTCCCCACACGGCACTCCCCACCAGGGAAGGGAAGCGGATCCCCATGAGAGGCAAGCGCACGGCAACAGGTGCGGCACTGGCGGCCGGGGCCCTCGCGGTCACCGGGCTGGCCTTCGCCCCCACCGCGGCCGCCGTCACTCCCCAGTCGGCGACCATCTCCGCGAACTGCGGCATCTTCGGCGGCGGTGCGGCCACGCTCACCGCCACCCAGAGCGGCGGCTCGGCCACCCTCACCCTCACCTCCACCGCGATCAGGACGCCGGTCGCGGTGGCCCAGGACTCGATCGCCTCCACGCTCACCATGGTCAGGGCGAGCGGCGGCACCACCGTCTTCAGCGGGACGAAGAACCCGGCCATGGCGAGCGGCTCGGCGGTCACCGTCGGCCCGCTGCCCGGCACCGTGGCCCCCGGCGACAGCCTGGAGGCCTACGGCGGCTCGCTGAAGATGGTCATCTTCGGGATCACCGTGACCTGTACGGCCTCGGCGAAGCAGTCGCCCGGCCCGTTCGTCTTCAGCTGACGCCCTGCTGAGCGATCCGTTCCGGATCGTGCCGTAACGACCCCGGATGCCGCGGAAACTGATGCTCCGTCAGATTTCTGCGGCATCTCCATTGACTTCTCACCCCCACTCCACATCAATGCCCCCTGTCGGCGCAGACGAGCCACTGCGCCCGCAACCCTCAGGAGGGGGCCCATGGGTCCGACACCCCGAAGAGCCCGACGGTGGCGCTGGGCGTCACTGCTCGGGTCGACCGCGCTCGCGGTCACCGCGGGCGGCGCGCTGGCCTGTCCGGCCGGCGCCGCCGGCACGAACGTGGACTTCGCCACGCACTGCATCCCGCCGGCCGTCGCGGGCATCCCGCCGATCGACGGCACCACCACCGGCAACATCTCGGTGGACAAGACCAGTCCCAAGGTCGGCGACACGGTCACGGTCACCTACACCGTGGTCACGGCCGCCGCCAGCAACCCCACCGACCTGGCCCTGCCGGCCGACATCATGACCCCGACCGGCAAGGTCGCCCTCGGCGGCGCCCAGAGCGGGGACATCACCGTCACCGGGCCGAAGAAGAACCCGCCGGTGCCGGGGAAGGCCCCCTTCCCGTCCTTCTCCATGACCGGCACCTTCACCGTCACCAAGGCCGGGCAGATCACCCTCTCGCCCGGTGACTACACCATCCACACCAGCTACATCCTGGAGCTGGACACCCCGTGCACGGTCATCACCCCGCCCGCCCCGGTCTCCCAGACCGTCACCGCGACCGACGGCACCCCGGCCAACACCCGGACCGTCTCGCTCGGTTCCGCCTCCGGTGACGTGGGAGCCGCTGTCACCGTGACCGGAAAGAACTTCACCCCCGGCGCGGCCGTCACGCTGGCCGGGCGGGCCGGTGACAAGCAGACCGCGGACACCGCGTCCGTGACCGCGAACGCCCAGGGCTCCTTCAGCGGCTCCCTCGTCGTCAACGACAAGGCGACGACCGGGATCGTGGCCTACGAGGGCGCCTCCTGGAACCCCGACAAGGGCGCCGGGCCCGCGGCCTACGCCGTCAACGACAACACGCCCGTCCCGGCCGGCAGCCAGAAGCTGACCACCACCGTCAAGGCGGGCACCCTGTCGATGTCCCAGGCCGGGGACTCCGTCGCCCTGTCGGGCGTCGACTTCGGCCAGGGCGGCGCCTCCACCGGCAGCCTGAACACGGTGACCGTCAAGGACTTCCGCGGCGGGCCCGCGGGCTGGTCCCTGACCGGCAAGGTCACCGACTTCACCGGCCCCGGCGGCAGGATCGACGCCGGCCGGCTGAGCTGGACCCCGGCCTGCGCGACCAAGGCGGGCAGCCCCAGCACCTGCAAGGCCGGTTCGGCGGGCACCGTGGGCAGCGCGGGCGCGACCCTCGCCTCCACCGCCAACGGCACGCTCACCGGCGGCGAGTTCACCGTGGACGCCCGGCTCTCCCTGGACGTACCGGCGTTCACACCGCCCGGCGGGTACTCCGGCGTGCTCACGCTGACGCTCACCTGAGCGTACGGGCGTCCGCACCCGCCCGTTCCCCTGTCCCTCGTCCGTGGGGGTCCGCACCCATGCGCAAGCCGCACGCCCTCCTCCTGAGCCTGCTCTGCCTGCTCGGCCCGCTCGGTCTGCCGGCGGCCGCGGCGCACGCCGCCGACAACGGCAGCTGGTCCGTCTACCCGGTCGCCACGGAGATCGCCGCACGGCCCTACTTCACCCTCACCGCCGAACTCGGCCAGACCCTCACCGACAAGGTCGCCGTACGCAACAGGACCGGCCGGCCGCTCACCTTCCGGCTGTACGCGGCCGACGCCTACAACACCGCCCGGGACGGCGGCTTCGCCGTGCGCACCGCCGGGGAACGCATGCACGGGGTCGGCGCCTGGGCCAGGCCCGCCCGGTCCCGGATCACCGTGCCGGGACACCGGACCGTCACCGTGCCCTTCACCCTCCGGGTGCCCCCGGGAGCCGGACCCGGCGACCACCCCGGCGCCATCGTCGCGCTCGACGAGCGGACCGCCCCGGGCAGCGGCGCGCTGGCCCTCGGCGTCCGCCGGGCCGTCGGCGCCCGCGTCTACCTCCGGGTCGGCGGACCCGCCCTGCCCGCGCTCGCCGTCGAACACCTGCGCATCGGCCACCACCAGCCGCTCGTCCCGGGCCTCGGCGACAGCACCGCCACCGTCTCCTACACCCTGCGCAACACCGGCAACGTCACCCTCAGCCCCAGGGTGCAGCTGACGGCGCGCGGACTGTTCGGCCGTACGCTGCTCGACCGGGAGCTGACCCGGGTACCCGCCGAACTGCTGCCGGGACAGCGGGTGCGGCTCACCGAGACCTGGCGCGGGGCGCCCCAGCTCGACCGGGCGGACGTGACGCTCACCGCGCGCGCCCAGGACACCCGGGAGACGGCGAGCGCCGGTTTCCTCGCGCTGCCCCGGCTCCTGGTGGCGCTGGTCTTCGCCGCCGGTGTGCTGACCGGGACGCTGCTGGTCAGAGCGCGTCGGGTCCGCGCTCGCCGGTCCGCACCCGGACGACCGTCTCCACCGGGACGGACCACACCTTCCCGTCCCCGATCTTCCCCGTCTGCGCGGCCCTGACGATCGCGTCGATCACGTCGTCGGCGGCCGCGTCCTCCACCACGACCTCGATGCGCACCTTCGGCACCAGGTCGACCCGGTACTCGGCCCCCCGGTACACCTCGGTGTGGCCGCGCTGCCGGCCGTAGCCGCTGGCCTCGGTCACGGTCAGACCGTGCACCCCCAGCTCCTGCAGGGCGGTCTTGACCTCGTCCAGACGGTACGGCTTGACGATCGCGGTGATGAGCTTCATGCCTGGGACTTGACCTTCTGGGCGGAGGAGAGGACGGACGAGCTGACCGGGGCGCCGTGGCCCAGGACGCCGTGATCGTATGCGGTCTCGGCGTGCACCGTAAGGTCCAGGCCGGTGTGCTCCTGCTCCTCGCTCGCCCGCAGGCCCAGCACCTTGTCGAGCAGCTTGCCCAGGCCGTACGTCACCGTGAAGGCGTACCCGGCCACGACCACCACGGCCAGCAGCTGCCGGCCGAGCGGGGCGAGCCCGCCGCCGTAGAAGAGGCCCTCCGTGCCGCCGGTCATCGCCCGCTCGGCGAACAGGCCGATCAGCAGCGTGCCGATGATTCCGCCGACCAGGTGGACGCCGACGACGTCCAGGGAGTCGTCGTAGTTCAGCTTGAACTTCCAGCCGACGGCGTAACTGCACACGACCCCGGCGGCGAGGCCCACGACCAGGGCGCCGAGCAGGGAGACCGTGCCGCAGGACGGGGTGATCGCGACCAGGCCGGCCACCGCGCCGGAGGCCGCGCCCAGGGTGGTCGGGTGGCCGTCGCGCTTCTGCTCGACGAAGAGCCAGCCGAGCAGACCGGTGCAGCCGGCGGCGAGCGTGTTGAGGAACGCGGCGGCGGCCAGGCCGTTCGCGCCGAGCGCGGAGCCGGCGTTGAACCCGAACCAGCCGAACCAGAGCAGTCCGGCGCCGAGGACCACCATGGGCAGGTTGTGCGGGCGCATGGCGTCCTTCTTGAAGCCCAGGCGGGGGCCGATGACCAGGCAGAGCGCCAGTCCGGAGGCGCCGGAGGTGATCTCGACCGGCAGACCGCCCGCGAAGTCCAGTGCGCCCAGCCCGTCGAGGATCCAGCCGCCCGGGCCCCACACCCAGTGGGTGACCGGAACGTATACGAGGAGCGTCCACAGCGGGACGAGGACCAGCCACGCCGAGAACTTCGTCCGGTCCGCGACCGCGCCGCTGACCAGCGCGGCCGTGATGATCGCGAAGGTCAGCTGGAACGTGGCGAACAGGACGGTGGGGACCGTGCCGTGCACGCTGCCCGGGCCGATCCCGCGCATCCCGGCCTGGTGGAGACCGCCGATCAGCCCGCCGCCGATGTCGTCGCCGAAGGCGAGGGAGTAGCCGGCCGCCAGCCAGACGACCGTGACCAGGGCGATCGACACGAAGCTCATCATCAGCATGTTGAGGACGCTCTTCGTGCGGACCATGCCGCCGTAGAACAGGGCCAGGCCGGGGGTCATCAGCAGCACGAGGGCGGTCGCGGCGAGCAGCCAGGCGGTGTCGCCGGTGTTCACGTGGGCGGCGGCGAGGGTCACGGGCGTCTCCAACGGTGTGGGGGCTGCGTCAGAGCGTCACCGGTGTCCGTTTCCGGTCGCGTACGGGTGTGTTTCCGTGACGTTTCGTTGCGGGCCGGTTTCCGGAAACTCACCGTCGGGGGCGGTGCGCCGGGGCCGTGCGGCGGAGCGTCGTGGATCAGGGACAATGAACGCCATGAGTGTTCGTACCCAGTCTTCCGAGCAGCCGGCCGAGGCCGCCCACCGCGCCGGCTTCGCCTGCTTCGTGGGCCGCCCCAACGCGGGCAAGTCCACCCTCACGAACGCTCTGGTCGGGCAGAAGGTGGCGATCACCGCCAACCAGCCGCAGACGACCCGGCACACCGTGCGCGGGATCGTGCACCGGCCGGACGCCCAGCTGATCCTGGTGGACACGCCGGGACTGCACAAGCCGCGCACGCTGCTCGGCGAGCGGCTCAACGACGTCGTACGCACGACGTGGGCCGAGGTCGACGTGATCGGCTTCTGCCTGCCGGCGAACGAGAAGATCGGGCCCGGCGACCGCTTCATCGCCAAGGAGCTGGCCGGGATCCGCAAGTCCCCGAAGGTCGCCATCGTCACCAAGACCGACCTGGTCGACTCCAAGACCCTGGCCGAGCAGCTGATCGCGATCGACCAGATGGGCAAGGAGCTGGGCATCGAGTGGGCGCAGATCGTCCCGGTGTCGGCGACCGCGAACAAGCAGGTCGACCTGCTGGCGGACCTGCTGATCCCGATGCTGCCCGAGGGCCCGGCGCTCTACCCCGAGGGCGACCTCACCGACGAGCCCGAGCAGATCATGATCGCGGAATTCATCCGCGAGGCCGCCCTGGAGGGCGTCCGCGACGAGCTGCCGCACTCCATCGCCGTCGTCGTGGAGGAGATGCTCCCGCGGGAGGACCGGCCGGCGGACAAGCCGCTGCTGGACATCCACGCCAACGTCTACATCGAGCGCCCCAGCCAGAAGGGCATCATCATCGGCCCCAAGGGCAAGCGCCTCAAGGAGGTCGGCATCAAGTCCCGGCGCCAGATCGAGGCCCTGCTCGGAACCCCGGTCTTCCTCGACCTCCATGTGAAGGTCGCCAAGGACTGGCAGCGCGACCCGAAGCAGCTGCGCCGGCTGGGGTTCTAGCCGGGGGCGCCCTGCGGGGCCAGGTCCTGCACGCCCACCACCCCCAGCAGCCGGAGTCTGTCGTGCGACTCCGTGCCCGGGCGGGCCGTGTGGATGATCAGGTGGTGGTGGCTCTGGTGGGCCAGCAGGACCTCGCACTCCAGCTCCAGCAGGCCCACCACCGGGTGCAGGAAGCGCTTCACGCGCGGGCGGCGCAGGGACACCTGGTGCTCCTCCCAGAGCGCGGCGAACTCCTCGCTCCGCGCGCGGAGTTCGGCCACCAGCGCCGTCGGTTCCGGATCGTCGGGGCGGGCCGCGGCCACCGCGCGGAGGTTGGCCACGTGGTCCCGGGCGTGGGCCGGGAGGTCCTCGGGCGGGAACAGGGCGCGGGCCGCGGGGTCCAGGAAGAACCGCCGGGTCAGGTTCCGCTCGCGCGGCGGGCGGGCGGAGGCGTCCCCCACCAGCGCCTTGGCGAGGGCGTTCTGCGCCAGCACCTCGCCGCAGTCGGTGACCACCTGGGCCGGTGAGTCGTACAGCCGGTCCAGCACCAGCAGCAGGCCGGGCCGGACGTGGGCCGAGGCCGCGTCACGGCGCGGCGGCTCCTCGCCCACCAGGTGGAACAGGTGGTCGCGTTCGTCGTCGGTCAGGCGCAGCGCACGCGCCAGCGCGGCCAGCATCTGGCGGGACGGCCGCGGGCCCCGGCGCTGCTCCAGCCGCGTGTAGTAGTCGACGGACATCCCGGCCAGCGACGCCACCTCCTCCCGGCGCAGTCCGGGCGTACGGCGGCGGGCGCCGGGGGCGAGGCCCACGTCGGACGGTTCCAGCCGGGCGCGGCCACGGCGCAGGAAGTCGGCGAGTTCGGCTCGGTTCACCCCTCCATCGTGCGGCAGGCCGGCCGGCTCATCCAGGGACTGCCGGTCCCCCGATCAGCAGGTCTCTCCCGCCGCCCGGCCCCGCGGCCGAGGCTGGGTGTCCCCACGAGAGGAGCAACACCATGCTGACCCTGGTCACCGGCGCCACCGGACAGGTGGGACGCGGTTTCGTCCCCCGGCTGCTCGCCCAGGCCCGTCCCGACGAGCGGGTCCGGGTGATCGTGCGCGACGAGTCCCGCGCCGCCGCCCTCGCCGACCGCGGCGCCGAGGTCGTCGTCGGCGACCTGCGCGATACGGAGGTCCTCGGCAAGGCGCTGGCCGGAGCGGACGCCGTCGTCAACATCGCGGCCTCCTTCCGGGGCGTGACGGACGAGGAGATGCGGGCCGTCAACCGCGACGCCGCGCTGGAGCTGGGCCGGGCGGCCCTCGCCTCCGGGGTGCGGCGGTTCGTGCAGACCGGCACCATCCTGGCCTACGGCGTCGGCCGCGGCCGGCCGCTCGTCGAGGACGACCCCACCGTGCCGGGCGGCCCGATGTGGATGGCGTACCCGGAGGCCAAGGCGGAGGCCGAGCGCGGACTGCTGGCGCTGGACGGGCTGGACGTCCGCGTCGGCCGCCTCGGATTCGTCTACGGCGAGGGCGACCCGCACCTGCCCGGCATCACCCGCTGGACCGCCACTCAGCCCGCCACCAAGCGGCACCACCTGGTGCATGTCGCCGACGCCGCCCAGGGCCTGCTGCGCCTGCTGCACGCCCCCGGCGCGGACGGCCGCACCTACAACATCGCCGACGACGCCCCGGTCACCGTCCTGGACATCCACCGGGTCCTCGGCGTGGAGCCGCCGGCGGACGGCCCCGACCCCGACCCCTGGTACGGCATCGCCTCCACCGACCGCATCCGCCGCGAACTGGGCTACCGGCCGTACTTCCCCACCCTGTGGAGCGCCCGCGACGCCGGAGCCCTGTGACGGTCACTCCACCCCGCGGATCCGGCCCACCAGCACCGACCCGCCCAGCCCGACCGCCGCCGCCACCAGGTACAGCACCCGGTAGCCGCCGAGGTGGGTCACGACGGGCGCCGCCAGGGCGGGGGCGGCGACCTGGGGGAGGGCGTTGGCCACGTTGATCACGCCGAGGTCCCTGCCCCGGTCCAGCGCCGTCGGCAGCACGTCCGTCATCAGCGCGAAGTCGACGGAGGTGAACACCCCGAAGCCCACCCCGAGCACGGCCGCCGCCACGACCGCGCCCGGCCAGGTCTGCCAGCCGGACAGGACCGCCGTGGCGAGGGCCATCAGCACCCCCGACCAGACCACGAACGGCTTGCGCCGGCCCACCCGGTCCGACCACACCCCGCCGGCCACCACGGTCGCCAGCAGCGTCAGGCCGTTGACGGCCGTCAGGACCAGCACCCCCCGCTCCGGGTCGGAGCGGTGCAGGCCGTCGCGCAGGTAGTACAGGAGGTACAGCAGCACCAGGGAGTTGCCCAGGTTGATCAGGAAGCGGGTCAGCCAGGCCCAGGCCAGGTCGGGATGGCGGCGCGGGCTCAGCCGGAACCCGGCGAGGAACCCCCGCCACGACCACGGCGGCCGGTCCGCGCGCGCCAGCCGCAGGTCCGTGTGGCCCAGGACGTACGGCGCCACCCCCGCGACGGTGAACACCGCGCACGCCGCGTACCCGGCCCCCGTCCCGCCCGCCGCCGTGGCCAGGCCCGTCCCGCCGACCACGCCCAGGAGCTGGGCCGCGCCCAGCCAGCCGCCCACCGCGCCCCGCCTGGCCCGCGGCACCCGGTCCGGTACGGCCGCCGTGAGGGCCGCGAAGGCCGCGTTCAGCGTCAGCTGCGCCAGGCACCAGCCCGCCGCCATCGACCACACCCCGCCCGCGCCCGCGAGCAGCAGCAGCGACAGCGCACCGCCCGCCGATCCGGCCACGATCCACGGGGTGCGGCGGCCCCGGCGCGCGGTCGTGCGGTCGGAGAGGGCGCCGAACAGCGGGTTCGCGACCAGCGAGACCACCGCGCCGGCGCCCGTGACCCACGCCAGCAGCGTCTCCTTCGACATCCCCGAGCCGGGCGCGAAGTCCTCCGCCTGGGCGGCGAGCAGAACCTGCAGCGGCCCGAACCAGCCGACCCAGATCGCCCCGTTGGCCAGCGCCAGCGACGCCGTCCAGCCCCGGCCGACCGGTTCGGCCGGCTCGGCGAGGGCGGCCGGGGGGCGCGCGGTGGTCATCCCCGCGCCCGCAGCAGCTCCCGGAACCAGTGGTAGGAGGCCTTGGGCGTGCGTTCCAGGGTGGTGTAGTCGACGTGCACCAGGCCGAACCGGCGGGCGTAGCCCTCGGCCCACTCGAAGTTGTCCAGCAGGGACCACACGAAGTAGCCGCGTACGTCGACGCCGGCCTCGATCGCCCGGTGCAGGGCGCGGATGTGGGCGTCCAGGTAGGCGATCCGCTCCTGGTCGTCGACGCCCTCGTAGGAGCAGCCGTTCTCGGTGATGACGACGGGCGGGAGCCGGTCCCCGTACCGCTCGCGGAAGCCGGTGAGCAGTTCCGTCAGCCCCTCGGGCACCACCGGCCAGCCGAAGTCGGTCACCGGCCGGCCCTCGATCTCCCGCACCGAGAAGGGCAGTTCGGCCGGCAGCGTCAGCCCGCCGAACTCGGTCGCGGTGTCCCGCGGGGCGCCCACCCGGGTCGGGGCGTAGTAGTTCACGCCGTACCAGTCGACCGGCTCGGCGATCACCTTCAGGTCGGACTCGACGTCCCCCGGCATCAGCTCGCCCATGCCCTCGGGGTAGGCGCCGAGGATGACCGGCTCGGCGAACAGGCGGTTCAGCAGGACGTCGTAGAAGCCGGCCGCCTCCAGGTCCGCCTGTTCCCCGGAGGCGGGCCAGGTCGGGCCGTGGGAGTTGGCGATGCCGATGTCGCGGGCGCCGGCCGCGCGCAGTGCCCGTACCGCCAGCCCGTGGGCCAGCAGCTGGTGGTGGGCGACCGGGAGCGCGTCGAAGAGCAGCCGCCGGCCGGGGGCGTGGGTGCCCAGGGCGTGCCCCAGCAGGGTGTGTTCGGCCGGCTCGTTGAGGGTGATCCACTTGTGCACCCGGTCGCCGAGCCGGTCCGCGACCACGGCCGCGTGGTCGGCGAACCGGGCGGCCGTGTCCCGGTCCAGCCAGTCCAGGTGCGCCGGCAGGTCCCAGTGGAAGAGGGTCGGGACCGGCCGGACGCCCGCCGCGCACAGCTCGTCGACCAGACGGTCGTAGAAGTCCAGGCCGCCGGGGGAGTTCACCCGGGGCCAGGAGACCGAGAAGCGGTAGGCGTCCACGCCGAGGCCGGCGAGGAGGGCCACGTCCTCGGGGTAGCGGTGGTAGTGGTCGCAGGCCACCGCCGCCGTCGAGCCGTCCTTCACCCGCCCGGGGACGGCCGTGAACACGTCCCACACGGACGGCTGCCGTTCCCCGGCCGCCCCCTCGATCTGGTGGGCCGAGGTGGACACGCCCCACAGGAAGCCGGGCGGGAACCGGGGGATCGCACTGCCTGCGTCAGTCGCCATGGCCGGATCATCCTTACCCCCGGTAACGTAAGTCAACGCCCCCGCGCGAACCGGCCCTCACGCCCCCTCCTTCAATAGTCGTGAGACCAACTCCCTTTCGTCCTCGGTCAGTCGGGGATCCGCCGCGTACACCGTGCGGCCGTCCACCGTGATCTCGTAGCCGAAGCCGTCCGGGACGCCGGCCGGAGGCGTGCTCCGGCCGGCCGCCAGGACGCGCTCGGCCAGGGCCTGCCACTCGGGGGCGTCGGGCCGGCCCGAGGTGTCCACCTCGGCCCGGCGCTCGATGCCCGCGAAACCACCCGTGCGCCGTACTCGAATCCGCATGGGGTGATGTCTAGTACGGAACTACAGCGTGCGCACCCCGACCTGTTCCCACGCCTTCTGCACGGCCTGGAGTTCGCCCCCGGCGCCGTACCGCTCGCGGGCCGCCTTCACCGTCAGCGTGGCGAAGTCCGCGAAGAGGGCGTCCTCCTTCAGCTCGCCGCCGGTGAGCACGTCGTACCAGATCTGCCCGGCCTTCTCCCAGGAGTGTCCGCCGAGGGCGGTGGCGGCCAGGTAGAAGGCGTGGTTCGGGATGCCCGAGTTGATGTGCACCCCGCCGTTGTCGCGGCCGGTGCGGACGTAGTCCTCCATCTTCGCCGGCTGCGGGTCCTTGCCGAGGACGTCGTCGTCGTACGCCGTGCCCGGGGCCTTCATCGAGCGCAGGGCGGTGCCGTTGACGCGCGGGGCGAGGAGCCCGGCGCCGATCAGCCAGTCGGCCTCGGCGGCGGTCTGGCCCAGCGTGTACTGCTTGATCAGCGAGCCGAAGACATCGGACAGCGACTCGTTGAGCGCGCCGGGCTGCCCGAAGTAGGTGAGGTTGGCGGTGTGCTGGGTGACGCCGTGGGTCAGCTCGTGCCCGATGACGTCGACCGGGATCGTGAAGTCGAGGAAGATCTCGCCGTCCCCGTCGCCGAACACCATCTGCTCGCCGTTCCAGAAGGCGTTGTCGTAGCCCTCGCCGAAGTGCACGGTGGCGTCCAGGGGCAGCCCGGCGTCGTCGATGGAGTGCCGGCCGTACGCCGTCAGGTACAGCTCGAAGGTGGCGCCGAGGCCGGCGTAGGCGCGGTTGACCGTGGCGTCCGGGCCGGGGTCGGAGCCCTCCTCGCGGACCTTGGTGCCGGGCAGGTCCTGGGTGTGCCCGGCGTCGTAGATCGTGCGGTGCGGCTGGTCGGCGGCGGCACCGGCGCGCCGGGTGACGGCGGGCGCACCGATCACCGTGGTCAGGCGGCGCTTGGTGCGCTGGTAGGCGTCGTGCTCCAGGGACCGGCGGGCCGGACCGGAGAGCGCGGGGTCCTCGTGACGGGCGAGCCTGTCGAGGACGTGCGGCGGCACGATCGTGCAGAAGACGGGCTGGTAGCCCCCGTTGGTCGTCATGTGAGGCACCATTGCACTGCGTGACGCCCGTGTCACCACCTGCCACCATGATTGGTGAAATACCCGGACAGGGAGCGCGACGTTCCGTGACTTCGTGCTACGTCGATGTGGTGCTGCGCACTTTTTGTCCCGCTTTGCCGCCCGGTCCCGCATACTGGGACAGACCCGCGCGCCCGGAACGGCTCGGCTAGGCTGCGAAACATCATGCGTTTCTGGCTGCTTCTTCTTAGCTGCCGCGGCGAGGGCCTGTAGTCGAGGCCGACTCCCTCCCCGCGGAGCTTGGCGTTGCGTCGTCGGCCGCCCACTCGGATATCCGACATCCTGAGGAGCCCACGCCACCATGGCCAACCGCCAGCAGCCCAGCCCCATGCCGATCCACAAGTACGGCCGCTACGAGCAGGTCGACATCCCCGACCGCACCTGGCCGGACCGACGCGTCACCGCCGCCCCCCGCTGGCTCTCCACCGACCTGCGCGACGGCAACCAGGCCCTGATCGACCCCATGTCGCCCGAGCGCAAGCGGCGCATGTTCGACCAGCTGGTCAAGATGGGCTACAAGGAGATCGAGGTCGGCTTCCCGGCCTCCGGCCAGACCGACTTCGAGTTCGTGCGCTCGATCATCGAGGAAGAGGGCGCGATCCCCGAGGACGTCACGATCTCCGTCCTGACCCAGGCCCGCGAGGACCTGATCGAGCGGACCGTGGAGTCCCTCAAGGGTGCCCGCCGCGCCACCGTCCACCTGTACAACGCCACCGCCCCGGTCTTCCGCCGGGTCGTCTTCCGCGGCTCCAGGGACGACATCAAGCAGATCGCCGTCGACGGCACCCGCCTGGTGATGGAGTACGCCGAGAAGCTGCTGGGCCCCGAGACCGAGTTCGGCTACCAGTACTCGCCGGAGATCTTCACCGACACCGAGCTGGACTTCGCCCTGGAGGTCTGCGAGGCGGTCATGGACGTCTACCAGCCGGGTCCGGGCCGCGAGATCATCCTCAACCTGCCCGCCACCGTGGAGCGTTCGACGCCGTCCACGCACGCGGACCGCTTCGAGTGGATGCACCGCAACCTGACCCGCCGCGAGTACGTCTGCCTGTCCGTCCACCCGCACAACGACCGCGGCACGGCCGTCGCCGCCGCCGAGCTGGCCCTGATGGCCGGCGCCGACCGCGTCGAGGGCTGCCTGTTCGGGCAGGGCGAGCGCACCGGCAACGTCGACCTGGTCACCCTGGGCATGAACCTGTTCTCGCAGGGCGTCGACCCGCAGATCGACTTCTCCGACATCGACGAGATCCGCCGGGTGTGGGAGTACTGCAACCAGATGGAGGTCCACCCGCGCCACCCGTACGTGGGCGACCTGGTCTACACGTCCTTCTCCGGCTCCCACCAGGACGCCATCAAGAAGGGCTTCGACGCCATGGAGGCCGACGCCAGGGCCAAGGGCGTCACGGTCGACGACATCGAGTGGGCGGTGCCGTACCTGCCGATCGACCCGAAGGACGTCGGCCGCTCCTACGAGGCCGTCATCCGGGTCAACTCGCAGTCCGGCAAGGGCGGCATCTCCTACGTCCTGAAGAACGACCACAAGCTGGACCTGCCCCGCCGGATGCAGATCGAGTTCTCCAGGCTGATCCAGGCCAAGACCGACGCCGAGGGCGGCGAGATCACGCCGAAGGAGATCTGGGCGGTCTTCCAGGACGAGTACCTGCCGAACCCCGGCAACCCGTGGGGCCGCATCCAGCTCAAGACCGGCCAGTCCACCACGGACACCGACGGGACCGACACCCTGACCGTCGAGGCCACCGTCGACGGCGAGGACACCGTCCTGACCGGCTCCGGCAACGGTCCGATCTCGGCCTTCTTCGACGCCCTGCAGTCCATCGGCATCGACGTACGCCTGCTGGACTACCAGGAGCACACGATGAGCGAGGGCGCCTCCGCGCAGGCCGCCTCCTACATCGAATGCGCGATCGACGGCAAGGTCCTGTGGGGCATCGGCATCGACGCGAACACGACGCGTGCGTCGCTGAAGGCGGTCGTCTCCGCCGTCAACCGCGCGGCCCGCTGACCCTTCCGACCGGCAGTTTCGA
>NZ_BNBF01000015.1:146409-146796 GCF_014654935.1 Streptomyces capoamus
CGCCCCGGCCGCCGTGTACGGCGGCCGGGGCGCCGTCACTTATCGGCCATCACGCCCCTCAGGTCACGGAAAGGTCTCTTACGGGGTACTGACTCCGCGTCGGTGATGTGGCTAACATCACGCCAGTGCGGCGATGTTGCCGTGCGGTTACGGAGGTGCGACGTGCTGCCAGTACGGGGACGAGACGGCCGTGCCGCCAGGGCTGTGCGCATCCTGGGCACCCGCACCGCATGGACCCCCGTGGGGGACGGCGAGTTCTACTGCCCCGGCTGCGGCGGCGACCGCAACTACCAGCGGCTCACCGGTCGGCGCCGGCTGACCGTGCTCGGCCTGCCCGTGCTGCCGCGCGGGGCGACCGGACCCGTGGTGGAGTGCGCGGCCTGCGGG
>NZ_BNBF01000015.1:146842-153703 GCF_014654935.1 Streptomyces capoamus
CACCATTTCGGCACCGAGGTGCTGGACCACCCCACCACGCGCCGCTTCTCCGCGATGCTCCGCGACGCCGTGCACACCGTCGCCCTCGCCGTGCTCGCCGCGGGCGGCACCGGGTCCCGCACGGCCCTGGAGGCCGCCGCCGCCACGGTCCGCGCGGCCGGCTTCGCCGACTGCACCGAGGACCAGCTGGCGGCCCTGGTCGACGCCCTCGCCGCCGACACCGGCCGGTACATCGAGCAGCCGTGCGGGGCCGGGCTGACCATAGAGCTGCACGAGGCCCTGGACCCGCTGGCCCCGCACCTGGCCCCGGCCGGCCGCGAGTCCCTGTTCCTCCAGGGCGCCCGCATCGCCCTCGCCGACGGCCCCTACACGCCCGCCGAACGCGACGCCCTCACCACCGTCGGCGCGGCCCTCACCATCTGTTCCGACGACGTCACCCGCCTGCTGGCCGCCGCCCGGACCCCGTCCTGACCACTCCGTCGTCCGCCCGGCACCCTGACCTCAGGGGCGGTGCGGGCCGGGGCCCAGCAGGCCCGCCGCCGCCAGGAACTTGCCGACCCGCTCGACCTCCGCGCCGGACAGCGGGACCTGCGGCTCGGCGGTCACCGGGCAGTCGATGATCCCGCGCAGGTGCAGCGCAGCCTTGAACGCGCCGAGCGCCGCCGAGCTGCCCCCCATCCGCGCCGGATCGCCTACGCCCGTCATCCCGAACAGCGCGCACAGCCGCTCCTGTTCGGCCCGCGCGCCCTCGTGGTCGCCCGCCCGGCACCGGCGGTACAGGCGGACGTACCCGTGCGGGTCCACGTTGGCCAGGCCCGGCACCGCCCCGTCGGCGCCCAGCGCCAGCGCCGCGTCGGCGATCAGCTCCGAGCCGGTCAGCACGCTGAACCCGGGACGTGCCCGGGCGCCCGCGACGACCTCCCGGAAGGCCGCCAGGTCCCCGCTGGAGTCCTTCAGCCCGGCCAGCACACCGTCCGCGGCCAGCCCCAGCACCACGTCGGCGGGGAGCTTGGTGTGCACGGCGGCGGGGATGTCGTAGGCGATCACCGGGACCGGGCTGGCGGCGGCGACGCGGCGGTAGTGGTGGACGATCTCGGCGGGGTGGGTGCGGGCGTAGAAGGGCGCGGTGACGACGACGGCCCGCGCACCGGCCGCGGTGACCGCCGCGACGTGGTCCAGGACCCGGGGGGTCGTCATGTCGATCGCGCCCGCGAGCACGGGCAGCCGGTCGCCCACGTGCGCGGTGACGGCCGCCACCACCCGCCGGCGCTGCGCGTCGGTGAGGAAGGCCGCCTCCGACGTCGAGCCGAGCAGGAACAGGCCGTGCACCCCGGCCTCCACCAGGAAGTCCACCAGGCGCAGCAGCGAGGGCTCGTCCACCTCCCGCTCCGGCGTCAGGGGCGTGCAGACGGGCGGTACGACACCGGTGAGCTGGAAGGTCATTCGGGGCTCCTGGCGCGCTGGTCTCGGATCGGCGTGTCCTCCTGCACAGGATGGTGGCACCGGAAGCGGTGTCCGGGCCGTGACGCGGCCGAGAACTCCGGCAGCGACTCGGCGCAGACCGCGTCGGCCCGCCAGCAGCGGGTGCGGAACGGGCAGCCGCTCGGCGGGCGGGTCGCCGAGGGCACCGGACCGCGCAGCGGGATCGGGTCGACGGGGTGGAGCAGCCCGGGCGCCGCCGAGAACAGGGCCCGGGTGTACGGGTGCCGGGCCGCGCCGGCGACATCGGCGGCCGGGGCCTCCTCCACGATCCGGCCCAGGTACATGGTGATCACCCGGTCGCTCATCCGCCGTACCGTCTGGATGTCGTGCGAGACGAACACCAGGGCCGGCCCCAGGCGCTCCCTCAGGTCGAGCAGCAGGTTCAGGATCTGCGCGCGCACCGACACGTCCAGCGCGCTGGTCGGCTCGTCGGCGACGATCAGGGCCGGTTCCAGGGCGAGCGCGCGGGCGATCGCGACGCGCTGCCGCTGCCCGCCGGACAGCCGGCCCGGCAGGGCGTCGGCGAGTGCCCCGGGCAGGCCCACCAGGGCCATCAGCTCCCGTACCCGCTCCTCCCGTTCGGCGGGGGTGCCGCGCCGGTGGACGTCCAGCGGATCGCGCAGGATACGGCGGACCGGCAGCCGGCGGTTCAGCGCGGTCGACGGGTCCTGGAACACCACGCCGGTGCCCGCGCCGACCGTGGCGCGGCGCTCGGCGGGCGGCATCGTCCACAGGTCCCGGCCGCCGTACGACACCGTCCCGCGCACCGGCCGTTCGATGCCCACCAGCACCTTCGCCAGCGTCGACTTCCCGCACCCCGACTCGCCCACCACCCCGACCGTCTCGCCCGGCGCCACGGACAGATCGGCGCCGGTCAGGGCGTACACCCGGTCCCGCCGGAACAGGCCGCCGGTGCGCGCCCGGTGGACGACGTGGGCGTCCCGCACCTCCACCACAGCGTTCACGGCAGGGCCTCCTCGCTCTCCGTGGGGGTGAGGGCCACCGCCGGGTGGTGGCAGGCGGCCGCGTGCCCGGGGCTGCCGGTGAGGACCGGGACGGTGCGGTGGCACACGGCGGTGGCCAGCGGGCAGCGGTCGGCGAACCGGCAGCCCGCCGGGAAGCCGGCGGGATCCGGGACGACCCCGCCGATCTGGGTCAGGCGTTCCTCGGCCGACTCCAGCGACAGCACGCTGCCCAGCAGACCGCGCGTGTAGTGGTGGGCCGGTGCCGCCACCAGGTCGGCGGTCACCCCCGTCTCCACGATCCGGCCGCCGTACATCACCGCCACCCGGTCCGTGACGTCGGCGACCAGCGCCAGGTCGTGCGAGACCAGGACCAGCGCGAACCCCAGCTCCGCGCGCAGCCGCAACAGCAGCTCCATGACCTGGGCCTGCACGGTGACGTCCAGGGCGGTGGTCGGTTCGTCGGCGACGATCAGCTGAGGGTCCCGGGAGAGCGCCATGGCGATGAGCACGCGCTGGCGCTGCCCGCCGGACAGCTCGTGCGGACGGCTGCGCAGGGTCCGCCCGGGGTCCAGGCCGACCAGCTCCAGCAGCTCGCCCGGACCGCGCCGGCCCCCGCGCCGGACCAGCTGCCGCAGCTGGGCGCGGATGGTCATGGCCGGGTTCAGGGAGGACAGGGCGTCCTGGTACACCATGGCCATCTCGTGGCCCAGCAGCCGCCGCCGCACCCGCATCGGCTCGGCCAGCAGGTCCCGTTGCCGGAACCGCACCTGCCCGCTGATCCGGGCGCCCTTCGGCGGCAGCCCCATGACGGTCAGCGCGGTCAGCGACTTGCCGCAGCCCGACTCGCCCACCAGGCCCAGCACTTCGCCGGGGTACACCTCGAAGCCGACCCCGGCCACCACGTCCACGCCCCGGTGCCGGCCCGGGAAGCCGATGGCGAGGTCCGCCACCGCCAGCACCGGCTGCCCGCCCCGGTCGGGCGCCGGCCGGGCCCGCTCGCGCAGCCGCCGGGCGGCCTCGGCCAGACCGGGCAGCGCGACCACCTCGCCGGTGCCGGGCCCGGGCGTCGCCGGCCGGACCGCCGGCGCCTGCGTCTCCCGCGGGGCGGGCGCCGCCCAGGCGTCCGACACGCCCTCGGAGAGGATGTTCAGCGACAGCACCGTGAGCAGGATCAACAGCCCCGGGAACACGGTCGCCCACCAGCCGCCGGTCAGCACCATGGTCCGGCCGTCGGCGATGACGCTGCCCCAGGACGGGTCGGGCGGCCGCACCCCCGCGCCGACGAAGGACAGCGAGGCCTCGAAGACGACGGCCTCGGCGACCTGGACCGTGCAGAACACCAGCACCGGAGCGGCGCAGTTGACGGCCACGTGGCGCAGCACGATGTGCGGGGTGCGGGCGCCGATGACCCGCTCGGCGGTGACGTAGTCCTCGCCGTACTGGTCCAGCACGTTGGCCCGCACCACCCGGGCCACGGGCGGGGTGAACAGGAAGGCGATCGCGCAGATCAGCACCCCGATCCCGCCGCCGAACACGGCCACCAGGACGGCGGCGAGCGCGATGCCCGGGAACGCCATCACCACGTCCAGGCAGCGCATCAGGGTCTCGTCGACGGCCTTGCGGGAGGTGGCGGCGAGGGCCCCGAGCAGGGCGCCGGCGACGAGCGCGAGCCCGGTCGCGCCCAGCCCGATGGCCAGCGACCAGCGCGCCCCGTACATCAGCCGGCTCAGCACGTCCCGGCCCAGGCTGTCCTGCCCCATCCAGTGCGCGGCCGACGGCGCCCCGCTCCCGCCTACCGGGTCCTGCTGGTCGAGCGGATCGTCCGGCGCCAGCACCGGCGCGAGGACGGCGACCAGGGCGACCACGGCCAGGAAACAGAGGGCCGCCTTCGACGGCAGCGGCAGCCGGCGCGCCCCGCGCGGCCGGAGAACGGGCCGCCGGGACAGCCGTCCGGCGATGCGCGCACGCGTGTCCATCAGCCCGTCCTCAGCCGTGGGTTGACCAGCAGGTACAGGATGTCGATGACGAGGTTGACGACGACGAAACCGGTGGCGGTGGTCAGGACGACCCCCTGTACGACGGCGGGGTCGCCGTTCTGCACGGCGTCGATCATCAGCTTGCCCATGCCGGGCAGCGAGAAGATCGTCTCGATGACGACCGCGCCGCCGAGCAGGTAGCCGACCCGCAGCCCGAGCACGGTGAGCGGATTGACGAGCGCGTTGCGCAGCACGTTCCGCCCGACGACCACCAGGGGCGGCAGCCCGCTGCCGATCGCCGTGCGCACGTAGTCCTTGTCCAGCTCCTCCACCACCGAGGTGCGCACGATCCGGGTGAGCTGGGCGGCGACCGGCAGGGACAGCGCGACGGCGGGCAGGGCCATGGTCCTCAGCCAGCCGGTGACCGAGTCGGCCGGGTTGACGTAGCCGCCGGCCGGGAACCAGCCCGGGTCGACGGCCAGGTACTGGATCATCAGCAGCGCCAGCCAGAACCCGGGCGCGGCCACGCCGACCAGTGACACGACCCGGATGACCTGGTCGGGCAGCCGGTCCCGGTACACCGCCGCCGTGACCCCGCCGGCCAGCGCCGTCACGACCGCGACCGCCAGCCCGAGGAAGGTCAGCTGGAGGGTGAGCGGCAGCGCGGTGCCGACCTGGTCGAGCACCGGGGCGCGCGTGAGGGCGCTGGTGCCGAGGTCGCCGTGGAGCAGGTCGCCGACGAAGCGGACGTACCGCACGGGCAGCGGGTCGAGCAGCCCGTTGCGCTCCCGGAACTCGTGCAGCTGCCGTGCGGTGGGGTTGGCGCCCTGGAAGAACGCGGAGGCGGGGTCGACGTCCGAGAACCGCATCACCACGAACACGAACAGCACGATGCCGAGCAGCAGCGGGACGAGCAGGGCGACGCGGCGCAGCAGGATCCGTACGACGGCCGTCACGTCGTCAGACCCACCTGGCCCAAAGCAGGTTGATGCCGGGATACGGCTGGGCCCTTATCCCGCTGAGCAGGCGCGGGTCCCAGGCGGTCATCAGCTCGTTGTGGACGACCGGGTAGAGCACGGCCTGCTCGGCGACGACGTCGACGCAGTCCTGGATCATGGCCCTGCGCCGGGCGGGATCCGGCTCCCGGGTGGCCCGGTCCATGTCCGTGAAGAGCCGCCGGGCGACGGGGTGGCCGGCCCACCGCGCGTACCGCATCCACGTGTTCCCGGGGCCGTGGTTGTAGCGCAGGATCAGATCGGCGTCGAGGCCGAACTGGTTCGGGTTGGAGGCCGCCGCGACGACCTGGTAGTCCTGCCCCTGGTCCAGCTTGGTGAACACGGCCGTGGTCTCCTGCGGCGCGAGCGTCGTCCGCACGCCGACCGCGTCCCAGGAGGCCTTGATGGTCGGCAGGCAGTCCACGACCCAGCTGACGTTGACCGCGAGGACGCGGACCTGGAGGTCCCTGACCCCGGCGGCCGCGAGGAGCGCCTTCGCCCTGGCGGGGTCGTAGCCGTAGACCGTCCTGGCCCGCCGGTAGGCCGGGTTGCCCTCGTCGAGGAACGAGGACGCGGGCCGTCCGTGGCCCTTCAGCGCGACCCGCACCAGCTTCCCGGTGTCGATGGCGTAGTGCAGGGCCTGCCGGACGCGGACGTCGTCGAAGGGCTTGTGCCGGGTGTCGAACATCAGGAAGAGGTTGTTCATCCCGGCGGCGCCGGCCACCTTCAGCCCGCCCCGCTCCAGGCGCGGGACGTTGGCGTAGGGGATGTTGTCGGCGATCTGGGCGCCCGCGCCGGTCCCGGAGATCCGCGCGACGCGCGAGGCCGCGTCCACGACGGTCAGCCAGTTCATCTTCCGGAAGGCCGGTCGGCGCGGGCCGTTGTAGGCGGCGAACGCCTCTAGGACCGTGTTCGACTTCGGGTGGTGCGCGGTCAGCCGGTACGGTCCCGAGCCCACGGCCAGCCCCTTGACCGCGTCGTCCCACGCCCCGGGCCGGGAGAACACGTGCCGCGGCATGACCTTGGCCAGGGTGAGCCGGGCGAGGCCGTCCGGGAAGGGGAACCTGAGCCTGAGTTCGACGGTCCGGGGGCCGGTGCTGCGCACCGATTCCAGCCAGGTGGCGAAGAAGCCCCCGGCGAGGGTCCGGGTGCCCGGATCGAGGATCCGGTCGAAGACGAACACGACGTCGTCGGCGGTCACGGGCCTGCCGTCGTGGAAGGTGGCGCCGGGGCGGAGCGTGAACCGCCAGGTGGTGGCGGCGGGGTCGCGGGGGAGCGCGGTGGCGAGCGCCGGGTACGGCACCCGGGTGATCGGGTCGGTGTCCAGCAGCCCCTCGTAGATGTGGTGGTGGGCGGCCATCGCGAACGCCGACGCGGTCTGTGTCGGGTCCCAGCTGCCGTCGTTGCCGTACCCGATGACGGCGGTCAGTGTCCGGTCCCTGC
>NZ_BNBF01000015.1:153739-161978 GCF_014654935.1 Streptomyces capoamus
CCCTGCCGCCGTGCCAGGTCTCGTCGGTGGACTCCGGACCCGTGGAGCACGCGGTCAGCGCGGGCGGGAGCGCGACGGCCGCGCCGACGGCGCCGAGGCCGGCGAGGACGGAGCGGCGGCGCGGTGCGGGCCCACCGGGCGCGCCGGGTGTCCGGAGTGCGCCGGGTGTCCGGGGTACGTCGTCGTCGCGCACGGGTCCTCCAGCGGATGGCGGGTGGATGGGGCGGAGATACGCGGAGATACGCGGAGATACGACGTCCTACGTCCGGTAGCGCGACCATAGGAGGGGCGTCGGCGGCGGTCAAGACAGCGCGCACGTATGCCGCAGCCGGGCAGTGGCGCATTCCCGCACGCGGGGGCGGCGGGAACCTCCGGTGACCTGCGACGGGTAGGCGGGCCGACGGGGTGAGGCGGCACGAATCCGCCAATCACCGGCCCGGGGCCCCGATACCAAGCCATACATGGTGGTAACGGCATACATTGGAGCGGGTCGTCGGGGACGCGGCCCGGGGACATCGAGGGGGGTTCATGGAGTCGCGCAACGAGGAGACACCCGAGGACGGTCGCGACCGTGACGGCGGGGCACCGCCCGACGGCGAACTCCGGTTCGCCACCGTCAAGGGCGGCGGATACCGGATCGACGCGGTCAAGGAGCACATGGACGCCGTCATCGCGAGGGTCGGCGACCCCCACCGCGGATGGCAGGCCGTGCCGCCGTACTTCCCGACGTCGCGCAGATGGGGCCAGGGGTGGGTCGCGGAAGAGGTCGACGCCCATGTCGAGCGCCGGCGTGCCGAACCCGCGGACTTCAGCGCCGCCCTGCGCCTGCTCCTGGCGCGCGAGGGCGTCACCGTCCTGCCCGGTCAGGGCCCGCTGATCGGGCAGCTCAGGACAGGCGGGGTCAAGAAGGGCGACGCGGTGGCCTTCACACAGACCCACCTGGAGCTGGAGTCGTCCGCGGGCCGGATGAGCATCCCCTACTCCGAGGTGGGGAACGTGGTGCTGGACACCTCCGAGAGGCAGGTCGACAGCGGCGCGGCCACCGATCTGACAGTGTCGGTGGACAGCTCGCTCCTCCACATCACCCAGGTCACCCACGGACAGCGCACCCTGGAGTTCCGCGAGTACGCCCCGGCACCGGTGGGCAAGACGTTGCGGTCCTTCCAGCTCGCCATCGCCGGTCTGCGAACGCGCCACCCGGAGTGGTTCAGAATGGAGCCATGAGTCTGTTCCGCGACGACGGCATCGTGCTGCGCACCCAGAAGCTGGGTGAGGCGGACCGGATCATCACGCTGCTCACCCGCGGGCACGGGAGGGTGCGGGCCGTGGCGCGCGGGGTGCGGCGCACCAAGTCGAAGTTCGGAGCCCGGCTGGAGCCGTTCTCCCACGTCGACGTGCAGTTCTTCGCGCGCGGCAGCGAGCTGGTCGGACGCGGGCTGCCGCTGTGCACGCAGAGCGAGACGATCGCTCCGTACGGCGGCGGGATCGTCACCGACTACGCCCGGTACACGGCCGGGACCGCCATGCTGGAGACCGCCGAGCGGTTCACCGACCACGAGGGCGAGCCGGCCGTGCAGCAGTACCTGCTGCTCGTCGGGGCGCTGCGCACGCTCGCCCGGGGCGAGCACGCCCCGCACCTGGTCCTCGACGCCTTCCTGCTGCGCTCCCTCGCGGTGAACGGGTACGCGCCCAGCTTCGACGCCTGCGCCAAGTGCGGGATGCCCGGTCCGAACCGGTTCTTCTCCGTGGCCTCCGGCGGCTCCGTCTGCGTCGACTGCCGGGTGCCCGGCAGTGTCGTACCGTCCCCCCAGACCCTGGTTCTGCTGGGGGCGCTGCTTACGGGAGACTGGGAGACGGCGGACGCGTGCGAGGCGCGGTACGTCCGCGAGGGCAGCGGCCTGGTGTCCGCCTACCTGCACTGGCACCTGGAGCGCGGGCTGCGTTCGCTCCGGTACGTCGAGAAGTAAGAGCGAGAAGCACGAGGGAGACGAGAAGCACATGGTGGTACGCGGGATCCTGGGGCGCCAGCGGCGCGAGTACCAGGCGCCGGAGCCGCACCCGTCCGGCGCCCGCGCGCCCAAACTCCCGGGCGAGCTGGTCCCCGGCCACGTGGCGATCGTCATGGACGGCAACGGACGGTGGGCCAAGGAGCGGGGGCTGCCGCGCACCGAAGGCCACAAGGTGGGCGCCGAGCGGGTGCTGGACGTGCTCCAGGGCTCCATCGAGATCGGCGTCCGCAACATCTCGCTGTACGCCTTCTCCACCGAGAACTGGAAGCGCTCGCCCGACGAGGTCCGCTTCCTGATGAACTTCAACCGGGACTTCATCCGCAAGACCCGCGACCAGCTCGACGCACTCGGCATCCGGGTGCGCTGGGTGGGCCGGATGCCCCGGCTGTGGAAGTCCGTCGCCAAAGAGCTGCAGATCGCCCAGGAGCAGACGAAGGACAACGACCTGCTCACCCTGTACTTCTGCATGAACTACGGCGGCCGTGCGGAGATCGCCGACGCGGCCCAGCGGCTCGCCGAGGACGTGCGGGCGGGCCGGCTCGACCCGTCCAAGGTCAACGAGAAGACCATCCAGAAGTACCTGTACTACCCGGACATGCCGGACGTCGACCTGTTCCTGCGCCCCAGCGGCGAGCAGCGCACCTCCAACTACCTGCTCTGGCAGAGCGCGTACGCCGAGATGGTCTTCCAGGACGTGCTGTGGCCCGACTTCGACCGCCGTGACCTGTGGCGGGCCTGCCTGGAGTTCGCCTCCCGCGACCGCCGCTTCGGCGGTGCCGTCCCGAACGAGGAACTGCTCGCCATGGAAGCCGCCATGAAGGGTGATTCCACCTCCTAGCCACCGCTCGTTCAACGGGGCCGCCGAGGATGCGGATCATGAGACGTCTCGCCCCGGTCCTCGCCCTCGGCGCCCTGCTGCTCACCGCCCTGCCGGCACACGCGGCCGAAGACCCCGCGCACCGCGACGGTTACGGCACGAAGGCCCCGTACGCCCCGCGGCAGAACCCGCGCACCTACCAGCGGCCCCCGGCCGGCTTCGTGCCCGTCTTCACCGAGAACGTCTCCCGGCACGGGTCCCGGGCCGCCGGCGACAGCGAGGACGGCGACCTGGTCCTCGCCCTGTGGGAGCGGGCCGAGGCGACGGGCCAACTGACCTCCAGGGGGAAGGAGTTCCGGCCCGTCGTCCGCGCACTCCAGGGCGCCATGGCGAAGACCGGCTACGGCGACCTGAGCGGCCGGGGCCGGCAGGAGATGGCGGACACGGCCCGCCGGCTCCGGCGACGGCTGCCCGCCCTGTTCGCCGGGATCGCCGCCCGCGGGGAGAAGATCGACGTCGTCGGCTCCGGGCAGCAGCGGGCCGTGGACAGCGCTACCGCGTTCACCGACGCCCTCGCCGGCGCCGAGCCCGCGCTGAGGCCGCTGATCGGTCCGGTGCGCACCGACAAGGACCTGCTGTACTTCCACAAGGCGGCGGGCGGGGCCGCCTACCGTGACTACGTCGAGAACGATCAGCGCCTGAAGGACACCCTCCGCGGCATCACCGACGGGCCGCGGACCCGGAAGGCCGCGCACGGTGTCCTGCGCGGGCTGTTCAAGGAGCCCTTCGTCGCGACGATCGGCGACCAGGTGAGCGCCGCCCGGGCCGTCTACGAGTTGTACGCCATCGCGCCCGCGATGAGCGAGGAGAGCCCGGACGGGGAAGGCTGGCGCATGGAGCGCTTCGTCTCCCGGCCGGACGCGGCCTGGTTCGGCTACGTGTCCGACGCCGAGGACTTCTACGAGAAGGGTCCCGGCTTCGCCGGCAGCGACATCACCTACGCGATGGCGGACGTCCTGCTGGACGACTTCTTCCGGCAGGCCGAGGCCAAGCGGGCCGGCACCAGCGACCTCGGGGCCGAGCTGCGGTTCAGCCACGCCGAGGAGATCATCCCGCTGGCCGCGCTGATGGGGCTGCCGGGCAGCACGCGGCCGGCGGAGCCGGGCAGGGCCTACACGTACGCCGACAACCCCTGGCGGGGGGCGGACGTGTCCCCGCTGGGAGCCAACATCCAGTGGGACGTGTTCGCCAAGGGCGACCGGTACCTGGTCCGCATGCTCTACAACGAGAAGGAGACGGCCTTCAAGCCGGACTGCCGGCCGGCCGCCGAGGGCAGCCGCTTCTACGACCTCGACGAACTGGAGCGCTGCTTCGGCAGGAGGTGAGCCGGGCCCCCGCGCCCCGGCTCAGCCCGCCGCGCAGTCGGCACAGGTGCCGAAGATCTCCACGGTGTGCGCCACGTTGACGTACCCGTGCTCCGCCGCGATGGCCTCCGCCCACTTCTCGACGGCCGGGCCCTCCACCTCCACCGCCTTGCCGCAGGCGCGGCAGACCAGGTGGTGGTGGTGTTCGCCGGAGGAGCAGCGCCGGTAGACGGACTCGCCGTCGGAGGTGCGCAGGACGTCGACCTCGCCGGCCTCGGCGAGGGACTGCAGCGTGCGGTAGACCGTGGTGAGCCCGACCGAGTCGCCCTTGTGCTTGAGCATGTCGTGCAGTTCCTGTGCGCTGCGGAACTCGTCGACCTCGTCCAGGGCCGCCGCCACGGCTGCACGCTGGCGGGTCGCGCGACCCTTCACGGGCGGTCCAGCGGTCGTCACCGGTTGCCTCCTCCACGTCTGGCGTCTGCCCGGGCCATTGTGCCAGCCCGGACGGCCGGCGGTCAGACGCCGACCTCCTCGCCGGTCCCGCGCGCGGCCGGGATCGCGCACTCCGCCGGGTCGCCCGCGGGCTGGGCGGCGGCCGCCGCGCGGGCGCGTCGCCGGGCCAGCGGGGTGGCCAGCGCGGTCAGCGCGAGGAACGCGGCGATGGTCAGCAGGACGATCGTGGCGCCGGGCGGGACGTCCTGGTAGTACGAGGTGATCGTGCCGCTGACGGTCACGGCCACGCCGATGGCGACCGCGATCACGAAGGTGACGGTGAAGCTGCGGCTGAGCTGCTGCGCCGCCGCCACGGGCACGACCATCAGCGCGGACACCAGCAGCAGTCCGACGACCCGCATGGCGACCGTGACGGTGACGGCCGCGGTGACCGCCGTCAGCAGGTTCAGGGTGCGCACCGGCAGGCCGGTGACCCGCGCGAACTCCTCGTCCTGGCTGACCGCGAACAGCTGGCGGCGCAGGCCCAGCGTGACCAGCAGGACGAACGCGGCGAGGACACAGATCGCGGTCACGTCGGACCCGGACACCGTCGACAGGGAGCCGAACAGGTAGGACATCAGGTTGGCGTTGGAGCCGCCCGGCGCGAGGTTGATCAGCATCACGCCGCCCGCCATACCGCCGTAGAACAGCATGGCCAGGGCGATGTCGCCGCGGGTCCGGCCGTACCAGCGGATCAGTTCCATCAGGACGGCGCCGAGGACGGACACGGCCGTCGCCATCCACACCGGGGAGGTGGACAGCAGGAACCCGAGGCCGACGCCGGTCATGGCCACGTGTCCGATGCCGTCGCCCATCAGGGCCTGGCGGCGCTGGACCAGGTAGATGCCGATCGCGGGCGCGGTGATGCCGACCAGCACGGCGGCCAGCAGCGCCCGCTGCATGAAGGCGTAGTTCAGGAAGTACATCAGCTCAGCAGTCCCGTGCGGATCGGTTCGGCGCCCGCCGGTGCGTGCGGGTGTACGTGGTCGTGGCCGGGCAGGGCGTGCTGGCCGACCGCGCGCGGCGGCGGGCCGTCGTGCAGCACGCAGCCGTCGCGCAGGACGACCGCCCGGTCGATCAGGGGCTCCAGGGGGCCCAGTTCGTGCAGCACGAGCAGGACCGTGGCTCCGGCCTCCACCTGCTGCTCCAGGGTCCGGGCCAGGATCTCCTGGCTGGCCAGGTCGACCCCGGCCATCGGCTCGTCCATGATCAGCAGTTCGGGTTCGGCGACGAGAGCGCGGGCGATCAGCACCCGCTGGTGCTGGCCGCCGGAGAGGGCGTCGACCGAGTCCTTGGCGCGGTCCGCCATGCCGACCAGCTCCAGGGCCCGGCGCACCGCCTCCCGGTCGCTCCTGCGGAACAGGCCGAAGCGGGTGCGGGACAGGCGGCCCGCGGAGACGATCTCGGTGACCGTCGCCGGGACTCCGCCCGCCGCCGTGGTGCGCTGCGGTACGTAGCCCACGCGCGCCCAGTCCCGGAAGGACCGGCGGGGGGTGCCGAACAGCTCGACCGTCCCGCCGCTGACCGGCACCTGGCCGATGACCGCGCGGATCGCCGTGGACTTGCCGGAGCCGTTCGCGCCGAGGAGGGCGACGACCTCGCCGCGGCCGACGGTGAGGTCGATGCCGCGCAGCACGGGTCGCGCGCCGAGTTCGGCGGTCACCCCGCGCAGGGCTATGACGGGCTCGTTGGTCATCTCGTCTCCCTTCACTTGGCGCCCAGCGCCTTCCGGAGGGCCTTGAGGTTGGCCTGCTGGACCGCGAAGTAGTCCCGGCCGCGGGACTCGCCGGTGATGCCCTCGATCGGGTCGAGGACGTCGGTCCTCAGTCCCGTGTCGTGCGCGAGGGTCCTGGCCGTCCTGTCGCTGACGAGGGTCTCGTAGAACACGGTGGAGACGCCGTCGGCCTCGGCCGTCCGCTCCAGGTCCCTGACCCGGGCGGCGCTCGGCTCCGACTCGGGGTCGAGGCCGCTCACGGCCTCCTCGGTGAGGCCGTAGCGCTCGGCGAGGTAGCCGAAGGCGGCGTGCGTGGTGATGAAGACCTTGGTCCTGGTGCGGGCGAGACCCTGCCGGAACGCGGAGTCCAGGGCGTCCAGCTTGCCGACCAGTTTCGCGGTGTTCTTCCGGTAGTCGGCGGCGTGCGCGGGGTCGGCCTTCTCGAAGGCCCGGCCGACGCCCTCGGCGACCTGGGCGTAGCGCTCCGGGTCGAGCCAGATGTGCGGGTCCTTGCCGGCGGACTCCTCGTCCTCGTGGGTGTCGTGCGCGGCCGCGTGGCCGCCGACCTCGGTGCCGTGGTGCTCCAGCGTGGTGAAGGAGCCCGCCTCGATCCTGGTCCTGACCGGGGACTGGGCCACCGCGTCGTCGACGGACGGCTGGAGGTTCTTCAGGTACAGCACCGCGTCGGCCTCCTCCAGGGCGGCGATCTGCTGCGGGCTGATCTCCAGGTCGTGCGGTTCCTGGCCGGGCGAGGTGAGGGTGGTGACGTGGACGTGCCTCCCGCCGATCTGCTCGGCGAGGAACTGCATCGGGTAGAAGGACGCGACGACGTCGAACTTGGCGGTGTTGACCGCCGCCGCGCTGTCGGAGCAGGCGGTGAGGGTGCCGGCCCCGAGGGCGGTGACCGCGGCGAGCGCGGCGGCGGGTATGAGGCGCCGCGCTCCGGCGCCGGTGCGTCGTCGTACGTTCATGACAGTCATTTTCAACTAACATGGAAACCGTTGTCAACAACGCTCATCAGACGGTCTTGTCGGGGGCCGATTTGGTCGTGGGGGAGCCTGCGCCGGTAACCTGAATCATTCGCTGGAAGCATCTCGCTTCAACGCCCGTCGTCGTAATGAAGAGAGCACCGTGGCCGCCGACAAGATCGACACCATCGTCAGCCTGAGCAAGCGCCGTGGCTTCGTTTTCCCCTGCAGTGAGATCTACGGCGGACAGCGTGCCGCCTGGGACTACGGACCGCTGGGTGTCGAGCTCAAGGAGAACATCAAGCGCCAGTGGTGGCGCTACATGGTGACGTCGCGCGAGGACGTCGTCGGTATCGACTCGTCCGTGATCCTGGCTTCCGAGGTCTGGGTCGCGTCCGGCCACGTCGCCACCTTCACGGACCCGCTGACCGAGTGCACCTCGTGTCACAAGCGGTTCCGCGCCGACCACCTGGAAGAGGCGTACGAGGAGAAGAAGGGCCACGCCCCGGCGAACGGCCTGGCGGACATCAACTGCCCGAACTGCGGCAACAAGGGCCAGTTCACCGAGCCCAAGCAGTTCTCCGGTCTGCTCTCCACCCACCTCGGCCCCACCCAGGACTCCGGCTCGGTCGCCTACCTGCGCCCCGAGACCGCCCAGGGCATCTTCACCAACTTCGCCCAGGTGCAGACCACCTCGCGCCGCAAGCCGCCGTTCGGCATCGCCCAGATGGGCAAGTCGTTCCGCAACGAGATCACGCCGGGCAACTTCATCTTCCGCACCCGCGAGTTCGAGCAGATGGAGATGGAGTTCTTCGTCAAGCCCGGCGAGGACGAGCAGTGGCAGGAATACTGGATGGAGCAGCGCTGGAACTGGT
>NZ_BNBF01000015.1:162032-179499 GCF_014654935.1 Streptomyces capoamus
ACACCGGCCTGGGTCTCCGTGAGGAGAACATGCGCTGGTACGAGCACCCGAAGGAGAAGCTCTCCCACTACTCCAAGCGCACCGCCGACATCGAGTACCGCTTCCAGTTCGGCGGCTCGGAGTGGGGCGAGCTGGAGGGCGTCGCCAACCGCACCGACTACGACCTCTCGGCGCACTCCAAGGCCTCCGGCCAGGACCTCTCCTACTACGACCAGGAGGCCGGCGAGCGCTGGACGCCGTACGTCATCGAGCCCGCGGCCGGTGTCGGCCGCACCATGCTGGCCTTCCTCCTCGACGCCTACGTCGAGGACGAGGCGCCCAACGCCAAGGGCAAGATGGAGAAGCGCACCGTGCTGCGCCTGGACCACCGCCTCGCCCCGGTGAAGGTCGCGGTGCTCCCGCTCTCCCGCAACCCGGAGCTGTCCCCGAAGGCCAAGGGTCTCGCCCAGGCCCTGCGCCAGCACTGGAACATCGACTTCGACGACGCCGGCGCCATCGGCCGCCGCTACCGCCGCCAGGACGAGATCGGTACCCCGTTCTGCGTGACCGTCGACTTCGACACCCTCGAGGACAACGCCGTCACCGTGCGCGAGCGCGACTCGATGAAGCAGGAGCGCGTGTCGCTGGACCAGATCGAGGGCTACCTGGCCAGCCGTCTGATCGGCGCCTAGTCGCACCCTCGTACGCCGGACGGGCCGCGCAGGCGGGCCCGTCCGGCGTACGCGTGTCAGGGGCCGGTCAACGCCCCTGCAGCGCCTTGACGTTGTCGCCGAAGGTCCAGTTCTTCGCGCCGTCCCAGTTGACCGACCACGTCATCAGGCCCTTGAGCGACGTGCCGTAGGTCCGCCACGCCTGCGAGACCTGGGACGGGGTCAGGTAGCCGCCGCCCGCGCCGGGCTGTGCGGGCAGGCCGGGGACCTGCTTGTCGTACGGCACCCTGATCGTCGTGCCCTGGACCACCAGACCCTTGTTCAGGCAGTCGGTCTGGGCGGTGAAGCCCTGCACGGTGCCGGCCGCGTAGGAGTCGCCGGAACAGCCGTACATGCTGCCGTTGTAGTACTGCATGTTGAGCCACCACAGGCGGCCGTTGTCCGCGTACTTCTTGATGACCGGCAGGTACGCGCCCCAGATCGAGCCGTAGGTGACGCTGCCGCCGGTGACGTACGCCGTCTCCGGGGCCATCGTCAGGCCGAAGCCGGCCGGCATCCGTGCCAGGATCCCGTCGATGATTTTGATCAGGTTCGCCTGGGACGTGGAGAGCCGGTCGATGCTGCCGCTGCCGACCAGGCCCGTCTCGATGTCGATGTCGATGCCGTCGAAGTTGTACTTCTGCAGGATCGGGACGATCGTCGCCACGAACCGGTCGGCCACGGCGGAGGACGACAGGTCGATGCCGGCCGCCGCGCCGCCGATGGAGAGCAGGACCGTCTGGCCGGACGCCTTGGCCGCGCACATCTCGGCGGGCGTGGCCACCTTCACGCCGGCGTCCATGCCGTCCTCCCACAGCGCCGTGCCGTCCGAGCGGATCACCGGGAAGGCGGCGTTGATCACGTTGTAGCCGTGGGCGGGGATGCGGGGGTCGGTGATCGGGGTCCAGCCGAACGGCGGGTGGACGCCGTTGGCGGAGCCGTCCCAGTTCTCCCAGTACCCCTGGAGCACCTTGCCGGCCGGTTTGGGCTTCACCGCGCAGGTGTCGGCGGCGGCGGAGGCGGTGGACGCGGTGGCTATGCCCAGGGGGACGAGGAACGCGGCGGAGAGCGCGGCGGCGAGCAGCCGTCGGATCATGCGGGGCCTCCCGGTGGGGGTGCGGTGAGGTGTCGGGTGCGTGAGGTGTCGTAGGCATGACAGTGCGCGTGGTCCAGACCTCTCGTCAATAGGTCTGGACCAACCGACCGATCCGCCCGCCGGTGAGGACGGCGGCAGGTGTATGGGCAGGGTGAAGAAAGTGTAAGGAGAATGTTTAATATGTAACCGCATCTGATCTCTGCCAGCTGGTTTCGCGCCAACTCGACGGGGGCTTCGGCATGTCCGAAACGGGACGGATGCCCCGAGTGTCGCCGTGTGGATCGCTTGTGCGGCGCAACGCAATCGAGTGGGGAGACAGACGCGTCATGGGTAAGGGCAGATGGATCGTGGGCGGCGTCGTCGCATTGTTCGTCATCGGTGCCGCCGACAGTTGTGGCGGCGACGACGACGCGAAGGCGGCCAGGCCGAAGGCCGCCAAGCCGAGCGCGACCGCTTCCGCGCCCCCTGGGGTGTCCTCCGTTCCCTCTCCGAACGCTCATCAGCGGGCTGACCTGCTGAGCGCGTTGAAGAACATCGACGCCGGTCTCGTCGCCAACGAGGACCGGGCGGTTCGCCGGTCGGTCAACGTCTGCTCGGACATCAAGGACCGCAAGGACTCGGACACGGTGAAGGCCAACGCCAAGTTCCGGTTCGAGGGCGGCACTGTGCCCCACCTCTCCGACGCCCAGAGCGGGCGGATCGTGTCGGCCGTGCAGGACACCTTCTGTTCGCCGCACAAGCCGGGGGACATCAAGCCGAAGAAGGCGCAGGCGCACGCGGAGGCGGAGCCGAAGTCTTCGCCCACCTGGTCGTCGGAGGCGGACATCTTCAAGCGGTGGGCGAAGTCCAACGGCAGCGCGGCCGACTAAGCCGCAGTCGCTCACGTGACGCGCGTCCACGGAGCGTTCGGCGGTAACGGCATGGTCGACGTCTACACCGACTGGACGGGCGGGATGTTCGGCGGTCACAACCCGGACGGCAAGCTGGTCGTCTCCGCCTACCAGACGTGGATGCCGGGGACGGGCGGCGGCCTGGTGACCGTGTACGACGCCGAGGGCGAGATCCTGGCCAACGGGAACTTCTGACGGGTGCGCGCCGCGCCGTGCCGTCGCGAGCGACTGTCCGTCGTGGCGGACCGCTCCAGCCGGACCGTACGGCCGGGGCTCACCGCCCCGGGGCCGCGGCGGGCCGGCGGATCTCCGGTGTCTCCAGGGCCGCGGCCGTGCGTTCGGCGGTGTGGTGGGCCCAGCGGCCGCTGGTGAGGAGGCCGAGGAGGAGGACGGCGAGGCCGCAGGCGGTGAGGATCCACCAGCCGGGGCGGGCGGCCGTGACGAAGGTCTGGCGGTAGGGGGCGGAGCCTATGCCGGAGGCCAGCACCGCGCCGACCACCGCGACGCCGAGTGTCTGGCCCAGCTGCCGGCTGGTGGAGGCGACGGCGGCGGCGACGCCGGCCTGGGCGCGGGGCATGCCCGAGACCGCGGTGTTGGTGATCGGCGCGTTCACGAAGCCGAAACCGATGCCGAAGAGGACGTAGCCGAGGAAGAGGGTGGCGTTCGACGTCTCCGCCTCGAACGCGGCGAACAGCACACCGCTCGCGGTCATCGCCGTACCGGCCACCAGGAGCGGCAGACGGGGCCCGCGGCTGCCGACCAGGCGGCCGGAGAGCGGGGCGCACAGGAACGTCGGCGCGGCCATCGGCAGCATCCACAGACCCGCGTGCAGGGCGTCCAGGCCGCGCACGTTCTGCAGGTACAGGGTGGACAGGAACAGGAAGCCACCCAGCCCCGCGAACGCGCTGATCGCGATCACCGTGGCGCCGCTGAACGGGGCCGAGCGGAAGAAGCGCAGGTCGATGAGGGGTTCCGCGCGCCGGGGCTCGTACCACAGCAGCGCCAGCAGCGCGGCCAGCGCGAGCGCGGCGAACGGCGCGACCGGGCCGGCGCCCGACTCCGGGGCCTCGATGATCGCGTACGTCAGTGCGCCGAACAGCGCGATCACCAGCAGCTGGCCCACCGGGTCCGGGCGGCGGGCCCGGGGCGCGCGGGACTCGGGCACGAAGCGGAGGGTGAGGAGGAGGGCGGCGAGGCCGACGGGCAGGTTGACCCAGAAGATGGCACGCCAGCTCACAGACTGCACCAGCAGGCCGCCGACCAGTGGGCCCGCCGCCATGGAGATGCCGACCACGGCGCCCCACACGCCGATCGCCCGGGCGCGTTCCCGGGGGTCGGCGAAGGTGTTGGTGATGATCGACATGGCGACCGGGTTGAGCATCGAGCCGCCCACCGCCTGGACCATGCGGAAGACGATGAGCAGTTCCAGGTCCGGGGCGAGGGAGCAGAGTGCGGAGCCGACGGTGAACACCACCAGCCCCGTCATGAAGACCCGCTTGCGTCCGATCCGGTCGGCCGTCGAGCCCGCGAGCATCAGCAGGGACGCCAGCACGAGCGTGTACGCGTCGATGGTCCACTGCAGTCCGGAGGTACTGGCGTGCAGGTCGCGCTGCATCGAGGGCAGGGCCACGTTCAGCGCGGTGTTGTCGAGACTCACGATCAGCAGGCTCATGCAGCAGATCGCGAGCACGAGCAGGCGTCGGCGAGGGCTCAGCTCTGGCATGGCTCCCATCGTACGCCCGAATCAATAGTGCGTCTAACTAATGAGTCATACATGTGCTCTGGCATGTGCTCTGGTCGGGCGGCCGGTCGGGTGAGGGACAATGGGACCTTGTTCCGTGTCCCTGTGCCGTCCACCCGCTCCGGAGCCCTGACGATGACCCACCCGCTCTCCATCGGCCCGCACGCCGTGACACCGCCCGTCGTGCTCGCACCCATGGCGGGCATCACCAACGCGCCCTTCCGCACGCTGTGCCGGGAGTTCAGCGGCGGCAAGGGGCTGTTCGTCAGCGAGATGATCACCACCCGCGCGCTGGTCGAACGCAACGAGAAGACCATGCAGCTGATCAAGTTCGACGCGAGCGAGCGGCCGCGGTCGATCCAGCTGTACGGGGTCGACCCCGCCACCGTCGGCAAGGCCGTCCGCATGATCGCGGAGGAGGGCCTGGCCGACCACATCGACCTGAACTTCGGCTGCCCGGTGCCCAAGGTGACCCGCAAGGGCGGCGGATCCGCACTGCCGTACAAGAGGAACCTGCTGCGGGCGATCCTGCGCGAGGCGGTGTCCGGGGCCGGTGACCTGCCGGTGACCATGAAGATGCGCAAGGGCATCGACGACGACCACATCACGTACCTCGACGCCGGCCGTATCGCCGTCGAGGAAGGTGTGACGGCCATCGCCCTGCACGGTCGTACGGCCGCCCAGCACTACGGCGGCACCGCCGACTGGGACGCCATCGCCCGGCTGAAGGAGCACGTGCCCGAGATCCCCGTGCTCGGCAACGGGGACATCTGGTCGGCCGGGGACGCGCTGCGGATGGTGCGGGAGACCGGGTGCGACGGGGTCGTGGTCGGACGCGGCTGCCTGGGGCGGCCGTGGCTGTTCGCGGACCTGGTGGCGGCGTTCGAGGGGCGGCCGGACGACGTCGTACGGCCCTCGCTGCGGCAGGTGGCCGACGTGATGGTGCGCCACGCCACGCTGCTGGGGGAGTGGATCGGCGACGAGTCCAAGGGCGTGGTCGACTTCCGCAAGCACGTCGCCTGGTACCTGAAGGGATTCGCGGTCGGTTCCGAGATGCGCAAGCGGCTCGCGATCACGTCGTCCCTGGAGGAGCTGCGGGCCGGGCTGGACGAGCTGGACCTGGAGCAGGGGTGGCCGGTCGGGGCGGAGGGGCCGCGGGGGCGGACGTCCGGCAACAACCGGGTGGTGCTGCCGGACGGGTGGCTGAAGGATCCGTACGACTGTGCGGGCGTGAGCGAGGACGCCGAGCTGGACACGTCCGGCGGCTGAGCGGTGCGAGCCCTTCCCGGGGCTCGCCCCTGGACCCCGGCCCCGCCCACCCACCACCCGGCTCGGTGGGCCGGCAGGGGGGCGGGTCCGGTCGGGTCAGCCGTGCTTCGGGTGGGGGGTCGAGCCGTAGGCCTTCAGGAAGCGGTCCCGGAAGGAGCTCATCTTCCAGACGGGGGCGTCGTGGGCCGGGCGGAGGCCGTCCGTCCAGTTCCAGTCGGCGATCTTGTCGAGCAGCTTCGGGTCCTTGGCGACGACCGACACCGGTACGTCGCGGCTGGCGTGGTTGCCGCTGACCCGGGAGATGGGCTGGTGGTCGCCGAGGAAGACCAGCACGGTGTCCTTCGTGCCGTAGCGCTCCAGCCACTCGGTCAGCGCGGTCACCGAGTACTGGATCGACTTGCCGTACTCCTCGCGGGACCTGGTGGTGTCGGCGATGACGTCGGCCGCCTTGTTGCCCGCCGCCTCGATGCCCTTGAAGACGGAGCCGTCACCGAGCCGGTCCCAGTCGACCATCTTCGGGATGGGCGCCCACGGCTGGTGGCTGGAGGTCAGGATGAGCAGCGACATGCGTGACTTCCCGGCGGGCACCGGCTTGCTGTGCACCCGCTCCTGGTACTGCTGGAGCGCGTACTGGTCCGGCATGGTCGACCAGCTGAACTTCGGGCCCCGGTAGCCGAGCTGGAAGGCGTTGTAGACCCTGTCCAGGCCGTACCACTTCTGCTCCGGCCACCCCTTCTGCACGCCCGGCATGACACCGACCGTGTCGAACGCGCCGGTCTTGCGGAACGCCTCCGTCAGGCTGAGGTGGTCGCTGGCCATGACCGTGCGGTAGCGCTGCTGGTTGCTGATCCACAGGCCCGACATGGTGGTGGAGTGGCCCAGCCAGCTGCTGCCGCCGTAGGTCGCCGAGGTCAGCCAGCCGCTCTTGGCGTGGAAGCCGGCCTTGGCCAGGGCCTTGGTGCGGATGTCGAGGGTCCGGTCCACGCCGGGCGCCATGACCGGGTCCTCGATCGCGCTGCGGCCGTAGCTCTCGATGAAGGTGAAGACCACGTCCTTGCCCCGCAGGTCGGGCACCAGCTGGCCGGCCGGTGTGTTCCCGTACGCGTCGACCCGGGCCACCTTGCGGAACTCCGCCTCGTCCTTCAGCGTGGCCGAGACCCGGCGGGCCTGGATCTTCAGCGCGTTCGCGGTCCGGTCGGAGGCGACCGGCACGCCGGCCACCTGCAGGCCGAGGGAGGAGCAGGTGATCCAGGCGACCCCGGCGACCAGGGTGCCGCGGGTCGCTGCCGCGGGGTACCGGGCCAGCAGGTTGCCCAGCCGGACCACGGACAGGGCGAGCAGCACGAACAGCAGCAGCACGAGGGCGATCACCCCGCCCACGGCCGCGAGGGTCTCCGTCCGCCCGAGGGAGTCCTCCAGGTACGACTCCGCGTCGCCGAACAGGCTCCAGTCCAGGACGACGTTGAAGTTGCGGCCCAGGTACTGGTTGAACCCCATGTCGAGCGCGTTCAGCACGGTCATGGCCCCGAGCAGCACCCCGGACAGCGCCGCCACCACCACCCGCGGGCGCCGCGGCAGCGCCGGCAGCACGGCGGCCCCGATGACCGCCTCCGCCGGTATCCGCAGGAACTTCGCCGGTCCGAGCCGGACCACGGTGTTGGGCATCACCAGTGCGGCGACGACGAGCAGGGCGGCCAGTACGGTGACGCTCACGGACAGGGCCCGCGCGGCGGCCGGATGCCGTTCGGCCCAGCGCCGCCGCCATGCCGACCAGACCGTCCAGGGGCGGCGGGACGGGCGCGGGGCGGCTTCGGTGACCTCTGCGGCCACGTCCTCGGCTGACTGGAGCGCACTCATGCCCTCCGGTACGACGCCCCGGCCGCCCCCGTTCACCCCGGCCGGGCAAACACCTGGTCAACACGGCCGGCGTACCGCTCAGGCGCCCCCCACGGCCGTCAGCAGGGCGAGCGGCGCAGCGGCGGACCGGGCCTCCCGCCCGCACGCGTGCGGGTACGGCACCGGCGACCCGCCCGGAACGCGCGCGTACCCCGCCAGCACCTCCGGCAGCCGGTGACCGCCCCGAGTCGCCGCGTCGACCAGCGCGTGGGCGACCGTACGGGCCTCGTCGTGCAGCCCGTACCGCGCGAGCCCCAGGGCGATCAGCGCGTTGTCGTGCGGCCAGACCGAACCCCGGTGGTAGGACAGCGGGTGGTACGCCGCCTGGCCGGCGGCCACCGTGCGGACGCCCCACCCGGAGAAGAAGTCCGGCTCCAGCAGCCGCCGGCCCACCACCTCGCCGTACTCCTTGTCCAGCAGCCCCGACCACAGCAGGTGCCCGGCGTCGGAGGCCAGCGCGTCGATCTGCCGGCCCTGCCCGTCCAGTGCCAGCGCCGGGAAGGACCGCTCCCGCATCCAGAAGTCGCGCTGGAAGCGGTCCCGCAGGTCGGCCGCCGCCTGCTCCAGCAGTGCGGCGTACGTCTCGTCGGCCCACACCGTCCGCGCCACCCCGGCCGTGCGGCGCAGCGCGTCGTACGCGTAGCCCTGGGCGCCCGCCGCCATCACCGCGCCGGTGGGCCGGGTGCCGTCGGCGCAGCAGATCGCGCCGGGGGAGTCCTTCCAGTTCTGGTTGGCGAGGCCGCCCTCGTCGGCGCGGTAGACGAGGTAGCCGCGCGAGGTCAGGCCGCCGTGGTCGAGCATCCAGCCGACGGCGGCCCGGGCGTGCCGCTCCAGGCGGCGGGCCGGCTCCGTGTCCCCGGTCTGCTCCACGTACGCGCCGAGCAGGATCAGGAACAGCGGGGTGGCGTCGACCGAGCCGTAGTAGCGGGCGAACGGCACCTGGCCGAAGTGGGCCAGCTCGCCGTGCCGCACCTCGTGCACGATCTTGCCGGGCTGGGCGACCGGGGAGCCGGCGCCGTCCGTGGCCTGGGTGGCGGCCAGGGCGAAGAGGGTCGCGGCGGCCGATCGCGGGCGGTAGGGCAGGGTGAACAGGGAGGTGAGCAGCGCGTCGCGGCCGAGCAGGGTGAGGAACCAGGGGGCGCCGGCCGCCGGTACGCGCAGTTCCTCGCCGTCCGGTCCGGTGGCCGGGACCTGGAGCGCCGCGAGGTCGGCCAGGCCCCGGGCGCAGGCCGCGGCCAGCTCGGGCCAGCCGGTCGGGAAGGCCACGCCCTCCATGAACTCCGCTTCCCCGGCTGCGATGTGCGCGCGCACGGCGGCGGGGTCGCGGGGCACGCGCACGGCACGTCGGAGGCCGTGCGGGCGGGCGATCACCCGCAGCAGCAGGTCGGTCGTCCCGTGCGGGGCGAGGTCGAGGGTCCACACCAGGCGGCGGGCGCCGGTGCCGGTCTCCTCCACGGCGTCGGGCGCCGGGTCGGCCGTGATCGTCGTACTGGACCGCCATTCCGCGCGCCGGTAGGTGAACTCGATGCCGTCGTCGAGGACTTCCCGGGAGCGTACGGCGCCGGACTTGAGGTAGGTGCGGTGGTCGGAGCGGAGTTCGAACTGGTCGGTGAAGTCGGCGTCGACGGTGAGCGCGAGCCGGACGGCGGTGGGCACCGGCCGGTTGCTGGTCACCCGCACCGACTCCACGAACGAGCTGTCCCCGACGGCCTGTTCCCTGAACAGCGTGTGCGCGGGGGGCTCCTGCCGGCCGCCGCGCGGGACCAGCACGCAGCGGGCCTCGTCGCCGTCCGCCACCGGGGTGAGCACCTCGGGTACCGCGCCGTCGACGGTGAGCTGCCAGCGGCTGAGGTGGCGGGCGTCCCGGACGAACAGCCCGTCCGGCGGGCTGCCGCCCCGCACTCCGCTGATGTCGCCGCGGTCGCCCACGGCGGCGAAGGTGGCGCCGTGCACGAGCAGATGATGCCGGTCCGTCATCCCCGGTCCCCTCCTCTGTCACTCCTGTCGAACGGTGCGGTGTCCGTGGGGGGTGCGCCATTTTGTGGGCTCTTGCCCAGCTCTTGGGGCTCGTGCGGTGCGGGCCGCCGGTGCAGCAGGTCGAGCGCGAGGGCGGCCGTCCAGCCGAAGCCGGTCGCGCCGCAGGCCTCGCCGGTGTACGGGTCGACGTACTCGGCGAAGCCGGTGCTGCCGGCCAGGTCCAGCACCGCCTCGCGCAGCGCGTCGGCCCGCTCCCGCTCGCCGTGCGTGCGCAGCCCGCGCTCCAGCAGCCAGCTGGTGTTGAACCAGGCCGGCCCGCGCCAGTAGCGGTGCGGGTCGAAGGCCTCGCCGAGCAGGTCGTAGCTCGGCGCCAGCCGGGTACGGTCCCCCACCGAGAAGTGCGGCCCGCGCAGGGTGCGGACCAGCGCGTCGACGATGTCCCGGGGCAGGCCGGGCACCACCAACGGCACCAGCCCGGACACACCGCGCTCGGGGATGAGACCGGGGGTGGCGGGACGGGGGCGTCGGCCGGTGGCGGCTCCCCGCCGACGGGTGCCGTCTCCGGGGACGGCACCCGGCACGGCTCCGGGCTCGCGTAAGCCGGTGTCGGGACCGCCGGGGCCGTCCCGGGGGCCGGGGTCACAGGGATCGCGCCGCGCCGGGGTGCCGGGAGCGGTGGGCGAGGTGTCGCCCCGCAGGTCCCGGCACAGGAACATGCCGGACTCCTCGTCCCACAGCCGGGCCACCAGGGCCGCCGTCAGGCGTTCGGCGCGGGTGCGGCGGGCGGAGCCCGTCGCACCCAGTTCCTCGGCGATCCGGGCCAGGGCGAGCTCGGAGACGATGAGGAGGGCGTTGAACGCCGGGTCCTCCACGGCGAACTCCGCCTCCCCGTCGGCGTATCCGGCGTCCCGGTAGTCCGCGGCCAGCCGTACGTACCGCCCGTAGTCCAGGTCCGTCGGCCGGTCGTCGGCCGCGCCGTGGTCGAGGTCGGCGCGGCGGAAGGAGCGGGCCGGGGCGGGGGTGACGCGGGCGAGCGGGGCGTCCCAGCAGGGGCTGTTGTCCATGCCCTGCTCCCACGGGTGGACCACGCTCGCGAGGCCCCCGCCGCCCAGGTCGCGCCGGTGCAGCAGGTACCGGTGCCAGGCGGCCAGCCGGGGGTACACCCGGGCCAGGAAGCCCCGGGCCAGGGACAGCCCGGGGTCGGCGCGGTGCACCAGCCAGGCCGCCAGCGCGTGCACCGGTGGCTGCACGATGCCGGAGGTCTGTACGGTGCGCGGGGCGCCCGCCGCGCGCCCGGCGGTGGCGGAGCGCCAGAAGTCGGGGCTCGGGAAGTACGCGTCGAGCGGTACGGAGGGGTTGAACACGATGTGCGGGACGCGACCGTCGGCCCACTGTGCGGCGAGCAGCGTCTCCAGTTCGGTCTGGGCCCGCAGCGGCGAGAGGTGCCGTGACCCGATGGCGATGAAGGCGGAGTCCCAGGACCATTGGTGGGGGTACAGGTTCCGGGACGGCACGGTCGAGCCGCCCGTCCAGTTCGCCTCCAGTACCTCGGCCGCTCTGACGTGCAGTGACGCCGTGGCCACGGCCGTGCCCGTGGCCTCGGGCGGGGGCGCGGCCGGTGGATCGTATGCGATCTCGTGCTTCGCGGGACGGTCAGTGAGCTGGGCAGTGCGGTCCACTCGGGGCTCCCCGAAGACGTCCGGCCGCGCGGGTTCGGCCGCGGGCACCGTAGGGTTACGTCTATTTAACACGCAAAACCTACTATGTAATGCAAACTAGGGGAGCACAAGGGGGTGCGCATGACGGGACGTCCGGGAAGGACCGGGAGGAGCGGGAGCCAGGCGGGAGCCGGCGATCTGCTCGAACTGGTGCGCAGTGGGCGGGCCGTGACACGGGGAGCGCTCCAGCAGGCCACCGGACTGTCCCGGGCCACCGTGGGCCAGCGCCTGGACCGGCTGTTCCGGGCGGGCTGGCTGCGCGAGGGCGCCGGCGGCCCGGTCGACTCGCCCCTCGGCGGCCGCCCCTCCATCACCCTGGAGTTCGACGGCTCCCACGCGGTGGTGCTCGCCGCCGATCTCGACACCCGGCACGCCCGCGCGGCCGTCCTCTCGCTGACCGGCGAGATCCTCGCCGAGCACGCCGGTCCGCTGGCGGTCGAGGACGGCCCGGACGCCGTCCTGGCCGAACTGGGCCGTTGGTTCGGGGAGCTGCTGACCAAGGCCGGACACGCGGGTGAGGAGGCGTGCGGGATCGGGCTCGCGGTGCCGGGCCCGGTGGACAGCGAGACCGGCCTGGTGGTCCAGCCGCCGATCATGCCGGGCTGGGACGGCTACGACATCCGCGGCCGCCTCTCCCGCGCCTTCGCCGAGCACACCGGGGCCCCCGCGGTCCCGGTGCTGGTCGACAACGACGCCAACCTCATGGCCTACGGCGAACAGCGCACCGGGCACCCCGGCTGCACGGCCTTCGTGCTGGTCAAGGTGTCCACGGGCATCGGCGCCGGGGTGGTCGTGGACGGCTCGATCTACCGGGGTGCCGACGGCGGCGCCGGCGACATCGGGCACATCCGGGTCGGCGCCGACGCGCTGTGCCGTTGCGGGTCGTACGGCTGCCTCGCGGCCGTCGCGAGCGGTGGTGCCGTGGCCCGGCGGCTGGCCGCGTCCGGGGTGCCGGCCGCCTCCGGCTCGGACGTGCGGGACCTGCTGGCGGCCGGGCACCCGCAGGCCGCCGCGCTGGCCCGCGAGGCCGGGCGCCAGGTCGGGGACGTTTTGGCGACGGTCGTCACGCTGCTCAACCCGGCCGTCCTGATGATCGCGGGCGACCTGGCCGGGACCCCCTTCCTCACCGGGTTGCGCGAGCTGCTCTACCAGCGGGCGCTGCCCCGCTCCACCGCCCACCTGGAAGTCCTCACCTCCCGGCTCGGCGACCGGGCGGGTCTGATCGGCGCCGGGGCGATGGTGGTGGAGCACCTGTACGCGCCGGAGCGGGCGGAGGAGCGGCTGTCGCAGATGGGGGTGTGACCGGGAGGTTTCCGGTGCCGACCCCCGTCCGCCGACGGGTCCGCATGGTGGAACCGGGCACTCTGTGGCAGCGTGATTCTCGCCACCCTTGATAAGGGTTGCGCTCAGATGAGCGGATCATGTGCGACTGCACTTCTCCAAGGGGTGGCACTGGGTGCCACCCCTTGATCGTTCATCGATCGAAATCAGTCGCGCTACACGCTGCTCATGTGAGCGCAAAACTGCACCTGTGGGCGCGGTTGTCTTCAAGAAGTGAAAACATACGGCTGGCTTCGCTTGCCAAGCCTTGACTTTCGATCCGCTGGCGGACGAGTGGTTACAGGCGCATGACGGGCAAGTGGACGTACCCAGAGACCTTCGATCTGGGTATGTTCCTGGCCGTCAGGGCAGCCACCGTGGCCTCAAGGAGTCGAGACCCGTGTCGGAAAACAAAGAACCCCACGTAGCGAAGTTCGTTTACGACTTCACCGAGGGCAACAAGGACCTCAAGGACCTCCTCGGCGGCAAGGGTGCCAATCTCGCCGAGATGACCAACCTCGGTCTCCCGGTCCCTCCCGGCTTCACGATCACCACGGAGGCCTGCAAGGTCTACCTGGAGAGCGGCGAGGAGCCCGCGGCACTGCGTGACGAGGTGAGTGCGCACCTCGACGCCCTCGAAGCGACGATGGGCAAGAAGCTCGGCCAGGCCGACAACCCGCTGCTGGTCTCCGTCCGTTCCGGCGCCAAGTTCTCCATGCCCGGCATGATGGACACGGTCCTCAACATCGGCCTGTCGGACGCGTCGGTGCAGGGCCTGGCCGCCCAGGCCGGCGACGAGCGGTTCGCGTGGGACTCCTACCGGCGCCTCATCCAGATGTTCGGCAAGACCGTCCTCGGCGTCGACGGCGAGCTGTTCGAGGAGGCCCTCGACAAGGCGAAGGCCGCCAAGAAGGTCACGGTCGACACCGACCTGGAGGCCGCGGACCTGAAGAAGCTGGTCACCACCTTCAAGAAGATCGTCAAGAAGGAGGCCGGCCGGGACTTCCCGCAGGACCCGCGCGAGCAGATGGACCTCGCCATCAAGGCGGTCTTCGACTCCTGGAACGGCGACCGCGCCAAGCTGTACCGCCGCCAGGAGCGCATCCCGCACGACCTCGGCACGGCCGTCAACGTCTGTTCGATGGTCTTCGGCAACCTCGGCCCCGACTCCGGCACCGGCGTCGCGTTCACCCGCGACCCGGCCTCGGGCCACCAGGGCGTCTACGGCGACTACCTGCAGAACGCCCAGGGCGAGGACGTCGTCGCGGGCATCCGCAACACCGTCCCGCTCGCCGAGCTGGAGCAGATCGACAAGAAGTCGTACGACCAGCTCATGCAGATCATGGAGACGCTGGAGAACCACTACAAGGACCTCTGCGACATCGAGTTCACGATCGAGCGCGGTCAGCTGTGGATGCTCCAGACCCGCGTCGGCAAGCGCACCGCCGGTGCCGCCTTCCGCATCGCCACCCAGCTGGTGGACCAGGGCCTGATCGACGAGACGGAGGCGCTCCAGCGCGTCACCGGCGCCCAGCTGGCCCAGCTGATGTTCCCGCGCTTCGACGAGCAGGCGAAGGTCGAGCAGGTGGCGCGCGGTATCGCCGCGTCCCCGGGCGCCGCGGTCGGCAAGGCGGTCTTCGACTCGTACACGGCGGTGAAGTGGTCCCGCTCGGGCGAGAAGGTCATCCTGGTCCGCCGGGAGACCAACCCCGACGACCTGGACGGCATGATCGCAGCGGAGGGCATCCTCACCTCGCGCGGCGGCAAGACCTCGCACGCGGCCGTCGTCGCCCGCGGCATGGGCAAGACCTGTGTCTGCGGCGCGGAGGAGCTGGAGGTCGACACCAAGCGCCGCCGCATGACCGTCCCCGGTGGCCACGTCGTGGAGGAGGGCGACCTCATCTCCATCGACGGCTCGTCCGGCAAGGTCTACCTGGGCGAGGTCCCGGTCGTCCCGTCCCCCGTGGTGGAGTACTTCGAGGGCCGGATGCACCCCGGTGCCGACGACGCCGACGAACTCGTCGAGGCCGTCCACCGCCTGATGGCCTTCGCCGACCGCAAGCGCCGCCTGCGGGTGCGCGCCAACGCGGACAACGCCGAGGACGCGCTGCGCGCCCGCCGCTTCGGCGCCCAGGGCATCGGCCTGTGCCGCACGGAGCACATGTTCCTCGGCGAGCGCCGGGAGATGGTCGAGAAGCTGATCCTCGCCGACACCGAGGGAGAGCGCGAGGCCGCGCTGCGGGAACTGCTGCCCCTGCAGAAGAAGGACTTCGTCGAACTCTTCGAGGCGATGGACGGTTTGCCCGTCACCATCCGCCTCCTCGACCCGCCGCTGCACGAGTTCCTCCCGGACATCACGGAGCTGTCGGTCCGGGTGGCCCTGGCGGAGTCCCGGCAGGAGCCGCACGAGAACGAACTGCGCCTGCTGCAGGCGGTGCACCGCCTGCACGAGCAGAACCCGATGCTGGGCCTGCGCGGTGTACGCCTCGGCCTGGTCATCCCCGGCCTGTTCACCATGCAGGTCCGCGCGATCGCGGAGGCGGCGGCCGAGCGCAAGGCGGCCAAGGGCGACCCGCGCGCCGAGATCATGATCCCGCTCGTCGGCACCGTCCAGGAGCTGGAGATCGTCCGCGACGAGGCGGACCAGGTGGTCGCCGAGGTCGAGGCGGCGACCGGTACGCAGCTCAAGCTGGCGATCGGCACGATGATCGAGCTGCCGCGCGCCGCGCTGACGGCCGGCCAGATCGCCGAGGCGGCGGAGTTCTTCTCCTTCGGCACGAACGACCTGACCCAGACGGTGTGGGGCTTCAGCCGGGACGACGTGGAGGCCTCGTTCTTCACCGCGTACCTGGAGAAGGGCATCTTCGGCGTCAGCCCGTTCGAGACGATCGACAAGGACGGCGTCGGCTCCCTGGTGAAGGCGGCGGCCGAGGCGGGCCGGCGTACCCGCCCGGACCTCAAGCTCGGTGTCTGCGGCGAGCACGGCGGCGACCCCGAGTCGGTCCACTTCTTCCACGAGGTGGGACTGGACTACGTCTCCTGCTCCCCGTTCCGCATCCCGGTCGCCCGGCTGGAGGCCGGCCGCGCGGCCACCCAGTCGGCGGGCAGCGACCACCGCTGACCCACCCGGTCCCCGGAGCCGCCGTCGGTCCCCGACCCTCACCGATCGGCGGCGGCTCCGGCGCACGAAAGAGAAGGGGCGGCACCCCGGTGCGGGGGGTGCCGCCCCTTCGGCGCGTCCGCGGCCGGGCGGGTCAGAGGCCGCCGGTGTTGAGCAGCCGGTTCGGAGTGTCGGCGCGGACGCCGTGCAGGACACCGCGGGTGGCCGTGTGGTCGAGCCAGACGTGGACCTCGCGGGCCGTGGCCCGGGGGTGGGCCGACAGGTACAGCGCGATCACGCCGGTCGCATGGGGCGCGGCCCAGGACGTCGCGCCGTAGTCCTCCGTGGTCGTACCGCCGCCGGCGAGGGCGGCGGTCACCTTCTGGCCGGGCGCGTACAGGTCCACGCACCGTCCGTAGCCGGATCCGTAGGAGCCGCCCTCGTCCCACGGGCGGTCCTCGGGGGTGGAGGCCGCCACGACGATCGTGCCGGGCACACCGGCCGGGGAGTGCCTGCAGGCGTCGTCACGGTAGTTGCCGGCCGACACCACCGTCGGGATCCCCGCGTCGACCATCTTCTTCACGGCGGACTCCACGGCCGCCGACCGGTGGTCGAAGTTGAGCGACATGTTCACCACCGCGGGCTTCTGCGCGTGCGCGGTCACCCACTTGACCGACTTCACCACGGCCGCCTCGGCAGCCGCCGGGGAGCCGCCGCCCTCGCTCTCGCACAGGATGCCCTGGACCCGTACGAGCTCTGCCCCGGGCGCGACCCCGTACTTCGCCCCGCCGATGACACCCGCGACGAACGTGCCGTGGCCGCCCCCGTCCTCGCTGAAGCAGTCACCGGAGTCCTTGCGGCCCACGAAGTCGGCGCCGAGGCGGGCGCGCCCGCCGAACTCCTTGTGGGTGATGTCCATCCCCGTGTCGATCACGTAGACGTGGACGCCCTTGCCGGTGGCGGTGGTGGTGAACCGCCCGTTCAGCGGCCGTGACCGCTGGTCCAGGACGTCCAGGTTCCACGGCACGTGGCGGGTGAGGGACGGCACCCCGCTGTGCGCGACCGCGGACAACTCGCCCACGGCTCCGGAGGACGCCGGCCCCGAACCGGACGCCGCCGCCGACTCCGCCTTCCCGTGCGCGGGCGGCTTCCCGCCGCCGCCCCCGGCCGCCCCGCCGCAGGCCGAGGTCCCGAGCACCGTCGCCATCGCGACCACCACCAGCCCGGCCTTCGTCATGTTCCGCATCACCACGTCCCCCCGTCTTCCTGCTCGTGCACAGCCAGCGCACAAGACGACCACGGGGGGCGGGCGGTTCCGCCGCCCCGCGGGTCGGGTCGGGTCGGGGCCGGCGGCCGAGGGGGACACACGGCCGCAACGCCCCTTTCGTAATCGCCCGGCATGGTTGATCGTTGGGCTGTGCATCGATGACGGACGTCAGGGGGCACGTGATGGCGATCAGGCGCAGGGAACTGCTGGCCGCGGGCGCGGGTGCCGGGCTGCTCGCGGGCTGCGGGTCGAACACCGGACGGGGCGGGGGAGGTTCGGGCGCCTCGTTGAAGCAGTGGTACCACCAGTACGGCGAACCCGGCACACAGCAGGCGGTGCAGCGGTACGCCGCCGCCTTCAAGAAGGCGCACGTCACGGTGGAGTGGCGGCCGGGCAACTACGACCAGCAGACCGCCGCCGCGCTGCTCACCGACTCCGGGCCCGATGTCTTCGAGGTCAACGGGCCGACCCTGGACCAGATCCAGGGCGGGCAGGTGCTCGACC
>NZ_BNBF01000015.1:179531-195851 GCF_014654935.1 Streptomyces capoamus
TCACCGACCTGGTGGACGGCGTCAGGGACGACTTCAACCCGGCGGTGCTCGGGCCGAAGACGTACCGGGGGCGGGTGTACGGCATCCCGCAGGTCGTCGACACGCAGCTGCTGTACTACCGCAAGAGCCTGTTGGAGAAGGCCGGGCTCGAACCGCCCACCACCCTGGACGCCCTGGTCGACGCCGCCCGCGAGCTGACCGGCGGGAAGGTGAAGGGGCTGTTCCTGGGGAACGACGGAGGGGCGGGCGTGCTGGGCGGCACCCCGCTGTACGCGGCCGGGCTGGAACTCGTCACCCAGGACGGCGAGGTCGGTTTCGACGACCCCGCGGCCGCCCGCACGCTCGGCAAGCTGCACCGCTTCCACACCGACAAGTCACTGCTCCTCGGCGCACCCAGCGACTGGTCCGACCCGTCCGCCTTCCTCCAGGGGCTGACCGCGATGCAGTGGTCCGGGCTGTGGGCGCTGCCGCAGGTGCGCAGGGAACTCGGCGACGACTTCGGAGTGCTGCCCTTCCCGGCGGACGGCGGCGGGGGCCGGCCCACCGTGCCCGTCGGGGCGTACGGGGCCGCGGTCAGCGCGCGCAGCCGGCACAAGGAGGTGGCGAAGGAGTACGTGAAGTGGCTGTGGGTCGACCACACCGACTTCCAGCAGGACTTCGCGCTGTCCTACGGCTTCCACATCCCGGCCCGCGTCTCCCTGGCCCAGAAGGCGGTGCGGTTACGGCAGGGCCCGGCCGCCGACGCGGTGCGGTTCGCCACCGACCACGGCTACGCCCAGCCGCTGCTGTGGACCCCCGCGAGCCAGACCGCCTACCAGGACGCGCTCAGCCGGATCATCCGCAACGGGGCGAGTCCCGAGCGTGAACTGCGGGACGTGGTGCGGAAGGTGTCGGCCGAACTCGACCGTGTGAAGAAGAGCTCGTGAGGGGGCGCCGGGCGCTGTGGTTCTGGGTGTTCGTCGGGCCGTTCGCGCTCGGGCTCGCCCTGTTCACGTACGTACCGCTGCTGTGGAGCGTGGCGCTCAGCTTCTTCGACGCGCACAACACCGTCACGCCCACGCACTTCGTCGGTCTGGGCAACTACACGGCCGTGCTGCGGGACGACGCGTTCGTGGCCGGCCTGAAGACCTTCGTGCTGTTCACCGCCTTCATCGTCCCCGTCACCTACGTCTTCTCGCTCTCCCTCGCCCTGATGGTCAACCGGGTCCGGCGGGCCCGGGCCTTCTTCCGGTCCGTGTTCTTCCTGCCGGCCGCGTGCAGTTATGTGGTGGCCGCGCTGATCTGGAAGATGTCGCTGTTCAACGGGGTGCGGTTCGGCCTGGCCAACACCGTGCTGGGCTGGTTCGGCGGCGCTCCCGTGGCCTGGCTGTCCACCCCCGACCCGCCCTGGTACTGGCTGGTCGTCGTGACCGTACGGCTGTGGCTGCAGGCCGGCTTCTACATGATCCTCTTCCTCGCCGGGCTGCAGCGGATCGACCCGGTGCTGTACGAGGCGGCGGCCGTCGACGGGGCCCGGCCCGGCTGGACGGTGCTGCGGCACATCACCCTGCCCCAGCTGCGGGCCACCTCGGCGGCGGTGGTGCTGCTCCTCGTCGTCAACGCCTTCCAGGCCTTCGACGAGTTCTACAACCTGCTGTCCGACGCCCGAGGCTACCCGCCGTACGCCCGCCCGCCCCTGGTCTACCTCTACTACACCGCCCTCGGGCAGGGGCAGAACCTGGGACTCGGCAGCGCCGGCGCGGTGGTCCTCGCGCTGGTCATCGCCGTCGTCACCGTGGGGCAGGCCCGCTGGCTCGGACCGGGAAGGACGGACGCCGGTGGATGACGCCCTGGTATGGGCCGGGCGGGCGCTGCGGACGGCTCTGCTGACCGCGCTCGCCTTGCTCTTCCTGGTCCCCTTCTACCTGCTGGTGCGCAACGGACTGGCCGGTGAGGAGGACATCACCTCGCCGGAGTGGACCTTCTTCCCGCACGAGGTGCGCTGGGGGAACGTCGGCGAGCTGTTCGGTGATCCCTCCGTGCCCTTCGCGCGCTCCCTGCTCAACTCCGCGCTGATCGCCGTCGCCACCACCCTGGGCACCCTGCTCCTCGCCTCCCTCGCCGGGTACGGCCTGGCCCGCATCCCCTACCGGCACGCGAACAAGGTGTTCCACGGCATCCTGGGCACCCTGCTGGTCCCGGCGGCCGTCACCTTCGTCCCCAGCTTCGTGCTGGTGTCGTCGCTGGGCTGGGTGTCCACCCTGCGCGGGCTGATCGTCCCGACGCTGTTCCCCGCGTTCGCCTGCTTCGTCTTCCGGCAGTACTTCCTCGGGTTCCCGCGGGAGCTGGAGGACGCGGCCCAGGTGGACGGGCTCGGGTACTGGCGGACGTACTGGCTGGTCGTCGTCCCCAACGCCCGCCCGGTGTTCGCGGCCGTCGGCACGATCGTGTTCCTCGGCGCGTGGAACTCCTTCCTGTGGCCGCTGGTGATCGGGCAGGACCAGAGCGCCTGGACGGTGCAGGTCGCCCTGTCCTCGTTCACCACCGCCCAGGTCGTGCGCCTCCACGAGCTGTTCGTCGCGGCGGCCGTGTCGGTCCTGCCCCTGCTGCTGGTGTTCCTGTGCTTCCAGCGGTGGATCGTGGCGGGCGTGGAGCGGTCCGGGATCGACTGACCCGGGCGGGTCAGGCGGTGGCGCCGCCGTCCACGACCAGGTCCGTGCCGACGACCGGGGACGCGTCGTCGGCAGGAACACGGGGGTGTCGGTGGCGCCGGGGCCGACCACGTCGATCCGCACGCCCTCCCGGATGTGGTCCAGGGCCGCGCCGCGGCTCAGGGCGGTCACGGCGGCCTTGGTCGCGGAGTAGGCCGCCGCCCCGGGGAGGAGGCGTGCCGGCCGAACGTGCAAGATCCCTACAGGGCGCGTACCTCGTACGCGGCCACCCGCACCGACGTGTCGTCCAGGCACTGCCCGGTGCCGAGGTCGAAGCGCTGCTTCAGCAGCGGGGACGCCACGAACGGGCGTCCGCGGTGGGTGCCGGTCAGGCCGCGGGACAGGACGGCCGCGCCGGTGAACGGGTCGCGGTTGTCCACGGCGTACAGCCGGTCCGCGCGGTCGCGGAACAGCGCCACCTGGCGGCCGTCCGGCAGCAGCGCGGCCACCCCGCGGCCGGGCACGAGCAGGCTCAGGTCGCAGACCGTGAACCAGCCGTCGGCCAGCTGGAGCTGGACCTTCAGTCCGGTCGTCTCAACTGTCAGGGTCATCGCTGGGCGCTTCCTTCCAGGACGTCGTCGGCGGGCCGCAGGCCGATGGCCAGCAGCGGCAGGTCGGGCTTGATCTGGTCGCGCTCGGGGACGAAGGAGACGACCGGGTCGGGGGTGTCCGGCGCGTTCACGAAGGACACGAACCGCGCCAGCTTCTCGGGGTCGTTGACCGTCTCCGCCCACTCGTCGCGGTAGTTCGCGACGTGCGCCCGCATGAGCTTCTCCAGCTCGTCGCAGATGCCGAGCGCGTCGTGCACCACCACGTCCCGTACGTGCTCCAGGCCGCCCGGGATGCGCTCCAGCCAGGTGCTGGTCCGCTCCAGGCGGTCCGCGGTACGGATGTAGAACATCAGGAACCGGTCGATCAGCCGGACCAGTTCGGCGTCGGACAGGTCCTGGGCCAGCAGGTCGGCGTGGCGCGGGGCGGCCCCGCCGTTGCCGCCGACGTACAGGTTCCAGCCGTTCGCCGTGGCGATCACACCGAAGTCCTTCGACTGGGCCTCCGCGCACTCGCGGGCACACCCGGACACGGCCGACTTCAGCTTGTGCGGGGAGCGCAGGCCCCGGTAGCGCAGCTCCAGGTCGATCGCCATCCGCACCGAGTCCTGCACGCCGTACCGGCACCAGGTGGAGCCCACGCAGGACTTCACCGTGCGCAGCGCCTTGCCGTAGGCGTGGCCCGACTCGAAGCCGGCGTCCACCAGCCGCGCCCAGATCGACGGGAGCTGCTCCACGCGGGCGCCGAACATGTCGATCCGCTGGCCACCGGTGATCTTCGTGTAGAGCCCGAAGTCCCGGGCGATCTCGCCGATCACGATCAGCTTCTCGGGCGCGATCTCCCCGCCGGGGATCCGCGGCACCACCGAGTACGAGCCGTTCTTCTGCAGGTTGGCGAGGAAGTGGTCGTTGGTGTCCTGCAGCGCGGCCTGCTCGCCGTCCAGGACGTAGCCGCTGGCGCCGATCGCCGGGGCGAGGGAGGCGATGACCGAGCCGACCGCCGGCTTGCACACCTCGCAGCCGTCACCGCCCCGGGCGTCCTCGCGGCCGTGGCGGTCCAGCAGCTCCTGGTACGAGGTGATCCGCAGCGCCCGGACGATCTCGTACAGCTCCTCGCGGGTCTGGGAGAAGCAGCCGCACAGGCCCTTGTCGACCTCGATGCCGGACGCCTCCAGTTCGGCGTCGACCAGCTGCCCCAGCACCTTCACACAGCTGCCGCAGCCGGTGCCGGCCCTGGTGCACTTCTTCACCTCGGGCACGGTGGTGCACCGGTGCTCGGTGACCGCGCCGCGGATCGTGCCCTTGCTGACGTTGTGGCAGGAGCAGATGATCGCCTCGTCCGGCAGCGCGGACGGGCCGAGCCGGTCCCCCGCGTCGGCTCCGGCGGGCAGGACGAGCGACTCGGGGGAGACGGGCGGCACCGAACCGGTGAGCGCGCGCAGGGTGCCGTACGCCTCCGCGTCACCGACCAGGATGCCGCCCAGCAGCGTGCCGTCCCGGCCGATGACCAGCTTCTTGTAGAGGCCGGCGCGGGAGTCGGAGTAGACGACGTCCAGGCAGCCCTCGGCGGTGCCGTGGGCGTCGCCGAACGAGGCCACGTCCACACCGAGCAGCTTCAGCTTGGTGGACAGGTCGGCCCCCGTGAAGGAGGATGCGTCCCCGGCGATCGCCGCCGCCGCCGTCTCCGCCTGCTCGTAGCCCGGCGCCACCAGGCCGTACACCCGGCCGTCCGAGGCCAGCGCGCACTCGCCGATCGCGAACACGTGCGGGTCGGACACGGTCCGGCACCGCTCGTCCACCGCGATGCCGCCGCGCTCGCCGACCGTGAGGCCCGCGGCGCGGGCCAGCTGGTCGCGGGGGCGGACACCGGCGCTGAACACCACCAGGTCGGTGGCGAGTTCGGAGCCGTCGGACAGCTTCATCCCGGTGACGGCGCCGGTCGCGTCGACGACGATCTCCTGCGTACCCACACCGGTGTGCACGGTCAGGCCCATGCCCTCGATGGTCCGCAGCAGCGCCGTGCCGCCGCCGTCGTCCACCTGCACGGGCATCAGCCGCGGCGCGAACTCCACGATGTGCGCGTTCAGTCCGAGGCCCTTGAGCGCGCCCGCGGCCTCCAGGCCGAGCAGTCCGCCGCCGACCACGGCACCCGTGGCGGCCCTCGTCCGCGCGTACTCCTCGATGGCCAGCAGGTCCTCGACGGTCCGGTAGACGAAGCAGCCGGTGGCGTCCTTGTGGGGGACCGGCGGGACGAACGGGTAGGAGCCGGTGGCCAGCACGAGGACGTCGTAGCCGACGGTGAGCCCCGAGCGGGCGGTCACCGTCCGCGCCGCGCGGTCGATCGTCTCGGCCGGGTCACCGAGGTGCAGCTCGATGCCGTGGTCCGCGAGGAACCCCGGGTCGGTCAGGGAGAGGTCCTCCGGCGTCCTGCCGGAGAAGTACGAGGTGAGCTGCACGCGGTCGTAGGCCGGACGCGGCTCCTCGCACAGCACGACCACGCGGTGCGTGGCGGTCAGGCCGCGCTCGGCGAGCGCTTCGAGGAAGCGCTGGCCGACCATGCCGTGGCCGACGAGCACGATCGTGGGGGTGGCCGGCGGGGTGGCGGACATTCAGGAGCCTCCATCGTTGGTGAGCAGGTGGAGCAGCGGGCCGTCGTCGGGGAGCGGCTCCGCTCCCTCCCAGGCGCGGGCGAGCGCGCCGACGGTGCCGAGTTCGCCGACGAGGACCCCGCCGACCAGACGGTCGTCGCGGACCACGACCTTGCGGTAGGTGCCGCGGGTGGCGTCGGCCAGCCGCACGACGTCGTCACCGGGCCGGGCCTCGGTCTCGCCGAACGCGGCGAGGTCGAAGGGGGAGTCGGAGCCGGTCAGGGTCAGCCGGGTCAGGGAACGGGTGCCGGTGTAGCGGGCACCGGTGTCGCCCGCCAGCAGCGCGGCGAGCGCGTCGGCCTGTTCGAGGGCCGGGGCGGCCAGGCCGTAGACCGTGCCGCCGTGCTGGGCGCAGTCGCCGATGGCGTGGATGTGCGGGTCGGAGGTGCGCAGCTCGTCGTCGACGAGGACGCCCTGGTGCACGGCCAGGCCGGCCTGTTCGGCGAGGCCCGTGCGCGGCCGTACCCCGCAGGCCAGGACCACGAGGTCGGCATCGAGGGCGTAGCCGTCGGCCAGTTCCACCGAGCGGACCGCGCCGGCGATGCAGCGCACGTCCCGGACCCGGCACTCGGTGTGCACCTCGACGCCCAGGTCGGTCAGGTGCCGCAGCACCAGCCGGGACGCGTCCGGGTCGAGCTGGCGTTCCATGAGCCGCTCGGCCTGCTGGGCGAGCACCACCTGGGCGCCGCGCACGGCGAGCGCACGGGCCGCGGACACCCCCAGCAGCCCGCCGCCGATGACGACCGCCCGCGCACCGGGCCGCACCGCCCCGGCCAGGCCCAGGCAGTCGTCCAGGGTGCGGAACGCGTGCACGCCCTCGGGAAGCCGGTGGTCAGGGGTGAACAGGCCGCGCAGCGGGGGCAGTACCGGATTGGAACCGGTGGCCAGGACCAGCGTGCCGTACGCGAACGACGTGCCGTCGGCGCAGGCCACGGTCCGGGCGGCCCGGTCGATGCCGGTGACCCGGGTGCGCAGCAGACCGGCGGGCGGCGGGAGCGCGATCACCTCCGGGGCGTACCGGCCGGCCAGTACCTCGGCCAGCAGCACCCGGTTGTACGGGGGGTGCTCCTCGTCGCCGACGAGCAGGGCGGGCGTGCCCAGGTCGCCGAGCCGCCGGGCGAGCCGTACGCCCGCGAGGCCGGCGCCGATCACCACCACACGCGTATTCGAGGTCATGCCACGAGCGTGCGGTCCGGACGTTACCCGGCGGCATCACGTCTGTTTCCCGGGAGGAACGCTGCCCTCAGCGGAAACGTGGGATGGGTGTGAGGACCGGGGGTCCGGCGCCGGCGGGCGGACCGGCACCGCACCCGGTTCACGTCTCAGTACGCGCGCGCCACGATGGCGACGTTCCCCGGCTGGTCCTCGCGGTCGGGGACCGAACCGTCCGCGGCGACCAGGCACCGCACGGACACGCCCTGTTCGGCGAGGGCCGCCTCGCCGTCGGGACCCAGCACGGCCCAGGGAATGCGGGCCCAGCCGGTGGCCGCGGCCTCCACGGCCTCCTCGATCGTGCGCGTGTCGGCCGTGCGGTCCTCGCGGCGCTCACGGGACTGCGCGAGCAGCAGCGCCTGGTCCTCCTCCAGGACCTTGGGCACCAGCGCCTCCAGCTCCCCGACGCGCACCGGCTCCTTGCCGCCGGGGATACGACGGGCCAGCAGCGCGGTGCCGTGCTCCAGGTCGCGCGGGCCCACCTCGATCCGCACCGGTACGCCCTTGAGTTCCCAGTCGACGGCGCGGCGGCCGAAGGGGACGTCGGTGCGGTCGTCGACCTGGACGCGCACCCCCGCGGCCGCGAGCCTGCCGCCGATCTCGCGGACCTTGGCGAGCACCGCGTCGTCGCCCTTGACCGCGAGCACGACGGCCTGGACCGGCGCCAGTCGCGGTGGCACGCGCAGCCCGCTGTCGTCGCCGTGCGACATGATCAGACCGCCGACCATGCGGGTCGAGGTGCCCCAGGACGTCTGCCACACCAGCTCCTGCCGGCCGTCCCCGGACAGGTACCGGGTGCCGAAGGCCTTGGCGAAGTTCTGGCCCAGCTCATGGCTGGTGCCCATCTGCAGTGCCTTGCCGTCGCCCATCATCCCCTCCAGGGTGAGGGTGTTGATCGCTCCGGCGAAGCGCTCCCTGGCCGTCTTGCGGCCGAGGACCACGTCGATGCCCAGGACGTTGACCATGAAGTCGTGGTAGACGTCCCGGTGGATGCGCTCGGCGTAGGCGCGGGCGTCGTCGTAGGTGGCGTGCGCGGTGTGCCCCTCCTGCCAGAGGAACTCGGTGGTCCGCAGGAAGACACGCGGACGCATCTCCCAGCGGACGACGTTCGCCCACTGGTTGATCAGCAGGGGCAGGTCGCGGTAGCTCTGCACCCACTTGGAGAAGTACTCGTTGACGATCGTCTCGGAGGTGGGCCGGACCACGACCGGCTCCTCCAGCTCCTTGCCCCCGCCGTGCGTGACGACCGCGAGCTCGGGGGCGAAGCCCTCGACGTGCTCGGCTTCCCTGGTCAGGTAGGACTGCGGGATGAACAGCGGGAAGTAGGCGTTGGAGGCGCCCGCGGCCTTGATGCGGGCCTCCATCTCCTGCTGCATCCGCTCCCACAGCCCGTACCCGTACGGTCGGATGACCATGGTGCCGCGCACCGGACCGTTGTCGGCCAGCTCGGCCTTGTTGATCAGATCCTGGTACCAGCGGGGGAAGTCTTCCGCCCGGGGGGTGAGAACGGGTGCCTTGGCCATGGCGTGCATGCTAGGGCGCGGACTCACCCCCGCGCGAACCAGTAAACGGCGGCCCGGGCGGCCCGCCGGTCAGCGGGTGCGCAGCACGTCCACCAGGCCGGTGGTGTCCTCCTCGGCGTGGCCCGCCGCCACCCGGTCGCGCATCAAGTGCAGGAAAGGCGTGAGCAGTTCGGCGCTCACGCCCTGCTCGGCGGCCGTGCGCAGCAGCGTGCCGCTGCCGGCGACCTGCATCGCCAGGTTGGAGACGACCCCGGTGGTGTAGTCGCCCGACGTCAGCCGTCCGGCCGTCTCCTGCGCCGTGCCGGCCATCGCGTTCAGCCAGGGCACGAGCAGCGCGGCGAAGTCCCCGGGCGCCACCTCGGTCCCGCGCAGCAGCGCGAACGCGTGGGTGATCCCCGCGAGCATGCCGTACATCCCGCTCAGCAGCGCCACGTCGTACAGGGCGGCCAGACCCGGGTCGGCACCGACGTACTCGGTGCCGGCCGGGACGGCGAGGGCGCCGCGCTGCTCCTCGAACAGCTCCTGGTGGCCGCTGTAGAGCACGAAGGCGCCGGGCGCGCCGATCATCGGCGGTACGGCCATGATCCCGCCGTCCAGGAACCGGGCGCCCCGCTTCTCGGCCCAGACGCCGCGCTCCCGGGCCTCGGCGGGGGTGCCGGTGGTGAGGTTCACCAGGTCGTGGCCGGCCAGGTCGGCGCCGTCCAGGGCGGTGCCCACCGAGGCGTCGTCCAGCAGGCAGGCCACGACGAGCCGGTTCGCGGCCACCGCCTCCGCCGCGCTCCCCGCGGCCACCGCGCCCTCGGCGGTCAGCGCGGCCGTCCGCCCGGGCGTGCGGTTCCACACGGTCAGCGGGTGTCCGGCGGCGAGCCAGGCCCGCCCGAGCGCGGTGCCCATAGCACCGGTGCCGAGGAGGGTCAGGGGAGTACGGGGGGCGGAGGAAGCCGAGGAAGAGGCAGCAGAAGAGGGAGCAGAAGAGGAAGCAGAAGAAGGGGGAAGGGATGTGTCGGTCATGGCGACTAGGCTCGCCCGTGGAACCCCCGCGCAGAAGTACGTACTTCGAAGTGGGTGGTTACCGGAGGGAAAGCGTGCGGGTCGGAAGGGGGAGGACCATGCCGGTGGGACGGCGGCCGGGGGCGTACGTGTGCGGGACCGACGCGGCGATGGACATCATCGACGGCAAGTGGAAGGTGTCGATCCTGTGGGCGCTGGGCGAGTGCGGCACCTGCCGCTTCGGTGAGCTGCGCCGGCGGCTGCCCGGCGTCACGGAGAAGGTGCTCGCCGCGCAGTTGCGCGAGCTGGAGGCCGACGGGGTCGTGCACCGCGAGGAGTACGACGAGGTGCCGCCCCGCGTCGAGTACGCGCTGACCGAGAGCGGCCTGCAGCTGAACGAGGCTCTGGCGCCGCTCGGCAGCTGGGGCAGGAGGCATGTCCTGGGCGGGGCGCCGGTGGCGCACTGAGCCTGCCGGGGCGGTGTGCCGGGCCGTCGGGCTGCCCGTCAGCGGCTGCCCGTCAGCGGCTGCCCGTCAGCCGGGCGAACACCACCACGTTGCCCTGGTAGCCGGTGGTCCTGGAGTAGCCGCCGCCGCAGGTGATGACGCGCAGTTCGGGGCGGGGGGCCGCGCCGTACACCTTGTCGTCGGGGAAGTCGTGCGCCGAGTACACCTCCACCGCGTCCACGGTGAACACGGCGACCGTGCCGTCCCGGCGGTCCACCTCGATGCGGGCGCCCCGCTTCAGCGCGCCCAGGTCGTAGAAGACGGCGGGCCCCTCGGTGTTGTCGACGTGCCCGGCGACGATCGCGGTGCCCGTCTCGCCGGGGGTGGTGCCGGCCTCGTACCAGCCGGCGAGGTTCTTCTCCTTCGCGGGCGGCGCGTCCAGGCTGCCGGAGCGGGTGAGGGCCAGACCGGTCAGCGGCGCGTCCACCCGGATCGCGGGGATGCGGATGCGCAGCGGCGGGGACGGGGGGAGCGCGGGGGCGCCGGCCCGCTCGCCGGCCGGGTCCGGGCGGCCCTCGGCGGCCGCCGGCTGCGGGGGCGCGTCGGGGCGGGTGCCGCCGTCCAGCAGCCACACACCCGAGCCGAGCGCCACGACGGTGACGGCGGCTATGGCGGTGTCACCGAGCCGGGCGGCCCTGTCCCGCCGTCGGCCACCGCCCCGTCCACGGCCACCGCTCCACCTCCCCGTGCCCCTGTCGCGGCCGTACCCGGCGCTCCTGCGCATGGCGAACCCCTCTCCCGGGGGCGGGCCCCCGTAGCACCCTCCCCCTCCGGGCCGCGAGGGGCGTCGGACCCGGAGGGGGCGGGATGGTGCGGTACCGGCGGACGGACAGCGGAGGGTGTCCGTCAGATCCCGTCGCCTCTCGCCCGGCGATGCAGGAGCCAGGTACCGCCCGCGGCGGCGACGGCCAGCGCCGCCACACCCGCCGCGGTCTGCACGGGGTCGGGGCCCAGTCCGCCGCCGACCCCCGTCTTCACGCTGCCCCGCGGCTGCACCTGCTCGTGCACCGCGCTCAGCGCCACCACCAGGTCGCCCGTCACCTGCCGGTCGCCCACGGCGCACCGGGCGACGATCTCGTACGTCCCCGGCTGCGCGCTCGGCGGCACCCGGAACTGGCCGATCGCCTCGCCCTCGTGGGCGCTGGGCGCGAGGGTGAACGTGCCGGCGCCGACCGCGCCCGCGTCCCCGGTCGCGGCGCCGGTGTCCCCGCACGCGGCCGTGTTCACCGAGACCTGGCCGCCGGGGACGACGGTGGACGGGTAGACGTCCAGACGGCCGGTTCCGGCGGCGTGGGCGGGTGCCGCGGCGGCCACGGCGAGCGCGGTACCGGCCAGCACACGGGCAGTGCGTCGCATGGTGCTCCCCAGAGCTCGTCCGACTCGTCCAGGGGTGCGCCCCTGCCCTTCCGAGGTAAGTCGCAGTCGGGGAGATCCGCTTGCCGAGGCGGGCCGGGCAATGCGGTGAACGGGTGGCGCGCACGGCCCCCCACACAGCCCAGCCGGGGAGGGTTCCGGCAGGTCAGGGCCGTGTGAGGGGCCGGGTGCGAAGAGCACACGATTGGCCTCCACCCGCCGGCCGCACCCCCGCGCGGGGGTGCGGCCGGCCGTGGGGCCGCTCGCGTCAGGTGACGTTGACCGCGCTCCAGGCGGCGGCGACCGCGTTGTACTCCGCGCTGCCCGCGCCGTAGAGGTCCTTGGCGGCGTTCAGCGTGGCCGTGCGGGCGCCCTTGTAGTTCGTGGAGGACGTCATGTAGACCGTCAGCGCCCGGTACCAGATCTTGCCGACCTTGTCCCGGCCGATGCCGGTGACCGCCGAGCCGTTGTACGTCGGCGAGTCGTAGCTGACGCCGTTGATGGTCTTCGCGCCGCTGCCCTCGGCGAGCAGGTAGGCGAAGTGGTTGGCGACGCCGGAGGAGTAGTGGACGTCGAGGTTGCCGACCGAGGAGCTCCAGTAGTCGGCGGAACTGCCGTCCTTGGAGGGCTTGTCCATGAAGCGCAGGGCCGCCTTGCCGAAGCCGGGCTTCACGATCTTCTCGCCGATGAGGTAGTCACCGGCGTCGGAGGAGTTGTTCGCGTACCACTCCACCATCGTGCCGAGGATGTCGGAGGTGGCCTCGTTCAGGCCGCCGGACTCGCCGGAGTAGGTCAGCGCGGCGGTCTTGGACGTGACGCCGTGGGACATCTCGTGCCCGGCGACGTCGAGGGCGACCAGCGGACCGAAGGTGGTCCCGTCCCCGTCGCCGTAGGTCATGCAGAAGCAGCTGTCGTCCCAGAAGGCGTTGTTGTAGTTGCTGCCGTAGTGCACGCGGTTGTACGAGCCCTTGCCGTCGCCGGCGATGCCGTTGCGGCCGTGCACGTTCTTGTAGTAGTCCCAGGTCTCGTTGGTGCCGTACTGGGCGTCGACGGCGGCCGAGGCGCGGTCCGCGGTGGTGCCCGTGCCCCAGTGGTTGTCGGCGTCCGTGAACAGGGTCGCGGGCGCGCGGCTGAAGCAGATGCCGAAGAAGCACAGGTCGGTCTTGCCCTCGGCGTCACCGGTGTAGGTGTTGCCGCGGGTCGGGTCCTTCAGCTGGTACGACGACCCGGACTGCGTCGTCTCCAGGGGCACGGTGCCGCTGTAGAGGGCCTTGCCGTCGCCGGTGGCCGTCTCGATGCTGTCCCAGGCGTCGATCTGGGCGCCGGTGCGGGCGTCGGTCAGCACGGTGCGGGCGACGGGGTTGCCGAGCGAGTCCAGACCGGCGGCGTGGGTCCGCCAGGCCAGCCGGGGGGTGCCGTGCAGGGCGTCGACCACCAGTTCCGGCTTGGCCTTGACCTGCTTGAGCCGGTCGCCGGGGCGGGTCGCGCGCAGGGCGTTCACGGCGAGGCGGGCGGCCCGGGGGCCGGAGACCACCGGGGTGACGGAGGGCACCGAGACGGCCCGCCGGGTGGCGCGGTCGGCGCCGCGGTAGGCGCCGTCGCGGGCCAGGTGGACGACGAAGTCGCCGCCCAGCACCGGGAGGCGGCGGTAGGTGCGGTCGTAGCGGACGTGCTGGGTGCCGTCCTTGTCCACGATCACGTCCCGGACGCTGGTGTCCTGGGCGGAGGTGAGGCCCAGGGCCGAGGCGTGGGCCAGCAGGGCCGACGCGGCGTGCTCGACGGCGGTGGCCCGGGTCGGTCTGCCGTCCGCGTGGGCGGCGGGGGAGAGGCTGACGGCCAGCAGGGTCGCGGTGGTGACGGCGACACCGGCGGTGGCTGTGCGACGGGTTCCTCGGACGTGTTGCCGTATCCGGCTCATCTGTCTCCTCGGGGAGGCGCCAGGCTAGGCGTGGGGGTGGCGCTCGTGTCACCGAGATTTAAGTGGCCATGACATGTCATGTCCATAGCTTGTTCATGGAGATGTGTGAGGAGCCGGCGCGGGTACAGAATCGTTTCCGTGACCGCCGAGGACCCCCGCGGAACCTCCCGCCCCCTGCCGTTCTTCGTCTACGGCACCCTCCGCCCCGGCGAGGCCAACCACGACCTCCTGCTGCGCGGCCGCGCCCTCGCCGAGGAACCGGGGCACCTCCCCGGGGCCGTGCTGTACGACGGCCCCGGCTACCCCTACGCCGTCGAGGAACCCGGCGCGGCCACCGTGCGCGGCGAACTCGTCACCGCCCGGCCCGAGGCGTACCAGGGACTGCTCGCCGCCCTGGACCGGCTGGAGGAGTACGTGCCGGGCGACCCCCGCAGCCTCTACGTCCGCGCGGCCCGGGACGTCCGGCGCGCCGCCGGCGGCACCGTCCGGGCCTGGGTGTACCTCGCCGCCCCGCGCGTCGCCGCCCGGCTGCGCGCCACCGGCACCCGCATCGCGGACGGCGACTGGCTCTCCCGCCGCTGACTCAGCCCAGCAGGATGACCCCCTCGGGCACCTCGATGCCGAACTCCTCCGCCACCAGGCGCCGTGCCTCGGGCGCCGTCCAGGGCGAGATGGCGGTCGCGGGTGGTCCGCTGGAGATAGGGGCGGCGGGTGAAGGGGGAGCGCGGGTGGGTGCCGACGAACCAGTTGAACACCTCGAAGTCGGCGGGGACGAAGGGCTCCTGCGTGAACGCGTACTGCCCCGACCAGCCGCCGCCGGGTGCCCCGTACGCCTGCAACTCCCACAGCTCCGACGGACCTTCGTGGGCCAGCCGCACCAACCGGTGCCGGCGCCCGGCGCCCTCGAACTCGCTGCCGGTCACCAGCGGCACCGGCAGCAGCAGCGCGCCGGCCGCGCCGAAGCCGACGTCCGCCAGCCACGGCCGCGGCTCGCCCTCCACCTCCACCCGCAGCATCGCGTGCGTCCGCGGCCGGCTCTCCGGTGTCCGCGCGCCCACCACCACCCGGCCGGCCAGCGGGGTCACCCGGAAGCCGAGCGCCTCCAGTGCCAGCCGGAGCAGGGTGTTGTGCTCGTAGCAGTAGCCGCCGCGCCGGCCGTGGACCATCTTGGCCATCAGGTCCACGGGCGCCAGCGAGGGGGCCGCGCCCCGCACCGGGTCCAGGTTCTCGAACGGCAGCGACAGCGCGTGCGCCAGGTGCACGCCCCGCAGGGTGGCCAGGTCGGTCCGCCGCCCGCCCCGCCAGCCGATGCGGTCGAGATAGGCGTCGAGGTCGAACCCCTGGCTCCGTGCGGCGCGCGTGCCCTGTCCGTTCCGTGCGGTCTGTTCGATGTCGGCCATGTGCCGAACCTACGCGAGCCCCGCCGGCCGTGCCGCCTCCGGCGGACCGGACCGCGCTACCTGCCCGGCCCCAGGACCTCCACCCGCACCGCGCACGACTTGAACTCCGGCATCCGGGAGACCGGGTCCAGGGCCGGGTTGGTGAGCGTGTTGGCGCGGCCCTCGCCCGGCCAGTGGAACGGCATGAAGACGGTGTCCGGCCGGATGGCGCTGGTGATCCGCGCCGGCGCCACCGCCCGGCCGCGCCGGGACACCACCGCCACCGGGTCGCCCTCCGCCGCGCCCAGCCGGGCCGCGAGCCGCGGATGCAGCTCCACGAACGGTCCGGGCGCCGCCGCGTTCAGCTCCGCCACCCGCCGGGTCTGCGCCCCCGACTGGTACTGCGCCATCACCCGGCCGGTGGTCAGCAGCAACGGGTACTCGGCATCCGGCTCCTCCGCCGTCTCCCGGTACACCACCGGTACGAACCGGGCCCGCCCGTCGGGTGTGGCGAACCGGTCGAGGAAGAGCCGCGGCGTGCCGGGGTGGGCGCCCCGGGCCCCGCCGGCGGTGCCGGTGTCCGCCGCGGGGCGGGTGCGCGGGGCGTCCGTGTCCGTCGCCGGGTCGTCGGGCACCGTGTCCAGGGCCGCGTCCTCGCCGTCGCCCCCGGCGGAACCACCGGCGGAGCCCCCGGCCCACGCCGCCGCGCCCGCGTCCCGCGTCCCGGTCGGTTCCTCCGGGCAGGGCCAGAAGACGCCGTTCTCCTCGGCCAGGCGGCGGTAGGTGATGCCGGAGTAGTCGGCGGGACCTCCCGCGCTGGCGCGGCGGAGCTCCTCGAAGACCTCCTCGGGGTCGGTCGGGAAGCCCTTCTCCACGCCGAGGCGCCCGGCCAGTTCGTGCAGGACGTGCAGGTCGCTGTGGACGCCGGGCGGCGGAGCGACCGCCCGGCGGCGCAGCAGCACGCGGCCCTCCAGGCTGGTCGTCGTGCCCGTCTCCTCCGCCCACTGGGCCACCGGCAGCACCACGTCCGCCAGCTCCGCCGTCTCCGACAGCACGACGTCGGCCACGGCCAGGAAGTCCAGCGAGCGCAGCCGCTGCTCGATGTGGGCCGCGCGCGGGGCCGACACCACCGGGTTGGAGCCCATCAGCAGCAGCGCCCGGATGTCCGTGCCGAGGGCGTCGAGGAGTTCGTACGCGCTGCGCCCGGGCCCGGGCAGGCTGTCCGGGTCCACGCCCCACACGCCGGCCACGTGCGCCCGCGCCGCCGGGTCGTCCAGCTTGCGGTACCCGGGCAGCTGGTCGGCCTTCTGGCCGTGTTCGCGGCCGCCCTGCCCGTTGCCCTGTCCCGTCAGACAGCCGTACCCGGACAGCGGCCGGCCCGCACGGCCGGTGGCCAGACACAGGTTGATCCAGGCACCCACCGTGTCCGTGCCCTTGGACTGCTGTTCCGGCCCGCGCGCGGTGAGCACCATCGCCGCCTCGGGCGCGCAGAACATCTCTACCGCCGCGCGCAGTTGCGGCACCGGTACCCCGGTGATCCGCTCCACGTACTC
>NZ_BNBF01000015.1:195888-204565 GCF_014654935.1 Streptomyces capoamus
CGGCCAGTGCGCCATCGCCGCGGCCCGGGCCTCCGCCCAGCCGGTGGTCCGCTCCCGGATGTACTCCTCGTCCGTGCGTCCCTCGGCCACCACCAGGTGCAGCAGTCCGAGGGCGAGCGCCAGATCGGTGCCGGGCCGGGGTGCGAGGTGCAGGTCGGCCTGCTCGGCGGTCCTGGTCCGGCGCGGGTCGACGACGATCAGCGTGCCGCCGTTCTCCCGCAGCTCGGTGAAGAACCGCAGCGACGGCGGCATCGTCTCGGCCGGGTTGGACCCGACGAGGATCACGCACCCGGTCCTCGGCACGTCCTCCAGCGGGAACGGCAGTCCCCGGTCCAGGCCGAACGCCCTCGTGCCGGCCGCCGCGGCCGACGACATGCAGAACCGGCCGTTGTAGTCGATCTGCGAGGTGCCCAGCACCACCCGGGCGAACTTGCCGAGCGTGTACGCCTTCTCGTTGGTCAGCCCGCCCCCGCCGAACACCCCGAGCGCGTCCGCGCCGTACCGCTCCCGGGTCGCGGAGAGCCGCCCGGCGATCCGGTCCAGCGCCTCGCCCCAGCCCGCCTCCACCAGCCGGCCGCCCTCCCGCACCAGCGGCGCGGTCAGCCGCACCGCCGGGGACAGCACCTGGGCCGCCGTACGGCCCTTGCCGCACAGCGCGCCCCGGTTGACGGGGAAGTCCCGGCGCTCGGTGACCTCGACGCCCCCCTGGGGCAGGGGCGTGATGTTCAACCCGCACTGCAGGGCGCAGTACGGGCAGTGGGTGGGCGTCGAGGTGTTCTCCATGCCGCCCAGCGTGCGTCCGGCGTGTTACGGCCCCGGGTCGCCTCCGGTTACACCCCCGGCACGACGGCCTCCCCGCGCCGTCCCGCCCGCCGTGAGGCCACGGTCGGCGCGCTGCGCCGGCGCCCCCTCGGCGCACGCCGTCACCGTCCGGCGGCCAGCGCCCGTGCCACCCCCGGCTCCTTCGGCCCGAGGAACCGCGGGTCCGGCCGGAACACCGCGTCCAGGGCGGCCTTGCCCGCCGCGAACACCTCACGTGTCCCGCCGTAGTACCAGGTCGCGTCGTGCTTCGCGTCGACCCCGACGCCGTACGAGTCCACCCCCGCCGCCTCGCACAGCGCGACCGCCCGCCGGATGTGGAAGCCCTGGCTGATCAGCACCGCCCGGTCCACCCCGAAGATCTTCCTGGCCCGGACGCAGGAGTCCCAGGTGTCGAACCCGGCGTAGTCGCTGACGATCCGCGCGTCCGGCACCCCGTGCCGGGTGAGGTAGGCGCGCATGGCGTCGGGCTCGTCGTAGTCCTCGCGGCTGTTGTCCCCGGTGACCAGCACCACCTTGATCCGCCCCGCCCGGTACAGCTTCGCCGCCGCGTCCAGCCGGTGCGCGAGGTACGGCGACGGCTCGCCCCGCCACAGCCCGGCCCCGAACACCACCGCGACATCGGCGCGCGGCGCGTCGGCCGTCGTCCGCAGCCGGTCCGCCGTGGACACGTACAGCCAGGTCACCGGCAGCAGCGCCAGCACGCACACGGCCATCACGGCCTGTACCAGCCGCCGCTGCCCGGTCCGCGTGCGCGGCCACCGCGGCCTACGGATTCCCATGAGGTCCCCCTGTGATCGCCCCGACCGAGGAGGACGCCGGCGAGGGCGGTCCGGTTCGCCTCACACCGTGCATCCGTACGCGGTGACGGGACGGAAAACACCCGTGACGGCCGCGCAACGGGCCGGCAACGTCTCCCGGTCAGGATCCTCCCATGACGGCGTCCACCCCACCCCGCACCGGCAGCCGGACCGTCCTCCCGCTCGGCCGCCGCCCGGTTCCGCCCGCCCTCGTGCTGGTCGCCCACGGCAGCCGCGACCCCCGGGCGCTCACCACCGTGCGGGCCCTCATGGCCCGGGTCGGCGCACTGCGCCCCGGCCTCCCCGTCCACCTCGGGCACATCGAGCTGAACGAACCCCTGTTGCCCGACACGCTCGCCGCGCTCGGCGACACCCCCGCCGTCCTCGTCCCGCTCCTCCTCAGCCGCGGCTACCACGTCAAGCAGGACATCCCGGAGATGGCCGGCGCCGCCCGCGCGCGCACCCGTCTGGCCGCCCCGCTGGGCCCCCATCCCCTCCTCGCCGAGGCCCTGCACGCCCGGCTGACCGAGTCCGGCTGGCCGTCCGGGACGGACTCCGCCACCCGCCGCTCGATGGCCGTCGTCCTCGCCGCGGCCGGTTCCCGCGACCCCGACTCGGCCGCCGACACCGGTCGCACGGCCCGTCTGCTGTCGGCCCGGCTGGGCGTCCCGGTGGTCCCCGCGTACGCCTCGGCGGCGGCCCCGACCGTCCCGGCCGCCCTGCGCACCCTCGCGGCGAGGGGCCGCCACCGGGTGGCGGTGGCGTCCTGCTTCACCGCCCCCGGCCGCTTCGCGAGCCAGTGCGCGGACGCGGCGCCGTGGATCGCCTCGGCCCCCCTGGGCGCCCACGACGCGATGGCCCGCCTGGTCCTCCACCGCTACGACCAGAGCCTCGGGGCGAGGTCGGCCGAAGCCGCTTGAGGGACGCGGGGTGGCTTAGTGTCGACCCATGGAAGGCACCGCACTCGCCACGGCATACGACCCGATCGCAGTCGACCGCTGGGTCCCCGAACCCGACAAACGCCCGGGCCGCACAGCCTTCCAGCGTGACCGCGCCCGCATCCTGCACTCGGCCGCCCTGCGCCGCCTCGCGGGCAAGACGCAGGTGGTCACCCCGGGCACCCGCAACCAGGCGTGGGACCCCAGCCCCCGCACCCGCCTCACGCACTCCCTGGAATGCGCCCAGGTGGGCCGCGAACTCGGCGCGGCCCTCGGCTGCGACCCGGACCTGGTGGAGGCGGCCTGCCTCGCCCACGACCTCGGTCACCCGCCCTTCGGCCACAACGGCGAGACCGCGCTGAACGAGTTCGCCGACGACTGCGGCGGCTTCGAGGGCAACGCCCAGTCCCTCAGGCTCCTCACCCGGATCGAACCCAAGCGGTTCACCGAGGACCGCTCCGTCGGCCTGAACCTCACCCGCGCCACCCTCGACGCCGCCACCAAGTACCCGTGGCCGCGCGGCGCGCACCCCGCCGACCCGGCCTCGCGCAAGTTCGGCGTGTACGAGGACGACCGCCCGGTGTTCGACTGGGTCCGGGCCCACGCCCCCGGCACCCGCACCTGCTTCGAGGCACAGGTCATGGACTGGGCCGACGACGTCGCCTACTCGGTGCACGACGTCGAGGACGGTCTGCACGCCGGGCACATCGACCCCGACTGCCTGCACGCCGAACCGGAACGGCAGGCGGTGTTCGAGGTCGCCGTCGGCCGGTACGTCCCCGCGGACACCGACCCGGCCGAACTCGCCGCCGCCCTGGACCGCCTCCAGGCCGCGGAGTGGTGGCCGCACGGCTACGACGGCACCGCGGCCGCCCAGGCCCGGCTGAAGGACGCGACCAGCCAGCTCATCGGCCGGTTCTGCCTGGCCGCCGAGGGCGCCACGCGCGCCGCCTGGGGAACCGGCCGGCTCACCCGCTACGGCGCCGAACTCGTCGTACCCCGCGGAACCCGGATGGAGTGCGCGGTGCTCAAGGCGATCGCGGACCGCTACGTGATGCAGCGCGCCGAACAGGAGCGGCTGCGCGCCGACCAGCGGGTGATCGTCATCGAGCTGGCCGAGGCGCTGACCGCCCGCGCACCCGAGGGCCTCGACCCGCAGTTCCGGGCGCTGTTCGACGCGGCGGACGACGACCGGGCCCGCAAGCGGGTGATCGTCGACCACATCGCCTCCCTCACCGACGCCTCCGCGCTCTCGCTGCACGCGAGACTTGCGGGGCATATGTGAGAGGAACATGACCCTCCGTGGCCTGATCGGGTCACACCCTCTTCCCGCATCACGCTGTGTGCGGGACGCTCGCATGTGGCGGCACCCCTAGAGGAGGCATCAAGTGGTCGACGCGGATCAGACATTCGTCATCGTCGGAGGCGGTCTCGCCGGTGCGAAGGCGGCCGAGACGCTCCGCGCGGAGGGCTTCACCGGCCGGGTGATACTGATCTGCGACGAACGCGACCACCCGTACGAGCGCCCGCCGCTGTCCAAGGGCTACCTGCTCGGCAAGGAGGAGCGCGACAGCGTCTTCGTGCACGAGCCGGCCTGGTACGCGCGCCACGACGTCGAGCTGCACCTCGGCCAGACCGTGGACCGCGTCGACCGTACGGCCAAGACGGTCCGCTTCGGTGACGACGGCACCCTCGTCCGCTACGACAAGCTGCTGCTGGCCACCGGCGCCGAACCGCGCCGCCTGGACGTCCCCGGCACCGACCTGGCGGGCGTCCACCACCTGCGCCGCCTCGCGCACGCCGAGCGCCTCAAGGGCGTCCTGCAGCACCTCGGCCGGGACAACGGGCACCTGGTGATCGCGGGCGCCGGCTGGATCGGCCTGGAGGTCGCGGCGGCGGCCCGCGAGTACGGCGCCGAGGTCACCGTGATCGAACCGGCACCGACCCCGCTGCACGGCGTCCTCGGCCCCGAACTGGGCAACGTCTTCGCCGAGCTGCACCGCGAGCACGGCGTCCGCTTCCACTTCGGGGTACGGCTCACCGAGATCGTCGGCCAGGACGGCGTGGTCCTCGCGGCCCGCACGGACGACGGGGAGGAGCACCCGGCGCACGCCGTCCTCGCGGCGATCGGCGCCGCCCCGCGGATCGCCCTCGCCGAGGCGGCGGGCCTGGAGATCGCCGACCGGGCGCACGGCGGCGGCATCGCCGTCGACGAGCGGCTGCGCACCTCCGACCCCGACATCCACGCCGCCGGCGACGCGGCGTCCTTCCCGCTGGACCTCTTCGACGCCCGGCTGCGGGTGGAGCACTGGGCGAACGCCCTGAACGGCGGCCCGGCCGCGGCGCGCGCGATGCTGGGCCGGGACCTTGCCTACGACCGCGTGCCCTACTTCTTCACCGACCAGTACGACCTGGGCATGGAGTACAGCGGATGGGCGCCGCCGGGGACGTACGACGAGGTGGTGATCCGGGGCGACGCCGGGAAACGGGAGTTCATCGCGTTCTGGGTGCGCGAGGGACGCGTGCTGGCCGGGATGAACGTGAACGTGTGGGATGTCACAGAGCACATCCAGAACCTGATCCGTTCCCGGGCCGGGGTGAACGTCGAGGCGCTCTCCGACCCGCACGTCCCCCTCGACAGCCTCGTCCCGTGACCTCCGCGGGCACCGGGACGGTCACCGCACCCCCGTAGAATTCACGCGTGGCAGGACGGATCAACGACGAGGACGTGAAGGCGGTACGGGACGCGGTCCCGATCGACGCCGTGGTCTCCGAGTACCTCCAGCTGCGCAACGCGGGCGGCGGCAACCTCAAGGGGCTGTGCCCGTTCCACGACGAGAAGTCGCCGTCCTTCCAGGTCAGCCCCAGCAAGGGCCTCTTCCACTGCTTCGGCTGCCAGGAGGGCGGCGACACCATCACCTTCGTGATGAAGGTCGACCACCTCTCCTTCTCGGAGGCGGTCGAGCGTCTGGCCGCCCAGGCCGGCATCACCCTGCGGTACGAGGAGGGCGGGTACAACCCGGCGCACCAGCGCGGCGAACGCATCCGCCTGGTCGAGGCCCACAAGATCGCCGCGCAGTGGTACGCCGAGCAGCTCGCCACCAGCCCCGAGGCCGAGGCCGGCCGGGTCTTCCTCGCCGAGCGGGGTTTCGACCAGGCCGCCGCCGTCCACTTCGGCGTCGGTTACAGCCCCCAGGGCTGGGACCACCTCACCCGCCACCTGCGCGGCAAGGGTTTCACCGACAAGGAGCTGGTCCTCTCCGGCCTCTCCCAGGAGGGCCGCCGGGGACCCATCGACCGGTTCCGGGGCCGGCTGATGTGGCCCATCCGCGACATCGGCGGCGAGGTCGTCGGCTTCGGCGCCCGCAAGCTGTACGAGGCGGACAACGGCCCGAAGTACCTCAACACGCCCGATACGGCGATCTACAAGAAGAGCCAGGTGCTGTACGGCATCGACCTGGCGAAGAAGGAGATCGCCAAGGCCAGCCGCGCCGTGGTGGTCGAGGGCTACACGGACGTCATGGCCTGCCACCTCGCCGGGGTGACCACCGCCATCGCCACCTGCGGCACGGCCTTCGGCGGCGAGCACATCAAGATCCTCCGCCGGCTCCTGATGGACAACGGCTCGGCCCGCGTGATCTTCACCTTCGACGGCGACGCGGCCGGGCAGAAGGCCGCCCTGCGCGCCTTCGAGGACGACCAGAAGTTCGCCGCCGAGACCTACATCGCGATCGCGCCCGACGGCATGGACCCCTGCGACCTGCGGCTCGCCAAGGGCGACGAGGCGGTCGCCGACCTGGTCGAGCCCCGCACCCCGCTCTTCGAGTTCGCGCTCCGCCAGATCGTGGTCCGCTACGACCTGGACACCCCGGCCGGCCGGGCCGCCGCGCTGGACGAGGCCGCCCCGATCGTCGCCAAGATCAAGAACAGCGGTGCCCAGCACGAGGTCGCCGTCCAACTGGCCGGCATGCTCGGCATCCTCGACACCCAGTTCGTCGTCCGCCGGGTCGCCCAGCTGGCCCGCTGGAACCGCGAGGGCAAGGGCCCGCAGCAGCAGGGGCGCTCCCGGCAGCCCGGGCACCAGTGGACCGAGGCGCCGCGCCCCGCCGTCTCCGGCCCGGCGCTGACCCTGCGCAACCCGGTCTTCGCCGCCGAACGCGAACTGCTCAAACTCGCCCTCCAGCGCCCCGAACTGGTCTCCCCGGCCTTCGACGCCTACGGCGTGGACGAGTTCACCGCCCCGCCCTACGCCGCCGTCCGCCGGGCCGTCGCGGAGGCGGGCGGCGCCGAGTACGGCGTCCCGGACCCGCAGGAGTACCTGGTCCGCGTCCGCGAGGCCGCACCGGACGACACGGTCCGCGCGATGGTCACCGAGCTGGCCGTCGAGCCGATCCTGCGCCGCACGGTGGACGAGACGTACGCCGGCACGGTGCTGGTCCAGATCCGCCGGCGCGCCGTCGAGCGCCGCATCCGTGACATCCAGTCCCAGATGACCCGGCTGTCCACCACCGGCGACGCGGCCCAGCTGGCCGCCGTGCAGAACGAGCTGTGGGTCCTCCAGCAGTACGACCAGGCGCTGCGCGAGCGGGGCGCGCAGGCGCTGTAGCGGGGGCCGGTTCCCGCATCGCCCCGGCCGGTCGGCCCGCAGTTGCCCGACGCATAGTCCACCGAGACGGGTAACCGTCCGGTGACGGACCGGACGCAAAAAGTCACCGCACGACCCTCGTGGCGGGCTTGTGTCGTACTCCACACTGGGGGCGGTGCCCGAGCCTCGGAGCGCACGCTGCCGCACACCTTCAGCAGCGATCATCCTGGAGGTCGCCCCCGTGCAGACCCAGACCCTCACCCAGACCGTCGACAGCACCAGCGCCATCAGCACCCCCAGCGCCACCAGCACCCCCAGCGCCGCCGCGGACGAGCCGGACGCGGAGACGGACGTCCTGATGGCCGTGCCCCCGCAGAGCCGTGCCGACCTGCACCCCGAGGCGGAGCCGCCCGCCGACGCGCTCGTGGACGAACCCGAGGAACCCGTCGAGGAACCCGTCGAGGAACCCGTCGAGGTCCCGGTCGCCGCCCGGGCCGAGTCCGGCGGCCCCTCCGCCGACCTGTTCCGCCAGTACCTGCGCGAGATCGGCCGCATCCCGCTGCTCACCGCCGCCGAGGAGGTGGAGCTCGCCCGCCGGGTGGAGGCCGGCCTGTTCGCGGAGGAGAAACTGGTCAGCACCCCCGACCTGGACAGCGAGCTGGCGCTCGACCTGGACCGGCTCGTCGTCATGGGCCGCGTCGCCAAGCGCCGGCTCATCGAGGCCAACCTGCGGCTCGTGGTCTCCGTGGCCAAGCGGTACGTCGGCCGCGGGCTCACCATGCTCGACCTGGTCCAGGAGGGCAACCTCGGGCTCATCCGGGCCGTGGAGAAGTTCGACTACGCGCGCGGCTACAAGTTCTCCACCTACGCCACCTGGTGGATCCGGCAGGCCATGAGCCGGGCACTGGCCGACCAGGCCCGCACCATCCGCGTCCCCGTCCACGTCGTGGAGCTGATCAACCGGGTCGTCCGCGTCCAGCGCCGGATGCTCCAGGAGCGCGGCTACGAGCCGACCGCCGAGGAGGTCGGCGCCCACCTGGACCTGCCGCCCGAGCGCATCGGCGAGGTGCTGCGCCTCGCCCAGGAACCGGTGTCGCTGCACGCCCCGGTCGGCGAGGAGGAGGACGTCGCCCTCGGCGACCTCATCGAGGACGGCGACGCCGCGAGCCCCGTCGAGTCGGCCGCGTTCCTGCTGCTGCGCGAGCACCTGGAAGCGGTGCTGTCCACGCTGGGGGAGCGCGAGCGCAAGGTCGTCCAGCTGCGGTACGGCCTGGCCGACGGCCGCCCGCGCACGCTGGAGGAGATCGGCCGCATCTTCGGCGTGACCCGGGAGCGGATACGGCAGATCGAGTCCAAGACCCTCAACAAACTCCGCGACCACGCCTTCGCCGACCAGCTGAGGGGCTACCTGGACTGAAGGGGCCGCCGCACGGCGGCGGCCCCCGGCGGCTAGTCGACCTCGGCCACGGCCTGGGCGAACTGCGCCTTGTACAGCCGGGCGTAGGCCCCGTCCGCCGCCAACAGCTCGGCGTGCC
>NZ_BNBF01000015.1:204608-209608 GCF_014654935.1 Streptomyces capoamus
CGCCCTGTTCCACGATGGCGCCGTTCTCCATCACGAGGATGGTGTCCGCGTCCCGGATGGTCGACAGCCGGTGTGCGATCACGAACGAGGTACGGCCCGACGCCAGTTTGGCCATCGCCTTCTGGATCAGCACCTCGGTACGGGTGTCGACCGAGCTCGTCGCCTCGTCCAGCACCAGGATCACCGGGTCGGACAGGAACGCCCGCGCGATGGTGATCAGCTGCTTCTCACCGGCGCTGACGCCCGTGCCCTCGTCGTCGATCACGGTGTCGTAGCCGTCGGGCAGCGTACGGATGAAGCGGTCCGCGTGCGCCGCCCGCGCCGCCTCCTCGATCTCGCCGCGCGTGACCTCGCGCGAGGCGCCGTACGCGATGTTCTCCGCGATGGTCCCGCCGAACAGCCAGGTGTCCTGGAGCACCATGCCGATCCCGGCCCGCAGTTCGTCCCGGGTCATCCTCCGGATGTCGACCCCGTCGAGGGTGATCCGGCCGCCCGTGACGTCGTAGAACCGCATCAGCAGGTTGACCAGTGTGGTCTTGCCCGCACCGGTCGGGCCGACGATCGCGACCGTGTGCCCCGGCTCCACCGTGAGCGACAGGTCCTCGATCAGCGGCTTCTCCGGGTCGTACCGGAACGACACGTGCTCCAGCCGCACCCGGCCGCGCAGCTCCTGCGGCCGCTCGCCCGGCACCGGATCCGCCTCCTGCTCCTCCGCGTCCAGGAGTTCGAAGATCCGCTCGGCCGAGGCGACACCGGACTGCACCAGGTTCGCCATCGACGCCACCTGCGTCAGCGGCATCGAGAACTGCCGCGAGTACTGGATGAAGGCCTGCACGTCACCGATGGACAGCGCGCCGGACGCGACCCGCAGGCCGCCGACGACCGCCACCAGCACGTAGTTCAGGTTCGACACGAACATCATCAGCGGCTGCATGACACCGCTGTTGAACTGCGCCCGGAACGCGGCCTCGTACAGCGCCTCGTTCTGCTCGGCGAACTGCTGCGCCGACTCCCGCTGCCGCCCGAACACCTTCACCAGCGTGTGCCCGGTGTACATCTCCTCGATGTGCGCGTTCAGCTTGCCGGTGGAGCGCCACTGCTGCACGAAGTGCGGCTGCGACCGCTTGCCGACCCGGGTGGCCACCACGAAGGACAGCGGCACGGTCACCAGCGCGACCAGCGCCAGCAGCCAGGAAACCCAGAACATCATCGCGAGCACGCCGATGATGGTCAGCACCGAGTTGATCAGCTGGCCCATCGACTGCTGGAGCGTCTGCCCGATGTTGTCGATGTCGTTGGTCGCCCGGGACAGCACCTCACCGCGCTGGCGCTTGTCGAAGTACGACAGCGGCAGCCGCGACAGCTTGGTCTGCACGTCCTCCCGCAGCCGGTACATCGTCCGGTTCACGGCCCGGTTCACCAGCCGGGTCGCGACCGCCATCAGCAGACCGGCGACCAGGAACGTGCCGGTGGCGAGCAGCAGGACGTCGCCGACGGCACCGAAGTCGATGCCCTTGCCGGGCGTGAAGTCGGTGCCGCGCAGCATGTCCGCGACCCGGCCCTGGCCGTGCTCGCGCATCGAGTCCAGCACCTGCTGCTTGGTCGCGCCCTCCGGCATCCGCCGGCCGATGATGCCGGCGAACACCAGGTCGGTGGCCCGGCCGAGGATCTTCGGGCCGACGACGTTGAGGCCCACGCTGACGAGCACGCACAGCAGCAGGCCGTAGATCGTGAGCCGTTCCGGCTGGAACCGGGCGACGAGCCGTTTGCCCGACCCCTTGAAGTCCATCGAGCGCTGGTCGGGGCCGCCCCCGGCCATCATGCGTCCCATGGGCCCGGCCATCAGGCGGCCTCCGCTTCCGTCAGCTGGGAGAGCACGATCTCCCGGTAGGTCTCGTTGGTCCTCATCAGCTCGGCGTGCCGGCCGGAGCCGACCACCCGGCCCTCGTCCAGCACGATGATCCGGTCGGCGTCCCGGATGGTCGCCACCCGCTGGGCGACGATGACGACGGTCGCCTCGGCGGTCTCCCGGCCGAGCGCGGCACGCAGGGCCGCGTCGGTGGCGTAGTCGAGCGCGGAGAAGGAGTCGTCGAAGAGGTAGATCTCCGGGCGCTGCACCAGGGTGCGGGCGATGGCGAGCCGCTGCCGCTGACCGCCGGAGACATTGGTGCCGCCCTGCGCGATCGGCGCGTCGAGGCCGCCCTCCAGCCTGCTCACGAAGTCCTTGGCCTGCGCCACCTCCAGCGCGTGCCACAGTTCCTCGTCGGTGGCGTCCGGGTTGCCGTACCGCAGGTTGGTGGCGACGGTGCCGGCGAACAGGTACGGCTTCTGCGGCACCAGGCCCACCGTGCCGGCGAGCAGCTCCGGGTCGACCTCGCGGACGTCCACGCCGTCGACCAGGACCTCGCCCTCGGTGGCGTCGAACAACCGGGGGACGAGTCCGAGCAGCGTCGACTTGCCGCTGCCGGTGGAGCCGATCACGGCCGTGGTCTCACCCGGCCGGGCCACCAGATCGATGGACTTCAGCACCGGCTCCTCGGCACCCGGGTAGCGGAAGCCCGCGCCCCGGATCTCCAGGTGCCCGTGGGCCCGCAGGGCGGTGACGGGGGCCGTCGGCGGCACGACGCTCGAATCGGTCTCCAGGACCTCCTGGATGCGCTCGGCACACACCTCCGCGCGCGGCACCATCATGAACATGAAGGTGGCCATCATCACGGACATGACGATCTGCATCAGGTAGGCGAGGAACGCGGTGAGGTCGCCGATGGCCATCCGGCCGCTGTCGATGCGGTGGGCGCCGAACCACACCACCGCGATGGACGACAGGTTCACCACCGTCATGACGATCGGGAACATCAGGGCGAGCATCCGGCCGGTGGCCAGCTGCATCTCGGTCAGGTCCGCGTTGGCCTTCCCGAACCGGCCCTGCTCGTACTCGTCCCGGACGAAGGCGCGGATCACCCGGTTGCCGGTGATCTGCTCGCGCAGCACCCGGTTCACCGTGTCCAGCCGCACCTGCATCGACCGGAACAGCGGCCGCAGCCGGCGCACGATCAGCGTCACGGAGACGCCGAGCACCGGCACCACCGCGACCAGCACCGCCGACAGCGGCACGTCCAGGCCGAGGGCCAGCACGATCCCGCCGACGCACATGATGGGCGCCGACACCATCAGGGTGAACGTCATCAGGGCCAGCATCTGGACCTGCTGCACGTCGTTCGTCGTACGGGTGATGAGGGAGGGCGCCCCGAAGTGACCCACCTCACGCGCGGAGAAGGACTGGACCCGGTCGAAGACGGCCCCGCGCACGTCCCGGCCGAGCGCGGAGGCGGTCCGGGCGCCGTAGTACACGGCACCGATGTTGCACACCACCTGCGCCAGGGAAATGCCGATCATCAGGGCGCCGAAGGTGAGGATGTACCCCGTGTCGCCCTTCACGACACCGTTGTCGATGATGTCCGCGTTCAGGGTGGGCAGGTAGAGGGTGGCGCAGGTCTGCAGGAACTGCAGCGCCACCAGGAGGGCGATGGGTTTCTTGTAGGGCCTGAGATAGGTCCGCAGAAGTCGTATGAGCACGCTACGTCTCTCGGAGTCGACGACAGGGGCTGGTCGGTTGCCCTTGGCCCCTATCGTCGGACACTCCGCCCGCGTTACCCCACCGATTAACCCCGGCGGGTTCAGGGCCGGAACGCTCCCGGGTGGGTCTGCTCGCGCACCGCGGTGAACTGCTGCCGCACCGCCTGCCCCACGGGCAGTTCCTCACCGGGCTCCAGCACCTGTGCCGCCGCGCCCTGCCAGGCCGGCGGGGTCCGCGGGTCGAGTGTGCCCTGCGACACACCGAGCGCCCAGGCGGCCTGCCGTGCCGCGCCGATCGCCGTGTAGTCCGCGGGCTGCGGTACGACGACCTGCGCACCGAACAGCGAGGGCGCCGAGGCCTGCACGGCGGGCAGCTCGGCGGCCGGGCCGAGCAGGAAGATCCGGCGCACCTCCACGCCCCGCCCGCGCAGCACGTCCAGCGCGTCGGCGAGCCCGCACAGCATGCCCTCGAAGGCGGCCCGCGCCAGGTGCTCGGGCTTCATCGACTCGCGCCGCAGCCCCGCGAGGGTGCCCGCGGTGTGCGGCAGGTTCGGCGTCCGCTCGCCCTCCAGATAGGGCAGCAGCACCAGCCCGTGCGCCCCCGGCGTGGACTTCATCGCCAGCTCGGACAGGCTCTCCAGGTCCGGCAGTCCCAGCAGTTCGGCGGTGCCGCGCAGGGCGCGTACGGCGTTCAGGGTGGTGACGACCGGCAGGTGCATGCCGGTGGCGTCGGCGAGGGAGGTGATCATGCCGGACTGGTCGGCGAGCGCCTCCGGGTGCACGGCCATCACCGAGCCGGACGCGCCGAGGGACACCACCGCGTCCCCGAGGCCGATCCCCAGCCCGAACGCGGCGGCCATGGTCTCGCCGGTGCCGGCGGAGATCAGCAGGCCTTCCGGGGTCGTACCGGCCGCGTCCGACGGACCGATCACCTCCGGCAGCATCGCCTGGTGGCCGAGCGCCAGCTCGACCAGGTCGGGCCGGTAGCCGCCGGTGGCCGCCGACCAGTACCCGGTGCCGGACGCCCCGCCCCGGTCGGTGGTCCTGCGCACCGGACGGCCGAGCAGCTGCCAGACCAGCCAGTCGTGGGCCTGCAGCAGGACGGCCGTGCGCGGCGCGTTCTCCGGCTCGTTCTTCGCCAGCCAGCGCAGCTTGGTGACCGGCTGGGCCGCCTGCGGGACGCAGCCGACCGCCTGCGCCCAGGCCTCCTTGCCGCCCAGCGCGTCCACCAGGTCCGCCGCCGCCACCTGGGCGCGCTTGTCGCCGCCGACCAGGGCGGGGCGGACGGTGTTGCCCTGCGCGTCCAGCGGCACGACCGCGTTCTGCTGCGCCGACACCCCGATGGCCTGCACGCCCTCCAGGAGGCCGCCGCCGGCGGCCTCCCCGAGCGAGAGCAGCCAGGCCTGGGGGTCGACATCGCTCGG
>NZ_BNBF01000015.1:209643-212203 GCF_014654935.1 Streptomyces capoamus
GCGCCCCTCCACCGGGTGCGGGGCGTACCCCTGCCGTATGACGGCACCGGTGTCTGCGTCGCAGACCACGATGCGCGTGAAGTCCGGTGAGCTGTCCAAGCCGGCGACTATCCCCATGCCAAGGAATTTTGCCGTATCGGCGGGGGTGACCGTGGCGCGCCGGGCGCGGGCGCCCGTCCTTACGTGTTGCTGGTGCCCCAGTCGTCCCCGCCCGTGCCGTTGACATTGCGGTCCCGCAGGGAGCGGACCCGCTGGGCGACGGACGCCGGCACGCGGTCGCCGACCCGGTCGCTCACCGTGTGGAAGGCCTTGCCCGCGTAGGAGCGGCCCTGCTGAGCGGCGGTCTCGGCGGTGTTGCGGACCGCGGGGTTCTGCGCGATCTGCCGGGCCGACCTCTTCAGCTGCTCGTAGCGCTCGCGTCCGGCCCTCGTGCCGAGTACGTAACCGAGGGCCAGTCCGGCGAGGAACGTGAGCCGGTAGCGCATGGCTGCCACCCTTCCCGTGTGTAGGTCTCTGGTGCGTCGCTGGCGCCGAGGGGAACCGATTGGCGGAGCACCCCCCTGCTTGCGCTAATGTATGTGTCGCAGCGAGCGCCCGCCCCCTGGCGAATACCCAGGTAGCCACGTTCGATGCAACGAAGCGATCCTCCGTAGCTCAATTGGCAGAGCAGCCGGCTGTTAACCGGCAGGTTACTGGTTCGAGTCCAGTCGGGGGAGCTTCGGTCCTCCGTAGCTCAATTGGCAGAGCAGCCGGCTGTTAACCGGCAGGTTACTGGTTCGAGTCCAGTCGGGGGAGCGCTGAACGAGGACCCCTCAGGGGTCCTTTTTCATGTCCGCGGGAACCGCCGTGCCCCGCGGTGCAGTCCTCGAGGTCATGAGCAGGCGCGGAAGCCGACCATCCGAGGCAGGAGATCGTATGAGCGGCTATGCTGCGGCAGACGGCGCGCACACTTGTACGCGACACGCCGCTATGGGGCGGTAGCTCAGCCGGTTAGAGCAGCGGACTCATAATCCGTCGGCCGTGGGTTCGAGTCCCACCCGCCCCACCGTCAGCCATGGGTGCAGGAACGTTTTCACCAGTGCCGCATGGATAACCCCCGCCCCTGGGCGGGGGTTACGGCATTCCGCCGCCGATCCTCTCCGGGCATGGACGGGTCAGGTCCGGCCGCCATACTGGAGCGCATGGAACGCATCGGGGGATACCTTGTCGAGCGCCGGCTCGGCGAGGGCGGCATGGGCACCGTCCACCTCGCACGGACGCGCGGCGGACGAGCCGTCGCCCTGAAGGTCGCCAGGGCGGAACTGGCCGCCGATCCGGTGTTCCGGGAGCGGTTCCGCAGCGAGGTCGAGGCGGCCCGTGCCGTCGGCGGCTTCCACACCGCGCCGGTGGTGGACGCCGACGTCGACGGCGACCCGCTCTGGCTGGCCACCGCCTATATACCCGGCCCGACCCTCGCGGCCCGGCTCGCCGCCGAGGGCGCCATGGACGAACCGCGGCTGCGGGCCCTGGGCGCCGCCCTCGCCGAGGCGCTGGAGTCCATCCACTCCTGCGGCCTGGTGCACCGCGACCTCAAGCCCGGCAACATCGTCATGGCCGCCGACGGGCCCCGCGTCCTCGACTTCGGCATCGCCCGCGCGGTGGAGTCCACCCGGCTCACCGCCACCGGCACCGCCTTCGGCACCCCCGGCTTCCTCGCCCCCGAACAGGCCCTCGGTCATGACGTCACCGGCGCCGCCGACGTGTTCGCCCTCGGTGCGGTGCTGGTCGCCGCGGCGGGCGGCAGCGCCTGGGGGGAGGGCACCCCGATGGGGCTGATGTACCGCTCGGTGCACGAGCCGCCGGACCTGTCCGCCGTACCGGCCGGACTGGCGGACCTGGTCTCGGCCTGCCTGGCGAAGGAGCCCGCGGACCGGCCGACGCCCGCCGCGCTGCTGGACCGGCTCACGGAACCGGCACCGGCCCGGCCGGCGGCACCGCCGTACCCGCCGACCGTCACCGCGGCCCCGCTCCTCCCGGCCGCACCCCCGCAGGCGTTCGCGCCGCCCCCGCCGCCCGCGACACCACCGCACCTGCCCGTGCCGCCCGCCGCGCTCCCGTACCACCAGCAGCCCGTCCCGGCCGCCACGCCGCCGTACCTGCCCGCGCCGCCCGGCTTCGGACCGCCCGTCCCGTACGGCAGCCCGGAGGCCGTGCTCGCCGACACGCAGGCCGGCGCGATCGTCAACGCCGCCGGAGTGCTCCTCGAAGTCGCGGGCGTCACCGCCGACTTCGGCTGGGACGAGATCGCGCACGTCGAACGCCACTGGCGCGGCAACCGTCTCACCCTCACCGTGCGGTTGTGGGACGGAGGCGTGTACTCCTGCGAGCTGAACGCCCGCCGCAAGGCCCGGCTCACCGCCTGGCTGGCCCAACTCGACCCGGTCCTCGTCCGGTACCTGACCCGATAGCGGGGCCCCGTGACCGGACGTACCGTCAACCGGCGCCCGTGTCTACGACTTGGCCCCGCCAGGCTTGAACCGGTCAACTCCTGGGCACGGACCTCCTACCGGCCTCGCGCCGG
>NZ_BNBF01000015.1:212244-212464 GCF_014654935.1 Streptomyces capoamus
GCCGTGTCGGCAGGAGGAGGGCGTCATGGACCGTCGGATCCGGGTACGTGTCAGCCGGCGGCCCGCCGCGCCGCGCGGGCAGGAGATCGACCGCAGGACCCCCTCCGGGCGCATCCTGCCGTACTGAGCCGGCGGTCCACGCCGGCGGTCCCGCCGGGCGTGGCCGGCACGAGCCGATCACCCCCCTGCGCCCTCGTCCGCCCTCCCCGTGCCCGGCCCG
>NZ_BNBF01000015.1:212501-213633 GCF_014654935.1 Streptomyces capoamus
ACGTGCGTCCGGTCGGCCGGGCAAGGCGCATACTGGGGGTTCATGTACCTGCGCGGCCGGGAGACCACATGAGCGGACCAGAGCCGGCGGGCAGCCTGCCGGCCGCCGCCGAGCCCATGCCCGCGGCACCGAGGCTCGACGTGCACCCGTTGACCGGGCGGACCGGGTTCCGGGCGGCGGGCGAGGTGAGCCTGCCGACGCGCGGCATCTGGGAGCGCGCGCTGCAGCGGGCCGTACGCGAGGGCGAGGACGTGTACTACTTGGAGCTTTCCGCGCTGACCTTCGTCGACGTCGCGGGCGTCGGGGCGCTGGCGGACGCCGCCCGCGGCCTCGGCGGGCGGCGCCGGCTGGTCCTGGACCGGCCACCGGACGCGGTACCGCGGATACTGGAGCTGCTGTGGCCCGGTCTGCCGGGGATCGAGGTGACGACGTGACGACCGGGACGTCCGAAACCCCGTGCCCCGCGGACCCGTTCGTGCACCCCGCGCTGTTCTACGGCGACGCGGGGGAGTACCTGGCCGGCACCGTGCCCTTCGTCCGCGCGGCGCTCGCGGCGGACGAGCCGGTCGCGATCGCGGTGCCCGGTGACAACCTGCGGCTGATCCAGGACGAGCTGGGGGCCGACGGCGCCACCGTCCGCTTCCTGGACATGCGCGAGGCCGGCCGCAATCCCGGCCGGATCATCCCCGGCGTGCTGCGCGCCTTCGCCGACACCCAGCCGCCCGGCCGGCGCGTCCACATCATCGGCGAGCCCGTCTGGGCGGACCGCAGCCCGGCCGAGTACCCGGCCTGCGCCCAGCACGAGGCACTGATCAACGCGGCGTTCCGGGGCCGCGCGGTCACCATCCTGTGCCCCTACGACACCTCACGCCTGGACGAGCGGGCCCTCGCCGACGCGCACGCCACCCACCCCGTCGTCATCCCCGCCGGCTCCGCCGCCGAACGCGCCAGCGCGGCCTACGACCCCGACGGCGTGGTCGCCCGCTACAACGAGCCGCTGCCCGCCGCCCCCGGCACCGGCCCGGACGTGCTCGCCGTCGCCTTCGACGAGGGGACCCTGTCCGCCGTCCGGCACCTGGCCACCGGCCACGGCGCCCGGCTGGGCCTCGCCGGCCTCGCGCTGGAGAACCTG
>NZ_BNBF01000015.1:213894-214791 GCF_014654935.1 Streptomyces capoamus
GTGGACGCGGACTGCTGCTCGTCAACCTGCTGTCCGACCTGGTGCGCACGCACACCGGCCCGCAGGGCACGACGGTCCGCTCCTACCTGCGCCGCTGAGGCCGCCGGGGCGCCCTCAGGCGGCGAGCGGGTTCAGCACCAGCGGCTCGATGCGGCCCTCCAGCATGGCGCCCAGGCCCTCCGCCGCGCACACGTCGGGCCGCTCGGCGATGTGCACCGGCATCCCCGTGGCCTGCCGCAGCATCTGGTCGAACCCGGGCAGCCGCGCCGAACCGCCGACCATCACGATCCCGCGGTCGGCGAGGTCGGCCACCAGATCGGGCGGGCAGTCGCGCAGCACCTTGCCGATGGCGTCCAGGACGGCCGTCAGCGGGGTCTGGATCGCGTCGCGCACCGCGGCGGTGTCCACCCGCACACTGCGCGCGAGCCCCGTCGCCACGTCCCGGCCGTGGATCTCGGTGGACGCCGGCCCGTGCGGGGTGAGCCCGTTGCCGGACAGGGCCAGTTGCAGCGGCCGTACCGACTGGCTGGGCAGCATCAGCGCGTGCGCGTGCCGCAGGTGCTGCACGATCGCGTGGTCCACGGCCTCTCCGCCCACCGGGATCCGCTCGGCGGTCACGATCGAGCCCAGCGACAGCACCGCGACCTGGGTCGCCGCCGCCCCGCACACCAGCACCATGGTGGCCTCGGGCCGCTCCACCGGCAGCCCGCACCCCACGGCGGCGGCGATCAGCGTGTCGACCAGTTCCACCCGTCGGGCCCCCAGCCCGACCAGCGTCTCGATCGTCGCCCGCTGGGCCAGCGGATCGGCGTCGTGCGGGGCGCAGGCCGCCGCGCGCAGCCGGGGTTTTCGGCGCAGCGCCCGGCGCATCTTGTCACCGAGGAGGTGCCGCAGCAT
>NZ_BNBF01000015.1:214837-221705 GCF_014654935.1 Streptomyces capoamus
CCGCTGGGCCATCTCGATGTCCACCACCGTGCCGCCGGAGACGGGCCGTACGACCCTGATGTAGTCCGGGGTGCGCCCCGTCATCGTCTCGGCGAGCTCGCCCACGGCGATGAGTCCGCCGGTCCGGGTGTTCACGGCCGCGGCCGAGGGCTGGTCCACGACCAGGCCGGCGCCCTTCACGTAGATCCGGGTGCGGGCCGCACCCAGGTCGACGGCGAAGTGGCAGCGGCGCAACTGCTCCAGGCTGACGGTCACGGCGGATCCTCCCGAGTGCGCGGGCCTTCAGGCGTCGTCCGGTCGGCGGGCCTCTGAGAGCATCCTGTGCGGGGCCGGGCGGCGGGCGCCCGCTGGAGAGGGCCGGGCGGGGCGCCGCCGAACGGGGGGTTCCGGGGGGCGTACCGGCGTGTCGCGTGGCGGGGTGCCGCCGGGCGCGGTCACCCGTCGGCCGGACGCTCCGAGGACCACGTCAGGCGCACCACCAGCTGTCCTTCCGCCGCCCCCTTGGCGATGACCGCGCCGGCCTCGGCGCTCAGCTTCACCCCGAACTCCATCTCCACCGAGTCCGGCCGCAGGCTGCCGTCGCGGAAGACCCGCAGCGCGGACCGGGCCGCCGCGCGCACGCCGTCGAGGGCGCCCTCGAAGGTGCGGGTGGCCTGGACGGCCGGGCCGTCGCCGCGGGAGACGAGCTTGGCGCCGCCCACGGTGTCCGCGCTCTCCACGACGACCACGGCGCCGTCCTCCGTGGTGAACTCCACCAGCCTGTTCATGACGTCGACCGACCCCCCGTACGCGTGACTGACGAGCAACTCCATTGTGGAGCACGGGGGATGACCTGTCCGCCGTTCCCCGGACAGGCGGCGCGCGAGGTCACGCGGGCGGTGGCGCCGGCGGTGCGGTGGCCCGGGCCGGGGGGTGGCCGGCGATGCCCCGGACCACTCCCAGCTCCACCAGGTCCTGCGGCCGGACGCGCAACTGGTCCGCGGTCGGCTCCACCTCCTCGGGCGGGCGCTTCAGGATGGCCGCGGCGAGTTCCGGTGCGATCACCGAGAAGTAACTGTCCGGGGTGACCCAGGTGTTGCCGGGCGCGGCCAGCGCGAGGGCGCCGCCGGAGCCGCCCTCGCCGATGACGAGGGTGGTGATCGGCACCCGGGCGGCGGCCACCGCGCCGAACACCTCGGCGATCGCCGCGCCGGCACCCTGCCGCTCGGCCTCCGCGTCGTTCGCGGCGCCCGGGGTGTCCACCAGCGTGAGCACCGGGATGCCGAGCCGGTCCGCCAGCCGGATCAGGCGGGCGGCGGTGCGGTACCCGGCGGGCCGGGTCGCCGTCCCGGTCTGCGCCGCGAACGCCACGGTACGGCCGTCCCGTTCGCCGAACCCGCAGAGGATCCCCTCGCTGTCGACCCCGCCGCACCGGTCACCGCTGATCAGCTCCCGCCGGCCGAAGTAGGCGTCCAGGTACGCCCGCGCCCGCGGCCGCTCACTGGCCCGGGCCCGGACGACGGCCTCCCACCCGCTGCGGGGCCGTTCGGCCGGCCCGAGCGCGAACGGCACGGGGGCGGGCTCCGGCGGACGCGCGCCGGCCGGGTCACCGGCCGGCGCGGCGGTCCCCGCTCCCGTCGCCCGCCCCGCGAGGAGCCCGAGCCACGTCCCCAGCGTGTGCCTCAGCCCGGCCGGTTCCACCACCGCGTCCGCCGAGCCCGCCGCCAGCTGGGACCGCGCGGTGTACGCGGCCGGGTCGGCGCCGGGCGGCCGGACCCGGGAGCCGGCGAAACCCACCTGGGCGCCGCGCAGGGCGAGGACGACGTCCGCGCCGGCGCCGAGGGTGGCCCAGCCGCCGCCGGTGGTCGGATCGCGCAGGACCGCGATCTGGGGCAGGCCGGCCGCGCGGGTGAGCGCGGACTGGCGGGCCACCCGCTGGAGCTGGGTGAGCGCGAGCATGCCCTCCTGCATGCGGCTGCCCCCGGTCGCGATCAGCGGCACGACCGGGAGCCGGTGCGCGCGGGCGTGGGCGTACGCCGCCTCCAGCCGGTCCCCGGTGGCCCGGCCCAGTGAGCCGCCCAGGAAGCCGAACTCGAAGGAGATCAGGACGGCCCGGGTGCCCTCGACGCTCGCGGTGCCGCAGACCACCGACTCCTGCTCGCCGGTGTGTGCGGCGGCCCGGGCGCGGGAGGCGTTGTAGCCCTGCCAGCCGAGAGGACCGTCGGGCGGGGAGTCCCGTCGCGGCGCGGGCAGTTCGCGGAAGGTGTCCGCGTCCGCGACCAGCGCCAGCGTCTCCCGCGCGGACAGCCGCTCAGGCATCGGCCAGTGCCCGCTTCATGATCTTCCCCATGTCGTTGCGGGGGAGGGCCTCCAGGTACCGGACGACGCGCGGACGCTTGTGCGGGGCCAGGCGCCGGGCCACGTGGTCCGCCAACTCCTCGGCGCCGGGCGGCGATCCCGGGTCCGCGGGGACGATCCAGGCCACGATCCGCTCACCCAGGTCCGCGTCCGGTTCCCCGGTGACGGCGGCCTCCCGCACCCCCGGGTGCTCCAGCAGCGCGTTCTCGATCTCCCCGGCCCCGATCTTGTAACCACCGCTCTTGATCAGGTCGGTGGCCTTGCGCCCGACGATGCAGACCGAGCCGTCGGGTTCGCGCACGGCCATGTCCCCGGTGCGGAACCACCCGTCGGGGGTGAACGCGGCGGCGGTGGCGTCGGGCCGGTTCAAGTACTCACTGAACAGGTTGGGGCCGCGCACCTGGACCTCGCCGACGCTCTCCCCGTCGTACGCGCCGATCTCCGTGCCGTCCTCCTCCACCAGCCGCAGTTCCACACCCGGCAGCGGCGGGCCGACCGTGCCGGCCGGGGCCTGCCCGTCGGCCCGTACGGCGGTGTTCATCAGCGTCTCCGTCATGCCGTACCGCTCGATCACCCGGCGCCCGGTGGCCGCCGCGATCCGCTCGTGGTCGTGCGCCGGCAGCGCGGCCGAGCCGGAGACCAGCAGCCGGGCCCCGGCGAGCGCCCCGGCCAGCTCCGGGTCGCCGGGCAGTGCCTCCGCGATCCGGTGGTACATCGTCGGCACGCCGAACACCATGGTCGCGCCCGCCCTCAGCTCGCGGGCCACGCCCTCCGGCGAGAACCGCCCCAGGTGCCGCACCGAGCCGCCGCGCCGCAGCGGGCCCAGGACGCCCAGCACCAGCCCGTGCACGTGGAACAGCGGCAGTCCGTGCACCAGCACGTCGTCCCCGGTCCACTGCCAGGCCTCGGCGAGCGCGTCCAGGGTGGCGGCCAGGGCCCGGCGGGGCAGGACCGCGCCCTTGGGCGGGCCGGTGGTGCCGGAGGTGTAGACGACCAGCGCCGGGTCGCCGTCCGCGGTCTCGTCCGCGGGCGGGGTGCCGGTGGCGGACGCGTCGACGTCGGCCCGGGGCACGTCGCCGAGGGCGGACGGAAGGTGCGCGCCCGGTGCGGCGAGGACCAGCGTCGGCGCGCTGTCGGACAGGATGTGCGCCAGCTCCTTCTCGCCGGACTTGGGGTTGAGCGGCACCGCGGCCACCCCGGCGAGCAGCGCGCCGGTCACCGCGACGGCGGTCTCCAGCTCCGGCGTCGCCCACACCGCGACCCGGCCGGCCCGGCCGGCCCGGCCGATGCTGGCGGCCACGGCGCCGGCGGCGCCCGCGAGTTCGCCGTACGTCAGGCTCCGCGGTCCGAACCGCAGGGCGACCCTCCTGCGCACTTCGTCCGGGGGGACCCCCGGCTCGCTGCGCTCGGCCGGACCGTCCGCCAGGGCGGGGAAGAGGGAGGACACGCGGCGCACTCCTTACTGTCGGCGGGTGCCGACTGCCGGGACGACAGCACCCTTCCTACACCAGCGGCCACGCACCGCGCCCGCTCCGGGTCCCGCCCCCGGTCCCGCCCGGGGTCACGCTCCGGTGCCCGCTCCGGTCCCGCCCGGCGGTCCGTCCCCGACGGACGGTTCCGTGGCGCTTGTTAGCCTCACCACCGCACCGATCACCGAACCGTCGTACGACAGGGAGCCCGCCGTGCCCCGCATAGCCCTCGCCACCTACGACCCCGGAACCGAACCGAGCAAGGACGAGGACCTGCCGGCGCTGGTGCGGGCGCTGACGGACGCCGGTGCCTGGGCACAGGCCCGGTACTGGGACGACCCGGCGGTGGACTGGGCCGGCTACGACCTCGTCGTCATCCGCTCGACCTGGGACTACAGCTGGCGGGCCGCCGAGTTCGGGGCCTGGGTGGACCGGGTCGGCGCGCTGACCCGGCTGGCCAACCCGGCGCCCGTCGTGCGCTGGAACACCGACAAGCGCTACCTCGGCGAGCTGGCCGCGGCCGGTGTCCCCACCGTCCCCACCCGGTACGTTCCGCCGGGCGAGCCGGCCGGCCTGCCCGCCGGCCACGAGTTCGTGATCAAGCCGACCTCGGGTGCGGGCGCCCGCTTCGCCGCCCGCTACACGCCCGCCGAACACGACTCGGCGGTACGCCACCTGGCGCGCATGCACGCGGAGGGCTTCACCGCGATGGTGCAGCCGTACATGCCGGGCATCGACGTGCGCGGCGAGCGGGCGCTGCAGTTCTTCGGCGGGCGGCTGCTGCACGCCAGCCGCAAGGGTGCCGTGCTGGCGCCGGGCACCCCGTACGACGCCGTCAAGGTGCCCCACCCCGGCCTGGAGCGCTGGCAGCCCACCGACGCCGAACTCGCCGTCGCCGAGAAGGCGCTGGCGGCCGTACCCGGCGCCTCCGGCCTGCTGTACGCCCGTGTCGACCTGGTCGACGGCGAGGACGGCGAGCCCCGCCTGATGGAACTGGAACTGGTGGAGCCGAACCTGTTCCTGTGGCTGCACCCGGAGTCGCTGCCGCGGGTGGCGGAGGCGGTCCTGGCGGCGGCCGGGGACCCGACGGCGTCCGGGCGGGGCTGAGCGGGCCCGGTGCCGGGCGGCTCAGGCGACGACGGCCGTCCGCTGGAGCAGCCCCCACGTGAACTCGGCGACCAGCTCGTGCCGTACGCCCTGCCGGTCGGGGACGGTGAGGGCCAGCCCCCACCGGGTGGGCGCGGTGCCCTCCAGCGGGCGGGCCGGCGGGAAGGCGCGGGCGGCCTCGTCCACCGTGCAGGACCAGGGCGTCAGGTCCTCCAGGGTGCGCAGCGGGGGAGCCGCCGCCCCGGGCGCCCGGACCAGCCACTCGTTCCACACCCCGCCGTCCGGCCCGACCAGCACCTCGAAGCGCAGCGCCGGCCAGAGCGGCAGCGCCCAGCGCCGGGCCTCGCAGTCGACGTCGCCGAGGCGCCGGGGGACGACGGACTCCGGCGCGCCGAGGACCGAGCGGTACCGGGAGGCGGCGCCCCGGGCCCGCGGCGAACGGACCATCGCCTGCCACCGCCTGTTGGCCTCCCGCATGTCCCCGGCGGACGCGCCGAGCCGCCGCCGGGCCTCGTCGACCAGGTCCGGGTTGTGATCGGCCATGCGGCGCAGCAGCACCAGCTGGAAGTCCAGGTCCATGGCGTCCATGGTGCCCGTGCCACGAGCCTGCTCGCCGACCCATTGCCCGCACCACCCGCCATGACTAGCCTGTGTTCGTCATGCCGATCGTCTGTTGAAATCTCGAACGGACGCTTAACCCAAGGGAGGGGGCCGGACGTGGGACGCCTCGTGCCTGCCGTGACCCGGGCTCTCGACATTCTTGAGCTGTTCCTCGACGGGGACGGGACGCTCTCCGCCCCGGACATCGTGCGCAAGCTCCAGCTGCCGCGCACCACCGTGCACGAACTGGTCACCACGCTCGCCGCGCGGTCGTACATCGTGCAGATTCCCGGACAGCCCGGACGGTACCGGCTCGGAGTGCGCCCGTACCAGCTCGGCAGCCGCTACGCCGAGCAGCTGGACCTCGCCGCCGAGGGCCAGCAGGTGGCCCGCTCGGTCGCCGAGACCTGCGACGAGACGGTCCACGTGGCCATCCTCGAGGGCACCGACGTCATCTACATCGCCAAGGTCGACTCCACGCACGCGGTCCGCATGGTCTCCGCCGCCGGCCGCCGGCTGCCCGCCCACTGCACCTCCGTCGGCAAGATGCTGCTGGCCTCGCTGCCCGAACCGGAGCTGGCCGCGCGGATCCCGGACGGGACCGCACTGGCCGCGATGACCCCGAACAGCATCACCGACCCGGCCGCCCTGCGCGAGGCGCTGGCGGACATCCGGCAGCACGGGATCGCGGTGGAGAACCGCGAGTCCAACCCGGACGTCTCCTGCGTGGCCGCGCCGGTCCGCGACCGCACCGGGCAGGTCGTGGCCGCGCTGTCCATCTCCGTACCGATGATCCGCTGGAGCGAGGAGCGCCGGGCCGAGCTGGAGCAGCTCGCCGTGAAGGGCGCCGCCGAGCTGTCGGAGCGGCTGGGCCACCGGAGCGCGGCATGACGGCGTACGAGGTCGCGGTGCGGGCGGAGGCGACACTCGGCGAGGGCCCGGCCTGGGACCCGGCGACCGGCCGGCTGATCTGGCTGGACATCCTGGGCATGCGGCTGCACACCTACGACCCGGTGTCCGGCCGCCGCACGGTCCGTACGACACCCCAGCACATCGGCGCGGCCAAGCCCCGCGCGGGCGGCGGCCTGGTGCTGAACCTGCGGGACGGCGTCGGACTGCTGGATCCCGACGGCGGCTTCCGCTGGCTGCGCCACGAGCCGGTGCCCGGGCGCCGCGCGAACGACGCCGCCGTGGCACCCGACGGCTCCCTGTGGGCCGGCACCATGCGGTACGACGAGACGCCGGGCGGCGGCACGCTGTCCCGGCTGACCGGGGACGGGACGGCCACGACCGTGCTGCCCGACGTCACGGTCAGCAACGGCACCGGCTGGAGCCCCGACGGCCGGCTCATGTAC
>NZ_BNBF01000015.1:221751-228437 GCF_014654935.1 Streptomyces capoamus
TACGTCGACACCCCGACCCGGCGCGTGGACGTCTTCGACCACGACGCCGGCGGCATCAGCGGCCGCCGCCCGCTGGTGGAGATCGAGGAGGGCGCGGGCTTCCCGGACGGCCTCACGGTCGACGCGGAGGGCTGCGTGTGGGTGGCGCTGTGGGACGGCGGGGCGGTACGCCGCTACACGCCGGCCGGCGAGCTGGACCGGGTCGTCACCCTGCCGACGCCCCGCACCACGGCGTGCGCCTTCGGCGGCCCCGGCCTGACCGACCTCTACGTCACCACGGCCCGCACCGGGCTCGCCTCCCCGCACCCGCTGTCGGGTTCCCTCCTGGTGGTTCCCGGTGCCGGGAAGGGCCTGCCCCAGCCGGCGTTCGAGGGCTGATCCCGGCCGTGCGCGCACGCCCGGCACCCGTACTCACTCGGGGACGGTGACGCCCGCCGCCGGGGCGCCCGCCCGGGCGCGCACCGCCGCGATGTCCGCGGGGCGGCGCAGCGCCCGGGAGACGGCCCCGATCTCCTGGAGCAGGTGCGTCGTACCGGGCCCGACGGCCGCCCCGGCCGGCTCCGGTGCACGGGCCCTGGTCTCGATGGCGGCGAGGATGCTCACCGCCGCGGCCAGCGCGCGGGCCCGCTCGGCCGGATGGCCGAGGGCGAGCGCGGCGTCGTAGGAGCGCCGGCCGAGTCCGGTGTCGATGTGGCGGGCGAGCACCAGCAGCGCGTCCCGGATGAACGTCTCGCGCCGGGTGAGGCGCAGTTCGGGCGTGGCCCGCAGCACGAACGGCACGCCCTCCCCGCTCACGGTGCGCATCAGCCGGTACAGCGGCCGCAGTTCGCGGTGGGCCCGCCGGACCCGCCAGCGGTCGCGCAGGTACTGGCCGGCGTGCGGCAGGATGAAACCGGCGGCGACGAGGATGGCGGACAGGGCCGCCACGGGCGGGGCCAGGTCGGTGCTCAGCCAGTCCAGGTCCCGGCCGCACCAGCGCGCGGCCACGGCGGTCAGCTTGGCCGCGGCGAAGACCAGGTTCAGCACGTAGCCGGCGCCCAGCAGTCGCAGGCCCGAGCGCAGCCAGACGTCCAGGCCCTCGGCGCGCACCCAGTCCCGGACGAGCCGGGCGGTGATCAGACAGGCCACGGCGTGCGCGACGAGGTAGAGGAGGATCTCCTCGCGCATGAACGGGGTGGTGGCGTAGTGGGTGTCGAGGTCCCGCAGCCGTTCCTCGGGGGCGTCGGCGAGCAGGAACAGCGCCCACAGGGCGACGATCACCCCGGAGTAGACCGAGACCACCCAGCGCCTCGCCCGGCGGGTGGCGGCCGAGCGGCCGGAGGGGCCGTTGCGCCAGGTGACGAGGAGCAGCAGGCAGGAGCCGCAGAACGCGGTGATGAGCGAGTAGCACCAGGGCGCCGCGATGTTGGGCACGCCGGTCAGCCGGTTGATCCCGGCGATGGTGGAGGGGGTGCAGGACACGAAGACCGCGCAGGCCAGTAACAGCAGTCCGCCGACGGCGCGCAGCAGCGGGTCCCGCCACAGCCGGATGATGGTGGGCAGCTTGATCACCAGGGCGGCGGTGAGCACGGCGGTGGGGATCCAGAAGGAGATGTACAACTCGCCCAGGAACCCCGAAGGGTCGAGCGCCCGTTGCGTCACCGCTGCGTTCCTCCCCGTCCGCGGTAGCCGAGCGAGCGCTGGACGGGGTCGAGCGGGGCGGGGCGGGTCCCGTGGAGACGGTCCCGGAACAGGGTGGCCAGGCGGTGCCCGAAGTCGTCGGCCTCGGCCTCGTCTGCCTCCCGGGAGCCGTTGCGGGCGGCCACGGTCAGGGCCGCCTCCGGCCAGCCGGGCGCGTCGGTGAGGGCCCGGGCGGCGGCGGCCCCGGTGAGGTGGTGGTGGCGGTGGCCGGCGTGCAGGTGCCACAGCTCGTGCCCCAGGATGACCAGTTGCTGCACGGCCTCGGCCCGCTCCTCCACGATGACCAGGTCGAAATCGGCGAACTCGACCCACAGGCCGGTGACTTCGATCTCGTCCGGGAAGCGCTCGAAGCGCAGCTCCAGCGGGCGCCCGCCGCGCAGCGCGCTCATCTCCTCGCACAGGGCGCGGCACAACGCGCGGACACCGTCGGGCGGTTGGGGGCGGGCGCGGACGGCGGCGGCCAGGTCGGCGGCCAGGGAGCGCATGGACGAGCCGGAACGGGAGCGCCGCAGTCCTGCGGCCAGGCGTAGCGCCTGCGCGCGCGCACCCCCGAAGCCCATCTGTCCCCTTCCTTCGGCCTTCCCGCCGCCGGTGGCGGCCGTCCCGAGCGTACGCGCCCGGATGTGCCCACGTCATGCCGTCCGGCGACCGCGGGGCGGCAGGCGACCCGCCACGAGCCCGCGCCCGGCCCATTGACGCGGAAGCCGCGCGAACCTACGGTCCGGTTCGAAGTCGCGATCATCATCCGGTATGTCGAACAAGGAACGCTGCCCCTCCTTCCGAAAGGCGACGATGCACCCGGCCCGCTTCACCCTGGATCCCGCCTTCACCGTCGGTGAAGTCAACCCCCGTCTCTTCGGTTCCTTCGTGGAACACCTCGGCCGCTGTGTCTACACCGGCATCTACGAACCGGACCACCCCGCGGCGGACGCCGAAGGACTGCGGACCGACGTGCTCGACCTGGTCCGCGAACTCGGCGTCACCGCCGTCCGCTACCCGGGCGGCAACTTCGTCTCGGGGTACCGGTGGGAGGACTCGGTCGGCCCCCGCGCGGAGCGCCCCCGGCGCCTGGACCTCGCCTGGCACTCCACCGAGACCAACCGGTTCGGCCTCTCCGAGTACATCGCCTTCCTGAGGAAGCTCGGCCCCCAGGCCGAACCCATGATGGCGGTGAACCTGGGCACGAGGGGCGTGGCCGAGGCCCTCGAACTCCAGGAGTACGCCAACCACCCCGCCGGCACCGCCCTCTCCGACCTGCGCGCCGCCCACGGCGACCGGGAGCCCTTCGGCATACGGCTCTGGTGCCTCGGCAACGAGATGGACGGCCCCTGGCAGACCGGTCACAAGACGGCCCGGGAGTACGGCCGGATCGCCGCCGAGACCGCCCGCGCCATGCGCCGGCAGGACCCCGGCGTGGAACTGGTCGCCTGCGGCTCCTCCAGCCAGGCCATGCCGACCTTCGCCGCGTGGGAGGCGACCGTCCTGGAGGAGACGTACGAGCTGGTCGACCACATCTCGCTGCACGCGTACTACGAACCCGTCGACGGCGACCTGGACTCCTTCCTCGCCTCGGCCGTCGACATGGAGTCCTTCATCGAGAACGTGGTCGCGACCGCCGATCACGTGGGCGCGCGGCTGAAGTCCGGGAAGCGGATCAACCTCTCCTTCGACGAGTGGAACGTCTGGTACCTCTCGAAGTGGCAGGAGCACGCCGGGACCATCGACCCCTCCGACTGGCCCGAGGCGCCCCGTCTGCTGGAGGACAACTACAGCGTCACCGACGCGGTCGTCCTCGGCTCGCTGCTCATCGCGCTGCTCCGGCACGCCGACCGCGTCACCGTCGCCTGCCTCGCCCAGCTCGTCAACGTGATCGCCCCCATCATGACCGAGCCCGGCGGCCCCGCCTGGCGGCAGACCACGTTCTTCCCGTTCGCGCAGGCCTCCCGGTACGGCCGGGGCCGGGTGCTGGACGTCCGCGTGGACTCGCCGACGTACCGGACCGCGAAGTACGGCGAGACGGACCTGCTGCACGCCACCGCCGTCCGCGCGGACGACGGCACGGTCACCGTGTTCGCGGTCAACCGCGGCCGCACCGAGCCGCTGCCCCTCGAAGTCGTCGTCGCCGGACTGGAGCTGACGACCGTCACCGAGCACAGCGCGCTCGCGGACGCCGACCCCGACGCCCGCAACACCCTGGCCGACCCCGGACGCGTCACCCCGCACGCCGTCGCGGGCACCGCCCTCAGGGACGGCACCCTCACCGCCGTACTGGAGCCGCTGTCCTGGAACGTGATCAGGCTGGCCTGATCAGACCGGCCGGACCGGCACGCCCCCCGTCGCCCTGCCGAGCAGCGCCAGGCGGACCGCCCCGGGGCCCGACAGCGTGGTGAACTCCGAGAGGACCGCCAGCGCCAGGGTGTTGGTGCCCCGGGTGCGCAGGATGCCGTTCGGCAGGACGAAGGTGTGCTGCGGACCGACGTTGTTGATGTACTGGCCCAGGTTCCAGCCGTTGAGGAAGATCTGGGCGCGGTAGGCACGGTACGGGTCGTCGTCCAGGACCAGCCCCACCGAGGCGTCCACGTCGGCCGGCACGGACAGCCGGAACGTCGTCCGGTACCAGGTCACGCCCTGGTACCGCGCGGCGCGCGGGAAGCTCGCCTCCTCCCAGTCCCGGTCCCGGAAGCCGGGCAGGTGCCAGCCCTCGCGCTCGCCGTACAGACCGCCGTTGTTCAGCGGGCCGCGCACCGGGTCGGGGGCGCCCGCGCCCTGGATGCGCCAGCGCACCCTCGGCGAGGCACCCTTGAAGGTGACCGCCGTCAGCCCGCGCGCCGCCTTGTGGGTGTCGAGCGCCTTGCCGTCCTGGTCGTGCTGCATGCGCCGGACCAGGACCGACAGCACGTGCCGGCCCGGGGAACGCAGCCGCTCGCGCACCGGGAAGACAGCCGTCTCCGCCCACGTGCCCTTGCGGATGGTGACGCTCTTGTCCGGCACCGGCATCCGGTGGGTGCCCAGCGGCTCGCCGTCCAGCCAGGCCATCAGCAGGCCCTGGGTGCCGGTGCTGTAGGCGAGCGAGACCTCCTCGACACCGCTGGTGTCGGTGAGCGTGCCCCGGTACCACACGTCCCCGTAGTGGAAGCCGTAGTCGTCGGCGAAGAGCACCGGCTGCCCGTCCGGGACGGCCGTGGTGCTGAACGACGTGGTGCGGTCGGCGAGCCGCCAGGAGGAGTCGTCGAAACCCGGGCCCGCCTCCGGGTTCTCCGTCCGCATCCGCCAGCCGCCCAGCTCGGGCAGCCGGACCTCGGGCGTGTCCGGCAGCATCCCGGTGGTCATCAGGCTGCCGGAGAGGGTGACGCGCGTGGGCAGCTTCCGCCCGTTCCACACCAGGGTGTCGATCCCGCGCGGCCCCCACACCTCCATGCTGGTCCGCTCGGTGATGTCACCGGTCAGACGGACCTCCGAGCCGTGCACCTCCGCGTGCCGCAGCAGCGCCGGGCCGTAGACGAGGACGGTGCCGGACGGGGTGTCGTAGGGGAAGAGGCGCACGGCGGTGGCGTCGTCGGCGAAGAGCAGCAGCAGCGAGGTGTCGCTCTCGCCCTTCTGCACCAGCACCCGGGTGAGCCCGCCCTGTCCGAGCGGTGCGTTGACATGCAGCTCGCCCCGGTCGTAGGCCCAGCCGGCCTCCTCGTCCAGCCGCTGCACGAACGGCTCGACCGGGCAGTCCAGCACCAGCTCGGCCATCTGGCCGCGCCGGCCCGCGAACACCGCGATGTCCTGCCGGCCCGCCGTCAGCACCGTCATCGGGGAGGCGGTGGCGTACTTCAGTGTCCGCTCGCCCAGCGGCAGCCCGGTGGTGACCAGTGTGGCGTCCTTGCCGGGCACGGTGACCGGCAGGGCGCCGGCCGCCGTCGGCAGGTCGGTGGTGACCGGCTCCGTGCCGTCGTTGCGGGCGACGTACACATGGGTGCCGGTGTCGGGGTTGGTCAGGTGGTACACCTTCAGCCCCTCGGCCCGCACGTCCGCCGCCCGGTCCAGCTTGGCGAAGTCGGGCACGCGCTGGAGCAGGTGCCCCAGCTGGTGCATCGGCGCGATCTTGTCCGTGACGTTGCGGGCCTCGTCGATGGCGGCGCCGTAGTCGTACGACGTGTAGACGACCGGCGCGGGCAGCCAGCCCCACGAGGTGCCGCCGAAGGCCATGTACACGTTGTGCAGGGTGAGGCCGTTGGCGAGGTTGGTCAGGTAGAACCGGCGCTCGTACGCGGCGTCCCGGGTGCGCCGCGCCTCCGCGTATCCCAAGCCGTCGAACCAGGCCCCGCCCCACGGATCGAACCAGCCGCCCCCGAACTCGGGCACGAACCCGGGCGTGGACGGCGAGGCGGTGGCCCCGCCGTGCGCGCCGCCGGGCCCGTAGTGCCCCCAGTCCGGCGGGGTCTGGGACGGCGACGGGTACCCGTCGAAGCCGTACAGCCAGCCGCCCCGCTCGCCGCCGGTGTCGAACGACCCGGGGGTCCAGTAGCCGTTGCGCCCCTTGTCGTTGTGGAACAGCGGTACGTCGATCCCGTCGGACCGCACCTTCCGGTACAGGTGGGCCATGTAGGCGCGCCCGGCCGCCTCTCCCACGTGGGCGTCGTACTCGTTCTCGATCTGGTACAGCAGCACCGTGCCGGTGCCCTGCGTGAACAGGTGCCGGCGGGCGATCCGGTTCACCCGGGTCAGCCACTCGTCGACGTGCGCCAGATAGTCCGGGTCGTCGGTGCGGGCCGTGCCGCGCGCCGCCGTCAGCCAGCCCGGGAAGCCGCCCCCGTCCACCTCGGCGTTGATGTACGGGCCGGGCCGCAGGACGACGTACAGCCCGGTCTCGGCGGCCGTCCGCAGGAACAGGTCCAGGTCCCGCACGCCCGTGAAGTCGTACCGGCCGGGCGCGGGGGAGTGGTAGTTCCACGCCACGTAGATGCTGACCGCGTTGAAGCCGTGCGCCCGCATCTTCTGCAGCACGTCCCGCCACAGGG
>NZ_BNBF01000015.1:228487-231312 GCF_014654935.1 Streptomyces capoamus
ACGGGCTCGGCAGCCGGAACGGGTGCATCTCCCCGGACCACAGCACCAGCCGCCGCCCGTCCACCAGCAGCGAGTAGCGGTCGTACCCGATGGTGTGCCGCCGGCCGTCCGCACGCGGCGGGGCCGGCGCCGGACCGGTCGGCGCGCTCGCGCCCGCGTACGCCGAGGGCGCGCCGGGGCCGCCGCTGCCGCCCAGGGCGAGCCCGAGCGCGGCCGAGCCGGCCAGGGCACTGAAGGTACGTCTGCTGAGCGCCAAGGTGGATCCTCCCGGGCGATCGTACGGGGGCGCGGTCCGGCCATTCTCCCCGCGCCCACGCCCCACAATGGACCCATGAGGATCTCGGCACGGGCGGACTACGCGGTACGGGCGGTACTGGAGCTGGCCGTACGGCAGGGTAACGGCCCGGTGAAGGCAGAGGAAATCGCCGCCGTGCAGGACATCCCGCACAAGTTCCTGGAAGGGATCCTCGGCGACCTGCGCCGGGCCGGGATCGTCGACAGCCGGCGCGGCGGGGGCGGCGGCTACCGGCTGGCCCGTGCCGCGGCCTCCGTCACCGTGGCCGACGTCATCCGGGCGGTCGACGGCCCGATCGTGTCGGTGCGCGGCGAACGCCCCACCGGGCTGTCCTACACCGGCACCGCCCGGCCCCTGCTGCCCCTGTGGATCGCCCTGCGCGCCAACGTCCGCCGCGTCCTGGAAGGCGTCACCCTCGCCGACCTCGCGGCGGACGCCCTGCCCGAACCGGTCCGCGCCCTGGCGGCGGAGCCGGCGGCCTGGGAGAACCCGTAGCACCAATAGCACCCGTAGCACCCGTCACCGGGACGACGCCGGGCCCACGGCGCCGGAAGCCCCCCGGGGCCGGCGCTCGGCCGGCCGGGGGACGGGAAGTTTCCCGCCGCGGGCCGCGGTCGTTGGTCAGGCCATGATCAAGAAGCTCGCCTGTGTCACCGCCCTGGCCGCCGCACTCCTGGCCGCCGCCCCCACCGCCGAGGCCGCCCAGCGCCCCGCACCCCCCACCGCCGTCCCCGGCACGGCCCTCCTGAACGGCCTCCTCGGCTCCCTCGAAGTGGGCCACCCCGTCACCTCCCTGCGCACCCTGCTCCCCACGGGCCTCCAGAACCGGTGAGGCGCGCCCCCGGGCCGTGAAAACTCCAATGTGAATGGCCGGAGTTCGCTCTCCCGGGCCCGGGGCGGGGGTCCCTACGCTACCCACGCCTCCCTCTCCCCTTCACAGGTGACGCACATCTTCTCCAAGGGCGCACGCCCCGGAAGGGGACGGCGGGAGGCGCGACCCCCCACTCGACAACCGGGAGAGACCCATGGCCGGCGGACTCCTCATGAGCGGCGCGGTGGCCGCTCTTCTCACCACCGCACTGCCCGCGCACGCCTCGTCCCCGTTCGACAACCCGCCCCCGGACAAGATCGTCATCGACGTGGCCACGGTGAACGGCTCGGGCTGCCCGGCCGGCACGGCCGCCGTGGCCGTGTCACCGGACAACACCGCCTTCACGGTGACCTACAGCGCCTACCTCGCCCAGGCCGGCGGCAACTCCGACCCCACGGCGTTCCGCAAGAACTGCCAGCTCAACCTGGTGGTGCACGTCCCGCAGGGCTTCACCTACGCGATAGCCAGCGCCGACTACCGGGGCTTCGCCTCGCTCCAGCGCGGCGCCACGGCCACCCAGAAGGCGTCGTACTACTTCCAGGGCTCGTCGAACACCGTGCCCAGGACGCACCCCTTCAACGGCCCCTACAACGACGACTGGCAGGCCACCGACTCCACCGACTGGGCCCAACTGGTCTGGGCGCCCTGCGGGGTCCTGCGCAACTTCAACATCAACACCGAACTGCGCGTCGGCGCCGGCACCGCGAGCCCCGACAAGGTCAGCTTCATGACCATGGACTCGACGGACGGGGACATCAGCACGGTGTACCACATGGCGTGGAAGCAGTGCCCCAACTCCTAGCCGTCCCGGGAGGGGCCGCGCACGCGCCCCTCCCTCGCCGTCCCACCCCCGTCCGGGCGCAGCGGGCCGGCGACCCGGGACCCCGGGCCTGCCGCCGCGTGTTGCTCCGAACGTGTGCATCCGTCATCCGAACGGCTGCGCCTAGGCCGCTCAGGATGCCCGCGCCGCCCTCGCGCCGCCAGGATGGCGGATGACCGACGCCATCGCGTGGGCGGTCGGCGAGCATCGGGAGACGGACGACTTGTGAGCATCCTGAACGAACCCCAGGGCGGGGCGGCCGCAGCCGAGGACTCGTACGAGAACGAGCTGCCGCTCCGGCGCAAACAGCCCGGCAACGTCGTGGTGAGGTGGCTGACGACCACCGACCACAAGACGATCGGCACCCTCTATCTGACGACGTCGTTCGGCTTCTTCCTGGCCGGCGGAGTGATGGCCCTGATCATCCGCGCCGAACTGGCCCGCCCGGGCCTGCAGCTGATCTCCAACGAGCAGTACAACCAGATGTTCACGATGCACGGCACGATCATGCTGCTGATGTTCGCGACGCCGCTGTTCGCCGGCTTCACGAACTGGATCATGCCGCTGCAGATCGGCGCGCCCGACGTGGCGTTCCCGCGGCTGAACATGTTCGCCTACTGGCTGTACCTCTTCGGCTCGCTCATCGCCGTCGCCGGCTTCCTCACCGCGAACGGCGCGGCCGACTTCGGCTGGTTCGCCTACACCCCGCTGTCCAGCCTGACCCGCACCCCCGGGCTCGGCGGCGACCTGTGGGTCATGGGCCTGGCCTTCTCCGGCTTCGGCACGATCCTCGGCGCGGTCAACTTCATCACCACGATCATCTGCATGCGCGCGCCCGG
>NZ_BNBF01000016.1:0-7289 GCF_014654935.1 Streptomyces capoamus
TCCTGCCCGCCGCCGCGGCACAACTTCGTGACCCTGCCGCGGATCCGCAGCGAGTCCCCGGCGTTCGACCTGCACCATCCGGACGTACGGGAACGGGAGTTGACCGCGCCGTGACGGCTCGCGACGAGCGGGAGCTGGTGAGACAGATCGAGGGGCATCTGCTGCTGGCCGCGGCTCGGGAGGAGGGCCGTAGCGCCGCGGCGCGGCTCAGCTCCCGCCTCGGCGGGCTCACCGACAGCCAACGACACCACATCGAGGAGCAGTTCGAGGCGGAGTACCTTGCGCTGGCCGGGCTCTCGTGGCGCCGCACGGCCGAACGCGCCGAGGAGCTGCGCCTGGCGTACGAGGCGCGGTACCGGGCGCTGCGCATGCGGCTGCTGGCCTGCTGTGTGCTGGGCTGTGCGCTGCTGGCGGCGGTGGTCCTGGTGGCGTCAGGCGCCGGAGGACGAGCGGTCGAAGGCGGCGCGATAGGCCGTGGGGGTGAGGCCGACCCGGTCGACCAGGTGCTTGCGCAGGGAATCGGCGCTGCCCAGACCGCTTTGTGCGGCCACCTGGTCCATGGGCAGCCCGGTGGTCTCCAGGAGTTCCCTCGCCCGGTCGACGCGCTGGTGCAGCAGCCACTGGAGCGGGCTCAGCCCCGTCTCCGCGTGGAAACGCCGGGTGAGGGTGCGCACGCTCGTCGTGGCGTGCCGGGCCAGGTCGGCCAGGGTGAGCGGGCGGTCGAGGTGTTCGAGCGCCCAGACGCGGGTGGGGGCGAGTGAGGTGCCGCGCTCCGGCGGCAGCGGGGTCTCGATGAACTGGGACTGGCCGCCCGGCCGTACGGGAGGGACGACCGCGAGCCGCGCCGCCGCGTTCGCGGCCGAGGCGCCGTAGTCGAGCCTGACCAGATGCAGGCACAGGTCGATGGCGGCCGCGGCCCCCGCCGAGGTGAAGACGCCGCCGTCCTCGACGAAGAGGGGGTCGGGCTGGACGTCGACGGACGGGTAGCGGGTGGCGAGGGCGTCGGCCAGTCCCCAGTGGGTGGTGGCGCGCAGCCCGTCCAGCAGGCCGGCCTGGGCCAGTACGAACGCGCCCGTGCACAGCGAGGCGATGCGCGCGCCGCCGGCCGCGGCTTTCCGCAGCGCGTCGAGCACCTCGGCGGGAGCCTGTTCGCCGCCGCTGCCGACGGCGATCACCGTGTCGGCCCCCGCCACGGCGTCCAGGCCGTCCGGCACCACGATGTCGGGGCCGCCGACGGTCGGCGTCGGACCGGGCCGCGCCGTGCACACACGCACCTCGTAGTGCTCGACGCTGTGGAACACCATGAGCGGGATCGAGACGTCGAAGCTCAGTACGGGCGGCACGACGACCGCGGCGACGCGGTGCGGGGCCGGAACCTGCATGGCCAGAACCTCCGGATGGATGGCATTGTGGCCACTATTCCATGGAGCCGCGGACCGGCACCGTGGTCGGCATGACATCTCATGTGATCGTGGGGCGCGGGGCCGCCGCGTCGAGAACCGCTCTCCTTCTCGCCGGAGACGGTGAACGGGTGCGAATGATCAGCCGGACGGGCGGCGGGCCCGATCACCCGCTCATCGACAAGGTGGCCGCGGACGCCACCGACACCGACCGGCTCACCGGCCTGACGGAGGGCGCGGACACGCTGTTCACCACCGCCGCACCGCCGTACCACCTCTGGCCCGAGCAGTTCCCGGCCCTGTCGGCGTCGCTCCTCGCCACGGCGAGGCGGACCGGGGTCGCGTACGTCATGCTGGGCAACCTGTACGGCTACGGGCCGGTGGGCGGCCCGCTCACGCCGGACCTCCCCCTGACGGCGACCGGCCGCAAGGGCAGGACCAGAGCACGGATCTGGGAGGAGGCCGCCGCCTCGGGGGTGAAGGTCACCGAGGTGCGCGCCGCCCAGTTCTACGGCGCCGGCGCCGTGTCGGTGTTCAGCCTCATGGTGCAGCGGCAGGTCATGGAGGGCCGGCTGGTCCTGGTGCCGCAGGAACTCGACGTGCCGCACAGCTACTCGGCGATCGGCGACACCGCGCGCACGCTGGTCGCCGCGAGCCGCGACGAGCGGGCGTACGGCCGTGCCTGGCACGTGCCCACCGCGACCCTGTCGGTGCGGGAACTGGCCGGGCGTCTCGCCGGCCTCGCGGGTGCGCCGCGACCGCGGGTGGAGGAGATGACCGAACGCGACCTGACCCTGCTGGCATTCACCGAGCCGTTCTGGGCGGAGCTGCACGAGGTGCTGACCAAGCCCGGCCACCCGTTCGTCGTCGACTTCTCCGACACCGAGAAGATCCTCGGCGTGGGCGCCACCCCGGTCGACGACGTGCTGGCGGAGGTGATCTGACGCCCCGTCCGTCCGGGCCGGCCGGTGCGCCCGGGCGGGTCAGCCCATGGTGAGCACCATCCGGAAGCGGGCGGCACCGGAGAGCATCTTGCCGTACGCCTCCCCGGCCTGCTCCAGCCGGACCGGCTCGGTCATCGGGCGGATGCCGTGCAGGGCGCTGAAGGCCATGGTGTCCTCCACGTCCTGGGAGGTGCCGGACGGGTGCCCGCGCACCACCCGGCCGGTCATGAGCAGCTGGGCCGGGCTGATGCCGAGCGGCGCGGTGTCCGCGCCGATGACCACCAGCTCCCCGCGGTGGGCCAGACCGTCCACGGTGGCCGTGATCGCCTCGGAGTTCCCGGCGGTGGCCAGCACGACCCTGGCGCCGCCGAGGGACTGCAGCGCCTCGGCGACCGGGGTGCCGGAGGTGCTGTCGACGTAGTGGTGGGCGCCGAGCTGCTTGGCGAAGTCGGCCTTCTCGGCGCCCCGGGCGATCCCCACGGTCTCGAAGCCCATCGCGACCGCGTACTGCACCCCGAGGTGTCCGAGGCCGCCGAGCCCCAGCACCGCGACCAGGTCCCCGGGCCGGGCGGAGCTGCGCCGCAGACCGTTGAACGTGGTCACGCCCGCGCAGGCCATCGGTCCGGCGTCGCTCGCGGCCAGCCCCTCGGGGATGCGGGCGAGCGCGTCGACGGGTGCGATCACCTGCTCGCCGAAGCCGCCGTCGTAGGCCCAGCCCGGCACCTTCAGGTTCCGGCACACGATGAAGTCGCCCTCGCGGCACGGCGTGCAGTGGCCGCAGCTGCCGCCGAACCAGCCCACGGCCACCCGGTCGCCGAGCTGCAGGCCGCGTTCCGCCGCTCCCTCGCCCAGCTCCTCGACGCGCCCGGCGATCTCATGTCCGGGGACCTCGGGGAAGGACACGCCGGGCAGCCCGCCGCTCACGAAGAGGGCGTCGCTGTGGCAGATCCCGCACGCCTCGACGGCGATCCGCACCTGGCCGGGTCCCGGCCGCGGCACCTCGCGCTCGACCAGCTCGAAGGCGCCGTCCGGCTCCGTCACCTGCGCAACTCGATAGGTACTCATGGGTCTCTCCCGCGTACGGGTACGGGTACGACGGTCCCCAGCACCAGCAGACCAGCTCCCGCCCGATCCCGCGCGCCGAACCCGGGCGCACCCCCGTTGACCTGGGCGGGCCGGTCAGGGGCGGCCGGGCCGCCAGCCCTCCGGCCGGAGCATCCCCAGCAGCAGCCGGACCAGCTCGTCCACCACCTCGTCCAGCGTGGCGTCCACCCAGCCGGCGGTCCAGTCGTGCAGCAGGCCGTTGACGCTGCCGATGAAGGCGGTGGCCGCGAGGCGGTAGTCGCGCGGCGCCGCCTCGCCGCGGGCCACGGCCGCGTCCGCCTCGGCACGGATCAGGTCGACCCAGCGGGCCCGGCGGGCGAGCCGCTGCTCCTCCAGGCGGGGGCTGACCCCGATGATCTCCACGAACGCGATCCGGATGCGGCGCGGGTCGCAGGTGACGTCGCGGGCGTAGGCGCGGAAGAGCACGGTGGCGCGCTCGGCCAGCGGCAGGCCGTCCGCGGTGGCGAGGGCGGCCAGGACGGCCTGTTCGGCCCAGCCGTTGACCTCCAGGTGCAGCGCGGCGAGGACGTCCTCCAGGGTGCGGAACTCCTCGTAGAACTGGCGTGTGGACAGGCCCGCGGCCTGGCTGAGCGCGGCGACCGTGGTGCTCCGGTATCCGGGGGTGTCGCCGAACAGGCGCAGGGCCGCGTCGAGGAAGCGACGGCGGCGCTCGGCCTGCCGTTCCTCGGCGGACCGGCCGCCGTACCGACCCGTCGGCGCTCTGAGCCTGCCCCCCACGTGTCCTCCTCCGTCCCCGCCGTTCCCGGCCGATCACCCCAATCTTGTCGTGCACACATCTTGTCGAGAAGGCCGCCTCCTCCTTACTTTTCAGTAAGTTCACTGTGAATGCGCGTGTGTTCAGATTCCCCTTCAGATTCTGCTGAGGAAAGAGAGCCGCCATGCCTGCCCCGAGAACCAGGCACCTGTGCTCCGTGGCCGCCGCCCTCGCCCTGACCGCCGCCGGCCCCGCGACCGCCGCCTCCGCGGCCTCCGCCGCCCCCGGCGGGCTGCGCGAGGTGCTGTTCGTCGGCAACAACTGGGACGGGACCGCCGACGTCATCCGCTCCTCCGGCGACTTCGCGAAGGTCGGCCGGATCAACGTCGTCCCCGACAAGGACGCGCGGATGGCGGAGATCAACGCGGATCCGATCAAGTGGATCTACTTCCAGGCGATACGCAACAGCGTCGGCGAGGGCCACGACCAGTTCGCCGACGACATGTACTCGACGCCCGACGGCCGTTCGGTGGTGGTGTCCCGGCCGAGCTTCGCGGACGTCGTCTCCGTCGACCTGGCCACCGGAAAGATCAACTGGCGTTTCCCGGTCGCCGGATACCGGGCCGATCACATGGCGGTGTCCCCGGACGGGACCCGGGTGGCGGTCTCCGCCTCGACCGCGAACACCGTGCACGTCCTGGACATCGGCACCGGCAGACAGCTCGGTTCCTTCGCGACCGGGGACAAGCCGCACGAGAACGTCTTCACCAAGGACGGCAAGTACATCTGGAACATGTCCATCGGAGACGTCAACACCGCCCTGGACACCCCCGGCTGGGACTGGACCAAGGGCGACCGGCACATCACGGTCGTGGACGCGACGACGTACAAGCAGGTCAAGGTCATCGACATGCGGCAGCGGCTGGACGCGTTCGGGCTCAAGGACTTCTCCGACGCGGTCCGCCCGGCCGTGTTCTCCCCCGACCAGTCGACGCTGTACTTCCAGGTGTCGTTCTTCAACGGCTTCCTGGAGTACGACCTCGCCACCGACAGGATCACCCGGATGAAGACCCTGCCGAAGAACCCGGCGACCAGCGAGGACCGCACGACCTGGGTCAACGACTCGCGCCACCACGGCATCTCGATGAATCCCGAGGGCACCAAGCTCTGCGTCGCGGGCACCATGGACGACTATGCGACCGTCGTCGACCGTGCCTCGCTGCAGGAGGGGCCGCTGGTGACGGCGTCCAAACCGTACTGGGCGACGGTCAGCGGGGACGGCAAGGACTGCATCGTCTCCGAGAGCGGCGCCGACCAGGTGACGGCGATCGACTTCGCCACCGGCCGCAAGGTCACGTCGGTCCCGGTCGGCGACCACCCGCAGCGGGTCAGGCTGGGCCATGTGCAGGCCGACTGGACGGGCCCCGGCGGCAACTGACGCGCCGCCGGTCCGCGGCCTCCGGGGTCCCCCACTCACCCCGGAGGCCGCACCGCCGCCGGGAAGCGCGCCGCCGCCCACGCGGCCAGCTCGGCCCGCGCCCCGGCCAGCAGGTCCGCCGAGGGGGCCGTGGCGCCCTGGGTGACCAGGGCGTAGTGCAGGACGCCGGAGTCCGCGTCGGTGAGCAGCAGCCGGCGGCTGCCCGTGCCGCCCGGCTCCGGGGCCACGGCGACCGGGGTGGCGGAGGTGTACACGGGCGGGCCGTACACCGTGCCCAGGTCGGAGACGACCGTGGTGGCGGTGGGCGGGAAGGACGCCGGCAGGTGCAGCTCGGTGGGCGCGGTGCCGTCGCCGGAGCGCCACACGAGCAGCCCGTACCGGCCCGTGCCGACCAGTTCCGCCGTGTCCGGCAGGGAGGCGGGGACCGGGTTCCAGGTCAGCGTCGTGGAGCCGTCGCGCGAGCGGTCCTCGTACGTGAAGGCGAGGGCGGTGCCGGCCGTGGCGCCCGGGTAGAGGCGGTCCAGGAGGCGGGCGTCCTGGCGCAGCACGGGGTTCCCGGAGTCGTCCAGCCGGACCGCCGACAGGTCCTCGTCGTTCCAGGCGTCCCCGCCGGTGAGCACCTTTCCGGGGTTGCCGTTCATCAGCTCGTGGTGGCGGCCGTTGTAGAGGTCCCACTGCCACTGGGTGCCCGACAGCACCGGACCGGAGGCGGCCGGTCCCGTCCACCAGCCGGCGCCGGGCAGGCGGGAGTCGAGGGCCTGGTACATGGCCTTGAGGACGGTCGGCGCCTTGTCGGCGACCACGCCGGCCAGGGGGTGGCCGAACTCGCCGACCAGGGCCGCGGTGCCGGCGGCCGCGGACCGGTCGCGGACGGCGGCGAAGTCGGCGGCGTACTGGCCGTCGGCCGCCTTGCCCCACATCAGGATGCCGGAGATGGCTTTCTGGTCGTAGAAGTGGGTGTCGAAGGCGTAGCCCGGGCCGAGCGTGCCCGCGTCGAGCAGGCCGCCCTCCTGCCTCTGGGCGGGGATGTTGGCGTTCCAGAAGAGGTTCGGCTCGACGAAGGCGGGCTTGTCCTGCCAGCCGGCGGCGTCCATGCGGGCCCGGAACCGCGTGTAGAAGGGCCAGAGCAGGTCGCGTTCCCAGGCGCGGGAGGTCTGCCCGGGGTCGTAGCCGCCCGCGTACGGCTCGTTGTACGGGTCGAAGCCGGCGATCTCCGCGAACTCCTGCGCGCTCAGGTTCCGGCGCAGGTGGGCCATGGTGGCCTGGGCGGTGGCCAGGAAGGCGTCCTGCAGGCCGTGGGCGTCGTGCCAGAAGTCGTACTGGGCCTTCTGCACGGCCGTGTTCTGGGTGATGTTCTGGCCCCAGAAGAGGCAGAGGCCGCAGGACTCCCGGGGGTAACTCGCGGCTTCGGCGGCCCACTTCGGGGCACCGTCACCGGTGTACCAGCTGCCGGTGCCGAACAGGTACCGGGAGAAGAGGTCCTGGTGGAAGTCGGGGTAGACCCGGATGCCCGCGTCCAGGAAGGCGCGGATCTGCTCGGTGGCGGCGGCCAGGTAGGCGGTGTCCACCTGGCCGCGTACCGGTTCCGCGTGCGCCCAGGAGAGCAGGAAGCGGACCGCGTTGCCGCCGCCGAGGGCGCGCAGCGCCGCCGCGGACCTGCGGGCGTCGGCGGTCGAGGGGAAGGGCAG
>NZ_BNBF01000016.1:7335-13847 GCF_014654935.1 Streptomyces capoamus
GCCGCCGTTCTCCTCCAGTTTGGTCTCGCCGGAGACGTTGTAGCCGCGCAGGACGATCTCGCGGCCCTGGCCGTCGGTGAACCGGCCGTCCCGCACGGTCAGCGGGGCGCCGTCGAACCACAGGGAGTCGGAGGGGGTGGCGGCGGTGGCGGGCGGGACGCCCGCCACCGCCAGGGATCCGCTGAGGACGACCAGCACGGCCAGCAGACGTGCCCGAAGATTCGGCATGTCCACCACAATCCGGTCAGGTCCGGACGGCGTCAAGGGTCCTGACCCCGGAGTAAGTTGACTACCGGTCAGCTCCCTCCCTCGCCCACCCGGCGCACGAAGCCCAGCAGGTACTCCTTCCGGTTCAGCGGGTTGTGGTCGGTGCGCGGCCGCTCCGGGACCGTGCCCCGGGTCACCGGCGCGTAGTGGCCGAAGGCCGTCTCTAGCTCACCCTCGCCCCGGGTCAGCCCCGGCAGCCGCTGCTCCAGCGCGTGCACCCGGGCGGCCGGCACGGTGCCCTCCAGCACACAGACCGCGGCGTGCGTGGCCGTGCTCTCCGGCACCGCGCCGAGCCGGGCCAGCACCGGCAGCAGCGTGCCCAGCGTGTCGGCCGGCGCCTCCAGCCGGAAGCGGTGCACCGGCTCGTGCACGAGGGTGCCGGCCCGGCGCAGCGCCTCGGTAAGGACCAGGGGGGTCAGGCCCCGGAAGTCGTAGCCGGTGCTCGACATGCTTTTGTCGAAGCGCTGGTGCGCGTGACTCTGCCGGGGCGAGTAGCCCGAGTGCGTCATGGTGACCGTGCAGTCGGTGACCTGCCAGCCGTGCAGCCCCTGGCCGAGGGTCTCGCGGACGGTGTCCTCCACGGCCTTGAAGAAGGCGTACGGCATCGAGCCCAGCTCCACCTCCCGCCGGAAGGCCACGCCCGCGCCGGGCGGGGCCGCATCGACGCGCAGGCCGACCGTGGCGAGGAAGGGGTTGTCGCCCTTCTTGTTGAACTCCACGGCGTGCCCGCTGCCGACCGGGCGTTCGATGCACAGGGTCGTCGTCTCGCGGAAGGTGACGGCCAGCCCGTACTCGTCGGCGAGGGTGGCCTGGACGACCTCCTTCTGGACCTCGCCGTAGAGGGACACCGAGGTCTCCCCCCGCAGCTCGTCGTGGCGGACGCCGATGAGCGGGTCCTGCTCGGCGAGCTGGGTCAGCGCCAGGTGCAGCGAGCGCCGGTCCGTGCCGGGGCCGGGGACGACGACCGTCTCCAGGGTGGGCGGCGCGAAGTGGTGCTCGTACGGCCGAGGGGGAATGCCGAGCGCGTCGCCGATCCGGACGGCGCCGAGACCCCACACCTTGACGATCCGGCCCGCGCCGGCGCTGTCCGCCGTGGTGTCCGTGCCGTGCCCGAAGACGCTGAGGGCGGTCACGCGTCCCTTCTCGCCGGTGTCCCGGCGGCCGTCCCCGAACGCGACGCGGTCGCGGACGCGCAGGGTGCCGGAGAAGAGCCGGGCGTAGGCCGCTTTCTCCCCCGCCGGGCCCCGCTCGATCTTGAACACCGTGCCCGACAGGGGGCCGTGCGGGTCGCCGGCCACGCGGGGCAGGAGGCGTTCGATGCCGGCGATCAGCTCGGGCACGCCGGCGCCGGTGATCGCGGAACCGAAGTACACCGGGTGGACGGACCCGCTCCGGGTCTGGGCCGCCAGGGAGCGGTGGAGCCGGCCGGCGGGGACACCGCCGTCGAGGTAGGCGGCGAGCAGGCCGTCGTCACGGTCCACCAGCGCCTCCAGCGCGGCCGGGCCCAGGCCGGGGAGGAAGCGGGCGGCCCGCGTGCCGAGCCCCGCGGCCGTCCCCGTCGGGACGAGCGGTACGCCGAGCCGCCGGTCCATCTGGCGCAGCACGGCCGCGTCCCGGGCGCCCCGTCGGTCGATCTTGTTGACGAAGACCAGGGTGGGGATGCGCAGCCGGCGCAGGGTGCGCATCAGTACCCGGGTCTGCGCCTGGACGCCCTCGACGGCCGAGACGACCAGGACGGCACCGTCCAGCACGCCGAGCACCCGCTCCACCTCGGCGATGAAGTCCGGGTGGCCGGGGGTGTCGATGAGGTTGACGGTGACGCCGTCGAGCGGGAACGACACGACGGCGGACTTGATGGTGATGCCGCGCTGCCGCTCCAGCGCGAGGGTGTCGGTGGCGGTGCTGCCGGCGTCGACGCTGCCGACCTCGTCGATCACTCCGGCGGTGTGCAGGAGCCGTTCGGTCAGACTCGTCTTACCCGCGTCGACGTGCGCGAGGATTCCCAGGTTGAGCAAGTGCACGAAGCGTCATGTCCTTGAGAGAGGGGGCGGTGGCTACCGGGGTGGACATGGACGCAGCGCGCATCGTGACTCCTGGTTCTGCGGGGAACTCGACCGGTGCAGTGCAGCAGAAGGGCGGCCGCGGCGCCAACGGATTAACGTGCGACGGGGTGCCCGTGGCGGGGGCCGGCCGAAGGGCGGACGATGCGTGAGATCCTCGCGGTACTGGACCGGTGGTACGCCGCCCGGGTGCCGTTCGGGCTGGCCACGGTCGTCGCGGTCAGCCGCAGCGCGCCCCGCGGACCCGGCGCCGCGCTGGCCGTCGGGCCCGACGGCGAGGTCGTCGGCGGCGTCTCCGGCGGCTGCGTGGAGGGCGCGGTGTTCGAGCTGGCGCAGGAGGCCGTCGAGACCGGCGCGGTCCGGCTGGAGACGTTCGGTCACGACGATGACGACGCCTTCGCGGCCGGGCTGACCTGCGGAGGCGAGATCACCGTGCTGGTGCGGCCGGTGACGGCGGCCCTGGATCCCGTGTTCGGCGCGGTGGCCGCGTCCGTCGCCGGGGGCGAGCCGGTCACCGCGGCCACCGTGGTCGACGGGCCGGCGCCGCGCGGAGCCACCCTCGCGGTGTGGCCGCGGACGGCCGCCGGCAGCCTGGGCACGCGGGGGCTCGACGCGGCCGTCGCCGCCGACGCGCGCGGCGGACTCGCCCTCGGCGTGACCGGCCTGCGGCACTACGGGCCGCACGGGGAGCGGCACGAGGACACGGTCACGGTGTTCCTGCACTCCTTCGCGCCACCGCCGCGCATGCTGGTGTTCGGCGCCATCGACTACGCCGCGGCCGTGGCCCGGCTCGGGGGCTTCCTCGGCTACCGGGTGACCGTGTGCGACGCCCGGCCGGTGTTCGCCACGCCCCGGCGGTTCCCGGAGGGCGTGGAGGTCGTCGTGGACTGGCCGCACCGGTACCTGCGCGGTACCCGCACGGACGAGCGGACGGTGGTCTGCGTCCTGACGCACGACCCGAAGTTCGACGTGCCGGTGCTCCGGGAGGCACTGCGCCGGCCGGCCGCGTACATCGGGGCGATGGGCAGCCGGCGCACCCACGAGGACCGGCTGCGCCGCCTGGCCGGGTCCGGCTGCACCGACGAGGAACTGTCCCGGCTGCGCTCCCCGATCGGCCTGGACCTCGGCGCCCGGACGCCGGAGGAGGTGGCGGTGTCGGTCGCGGCGGAGATCGTGGCACTGCGGTGGGGCGGCACCGGGGCGCCGCTCAGCGGGACGAGCGGCGCGATCCACCCGCCCGGGTCCACCGAGGCGGGTGGCGGCACGGGCTCTTGAGGGACCTCGAGGGCAGCCCGCGAGGGGGCTGCGAGCGCCCACCAGGGGGCCATGGGGAGTCCGGCGGTCGGCCCCCGTCCGCGCTACTCGGGGTCCCCGCTCACCCGGGCGTGCAGGTGCAGGTCGTGCCAGCCGTTGGTGTGCAGCAGGGCACTGCGCTGGGTGCCCTCGAAGGTGAATCCGGCCTTCTCGGCCACCCGGCAGGAGGCGGGGTTGGCCGTCGAGTGGCACAGGGCCAGCCGGTGCAGGCCCAGGTCGGCCAGGGCCCACCGGCTGAGCCGCCGGGCCGCCGCGACCGCGAGGCCGCCACCTCGCGCCGCGGGCAGCACCCAGTAGACGATCTCGGCCGTACCGCCGGCCAGATCGACGTCGTTGAGGCCGGCGAGGCCGACGGCGCCGCCGCCGCGCGGGGCGATGGCCCAGACCGCGCCGGTCTCGGCCCGGCGGCGCGCGTGCAGGCGCTCGATCCGGGCGCGCGCCTCGGCACGGCTGTCGACGGTGAACAGGTTCCAGTGACTGATCGCGGTGTCCCGCCCCGCGGTGTGCAGGGCGTCGGTGTCGGCGTCGTCCAGGCGCCAGGGCCGCAGTTCCAGGCCGCCGGGCAGCTCCAGCACGGGCTGCGGACCGGCGGCGAGCCGGCCGGCGGGTACGACGGGGGGTATGCCGGGGCCGGGAGTCACCCGGTGATCATGTCACGTTCCGGTCCCGCGGCGGCAGCCGGTGCAGGGTGACGTCCGTGAGCGCTCCGCCGGCGACGGCCGCCGTCAGGTAGGTGCAGTGGGGCTGACGGCGGCGGTCGGTCGGGGAGCCCGGGTTGAGCAGGCGCAGCCCGCCGGGGGCGGTGGTGTCCCAGGGGATGTGGCTGTGCCCGAAGACCAGGACGTCCAGGTCCGGGAAGCGGGCGGCGCAGCGGGCCTCGCGGCCCTGGGCCGGCCCGGTCTCGTGGACCACGCCGAAGTGCAGGCCGCCCAGCTCGGCGTACGCCACCTCCGGCAGCCTGGCCCGCAGTTCGGGGCCGTCGTTGTTGCCGTACACAGCGACCAGCCGGCGGCTGCGGCTCTCCAGCAGGTCGAGGGTGGCGGTGTCGACCCAGTCCCCGGCGTGCACGACGACGTCGGCGCGCGGGAGTTCGGCGAGCAGCTGCTCGGGGAGCCGCTTGGCCCGCTTGGGCAGGTGCGTGTCGGACATCAGCAGGAGGCGCACGCCGTCAGCCTAGGCGGACCGGGAGGTCAGCCGGCGGTATCCGCGCAGGGCGCCCAGTGCGGCGGCGCCCGCGCCGAGGGCGGTGGCGGCGGGGTGCCGGACCAGGGTCTCCTGCCAGGAGCGGGCGTGCGCGGTGTCGTCGAAGGAGCCGTGCGCGCCGTGGTCGTCGGCGGGTTCCCGGTCGACCGGTGCGAAGAGGTTGTCCAGTCCGGTGGGCGGGATGCTGTCGGTCTGCTGGGAGTCGAAGCCGGTGCGGGCCAGGTAGCGGTCGAGGAGCGCCGGGACGAACCGGTTGGCCCAGATGGTGGCGACGGTGGTGGCGCCGATGTAGTACTGCTTGCGGCCCGGGTGGTCGGCGGCGTGGACCACGCCCCGTGCGGCCACCTCGGGCTGGTAGATCGGCGGGACCGGCATGGGGTGCTTGGACAGCCGGGAGCGGACCCACTCGAACTGGGGCGTGTTGACCGCCGGCATCTGGGCGACGGTGACGTGCACGTTGCTGCCCCGGTGCAGCAGCTCGGTGCGCAGCGAGGAGGTGAAGCCGTTGATGGCGTGCTTGGCCCCGCAGTACGCGGACTGCAGCGGGATGGACCGTTCCCCGAGCGCGGAGCCGACCTGCACGATGGTGCCGCGGTCGCGGGGCAGCATGCGCTTGAGGGCCGAGCGGGTGCCGTTGACGAAGCCGAGGTAGGTGACCTCGGTGATCCGCCGGTACTCCTCGGGGATGATCTCCTCGAACGGCGCGAAGACGCTGGCGAAGGCGCAGTTGACCCAGATGTCGATCGGGCCGAACTCCCTCTCCGCGGCCTCGGCGACGGCCTCCGTCCGGTCCGGGTCGGCGACGTCGGCGGGCTGCACCAGGGGCCGTCCGCCGAGCGCCGCGACCTCGTCGGCCGCAGCCGAGAGGCCGCCCTCGCCGCGCGCGACCAGGACGACGTCGGCGCCGCGCCGGGCGAACAGGCGGGCGGTGGCGCGGCCGATGCCGGCGCTGGCACCGGTGATGACGACGGTCGGGGACATGCTCATCTCCTTCTCCTGTGGTCTCGGGACTCGGCTGCGGAACGGGGTTCCGGTTCATTGCGCCCGGTAGGGCGCCGCCCGCTCCTCCACGAGGGTCAGGCCGAGGCCGGGCGCCCCGTCGGCGCCTGGCGTGACGCTGCCGCCGCCGGGGTCCAGGACGCCGTCGAACAGCAGCCGTTCGATGCGGACGTGGTCGTGGAACCACTCCAGGTGGCGCAGGTTGGGCACGGCGGCGGCGACATGGGCGTGGGCGTGGGGCGCGCAGTGCCCGGAGACGTCGAGCCCGCGGGCGTGGGCGAGCGCGGCGGCGCGCAGCCACACGGTGATGCCGCCGCACCGGGTGACGTCGGCCTGGAGGCAGTCGACGGCTCCGGCGGCCAGCATGTGCTCGAAGTAGGCGAGGGTGTAGCCGTACTCGCCGGCGGCGACGTCGATCGCGGTGCGGGCGCGGACGTCGGCGAGGGTGGTCAGGTGGTCGGAGGAGACGGGCTCCTCGAACCAGGTGACGCCGTGGTCGGCGAGCGGGCCCGCGATCCGTAGGGCCTGGCCGGCGGTGTAGGCGCCGTTCGCGTCGACGTACAGTGCGACGCCGTCGCCGACGGTGGCCCGTGCGCGGGCGACGCGTTCCAGGTCGCGGTCCTCCCGGGTGCCCCACGACTCCCCGATCTTGATTTTGACGCGGGGAAT
>NZ_BNBF01000016.1:13893-25614 GCF_014654935.1 Streptomyces capoamus
GCCCTCCTCCTCGGTCCAGCCGCGCAGCTGGCGTTCCTGCCGGTCGGCGTCGTAGGTGGTGAACCCGCCGCTGCCGTAGACGGGCACGTCGTCGCGGGCGGCGCCCAGCAGCCGGACCAGGGGCAGGCCGAGCAGGCGGGCCTTGAGGTCCCACAGGGCGATGTCGACGGCGGCGATCGCCTGGGCGGCCGTGCCGGGAAGACCGGCGTTGCGCACGGCACGGCACATCCGCTCGTTGGCGCGCGGAACGTCGTACGGGGACAGGCCGGTGACGGTGCCGGCGAGCAGTTCGCGGACGAGGTGGGCGGTGGCGGCGGGCGCGTAGGTGTAGCCGAGGCCGGTGGTGGTGCCGGCCCGGACGGTGACCAGGACGAGGGTGGTCCTGTCCCAGGCGAGGGTGCCGTCCGCCTCCGGGGAGTCGGTGGGCACGGTGTAGACGGCGGTGTCCACGGCCTCGACGGCCGGCTGGTCGCTCACGGTCGCCTACCTCCTGAGCTGCCGCAGACCGCCCGCGGCACCCAGGGCGACGGCGGCCGCCGCGGCGGTCGTCGCCCAGCGGGCCGTGCGGGACGGTGCGGCGGGCCGGTCGGCCAGCCGCTCGGGGTGGTCGGCGGGCAGGCCGCCGTCGAGGGCGAGGGCGAGGACCTCGGCGAGGTGCAGGGCGCGGCGGCCGGTGCCGCCCTGCTCGATCTGGGTGCGGCAGCTGAAGCCGTCGGCGAGGACCAGGCTGTCCGGGGCGGCGCCGCGGACGGCGGGCAGGACGCCCTGTTCGGCGACGGCCATGGAGACCTCGTGGTGACCGCGTTCGAAGCCGAAGTTCCCGGCCAGGCCGCAGCAGCCCTCGTCGAGCACCTCGGCGTCGAGGTGGACCCGGCGCATCAGTTCCCGGTCGGCGTCGAACTTCATGATGGCGTGCTGGTGGCAGTGCGTCTGCACGGTCGCCTGCCGGGCGAGCCGCGGGGGCCGCCAGCCGTCGGGGGCGTGGTGGACGAGCTGTTCGGCGAAGGTGCGGGTCTGTGCGGCGAGCCGCTCCGCGTCCTGGTCGCCGGGCATCAGCTCGGGGGCGTCGGACCGGAAGACGGCCGTGCAGGAGGGTTCCAGGCCGATGACCGGGGTGCCGGCCTCCAGATAGGGGCGCAGGACGTCGAGGGTGTGGCGCAGCACGCGCTTGGCGGTGGGCAGTTGGCCGGTGGAGATCCAGGTGAGGCCGCAGCACACCGGCCGGGTGGGGACGGCGACCCGGAAGCCGGCGTCCTCCAGGACCCGGACGGCCGAGCGGGCGATGGACGGGTGGAAGGAGGTGCTGAAGGTGTCGGGCCAGAGCACGACGGTGCGCGGGTCGGCCGGGTCGGGCTCCTCCCGGCCGCGCGCCCGCCACCACTGCAGGAAGGACTCCCTGGCGAACACCGGGGCCGGACGGGCCCCGTCGATCCCGGCCAGCCGCTTGCCCAGGCGCGCCAGGCCGGGCGCGTGGAGCACCGAGTTGACCAGGGAGGGAGCGATCCGGGACAACCGGGCCCAGAGGGGCAGCCAGCCCATGGCGTAGTGGGCCATGGGACGCAGCCGTCCCGCGTAGTGGTGGGACATGAACTCGGCCTTCAGCGTGGCCATGTCGACACCGGTCGGGCAGTCGGACTTGCAGCCCTTGCAGGCCAGGCAGAGGTCGAGCGCGTCGTGCACGGCGGTGGAGCGCCAGCCGTCCTCGATCACGGAGTCGGTGTGCCCGCCGAGCATCTCGAACAGCAGCCGGGCCCGGCCGCGCGTGGAGTGCTCCTCCTCCATGGTGGCCCGGTACGAGGGGCACATGACGCCGCCGGAGTGGCCTCGGCAGTTGCCGATGCCGACACAGCGCATCACCGCACGGTTGAAGGAGTGGTCGTCCCCGGGGAAGCCGAAGTGGGTCGCCGGGGTCGCCGGCCGCCAGGTCGGGCCGAGCCGCAGCTGTCCGTCGACCGGGTTGGGCCGGACGATCTTGCCGGGGTTCATCCGGTCGCCGGGGTCGAAGACCGCCTTCAGCTCGCCGAACGCGGTGACGAGCCGTTCGCCGAACATCCGGGTGAGCAGTTCGCCGCGGGACTGCCCGTCCCCGTGCTCGCCGGAGAGGGAGCCGCCGTAGGAGACGACGAGGTCGGCGGCGCGTTCCAGGAAGCGCCGGAAACCGGCCACGCCCTCGGCGTCGCGCAGCCCGAAGGGGATGCGGGTGTGGACGCAGCCCTGCCCGAAGTGGCCGTACAGGGAGGGATGGCCGTAGTCGAACTCCTGGAACAGCTGCCTGAGGTCGCGCAGGTAGTCGCCGAGGCGTTCGGGCGGTACGGCGGAGTCCTCCCAGCCCTCCCAGGTCTCCCGGCCGTCCGGTGGCCGTGCGGTGACGCCGAGGCCGGCCTCGCGGGCCCTGAGCATCTTCTGCTCGCGCGCGGGGTCGTCGGAGAAGGCGACGTTCGCGTCCTTCTCGGCGCGGCCTATGGCGTGCAGCAGCGCGTGCGCCTGGGCGTCGACGTCCTCCTGGCTGTCGCCGCTGTACTGCACGAGCAGCCAGCTGTCGCCCTCGGGCAGTACGGCGAGGGAGTCGAGGTAGGCGCCCTCCTCGCGCATCAGCTGGGCCATGCGCCCGTCCAGGGCTTCCAGCTGGCTGGGCGAGCAGTGCTCCAGCAGGTGCGGGACGTCGTCGGCGGCGGCGCAGATGTCGTCGTAGCCGAGGACAAGCAGGGACTGGTACGGCGGTACGGGCACGAGGTCGATCTCGGCGCGCACCACGGTGACCAGGGTGCCCTCGCTGCCGACGAGGGCCTTGGCGACGTCGAAGCCGTTCTCGGGCAGCAGGGAGTCGAGGTTGTAGCCGGAGACGCGGCGGGGGATGCGGGGGTAGCCGCGGCGGATGTCGGCCAGGTACTCCGTGGCGATACGGTCGAGGCCGGCGTAGATCTCGGCGAGCCGGCCGCCGCCGGCGATGATGCGGGCCCGTTCGTCGGGCGGGGTGGGGCCGACCCAGGCACGCTGCCCGTCGTAGGTGAGGATCTCCAGGCGCCGGACGTTGTCGACGGTCTTGCCGTAGGCCTGGGCGGAGGCGCCGCAGGAGTTGTTGCCGATCATGCCGCCGAGCGCGCAGTGGCTGTGCGTGGAGGGCTTCGGGCCGAACTGGAGCCGGTGGGGGGCGAGGTGCCGGTTGAGTTCGTCCAGGACGATGCCGGGCTCCACGACGCAGGTGCGGCGTTCGGGGTCGACGGAGATCACCCCGGTGCAGTACTTGCTCCAGTCGATCACCACGGCCGTGTTGGTGGACTGTCCGGCCAGGCTCGTTCCGCCGCCCCGGGAGAGGACGGGGGCGTCGAAGCGCGCGCACACCGACACCGCGCGGGCGCCCGCCTCCACGGTGCGGGGTACGACGACGCCCAGCGGGACCTGCCGGTAGTTCGAACCGTCCGTCACGTAGGCACCGCGGCTGCCCGCGTCGAAGCGGACTTCGCCGTCCACCTCGGCCCGGAGCGCCGCCTCCAGGCCGGACCTGTCCGGAGGGGTCATCTGTACTCCTTCAGCTCGGCCGGGTCCACCGTCGTCCCGCTCTGTCCGGGCCCGCGAGTACCCCGGCGAAGAGACAGGCAAAACTGAACAGACGGAACTGGACAGGCTGAACTGGACAGGTTGGACTGGACAGTTTCGGCTGCCGGTCCTAGGCTGACGGCATGGCCGACATCTCCGACTCCGCCGCCCGCGCCGCACGCGACCTGCGGGTGGTCTTCAGCCGGCTGCGGCGGCGCATCCGCGAGGTGGCGCAGGACGCCGACCTCAGCCCCTCGCAGGAGTCGGCGCTCACCCTGGTCGGCAAGCACGGCGCGGCCACGGCCAGCGCGCTCGCCGCCGCCGAGGGGGTGCGTCCGCAGTCCATGGCGACCACGCTGGCCGCGCTGGAGCAGCACGGGCTGATCCGGCGCGCCCCCGATCCCGACGACGGCCGCCGCCAGCTGGTCACGCTGACCGACGGCGGCCGGGCCCGCGTCCAGGGCAACCGGCAGGTCCGGGAGGAGTGGCTGGCCCGCGCCTTCCAGGACCGCTACAGCGAGGAGGAGCGGCAGACGGTCCTCGCGGCACTGAAGCTGATGGAACGGCTGTCCCGTCCGTGACGGCGGGGCTCGGCCGCCCGGACCGCGCCCGGCACCACACCGGCCGCGCGCGGCGGCCACCGTCCTCAGCGGCCTGCCCCCCGGCTCGCGCCGCCACCGCCCACACTCCCCCGCCGGCTCACCGCCCACGCCCGGAGGGCCGGCCCCTCCCCCGCCGGGCCCGCGCCGTCGACCAGGTCCCGGCGGGACACCCGGCGCCGCACCGGCCACGCACAGCGGCGGGCGCCGTCCCGCGCCGGCGGGCACGAATCCGACCGCATCCTCCGAAAGGCCCCGACCGACCCATGTCGCTCACCACGCTCGACCCCCGCACCGCCCTCGTCGCGATCGACCTCCAGAACGGGATCGTCGCCATGCCCACCCAGCCGTACCCGGGCCCCGAAGTCGTCGCGCGCACGGCCGGGCTCGCCGACGCCTTCCGCTCCCACGGGCTGCCCGTCGTCCTGGTCCGGGTCTCCTTCGCGCCCGACGGGGCGGACGCCGTCCCCGGCCGCACCGAGCGCGGGCCGCGCGGGCTGGCCTTCCCCGAGGGCTGGGACACCGTCGTCGACGAGCTGTCCGGGCACCCCGGTGACATCCGTGTCACCAAGCACAACTGGAGCGCCTTCCACGGCACCGACCTGGACGTCCAGCTGCGCCGCCGGGGCGTCACGCAGATCGTGCTGGCCGGGATCGCCACCAGCATCGGCGTCGAGTCGACCGCCCGGGACGCCTACGCGCACGGCTACCACGTCACGCTCGCCACGGACGCCATGGCCGACGCCGACGCCGGGGCGCACGCCAACAGCGTCGAGCGGATCTTCCCACGGCTCGGCGAGACCGGCACGGCCGCCCGCATCAGGGAACTGCTCGCCACGACCCGGGGCTGAGCCCCGGGGTCAGTCCTCACCGCGCACGATGTTGTCCTCGGTGTCCGGTCCCTGCCCCCGCAGCGGGGCGCCGTCGAGGACCGCGGGCACGCAGGTGCGCACTCCCCGGTTCCGCAGGCGGCGGGCGGCGGCCCAGCCCGTCTCCGCGTCGGGTACGGCCGGTTTCTCGCTGGCATGCGCGGTCACGTCGCTCATCTTCCTTCTGTGGCCCGCCCGCCGGGGAGGGCCGTTCGCCGGGCACGGGCCCGGGCCGGGAATCCGTGCCGGACCGGGTCCCCGGGCGGCCCGGCCCGCAAACACGGGCCGCGGCGGTTCAGGTCCGGCCGCCGCCTCCGCCACCGAAGGACCCGCTGGAACCGGGCGACCAGCGCGGCCGGCTCTGGTCGTCGGCGCGCTTGCTGCCGACGTTGCCGAGCTGGTGCGGGGTCAGGCGGTCGCCGCCGTCCGCCGCGCGGGGCACCTCGTCGGGCTCACGGACCTCGAGGGTCTCGTGGACGGGACCGGACGCCGGCATCCTGGGCTGCTCCTCGGGGCGCGGCGGCGCCGGTTCCCGCTCGCGCACCTTGATGCCCAGCCGGAAGGCCCAGATCAGTCCCGCGACACAGGCCAGCCCGGCGAGCAGGATCAGGGCGTATCCGAACACCTGAGGGCCGGTGGCCGCTTGGTACATGGCAGAGTTCATGACCGCCGGGTACCCGCCCGGGCGCCGGATACGACCAGGTGTCTGCGGCGCGTGGCGTGACCGGCCCCCCGGTCACCGCCAGAGGCCTCGGCCACGCTGCCCGGTCCACCAGCGGTACCGGCATCCGCGGCGCTCGGCATCCCCGCCGAACCCGCCCGGCCCGGGCTGCCGTTGCCGGCGAAAGGCGGGTGCGGCTCTCCGGGCCGGCGGGGCACGGCGGGTGCCGCGTCTCACCGGTCGTCCCGGGACGCCGCGCGTTCCACCTCGGCCTCGACCTCGCTCCGCGACCGGCCGGTCTCCTTGGCGTACTCGCTCACCGCGGTCTGCGCGTCACGGGCCAGGTCCCGCCAGGCGCGCAGGGCGGTCTCGTAGGTGCCCGACTGGGCGCCCGTCATCCGTCGCTCGGCCGGCGGCCCGTAGGTGTCGCGCAGTTCCTCGACCATGATGCGGGCCGCTTCGGCCGCGCGCTGCTTCTGCACCAGCTCTTCGAAGGTGTGTGCCACATCAACCGACCCTAGGCACGGCGGCCGGAGCACGCCTCCCCAGCATGTCTGAACGGTTCCCACCCGCACCCGAGTGGGGGTCAGCCGTCGGGGACCAGGTCCGCCCAGACCTGTTTGCCACCGCTGACCGGTACCGTCCCCCAGGCCGCCGACACGGCCTCCACCAGCAGGATGCCCCGCCCGCCGGTGGCCTCCCAGCCGATGCTGGTGGGTTTCACCGGGCTGCGCGGGGAGGCGTCGGCCACGGCGAGGCGCAGCCGGTGGTTGACCAGGCTGAGGTCGAGCCGGACCTGCCCGCCGGTGTGCACGAGGGCGTTGGTGACGAGTTCGGAGACGACCAGCAGGGCCGCGTCGAGCGTGTCCTGGGACACGCCCCAGGTGCGCAGGGTGCGCCGGGTGAAGCGGCGGGCGTGCCGGACCGCCTCGGGCACCCGCCACACCGTCCAGCTCTCCCGCAACGGCCGTACGGCCATGCCGTCGTAGCGCACCAGCAGCAGCGCCACGTCGTCGGCGCGGTGGGCGCCGGCGAGCAGGGCGTCGGCGACGAGGCCGAGGTGGGCCGGGTCGGCGGCGGACAGCCGGCGGGCCAGCCGGTCCATGCCGGTGTCCATGTCGGCGTCCGGGGACTCCACCAGGCCGTCGGTGGTCAGGGCCAGTACCGTGCCGGGCTGGAGGCGGAGCGGGGTCATCGGGAACTCGGCCTGGGCGAGCACGCCGAGCGGCGGGCCGCCCTCGGCCCGCAGGATCTCCGCGGTGCCGTCCGGGTGCCGCAGGACCGGCTGCAGGTGACCGGCGCGTACGCACCAGGCGGTGCCCTCTTCCATGTCCACGTCGACGTAGGCGCAGGTGGCGAAGAGGTCGGTCTCCATGTCCAGCAGCAGCCGGTTGGCGTGCGAGACGACCACGTCCGGGGCGTGGCCCTCGGCGGCGTAGGCGCGCAGCGCGGTGCGCATCTGGCCCATCAGGGTGGCGGCGCCCGCGTTGTGGCCCTGCACGTCGCCGATGACCAGGGCGACGTGGTTGTCGGCGAGCGGGATCACGTCGTACCAGTCGCCGCCGACCTCCAGGCCCGCGGTGGTGGGCAGGTAGCGGGCGACGGCGACCGCGCCGGGCAGCCGGGGCAGGCGGCGGGGCAGCAGGGTGCGCTGGAGCATGCCGACGAGTTCGTGCTCGGCGTCGAAGGCGTGGGCCCGCAGCAGGGCCTGGCCGGCGAGGCCGGCGCAGGCGGTGAGCAGGGCGCGCTCGTCGGGGGCGAACTCGTGCGGACTGTCCCAGCCGATCAGACAGGCGCCGGCCATGCGTCCGCCGGCCGGCAGCGGCAGCACGGCCAGGCCGCCCGGGCCGACCTCGGCGAGGGCCGGCTCCAGCGGGCTGCCGGCGGGCCAGATCCGGGCGCGGCCCTCGCGCAGCGCGGCGGCCAGGGTGGGCATGGCGCGCACCGGCGCGTCGGGCCACTCGGTGCGCCACTCGCTGCGCCACACCTCGGGCCAGGCCTCCGGTTCGGGCGGGTCCAGGACGGTGACGACCAGCCGGTCGTTCTCCAGCTCGGCCAGCGCGATCCGGTCGGCCTGCAGCGGCACCCGCAGGGCGGCGACGACGGCCTGACCGACGTCCTTGACGGTGCCGGCCATGGCGAGGGCGGCGGCCAGGCGCTGCACCCGGGCCACGTCGGTGACGTCGGACCGCAGTGTGGAGGCGTCGGCGACGGTGCCGACCAGCCGGGCGGTGCGGCCCTCGCCGCCGGGCAGCAGCCGGCCGCGCAGCCGCAGCCACGTGGGCGGCCCGGAGGGCTGCAGGATGCGGAACTCCAGTTCGCGGTCGCCGATGGACATGTGGTCGGCCTCGACCACGGACATCAGCGCGGGCAGGTCCTCCGGGACCGCGCGGCCGAGCAGGGTCTCCACCCGGCCGTCGAAGTCGTCCCGGCCGATCCCGAACAGCCGCAGGATGGACTCGCCGACCTCGACCCGGCCGGTGTCCATGGCCAGGCTGAAGGCGTTCTCGGGCAGCTCGCCGGTCTCGCCCGCGGCGGCCGGGGCGGGGACGGAGACCGCGCCGGCGATCAGTTCCAGGCAGACCCGGTCGTCGGTGCCGAAGCCGCCGGGGTGCTCGCCGACCGCCAGCAGGCAGCCGGCGCCCGCCGGGCCGAGCGGCAGGACGGCCAGGGAGAAGTCCGGGGACGGGGTGCGGCGGGCGTCCGGGCAGCCGGCCAGTTCGGCCGGGCCCAGCCACCGCGGGCGTCCGGTGCGGTGCGCCTCGGCGACCGGGAAGCCGCCGGTGACCGGGTAGCAGTCGCGCAGGCCGTACAGGGTGCGGGGCAGGCCGGCCGACTCGGCCAGACAGAGCTGGGCGGGGTCGTCACCGGGCGTGTACACCCCGGCGAAGGACGCCCCGGCGAACACGAGCGCCTGTTCGAGGAGACGGCGCAGCCGGTCGGGGGTGTCCGGGAACTCCATCAGCGAGGCGAGGGCGACCCCGGCACGCTCCGGCGCCGTTCTCGTCCCGCTGACCGCAGCGCCCTCACTCACCACCTCGCCATTACAGCGCGTATGAGCCGCCCGCGCAGCCCCTGTGACGGCGGGCCGGGACCTTCCGCCGGATCAGGCCCGGCCGGGGAGCGGTCCCCTGCCCGCGGATCCGGCGTCACGCCGGAGGACGGGATCCGGGGGCCGGGTCCGGGGCGGACATCGTCCGGATGCCCCTGCTCCAGGTGGCCGTCAGCGCGGCCACCGTGACCAGCGCGGGGAAGACCAGCGTGGCCGGCACCGGGCTCCAGCGGGCGAGCAGTGCGCCGGCCAGGGCGGGGGCGAGCGCGGCAGCCGAGCCGGCGGCGAGCAGGACGCCCCCGACCACCCGCCCCTGGAGGTGGTCGGGGGTGACGGCGGCCTGGTGGGCGAAGAGGGCGGCGTTCGCCGTGGGCCCGAGGAACACGGCCGCGGCCAGCGGTACGGCGGCGGCCACCGTGCCCGCCAGCAGCGCGCCCACCGTCATGAGGACGGCCGTCGCCCAGCACAGCAGCGTGATCAGGACGGGCAGCCGCAGCCGCCGCTGGAGCGCCGGGGCGGCGAGGGCGCCGAGGAGCCCGCCGAGCGCGAAGATCGTGCCGGCGAGCCCGACCACGGCCGGGGAGACGCCGGCACGGCGCAGGGCGAGGGTCATCGCGAAGATCATGCCGGTGAACGCCATGTTCAGCGGAGCGGCGATCACCAGCAGGGCGCGCAGGAAGGGGTGCCCCAGCAGGAAGCGCAGGCCCTGCGCGGTGGACGCGCCGAGGGCCGGGGCGGTCTCGTGCCGGGGCTGCTGGAGGGGACCGCGGATGCGGCAGACGGCCACGAGGGACAGCAGGAAGCTGAGCGCGTTGCCGAGGAAGGGCAGGGCCCGGCCCAGCCCGAACAGCAGGCCGCCCAGCGGCGGGCCGGCCAGCGAGACGCCGTAGGTCCGCGCCTCGTTGCGGGCGACGGCGGAGGTCAGCTGGTCGGGCCGGACCAGGTTGCGGACCGAGGCGTGCTCGGCGGTGCTGAAGACGGCCGTGGCGGCGGAGCCGGCGACGACCAATGCGAGGATCACGGGCAGGCTCGCCCGGCCGGTCAGCACCGCCCAGCCGAGGAGGGCGTACCCGGTGAGCCGCAGCGCGTCGCAGGCGATCATCAGCCGGCGCCGGTCGGCGCGGTCGGCGAGGACGCCGGCCGGCAGCCGGCACACCAGGGCGGTGACCAGTCCCACGGTCCCCACCAGCCCGGCCCGGGCCGGCGAGCCGGTCTGCTGGAGCACCAGCAGCGGCAGCGCGAGGTCCACCATGGCCCCGCCCAGGTCGGACAGGCACTGCCCGGTCCACAGCAGGGTGAAGTCCCGGTTGCGCCACAGGCTCCCCGTCCGCTCGCCACCGGCCGCCCCGGCCGCGCCGTCGCTCACCGGCACCCGCGTCATACGGCCTCCTCACGACGGACGGGCCCGCCGGCCCCGTCCGTGCCCGCTGCCGTCGTCTCCACCGCGACCAGGCCCGTGGGGATGACGAGCAGCTTCGTCACCTTCCCGTCGTCGTCGACGACGTCGCGGACGTGGCGGAAGCCGAGGCGGCGGCACATGCTCAGACTGGCGGTGTTCTCGGCGCCGACCATGCCGTAGGCCTCGGTCAGGCCGAGGTTGTCGGCGGCGTGGCGCAGCAGGCCGCGGACGGCCTCGCCGCCCAGGCCGTGGCCCCAGTAGGCGGGGGCGAGCGCGGTGACGAGTTCGTGCCCGTCGACGTTGCCGGTCGGCTTGACCTCGGCGTGCCCGACGTAGCCGCCCGTGTGCCACAGGCCCCACACGTCGAAGCGGCGCGAGGGGTAGACGTCGGTGAGGATGGCCTGGAAGAGGGCGCGGATCTCCGGTTCGGGCACGAGGTCCTGGCCCATCCAGCGGCACACCTCCGCGTCGCGCAGCAGCGCGACGAAGGCGTCCTCGTGCTCGGGCCGGTAGGGCAGGAACTCCAGGCGTTCGGTGCGCAGGACGGGGGTCATGGCGGCTCCTCGGAAGTGGCGTGTTGCGGTGGGGGCCGAGGGCGGTGGGGCGCCGGAACGGCGGCACGTGGGGGTGGTTCGGTGCCGGGCCGGCCTGCGCGAGGCCGGCCCGGCGGGTGCGTTGCGGTCAGGCGCCGGCGTTCTCCATGCGCTCGCGCAGGCTCTTGGGCCGCATGTCGGTCCAGACCTCGTCGACGTAGGCCGAGCACTCGGCCTCGGTGCCCTCCTTGCCGACGGGCTGCCAGCCGGCGGGCACCTCGATGTCGGCGGGCCAGAGGGAGTACTGCTCCTCGTCGTTGCGCAGCACCTGGTAGCGGGTGTTCTCGTCCATGTCGGGTTCCTTCGTCGTCCGGTTCGGGTGGGTGGTGGGCGGTTGGTCCCGCGGCGGTGAGCGGGGTCCGGGCCGGCCGGTCGTCACCGGCCGCCCCGGGCGTGCCGGGCGAGGTGGCGCAGGGCGTCGGCGAACTCTTCGGCCACCCGGCGCACGGTCGCGGTGTCGTGGACGCCGGGCCGGTGGTGCCAGGTGAAGGCGAGCCGGCCGTGCTGCACCGCGCCGACGACCTCCACCGGGTGCGAGCCGGGGTCGCGGGGGTCGTGGTCCTGCCCGAAGGAGCCGTGTTCGGCGCGGACCAGGCCGCCGTCCGCGGTCTCGGGACGGGCGTCCCACTGGCCGAGGTAGTTGAACACCACCTGGCTGTGCGCGGCGCCGCCGAGGCGTTCGCGGACCTCGGGCGGCCCGAAGGTACGCAGTGCGCCGAAGCCGATGCCGTTGCCGGGTACGGCGCGCAACTGGCGGCGCACGGACTTCACCAGGGACCGCCAGTCGCGGTCCGGGCCCAGGTCGCCGGGGTCGGGCACCTGGAGGGCGACCGGGTACACGGTGGTGAACCAGCCGACGGTGCGGGAGAGGTCGACGCCGTCGAGCAGGTCCTCGCGGCCGTGGCCCTCCAGGTCCAGGCGGACCCGGTCGCGTCCGGTCCAGCGGGCCAGCGCCAGGGCGAGGGCGGCGAGCAGCACGTCGTTGACGCGGGTGCGGTAGGCGGTGGGCGC
>NZ_BNBF01000016.1:25661-38056 GCF_014654935.1 Streptomyces capoamus
GGAGCGCAGCAGGGCGGTGGTGTCCTCCTCGCCCAGTTCCACGCTCACCGTGGCGGCCGGTCCGGCGCCGGGTGCCGGGGCCGGTACGTCCTCGGTGTCCACCGCCTGCTGCCAGTACGGCAGTTCGTGGTCGAGTCCGCCTCCGGCGACGTGCGCGGCCAGGCCGCGGGCCCAGTCCCGGAAGCTGGTGCCGCGCTCGCCGAGGGTGACGGGGCCGCCCTGGAGGGCCTGCCGGTAGGCGGTCTCCAGGTCGTCGCGCAGGACGCGCCAGGAGACGGCGTCCACCACGAGGTGGTGGGCGACGAGCAGGAGGAAGGCGGGCCGGCCGGGGTCCCCGGTGAACAGGGCCGCGCGCAGCTGCGGGCCGCGGGCCAGGTCGAAGCTCGCGTGCAGTTCGTCGGCGGCCTTCGCCATGGCCGCGTCGGCCTCCTCGGCGGGCAGGCCGGTCAGGTCGTACCGGGCGAGGAGGTCGTGGCCGGCGGCGGGCGGCGGGTTGAACTGCCGCCAGCCGTCGGCCTCCTGGGTGAACCGCATGCGCAGCGCGTCGTGGTGCTCCAGCAGCGCGCCGAGGGCGGCGCGCAGCGCCCGCGGGTCGGGGGTGCCGTCGAGTTCCAGCAGCGCCGACTGGTTGAAGTGGTGGTGGGCGGCGCGGGGGGTGGTGAGGAACCACGACTGGATGGGGGTGAGCGGCACCTCGCCGGTCACCGGGCCGTCGTCGGACCGGCGCGGCGCGGTGCGCACCACGGTGGCGAGTTCGGCGACGGTCTGGTGCGTGAACAGGTCCCGGGTGGCCACGTGCAGGCCGTCGCGGCGCAGCCGGGAGACGACCTGCATGGTGAGGATGGAGTCGCCGCCGAGCGCGAAGAAGTTGTCGTCGGCGCCGACCTCCTCGATGCCCAGCACGTCGGACCAGATGCGGGCGATGCGGCGTTCGGTGTCGGTGCGGGGCGCGGTGCGCGGGCCGTCGGCGGGGCGCACCGGTCCGGGTGCGGGCAGGGCCCGCCGGTCGGTCTTGCCGTTTGGGGTGAGCGGCAGCTCCTGGAGCGGTACGAAGACGGACGGCACCATGTGCGGGGGCAGCGATCCGGCCAGGTGCAGCCGCAGTTCGCCGACGGGCAGTCCGGCGGCGGAGGGCTCGGCCGGGACGACGTAGGCGACGAGCCGGGCCGGGCTGCCGGGGCCCTCCTCCGCGCGGACGACGACGACCGCGTCCCGCACCAGGGGGCTGCGCCGCAGCGCGCTCTCGATCTCCCCGGGTTCGATGCGGAAGCCGCGCAGCTTGACCTGGTGGTCGGCGCGGCCGGCGAAGCGCAGCCGGCCGTCGGCGGTCCAGCGGACCAGGTCCCCGGTGCGGTACATCCGCTCCCCCGGCGCGCCGAACGGGTCGGTGACGAACCGCTGGGCGGTGAGTCCCGGGCGGCCGAGGTAGCCGCGCGCCAGGCCGGGGCCGGCGAGGTACAGCTCGCCGGTGACGCCGGGCGGTACGGGCCGCAGCGCGGCGTCGAGCACACGGACGCGGGTGCCGCCGGCGGGGCGGCCGATGGACGGCGCGCCGGTGCCCGGGGTCAGCGGGCCGGTCCAGGTGGCGACCACGGTGGCCTCCGTGGGGCCGTAGGAGTTGATCATCCGGCGGCCGGGGGCCCAGGTGTCGACCAGGTCGGCCGGGCAGGCCTCGGCACCCACGATGAGCGTGCGCAGCGCGGGCAGGGCGGCGGCGGTCTCCGGCGGTACCGTGGCCAGCGCGGCGGGCGGGATCAGGGTGTGGCTGACACGGCGCTCGGCGAGCACCTCCGCCAGCCGTTCCCCGACCAGCGGCCCCTCCTCGCCGGTGATCAGCGCGGCCCCGCTCAGCAGGGAGACGCACAGCTCCAGCACGGAGGCGTCGAAGCTGGGCGAGGCGAACTGCAGCACCCGGTCGCCGGGGCCGGCCGCGTACTGCTCGGCGGCCGCGGCGGCGAAGGAGGCGAGGCCCTGGTGGGTGACCGCCACGCCCTTGGGGGTGCCGGTGGAGCCGGAGGTGTAGATGACGTAGGCGGGATGGGCGGGGGTGAGGGCGGTGGGGCGGTCGGTGTCCGTGGGTGCCGTCTCGGGGCCGTCGGCGGCCCAGACCTCGGCGGGGTCGGCGAGGACGAGGTGGGCGCCCGCGTCCCGGATCATGAACTCGCGCCGCTGGGGCGGGTAGTCGGGGTCCACGGGGAGGAAGGCGCCGCCGGCCTTGGCGACCGCGAGCTGGGCGACGACGGCCGCCGCCGAGCGGGGCAGCGCCAGGGCCACCACCCGCTCCGGTCCGACCCCGTCCGCGAGGAGCCGGTGGGCGAGCCGGTTGGCGGCCCGGTCCACCTCCGCGTAGGTCAGTTCGCGGTCGCCGTCGATCAGCGCCGGCGCGTCCGGGGTCCGGGCGGCCTGTCGTTCGAACAGGGCGGGCAGGGTGGCCTCGGGCACCGGCCGGAAGGTGCCATGACCCTGGTCCAGGAGCGTCTTCAGCTCGTCGTCGGAGGCCAGCGGGAGGATGCCGAGCGGGCGGTCCGGGTCCTCGGCGACGGCGTGCAGCAGGGTGCCGAGCTGGGCGGCCATCCGCTCGGCGGTGGCCGGGTCGAACAGGTCGGTATTGTAGGTGAGCAGGCCGTGCAGCGCTCCCGAACCGGTCTCGGCGAACTCCAGGGTGAGGTCGAAGGCGGCCTGTTCCGACTCCGGTTCGACGTCGGTGACGTCCAGTCCGGGCAGGTCGAGACCGGCGGCCGGGGTGTTCTGGAGGACGACCATCACCTGGAAGAGGGGGCTGCGGCTGGTGTCGCGGACCGGCTGCACCTCGTCCACGACCCGTTCGAAGGGCACGTCCTGGTGGGCGAAGGCGTCGAGGACGGTCTGTTGTACGGCGGTGAGGAACCCGGTGAAGGGCTGCTCGGCCCCGGCCCGGGAGCGCAGCACCAGGGTGTTGACGAAGAACCCGACGAGGCCTTGTGTCTCGGGCCGGTCGCGGCCGGAGGTGACGGTGCCGACGGCGATGTCCTCGGCGCCGGAGAGCCGGGCGAGGTAAGCCTGGGCGGCGGCGACGAGCGTGGTGAACAGGGTGGTCCCGTGCTCCCGGGCGAGCCGGGTCAGCCCCTGCACGGTCCGGGCGGGCACCGCCAGCCGGGTGGTCGCGCCGGCGCTGGTGCGCACCGGCGGCCGGGGCCGGTCGGTGGGCAGGTCCAGCGGGGCGGTGTCGGCCAGGTGCCGTTTCCAGTAGGCGAGGTGTTCCTCCGCACCGGTCTCCCCGGCGCCGCGCTGCCAGTGCGCGTAGTCGGCGTACCGGACCGGAAGCGCCGGCAACTCGCCCTCGGCCCTGCCCAGTTCGGCTCGGTAGAAGTGGGCGAGGTCGCCGAGCAGGACGGAGGTGGACCAGCCGTCCGTGACGATGTGGTGCAGGGTGAGGGCGAGCACGTGCTCGTCCTCCGCCAGCCGGACCAGCCCGGTGCGCAGCAGCGGTCCCTCCCGCAGGTCGAAGGGACGGGAACGTTCCTCGGCGAGCAGCCGCCGCAGTTCCGGCTCGCGTTCCTCCACGGCCAGCCGGGACAGGTCCCGCAGGGGCAGCGGCACGTCCTGGGGCGGGTGGACGAGCTGGACGCCGTGCCCGTCGACGCTGTCGAAGGTGGTGCGCAGCGACTCGTGCCGGGCCACCAGGGCGCCGAGGGCGGCGCGCAGGGCGCCGGTGTCGAGGGTGCCGCGCAGCCGGAGGGCGAGCGCGGTGACGTACTCGGCGCCGCCGGGCGCGAACTCCTCCAGGAACCAGAGGCGTTGCTGGGCGTACGACATCGGTGCCGCACCGTCCCGGGCGACCGGGGTGATCGTCGCCCGGCCGCTGCCCTGCCGGGCGTCGAGCAGGCGGGCCAGTCCGGCCGGTGTGGGGTGGGTGAACACGGCGCGCGGGGTGAGGTCGGTGTCGAAGGCCTCGGCGAGGCGGGAGGCGAGCCGGATGCTGAGGATCGAGTCGCCGCCGAGCTGGAAGAAGTCGTCCTCCACGCCGGGCGGTTCACTGCCCAGCACCTCGCCGAAGACGGCGGCCGTGCGGCGCTCGGCCTCGGTGCGGGGCTCGACCCGGGTGCGTCCCGGCAGGGCCTCCGGTGCGGGCAGGGCGGCCCGGTCGACCTTGCCGTTGCGGCTGAGCGGGAGTGCGTCGAGCGGGACGACGGCGGTGGGCACGAGGTAGTCGGGCAGGGTGCGGGCGGCGAAGTCCCGCAGGTCCTCGGCGTGCTGTCCGGCCGGCCCGACGACGTAGGCCACGAGCCGTTTGGCGCCCGGCCGGTCCTCGCGGGCCAGCACGGCCACGTCGACGACGTCCGGGTGGCCGGCGAGGACGGCCTCGACCTCGCCGGGCTCGACCCGGAAGCCGCGGATCTTCACCTGGTCGTCGGCGCGCCCCAGGAACTCGACGGTGCCGTCCGGCCGCCGCCGGCCCAGGTCGCCCGTGCGGTACATGCGGGCACCGGACGGGCCGCAGGGGTCGGCCAGGAAGCGGGCGGCGGTGTCACCGGGGCGGCCCAGGTAGCCGCGGGCGACACCCTCGCCGGCCAGGTACAGCTCGCCCGCGCAGCCGGGCGGGACGGGCCGCAGCCGGGCGTCGAGGACGTGGACGCGCATGTCGTCCAGGGGCCGGCCGATGGGCACGGTGCCGGGCACGGCGGCCGGGTCGGTGAGGGCGCAGGAGGTCGCGAAGGTGGTGGTCTCGGTGGGGCCGTAGCCGTCCACGACGGTCAGGCCGGGGCAGGCGGCCAGCACCCGGCGCACGGCCTGGGCGGGCACGACGTCCCCTCCGGTCCACACCTGCGTCAGGCCCCGGAAGCAGTCGGGGGCGTCCTGCGCGAGCAGCCGGAACAGTCCGGCGGTCAGCCACAGCGCGGTCAGCCCGCCGTCGGCGGCGAGCCGGCGCAGCAGGGCCGCGTCCACGCTCCCGCCCGGGGCCACGACCACGCAGCCGCCGGTGAGCAGAGGGGCCCACACCTCGAAGGTGGCGGCGTCGAAGGCCACCGGCGAGTGCAGCAGCACCCGGGCGCAGACACCGCCGGCGAACCGGCTGTCGGTGGCCAGCGCCGCCACGTCCCGGTGCCGTACCGCGACCGGCTTGGGCACGCCGGTGGAGCCGGAGGTGAACATCACGTAGGCCAGCCGGTCGGGGTCGGCGGCCGGCGGCCGTCCCCCGGCGGTGCCGGCGCGGGCGGCGGTCACCTCGGCGGCGGTGAGCCGGACGGTGGCGCCGGCCCGGTCGAGGAGGGTGCGGCGGCGCTCCTCGGGGGCGCGGGCGTCGACCGGGACGTAGGCGCCGCCGGCCATGAGCACCGCGAGCTGGGCGACGACGAGTTCGGCGGAGCGGTCCATCAGCAGCGCGACCCGGTCCTCGGCTCCGAGCCCGCCCGCGACCAGCCGGGCAGCCAGCGCGGTCGCCCACGCGTCGAGCTGGCGGTAGGTCAGCTCGCGGTCGCCGTCGTGGACGGCGGGCGCGTCCGGGGTGCGGCGGGCCTGCTCGGCGAACAGGTCCACCGGGCTCGCCGGGGCGGCCGGGCGGGCGGTGGTGTTCCAGGCGGCGAGCAGCTCGCGGTCGGCCGCGGTGAGCGGTTGCAGGCCGGCCAGGTCCCCGTCGAGCCCGTCGGCGAGGGCGGTGAGCAGGACGGCCAGCCGCTTTGCGGCGCGCTCGGCGGTGGAGGCGTCGAACAGGGCGGGGTCGTAGGCCAGGTCGAAGCCGAGCCGTTCGGCCAGGTGGGCGCGCAGGCACCAGGGGAAGGTGGTGGCGTCGTCGGCGCGCACCTCCTCGACCCGGACGCCGGTGCGGGCGGTGGCCGACTCGTCGACGGGGTAGTTCTCGAAGACCACCATGCTGTCGAACAACGGTTCCCCGGACGGTACGTCGGCGAGCGCCTGGATGCGGGGCAGGGCCAGGAAGTCGAAGCGCCGGGCGTCGCTCTGCCGGTCCTGCAGCTCGCGCAGCCACGGCAGCACCGGTCCGCCGGGTATCCGGACCCGGGTGGGCACGGTGTTGATGAACATGCCGATCATGCCGTCGACGCCGGGCAGTTCGGCCGGGCGGCCGGAGACGGTGGTGCCGAACACCACGTCGTCCCGGCCGCTGTGGCGGGCCAGCAGCAGCGCCCAGGCGCCTTCCACCACGGTGTTCACGGTCAGGCCGGCGCGGGCGGCGGCCTCCCGCAGCCGGGCCGAGACCCGCGTGTCCAGCTCGTGGTGGACGGCGGCGGCGGACCGGGCCCGGTGGGCCTCGGCGGGGGTGCGGTCGTACGGCAGCGGGGTGCGGGCGGTGAACCCGGCCAGTGTCTCGGCCCAGTGCCGCTCGGCGGCCTGCTCGTCCTGGCCGCGCAGCCAGTGCAGGAAGTCCGCGAAGGGCCGGCGGGCCGGCGGCGCCGGGTCGGGGCCGCCGGTCAGGGCGGCGTACCGCTCGCACACCTCGGTGAGCAGCTGCCCGGTGCTCCAGCCGTCGAGGACGATGTGGTGGGTGGACCACAGCAGCAGCACCTCGTCGCCGGGCAGGGCGGCCAGGGTGAGCCGGGTCAGCGGCGCGGTGCCGAGGTCCAGGCCGGCCGCGCGGTCCTCGGTGAGCAGCCGCTCGGTGGCCTCCGCGCGCTGTGCCGGCGTCAGGGCGCGCCAGTCGAGGTGGGTGACGGGCAGCTCGGCGTGCCGGTGGACGATCTGCACCGGGTGGGGCAGGCCCTGCCAGTGGACGCTGGTGCGCAGCGCCGGGGTGCGGTCGGCGACCTGCTGCCAGGCGGCGGCGAAGGCGCGCGGGTCGGCGACGCCGGACAGCCGTACCGCCGTACGGTCGAAGTAGGCGTGCTCGGTGTCCACCAGGCCGTGGAAGAGCATGCCGGACTGCAGCGGGGTGAGCGGCAGGACGTCCTCGACGTGCCGGCCGGTGCCGACGAGCCGGTCCAGCCGGTCCTGGGCGAGGCCGGCGAGCGGGAAGTCGGAGGGGGTGCGGCCGCCGGTGCCGGGCCGGGCGCAGTGCGCCACGATGTCCCGCAGCGCGGTGAGCGTGTCCTCGGCGAGCCGGCGGACGGTGGCCTCGTCGTAGACCTCGGCCGGATAGGTCCAGCCGAGTTCGAGCCGGCCCTCCTGGACCACGCCGGTGATGTCCAGCAGGTAGGGGCGGGGTTCGTCCGGGTCGGTGTCCCGGCCGGCCGGGGGCAGCGCGCCGCGGAACAGGCCGTCGGCGGCGCCGGTGTCCCACTGGCCGTGGTAGTTGAAGCCGACCTGCGGGGCCGGGCCGGCGCCGAGCAGGCTGTCGGGCCGCAGGTGGCGCAGGGCGCCGTGGCTGAGGCCGTGCAGCGGCACGGCGCGCAGCTGCTCCTTCACCGAGCGGAGGGTGTCGTGCCAGCCGGCGTCCGGGGCGACGTGCAGGGCGAGCGGGAACTCGGCGGTGAACCAGCCGACGGTCCGCGAGAGGTCCACGTCCTCGAAGAGGTCCTCGCGGCCGTGCCCCTCCACGCCGAGCAGGACGGTGTCGCCTCCGCACCAGCGGGCCAGGGTGCGGCCGAGAGCGCTGAGCAGGACGTCGTTGACCTGGGTGCGGTAGGCCTCGGGGACCTGGCGCAGCAGGGCCTCGGTGGCCTGCTCGTCCAGTGTGACGGTGAGCGTGTCGGCGGTGCCGTGGGTGTTGGATCCGGGGCGGCCGGCGGGCAGTGCGGCCGGGGCCGCCGCGCCGGTGCGCGTCCAGTACGGCAGGTCGGCGTCCAGGGCGCCGGAGCGGGTGTGCCGGTCCAGCTGGGCAGCCCAGTGGCCGTACGGGGTGCCGGTGGCGGGCAGCTCGACGGGACGGCCGGCCGCCGCGGCCCGGTGGGCGGTCTCCAGGTCCCCCAGCAGGATGCGCCAGGAGACTCCGTCGATCACCAGGTGGTGGGCCGTGACGATCAGTTGCGCCGCCTGCCGCGGGCCCCGGTCGAAGAGCAGGACGCGCACGACCCGGCCCGCGAGGGGGTCGAGGCCGGCCTGCGCCTCCTCCGTGAGCCGCTGGACGACGGATTCGAGGGCCGCGTCGTCCAGCCCGGCCGCGTCGTGGCGGGTGAGGACGCCGTCCGGTGCCTCGGGCAGCGCCTCCTGGCGCCAGCCGTCGGCGGTGCGGGCGAAACGGGTGCGCAGGGCCGGGTGGTGGCGCACGACGGCGCCGACGGCCTGTTCCAGCGCCGCGAGGTCGGTGCCGACGGCGAGTCCGAGGCGCTGGGTCATGGTGAACCGCAGCGGCTGTCCGGGGTCACGGCCGTCCAGGTACCAGTGCTGGATCGGCGTGAGCGGCGCCTCGCCCGTCTCCTGCACGGCGGCCGGACGCGGGGCCGACTCCTTCGCGCTCAGGGCGAGTTCGGCGACCGTCTGGTGACGGAAGACGTCCTTGGTGGTGAGGGCGAGACCGGCCTGCCGGGCGCGGGAGACGATCTGGATGCTCAGGATCGAGTCGCCGCCGAGCGCGAAGAAGTTGTCGCGCGCGCCGACCCGTTCGACGCCGAGCACCTCCGCCCAGATGGCGGCCAGGCGTTCCTCCGTGCCGGGCCGGGGGGCGACGTACGGGGTGGAGCTGTCGGGCTGCGCGGGCGGGGCGGGCAGGGCGCGCCGGTCGGTCTTGCCGCTGGTGGTACGCGGGATGCGGTCCAGCGGGACGAACGCGGTGGGCACCATGTGGTCGGGCAGGGTGCGGCGCAGGGCCACGCGCAGGTCGTCGGCGGACGGGGCGCGCTCACCGGCGGGCACCACGTAGCCGACGAGCATGAGCCGGCCGCCGTGTTCGCGTGCGGTGACCGCGGCGTCGGCGACGTCCGGGTGGTCCAGGAGGGCGGCCTCCACCTCGCCGGGCTCGATGCGGAACCCGCGGATCTTGACCTGTTCGTCGGCCCGGCCCAGGAACTCCAGCAGTCCGTCCCGGTCCCAGCGGGCGCGGTCCCCGGTGCGGTACATCCGCTCCCCCGGCGCGCCGAACGGGTCGGCGAGGAAGCGGGCCGCGGTGAGGCCGGGCCGGTGCAGGTAGCCGCGGGCCACCTGGGTCCCGGCCAGGTACAGCTCGCCGGGCACCCCGGGCGGTACGGGGCGCAGCGCGCCGTCGAGCACGTAGGCGCGCAGGTTGCCGCCGGGCCGGCCGATGACCGGGCGGTCGGGCCGTTCGCCGCAGCGGACGTAGACGGCGTCGACGGTGCACTCGGTGGGCCCGTACATGTTGTACACCGCCACGTCCGACTCCCGGTCCGCCCGGACGAGTTCGCGCCAGTCGGCCGGGGACACGGCCTCGCCGCCGACGAGCAGCAGGCGCGGGTGGTGGCGGCCGGGGGCGAGCAGGCCGGCGGCGGTGAGTTCGCGGAGGAAGGACGGGGTGACGTTGACGAGGTCGAGGCGGTGGCCGGCGACCTGGGCGCAGAAGGCCTGCGGGTCCAGGCGTACGTCCTCGTCGATCAGGTGGACCTCGTGGCCGAGGGCGAGGAGCAGCGGCCCTTCCCAGGAGGTGTCGAAGGAGAAGGAGGCGCTGAGCGCGGCCCGCAGCCGCTGTCCGTCGGCGGTGTGCGGGGCGAGCAGGTGCGCGCGGTGGTCGTGGCAGAGGTTGACCAGCTGTCGGTGTTCGACGGCGACGCCCTTGGGGCGGCCGGTGGAGCCGGAGGTGTAGACGATGTAGGCGGTGTGCCCGGGCAGCAGGGGCCGGACCCGGTCGGCGTCGGTCGGGTCGTGGCCCGGCAGCTCGTCCCAGGGCACCGCGCCGAGGTCGGTCAGCACGGTGTGCGGGCGGGTGTCGGAGACCAGGAAGTCCTGCCGCTCCTGGGGCAGTTCGGGGTCCAGGCAGAGCAGGGTGGCGCCCGCCTTGAGGACGGCGAGGAGTGCCGTCATCAGGTCCGAGGTGCGGGGCAGCCGTACGGCGACGACGTCCTCGGGGCCCGCCCCCCGGGCGATGAGGTGGTGGGCGAGCCGGTTGGCCCGCTGGTTCAGCGCGGCGAAGTCCAGCGTGGTGTCGCGGGCCGCCAGGGCGGTGTGGTGCGGGGTGCGGGCGGCCTGGGCCTCGAACAGGGCGGGGAAGGTGGTGTCCGGCTCGGGCAGCCGGGCGCCCTCACCCTGCCGGAGCACCTGCCGCCGTTCCGCGTCGGTCATCAGCGGCAGCCGGCCCACGGACTGTCCGGGGTCCGCGGCGGCGGCCTCCAGCAGGACCCGCAGCCGGGCGGCGAGGCGTTCGGCGGTGTCGGTGTCGAACAGCCCGGTGTTGTACTCCAGGTAGCCGGTGAGGCCGCCGTCGGTCTCCGTGAAGTCGAAGGCGAGGTCGAAGGTGGCGGTGCGGACCGGCGGGGTCACGGGTTCCACCGCCAGGCCGGGCAGCCGGGGCGCCTCGCCGCCGAGGTTGTGCAGGGCGACCATCACCTGGAACAGCGGGGTGCGGCTGGTGTCCCGTTCGGGCTGGAGTGCGTCCACGACCCGCTCGAAGGGCACCTCCTGGTGGGCGAACGCCTCCAGGACGGTGGTGCGCACCTCCGCCAGCAGCTCCCGGAACGGCAGCTCGGGCCGGACCCGGGCGCGCAGCACGAGGGTGTTGACGAACATGCCGACCACGTCGTGCAGTTCGGGCCGTTCGCGGCCCGCGGTGACGGTGCCGACGGTGACGTCCTCCTGGCCCGCCCAGCGGGCGAGGAGGACCTGGCAGGCCGTGACGAGCGTCATGTAGAGGGTGGCGTCGGACTCCCGGCCCCGCGCACGCAGCCGCTCGGTCAGGGCGGCGGGCAGGGTGAAGGTGACCAGGGCGCCCTCGCGGGTGCGGACGGCCGGCCGGGGCCGGTCGGTGGGCAGCTCCAGCGGGGTCACGCCGTCCAGGGCCCGGCGCCAGTGGGCGAGTTCGGCCTCGGCCCGCTCGGCGCGGCCGCGCTGCCAGGCGGCGTAGTCGGCATAGCGGACGGGCAGCCCGGGCAGGTCGGGGCGGCGGTCCTCCAGGGCCGCCGCGTACAGCTCGCCCAGGTCGCGGGCCAGCACGCCGGTGGACCAGCCGTCGGTGACGATGTGGTGCGCGGCCAGCACGAGGACGTGGTCGCCGGCGGCGAGCCGGGCCAGGCGGGCGCGGAACAGCGGTCCGGTGGCCAGGTCGAACGGTGTGGCGGCCGCGCGGTCCAGCAGCGCGTCGAGGGCGGCGGTGTCCGGGAGGTCGTCCACCGCCAGGTGCACGGGCCGTGCCGGGTGGACGACCTGGCGGGCCTGTCCGTCGTGCTCGGCGAAGGTGGTGCGCAGGGTCTCGTGCCGGGCGACCAGGCCGTCCAGCGCGCTGCGCAGGGCGGCGTGGTCGAGGGGGCCGCGCAGCCGCAGCACGGACAGGGTGGTGTACTCGGTGCTGCCCGGCTCGAACCGGTCCAGGAACCACAGGCGTTGCTGGGCGTACGACAGCGGCGCCGGGGTGTCCGCGGCGGTGGCCGGGATGGCGTCGGCGGTGTCCCCGGACCGGGGCTCGCCCAGCGCGGCCGCGAGGGCGGACACGGTGGAGTGGGTGAACAGCATCCGGGGGGAGACGTCCGTGCCGAAGGCGGCCCGCAGCCGGGAGGTGACGCGGACGGCGAGGATGGAGTCGCCGCCGAGGGCGAAGAAGTCGTCGTCGGCGCCGACCTCGTCGGTGTCCAGGACGTCGGTCCATGCGGCGGCGACCAGCCGCTCGGCCGGGGTGCTCGGCGTGGTCCGGGTGCCGTCGGCGGCGAAGCCGTCGGGGCCGGGCGCGGGCAGCGCGCGCCGGTCGAGCTTGCCGTTGACGGTCAGTGGCAGCTCGGCCATCGGCACATAGGCGGCCGGGACCATGTGCGCGGGCAGCAGCGTCTCCAGGTGGGCGCGGAGTTCCGCGGCGGGCGGGGGCGGTACGGCGCGGTCGCCGGTGCCGGTGCCGACGACGTGGGCGACGAGCCGGCGGGTCCCGGCGGTGTCCTCGTACACGCCCACGGTGGCGGCGCCGACGCCCGGGTGGCGGTGCAGGGCGGCCTCGATCTCCCCGGGTTCGATGCGGTAGCCGCGGATCTTGACCTGCTGGTCGGCCCGGCCGAGGTACTCCAGGGTGCCGTCGGCCCGCCAGCGGGCCCGGTCGCCGGTGCGGTACATGCGGGTGCCGGGCCGGCCGAACGGGTCGGCGGGGAACCGGGTCGCGGTGAGGCCGGGCCGGTTCAGATAGCCGCGCGCCAGTCCCTCGCCGGCGACGAACAGCTCGCCCACGGCACCGGGCGGCACCGGCTGGAGGGTGTCGTCGAGGACGTAGAGCCGCAGGTCGGGTATGCCGGTTCCGATGGGGCTGGCGGTGCCGGCGCGGGCCGCCCCGCGGTCCAGCGGGGCGTGGGTGACATGGACGGTGGTCTCGGTGATGCCGTACATGTTCACCAGGCGGGGCGCGGTGTCCGGGTGCCGGGTGTACCAGTCGGCGAGCCGGGCCA
>NZ_BNBF01000016.1:38099-39776 GCF_014654935.1 Streptomyces capoamus
CGTCCAGCGCCTCGCCGCCGAAGATCACCGTGCGCAGCGCCAGCCGCGCGCTCACCTCGGGCAGTTCGGCGTCGGCCCGGCTGAGCGGGTAGAACGCGGAGGGGGTCTGGTTGAGGACGGTGACCTGTTCGTCGGCGAGCAGGCGCAGGAAGTCCTCCGGCGAGCGGGCGGTGTCCTCGGGGACGATCACCAGCCGGCCGCCGTGCAGCAGCGGGCCCCACAGCTCCCACACCGAGAAGTCGAAGGCGTAGGAGTGGAACAGCGTCCACACGTCGTCGGGGCCGAAGCCGAACCAGTGCCGGGTGCGGGTGAAGAGCCGGACCACGTTGGCGTGCGGGACGACGACGCCCTTGGGGCGGCCGGTGGAGCCGGAGGTGAAGATGGCGTAGGCGGGGCTCTCGGGCAGCGCGCGGCGGGCCGGACCGCCGGCCGGGCGCCGGGCCAGGTCGGCGCGGACACCGGGGTCGTCCAGCGGGAGGACCGGTACGGCCGTGTCGGGCGCGGTCCGGGTGGTGGTCACGAGCGCCACCGGCCGGGCGTCGGCGAGCAGGTCCCGGACGCGTTCGGCGGGCAGGGCGGGGTCGACCGGCAGGTAGGCGGCACCGGTCTTGAGGACGGCGAGGACCGCCACGACGAGGTCGGTGGAGCGGGGCAGCGCGAGGGCCACGAACGTCTCGGGTCCGGCCCCGAGTTCGGCGAGCCGGTGGGCGAGCCGGGCCGCCCGCGCGTCCAGGCCGGCGTAGTCGAGCCGGTCGTCGCCGCAGCTGACGGCCTCGGCGTCGGGGGTGCGGGCGGCCTGCGCGGCGAACAGGGCGTCCAGGGTGTCGGCGGGCCGGCCCTCCTCGGTGCCGTTCCAGTCGGCCAGCATCCGCCGCCGCTCCTCGGCGGTCGTCCAGGCGAGGGCGCGCACGGGCCGGCCGGGGTCGTCGGCCAGTTCGGTGAGCAGCAGGCACAGCCGGTCGGCGAGGGACCGTACCGTCGCCGTGTCGAACAGCTCGGGGTCGTAGCCGAGGTCGAAGCCGAACCGCTCGCCCTGGTAGGCCCGCAGCACGAGCGGGTAGTTGGTGGCGTCGCGGGCGGAGACGTCCGTGAGGCGGATCCCGGTGCCGGCCGAACGGGCTTCGTCGAAGGGGTAGTTCTCGAACGCGACCATGCTGTCGAACAGCGGGCTGCCGGCGGGCACGTCGCTGAAGGAGGTCAGCTCGGCGAGGGACACCGCGGCGAACCGCCGCGCCTCGGCCTGCGCCTCCTGCAGCTCCCGCAGCCAGTCGGCGGCGGACCGGCCGCCGTCGACGCGGACCCGGGTGGGCAGGGTGTTGATGAACATGCCGACCATCGACTCGACGCCGGGCAGGTCGTCGGGGCGGCCGGAGACGGTGGTCCCGAACAGCACGTCCCGCTCGGCGCCGTACCGGGACAGCAGCAGCGCCCAGGCGCCCTGCACCACCGTGCCGAGGGTGAGGCCGGCCGCGCGGGCGGTGGCGGCGAGCCGCGCGGACACCTCGCCGGACAGGCCGGCGGTGTGCACACGGCCGGAGCGGGTCTCGTGTCCGGGGCGCCGCACGCGGTCGACGGGCAGCGGGGTCGGGGTGGCGAACCCGGCGAGGACGCCGCGCCAGTGTGCGCGCGCGGCCTCGCCGTCCTGGCCGGCCAGCCAGCGCACGTAGTCGGCGAACG
>NZ_BNBF01000016.1:39820-44358 GCF_014654935.1 Streptomyces capoamus
GCCGGCGGACCGGGGGCGGGGCGGCGGCGCCGGTGGTGAGGGCCGCGTACTCCGCGAAGACGTCCGTGAGCACCTGGGCCAGGCTCCAGCCGTCCAGGATCAGGTGGTGGGAGGTCCACAGCAGCTGCAGCCGGTCGCCGGGCAGCCGGACCAGGGTGAGCCGCATCAGGGGCGCGGCTGCCAGGTCGAGGCCGCGCGCGAGGTCGTCGGCGCGCAGCCGCTCCAGCCGCGCGGCCCGCTCCCCCGGGTCCAGGTCCCGCCAGTCCAGCTGCTCGACGGGCACGGTGACGTGCCGGTGCACGATCTGCAGGGGTACCGGCACGTCCTCCCAGACGACCGAGGTGCGCAGGGCGGGAGTGCGGTCGGTGACGCGCTGCCAGGCCGCGGCGAGGGCGCCGGGGTCGCTCACCCCGTCCAGCAGCAGGGCGGCCTGGTCGACGTACACGTCGTCCGGTCCGCCGACCAGCCGGTGGAAGAGCATGCCCTCCTGGAGCGGCGTCAGCGGCAGCAGGTCCTCCACGTCCCGGCCGTCGCCGGCCAGGCGGTCCACGCCGGCCTGGTCGAGCCCGGCGAGCGGGAAGTCGGAGGGGGTACGGCCGCCCGCGCCGGGTTCGGCGCAGTGCTCGGCGATGGCGGCGAGCGCGCGCACCATGCCCTCGGCCAGTTCCCGGACGGTGCCGGGGCGGTGCACCTGCTCGCTGTAGTGCCAGGTGATCTCCAGTTCGCCGTCGGCGACCAGGGCGGACACGTCCAGCAGGTGGTCCAGCGGGGCGCCGGGGTCCATGTCCCGGCCGGGTACGTCGGCGACCGGTGCGAAGTCGCCGCCGCCGGGCGCCTCCCACTGGCCGTGGTAGGTGAAGCACACCTGGGGCAGCGGGAGTGCGGCGAGGGCTCTCGCCTCCGGCCGGGGCGAACCGAGGTGGCCGAGCGCCTGGTAGCTCAGGCCGCGGCGGGGCACGGCCCGCAGCCGCTCCTTGACGGCCTTGAGCGTGGCCCCCCAGTCGGCCGGTGCGGCCGGGGTCAGGGTGACCGGGTACTGGGTGGTGAACCAGCCGACGGTGCGGGAGAGTTCGGCACCCTCGACGAGGTCCTCCTCGCGGCCGTGGCCCTCCAGGGCGACGGTGACCCGCTCGGTGCCCGTCCAGTCGGCCAGCACCCTGGCCAGCGCGCTCAGCAGCACGTCGTTGACCTGGGTGCGGTAGGCCGCGGGTACCCGGCGCAGCAGCGCGTCGGTGGTGGCGCGGTCCACGCGGGTGCGGACGGTGCGCACGGAGCCGGCGAGCGGGGTGCCGGGCAGGTCGACGGGGAGCGGGGAACGCGGCAGCGCGGTCTCCGCCGTCCAGTGCGCCAGGTCGTCGTCCAGGTCGCCGGCCCGGACCCGGTCGGCGAGGTCGTGCGCCCAGTCGGCGAACGGGGTGTGCTCGGGCTCCGGTCGGGGCTCCTCGCCCGCCGCCGCCTGCCGGTAGGCCTGTTCCAGGTCGGCGAGCAGCACCCGCCAGGAGACGCTGTCGACCGCCAGGTGGTGGGCGGTCAGGAAGAGCCGCGGCCGGTCACCGCCGGTGAGCAGGGCGGCGCGGAAGAGGGCTCCGGTGGCCGGGTCCAGGGCGGCGCGGGCGGCCCCGGCGGCCTCGTCGGGCGGGGTGCCGGGGTCGTGCCGGGTGAGCAGTCCGGTGGCCGGGCCGGTACCGGGGTGCTGGAGCCAGCTGTCCCCGGTGCGTGTGTAACGGGTGCGCAGGGCCGGGTGCCGGGCCGCCAGGGCGTCCACCGCCTGTTCCAGCGCCCGCTCGTCCAGGTCGTACGGCAGGTCGAGCAGCATCGACATGCTGAAGTGCCGCAAGCTGCCGTGCGTGGCGAAGAACCACTCCTGGACGGGGGTGAGCGGGGCGGGCCCGTCCGGGCGCGGGCGCCGGCGGGCGGGAGCGGTCTCGGTGCGGCGGGACGCGGCGGCGGCCAGGTCGGCGACCGTCTGGTGCCGGAAGACGTCCTGGGAGCCGATCCTCAGGCCCGCGGCGCGGGCCCGGGAGACGGCCTGGATGCTCAGGATCGAGTCGCCGCCCAGCTCGAAGAAGTTGTCGGTGACGCCGACCCGGGCCACCCCGAGCACCTCGGCCCAGATCCCGGCCAGGGTCTCCTCGTCGGGGGTGCGCGGGGCGACGAACTCCCGTTCGGTGTCCGGGGCCGTGGGCGCCGGCAGGGCCCGGCGGTCCAGTTTGCCGCTGGTGGTCAGCGGCAGCGCGGCCAGCGGGGTGAAGGAGGACGGCACCAGCGCGTCGGGCAGCACCCGGCGCAGGGCCGCCCGCAGGTCGGCGGGGTCGGGGCGGGGTGCGCCGGGCGCGGGGACGACGTAGGCGGCGAGACGCGGGTGGCCCTGCGCGTCGGGCACGGCGGCGACCGCGGCGGCGGTGATGCCGGGCAGCGCGAGCAGGGCGGCCTCGATCTCCCCGGGCTCGATGCGGTGGCCGCGCACCTTGATCTGGTCGTCGGCGCGGCCCAGGTAGTCCAGGCGGCCGTCGGCGGTCCAGCGGGCCAGGTCGCCGGTGCGGTACATGCGGGTGCCGGGCGGCCCGTAGGGGTCGGCGGTGAAGCGGGCGGCGGTCAGCCCGGGGCGGCCGGTGTAGCCCCGGGCCAGCTGGGGGCCCGCGAGGTACAGCTCGCCGCCGACGCCGGGCGGCACCGGCTGGAGCCGGTCGTCCAGCACGTACGCGCGCAGGCCGGGCAGGGGACGGCCCACCAGCGGGCGGTCGCCGCCGTCGATCCGGCAGGACAGCGCGTCGACCGTGCACTCGGTGGGGCCGTAGAAGTTGTGGGCGGTCACGTCCGGGTGGGCGGCCAGCTCCCGCCACAGCGCGGACCCGACCGCCTCGCCGCCGAGCATGAGCACCCGGGGGTGGTGCCGGGGGTCGGTGAGCAGTCCGGCGGGCAGCAGCTGCCGCAGGTAGGAGGGGGTGACGTCGAGGAAGTCGACGCGGTGGCGGACGACGTACTCGACGAGGGCGGCCGGGTCCATCCGGGTCGTCTCGTCGACCAGGTGCAGCGGGTGGCCGTCGGCCATCAGCAGGACGCCTTCGAGGGAGGTGTCGAAGGAGAAGGACGCGGTGAGCGCGACCCGCAGCGGACCGCCGCCCGCCTCGGCGACGAAGCCGGCCCGGTGCGCGGCCAGCAGGTGCGCCGCCGCGCGGTGGGACACGACGACGCCCTTGGGGCGGCCGGTGGAGCCGGAGGTGTGGATGACGTACGCGGTGTGCTCGGGGTGCAGCGGGGCGCGCCGGTCGGCGTCGGTGGGGTCGGTGTCCGGTGCGGTCGCGGGTACGGCGCGCAGGGCGGCCTCGTCCAGCACCAGGGCCGGGCGGGCGTCGTCCAGCAGGTACCGGACGCGTTCCTCGGGCAGCGCGGGGTCGAGCGGCAGGTAGCCGGCGCCGGACTTCCAGACGGCGAGGATCGCGGTGATCATGTCGGCGGTGCGCGGCAGCCGCAGCGCGACGAGCCGTTCGGGGCCGGCGCCGAGCGCGATGAGGTGGTGGGCGAGCCGGTTGGCGCGGGCGTTGAGCGTGCCGTAGTCCAGGCGTTCGCCGCCCGCGACGAGGGCGAGGGCGTCCGGGGTGCGGGCCGCGCGACGCTCGAAGACGACGGGGTGGAGGGTGTCGTCGACGGGGAGGTGCGGGCCGGCGCTCCAGTCGTGCAGGACACGCCGTACCTCGTCCCCGGACATCAGCGGCAGGCTGCCCAGCGGGCGGTCCGGGGTGTCGGCCGCGCCACGGAGCAGGTGCAGCAGCTGTCCGGCCAGCCGTTCGGCCGTGGCCGCGTCGAACAGGTCGGTGCGGTACTCCAGCAGTCCGGTCAGCGCGGTGCCGTCCGGTACGAACTCGATGCTCAGGTCGAAGGTGGCCGCCTGCCGGGGCACGGTGACCGGGGTGGTGGCGAGACCGCTCGGGGCGGTCGCGGCGGGCGGGTCGGGGTGCAGCAGGACCATCACGTCGAACAGCGGGTTGCGGCCCGCCTCGCGGGGTGCGCCGACCGCCTCCACGACCCGCTCGAACGGCGTGTCGCCGTGGGCGAAGGCGTCGCCCACCGTCTCGGCCGCCTTCGCCAGCAGCTCGCGGAAGGATCCGGCGGTGTCCACCGGGGTGCGCAGCGCGACGGTGTTGACGAAGAACCCGACGGTGCGTTCCAGGTCGGTGCGCGAGCGGCCCGGTGTCAGCGAGCCGACGGTGATGTCGTCCTGGCCGGACCAGCGGGCCAGCAGCGCCTGGGTGGCGGCGACCAGGGCGGTGTGCAAGGTGCTGTGCTGGTCCCTGGCGAGGTCGCGCAGCCGGGCGGTGAGGTCGGCGGGGACGGTGAAGGCGTGGACGGCGCCCTCCCCCGCCTCCTCGCCGCGCCGGGGCCGGTCCAGGGGCAGCTCGGGGGCGACGGCACCGGTCAGCTTCTCGCGCCAGTGGTCGAGTTGCCGCTCCAGACGGGGTCCCGAGAGCTGGGCGCGCTGCCACACCGCGAAGTCCGGGTACTGCGTGGGCGGCGCGGGCAGGTCCGGTCGGGTGCCC
>NZ_BNBF01000016.1:44397-47185 GCF_014654935.1 Streptomyces capoamus
CGGGCGAGGGCGTCGTAGACGGTGCACAGCTCGTCCAGGACCACGCCCATCGACCAGCCGTCGGTGACGATGTGGTGGGCCGTCAGCAGCAGGACGTGCGCGGTGGCGGACTCGCGCAGCAGCAGTGCCCGCAGCAGGGGCCCCTGGCGCAGGTCGAAGGGGCGGGAGTACTCGGCCAGCAGGTCGGCGTCCAGGTCACCGGCGTCCCGGACCGGCACGGGCACCGGCCCCGCGGGGTGCACCCGCTGCACGGGGCGGCCGTCGGTCTCCTCGAAGGTGGTGCGCAGCGCCTCGTGCCGGGCCACGACGGCGGTGAGGGCCTCGGCCAGCGCCGCGCGGTCGAGGGCGCCGCCGAGACGGGCCGCGACCGCGCTGTTGTAGCGGGGGTCGCCGGGGCTCAGCCGGTCGAGGAACCACAGCCGCTGCTGCGCGAAGGACAGCGGCAGCGGGCGGTCCCGGTCGGCGCGCGGGATGCCCTGCCGGGCGGCCGGGGCCGCGCCGCCGGCCCGGCCGGCCAGCCGCCGCCGCAGCGCCTCCCGCATCTCCTCGGGCAGCGCCTCGGCACGGTCCCGCCGGGAGGACCCGGAAGGCCGGGAGGGCCGGGAGGGCTGCCCGGAGCCGGAGCGGCCGGAGGGGGTGGAGGGGCCGGAGGGGCTGGAAGGGGTCGAAGACGTCATGGTCGTCGGGTCCTCACCGTTCGTGGTCGTGGCCGCCGTACGCGGCGTCTTCGGAGTCGGGGCCGTACGCGTCGCCCGGGGTGCCGGGGTCGTCGTGCACGGGGTCGGGGCCGGCGTCGTACGCCGCCTCCTCGAGTTCGCTCAGCACCTGTTCCTCGACGAGTTCCGCCAGCGCCGCGACCGTGCGGGAGGCCAGGACGTCGCGGGGGGTGAGCGTGACGCCGAACGCGTCGTTCGCGCGGGAGGCGATGAGCAGGGCACGCATGGAGTCGCCGCCGAGCAGGAAGTAGTCGTCCTCGGCGCCCACGGCGGTCTGGAGGGTCTCCTCCCAGATGGCCGCCAGCGCCTCCTCGGCCGGGGTGCGGGGCGCCACGTACTCCGGCCGTGTCCGCTCCTCGACCGGGGCCGGGGCGGGCAGGGCGGCCCGGTCGGTCTTGCCGTTCTCCGTGACCGGGAAGCGGTCCAGCACGGCGAACGCCGACGGCACCATGTAGCCGGGCAGCACGCGGGCGGCCAGCGCCCGCAGCTCGGCCGGGGCGGGCGGTTCGGCACCGGGGGCCCTGAGCAGGTGGGCGACCAGCCGCGGCTGCCCCGGTTCGTCCTCGCGCACGCTCACCACGGCGTCCAGCACGCCCGGGTGGCGGACCAGGGTCGCCTCGACCTCGCCGGCCTCGATGCGGTGGCCGCGCAGCTTCAGCTGATGGTCGGTGCGGCCCAGGTAGTGCAGCTCGCCCCCGCTGTCGCGGCGCACCAGGTCGCCGGTGCGGTACATGCGGGTGCCGGGCGGCCCGAACGGGTCGGCGCGGAACCGGGACGCGGTCAGTCCGGGCCGGCCGAGGTAGCCGCGGGCCAGCGCGGGTCCGGTGAGCCACAGTTCACCGGCGACGCCGTCGGGGACCGGCCGCAGCCGGGCGTCCAGGACGTAGGCGCCGGTGGCGGGCAGCGGGCGGCCGATGGGCGGTGCGCCGCCGTCCGCCGCGAGGGGGGCGGACCAGGTGGCGACGACGGTGGCCTCGGTGGGGCCGTAGGAGTTCACCATGCGGTGGTGCGGGGCCCAGCGGGCCACGAGTTCGGCGCCGCACGCGTCCGCGCCCACGATCAGCGTCTTCAGGTCGGGCAGCGTGCCGGGCGTGCCGGGGGGCAGCGTGGCGAGCGCGGCCGGCGGCAGCAGGGTGTGCGTGATGCGCTCGGCCCGCAGGGTGTCGGCCAGTTCGGCGCCGAGCAGCGGACCGGGCCGGGGCACGACCAGCCGGGCGCCGTGCGGCAGGGACATGCACAGCTCCAGCACCGAGGCGTCGAAGCTGGGCGTGGCGAACGCCAGCGCCCGGTCACCCGGGGCGACCTGGTAGTGCGCGGCCTCGGCGGCGCAGAAGGCGGCGAGCCCGCGGTGGGTGACGACGACGCCCTTGGGGCGGCCGGTGGAACCGGAGGTGTAGATGACGTAGGCCGGGTCGTCCAGGTCGAGCGGACGGGTCCGGTTGCTGTCGGTGGGCCGGTGTGCGGGTACGTCCTCCGCCGGGGCGGCGAGCAGGCCGGCGACCTCCTTGGCGTCGAGGGTGAGGGCGGGGGCCGCGTCGCGCAGCATCAGCGCGGTCCGCTCCTCGGGGTAGGCGGGGTCGACGGGCAGGAACGCGGCGCCCGCCTTCGCCACCGCGAGCTGGGCCAGCACCATGTCCGTCGACCGCGGCAGCAGCAGGGCGACGAGGTCGCCGGGTCCGGCGCCGCGGGCGATGAGCCGGTGCGCCAGCCGGTTGGCCCGCTCCTCGGCCTCGGCGAAGGTGAGCAGCGTGCCGGGCGCGTCGAGTGCGGGGGCGGCCGGCCACCGGTCGACGGCGGCCTCGATCAGGGCGGGCAGGGTGACGGCAGGCACCGGGCCGAGCGCCGGGCGGGCCGGGCCGTGCAGCAGCCGGTCGCGCTCGGCGGGCGGCAGCAGGTCCAGGTCGTCCAGGCGGGCGGTGCCGTCGGAGGCGGCCAGCGTGTGCAGGGTGTGCAGCAGCTGTCCGGCCAGGGAGGCGGCGGTGGACGCGTCGAAGTACCGCGGGTCGTAGCCGAGTTCGACGGCCAGCCGGTCGCCGGGCGAGACGACCACGGTGAGCGGGTAGTTGGTGGCC
>NZ_BNBF01000016.1:47238-50874 GCF_014654935.1 Streptomyces capoamus
TCCCGGGCGTCCAGGTCGCGCAGGGCGAGTCCGTGCGCGCCCGCGGTCGCGTCCCCGACGGGGTAGTTCTCGAAGACCACCAGGCTGTCGAAGAGCGCGGTGTCCGCCGGGAGCCCGGTGAGCGCGTGGAGCGCGTTGAGGGGCAGGTGGTCGTGGCGCCGGTCCTCGGCGCGGGCCTCCTGCACCGCCCGCAGCCAGGCGGCGCAGGGGGCGTCGCCGTCGACCGCGGTCCGGGCGGGCAGGGTGGTGATGAACAGGCCGGTGACGGTGTCGGCACCGGGCAGGTCAGCGGGCCGTCCGGAGACGGTGGTGCCGAAGCACACCTCGCGCTGCCCGCTCCACCGCGCCAGCAGCAGCGCCCAGGCGCCCTGCACCAGCGTGTTGAGGGTGAGGCGGTGCCGGCGGACGAACTCCTGGAGCCGCGCGGTGCGTTCCGCGTCCAGCCGTTGCGACAGCCAGGTGCCGGAGCGGGCCGTGTCGCCGGGGGCGGGGCGGCGGTCGTACGGCAGCGGGGCGGGCGCGCCGAGGCCGTCCAGGACGCGGCGCCAGTGTTCCTCGGCGGGGCCGGTGTCGCGGCCGGCCAGCCAGGCGGCGTAGTCGGCGAACGGCCTGCGCTCGGGCAGCCGGGGCCGTTCGCCGCGGGCGAGGGCGGCGTGCGCGGCCATGACATCGGCCAGCACGTGGAAGACGCTCCAGCCGTCCAGCAGGACGTGGTGGAAGGTCCACACCACGCGGACGGCGTCCGGGCCGAGCCGGACCAGGGCGAGCCGCAGCAGCGGGGCGCGGTCCAGGGCCACGCCCCGGGCCCGTTCGTCGGCGAGCAGCCGCTCCAGCGCGGCCTCCCGCCGGTTTGCCGGCAGCCCGCTCCAGTCGTGCTCGGTGACCGGCAGGGTCACGGCCCGGTGGACGATCTGCAGCGGCACGGGGACGCCGTGCAGGGCGACGGAGGTGCGCAGCACGGGGGTGCGGTCGACGACGTGCTGCCAGGCGGCGGCCAGGGTGGCCGGGTCGTCGGCGCCGTCCGCGACGAAGGTGATCTGCTCGACGTACAGGCCGTGTTCGGCCTCGTCCAGGCCGTGCATCACCATGCCGGTCTGGGTGGGCGTGAGCGGGTACACGTCGGTGACGTCCGCGCCGGTGCCGACGAGCCGGTCGACGGCCGCCTGGTCGAGCGGCGCGAGCGGGAAGTCGGAAGGGGTGCGGCCGCCCGCGCCGGGTTCGGCGCAGTGCCGGACGATCGCCCGGAGTTCGTCGGCCAGCTCGGCGGCGAGCCGGCCGACGGTCTCCCTGCGGTGCACCGCGCCGCTGTACGACCAGGTGAACTCCAGCCGCCCGTCGGTCACCTGCCCGAGGACGTCGAGGAGGTGCGGCCGGCCGGCCGAGCGGTCCATGCCGCCGGTGAGGCCGCCGTGCGGCGCGTGCAGCAGGCCGCCCGGGGCGGGGGTGCCGTCGGGCCGGCCGAGGTAGTTGAAGCAGACCGGCGGCAGAGCGGGCAGCGTGCGGCCGGCCGTGGGGTGCAGGAAGCGCAGCGCGCCGTAGCCGAGTCCGCCGTGCGGTACGGCCCGCAGGTTCTCCTTGACCGCCTTGAGCACGGTGCCGGTGCCGGCGTCCCGGGGCACGTCCAGGACGACCGGGTACACGGCGGTGAACCAGCCGGCCGTGCGGGCGAGGTCGGTGCCCTCGAACAGGTCCTCGCGGCCGTGGCCCTCCAGCGTGACCGCCACCCGGTCCCGGCCGGTCCAGCGGGCCAGGACCCGGCCCAGCGCGCACAGCAGGACGTCGTTGACGCGGGTGCGGTACGCCTCCGGCACCTCCTGCAGCAGCCGGCGGGTCTCCTCGGCGTCCAGGCCGGCGGTCACGCTCTCCTCGTCGGCGACGGTGTTCGTGCCGCCGAGGTGGTCGGCGGGCAGTGCGGTGCCGGTGTCGAGGTGCTGCCAGTGGGCGAGTTCGGTGTCGAAACCGCCCGCCTCGGTGTGCGCGGCGAGCTGTCGCGCCCAGTCCCGGAACGAGGTGCTCTTGGCGCCGAGGGCGGGCCGCTCGCCGTCCCGCAGCGCCCGGTAGGCGGCGTCGAGGTCCTCCAGGAGCAGCCGCCAGGACACGGCGTCGACCACCAGGTGGTGGGCGGCGAGCAGCAGCACCGGCCGTCCGCCGTCGTCCGGCCGGCACAGCGCGGCCCGCAGCAGCGGTCCCGCGGTCAGGTCGAAGCCGGCGCCGAGGGCCTCGGCGACCGCGCGCGGCTCCGCGGCCCGGTGCACCTCCAGGTGCGGGGGCTGGGCGCCGGGCGCGGTGCCGTACTGCCGCCAGTGCCCGTCCCCGTCCCGCTCGAACCGCAGCCGCAGCGCGTCGTGGTGTTCGAGCACGGCGGCCAGGGCGGCCCGCAGCAGGTCCTCGTCGGGGTCCGTGGCCAGCTCGTGGGCGACCGTCTGGCTGAAGTGCGCGGGGTCGCCGGTGAGGGTGTCGAGCAGCCAGTGCTGTACGGGGGTGAGCGGGGCCTCGCCGGTCACCGGGCCCTGTTCCGCGGTGGCCGCGGCGGCCGGGACGCGCTCCGCCGCGGCGGCGAGTTCGGCGAGGGTCTGGTGCGTGAACAGGTGCCGGGGGGTCAGCGCGAGCCCTGCCCGGCGGGCGGCCGAGACGATCCGGATGCCGAGGATGGAGTCGCCGCCGAGCGTGAAGTAGTTGTCGTCGGCGCCGACTTCCGCGACGCCTAGCACCTCCGACCAGATGGCCGCGAGGGTCTGCTCGGCCTCGGTGCGCGGCGGCCGCCCGGCCTCGCCGGAGCCCGGCGCGGTCCACTCGGGGAGGGGCAGCGCCCGCCGGTCGAGCTTTCCGGTGGCGCCGAGCGGCAGCCGCTCCAGCGGGACGACGAGCGCCGGGACCAGGTGGTCGGGGACGCTGCCGGCGAGGAAGGCCCGCAGCTCGCCGGGGTCGGGCAGGGCGGGCGCGCCGGTGCCGGACGGGGCCGGGGTGCGGGGCACCACGTAGCCGATCAGGCGGCGGTGGCCCGCGTGTTCGACCACCCGGGCCGCGGCCGCCTCCACCGCCGGGTGGCGGGCCAGCGCGGCCTCCACCTCGCCGAGTTCGATGCGGAAGCCGCGCACCTTCACCTGGTCGTCGCCGCGGCCGAGGTAGACGAGGTCGCCGTCGGCCGTCCAGCGGACCAGGTCGCCGGTGCGGTACATGCGGCTGCCGGGCGGACCGAACGGGTCGGGCAGGAAGCGGCCCGCGGTCAGGCCGGGCCGGCCGAGGTAGCCGCGGGCGACACCGGTGCCGGCGAGGAACAGCTCGCCGGGCGCGCCGGCGGGCACCGGGCGCATCCGCTCGTCCAGGACGTAGGCGCGGGCGCCGCCCAGGGGCCGGCCGATCGGCGGGTCACGGTCGGGGTCGGCCGGGTCGCAGGTGAAGGCGGTGGCGTAGACGGTGGCCTCGGTGGGGCCGTAGATGTTGTGCACCTGGCTGCCGGGGATCGCCGTGCGGACCCGGCGCACGGTCCGGGCCGGCAGTCCCTCGCCCGCGAGGACGACGGTGTCCGCGGTGACGCGGACGGCGTCCTCGGCGAGCAGCCGGTCCAGGGCCGAGGGCACCGCGCTCAGCAGTCCGGCGCGCCAGGGGCCGGGGCGCTCGGCGAGGGCCAGCAGG
>NZ_BNBF01000016.1:50914-51145 GCF_014654935.1 Streptomyces capoamus
TCGCGGACGACCTCCACGCAGCCGCCGGACAGCAGGGGCGAGAAGATCTCGAAGACCGACACGTCGAAGTTCAGCGAGGTGGAGGCGACCACGTGGTGCAGGCCCCGGCCGCCGAACTCGGCCGCCGCCCAGTCGGTCAGGGCCAGCACGGAGGCGTGGCTGACGACCACGCCCTTGGGCCGGCCGGTCGAGCCGGAGGTGTGGATGACGTAGGCGGGGTGGCCGGGCAGC
>NZ_BNBF01000016.1:51190-66557 GCF_014654935.1 Streptomyces capoamus
AGGGGGGTGTGCCGGTCGCCGTCGCCGACCGGGGTGTCCGGTGCGCCGGCGCCCGGGGCCGCGCCCGCGTCCCCGTCCGCGTCCGCGTCCGCGTCCGCGTCCAGCAGGATCCGGGTGTACGGGCCCTCGGGCAGCCGGCCGGCGGTCTCGATGGCGGTGATCACGGCGTCGGGCCGTACGTCCTCGAAGAGGAACGCGACGCGCTCGGCCGGGTACTGCGGGTCGACGGGCAGGTAGCCGGCGCCGCTCTTGAGCACCGCGAGGAGGGCCACGAGCAGGTCCGCGGTGCGGGGCAGGCAGAGGGCGACGAAGCGCTCGGGCCCGGCGCCGGCGGCGATGAGCCGCCGCGCCAGCCGGTTGGAGCGGGCGTCGAGTTCGCGGTAGCTGAGGCAGGTGTCGCCGTGCCGCACGGCCGGGGCGTCCGGGGTGCGCTCGGCCTGCCGGCGGAACGCCTCGGGCAGGGTGTCGTACGGCGCCTCGGCCACGCGTCCGCCGAAGCGGTCCACCAGCGCGCGCCCCGCGGCCGGCTCCAGCAGCGGCAGCTCGGCCAGCGGACGGTCCGGGTCGGCGGCCATGCCGGTGAGCAGGGCGCGCAGGCTCTCGCCGAGTGCCCGCACCGTGGTGGCGTCGAAGGCGGCGGGGTCGTAGTCGAGGTGCACGTCCAGGGTGTCCCCCGGCGCGACGACCACACTGAGCGGGTAGTTGGTGGGCTCCAGGTCCTGTTCCTGTTCCATGGCGAGGCCGTGCCGGGCCAGCGCGCCCTCGTCGAAGGGGTAGTTCTCGAAGACCACGATGGAGTCGAACAGGCCGGTGCCGCCGGGCACTTCGCTCCAGGACTGGACCTGGGCCAGGGAGACGAAGTCGTGGCGGCGCGCCTCGGACTGGGCGGCCTGCAGATCGCGAAGCCAGTCCAGCAGCGGGCGGGTCCCGTCGACGCGGGCCCGGGTGGGCAGGGTGTTGATGAACAGGCCCACCATGGTGGTGACGCCGGGCAGTTCGGCGGGCCGGCCGGAGACGGTCGTACCGAACACCACGTCGCTGCCGCCGCCGTAGCGGGACAGCAGCAGCGCCCAGGCGCCCTGGAGGACCGTGTTGAGGGTGAGCCCGGCCCGCTGGGCGGTCTCCCGCAGCCGCGCCGAGACGTCCGCGCCGAGGGTCATGCGCTCCGACCCGGAGGAGGAGGCGCGGTGGGCCTCGGCGGGCCGCCGGTCCCGGGGCAGTTCGGTGGGCGCCTGGAAACCGGCGAGGGTCTCGCGCCAGTACCGTTCGGCCCGGCCGGTGTCCCGCCCGGCGAGCCAGCGCAGGTAGTCGGCGAAGGGCCTGCGCTCGGGCAGCTGCGGGCGGCGCCCGCAGGTGAGGGCGGCGTACCGCTCGCAGACCTCGTCGAAGACCTGGGCGGCGCTCCAGCCGTCGAGCAGGACGTGGTGGAAGGTCCACACCACGCGGACCCGGTCGGGTGCCAGCCGGATCAGCGTCAGCCGCATCAGGGGCGCCGAGCCGAGGTCGATGCCGGCCTGCCGGTCCTCTTCGAGCAGCCGGTCCAGCTCGCGCGCGCCGCTTTCGGCGGGCCGTCCGGACCAGTCGTGGAGGGTGACGGGCACGGTGGCCCGGTGCCGGACGACCTGGAGCGGTTCCGGGGTCTCCTGCCACACCAGGCCGGTGCGCAGCACCGGGTTGGCGTCGGCGGTGTCCTGCCAGGCCTGCGCAAGCGCGGACGGGTCGGTGACACCGGACAGCACGAGCTGCACCTGGTTGACGTAGGTGCGGCTGTCGGCGTCGAGCAGGCTGTGGAAGAGCATGCCGGCCTGCATCGGGGTCAGCGGGTAGATGTCGGCGACGTCCCGGCCGTCCCCGGCGATCCGGTCCACGGCGGCCTGGTCCAGGCGGGCCAGCGGGAAGTCGGAAGGGGTACGGCCGCCCGCGCCGGGGCGGGCGCAGTGCGCGACGATGTCGGCCAGGGCGTGCAGCATGCCCTCGGCGAGCGCGGCGACCGTCTCCTCGCGGTGCCGTCCGGCGCCGTAGAACCAGGTGATCTGCAGCTGGTCGTCCTCCACCCGGGCCACGACGTCCAGCAGGTGCGGCCGCTCGCTGCCGGGTGCCTCGGCGCCGCCCAGGCCGCCGGGCACCGCCCCGATCAGGGTGCCGCCGCCGGCGGACCAGTCGAAGCGGCCCAGGTAGTTGAAGGTGATGCCGGGCGCGGGCGCGGCGGCGAGCCGGGGCTCGCGGGCGAGGTGCCGCAGGACGCCGTAGCCGAGTCCCCGGTCGGGTACGGCCCGCAGCTGCTCCTTGACCGACTTCAGGGCCGTGCCCCAGTCCTCCGCCGGCACGGTGAGGGCGACCGGGTACAGGGAGGTGAACCAGCCGACCGTGCGGGACAGGTCGACGTCCTCGAACAGCTGGTCCTCGCGGCCGTGTCCCTCCAGGCCGACGGCGACGGTGTCGCGTCCGGTCCAGTCGGCGAGGACCCGGCCGAGCGCGGTGAGCAGGACGTCGTCGACGCGGGTGCGGTAGACACCGGGGACGCGGCGCAGCAGGCCGTCGGTGCGCTCGCGGTCCAGGCGTACGGTCACCTCGCGGACGTCGGCCATGGTGGTGCCGCCGTCGCCGTCGGCGGGGAGCGGCTCGGCGCAGTGCCGGGCGGCCCGTTCCCAGAACGCGAGCCCGTCGGCGAAGGCGCCGGCCCGGTCGCGCAGCCGCCGGGTCCACTCCGGCAGGGAGGTGGTGCGGGCGGGCAGCCGTACCGGCTCCGAGGCGACGGCCTGCGCGTAGCCGGTCTCCAGGTCCTCCAGCAGGATCCGCCAGGAGACGCCGTCGACTACCAGGTGGTGGGCGACGAGCAGCAGCCGGGCGGGCCGGGTGCCGTCGGCGGTGAACAGGCGCGCGGTGAACAGCGGGCCGGTCTCCAGCCGGAGTCCGGCGTGGGCCGCCGCCGTGACGGGTTCCTCGGCCCGCCGGTCGTGGACCTCGAGCAGCTCCGGGACCGGGTCGTCGGCGGTGATGTCCTGGCTCCACGAGCCGTCGCCGGCGGCGCGGAACCGGGCGCGCAGGGCGTCGTGGTGGGTCCACAGGGCGGTGAGGGCGCGGCGCAGGGCGTCCTCGTCGACCGGACCGGCGGCCTCGATGACGACGGACTGGTTGAAGAAGGCGGGGTGCGCCGGCCGCGGGTCGAGGAACCAGTGCTGGATCGGGGTGAGGTCCGCCGGTCCGCTGACCGGTCCGGTGCCGGCGACGGCGGGTGCGGCGTCGCCGCCGGCGGCGGCCAGCTCCGCGACGGTGGGGTGCCGGAAGAGGTCGCGCGGGGTGAGGGCGAGTCCCGCGGTCCGGGCCCGGGAGACCACCTGGATGCTGAGGATGGAGTCGCCGCCCAGCGTGAAGAAGTTGTCGTCCACGCCGACCCGTTCGACGCCGAGCAGCTCGGCCCAGATACCGGCGAGGACCCGCTCGGTCTCGGTGCGCGGCGCCCGGTGGGCACGGTCGCCGCCCGCCGACCAGTCGGGGGCGGGCAGCCGCCGCCGGTCGACCTTGCCGTTGGCGGTCAGCGGCAGTTCGGCCACGGTGACGAACGCGGCGGGCAGCATGTAGTCGGGCAGTGCGGCCGCCAGGTGGGCGCGCAGCTCGGTGGCGCCGGGCAGGTCGGTGCCGGCGGCCGGCACCAGGTGGGCGGCGAGCCGCTTGCGGCCGGCGTCCTGGTAGAGGGAGACGACGGCCTCGGCGACGGCGGGGTGGGCGGTGAGCAGCGCCTCGATCTCGGCGGGTTCCACGCGGAAGCCGCGGATCTTGATCTGGTCGTCGGCGCGGCCGACGAAGTGCAGTTCGCCGTCGGCGCTCCAGCGGACGAGGTCGCCGGTGCGGTACATCCGGGTGCCGGGCGGACCGTAGGGGTCGGCGACGTAGCGGGCGGCGCTCGCGCCCGGCCGGCCCGCGTAGCCCCGGGCCAGTCCCGCGCCGGCGATGTACAGCTCGCCCGGGATGCCCGGCGGTTGCGGCTGGAGGGCGGCGTCGAGGACGTGGACGCGGGTGTTGTCCAGCGGGCGGCCGATGGGCAGCACGGCGGGCAGCGGGTCGCCGGCGCGGAAGACGCGGCGGGTGGCGAAGGTGGTGGTCTCGGTGGGGCCGTAGCCGTCCACGACGGTCAGGCCGGGGCAGGCCTCCAGGACCCGGCGCACGGCCGCGCCCGGCACGGCCTCGCCGCCGGTCCACACCTCGCGGGCGCCGCGCAGGCAGCCGGGGTCCTCCTGGGCCAGCAGCCGGAACAGGCCCGCGGTCAGCCACAGGCAGGTCACGCCCTGTTCGGTGACGGCGCGCCGGACCTGGGCGGCGTCGAGGTCGGCCGGCGGGGCGAGCACGGCGGTGCCGCCGCGCAGCAGCGGCACCCACACCTCGTAGGTGGCCGCGTCGAAGGCGTGCGGCGAGTGCACGAGGACCCGGTCGTGCCCGGTGAAGGCCCGGTCCCGCGCGAGGTCGGCGACGTCCCGCTGGCGCACGGCGACGCCCTTGGGGGTGCCGGTGGAGCCCGAGGTGAACATCAGGTACTGGATGTTGTCGGGGTGCACGGGGTGCGCGGGCTGCGCGGGTGCGGGGCCGTCCGCGCCGGACCCGGCGGTGTCGACGCGCAGGACGGCGTCGCCGGGCAGCAGTTCCCCGGCCGTCCGCGCCCAGACCGTGTCGGTGAGCAGCAGCTCGGCCCCGGCCTCGGCCAGCGTCCGGCGCAGCCGCTCGACCGGTGCCCGGCCGTCCAGCGGCACGTACACCCCGCCGGTGCGGACCAGCGCCAGCTGGGTGACGATCAGGTCCACGGAACGGTCCATGAGCACGCCGACGGGACGTTCCGGCCGCACGCCGAGCCCGGTCAGGCGCGCCGCCAGCCCGGCCGCGAGCGCGTCGAGCCGCCGGTAGGTGAGGCGGTCGTCGCCGGCCTCCAGGGCCACGGCGTCGGGGGTACGGCGGACCTGCGCGGCGAAGAGCTCCGCCACGGTGGTCTCGGGCAGGCCGGTGCCGGTGTCGTTCCAGGCGCGCAGCACCTGCTCGCGGCGGCCGGGGGCGAGCAGCGGGAGCCGGGCCGGCGGGCGCGCGGCGCCGCTGGGCACGTGGGTGAGCAGGACGGTCAGGTACTCGGCCATCCGCTCGACGGTGCCGGCGTCGAACAGGTCGGGGTCGTAGCCCAGGCGCAGGGTCAGCTCGGGGCCCGGGTAGGCGGTCAGGCTGAGCGGGTAGTTGGTGGTCTCGACGCCCTCCAGGCCGCTCAGCCGCAGCCCGTGGGCGGCGGCCAGGTCGTCGTCCACCGGATAGTTCTCGAACACGACGATGCTGTCGAACAGGCCGACCTGCTCGGGCAGTTCGGCGAACGTCCGGATCCGGGTGAGCGGCAGGTGGTCGAAGCGCCGGTCCTCGCTCTGGTCGTGCTGGAGCGCGCGCAGCCAGTCGGTCAGGGTTCCTTCGGCGGGGACCGCGACCCGGGTGGGCAGGGTGGTGATGAACAGGCCGGTCATGGCGTCGGCGCCGGGCAGCTCGGGCGGCCGTCCGGACACGGTGGTGCCGAACACCACCTCGTCCCGGCCGGCCTGCCGGGCCAGCAGCAGCGCCCAGGCGCCCTGCACCAGGGTGTTCACGGTCAGGCCGGCGGCGCGGGCCAGCTCCTCCAGCGCCCGGGTGACGGCCGCGGGCAGCGCGGCGCGGACCTCGTGCGTGGACTCGGCGCGGTGGGCCTCGCGCGGCTCCCGGTCGTAGGGCAGCGGTGTGGCCTCGGCCAGGCCGGTCAGCCGGTGCCGCCAGTGCCGTTCGGCGGCGGCCTGGTCGCGCCCGCGCAGCCAGGCCACGTAGTCCGCGTAGGGGGGCCGGTCCGCGAGGGTGTCGGGGCCGGTCCCCGCGTGCCGGGCGAAGACGTCGGAGAGCACCTGGAACAGGCTCCAGCCGTCCAGCAGCAGATGGTGGAAGGACCACACCACGCGCACCGCGGTGTCGGAGACACGGGCGAGGAGCAGCCGCTGGAGCGGGGCCCGCCCCAGGTCGATGCCCTCCGCCCGGTCCCGGGCCAGCACGTCGTCCAGCCGGGCGCGGCGCTCCCCCGCCGTCAGGTCCCGCCAGTCCAGGTGGGTGACCGGCACGGCCGCGTGGCGCTGCACCACCAGCAGCGGCTCGGGCACGTCCTGCCAGACGACCCGGCCGCGCAGCACCTCGGTGCGGTCGGTGACCTGCTGCCAGGCGGCGGCCAGGGCCCGCGGGTCGGGCACCCCGTCCAGCTCGAACGTCAGCTGCTGGAAGTAGACCCCGCGGTCGTCCTGCGACAGGCCGTGGAAGAGCATGCCCGCCTGGGTGGGCGTGAGCGGGTACACGTCCGCCACCGACGCCGGGTCCGCGCCCGTGATCCGGTCCACGGCGGCCTGGTCGAGGCGGGCCAGCGGGAAGTCGGACGGGGTGCGTCCGGCGGTCCCCGGCCGGGTGGCGTGCCGGGCCAGCCCGCTCAGCGCGTCCGCGAAGCGCCGGGCCAGCTCGGCGACCGTGTCCTCCCGGTGCAGCCGGTCCGAGTAGAACCAGGTGAACTCCAGGCTGTCCCCGTCGAGCTGGCCGACGACCTCCAGGGCGTGCGGGCGCTCGGCCGCCGGGTCGGCGTCCAGCTCCAGCGGGCGTACGGTGCCCCGGTAGAGGCCGTCGCCGCCCTCCGGCAGGCCCATCCGGCCCAGGTAGTTGAAGCTGATCTGCGCGGCCGGGGTACGCGGTGCCGCACCGGGACCGGCGAGGTGCCGCAGCGCGTCATGGCCCAGTCCGTGCCGGGGTACGGCACGCAGCTGCTCCTTGACCTGCTTCAGCACGGTGTCCCAGCCGGCGTCCTCGGGAACGGCGAGCGCGACGGGGTACCGGGTGGTGAACCAGCCGACCGTGCGGCTGATGTCCAGCTCGGGGAAGAGTTCCTCGCGGCCGTGCCCCTCGACGTCGACGACCACGCGCTCCCGGCCGGTGCCGGCGCACAGCGCCCGGCCGAGGGCGCTCAGCAGGACGTCGTTGGCCTGGGTGCGGTAGGTGTCGGGCAGAGTGCGCAACAGGGCGGCGGTGTCCTCGGGGGTCAGCCGTACGGTGACCGCGCGCTGCGAGGCGTAGGTGTTGGTGCCGTCCGGCAGGTCGGCGGGCAGGGCGGGCCCGGTGTCGGGCACGGCCCGGGCCCAGTACTCCCGCTCGTCGGCGAAACCGCCGTCGGCCGCGTGGGCGTTGAGCCGGCGGCTCCAGCCGCGCAGCGGGGAGGACTTCGCGGGCAGCGCGGCCCGGCCGTCCTCGCCGGCGCGCCGGGCCCGGTAGGCGCGGTCCAGGTCGTCCAGGAGCAGCCGCCAGGACACCCCGTCGACCACCAGGTGGTGGACGGCCAGGTGCAGGACGCGGGGCCGGCCGGCTCCCGGGTCGTGCAGGACGGCCCGCAGCAGCGGCCCCCGGGCCAGGTCGAACGGGCCGAAGTGCGGGGTGTCCGGGTCCGGGCCGGTGTGCCGGGCCAGGGGGACGCGGGGCGCCTCGTCCGCGATGTGCCAGCGAACCCCGGGGGCCGTGTCGTCGGCGGTGAAGCGGGAGCGCAGCGCGTCGTGGTGGGCGACCAGGTCGTTCAGCGCGTCCTCCAGCGCCGCCGGGTCCACGTCGTCGGGCACGCGGACGGACAGCGCCTGGGCGTAGTGGCCGGCGCGTTCGGCGGCGGTGTCGAACAGCCAGTGCTGGATCGGGGTCAGCGGAACGGTGCCGGTGGCCGCCTCGGGCGCGGGCGCGGCCTCGCGCGGGCCCCGGGCGGCGTCCGCGCAGCGGGCCAGGGCGGCGACCGTCTGGTGCCGGTAGACGTCCCGGGAGGTCAGCGGCAGGCCCTCCTGCCGGGCGCGGGCCACCACCTGGATGCTGAGGATCGAGTCGCCGCCGAGTTCGAAGAAGTTGTCGTCGACGCCGATCCGTTCGGCGCGCAGCACCTCGGCCCAGATCGCGGCGAGGACGCGCTCGGTGGGGGTGCGCGGGGCGACGTGCCGTACCGCGCGGACGGCGGGGCCCGGGTCGGGCAGCCGGCCGCGGTCGAGCTTGCCGTTCGGGTTCAGCGGCAGGGCGTCCAGCACGACGACGGCCGACGGCACCATGGAGGCGGGCAGCGTCCGGCCGAGTTCCCGGCGTACGGCCTCCGGTTCCACCCGTTCGCCGGGGGCCGGGACGACGTAGCCGGCCAGGCGCCGGTGGCCGTCGCCGTCGGTGGTCGTGGTGGCCGCGGCCTCGGCGACGCCCGCGCATCCGCGCAGGGCCTCCTCCACCTCGCCGAGTTCGATGCGGAAGCCGCGCACCTTGACCTGCTGGTCGATACGGCCCACGTATTCGAGCACGCCGTCGGCGCGGCGGCGCACCAGGTCGCCGGTGCGGTACATGCGCTCCCCCGGCGCGCCGAACGGATCGGCGACGAACCGCGCGGCGGTCAGCCCCGCCCGGTTCAGGTAGCCGCGGGCCAGTCCGCCGCCGCCGAGGTACAACTCGCCGGTGACGCCGACGGGCTGGGGGCGCAGCGCGTGGTCGAGGACGTAGGCCCGGGTGCGGGCCACGGGCTCGCCGATGGGCGGGGCCTGTTCGGGCAGCCGGTCCCCGGCGCACCAGGCGGTGGCGTACACGGTGGCCTCGGTGGGGCCGTAGATGTTGGCGATCCGGCAGCCGGGCAGCGCGAGGCGCAGGTCGTGCAGCGTCTGCGCGGGCAGGGCCTCCCCGGCGAGGACGACGGTGTCGGCGGTCACGGGTGACGTACCACCCGCGATCAGTCGGGAGACGACGGACGGCACCCCGCTGAGCAGCCCGGCCCGCCGGGGGCCCGTGCCGTCGGTGAGGGCCGGCAGGTCGGCGACGACCTCGACGGTGCCGCCGGCCGTGGTCGGGCAGAGCAGCTCGAAGACGGAGACGTCGAAGTTGAGGGAGGTGGAGGCGATGACATGGCCGAGCCCCCGCTCCCCGAACCGCTCCGCCGCCCACGCGGCCAGCGCGGCGACCGTGCGGTGGGTGACCACGACCCCCTTGGGGCGGCCGGTGGAACCGGAGGTGTAGATGACGTACGCGGGGTGGTCCGGCAGCAGCGGCCGGGGCCGGTCGGCGTCGGTGACCTCGGTGTCGGGCACGGCCGGGTCGGCGCAGTCCTCCAGCAGCAGCGGCGCGCAGTCCGGGGGCAGGGCGGCTGCGGTCTCCCGGGTGGCGATCACCAGGGCGGGCCGGGCGTCGGCGAGCATGAAGCGGACGCGTTCGGCGGGGTAGGCGGGGTCGACGGGCAGATAGCCGGCGCCGGCCGTGAGCACCGCCCACAGCACGGGCACGAGGTCGGCGGTGCGCGGCAGGCAGAGCGCGACCAGGGTCTCCGGACCGGCGCCGCGCGCGAGGAGCAGCCGGGCCAGCCGGTTGGCGCGCCGGGCCGCCTCGGCGTACTCCAGCCGGTCCGGGCCGCAGACCACGGCGGTACGGTCGGGGGTCCGGGCCGCCTGGGCGTGGAACAGGTCGGGCAGGGTGGCGGCCTGGGTGTCCCGGGACCGGCGGGCAGGCGGGTTCCAGGTGTCCACCAGCGTGCGCTGCTCCTCGGCGGACAGCATGGGCAGTTCGGCCAGCGCGCGGCCCGGGCCGTCCGCCATGCCCTCCAGCAGGCGATGCAGATGGGCGGTCAGCCGGGCCACGGTCGCCGTCTCGAACAGGTCCGTGTTGAACTCGGCGGTCAGCACGCAGCCGCCGTCCGCGTCCGGGGTGAACTCCAGCACCAGGTCGAAGCGGGCGGCGGGGCGGGGCAGCGGGTGCTCGGCGAGGCGCACCCCGCCGGACAGCGGCGGCACCGGCAGCGCGGTCTGCTGCACCACGAGGGCCTGCACCAGGGGGGTGCGGCTCGGGTCCCGCGGCGGGGCCAGCTCCTCGACCACCCGGTCGAACGGCACCCCGTCGTGCGCGAAGGCGTCCAGGACGGTCGTCCGCATGCTCTCCACGAACCGGTCCACGGTGGCCCGCTCGTCCACCTCGCCGCGCAGTACCACCGTGTTGGCGAAGAAGCCGGGCACGTCCTCCAGGTCCCGCCGGCCGCGGCCGGTGGTGACGGTGCCGAACGCGACGTCCCGCTGCCCGGAGTAGCGGGAGAACAGCAGCGCACAGGCGCCGGCGAACAGGGTGAACACGGTGGTGCCGCGGCCCGCGGCCAGCTGCCGCAGGCGGGTCACCAACTCGGCGGGCAGCGTGTGCCGGTGGGCGGCCCCGGCGGTGGTGCGCACGGCGGGACGCGGCCGGTCGGTGGGCAGCTCCAGCTGCTGGATGCCCGCCAGGTGCCGCTTCCAGTAGGCCAGGTCGTCGGCGTCCGCGTCACCGGCCCGCTGCCGTCGCTCCCACACCGCGAAGTCGGGGTACTGCACGGCCGGCCGGGCGAGTCCGTCGGGCTCGCCGGTGGTCTCCGCGTGGTAGAGGGCGGCGAGTTCGCGGGTGAGGACGCCCACCGACCAGCCGTCGGTGACGATGTGGTGCTGCGCCAGGAGCAGCAGGTGGTCGTCGGCGGCCAGCCGGACCAGCAGGGCCCGGGTGAGCGGGCCGGCCGCCAGGTCGTAGGGGCGGCTCAGCTCCTCGGTGAGCAGTGCCTCGGCGGCCTCGGCGCGGCGCGCGTCGGGGACGTCGGTGAGGTCGGCGGTGGAGAGGGGGAGTTCGGGTTCCGGCGCGACCCGCTGGACGCCCTGGCCGTCGACGGTGGCGAAGGTGGTGCGCAGGGAGGCGTGGCGGGCCGCCAGGCGGTGCAGGGAGCGGCGCAGCGCGTCCGGGTCCAGGGGGCCGCGCAGCCGCAGGGACACGCCGGTGTTGTACTCGGAGCCGCCGTCGGTGAGGTCGTCGAGGTACCACAGCCGCCGCTGAGCACTGGACAGCGGCAGGGCGGCCCCGGCGGGGGCCGGCGGTATCGGCTCGGACGGGGCCGCGGCGGACGGGTCGCCGAGGAGCGCGGCCAGGGCGGCGACCGTCCGCGCGGTGAACACGTCCCGCACGGTCAGCCGGACGCCCAGCTCCTCCCGGATCCGGGCCAGGACACGGGCGGCGAGCAGGGACTCGCCGCCCAGCTCGAAGAAGTCGTCGGTCACCCCGACCGCCTCGGCGCCCAGCACCTGGGCCCAGATCGCCGCGAGGGCCGCCTCCCGCTCCGAGCGCGGCGCCACGTGTCCGGCGGCGGCCGAGCGTTCCGGAGCGGGCAGCGCCTTGCGGTCGATCTTGTTCTGCGGGGTGAGCGGCATCCGGTCCAGCACGACGATCGCCGACGGCACCATGTGGGCGGGCAGCGTGGCGGCGAGGGCCGCACGCAGAGCAGCGGGGTCGAGGGAGCCCGCGGGGGCGTCCGGACCGCCGCCGGGGGCCGGGGCGGTGTCGGCGGTGGGCCGGGGGGCGGCGGAATCCGGGGTGGTGTCGGCGTCGAGCCGGGGAACGCCGGAGGCCGGGGCGGCATCGGCGCTAGGCCGGGCGGCGGGGAGCGGAGCGGTGTCGCCGGGGGCCGGGGCGGCATCGGCGCTGGGCCGGGGGTCGGCGGGGAGCGGGGCGGTGTCGCCGGGGGCCGGGGCGGTGTCGGTGGTGGGCCGGGGGCCTCTGGAGGGCGGGGCGCTGGCCGGCGTGACGTAGGCGACGAGGCGCTGGTGGCCCGGCGTGTCCTCGCGTACCACGACGACCGCCTCGCCGACGGTGCCGGCGCCGGTCCGGCGCAGGGCCGCCTCGATCTCGCCGGGTTCGATGCGGAAGCCGCGGATCTTCACCTGCCGGTCCAGCCGGCCCAGGAACTCCAGCTCCCCGTCGGTGGTCCAGCGCGCCCGGTCGCCGGTGCGGTACAGCCGGGCGCCGGGCGGGCCGAACGGGTCGGCGACGAAACGGGCGGCGGTCAGCCCGGGCCGGCCCAGGTAGCCGCGGGCCACGGCGTCGCCGCCGACGCACAACTCGCCGTCCCCGCCGGCCGGTACGGGACGCATCCGGGCGTCGAGGACGTACACCCGGGTGTGCGGCAGGGCGCCGCCGATCGTCGGGGTGCCCCGGCCCGCGGTGAGCGGCCCGGTCCAGGTGGCGACGATGGTGGCCTCGGTCGGCCCGTAGGAGTTGATCATGCGGCGGCCGGGGGCCCAGCGGTCCACGAGGCCGGCCGGGCAGGCCTCCGCACCCACGATCAGCGTGCGCAGATGGCGGGCGGTGCCCTGCGCGGGGTCGGGCAGGGTGGCCAGCGCGGCCGGCGGGATGAGGGCGTGGGTGATGCGGTGCTCGTCCAGGACCGCGGCGAGTTCGTCACCGAGCCAGGGGCCGTGCGGCGGGACGACGAGCGTGGCGCCGGCCAGCACGGAGACGAACAGCTCCAGCACGGAGGCGTCGAAGCTCGGCGAGGAGAACTGGAGCACGCGGTCGCCCGGGCCCACCGCGTACCGGTCGGCGGCGGCCGCGGTGAAGCCGCCGATCCCCCGGTGCGTGACCGTCACGCCTTTGGGGGTACCGGTGGAACCGGAGGTGTAGATGACGTAGGCGGCGTGGTCGGCGTCGGCCTCGGTACCGGCCCCCGGCCCGGCGCCGTCCCCGGTGTCCAGCAAGTCGCGGACCGTGCGCGGGTCGTCGAGGGTGACGGCGGGCGCGGCGTCGGCGAGCATGAGCGCGCGGCGCTCGGCGGGGTAGGCGGGGTCCACGGGCAGGAACGCGGCGCCGGCCCGGGCCACGGCCAGCTCGGCCGCGATCAGCTCCATGGAGCGCGGCAGGACGAGGGCGACCACGCGGTCCGGTCCGGCTCCCCGCCGGACCAGGTGCGCGGCCAACCGGTCGGCGCGGGCGGCGAGTTCGCGGTAGCTCCAGGTGCGTCGGCCGTCGGTGAGGGCCGGTGCGTCCGGGGTGCGCGCCACCCAGGCGGCGAACAGCTCGCCGAGCGTCGGGTGCTCCGCCGCGTCGCTCTCCGGCGCGTCGGCGGCGGGGCCGGTCTGCTGCGGCAGGCAGGACGCCGGGGCGGGCTTGTCGTGCAGGTCCGTCATGGGTGAAGTCCTTCGGAGAGCGGGGCGATGCGGCGCCGGTGACCGCCCGGGGGCGGTGCGCTGGACCGGGTGGTCCACCGGGTGTGCGCGACGGTGCTGCGGAGCGTGGGTGCCGGGCCGGGGCGGGCCGGACGACGATGGCGACGATGGCGACGGGGGGAACGGGCAGGTCACCTGAGCGGTGACAGCGGCGGGTGCGGGTGCCGGCCGGTCCGGCCACGGGCGGCACGGGCCGCCCGGTTCCGGCACGGGTGACGCCGGTGCGCGGCGGGAGGGCGGGCTCCCCGGGCGCCGGTGTCCACCAGGGCCGGGAACCGGACCTGGGTGCCGGCCGCGCCGGTCAGCCGTCGGCGGTGCGCCGGGCCGTGCGGCCGGAGATCTGCACCCGGTCGATCCTGCCGGTGGCCGGATCGCGGTGGAACCGGCCCCCGGGTTCGAGGCGCCCGGTGTCCGGATCGCGCAGGTCGCAGGAGAGGTCGGCGTAGCAGACCAGCGGGAGCGGCAGGTCGCCGTCCACGGACAGGGCCGGCGAGCCGTCCGGGCCCGGTGCCACGCGGTAGGTGGTGGCGCCGTTGCGGTAGGTGCCCGCGCACTCGGGCAGGGTGACGGGGCGGCCCCGCTCCGCGGCCCATGCGCCGGCGGGCACGCGTACGCCGGCCAACTGAGCAAGTTCTTCGGTGAGTTCGCGCCACAGCGCGGTGGCACCGCCCGCGTTGCCCGTGAAGGCGACCACCACTGCGCTCTCCGGGTCGGCCCGCAGGTGGCAGGACGTGCCCTGGGCGTTGCCGTCGTGCCCGCACCACACGCGGCCGTCGTGCTGGTAGAGGGCGAGTCCGGCGCCCCAGCCGTCGGCCAGGGTGCCGGGGCGGGCGGCGGACTCGGCGCGGCGCATCTCCTTGGCGACGGCGGGCGGCAGCAGGTCCCCGCGGCCGATGAGCGCGCTGCCGAAGGCGGCCAGGTCCCGGGCACTGGCGAGCAGCGCACCGGCGGGGGCCTCCAGCGGAGCGAGGTTCTGCCGGGCCGGACGGGCCAGTCCGGTCGCGGTGTTGACGGCGTGCCCGGCGGCCACGGGCCGGGCGGGGGCCGCCTCACCTATGAACGCCGGTACGGCACCGAGGGGTTCAAGGAGCAGGACCCGGACCGCCTCGTGCCACGGCATGCCGGTGACCGTCTCCACCAGCCGGCCGGCGGCGACGTAGCCGGCGTTGGAGTAGGAGAAGTCGGTCCCTGGCGCGAACAGCGTGTCGCCGGCGGTGCAGACGGCCGCGAGATAGCGGGCGGCGGTGGTCGTGGCGGCGGTGTCCGAGTCGGGCCCGGTGGGTAACCCACCTATGTGGGCCAGAACATGACGGACGGTAACCTCGGGGACCTGGACCAGTTCCGGGAGGTGTTCGGCGACGGGCTCGTCCAGGTCGAGGTCGCCGTCGTCGGCCAGGAGCATGACGAGCGCGGCCGTGTAGGGCTTGGTGAGCGATCCGAGGGGGACGGCGGTGTCCGCGGTGAAGGGGGCGGACGTGGCGGTGTCGGCCGTACCGGTGTGCACGGATATGAAGTGCGAGCCGGTGTCCAGGGCGAGTTGGGCGCCGGGCACCCGGTGGGTGCGGGCGAGGGTGTCGAGCCGGTCCTGCAGCTCCCGGCGCAGCAGGGACGGCGTCCGGGAAGGGGCCGGAGCGGCGGGGAAGGTGTACGGCATGAGAAGGGGACTCCCGTTGGATGGGTCTCATGTGCGGGTGTTTCCGGTCCGGCCCGTGAGCGGTAGGGGGGCCGGCCGGTGCGCGGTACGCGCTCGGGTTACGGTCTGCCGACCTCGACGGGCAGCCGGCGTACGCCGATGATGACGGCCGGGTTCTGGTGGACGACGTCCTCGTAGGAGGGGATCGCCAGGATGCGGAATCGTTCATGCAACATACGCAGAGCGATCCGTGCCTCCAGCCGGGCCAGCGGCGCGCCGAAACAGAAGTGGATGCCGTGCCCGAAGGTCAGATGGGGATTCGGACTTCGGGTCACGTCGAGGACGTCGGGCGCGTCGAAGCGGGCGGGGTCCCGGTTGGCGGCGCCCAGGTGAGCCATGATCAGGCTGTCGGCGGGGATCTCGTGGCCGCCGAGGACCACGGGCCGGGTGACCCGCCGGCCCAGCTCCGGGAAGGGCGGCAGCCAGCGCAGCACCTCCTCGACGGCGGCCGGGATCCGCGCGGGGTCGGCACGCAGCGCGGCGTCCGTGCCGGGGTGCCGGTCGAAGGTGACGACGGCGTTGCCCAGCAGCGCGGTGGTGGTGATGTGCCCGGCCACCAGGAGCAGCGCCACGAACCCGACCATCTCCTGGTCGGCGAGGCGGACGCCGTCCACCTCGGCGGCGATGAGTCGGCTGGTGAGGTCCTCGCCGGGACGGG
>NZ_BNBF01000016.1:66604-70936 GCF_014654935.1 Streptomyces capoamus
CACGGCGGGCGCGGATGTGGTCGAGCATGTAGCCGTTCATCTCGCGCACGGTGGGGGCGATGGCCTCCAGCGCCCGTTCCAGATCGGCCATGTCGGGCGCCTCGCCGAGCTGGTCGCCGCCGAACAGGACGCTCGCCCATTCCTGGAAGAGCCGGTGCTCCTCGGCGGGGATGCCGAGCAGTTCGGCGATCACGATGATGGGCAGCGGGTAGGCCAGCGCGTCGACCAGGTCGAACCGGTCGCGGTCGGCGACCTCGTCCAGCAGCCGGGCGCACACGGCCTCGATCCGGGGCTCGAGCCCCTGGACGACCCGCGGGGTGAAGGCCTGGCTCACCAGTGTGCGGAGCTTGCGGTGCTCCGGCGGGTCCATGCCGACGAAGTTGCCCTGGGTGAAGGTCTCGAAGTCGGACTGGGTGGGGGCGAGGGCGGAGAGGTCGGAGGAGTAGGTCGCCGGATCGGCGAGCACCGTGGCGACGGTCTCGTGGTCCAGCACCTGCCAGACGCCCTGGGTCTCGTCGTACCGCACCGGCCCGGTCTCGCGTAAGTCCCGCCAGCGGTCGGGTAACTCCTCCAGGAGGAGCCGTTCGCCCGTCGGTTGACTGCTGATCACCTTGTCTCCTTGCTAGCGCGTGCGGGCAGGGCGGAATCACGTCCGGGGTCGATGCCGTGGACCGGCGCGGCGCGGGCCGCGGGCGGTTCGGACACAGGTGTGTCCCGCTGCCGGATGGTCGGAAGGAGGAGAGCGCGCATGAGCGGCTTCCTCGTGCGCGGCGGTCGGTCAGCCGCCGTCGGAGTGCTGCCGGGGTGGGCCTGAAGCCCTCAGCACATGCGGTGCGAGACCCGGCGGCCACGCGGCCGGCCCCGGCCCCGCGGCGAGTCCGGTCGTGCGACGCGCCAACCCGACATAACCCCATCCCCCTCGGCGACACCTCCCGCGCGGCGATCACGCGGGACCCTCCCGGCTCGTGCACGGACGGTGGGGCACTCGGCCCCGGCCGTCCGGAACGCGGTGTGAGAATACGCAGTCGTAGGGTGCGCTGCCCCACGATTGCCATGATGCGTGTTCCGTCACACCTTCGTTTCGATGGAACCCGGCCACAGTCTTCACGGCGAGTCACGCTCAAGCAACCCCCAGAAGTTGAACGGAGCGTACTGTGCCGGTGCTTTTGCGTCACTGTCCAGCCACTTGGCTCGGTCCCGTGCGCGCACGGGACCACGGCCGGATCGTCGCCCCCGCGTGTGCCCCGGCGACTCGTCCGCAAACCGCGCGGACGAAAAAAGACCCGCGACCGGGCCCGGCCGAATGCCGCCGTCCGCCGCTCGGCCGCCCGGTGCCGGCCCTCCGTACGCCCCTTCGGCCAGTTGGCCGGACTGCCCCTGATCTGGGCCGATGATTCGGACGACGGACGCCCCCGGGCGCCGCGGCGGCTGCGGCGGCGACACGCCCGGCGCACCGCCCCGGTCCACCGCCGATCCGCCCCGGCCGCCGGATGTCCCCGCGTCCGCCCGCCGCGGCACCGAGGCCGAGAACGTCGCGCGCAGCGTATGGATTCGGCCAACCAGGCGCGGCGGGGGCGCACGAGCCGGCCCCGTACACCACGCATGCCTCTCCCCCGCTCCCGGGCGCCGACCCGCGAAGACGCGGGTGCATGGAGTCGGCGCGGCGGGGTATACGAAGCCATCCGCAGGCGGAGTGCGGGGCTCCGCACCCCTGCTCGGCGTGCGCGGGGCGCCGCTGCGAGGGAGCCTTGTGCGCGGGATGCGCGGCCGTACGAGGAGGTGGTCGGCGTGTCCGACGGGCCGGGGACGACACGCGCGCCGGCCGGCCGGCCGGTGCTGTCGCTCGCGCTGGCCGCCCTGCTGGAGGACGTGCACGCCCACTCCGGCGCGGTGTATCTGCTCCGGCCCGGCGAGCCCGTCCTGGAGATGGCGGTGATGGCGGGGATGCCCCGTGCGTTCGCGGCGCCGTGGGAGCGGGTCGGGCTCAGCGCGCCGATCCCGGTGGCGGACGCGGCGCGCGAGAGACGGCTGGTCTGGGTGGGCGGCGAGGAGGAGATGGCCCGCCGCTACCCGCGGATCTCGGTGGTGCTGCCCTACCCCTTCGCACTGGCCGCGGCGCCCGTGGCGACGGACCGCGCGGTGTACGGCGCGCTGTTCCTGACCTGGCCGGGCGCGCATCCCCCGGAGCTGTCGGACCGGGAGCGCGAGCACCTGGTGGCGGCCTGCGAACGGCTGGCGCTGCGGCTAGAGCGGGCCGCGCGGGAGGACTGGCCGGTCGGCCACGAGCCGGACGTGCCGGCGGCGCCGGTGTCGGGCGTGGCGGGCACCCTGGGCTCGGTGGAGGCGGCGCGGATGGTGTCCCGGCTGCCGTACGGGCTGATGTCGCTGGATCTGCACGGCCGGATCGGATTCGCCAACGCGGCCGCCGCCGAGCTGCTCGGCCGGCCGGCCGGTGAGCTGCTGGGCACGCTGCCCTGGGTGTCGGTGCCCTGGCTGAACGACCCCGGGTACGAGGACCGTTACCGGGCCGCGCTGCTCAGCCAGGAGGTGACGTCGTTCGTGGCGCTGCGCCCGCCCGGCGAGTGGCTGTCGTTCCGTCTGTACCCCAGCACGACCGGTCTGAGCGTGCGCATCAGCCGGGCCCGGGCGGTGGCGGAGATGGCGCGCGGGGCGGCGCGGGCGGGCCCGGGGCCGTCCCGGCTGGTGACGATCTCCCAGGTCCTGAGCCTGGCGGGCGCGCTGACCGAGGCGGCCGGGGTGCGGGACGTGGTGCAGCTGGTGTGGGACGAGGTGGCGCCGGCCGTCGGCAGCCAGGCGCTGGTGCTGCTGCGGGCGCAGGGCGGACGGCTGCGCGTACTGGGGCACCGCGGCTGCCCGTCCGCGCGTGCCGTGGAAGACGTCGACGGTCTGTCCCTGTCCGGACGGACCCCGGCCACGCATGCCCTGAACAGCGGGGTGCCCGCGTTCTTCGACACGCGGGAGCGGCTGGAGCGGCTGTACCCGGACCGGGGGCCGACCCCGGACGGCTTCGCGGCCTGGGCGTACCTGCCGCTGGTGGCGTCCGGCCGGCCGGTGGGCCTGTGCGTGCTCGCCTACACCGAGCCGCACCCGTTCCCGGCCGACGAGCGCGCGGTGCTCACCTCGCTCGGCGGGCTGATCGCGCAGGCCCTGGAGCGCGCCGTGCTCTACGACGCGAAACACCGCCTGGCGCATGGTCTGCAACAGGCCCTGCTGCCCAACTCCCTGGCCCCGCCGCCCGGCATCGAGGCGGCGGCCCGCTACCTGCCGGCCACCCAGGGCATGGAGATCGGCGGCGACTTCTACGACCTGGTGCCGTCGCGTCCGCTGGCGGCGGCGGTGATCGGCGACGTCCAGGGGCACAACGTGACGGCGGCGGGCCTCATGGGCCAGATCCGGACGGGGGTGCGGGCCTACACCACGGTGGGGCAGGCGCCGCACGAGGTGATGCGCAGCACCAACCGGCTGCTGATCGATCTCGGTGCCGACCTGTTCGCGAGCTGTCTGTACCTGCGGCTGGACCCGGCGCGCGGGCGGGCCGTGATGGCCCGGGCGGGGCATCCGCCGCCGCTGCTGCGCCGGCCGGACGGGCGGGTACGGGTACTCGACCTCGCCGGCGGTCCGCTGCTGGGGATCGACGCCGCGGCCGTGTACCCGACGACCGAGGTGTCGCTGACCCCCGGTTCGGTGCTGCTCCTCTACACCGACGGGCTGGTGGAGTCCCCCGGCGTCGACATCGAGGACGCGCTGGTCGAACTCGGCGCGCTGCTCGCGGAGGTGGGCCACCAGCCGTTGGAGAGCCTGGCGGACGAGGTGGTCCGGCACGGCGCCGCGGGCCGGGAAAGGGTGGACGACGTGGCGGTGCTGCTGCTGCGGGCGCACGACGGCTGACGCATGCACGGCCGTGGTCCGGCCCTCCCGTGGGAGGACCGGACCACTGTCCGCCGGCCGGTACCGAGGGGGAGGCCGGCCGGGGAGCCTCGTGGACGCGCCGGTCCGCTAGCGGGTGCCGTGCACGGACGACGAGCCGTCGTGCGCCGCGCCGGAACCGGAGGCGTCGGCCGGTGCGGACGGGTCGGCGCTGCCACCGATCTGGTCACCGCCGGCGCCGGCCTGGTCACCGGCACCCTCGCCCGACTGGTCGCCCGCACCCGCGCCGGACTGGTCACCGGCGCCCGCACCGGACTGGTCGCCCGCGCCCGCGCCCGACTCGTCACCGGTACCCGCACCGGACTGGTCACCGGCACCGGCGCCCGACTCGTCACCGGCACCCGCGCCCGACTGGTCACCCGCACCGGACTGGTCACCGGCACC
>NZ_BNBF01000016.1:71042-75462 GCF_014654935.1 Streptomyces capoamus
CCGCCTGGTCGCCCGCGCCCGCGCCGCCGGCGCCGAGGGTCGCGCCGGTGGCCTGGAGGGCGGTGGTGACCGGCTGGAAGAAGGTCTCGCCGCCGTTGGTGCAGTCGCCGCTGCCGCCGGAGGTCAGGCCGATGGCGCTGCCGTCCTGGGTGAACAGCGAGCCGCCGCTGTCGCCCGCTTCGGCGCAGACGTTCGTCTGGATCAGGCCGGTGACCGTGTCGACGCCGTTGGGGTCGGTCTCGCTCTGGAAGTTGACCGTGGCGTCGAGGCCGGTGACCTGGCCGTCGTGCAGCCCGGTGGTGGAGCCCATCCGGAACACGGTCGCGCCCACGGTGGCGTCGGCGGCCTGCTTGATCTGCACGGTCTGGCCGTTGCCGGTGTTGACCTCGCTGGGCGCCTGCGTGGCCGGGTCGTTGTACTTGACCAGGGAGAAGTCGCCCTGCCCGGGGAAGGTGGCCTGGTCGACGGTGGCGATGGGCTGCCCGGTCTGCGAGTCGGACCAGTCCTTGGCGGCGACCCCGCAGTGACCGGCCGTCAGGAAGGCCGGACTGCCGTCGGAGGCGGTGACGTTGAAGCCGAGGGAGCAACGGACGTTGCCACCCTGTACCTGGGAGAAGATGGCGTCGCCGCCGGAGACGAACGTCTTGAAGGTGCCGGAGGACTTCTTCAGGGTCGCCGTGTCGGAGCCGAGGCCGCGCACGGTGGACTGCAGTCTGTCCCACTTCCCGCCCGTGACCGTGGAGTCGGCGGTGACCAGGACCTTGTTGGTGCGCGGGTCGACGGCCCAGGAGGTGCCGGGGATGGTCGCCTTCGCCTTCAGCGTCCGTGCGGCGGCCTGGAGTTCGGCGGTGCTGTTGTCGACCTGGCGGACGACCGCGCCGGCCTTCTTCGCCTGGACGACGACGTTGTCGTCGCCGTTGACCACGTTGACGACGAGCTGCTGCTTGGCGCTGTCGTAGTACGAGCCGGCGAAGGCGTCGCCGAGGATCTTCTGCAGCTGGGCGGCGAGGCCGGAGGCGTCCGCGGCCTTCAGGGTCTTCGCGGTGCCGGTGGCGCCCGTCGCCTGGTCCTTGTCCTGGGAGGCGTTGGCGTTGGGCAGCAGGAGGGCCGCCGCTCCGAGCGCCGCGACGCCGCCCACCGCTATCGCAGCCTTGCGCTTCGGCATTCGCTTGTGACTCAAACTTCTCGACCTCCTGGGGACGGGGGGGTCTGCCGCTCGCGGGCAGTTCGTATCGGGGGGTTATCGCGGCGCCTGGATGGCCGTAGGTACGCGCCGGCCGCGTGGTGTGTTCAATTCCGCTTTCGAACGGCCGTACCGGCGTGGCGAATCGGCCACACGGCGTGGCGCGGCGGGCGACCGGGAATCATCCCCCGCATGACGATGACCACCGCCGAGGCCGGCGAGATCCTCTCCGTCAATTTCGCGCCCTGGGTGCTCGATCTCGGGCTGACCGTCGAGGCGCTGGGCGAGGACCAGGCCGTGCTGCGGCTGCCCTGGTCGGACCGGCTGGCCCGGGAGGGCGGCGGACTGTCGGGGCAGGCGCTGATGGCGGCCGCCGACACGGCGACGGTGATCGCGGTGTCGGCCGCCCGGGGCGGATTCGTGCCGATGACGACGGTGCAGCAGTCGACCTCGTTCCAGCGGGCGGTAACCGGTGCGGATGTCCTGATCTCAGCGGTCCTGACGAAGCTGGGCCGCCGGATGGCGTTCGCGGACGTCACGTTGAGCGACGCCGTCTCGGGCGCGCTGGCCGCCCGGGCGAGCACGGTGTACGCGATCCTCGGCTGACGGTCCTCGGGGGGCACGCGCCCGGACACGGAGGGCTACCGAGCAGTGACGTTCGGTTCCGGCCAGGAAGCGGAATCGCTCCTTCAGGGAATCTGCACATCCCGCACCCAGGCGCCTCACGGGCGCCGGGCGATCTGCACAATCGCATGCCCCCGGACACGCCTTTGGCGAGGAGTGCCGGATTCGCCGTCCGGCGGACGCCCCGGCCGCTGCGGCGATGCCGTGCGGCATGTGAAGGAGTCGCCGACAAGGCGTGCGCAGACCTGCACGGTTGGAACCCTTCACGGGCCAAGTGCGCAGGTGGGAGCCCTGATTGATTGGAAGCGGGCCCCGCGTGCGTGCTTTGATCCATCGCACCGCCGCGGGGTCCGGCGGGCTCCCGGGAACGGGTGCCCGGCATCCGCGGTCGCGGCCGTCCGTCTGTCCCCAGAGGGGGCCGCTCCCCCTTGTGAGATATCCATATGAAGGGAAGTTCCACCATGAACTCCACCCCCCAGGTTGAGACCGTCGAGATCTCGGACGCCGAGCTGGACAACGTCTCCGGTGGTCTGTCCGTGAACACGCTCAACAGCACCCTCGGCACCGTGAACGAGATCGCCCCGGGCGTCACCGGCCTGGTCAACACGGTCGTCGGCACCGTGGAGGGCGTCACCGGCCTGCACACCGCCCCGGTCAACGGCCTGGTCGCCGGTCTCTGATCACCCTTCGGTGTCATCGCCGTCCCGGAGCCGTCCCACGGCTCCGGGGCTCAGCGATGCCCTGACACACATGCGTCTCTCCCACAGGTGAGGGAAGTCCCGTGCAGTTCCGCCAACAGGCCCTCGCCAAGCTCCAGTCGCCGGAGGAGCTGGACCTTCCGGTGCGGCTGGCCCGCCCGCAGGGCTGGCTCGCGCTCGGCGTCACGGTCGTCGTCATGGCCGCCGCCTCCGTGTGGGCGGTGACCGGCTCGGTCGCCTCCACGGTCAGCGCGCCCGCCGTCCTCACCCACGGGCAGGGCAGTTACCTGCTGCAGAGCCCGGTGGCCGGCCAGGTGACGGCCGTCCTCGCCCGGCAGGGCGAGCGGCTGCCCGCCGGCGCGCCGGTGCTGAAAGTCCGTACGCCGCAGGGCGACACGGTGGTCCGGACCGTCGCCGCGGGCCGCGTCACCACGCTGGCCGCGACCATCGGCCAGATCATCCGGACCGGAGCGAACGTCGCCGCGGTCGAGAAGGTCGCCCACGCCTCCGACCCGCTGTACGCGACCGTGTACGTGCCCGCCGAGAAGGCCGCCGCCATCCCGGCGCACGCCTCCGTCGACCTGACCGTGTCCTCCGTGCCCACGCAGCGGTACGGCGTGCTGCGCGGCGAGGTGAAGTCGGTGGACCGCACCGCGCAGTCCGCCCAGTCGATCTCCGCGTTCCTCGGTGACAGCCAGCTCGGCGAGCAGTTCACCCGCAAGAGCCGCCCGGTGGCCGTCCTGGTGCGCCTCCGCCCGTCCTCGGCGACCAGGAGCGGGTACCGCTGGTCCACCTCGGACGGGCCGCCGTTCCGGCTCACCTCCATGACCCTCGCCACCGGCTCCGTCCGGCTCGCCGACCAGCGTCCCGTCGATTGGCTGCTCCCGTGACCACCGCCCAGGAAACCCGCGGCCGCAGACGCGCGGCCCCCGCGAAGCGGCCGGTGCCCAAGCCCCGTACCGGCACGGTCCGTACGCCCACCGTGCTGCAGATGGAAGCCGTCGAGTGCGGCGCCGCCTCCCTCGCCATGGTCCTTGGCCACTACGGCCGGCACGTGCCGCTGGAGGAGCTGCGGATCGCCTGCGGGGTCTCCCGGGACGGTTCGCGCGCCTCCAACCTGCTGAAAGCGGCGCGCAGTTACGGCCTGACGGCCAAGGGCATGCAGATGGACCTGGCCGCCCTCGCCGAGGTGCGGGCCCCGGCCGTGCTGTTCTGGGAGTTCAACCACTACGTCGTCTACGACGGCATGGGCCGCCGCTTCGGCCGGCGCGGGGTGTACGTCAACGACCCCGCCAAGGGACGCCGTTTCGTGCCGATGGAGGAGTTCGACGGCAGTTTCACCGGTGTGGTGCTGGTGCTGGAGCCCGGCGAGGGCTTCACCACGGGCGGGCGCAAGCCCGGTGTGCTCGGCGCGATGCCGGCCCGGTTGCGCGGCACCGCGGGCGCGCTGCCCGCCGCCGTGCTGGCCAGCCTGCTGCTGGTCGCGGTCGGCGCGGCCGTACCGGCGCTCGGCCGTACCTACATCGACACGTTCCTCATCGGCGGGCAGACCTCGATGCTGGGCGTGCTGTTCACCTCGATGGCCGCCTGCATCCTGCTCACCCTGGTGCTGACCTGGCTCCAGCAGGCCAATCTGCTGCACGGCCGGATCATCTCCTCCACCCTCTCCAGCGCCCGCTTCCTGCGCCACCTGCTGCGGCTGCCGGTGACGTTCTTCGCCCAGCGCTCCCCCGCCGACCTGGTGCAGCGCCTGCAGTCCAACGACCAGGTCGCCGAGACCCTGGCGCGCGACCTGGCGGCGGCCGGCGTCGACGCGATCGTGGTCGTGCTGTACGCGGTGCTGCTCTACACCTACGACCCGCAACTGACCGTCGTCGGCATCGCCGTGGCCCTGCTGAACGTGGTCGCCATGCGG
>NZ_BNBF01000016.1:75509-90398 GCF_014654935.1 Streptomyces capoamus
CTCGTCGTACGGCTGCGCGCGACCCGGACGGCGAAGCTGCGCGCGGACACCGCACGGCTGACCAACACCTCGTACACCGGTCTGCAGCTGATCGAGACGCTGAAGGCGACCGGCGGCGAGGACGGCTACTTCCGCAAGTGGGCCGGACAGCACGCCACCACGCTGGAGGAGCAGCAGCGGCTCGGCGTGCCGAGCGCCTGGCTCGGCGTGGTCGCGCCGACGCTCGCCACCTTCAACAGCGCGCTCATCCTGTGGATCGGCGGGATCCGCGCCGTCGAGGGACACATCTCGGTCGGTCTGCTGGTGGCGTTCCAGGCGCTGGTCACCCGCTTCACCGCGCCGCTGACCCGGCTCAACGGCGTGGCGGGCCGCATCCAGGACTTCGCGGCCGACGTGGCCCGGCTGAAGGACGTGGAGAACTTCCAGGCCGACCCGCTGTACGCCCGTCCCGGCGGCGGCGAGTCCACCCGGCGACTGCACGGGCACGTCGAGCTGGAGAACGTCACCTTCGGCTACAGCCCGCTGGACCAGCCGCTGCTCACCGGCTTCGACCTGACCGTCGGCCCGGGGCAGCAGGTGGCGCTGGTGGGCGGCTCGGGCAGCGGCAAGTCCACGGTGTCCCGGCTGATCTCGGGCCTGTACACGCCGTGGGACGGGGTGATCCGCATCGACGGCCGCCGGCTGGAGGACATCCCGCGCGGCGCGCTCGCCGCCTCCGTCTCCTTCGTCGACCAGGACGTCTTCCTCTTCGAGGGCTCGGTCCGCGACAACGTGGCCCTGTGGGACCCGTCGATCCCCGACGAGGCCGTGGTCGAGGCGCTGAAGGACGCGGCGCTGTACGACGTGGTGACGCGCCGGCCCGGCGGCATCCACAGCCGGGTCGAGCAGGACGGCCGCAACTTCTCCGGCGGTCAGCGCCAGCGCCTGGAGATCGCGCGGGCGCTGGTGCGCCGGCCGAGCATCCTGGTGCTGGACGAGGTGACCAGCGCGCTGGACGCGGAGACCGAGCAGGTCGTGATGGACAACCTGCGACGGCGCGGCTGTGCCTGCGTGGTGATCGCGCACCGGCTGAGCACGGTCCGCGACAGCGACGAGATCGTCGTCCTCCAGCACGGCACGGTCGTCGAACGCGGGCGGCACGAGGAGCTGGTGGCACGCGGCGGCGCGTACGCGGCGCTGGTCAGGGAGCGGTGAGATGACCTCCGTACACGAAGGGGACCTCGTCCTGGGCGCGCTCGGCTCCCTCGGCACGCGGTTCGACTGCGCCGGCCTGGGCCGTCTGGACCTGGAGGGCCCGCAGGTGCTGTGGCTGGTCGCGGCCGGCGCCCTGGACCTGTACGCGGTGGACGCCGCCCAGCAGGGGCACTGGCACCACCTCGGCCGGCTGGAGGCGGGCACCCTGCTGCTCGGTCCGGTCGCCGGGCCCCAGCACACCCTGGTGGCCCGCCCGGTGCGCGACTGCGTGGTGCACCGCGTAGCTCTGCGCGAGCTGTACCAGCCGGCGCAGACCCAGACCTGGTCGTACGACGCGTACGGCAACCCGCAGTACGTGCCGCCGGCGTCGAGCCCGCTGGAGCACGCGCTCGCCCTCGGCGTCGGCCGCGGCCTGTCCGTCCTCTTCCAGGCACCGCTGGCCGAGGAGCGGGCGACGGCCCCGGCCGACGACGAGGTCTTCTGGATGCAGGTGCCGCCGGGCAGCGTGCAGTACGGCTCGCTGTACGGCGCGGAGGCCGCCGCCGACCTGCTGATGGACCCCGCGCTGTGGCAGAGCCTGGTGGACCAGCAGTACCGGCTGCTGACCGCGCTGGACCGGTGGATCGAGCAGCTGGAACGCAGTCACGAGAGCCGCACCGCCGAAGGCATCAAGGCCGGTGAGGCCGTGCGCGCCCAGGCCGACCGGACGCTGCTGGCCTCCATCGGGAAGCGCTCCGCGCGCCGCACCACGCCGGCCGACGCCGACGCCACCCACGCGGCCTGCAAGCTGGTCGCGCAGGCGGCCGGCATCCGGCTCGCCGAGCCCGCGCAGAGCGGCGCCGAGAGCGACCGGCTGGACCCGGTCGAACGGGTCGCGCTGGCCTCCCGGGTGCGTACCCGGGCCGTCCGCCTGGACGGGCGCTGGTGGCGCGAGGACGTGGGCCCGCTGGTCGGCCGGCGGGCCCTGTCCGGGGCGCCGGTCGCGCTGCTGTGGCGGCGCGGCGGGTACGTCGCCGTACACCCCGGGACGGGCCGTGAGACGCCCGTGGAGAAGGCGAACGCGCAGGAGTTCGAGCCGCGCGCGGTGATGTTCTACCGGCCGCTGCCCGACAAGCGCCTCGGGCCGCTCGGACTGCTCCGGTTCAGCCTCCGCGGCACCCGCGCCGACCTGCTGAACCTGCTGCTGGCCGGGCTGGTGACCGTGGCGGTCGGCGCGCTGGTGCCGATCGCCACGGGCAAGGTGCTCGGCGAGTACGTGCCGCGCGCCCAGGAGGGCCTGATCGTCCAGGTGTGCCTGGCGGTGATGGTGAGCGGGGTGGTCGCGGCGGCGTTCACGCTGCTGGAGAACCTGTCCATCCTCCGCCTGGAGGGCCGTATCGAGGCGGCGCTCCAGCCGGCCGTGTGGGACCGGCTGCTGCGGCTGCCCACCCGCTTCTTCACCCAGCGCTCCACCGGTGAACTGGCCAGTGCGGCCATGGGCGTCAGCGCGATCCGCCGGCTGCTGGCGGGCGTCGGCCCGGTCGTCGCCCAGTCGGTGACCGTCGGCGGGATGAACCTGGCCCTGCTGTTCTGGTACAGCCCGGCGCTGGCGGCGGCCGCGATCGCGATGCTCGTCGTCATCGGGGCGGTGTTCACCGGGCTCGGGCTGTGGCAGGTGCGCTGGCAGCGGCGGCTGGTGACGCTCGGCAACAAGCTGAACAACCAGGCGTTCCAGACCCTGCGCGGGCTGCCCAAGCTGCGGGTGGCCGCGGCCGAGAACTACGCGTACGCGGCCTGGGCGCGGGAGTTCGCGCGCAGCCGGGAGCTCCAGCAGCGGGTCGGCCGGATCAAGAACCTCACCACGGTCCTCGGCGCGGTCTACCTGCCGGTGTGCACCCTGCTGATGTTCATGCTGCTCGCGGGCCCGGCCGAGGGGGCGATGTCGGCGGCGGACTTCCTCGCCTTCAACACGTCGGTGACCATGGTGCTGACCTCGGTCACCCAGCTGACCGGCGCGTTCGTCTCCGCGGTGGCGGCGCTGCCGCTGTTCGAGGAGATCAGGCCCGTGCTGGAGGCCACGCCCGAGGTGCGCTCCGCGAGCACCCGGCCCGGCCCGCTGTCCGGTGCGGTCGAGGCCCGCCGGCTCTCCTTCCGGTACGCCGACGACGGTCCGCTGGTGCTGGACGACGTGTCCTTCGCCGCGCGGCCGGGCGAGTTCGTGGCGATCGTCGGCCCCAGCGGCTGCGGCAAGTCCACGCTGCTGCGGCTGCTCATCGGCTTCGACCGGCCGGTCTCCGGGAGCGTCCTGTACGACGGCCAGGACCTCGCGGCGCTGGACCAGTCGGCGGTGCGCCGCCAGTGCGGGGTGGTGCTGCAGCACGCACAGCCGTTCACCGGTTCGATCATGGACGTCATCTGCGGTGCCGAACCGTACACGCCGGAGGAGGCGATGGCGGCGGCCGAGCTGGCGGGGCTCGCGGAGGACATCAAGCGGATGCCGATGGGGCTGCACACCATCGTGGCGGGGAACGGAGCGGTCTCCGGCGGACAGCGGCAGCGCCTGATGATCGCCCAGGCCCTCATCCGCCGGCCGCGCATCCTCTTCTTCGACGAGGCGACCAGCGCCCTGGACAACGACACCCAGCGTGTCGTCATCGACAGCACCCGCAAGCTGAACGCCACCCGGATCGTCATCGCCCACCGCCTGTCGACCGTCCTGGACGCCGACCGGGTCGTGGTGATGGAGGACGGCAAGGTCGTCCAGCAGGGCACGCCGGCCGAACTCCTCGCGGACACCGGCGGCCGGCTGCACGAACTGGTGCGCCGCCAGCTGGCCTAGCAGACACCGCCTAGGCGGGCCGCTCCCCCTCGCCGTCCCGGCCGGCCGGCCCGGACGGGTGGTGGGACGGCATCCAGTGGTGTTCGGTGAACCAGCGGCCGAAGATGGCGCCGCCGTAGATGACGAACCCCACGCCGATGAGCCAGGACTCGACGACGAGGACGGTGCCGACGGCGCCGTAGCTCAGGGCGTTGGTGACGATGAGCGGGGTGAACACCAGGTAGGAGAAGGCGCGCAGGCCGGCCAGCCCTACGATGGTGGCCAGCGCGCCGGGCAGCAGCGAGCGCCAGTGCACCTGGCCGCCGAGCAGGAAGCGCTGTCCCCACCAGAAGAACAGGATCCCGCTGAGCGTGGACAGCGCGATCCGTTGCGCCCCGTGCAGCGTCGACTTGGTCGCCACCTCCTGGTAGAGGTACGCCGTCAGCACGATCAGCCAGGTCGCCTGCCGCCACACCCGGTGCCAGGGCCCGGCGGCCAGGCCCCAGATCCGCTCGTAGGCGTTCTGCACGCTGCCGCCGAACGACACGCCGAACACGGCGAGCAGGATGCCGCTCCAGACGCTGGTGGTGCCGATGACCTTGCGCGGGGGGCTGACGACATCGGTGACGACGTGGGCGGACCGGCCGGACAGCCCCATCCCGTCGGTGAGCCAGGAGGCGAAGCCACCGCGCACCAGCGGGTCGGCCGCGGCGACCACGATCAGCAGCGGTGCCAGCGTCACCAGCGCGAGGGTGGCGAACCCCATCGCCCGGTGCATCAGCTCCAGCTCACGGCCGCGCTCGAACAGCGCCCGCAGACGCAGCCACTCCCACGCGCGGCGCAGGCCGCGCCGCAGCCGCCTCACAGCTCCTCCCGTACCCACCGCCCCCGCGCTCTCCCGCGCCGGCACGTCCGGACCGGCGCACACCGGGCGACACGCGGCGGAGGGGCGGGGTGTCGGGGCGTACGGGTGGGTGGGCGGTGCGGCGACACGTCGGGGCGGGTCCCCCGCTCGCGTCCCCCACCGGCGCAGAATCGGGCTCCGTGCCCACCACAGACCACCGCGCGCCGGACGGCCGGCGGCGCATGCTGATCCTGAGCGCGAGCATGGGAGCCGGTCACGACACCGTGGCCGCCGAACTCGCCCGCCGCGCCGCGGCCCGGGGCCACGAGGCCCGGGTGGCCGACGTGCTGCGGCTCCTCCCCCACGGCCTGGGCACCGGGCTGCGCAGCGGCTACCGGACGGCGGTACGCCACCTGCCCTGGCTGTACGCCGGCGTCTACGGCGCGTTCCTGCGCGGCGGACCCGGGCGGCGGCCCAGCGGGGTGCCGCTGGCCCGGCTCGCCGGGGAGCGGCTCACGGAACTGGTGGAACGGCTGGACACCGACGTGGTGGTCTCCGTGTTCCATCTGGCGGCCCAGCTGACCGGACATCTGCGGGCCCGGGGCGGGCTGCGGGTGCCGAGCGCCGTCTTCCTGCTCGACTTCGCCGTGCACCGGCAGTGGCTGCACCCGGGCAACGACCGGTACCTGTGCCTCACGGACGGGGCGGCGGCTCAGGTGCGCCGCCACCTCGCCGTGCCCGTGGTCACGACCGGCCCGGTGGTCGCACCCGCCTTCCGCGCGCCGGCCCCGGGAGCGAACCGGTGGCGGGAGCGGTTCGCCCGGCGGGCGCCCGGCCGGCCCCCGGTCCTGCTGTCCGCCGGTGCCTGGGGGGCGGCGTCCCGTCCGGCCGCCACCGCCCGTCTGCTGGCGGCGGGCGGTTACCTGCCGGTGGTGCTGTGCGGCCGGGACGAGCGGCTCCTCGCCCGTCTCTCCCGGGAACCGGCGGCGCTCGCCCTGGGCTGGGTCGACGACATGCCCGGGCTGCTGGCCGCCGGCCACGCCCTGGTGGACAACGCCGCCGGCCAGACCGCGGTCCAGGCCCTCGCCGCGGGCCTGCCCGTGATCGCTCACCGCCCGCTGCCCGGCCACGGGGCGGAGGGCGTGCGCCGCATGGCCGGCCTGGGCCTGTCCGAACCGGCCCCGACGGGCCCCGGCCTGCTGGCGGCCCTGGACCGCCTGCGGGACCCCGCCGTCCGCACGGCCCGGGTGGCCCGCGGTCACGCGCTGTTCCGGGGCGACGCCCTGGACGGCGTGACGGACCTGTGAACGGTCCGGTGACCCGCCCCGCACCCGACGGCCGGCGCATCCGGCCGCCCCGCACGGTGGCCACGGCCGACGGACGAGGGAACGGATCCGGGGCGCGGCCGGTCGTGGGGTGGCCGGCCGGCGCCCGGTGGGCCACCGGCGGGCCCGGCGGTGGGGCGGCGCGAGGCGCGAGGCGCCGCCGGCCGTGGTCACGGAGCGGGCCGGCGCGGGTAGCGCCCCCGGGGCCCGGTGCCGGCCGGTGCGTGGTCGCGGAGAGGGCCGACCGTGAGACCCGCCTCCCGGCAGTCCTGGACGACGGCCGGCAGGGCGGCCAGGGTCGCCCGCCAGCAGCCGGGGGCCGCGTGGTGGTCGGAGTCGTGGAGCAGGACGGTGCCGCCGCCGCGCAGGTCGGCGGCGATCCGGGCCCGGACGGACGCCGGCGTGGCGTCGGCCGTCCAGTCCCTGCCCCACGCCGACCACAGCACCGTGCGCAGCCCGGCCCGCCGGGCGGCCCGCCAGCGGCTCGCGGTGAGGATGCCGTACGGCGGGCGGTACCAGCGCGGACGCCGCCCGGTGAGGTCGTGCACCGCGCTGACGGTCCGGGCGATCCCCGCGGCGTCGCGCGCGAACGCGGGCCGCCAGGGCCGGTCGTGGGTCCAGCCGTGCACCCCGAGTTCGTGCCCGCGCCGTACCGTCTCCCGGACCAGCTCGGGATGGCGGACCGCGTGCTCGCCGACCACGAAGAACGTGGCCCGCACCCCGAGCCCGTCCAGGGTGTCGAGGAAGTGCGGGGTCGACACCGGGTCCGGACCGTCGTCGAAGGTGAGCGCGATGTGCCGGCGGGGACCGCTGCCGGCGAGCCCGGGGAAGAACAGCAGCCGTACGCCCGGCAGCCAGGTGGCCGCCGGACCGATGTGGGCGGCCGCGGCACCGGCCGGCAGCAGGACGGCGGCCGTACGCCAGGCGCGGCCGGGCACGAGGGACATCGGTGACTACCTCCTCGGGGTTCGTGGCAGAGCGGCGGTGGATCCGGAGGACGCCTCGGGGTCCGTGGCGTCCCACTCCCCGCCGACGGACGCGGCGTGGGCCAGGCCGATGCTGCCGGCGCCGATCAGCGCGACGCCGACCGCCTCCGGCAGCAGGCTCAGACCCAGGTGGATGGACTCGGCGAACAGCACCCAGCCGAGCACGACGCTGGTGAGGGCGTCGCCGAGGGTGAGGGCCGGCTGGGACGCGGTGAGCGAGCCGGCGCCGAGGGCGCCCTGCAGCAGCAGGAAGGCGACGAGCCCGGCGACCCCCGTGGCGTACAGCGACCAGTGTCCGAACATCGCGGCGGGCCCCTCCTCCAGCCGGCCCATGGCCTCCTTGAGCAGCGCGGCGGTGGCGGCGAAGGACACGGCGGAGGCGAGCCCGAGCAGCGCGGCCCGGGCTCCGCCCCGCACCGGGCGCGCGGCCACCACGAGCAGCACCACCGCGCCCAGCACCCCGCCGCCGCCCAGCAGCCAGTCCGCCGGCCGCGCGGTGGGCCGGCCCGCGGTCGGCGCGGCCGCGAGGAGGAACAGGGCCAGCCCGCCGGCGAGGGCGACGAACGCCAGCCAGGTCCTGCTGTCCGGGCGGCGCCGGAAGACCACGCTGCCCACGGCGAGCGTGAACAGCAGTTCGGCGGCGAGCAGCGGCTGGACCAGCGAGAGGCTGCCCACGGCCAGCGCCCCGGCCTGCAGCAGGCCGGACAGCACCAGCAGCCCGGTGCCGGCCAGCCAGTAGGGGCGCCGCAGCAGACGGGTGAACCGGCGCACGACGGACCCGGACCCTTCCCCGTGCTCCGGTTCCTGCACGGCGGCGCGGCGCTGGAGCACCGAGGCGGAGGCGTTGGAGAGGGCGGCGAGGAGGGCGAGGAGCACCGTGAGGGCGGTCATGGCGGTCACCCGAAGCGGGCGGCGAGCCGCCGGTAGAGGCCGGGCGCGGCGCCGCGCACCCGGGCGGGCAGCCGCAGCCACCCGGGGACGTACACCTCGTCCCGGCCGTGCAGGACGGCGGCACAGACCGCGTCCGCCACGCGCTCGACGGGTACGGGCCGCGGCCAGGAGCGTGCGTAGGGGGTGCCGCGCCGGTCGAAGAACGGCGTGTCGACCACGCCGGGGACGACATGGCTGACGCCCACTCCGGTGCCGCGCAGTTCGTAGCGCAGGCAGTCGGCGAACGTGGCCAGGGCGGCCTTGGCCGCGGAGTAGACGGCCTCCCCGCGTACGCCGACGCTGCCGGCGAGGGATCCGACCAGCACGATCCGTCCGTTTCCGGCGGCCACCATGTGCGGCAGCACGGTCCGTACCAGGTGCACGGTGGCGAGCAGGTCGACCCCCACGACCTCGTCGATGCGGGTGGCGGGCATGCCGGCGAACTCCCCGGCCCAGCCGACGCCGGCTCCCGCCACGAGCAGGTCCAGCCGGCCCAGGTGGTCGAGGGCGAGCCCGGTGAGCCGGCGACCGGCACCGGGCCGGGTCAGGTCCGCGGGCAGGGCGATCGCGGCGGACTGGGCGGCCACCTGCTCCAGCCGGGTGACGTCGCGTCCGTTCAGCGCCAGCCGCCAGCTCCCCTCGGCGGCCAGCCGGCGGGCGACGGCGGCGCCGATGCCGGAGGAGGCGCCCGTCACCAGGGCGGTGCCGCCCCGGGCGGGACGCGGGCCGACGGCCGCCTGCGCGGCGGAGGCCGGGACCGGCCGGGCGGCGTTCGACGGTCCTGCGGGGGACGGGGCGTGGGACATGGCGACGACCTCACTGCGACAGCGTGCACGAGTTCGCGGGCTCCGGGGTCGAACCTTCGCGGTGTATCCAGGGCGCCACACACTGAAACACCGCGCACGGCGAAGCGCCGGTCGTGCACCTGCCCGCCGTAAGGAAACGTTGCCGTTTCGCTCGAAGTGACCTACAGTCCTGCTGTACGAAACGGTTTCGTTTAGACGCTGGGCCCGGCGGCTCCCGCTGCCGGCCGTTCCCGCCTGCCGGCCGTTCCCGCCTGCCGTCGGCACCCGCCCCGCCGTCCGTCCGCCCGCACCCGTCCCGAACGACTTTCCCGGAGTGGTTCCGCATGCCCGACAAGACCCTGGCCGACAGCTCCCGCGCCGGAGCGGGGGCCACCGAGCGCGCCGAGGCCCCGCCCAAGCGGTGGTGGATCCTCGCGGTCGTCGCCATAGCCCAGCTGATGGTGGTCCTCGACGCCACCATCGTGAACATCGCCCTGCCGTCCGCCCAGACCGACCTCGGCTTCTCCGACGGCAACCGGCAGTGGGTCGTCACCGCCTACGCGCTGGCCTTCGCCTCCCTGCTGCTGCTCGGCGGCCGGATCGCCGACCTGTTCGGCCGCAAGCCCGCGTTCCTCGTCGGCGTCGTCGGCTTCGCCGCGGCCTCCGCGCTCGGGGGCGCCGCCAACGGCTTCACCCTGCTGGTCGTCGCCCGCGCCCTGCAGGGCGCCTTCGGCGCGCTCCTCGCACCCGCCGCGCTGTCCCTGCTGAACACCACCTTCACCGACGCCCGGGAGCGGGCGCGCGCGTTCAGCGTGTACGGCGCGATCGCCGGCGCCGGCGGCGCGGTCGGGCTGCTGCTCGGCGGTGTGCTCACCGACGCCCTGGACTGGCGCTGGACGCTGTACGTGAACGTGGCCATCGCGGTCGTCGCCTTCGCGGGCGGCTGGCTGCTGCTGGGCAGCCACCGCGACGCGGCGGACGCCAGGCTCGACGTGCCGGGCACGGTCCTGGTCGCCGCCGGCCTGTTCGGCCTGGTCTACGGCTTTTCCAACGCCGAGACGCACGACTGGGACTCGCCGCTGACCTGGGGCTTCCTGATCGCGGGCGGCCTGCTGCTGGCGGCCTTCGCCTGGTGGCAGACCAGGGCCGCGCACCCCCTGCTGCCGCTGCGCATCCTGCTCGACCGGGACCGCGCGGCCTCCTTCCTCGCGGTGCTGATCACCGGCGCCGGCATGTTCGGCGTGTTCCTCTTCCTGACCTACTACCTCCAGCTGAACCTGGGCTTCACCCCCACGAAGACCGGTGTGGCCTTCCTGCCGATGGTCGGCGCCCTGATGGTGACCGCGCAGGCCGGCACCACGATGCTGCTCCCGCGGATCGGTCCGAAGGCCGTCATCCCGCTGGGCTTCGGGATCGCCACGGCCGGCATGGCCTGGCTGACCGGCATCGGCCCGGGCTCCCACTACCTCGGCGCGGTGCTGCCGCAGCTCATCGTGATCGGCGTCGGGCTGGGCCTGGTCATGCCGCCTGCCATGCAGCTGGCCACCGGCGGGGTCGCGGCGGAGGACGCGGGCGTGGCCTCCGCGACGGTCAACGCCATGCAGCAGGTCGGCGGCTCGATCGGCACGGCCCTGCTGAACACCCTCGCGGCCGGTGCCGCCACCGACTACCTGTCCGGCCGGGACGCCGGCAGCGAGCTGGTACGGGCCCGGGCCACGATCGAGAGCTACACCACCGCCTTCGGGTGGTCGGCGGTCCTCTTCGGGGCGGGCGCGGTGATCGCGTTCCTCCTCTACCGGCGCGGGGTGCCGCGGCAGGACGCGGGCGCCGCACCCGTCGTCCACATGTGACGACCGCCCGTCCGGGGCACGCTTGGGATCTCCCCTCCGGGTAACCCGCAGGGGAGATCACCGCGCCGACGGAAGGAGACGTCATGCCTGGCGGCAACGACCGCAACGACCATGAGGACCGGCCGGAGACGGCCCTGGAGGAGGTGCTCCGGGAGGTCGAGGAGGCCGAGAAGCGCGACGACGACGGGACCGCCTCGGGCGAGGCCGGGGACGCCATCACCCCGAACACCGGGGCGCAGGAGCAGGCGAACGGCGACTGAGCCGAGCGACGCGCGCCCGCCGGACGAACCGGTCACCGGACCGGAGTGGCGCCCGGCCCCGCCGGCGGGCACCGCTCCGCGGCCTCGCCGCACCCGTGGGACGGACCGGGTACCGGGCCGGGAGGCCCCCCTGCCCGCCGGCGGACACCACTCCCGTCGCCGTCGCCGCGCCCCGCTCGACGGGCCCGTAGCCGGCGAACGGCGACTGAGCCGAGCGACGCGCCCCCCCGGGGAACCGGGCACCGGACCGGAGGACGCCCGGACCCCGCCGGCGGACACCACCCGCGTCGTCGTTACCGCACCCCCGCTCGGCGGCCCTGTACCGAGCCGGAGGGGTGCCCCGCCGCTGCCCGTCCCCGTCGCGGCCCTCGTCCTCGTCGCCCCCTCACCTCCCCCGCCCCCTCTCCCCCGTCACCGGCGGACCTCTGCCACCCGTGCTTTCGGCTGGGCCGGGTACCCGGGGCGCATGAACGACCATCTGCGAGGCCCCCTGCTGCCCCCGTCCCGCGGCCCGCTCTCCGCGGCGGTCACGTCGTACCTGCGCGGCACGGGCCCGCTCCCCCGCCCCGCGGACGCCGCGGCCGCCGACCCCTACGGCGACGACCTCCAGCTCGCCCTGTACCTCTGCTACGAGCTGCACTACCGCGGCTTCGCCGGGGTCCCGCCGGAGGCCGAGTGGGACCCGGAGCTGCTGGGTGTCCGGGCCGCGCTGGAGCAGCGCTTCGGGTCCGCGCTGCGTGCCGACACCCCGGTGCACGACAGCCTGGACCAGGCGCTCGCCGCCCTCCTGGTGGAACCGGTCGAGGGCACGGGCGTCTCCCACTTCCTGAGCGCCGAGGGCGAGCTGTGGCACCTGCGGGAGTACGCGGCGGTGCGCTCGCTGTACCACCTGAAGGAGGCCGACCCGCACGCCTGGGTGCTGCCGCGGCTGTGGGGCCGGGCCAAGGCGGCGATGGCCGCGGTGGAGTACGACGAGTTCGGCGGCGGCCGGGCCGAACGGATGCACGCGCGCCTGTTCGCCGACCTGATGCGGGACCTGGACCTGGACACGGTGTACGGCCGGTACCTGGACGCGGCCCCGGCGGAGATGCTCGCCGTGGTGAACCTGATGTCCCTGTTCGGCCTGCACCGCGAGCTGCGCGGCGCACTGGTGGGCCACTTCGCCGAGGTGGAGATCACCTCCTCGCCCGGTTCCCGCCGGCTGGCCGAGGCGATGCGCCGCACCGGCGCCGGTCCGGCCGCGGAGTTCTTCTACGACGAGCACGTGACGGCGGACGCGGTGCACGAGCAAGTCGTGCGGCACGAGGTGATCGGCGGACTGCTCGAGGAGGAGCCCGAGCTGGCTCCGGACATCGTCTTCGGCATCGACGCGACCGAGTACCTGGAGGAGCGGCTGGGCCGGCGACTGCTCGACCGCTGGGGCGCGGGGCGGTCCGCCCTGAGGACACCCCTGGCGGCCCCGGAGCAGCCGTCCCCGGAGGCACCGGAGACACACCGACACCGGCAGATGTCCCATACATCCTGAGTCTCCGGGTATTCGGACGGGGTGATCGCTGTGATGCTTCCGGGTGTGTACGCCCCGCAGGACGACACGGAGCTGCTGGCCGAGGCGCTCGACGAGGCGGCCCCGCCGCCCGGCACAAGGGTGCTGGACGTGGGCACGGGCAGCGGTGCCCTGGCCCTGGCGGCGGCCCGGCGGGGCGCCGAGGTGACCGCGGTGGACGTGTCCCGGCGGGCGGTGTGGACGGTCCGCCTGAACGCGTGGCTGTCCCGGCTGCCGGTACGCATCCGGCGGGGCAACCTGTTCGCGCCGGTGCGAGGGGGCACGTACGACCTCATCCTGGCCAACCCGCCCTACGTGCCGGCGCCCGACACCGGGCGCGCCCCGCGCGGCCGGGCCATCGCCTGGGACGCGGGGCACGACGGCCGGCTGGTGCTGGACCGCATCTGCCGGGACGCGCCGGCGCTGCTGGGCCCCGGCGGCACGCTGCTGATGGTGCACTCGGCGCTGAGCGGTCCGGACCGCACCCTGGAACTGCTGCGGGACGCCGGGCTGAAGGCCGCGGTGGTGCGGCGCCGCTGGGTGCCGTTCGGGCCCGTGCTGCGCTCCCGGGAGGACTGGCTGCGCCGGCGCGGGCTGCTCGCGCCGGCCGAGGACAGGGAGGAACTGGTGGTCATCCGTGCCGAACGACCCGTGTGACGCCGCGGCGGACGACTCCGCCGGCCCGGCGCAGGACGCCGCCGGCCGTGCCCGCCGGATCAGCATGCAACGCCGCGGGCCCCTCCTGGTGGAAGGGCCCGTGGAGATCGAACTCGAGGACGGGAGCACGGTCCGCTCGGACCGGTTCCGTGTCGCTCTGTGTACCTGCCGGCGCAGTCGCCGTTACCCCTGGTGCGACACGAGTCACCGGCGCAAGGCCTGAGCACCCCGTTGAAACAGATTGTTTTTCGCCGCTCCCCGGGACGGTCCCCCACGGACCGCCCGGGGAGCGGCTGTGTGCCCGGGTCCGCGGGCGGCCCCACTCCGCCCGCCGGTCCCGGCGCGAGATCGCAGGTTCCCCGCTCCAGGGGCCGCACTCCCCAGTTGCGAGCCTGATCCGGTGTCCACGGGGACTCCTGCGATCCCGGGTCTAGAACTCGAAGACGCTGCCGCCGAGGACTTGCTTCATGCACGCGTTGCCGAAGGTGCGCTCGTAGGCGACGCGCTTGCCCTGCCAGACACCCTGGACGGTGACGACGACCGGGTCGTACACCTTGGTGCACATCACGCCGTCGGCCGGCTTCAGGGCGTCGAAGTCGCCGCCGGCGCCGCGCAGCTCGGCGCAGGCCTGGGCGGCGGCCGGGTGGGTGCCCGAGGCCGCGGGGGCGCAGCTCAGGGTGACGGCGCGCTCCGGTGTGGCCGTGGCCGCGTCGCTGCCGTGGCCGGTGGTGAGCACCAGCGCCGAGGGGGCGTAGAGCGACGACGGGGCGGCGCCCGGTGCAGCGACGGCGGCCCCGGTCAGGGGTCCGCAGACGGCGGCGGCCGTGAGGCCGAGGGCCGCTGCCCAGCGCGCGGTGTTCCGCATTGTGTGCATCCTTCCGCTCGAACAGACGAGGTGCCGGCTCCGGTCCGGAGCGGCGAGCGACACTCTGCCGACTCCACCGGCGAAACTCACATCGAACCCATGGGTTTCAGTAACCTTTCGTGTTGAAGCAGTGGCGTGAAGTCACGGAATTCGAACGCTGTGACCCCGGAACGAAGCGGTTCCCCCGTCGCCTCGGCGGCCAGGTGGCCGAAAATCAGCGGTTCGTTAATCGTCCTGAAACATTCCGGCTGCGCCCGCCTAAAGTCCCTTCATGACTCCTTGTGTTCATCCGGCGATCACGTATCGTCGGGGGCCCGCGGTCGGCGAGGGGCGGGAGTTGACGGATGGCACGGCACTGGGCGGACTTCCAGTACGAGATCTATCTGAACGGGACGACCGGGGCGGTGCCCCGGCTCCCCACCGACCTGGCCCGGCTGGAGGAGCTGGCCGAGCACCGGCTCGGGCCGGGCCCCGTGGGCTACGTGGCGGGCGGCGCCGGCGACGGCGGCACCGCCCGCGCCAACCGGGAGGCGCTGGACCGGCGCCGGATCGTGCCGCGCGTGCTGCGCGACGTACGGGAGCGCGACCTGAGGACCGAGCTGCTCGGACGGCGGCTGCCGGCGCCGCTCGCCCTGGCGCCCGTAGGCGTGCTGTCGATCATGCACCCGGACGCCGAGACCGCCGCCGCCCGGGCCGCCGCCGCGCAGGGCGTGCCGTACATCCTGTCGTCGGCGTCGAGCACCCCGCTGGAGCAGGTGGCGGAGGCGATGGGGGACGCCGAGCGCTGGTTCCAGCTCTACTGGGGCAAGGACCGCGAGGTGACCCGGAGTTTCCTCGCCCGGGCGCGGGCGGC
>NZ_BNBF01000016.1:90430-90786 GCF_014654935.1 Streptomyces capoamus
CGGCTACTCGGTGCTGGTCGTCACGCTGGACACCCCGCTGCTGGCCTGGCGGCCCCGCGACCTGGACCAGGCGTACCTGCCGTTCGTGCACGGCGTGGGCACCGCCAACTACTTCACCGACCCCGCGTTCCGGGCCGGCCTCGCCAAGCCGGTGCACGAGGACCCGAACGCGGCGGTGCTGCACTTCCTCGGACTGTTCGGGGACGCCGGCCACACCTGGCCCGACCTGGCCTTCCTGCGTGCGCACTGGGACGGGCCGATCGTCCTGAAGGGCGTACTGCATCCGGACGACGCCCGGCTCGCCGCGGACGCCGGCATGGACGGCGTGGTGGTCTCCAACCACGGCGGCCGTCAGG
>NZ_BNBF01000016.1:90817-98824 GCF_014654935.1 Streptomyces capoamus
TCGCCGGCTCGGTCGCGGCGGCCGACGCGCTGCCCCGCGTCGCGGACGCGGCCGGCGACCGCCTGACGGTCCTGTTCGACAGCGGAGTGCGCGGCGGCGCCGACGTGTTCAAGGCCCTCGCCCTCGGCGCACGCGCGGTCCTGCTGGGCCGCCCGTACGTCTACGGCCTCGGCCTGGACGGCCAGGCCGGCGTCGAGCACGTCATCCGCTGCCTGCTGGCGGAGTTCGACCTCACACTGGCCCTGTCGGGCCATGCGCGGCCCGGTACGGTGACGCGGTCGGACCTGGAGGCCGGCGGCGCGGTCGGCCCGTGACCCCCGGGACGGCTACGCCGCCGTCCACCTCTGGGCGGCGGACCCGTCGCGGACCTTCACGACGAGCACGGCACCCGTCCGGTCGCCGCCGGCGGCGAGCGCGAGCGTCCGGTCCCACCGCGGCAGCAACTCGCCCTGCGGCGTGAGGTCGTAGCGCACGTCGTCGCCCCGTTCCGACCCGGCTCCGGCACAGCGGCCGAGGAGCACCACCCCGGCATCGGCGTGCGAGTCCAGGCACAGCCCGGTGCCGGCGGCGCTGCGCAGCAGTCCGTCCGTCTCGTACGTCCAGCGCTGGGTGGCCGAGCCGGAGCACGCGGCGAGCACGGCACTCGCCCCGGCCTCCGGCCCGCCCTTGACGTCCAGGCACCGGCCGGCGGCGTCCCGCAGCGGCCCCGGCCGGCCGGCGGCGGGCAGGCCGGTGGGGCTCGGCGAGGCCGGCCGGGGGACGGCGTCGGTGGCCACCGGCTCGGTGCCGTCGCCGCCGTCCGGCCACGCGCCGACCGCGAGGACCGTCGCGAGCAGCACGGCCGAGGCCACGCCGACGCCCGTCAGGAGGGCCCGGGACGACCAGGCGCCCGGCGGCCGGCGCGCGGACACGGCGGTGACCAGCCGGGCGGGCCGCCCGGGGCCGCCGGCGCGGCGCCGTCCGCCGCGGCGCCGGCGCCCACCGGATCCGGCGGACCCGGTGGAGCCACCGCGGGCGGGGCCCTGGCGGCGGCCGGGGCGGGAGTCGAGGTAGCGGCGGGCCCCCCAGCCGAGGACCGCCTCGGCGAGCAGCACGCCCAAGGCCGCGTCGACGTGGCCGAGTTGCTCGGCCGCGTGTCGGCAGTGGGCGCAGCCGGCCAGGTGGTCCTGGACGTCGGGCAGCAGCGTGCCGCCCCGGCGGATCGGCACGTCGAGCAGGCGGTTGTAGTACCGGCACTCCTTGCCGGGCGCGAGTTCCCGGTGGGCGCGCACCAGGCCCTCGCGGAACGTCTCGCGGGCCTGGTCGAGCGCGGCCGTCGCGCTCCCGACGTCCACGCCGAGCAGTCCGGCGGGCACCGCGGGCGGTTCCGCCTCCACCTCGGTGTGCCACAGCAGTGCCTGTTCCGGCCGGGAGAGGGCGTGGAACGAGCGCTCGGAGAGGAGGCGGTTCTGCGGCACCGGGGCCGGCGCGGTACGCATCCCACGGCCTCCGGCGGGTTGCGCGAGCTGGGGCAGTACGGCGGTGATCCGGTCCGTGGCGGCCCAGTTCAGGACCGTGTCCCGGACGGCCACCAGCAGGCGGGGCCGCAGCGCGTCGGCGGGTTCGCCGAGCGCCAGCCGGCCGAGGACCTGGTGGAAGGCGGTGGCGGTGACCATGTGGGCCAGGGGCCCGGGGGCGGCCAGGCAGATGGCCGCGTACTCGTGGGCGGGCTGCCAGTGACGGGCCATCAGGAGGGCGGCGGACCGGGAGGCCTCGGCGTCGGAGCCGGCCCGCAGCGGCCCGGCGAGGAACTCGTCGGACTCCCCGGATCCCGCGCCGGACGGCGGCCGGGAAGGACGAGGCGGATGGGGGGTGAGCACGGAGCGGATTCCTTCTGGCGCTTGGTGCGTACGGAAATTCACCGCGTGGAAACCCTTGCACACCTTCCACAGGAGCAACAAGCCGCACGGATGGCATGAGCCGGTTCGAAAGGAGGTCAGAAACGTTTCGCCGGGCAGGGGTTGGCGAAAAGCGGCCGGATTCCCCGTGCGCCCCGTGTGAAGCGCGCGCACGCACCGGCCGGGCGCGCACGCTGCCGCCGCCGGCGGACCGGTAGTGGACTGGGAACCGGTCCTCCTCGGATGGCCCCACCCGGCCGGCGGTTCCGGCGGCTTCCCCCGCCGGCCGGGGCGGGCCGGGCCGGCGCGCGGGTCAGAGCCGCCAGGAGCGGAGCCGGGCGGCGGCGCCGTACACATCGGTCCGGCCGGAGACCAGGTCGCGGACCAGACCGGCCAGGGCGCCGTGGGGCGGGTCGATGCCGACGCCACTGAGGTGCATGTAGGCCACGGCGGTGGCACAGGCGAAGCGGGCGTTCGCCGCGGGCAGCGGCTTGAGCACCGCGAGGGTGTGCAGCAGCGCGGCGGCACGCCAGGCCGCGTCGGCGTCCGCGCCGAGCCGGGGCGGGTCCACCCGGTGCCGGGCGACGGCGGCGACCAGCGCGGAGAAGTCGTGCGGGGCGGGCCGGCCGGGCAGCACCTCCTCGTGCCGCTCGAGCAGCCAGGGGACGTCGATGTGGATGACGGACGGCATCGCTCAGGCGGCCTCGCCCTCGGCGGGGGGCTCGTCGTCGGGGAAGGCAGCCGCGAACTCCTCGGCGTGACCGGCGAAGAAGCGGCGGAACGCCTCGGCGCCCTCCTGCAGGGCGCGGTGCCGGGCGATGTCGGCGGCGGCCGCCTCGCGGACCAGGGCCTTCATCGACGTACCGCGCTCCTTGGCGATCTGCCGCAGGTCCTCGAGTTCCCGTTCGCTGAACTCCACATTGAGAGCTGGCATGGCCCACACGGTACCGCTCGGGTACTCACGCGTAAATACGCCCAGTTCAGCACGGGACCGACGCGGTACCGGAGCGGTGCGGCCCGCGCTCGGCCGGCGACCCGCGCCCGGCGCCCCGCGCCCCCGACCGACGGCCGACGGCCGACGGCCGGGGGCCGCCGTCCCACGACCCCCCACCCGGGACCCGCGACCCGCAGGCTTTCCCCCGTGACCGGACCCGACCGTGTTCGACCGGTCGGCCAGGTGGCCCCGCAACCGTCGCTCACGGCGGGCCGGGAAGCACTACGCTGGACCAACGGGTGGAGCCACCCGTTCACTGTGAGTGTGCGCTTGGGAGCGGCGACGATGAGCCGGGTCTATCCGTTCGACGATGCGGCCACGGCCCGCGCCGCCGTCGGCGACGACGGAACGCTGACGGAGTGGAACGAGGGCGCCAGCCGCCTGCTCGGCCACCCGGCCGCCGCCGTCCTGGGCCGCCCCGCCGCGGAGCTGCTCGCCGACGCCGGCCCCCCGGCCCGGCCCGTCGGCACCCGCTGGGCGGGCACGGTCGGACTGCGCCACCGGGACGGCCGTACGGTCTCCGTGTGGCTGCTCGCCCACCGCCGCCCGCCCGACGACGAGCACCCGGGCGACTGGCTCGTGGTCACCCCGCTCGCCGAGGACGGCCCGCCGCCCGGTGGCGACCCGCTCGCCGAGGCCGGCCTGCTCCAGTCGCCGTGCGCGATCGCGGTGTACGACGACCGGCTGCGGCTGCGCCGGATGAACGACGCGATGGCCGAGGTGATCGGGCTGCCGGAACGGCGGCTGCGCGGGCTCCGGCTCGCCGAGATCGGCGGCAGACCGCAGAGCGAGGAGCTGGAGCAGGACATGCTCCGGGTGCTGACCACGGGCCGCCCGCTGGACGTGCAGACCTCCCTGCGCACCGGCGGCGACGAACGGGCCCACGCCTGGCTCGCCCGCATGGCGCCGGTCCGGGACCCGGCGGGCCGGGTGCGGGGCGTGTGCCTGGCCGCGCACGACATCACCGACAGCCGGCGGGCCCGGCAGCGGCTGCAGCTGGTCAACGAGGCCAGCGTGCGCATCGGGACCACGCTCGACGTCACCCGGACCGCGCAGGAGCTGGCGGACGTGTGCGTGCCCGCGCTCGCCGACTTCGTCACCATCGACCTGCTGGACCCGCAGGAGTACGGAGGCGAGCCGCCCGCCCGCATCACCGCCCCGGTCCGGCTGCGCCGCACCGCCCACCGGTCCGTGCTGCCCGGCGTGCCCGAGGCCGTGATCGATCCCGGCACGGCGGAGGAGTACCCGGACTTCTCCCCGCAGGCCGACTCGCTGACCGCGGGCCGCACCATCGCCACCTCGTTGGCGACCGGCGACATGGACCAGTGGCTGACCTGGCACGGCGAACGCGGCGAGCGGGTGCGGCGGTTCGGCATCCACTCCTCGATGTCGGTGCCGATCCAGGCGCGCGGGCTGACCCTCGGCGTCGCGGTGCTCACCCGGCACCGCCGCCCGGACGGCTTCACCCCCGACGACGTCCTGCTGGCCGAGGAGATCACCGCGCGCGCCGCCGTCTGCATCGACAACGCCCGCCGCTACTCGCGCGAGCGGGAGACCGCGCTCGCGCTCCAGCGCAGCCTGCTGCCCCGGTCGCTGCCGCGCACGGCCGCGCTGGACGCCTCCTCCCGCTACCTGCCGGCCGCCCGGGCCGGCGTGGGCGGGGACTGGTTCGACGTGATCCCGCTGTCGGGGATGCGGGTCGCGATGGTGGTCGGTGACGTCGTCGGGCACGGCATCCAGGCCTCGGCCACCATGGGACGGCTGCGCACCGCCGTACGCACCCTCGCCGACATCGACCTGGCCCCGGACGAGCTGCTCACCCACCTCGACGACCTGGTCGTCCGGCTGTCCGAGGAGTCCGGCGGCGACGGCAGCCCCGGCGAGGAGGGCAGCCCCGGGGAGGTGGGCGCCACCTGCCTGTACGCCGTCTACGACCCGGTGTCCCGCTGCTGCACCCTCGCCCGCGCCGGGCACCCGCAGCCCGTGGTGCTGCGGCCGGGCGGCACGCCGCAGGCCCTGGACGTGCCCGCCGGTCCCCCGCTGGGCCTGGGCGGGCTGCCCTTCGAGTCGACCGAGGTGGAACTGCCCGAGGGCACCGTCCTCGCGCTGTACACCGACGGGCTGGTGTGGTCCCGGGAGCGCGACCCCGAGACGAGCCGGGAGATGCTCCACCGGTCGCTCGGCGCCTACGCGGGCTCCCTGGACGAGACCTGCGACCGCGTCCTGCACACCCTGCTCCCGGCCGGCGCCGCCCCCGACGACGTGGCGCTGCTGCTGGCCCGCACCCGGGGCCTGCCCGCGGCGCAGGTGGCGACCTGGGACATCCCCGCGGACCCGGCGCTGGTCGCGCCAGTGCGCAAGCAGGTCGTGGAGCAACTGGACACCTGGTCGCTGCGGGAGGCCTCGTTCACGACGGAGCTAGTGGTCAGCGAGCTGGTCACCAACGCCATCCGGTACGGCGCGCACCCGATCCGGCTCCGGCTGATCCACGACGAGGCCACGCTGATCTGCGAGGTCTCCGACACCAGCCCCACCGCCCCGCACCTGCGCCGGGCCAAGACCTACGACGAGGGCGGCCGGGGTCTGCTGCTGGTCGCCCAGCTCACCCAGCGCTGGGGCAGCCGGCACCATCCGCAGGGCAAGACGATCTGGGCGGAACTGCCGCTCCTCGAAGAGGAGGCGTAGGCGCAGACGCAGGCCCCGGCAGGGCCCTCAGGAGGCCGTCAGCCACGGCCGCACCTGCTTGCGGGCCTCGTGCAGCCGGGACTTCAGGGTGCCGAGCGGGATGCCGGCGCGTTCGGCGGCCTCGGCGTAGTCGAGCTGGCAGATGTCCCGGTAGACGAGCGGCGCGACCAGGTGCGGGTGCTCCCGCTCCAGGCGCTCCAGGGCCTCCAGCAGGTCCACCCGGGAGCCGGCGATGACGCTGGTGGTGCGCGGGTCGACGGCGTGCCCCGGCTCGATGGCCACGGGCTGTTCGGCCGCCCGCCGCTTCAGCTCGCGGTACTTCTGCCGGCAGCAGTTGGCGACGACGGTGTACAGCCAAGTGCCGAAGCGGCTGCGGCCCTGGAAGCCGGAGATGTGCCGGGCCACCTGGAGCAGCACGTCCTGGGCCGCCTCCTCGGCGTCCTCCCGGCAGGGCAGGAAGCGCGCGCAGCGGCGCACGACCTCCGGCCGTATCTCCGTCAGCAGCCGGTCCAGGGCCGTGCCGTCGCCGGCCGCGGCACGCCGGGCGAACTCCTCCGTCAGCGCCTGGTCCTGCACGGACGGCCCCCCTCCTGGTCGACCTCAGGCCAGGCATGATAGTCGTATGCACCCCCTGGAGCGGATCGGCCGCCACCGCCTCGAACGGCCGCTGGGCAGCGGCGCCTTCGCCACGGTGTGGCTCGCCCACGACCCCGAGCTCCAGGCCCCGGTGGCGGTGAAGGTGCTCGCCGAGAACTGGGCGCACCGGCTCGACATCAGGGAACGCTTCCTCTCCGAGGCGCGGCTGCTGCGCCGGGCCGGCTCCAGCCGGGTGGTGCAGGTCTACGACATCGGCGAACTCCCGGACGGCAGACCGTACTTCGTGATGGAGTACGCCGGCGGCGGCACCCTCGCCGATCTGCTGGCCGGCGGTCCGCTGCCGGTGCGGGAGGCGCTCGCGCTGACCGCCGAGGCCGCGCGCGGCGCCGCCGCGCTGCACGAGGCGGGCATCGTGCACCGCGACATCAAACCGACCAACGTGCTGCTGCACACCGCCCCGGACGGTACCCGGCGGGTGCTGCTCGCCGACCTGGGGCTGGCCAAGAGCCTCGCGCAGGCCTCGGTGCTGACGCTGGCGGCGGGTTCGGCGGGCTACCGGCCGCCGGAGCAGGCCGAGCCCGGCGCCGGCATCGACGAGCGGGCGGACGTCTACAGCCTGGGCGCGGTCGGCTACGAACTGCTCACCGGGACCGTGCCGGGGCCGCCGGGGCAGGTGGTGCCGCCCCGGCGGCTGCGGCCGGAGCTGGACGCGGACGTGGAGCGGGCGCTGCTGCGCGCGCTCGAGCCGGACCGGGCGCGCCGCTGGCCGGGCGCCTCCCGGTTCGCGGCGGAGCTGGACCGGCTGGCCGCGGCGCCGGCGGTGCGCCCCGCGCGGCGCCTGGACCGGGTGCGCGGCCGGCTCACCCCCCTGACCCTGGTGCTCGCCGCGGCCCTGGCCGCCGGCGCCGCCGCGGTCACGGTCACCGCGGCGCTCCACCGGGACGGCACCGCCGACGAGGAGGTGCGGGTCACGGACGGCACCGGCCGGGTGAGTCTGCGGGTGCCGGCCGCCTTCGGCCGCGAGCTGCGCGGCTCCGGCTGGGACCCGCGGGCGCTCGGGCTGGCCGCCGGGCACCAGCCCGGTCTCGTGGTGGCCGACGACCTGTCCCGCTGGTCCGATCCGACGACGCCCGTGGACGGCGTGTTCGCCGGGGTCGGCGGGCACGGGGACGTCACCGCGAGGGTGAAGGCCCTCACGCACTCCGGCTGCCGGTACGGGGGCGCCCGTACCTTCTCGGACGCCGACTGGCACGGTCTGGTCCGGTCCTGGGGCAGCTGCCCTGACGGCGGCTCGGTCACCGAGTCCGCTCTGGTCCCGGCGGGCGGCGCCGCACGACCGCAGGTGTACGTGCAGGTGCGTCAGCAAGGCGGCGGCGACGCGACCGACCGTGTGCTCCGTTCGCTGCGCGTGAGCTGAGCCACGCCTGCCGAGCGGCCCGGCGGGGAAGAGAACCGGACAGAACCCGCCGCGTCCCGAACTTTTCCGGCGGTCCGTGCATCGGACGGAGAGGACGGCGCACCCGGCGCCGCAGGCACGCGTCCCGGTCGCGTGCCGTGACCTCCAGGAGTGTTGAGCGACATGGTGTACACCCCCCGGTCCGCCCGGCACGGTGCCCTGCTCGTGGGCACGGTCGCCGTGCTGGGCCTCCTGTCCGCCTGCGGTGACGGCTCCGGCGCGCACAGCGCCGGCCCGGCCACCGTCTCCGGTACGGCCGCCCCCGCGCGGGACACCACCGAGCCGCCGGTGTCTCCCACGGCCACGGCCCCCTCCCCCACGGACCCCGCACACCCCGCGAAGACCGCGAAGACCGGCTCGGCGTCCGCGCCGCGGACCACGGGCACCGCGGGCGGCAG
>NZ_BNBF01000016.1:98866-106834 GCF_014654935.1 Streptomyces capoamus
CGGGGCCACGACCACCCCGGCCGCGGCGAGCACCCGCTGCCACACCGCCGAACTGCGCGCCACCGTGGGCCGCAACGACCCCGGCGCCGGCCAGGAGAACTTCCCGGTGGTGCTCACCAACACCTCCGCCCGGACCTGCACCCTGCGCGGCTACCCGGGCGCGGCCTTCGTCGACACCGCCGGCACCCAGCTCGGCCCCGACCCCCGGCGGGAGCCGGGCACGCCGGTGACCGTCACGCTCAAGCCCGGGCACAGCGCCTGGGCCGGACTGACCTTCTCCAACCCCGAGATCAGCGGAGCGAAGACGGCCACGCCGGCCGCGCTGCTGGTCACCCCGCCGGACGAGCGGGCCCCGCTGAAGGCGGCCTGGCGCGGCGGGCCGGTGCCGGTCGCCGGCAACTCCTCCTCCGTCCGTCTGACGGTGCTCGCCCCGGGCACCGGCCCCTGATCCGCGCGGCTGCTCCGTCCCCCCCTGAGCGCGAACCCCGCTGCCGGCCCCCGCGGCAGCGGGGTTCGCCGTGCCGTCCCCGGCGCCCGGGCCTGCCCCGTCCGTCATGGGGGCGCCACGACTGTCACAGGACGGCAACAGCCGCCGCGAGCCGCGATCTTTCTCCCGTCCCTGGTCATCGAACCCGGTCGACCGCACGGCGAACGGGCCCCGCGGGGCCACGACCAGGGAATCGGGGAGACGATGAGCGGGATCTCACGCAGGCGGGTGCTGACGGCCGGAATGGCGGCGGGCGCCCTGGGCACACTGGCCGCCTGTTCCACCGGCACCGGCAAAGCGGGGCCGGCGGACGGGCGGGGCACGGCGCAGGCCCGTCCGGCGAGGCCGATCGGGGACGGCTCCACCGCCGACACCGGCCCCCAGCCGCACCAGCCGAAGCCCGAGCGGCTGAAGCCCGGCCGGCGGCCCCCGCAGTTCGTGGTGTTCTCCTGGGACGGCGCGGGCGAGCTGAGCAACCGGCTGTTCTCGCGCTTCCGCAGGGTGGCCGCCGACCACGGCGCCACGATGACGTTCTTCCTCAGCGGCATCTACACGCTGCCCGAGTCCAAGAAGCACCTCTACCGGCCGCCGCAGCACCCGGTCGGCGCCTCCGCGATCGGCTACCTCGCCGACCGGCACATCCACGCCACCCTCCAGCAGGTGCGCGGGGCCTGGCTGGAGGGCCACGAGATCGGCACCCACTTCAACGGGCACTTCTGCGGGCCGGCCGGCGTGCGCGCCTGGTCCCCGGCACAGTGGCGCAGCGAGATCGACCAGGCCGTGGACTTCGTGACGAAGTGGCGGACCAACACCGGCTTCACCGACCTCGATCCGCTCCCCTTCGACTACCGCAAGGAGCTGGTCGGCGGCCGCACCCCCTGCCTGGAGGGCCAGGCCAACCTGCTGCCGACCGCCGCCGCGCTCGGCTGGAAGTACGACGCCAGCTCCCCCGGGGGCCTCCAGGTCTGGCCGGGCAAGGTGCAGGGCGGCCGGCTGTGGGACTTCCCGCTGCAGTCCATACCCTTCGCCGGGCACTCCTTCCAGGTGCTCTCGATGGACTACAACATGATGTTCAACCAGTCCGGCGGCAACCCGCTCGGCGACCGTGCCCGGTACGACACCTGGCGGGCCCAGGCCCGGGACACCTACCTCGCCGGCTTCCGGCGGGCCTACGAGACCAACCGCGCCCCCCTCTTCATCGGCAACCACTTCGAACGCTGGAACGGCGGCATCTACATGGACGCCGTGGAGGAGGCCATCGGGAGGATGGCCGCCCACGACGACGTGCGCTTCGTGTCCTTCAAGCAGCTCGTGGCCTGGCTGGAGGCGCAGGACCGGGCGGTGCTGCGCCGGCTGCGCACCCTGCCGCCCGGACAGGCTCCGGCGGGCGGCTGGGCGGAGTTCCTGGGCGCGGCGGGCAGCCGGTCGTCGTAGCGCGTTCGACCCGGTCTGTTTTCATGGGCGGGCAGCCCGTGCCCTACTTCGGAAGGACCCGCCCTGAACACCCCGCTCGCCGAAGCGCTGTCCGTCATCCTGCTGGTCGCCGTGCTGGCCTGGGCCGTGGTGCGGCCCTTCGGGTGGCCGGAGGCGGTCATGGCCGTCCCCGCGGCCGCCCTCGCGGTGGCGACCGGCGCGATCTCCCTCGACCACGCCCGGGCCGAGGCCGAACGGCTCGGCCCGGTCGTCGGGTTCCTGGCCGCGGTGCTGGTCCTCGCCCACTTCTGCGACGTGGAGGGGCTGTTCCAGGCGTGCGGGGCGTGGATGGCCCGGTGGGCGGCGGGCCGGCCGGTGCGGCTGCTGACGGCGGTGTTCGCGCTGGCGTCGGCCATCACCGCCGTACTCAGCCTCGACGCGACGATCGTGCTGCTCACCCCGGTGGTCTTCGCCACGGCCGCGCGGACGGGCGTACGGCCCAAACCGCATGTGTACGCCTGCACGCACCTGTCGAACACGGCGTCGCTGCTGCTGCCGGTGTCCAATCTGACGAACCTGCTGGCGTTCGCGGCGAGCGGGCTGAGCTTCACCCGGTTCGCGGCGCTGATGGCGCTGCCGTGGCTGGCCGCGATCGGCGCCGAGTACCTGGTGTTCCGGCGGTTCTTCGCCCGGGACCTGACGGCGGCGGCCCCGGTGGGCCGGGACACCGGCGAGGTGCCCGCGCTGCCGCTGTTCGCGCTGGTGACCGTGGGCTGCACACTGGCCGGGTTCGTGGTGGCGTCGGCGTTCGGCGTGGAGCCGGCCTGGGTGGCGGCGGCCGGCGCGCTGGTGCTGGCCGGGCGGGCGCTGGTGCGCCGGCAGGCGGGCCCGCTGGACGTGGTGCGGTCGGCGGCCCCGGCCTTCCTCGCGTTCGTGCTCGCGCTGGGCGTCGTGGTGCGGGCGGTGGTCGACAACGGGCTCGCGGAGGCGCTCGGGCACGTCGTGCCGGACGGCACCGGGCTGCCCGCGCTGCTCGGGATCGCCGCGCTGGCCGCGCTGCTGGCCAACCTGATCAACAACCTGCCCGCGGTGCTGGTCCTGCTGCCGCTGGCGGTGCCCGCCGGGCCGGGGGCGGTGCTCGCCGTGCTGCTGGGCGTGAACATCGGCCCGAACCTCACCTACGCCGGGTCGCTGGCCACGCTGCTGTGGCGGCGCATCGTGCACCAGCACGAGCACGACGTGGACCTCGGGGAGTTCACCCGGCTCGGTCTGCTCGCCGTGCCGTCCTCCCTGGCGGTCGCGGTGGTGGCACTGTGGGGGTCGCTGCAGATTCTGTGACGGGTCCGTGTGAACCGAGTCCGTGTGAACCGAGTCCGTGTGAACCGAGGGAGGCCGAGGGATGCGGGTGATCGTCTGGCTCGTGGAGGGCACCTGGCCCGCCTGCGTCGACGCGGTGCGCGCGCACGCCCCGGACGACGCCGAGGTGGTGCTGCTGCACGTGAGCGGCCCCGATGTGCCGGCGGTGGCGCACGGGGCCTTCGCCGGGCTGCTGGGGCGCGGCCACCGGGAGGCGGACCCCGGTGACCGGCTGGAGGCGCTCGGCGGCACGTCGGCGGCCTCGCTGCTCGCCGCGGCGGCCGAGCGGCTGGGCCGTCCCTGTGCGCGCGAGGAGCGGTCGGGCCGGGTGGAGCGGGAGGTGGTGGCCGCCGCCGAGGGAGCGGGGCTGCTGGTGCTGGCCCGGGACGGGGACCGTTCCCGGCTCGGCCCGAGGAGCCTCGGGCCGGCCGTGCGGTTCGCCGTCGACCACGCGCCGTGCCCGGTGCTGCTGGTCTGGCCGGAACCGGCCCCGGACCTGAGGACCATCCCGCCCCCACCGCCGCACCACCCCTGACGTCAGCGGCGGCGCCCGCCGCCCCCGTCCCGGCCACCGTCGCCCCAGCCGCAGTACCGCGGGTGACGCGCGCACGGGTCGGCGGTGGCGGTGGGCGACAGCGCGGGGACGGGCGTCGTCGCGGACGGCGGGGGCGTCGGCCCGGCCGTCCGGGACGGCGTGGGCGCGGCCGGTGCGGACGGGGTGGGCGGTGCCGACGGGGTGGGCGGTGCGGACGGGGTGGGCACCGGGGTGCTGTCCCGGTCCCAGTCGACGTTCTCCATCCGCAGGTGCGGGCGGGCGGTGTCGACGGACCAGCGCTGGACGCTACCCGCGGCCCGGATCTTGAGCACGAGGGCACCGGAGCCGTCGGTGGCGGCCGGGGTGAGGGCCAGCTTCCGGTCGGCCTGCGGCACCAGGGCGCCCTGGGCCGTGAAGTCGTAGCGGATGTCGCGGGCCGCCTTGCCGGTGGCCGTGCACGGGGCGAGGCGCACGGAGTAGCCGAGACGGGAGTCCAGGCACAGGTCGGGGGCGGCGGCGTTGCGCAGCAGTCCGTCCGTCTCGTACGTCCACTGCTGGCCCGGGGCGGCGGAACAGTCGGCGAGTTCCGTCTCGGCGCCCTCGACCGCCTTCCCGCCGACGACGCCGACGCACAGGCCGGAGGCGAGGTTGCGCAGCCTGCCGTGCAGGGTGCCCTGACCCGGGGCGTTCCGGCCGGCCCAGGAGGCGCCCGGGGAGGGCGCGTCCTTGCCCGGGGTGCGCGACGGCGTGCGGGTGGCGCCGGGGGCCGCGCCGCCGCCGGAGTCGAGCGCCGACCACAGCGCCAGGGGTAGGACGACGAGCCCGCTGACGGTGACGACGGCCAACGCCAGGGTGCGGCGCCGGGCGCGCCGGGCGGCGCGGTACGCGGAACGGGGTGAGACGGCGCCGGACGCCGTGCCACCGGCGGCGCCCGGCGCCTCGGGGCCGTCCGGTCCGCCGACGGGGGAGCCGGCCGCCCGGCGGCGGCCGGGAGGGCGTCCGCGGCCGGCCGCCCGGCCGCGGCCCTCCTCCGCGCCCGGCACGGGGGGCCCGGCGGGTGCGGTGGCGGGTGCCTCGGGGGTGAAGGCCTCACCGCCCTGGGGCACGACGGTGACGGCGGCCGGGGCCGGTGCGGCGGGCTCCTCGGCGCGGACCGCCCGGGACGCCACGTACTCGTGGGCGCCCCAGCCGAGGACGGCCTCGGCGAGCGCGCGTCCGAGGCCGTCGCCGTTGAACTCGGCGAGCTGGCCGGCGGTCCGCTCGCAGTGGGCGCAGCCGGCCAGGTGGCGGCGCAGATCCGGGTCGACGGCGGTGCCGCCGCGCCGGAACGTCACGTCGAGCATGCGCAGGTAGCGCCGGCACTCGGCGTCGGGGGCGAGTTCGCGGTGCACCTGGAGGCACTCCTCGCGCAGCCGCTCGCGGGCGCGGTCCAGTTCGACGCGGACGTCCCCCTCGTCCAGGCCGAGGAGCGCGGCGGGCACGGCCAGGGGTTCGGCCTCGACCTCGGTGTGCCACAGCACGGCGCGGGAGGTCTCGGGGACCCGCTGGAAGGCGCGGGACAGCAGCCGCCGTTCGGCCGGCGGCAGCAGCCGGGCCGCGGCGCGCCCGCCGGGACCGCCGGCGGAGCGCAGGCCGGGGTGGAGGAGTTCCTGACGGCCGTCGGTGTCCCACTCGGCGGCGATGCGCCGGACGGTGACGAGGACCTGGGGCCGCCAGGCGGCGGTCGGCCCGGTCTGCCGCAGGGACGCGCCGAACAGCCGGGTGAACGCGGCCGTGGTGAGCATGCCGGCGGCGCGCGGCCCGTCGGTGCACAGCCGGGCGTAGGCGAGGGCCGCCGCCCAGTGCCGGTCGAGCAGTTCGCCGACGGGGTGCAGGGCGGGTGAGGCGCCCGTCCACTTCTTCAGTTCGGCGCTCAGCTGTTCGTCCGACAGGCCTGCCTCGGTCACGGCCGAATTCCTCCCGACGCACTACCGGATTTAGTCCATACCAAGCGGCATGGCGAGGGTGAAGGGCAGCTCGGACGTGCACCTGGGGCGGCTCTTGTGAAGCGTGGGGGGTGTACGGGAGCGGCCTGGCGCAAACAGTAGGAATGCATTGTGCCCGCGCGCCGACAGCGCACACTTTTACACAGCCGAACACGTCCGAACAAGAGATCTCCCGATTTCCTGGATTCCCCGCCGTGGTTCTTTCATTGACATCTCGTCAACGGCAGCCATTTCCCGCCCTTTACCGCCGTCGCCCGGGGAAGCGGTTCAGTGGCCGCTGATCGCGTGCGGGGCGTACGGCTGCTCCAGCTCCTCGATCTCCTCGTCGGTCAGCTCCAGTTCGACCGCCGCCACCGCGTCCTCGATGTGCCGGGGCTTGGCGGCGCCGACGACGGGGGCCGTCACCGTGTCCTGGTGCAGCAGCCAGGCGAGGGCCACCCGGGCGCGGGGGACACCCCGTGCGCCGGCGATCCGGCCGACGGCCTCCACGATCGCGCGGTCGCTCTCCAGGTAGAGCCGGCTGCCGAAGTCGTCGGTCGCGCTGCGCCCGGTGACGGTGCCCCAGTCCCGGGTGAGCCGGCCGCGGGCGAGCGGGCTCCAGGGCAGCACGCCCACGCCCTGGTCCGCGCAGAGCGGCAGCATCTCCCGCTCCTCCTCGCGGTAGAGCAGGTTGTAGTGGTTCTGCATGGACACGAACGTCGTCCAGCCGTGCCGCTCCGCGGTGTACTGCGCCTTGGAGAATTCCCACGCGTACATCGAACTCGCGCCGACGTAGCGGACCTTGCCCGCCTTGACCAGGTCGTGCAGCGCCTCCATCGTCTCCTCGACCGGGGTCGCGTGGTCGTAGCGGTGGATCTGGTAGAGGTCGATGTAGTCGGTGCCCAGCCGGCGCAGGCTGTGGTCGATCTCGCTCATGATGGCCTTGCGGGACAGTCCGGCCCCGTTCGGCCCCGGCCGCATCCGGCCGTTCACCTTGGTGGCCAGCACGATCTCGTCGCGGTTCGCGAAGTCCCGCAGGGCCTTGCCGACGATCTCCTCGCTGGTGCCGTCCGAGTAGACGTTCGCGGTGTCGAAGAAGGTGATGCCCGCCTCCAGCGCCTGCCGGATCAACGGGCGGGACGCCTCCTCGTCGAGGGTCCACTCGTGGACACCGCGGTCGGGCAGGCCGTAGGTCATGCAGCCCAGACAGATCCGCGAGACGTCCAGGCCCGTCGAACCGAGCTTCACGTACTGCATCGTTGCTGCTCCTGCCTTCGGGACGATGGTCAGGACCGAGCCTACGACGCGGGCCGGGGGCCGACTTGACGCCTGCGCCGTGCGGAGGATGTGATCCTCCGACGTGCCGCGCCGCCCGGCGCGGGCAGGACGGAGCGGACGTGCCTCTCATGGGTGTGCACCGTGCCACGGGGTTCCGCACGGCCCTGGGTGCGCTGGCAGCAGCACTGGTCGTCGCTGTGCCGGCGCTGTCCGGCTGTGCCCCGGGCGGCCCGGAGCGGGGCGGCGGAGCGAAGGCCGCGCCGCTGCGGCTGCCACCGCGGCACGCCGGGTTCGACTACCAGATCGGCGGTGCCTATCCCCCGCCCGCGGGCGTGCGGATCGTCAGCCGCGACCGGTCCGACCCCCCGGCACCGGGCCTGTACAACATCTGCTACGTCAACGCGTTCCAGGCACAGCCCGCCGAGCGCTCCTCCTGGCCGGCGGAGCTGCTGCTGCGCGACGCGCGGGGCAGGGTCGTCGTCGACGAGGACTGGAACGAGCCGCTGCTCGACATCGGTACCCCCGCCAAGCGGGAACGGGTGGCGCGGCGGGTCGACCGGTGGATCGACGGCTGCGCGGACCGGGGCTACGACGCCGTCGAGCCGGACAACTACGACAGCTACACCCGCTCCCACCGGCTGCTCACGGCGGCCGACGCCACGGCGTTCATGAGCCTGCTGTCCCGGCACGCGCACGCCCGGCACCTGGCCGTCGGGCAGAAGAACACCGCGTCCCTGGCCGGGCGGCGCGGGCGGGCGGGGCTGGACTTCGCGGTGACGGAGGAGTGCGGGCAGTACGACGAGTGCGAGGTGTACGCGAAGGCGTTCGCGGACCGGGTGGTGGACGTCGAGTACACCGACGGCGGCCTGCGCGCGGCCCGCGCCCGCTGGGGCGACCGCCTGAGCATCGTCCGCCGCGACCGGGACGTGTCCGTC
>NZ_BNBF01000016.1:106887-116428 GCF_014654935.1 Streptomyces capoamus
CCCGGCAGCCCCGGGTACGTGCGCAGGGTGCGCTGAGGCGGCCGCCGGCCCCGGGACCCGTCCGGGCGGTACGGGCCGGGGCGCCCGTACCGCCGGACCGCGGTCAGGCGGTGCCGTCCCGTACGGTGATCGCGCCGACCGGGCAGGCCCGGGCCGCCGCCCGGGCCATCGGGTCGCCCGTGCCGTCCTCACCGCCGGGCAGGAGGGTGCTGTATCCGTCGTCGTCCTGGGTGAAGACGCCCGGGGCGGCCAGCGCGCACTGCCCGGCGCCGATACAGACGTCCTTGTCGATGTCGATGTGCATGAGCAGAGCCTCTTACCAGCTCACGGGGAGTTCCAGCATCCCCTGGATCGTGTCGCCCGGTTTGAACGGGATCTCGTGCGCCGGGGCGGCCAGCCGCAGCCCGGGCAGCCGCGTGAACAGGCTGCCCAGGGCGATCTCCAGCTCGGCCCGGGCCAGGTTCTGGCCGAGGCACTGGTGGATGCCGAATCCGAACCCCACGTGGTGGCGGTCGGGGCGGTGGAAGTCCAGGGCGTCGGGGTCGTCGTAGCGGGCCGTGTCGCGGTTGATCACCGAGGTGGAGAAGAGCACCCCGTCGCCGGCCCGGATGGTGGTGCCGGCGATCTCGATGTCCTCCAGCGCCACCCGCTGCAGCCCGTCCGCGATGGACAGCAGCCGCATCAGTTCCTCCACCACGACGGGCAGCAGCTCAGGGTCGGCGCGCAGCTCGGCCAGCCGGTCGGGGTGCTGGAGCAGGGTGTAGGTGCCGAGGGAGATCATGTTTGCGGTGGTCTCGTGCCCGGCGACCAGCAGGATGATGGCGAGCGACACGGTGTCGGCGCGGTCCAGCTCGCCGGTGCGCAGCCGCTGGTGGACCAGTTCGTCGAGGATGCCCTCGCCGGGCTCGGCCTGCTCGCCCTTGGCGTCGATCAGCCCGCCCAGGTACTCCTCCAGCCGGTCCCGGGCGTCGACGGTGTCGGCGCCGGTCGGGCCGCGCAGCAGCCGGCGGGACTGCTCCTCGAAGAACTCGTGGTCGGAGTAGGGCACGCCGAGCAGCCCGCAGATCACCATCGACGGCACGGGCAGGGCGAAGGCGGAGACGAGTTCGGCGGGCGGCCCCTGGGCGATCATCCTGTCCAGCAGGTCGTCCACGGTCCGCTGGATCCGGGGGCGCAGGGCCGCCGCGCTCTTGAGGGTGAACGACGGGATCAGCATCCGCCGCTGCTGGTGGTGCTCGGGGTCGTCCAGTCCGAGCAGGGCCACCTTGCGGTCGCGGCCGGCCTCGAAACGGGCCGTGGGCACGGGGAAGCCCGGACGGCGGCGCTCGGTGGACAGGCGGGGGTCGGCGAGCAGCGTGCGGGCGGTGGCGTACGCGGTCACCAGCCAGACCTCGCGGCCGTCGTAGAGGGTGACGCGGGCCAGGGGGCGCCCGTCACGCAGCGGGTCGTAGCCGGTGGGCGGGTGGTAGGGGCAGGTGCGGTCCTGGGGGAAGGCGACGGGTTCGGCCGGGGCGGCCGGGCCGCTGGGGTCCGTCAGTTCCGTCATGGGAAGACCTCGCAGACGAAGAGTGCGTCGTGCCGATCTTCATTAGATGCCCCAGGCACCTATGGGTCGACGTCAAGTTCGGCCACTTCGGTGACCCTCGTGATCTGGCCGAAGGACGGCGGATGGCGGGGCGGGGACCGGCCGGCGCGCCGCACACTGGGGGCGGTGCCCGCGGATCATGGGTCGTCCGCCCTCGGGCTGGGCAGTGATCGGCAGACAGACCGTTGACCGACGAAAGGAAGCGGATCCCATGCCTCTAGAGGGCGAGTACGAGCCCAGCCCGACGCAGTGGGTGCGCGAGCAGGTCGAGCTGTACGAGAGCTCCGGCGGTACGCAGGGGACGACGCTGCGCGACACCGGGCAGCCGGTGATCGTGCTGACCACCCGGGGCGCGAAGAGCGGGAAGATCCGCAAGACGCCGTTGATGCGGGTGGAGCACGAGGGCCGGTACGCGGCGGTCGCCTCCCTCGGCGGGGCGCCCAAGCACCCCGTCTGGTACTTCAACGTCAAGTCCGACCCGCATGTCGAGTTGCAGGACGGCCCGGTGAAGCGCGACATGCGGGCCCGGGAGGTCACCGGCGCGGAGAAGGCCGCGTGGTGGGAGCGTGCGGTGGCCGCGTACCCGGCGTACGCCGACTACCAGAAGCAGACCTCCCGGGAGATCCCCGTCTTCGTGCTGGAACCGCTCGACGAGAACTGATGCGGGCGAGCGCCCGCGGCGGGAAGGGAGCCAGGGAGGACGCATCCACGCACGACGCTTTCAGGCCGGCACACGGCCCCGTTTCAGAAAAATCTGTTCCGGGGGCGTGTGAGGCGGCCTGAGCCAGGGCACTGGTGCGTCAGGCCCCGCCGCGTTCCCCCGTCGCGGCGGGGCTCTCCCGTGCCTCGCCCGCCGGACGGTCGGTGACGTCGAGGAAGACCTGGTCGGCTTCCGGGAACGTCCGGGCGAGGGACCGCTTGATGCGCACGGCGACCTTCTCGACGCGTTCGCTGTCCAGGCCCGGCACCAGGTCGACACGGGCGGCCACCAGCATGGAGTCCAGGCCCATCTTCATCGTGAACAGCGCCTCCACGCTGTCGATCTCCGGCTGGGCCCGCAGCTGCTCGCGGATCCTGCCGCTCAGTTCCGGGTCCGCGGCCTCCCCGATCAGCTGGTCGCGGGCGTCGCGGCCGAGCCGGTAGGCGACGAAGACCAGCAGCGCGCCGATGGCCAGCGAGGCGGAGGCCTCCCACACGACCTGTCCGGTGACCATGTGCAGGGCCATCCCGACCAGTGCGAGGGTCACACCGAGCACCGCCGTGCCGTCCTCGGCGACCACCGTGCGCAGCGCGGGATCGCGCAGCGCGCTCAGCCCGCCGCCCTGGCGGCGCACCTGGTGCAGCGCCCGCAGCAGCGAGACACCCTCGGCGAGCAGTGCCACGCCCAGCACGATCAGGCCCGCGACATAGCCGCTGAACTCCTCCTCGGCGCCGTTGCGGAGGGCCTCGACGCCCTGGAAGACGGAGAAGCAGCCGCCCATGACGAAGATGCCGACGGCGGCGAGCAGGGACCAGAAGAACCGTTCCTTGCCGTAGCCGAAGGGGTGCTTGCTGTCGGCGGGGCGGCGGCTGCGGCGCAGCGCGGCCAGCAGGAAGACCTCGTTGAGGCTGTCCGCGACCGAGTGCGCGGCCTCCGACAGCAGGGCGGGCGAGCCCGCGAGCACGCCGCCGGCCGCCTTGGCGACGGCGATCACCAGGTTGGCGACGAGCGCCACCAGGACGGTGACCTTGGTGTGGTGGTCGGAGCCGTTCCCGGCCGGGCCGCCGGATCCGCCCTCGTCGTCGCCCTCGTCCTCACCCCCGCCCTCGGGCCCGGCGGGTGCGCGTGCGGGCCGCGTTCCGTTGTCCGGGGCGTGTGCCGTTGCCGTTCCGGGGCCGGTGGCGTGCACCGGTGCCGTCGCGCTGTCCTCGGCCGTCCGTGCGGCCGTCTCCCGTTCCGAGGATGTCCCACTCACCCTTCGCCGACTGCCCCCGACCGGACGGCTCACACCGTGCGGTCCGCGCCAAACGGGGAACGCGGGCTTGAGGACCCGGACGGTCCGGGCGGCGAGGAGGACCCATGGGCGACGACGGCAACCGCGGCTACGGACACCGGAGCTTCAGCCGCTCCCGGAGCCACTTCCGGGACCGGATCACCGCCGACGGCCGGGACGGCTGGCCGGTGGAGGCGGGCCGGTACCGGCTGGTGGTCTCGCGCGCCTGCCCGTGGGCGAGCCGGGCGGTGATCTCGCGCCGGCTGCTGGGGCTGGAGGAGGCGCTGTCGATGGCGGTGGCCGATCCGATCCAGGACGACCGCAGCTGGCGGTTCACCCTGGATCCCGGCGGCCGGGACCCGGTGCTCGGCATCCGGTTCCTGAGCGAGGCCTACGAGAAGCGGGAGAGGGACCATCCGGGCGGGGTGAGCGTGCCCGCCGTGGTGGACGTGCCCAGCGGGCGGCTGGTCACCAACGACTACCAGCGGATCACCCTGGACCTGGCCACCGAGTGGACGGCCCTGCACCGCGCCGGCGCGCCGGACCTGTACCCGGACGGGCGGCGCGAGGAGATCGACGAGGTGATGGCCGAGGTCTACGAGGACGTGAACAACGGGGTGTACCGCGCCGGGTTCGCCACGCACCAGGAGGAGTACGACAAGGCGTGCGCGGGCGTGTTCCGGAGGCTGGAACTGCTCGGTGAACGGCTGTCGGGGCAGCGGTATCTGGTCGGCGACACGCTCACGGAAGCGGACATCAGGCTGTTCACCACGCTGGTCCGGTTCGACGCGGTGTACCACGGACACTTCAAGTGCAACCGCTGGAAGCTGGCGGAGCATCCGGTGCTCTGGGCGTACGCCCGGGACCTGTTCCAGACGCCGGGGTTCGGCGACACGGTCGACTTCGACCACATCAAGCGGCACTACTACCAGGTGCACTCCGGCATCAACCCCACCGGCATCGTGCCGCTCGGCCCGGACCTCGCCGGCTGGCTGAGCCCGCACGGCCGGGCGGAGCTGGGCGGCCGGCCGTTCGGGGACGGAACCCCGCCGGGGCCGGTGCCCCCGGGCGAACGGGTGGCCCCGCGAGGACGGCCCGCATGAGGGGCAGCTGACGAGGAAGTAGTCTCCCATGGCCAAGAACAAGAAGAAGAAGCTCCCGCTCGCCTACCAGCCGATCGGATTCGTACTCAGCTGGGCGGGTGGCGCGCTGGCCGGCATGGCCTTCCGCAAGGCGTGGATGGTGATCCGGCACGAGGAGGACGCGCCCGACGCCCTGGACCCGGACCGCAGCTGGGGCGAGATCCTGCTGGCGGCAGCGGTGCAGGGCGCGATCTTCGCGACCGTGCGCAGTGCCGTGGACCGCACCGGCGCCAAAGCCATCGCCCGCTCGACAGGCGTATGGCCGGCGACCGACAAGGGCGGCCGCGACTGACCCCACCCGCCCCCACCGGGCTGCCCGGCCCTGGTTCCGCCGGGCAGCCCGATCGCGGCGCCGGCGGCGGACCGGCCCGCGCCACGGCCGGCCCGCCAGGGCCCCGGATCGCCGTCAGCCCTGTTTCGGGGCCGTCGGGGGTAGGAGACGCAGGGTGAAGGAGTGGCCCGCGGGGTCGGCGTAGCCGCGTTCCTCGTAGGGGCCCGCCGCGTCCCTGGTCTCGATGGGGCGGCCGCCGAGGCCGACGATCCGGCGTTCGGCCTCGTCCAAGTCCTCGACGCGGAAGTCGAGATGGGCCTGGAGCGAGTTCTCGGGGCGCGGCCAGCTGGGCGGCGTCGCGTTGACGTCGCGGCGGAAGGCCAGCCGGACGCCGTCGGCGCCGCGGATCTCCACCAGGTTGGCGGACGCGGCCGTCCGCTCGCCTTCCAGCAACTCACGGTAGAACTCGGCGAGTTTCTCCGGTTCCGCGCAGTCCAGCACGACCACGCCCGCTTTGACCAGTGCCATGGATCCTCCCGGGATGAGTCCTCTTTCCTGCGGATATCCCGGCCCCCGCGATTCAGTCGGCGGACAGCCGCTCCCCGGCGCGCATCAGCTCCCCCGTGCGGGTCGCGCACGGTCAGGCACAGCCGACGCCCTCCTTGACCAGCGGCCAGGCCTCCACCGCGTGCTCGGTGCGGATGTACGCCGTCGCCCTGTCCGCCGTCAGCCACAGCCGGCGGTCGCCATGGCGGTACCCGGTGTCGCGGGCGTCGGCGGGCATCCGGACCCGCGGGCGGTAGGGCGCCCGGAGCAGTCCGTCGCGGGCCAGCACGCCGTCGGGGTCGCGGGCGTAGGTCCGGTCGTCCAGGGCGAGGAAGTGGGCGGACTGCCAGGCGCAGTGCTCCGCCCCCGGCGCGCTGTGCAGGTGCGCCACCGCGACCCTGCGGCCGGCGCGGTCCGTCCAGATCTCCCGGTCCGTGGTGGCCGTGAAACTCTCGGGGAGTTCGGCCGGATCGCAGGAGGCGTGGGTCTCCGGGCCCCAGCCGGGACGGCCCTTCTGGTCCTCGGCCACCACGACGGCCACCTTCGTGCGGCCGCCGACGTCGAGGGAGTACAGGACCCGGTGGGGTTCCGCGCGCTCCACGCGGTAGCCGTGGTCGGGCAGCTCCGGCTCGAACATGTCGAAGGCGATGTCCAGTCCCTCCTCGGGGGTGGCGCCGCCGTCGGACCGGCTCCAGCCGTCGGGGCCGGCACCCTCGAAGATCTCCCCGTCGCACTCCAGCGCCCGGCCGGCCGCTCCGGAGGCCAGGCGCGTCGCCCGGGGGCTGTGTCCGGTGAGCTCCCTGGTGGGCAGGTACAGCGGACCGGCGTAGGGAGTCGCCGGCGGGGTGCCCTTCACCACCAGGTCCGGTCGAGGGCCGTCGCCGCACCCCGCCACCGCCACCGCCACCGCCACCGCCGTCAGTACGGCCTCCGCCGCGAGTCTTCTTCGCATCCCGTTTCTGCCCTCCCGTGCGCCCGGTCGTCGTGCGTGCGGTCCTTGGACGCGGGAGCGGGCCGGGACGTTCAGCGGGCCTGCTGGAAGGTCCTGCGGTAGGTCTGCGGGGACACCCCGATGGCGGCGTGCAGGTGCTGGCGCAGTGAGGCGCCGGTGGCGAAGCCGACCTCGGCGGCGATCCGGTCCACCGGCAGGTCGCTGGCCTCCAGCAGGTGCCGGGCGCGGGCCACCCGCTGCTGGATGAGCCAGCGGCCGGGGCTGAGGCCGACCTCGTCGCTGAAGCGGCGGGCGAAGGTGCGCATGCTCATCCGGGCGTGTCCGGCGAGGTCCGCCAGGGTGAGCGGCTCGTCCAGGCGCTCCAGTGCCCAGGCGCGGGTGGCGGCCGTGCCGGCGGCGTCGCTGTCTGGGACCGGCTGCTCGATGTACTGGGCCTGGCCGCCGTCCCGGAACGGGGGCACGACACAGCGGCGGGCGACGGCGTTCGCCAGCCGGCTGCCGTGGTCGGTGCGGACGATGTGCAGGCAGATGTCGACGCCGGAGGCCGCGCCGGCCGAGGTGAGCATGCGGCCGTCGGCGACGAACAGGACGTCGGGGTCGAGCTCCACCTGGGGGTAGCGGCGGCGGAACAGCTCGGCCACCTGCCAGTGGGTGGTGGCCCTGCGGCCGTCCAGGAGGCCCGCCTCGGCGAGCACGAAGGCGGCCGTGCAGATGGAGACGATCCGGGCGTCCGGGCGGATCCGGGCGAGGGCGTCGCGGACCTCGGCGGGCAGCTCGGCCGGGATGTGGGCGGGTGCCATGGAGGCGACCACGACCGTGTCGGCCGTGTCGAGGATCTCCGGGCCGTGGGCGACACCGACGGTGAAGTCGGCGTTGGTGCGCACCGGACGGCCGTCGACCGAACAGGTGAGCACCTCGTAGTGGCCGTCCGCCGCGCCGAAGATGCGGCTGGGGATGCCCAGCTCGAAGGGGTAGACGCCGTCGAGGGCCAGGACGACGACCCGTTCCGGGCGCCGGGGGCGCAGCTCCAGATCCATCATGGCACGATCCTATCGAATGTTGGCAATCTTGCCATTTCTCGGTCGGGCGGATTCCGGCAGGCTGGGTGACCATGAGCGATGTGAACACGATGCGAGCCATCAGCCAGGACGTCCTCGGCGGTCCCGAGGTCTTGAAGGAAGTACAGATGGAGCGGCCCGAGCCGGGCCCGAACGAGGTGCTGGTCCGGGTGCGGGCCGCCGGGGTGAACCCCACCGACTGGAAGCACCGGGCCACCGGCGGGTTCCTGGGCGAGCCCCCGTTCGTCCTCGGCTGGGACGTCTCCGGTGAGGTCGCGCGGACCGGGATCGGCGTGGCCGCGTTCCGGCCCGGCGACGAGGTCTTCGGAATGCTGCCGTACCCCTTCGGCCACGGCTCGCACGCCGAGTACGTCATCGCCCCGGTCCGGGCACTGGTGCACAAGCCGGCCTCCCTGGACCACGTGCAGGCCGGCGCGCTGCCGCTGGTGTCCCTGACCGCGTGGCAGGCGCTGACCGAGCACGCCGACGTGCGGCCGGGCCAGCGGGTGCTGATCCACGCGGCGGCCGGCGGGGTCGGCCACGTGGCGGTGCAGATCGCCAAGGCGCGCGGGGCGTATGTGATCGGTACGGCCAGCGCGGGCAAGCACGACTTCCTGCGGGAGATCGGCGTGGACGAGCCGGTCGACTACCGGGACACGGACGTCACCGAGACGGTCCGGGACGTCGACGTGGTCCTGGACACGCTCGGCGGCGAGACCTCCGTGCGGTCCCTGCGGATGCTGCGGCCGGGCGGCGTGGTGGTCTCGATCCTGCCGGTGGGCTCCGACGACTTCCACGAGGAGGCCGAGCGGCTCGGCGTGCGGGCGATGCGCATGCTGGTCGACGCCGACCGGGCCGGGATGCTGGCGGTCGCCGAACTGGCGGAGTCCGGGCGACTGAAGGCGACGATCGCGGGGACGTTCCCGCTGGCCGAGGCCGCGAAGGCGCACGAGCTGGGCGACACCGGCCGGACGACCGGCAAGCTGGTGCTGCTGGCGGACTGAGCGGCCCGCGTCCGCGTTCCGTACCCGCGACACGCGACAAACTCGAAGACATATGTCAATCGAACATGCTCAAATTCCTTCCATCGAGGGTAACTTGACGATCGGTACACAACGTCGGGGCGCGGGTGGGAGGTGGTGCCGAGGTGCGACGCGAACCCGTGCCCCTCGCCCGGCACCTGAGCGTGTACGAGGACCGCGGGCACACCGTGCTGGAGCTGCGGGGTGAGATCGACATCGCCTCGGCGGCGCGGATCGGCCCGTTCCTGGACCGGGTCACGGGCCGGCCCGGCATCCGCCTGGTCGTCGACCTGCGGCCGGTGGAGTTCTTCGACTGCTCCGGGCTGCGACTGCTGTACCGGGCGCGTGTCCGGGTCCTGGAGCGGGGCGGGCAGCTGCACCTGGTGTGCACGCACCCGCTGACCCTGCGGGTGTTCCGGGTGACCGGTCTGGCGCGGCTGCTGCCCCCGCTCCCGAGCCTGGACGAGGCCGTGGCCCGCTCCGAGGCCGCGTCCGGCTCCCTGTGATCCGGTCCCCGCGCGTGTCTGCGCGGGGACTTGGCGGGCATCAGGTCGGCAGGAAGGAGGACCGTCACGATGACGACTCCCGTGAAGCGACTGCCGGGCTGGGCCAAGGCCGTGGCCGCCCTCGTGCTGGTGCTCGCCGTGCTGTTCGCCGGGATCCGGCTGGCCGTACTGCCGGGCATCAAGGACCTGTTCGGCACCGACACCCACGACCGTTCCGGGCCCGCGCTGCTCAAGTCCATCCAGGACATGAGCCGTTACGACGCGGCCTCGGGCAACTTCCAGGTCGTCGTGGACCTGGAGAAGGACGCCAGGTTCCTGCCCGACGCCCTGCGCGGCACCCGCACCCTGTATGTCGGCGCGGGCACCGTGGACGCCTACGTCGACCTCGGCCGGGTCGGCGAGCGGGACGTACGGGTCGACAAGGACCGGACGTCCGCCACGATCCGGCTGCCGCACGCGCGGCTCGGCAGGCCGGCCCTCGACCCC
>NZ_BNBF01000016.1:116476-128108 GCF_014654935.1 Streptomyces capoamus
GACCACTCCTACGCCGTGTCCAAGCAGCGCGGGCTGCTGGACCGGCTCGGCGACCTGTTCTCGGACAACCCCAACAGCGAGCAGGCCGTGCAGAAGCTCGCCGTCCGGCACATCGGCGACGCGGCGAAGCGCAGCGGGCTGACCGCCCGCGCCGAGGGCAACACCACCGGCATGCTCCAGGGACTGCTGCGCTCGCTCGGCTTCAAGGAGGTGCACATCACCTACGGGACCTGATCAGCCGCCCAGCACCCCCGGCAGGGCCAGCGCTCCCAGGAAGGCCGCGCCCACCAGCAGCCAGGCCACGTAGTCGCCGACGTGCCCGGACTGCAGGCGCCTGAGGGGCGCGGCCCGGTCGGGGGCGGCCGCCCGGCGCGGGCGGGTGACGGCGAGGCCGGCCAGCGCCGCGGCCAGCACGGTGGAGGCCGCGTCGAGCAGCAGCCCGTGCCCGGTCCAGTGCACCGAGGCGTGGGCGCCGCCCGAACCGGCCTCGTTGACGGAGCGGGCCACCAGGGCGCCGAAGCCGGGGACCACGCCGACGGCGAGGGAGGCGGCGAGCAGCACGGCGGGCACGGTCGTCATGGTGTCCGGGATCCGGCGCAGCCGGCCGGACGTCTCCGGTTCCTCGTCGGAGCCGCTGATCTCGTACTCCGCCTCCTGCGGGCGCGGTCCGAGGCCCAGGAACACCCGGGCGGTGACCCGCAGGACCGCGCCCCCGGTGATCGCGGACACGACCACGTACACCGCGGTCAACGGGCCGCCGACCGCCTCCTCGGCGACCGCCTTGCCCAGTGCCGTACCGAACGGCGGCAGCCCGGCCAGGGCCGCGGCGCCGACGGCGAACATCACCCCGGTGGCGCGCAGCCGACGGGCCCGGCCGTGCAGCGCGTGCTCGTCCACGCTGCCGAAACGGTCCAGCAGGACACCCGCGCAGGCGAACAGCGCGGCCTTCACCCCGGCGTGGCCGAGGAGGTACAGCGCCACGCCGTCGTCGCCCTCGGGGGTGAGCACGCCGAGCCCGACGAGGAACAGGCCGGTGTGGGCGACGGTGGAGCAGGCGAGGAGCCGTTTGATGTGCCGCTGGTACCAGCACATGACGGCGCCGGTCACGGCCGTGAGGGTGCCGAGGGTCACCAGGGCCCGGGTCAGGTCGGCGGCGGGGATGCCGCCGGGCCCGGCGAAGACGGTGCCGTACACCCGCCACACGCCGTAGCTGCCCAGTTCCACCATGACGCCGGACAGCAGCATGCAGACCGGGGTGGGGGCGACGGCGTGCGCGTCCGGGAGCCAGAAGTGGAAGGGTACGGCCGTCGCCTTCACCAGCAGTCCGGTGAGCACCAGCACGAAGGAGGCGAGGACCAGCGCGTCGGGGCCGCCCGGCCCGGCCGCGGCGTCGAGCCCGCGGCCGATCTTCGCCATCGCCAGCTCGCCGGTACGGGCGTACAGCAGGGCGATCCCCATCAGCATCGCGTACGCGCCGAGGGAGTTGACGACGCCGAAGGCCAGCGCGCCCTGGACGGCCTTCGCCTCGTCGATGCGGTAGCCCGTCAGGGCGTACGCCACCACGCTCATCAGCTCGAAGAACACGAACGCGTTGAACAGGTCGCCGGCGACGGCGAATCCGCACATGGCCCCCTGGAAGACCAGCATCAGCGCGGTGAAGGAGCCGGTGCGCTCCCGTGGCGGCTGGTCGAAGTACCGCCAGGAGTAGGCGAGGGCGGCCAGGGTCAGCAGGGAGGCCAGCGCGGCCATGCCGAGTGCCGGGCCGTCCCCGACGACGAGGATGCCGACGCTCTCCGCGTCGACGGGCAGCCAGCCGCCCACCCACTCGGTCATCGGGGGCGCCGAGTTCAGCAGCAGCACCAGCGCGAGGGCGGCGGTACCGCCGGAGAAGACGAACCCGGTGATCTCGGCCGCGGCCCGGGACAGACGGCGGCCCGTGGCCACCAGCAGGGCCGCGCCGAACAGCGGGACCGCGGCCAGGAGCGGGATCAGGTGGTGCATCAGCCGCGCAGCTCCCGCAGTTCGTCGGGGTCGATCGTGCCGTGCCGTTTGGCGATCTGCAGCACGAGGGCCAGCAGCAGCGCGGTGACGGTGGCGCCGACGACGATGTCGGTGAGGGTGAGGGCCTGCACCACCGGGTCGACGACCGGCCGTGAGCCGGGCTTCACGTCGGAGAAGACGGGCGCGGTGGCGCCGTCGCGGTAGCCGACCGCCAGCAGCAGGACGTAGGTGGCGCACTGGCAGACCGCGAGACAGCCGACGGCGTGGATCAGGTTCCGGCTGGCGGCCAGGCCGTAGCAGCCCGTCAGGAAGACGTAGGCGGCGACCAGGTACGGCAGGACGTGCATCGCGGGTTCACCTCCCGGGCTCTTCCTCGATCTCGACGGCCTGGTCGAGGAAGTGGGCGAGCAGGACGACGACCGCACTGGCCACCTCCATGCCGACGGCCGCGTTCAGCAGCGGGACCGTGCCACCGGAGGACAGCGTGTCGAACGTGCCGTACGGCAGCAGGGTGTTGGCCAGGAACGCGGTGCCGGCCAGGACTCCGGCGGCGCCCAGCACGAGGTAGGCGCAGACCCCGAGGGAGTCGGCGGTCTCGAAGAAGCCGAGCGGGCGGACGCGTTCCAGCGCGCCGTGGTCGGCGCCGAGGTAGAGCAGGTGCAGGCCGGTCGCGGCCACGACCCCGCCCTGGAACCCGCCGCCGGGACTGAGCTGGCCGTGGGCGATCACGTACAGGCCGGTGAGCAGGGCGACGGGCAGGACGAGCAGGGCGTAGCGGCGGACCGGGCGGACCACCTCGGCGGGTTCCGGCCGCGCCCGGCGCTCGTCGCGGGCCTCGCGCAGCAGCACCACGCAGCCGAGGACGGCGGCGAACAGGATGCTCATCTCGCCGAGGGTGTCGTAGGCGCGCTGGTCGAAGTTGACGGAGGCGATGGTGTTGGCGATGTGCCGGGCGAGGGAGGCACGGACGGCCCGGTCGCCGTAGGGGTGCCGGCTGCCGCCGAAGTCCGGCAGGTCCAGGCAGGCGGCGACGAGCAGGGCGGCGAGGCCGGCGCCGCCCACGGCCAGCAGGCCCAGCCGCAGCCGGTTCACGTGCGTTCCTCCTTCGTCCGGCCCCGGCGCCTGACCTTGCGCACCGACAGCATGATCAGCAGCGGGGTGAGGGCGGAGCCGACGGCCAGCTGGGACAGGCCGACGTCCGGGGCCTGGAGGACGGTGAACAGCACGGCCAGCACCATGCCGAGGAAGGACAGCACCAGTGCCTGGCGGGCGGGGTCGCGCTGGGCCACGGCCGCGGTGGCGGAGGCGGCCACGAGCAGCAGGGCGACGACGGTCACCGCGTCGGACACACGCCACCCGCCCTCGCCCCGGGGTCCGTCGCCCCTCCCGCGGCCACCGGCCCGCCGCGCCGATCCGGCATCCCGTCAGCCACCTCCAACCCCCCGGAAGCCGCCCGCCAGGGCCCGTGAGGCGATGATGTTGCCGCCGATCAGCAGGGTGCCGATCAGCAGCAGCTTCACCATGGACCGGCCCGGTCCGACGGCCGCGCACACGGCGACGACGACGGCCGCGTCCAGTCCCGCGGCGGTCCAGGTCGCGCCCCGGACGTTCGGGCCGGAAACCTGTTCGCCGGAGAGCAGACGGGCGAAGACGAGCGTGCCGACCGGGCCGAGCAGGGCGAGCAGCAGGGCGAGGTCGACGTAGGCCGGGCGGGCGTAGCCCTGGGCGAGGAGCAGCAGGGCCGGGCAGACGACGGAGGTGGTCAGGTTCTGGGCGGTCAGCCGCCGGGCCGGCGGGCCGGTGGCCACGCCCCACAGCGCGGCGGCGCCTCCCCCGCCCAGTTCGACGGTCGCCGCGAGGATCCAGCCGTTCACCGCCAGGTCACCGCCCGCCGGCCGGCCCGTGCCGCCAGGGCGCCGGCGGCGGCGCAGCTCGCGCCGACGATCCGTTCGAGGGTGTCGACGGTCGTGATGAGCACGAGCCACAACAGCGCGAGCCCCGCCCACCAGGCGAGGAGTTCACCGGCGGCGAGGAGGAACGCGCGGGGCGCCGTACGGCGGGTCAACGGCGCCTCCTCGGTCCGCTGTGCTGAGCTGCGCGGCGATCCGTCCGGGTGCCGCTGGGGGCATCCAAGCACCGCCGGACCCGGGCGGGAGCGGCGGCGCGCGGGCCGGCGCCCGGACTGACCCCAAGGCGTGAAGGAGGACCACGGGCCGCGGCCGGGCGAGGGCATTCCGGGCCACGGCGCGGGTAACCGACGTGCGACACCCGGACGTTCACGACTGGAGGACCGCATGGCCCGAACCGTCCCGCGGCTGCCTGAGGTGCTGCGCGCCGCCCGGAGCCGGCGCCCGGAGCCGAAGGAGCGACCGGCACCGCCCCCGGGCCCCCCGCGGCACGCGCTGCCGCTCCCGCTACGACTCCTCGCCGTCCTGGTGGCGTTCGTACTGATGGTGGCGTTCGCGGTCGTGCTGGCCCGGATCACGCTCCAGCCGTCGCCGGCCTCGGTGCCGCTGACGCACAGCAATCTGCACCCGGGCCGCTCCATCAGGGCCTACGCGGAGCACGCCCCGCTGTGGGACGCGCTCCGCCAGGTCGGCGGGAACGTGCTGCTCGGCGTGCCGTTCGGGGTGCTGGTGCCGGTGCTCGCGCCGCGCGCCCGGGGGGCGGTGCGGGTGACGGCGCTGACGGCGCTGGTGATGCTGATGGTGGAGCTGGTCCAGGGGGCGCTGGTCACCGGGCGGGCCTTCGACGTCGACGACGTCATCCTCAACACGACCGGGGCGCTGCTGGGTTGGCTGCTGCTGGGCCGGCGGCTCGGGCGGGGCGTGCACCGGCGGGTGTCCGAACCGCCGGCGGGCTGATCTTCGGGGAACAGGTCCGTACCAGAGTATTGACGCCTCCTTATCTCACTCCTTAAATCAAGAGGCACACCGCTCTCGCCCCCCACCGAACGGAGAGCCATGGCCTCCCCACGCCTGCTCCGCCGATGTCTCCTCGCCGGCCTGTCCGCCGCACTGGTCGGCTCCTTCGCCACCGGACCGGCGCAGGCCCGGACCGCCGCCCCGGCGGCCGCGGCCGTCACCACCTTCTCCGACACCTTCGACGGGCCCGCGGGCGCCGCGGTCGACTCCTCCAAGTGGACCCTGGAGACCGGCGACAACGTCAACAACCACGAGCGGCAGTACTACACCTCGGGCACGAAGAACGCGGCCCTGGACGGCCAGGGCCACCTGGTGATCACGGCCCGCAAGGAGAACCCGGCCGGCTACCAGTGCTGGTACGGCAGCTGCCAGTACACCTCGGCCCGGCTGAACACGGCCGGCAGGTTCACCGCCCAGTACGGCCACATAGAGGCCCGGATGAAGATCCCGCGCGGGCAGGGCATGTGGCCCGCGTTCTGGATGCTGGGCACACCGGTCAACTGGCCGGACTCGGGGGAGATCGACGTCATGGAGAACGTCGGCTTCGAACCCTCCACCGTGCACGGCACCATCCACGGCCCCGGCTACTCCGGCTCGGGCGGTATCGGCGCCCCCTACTCGCTGCCGAACGGGCAGGCCTTCGCGGACGCCTTCCACACCTTCACCGTCGACTGGGCACCCGACTCGATCACCTGGTCGGTCGACGGGACCGTCTACCAGCGCCGGACCCCCGCCGACCTGGGCGGGAAGACCTGGGTGTTCAACAAGCCGTTCTTCCTGATCCTGAACCTGGCGGTCGGCGGCTACTGGCCCGGCGACCCGGACGGCTCCACGCGGTTCCCGCAGACCCTGGTGGTGGACTCGGTGTCGGTCACGACGAGCGGCAGCGCGGCCGGCGTGCCGATCCGGGGCCTGGCGGGCAAGTGCGCGGACGTGGCCGGCGCGAACTCCGCGAACGGCACACCGGTGCAGTTGTACGACTGCAACGGCACGGCGGCACAGCAGTGGACGACGGGCTCGGACGGCACGGTCCGGGCGCTCGGCAAGTGCCTGGACGTCAGCGGCGGCGGCACGGCCGACGGCACGCCCGTCCAGCTGTGGGACTGCAACGGCAGCCCCGCCCAGACATGGGCCCTCCCGGCGGCCCGCGACATCGTCAACCCGCAGGCGGACAAGTGCCTCGACGTCACCGGCAACAACGCGGCCAACGGGACCCGGCTGCAGATCTGGACCTGCACGGGCGCGGCCAACCAGAAGTGGACGGTCGGCTGAGCCCACCGCGCCGGCCGGTCAGTGCAGCGTCCAGGTGTACTTGCCACCGCCCACCCAGCGGACGGCGTCCGGGTCGTCCAGGTCGTGGATGGGGATGCCGTAGGAGGCGGCCGTCTCCAGCACGTCCGTGATCGTCCTGGCCGCGCCGACCACCTGACCGTCGATCTCCATGATCCGGAACGGCGGCTCGCCGTGCCGGCCCGGGCACACCCCGAGGACCAGAATCCGCGGGTGTGAGATGTGGGGGGCTGCTTGTTCGGTCATGCAATCGAGGGTAGAACGCAACGCGCGCCGACGGGTCATCCACCGGAGCCGTCCAGCAGATCGAGCACGGCCGCCTCGACGGCCCCCTGCGTGGCGGGACGCCCGAACTCCCCGTGTTCGCCCAGCCGGGTGAGCGCGGGGGCCACGGTCACCCCGCGTTCGAACAGCTCGAAGACCCGGGGATCGATGTACGACGACCGGCACACCGCGGGCGTGTTGCCCAGGTAGTGGCTGACCTCGCGGACGGCCCGGGCGACCTGCCGGCGCCGGGCGGTCTCGGTCGCCCGGGCGTCGCGCGCGGCCACCGAGACCGCCACGGCGGCCAGCACGGTGGCGTGCCAGGTGCGGAAGTCCTTGGCGGTGACATCGGTGCCGGACAGCCTGCGCAGGGCCTCGTTGAGGTCGTCGCCGTGCAGGTCGTGCCAGCCGCCGCCGTCCCGGTAGACGAGGAAGCGGTCGCCGCCGCGCGTCCGGCGCAGCAGCGCGCGGGCCACGGTGTGGACCTGGTCGTCGACGAGGGCGCGGACCATCTCGACGCCGCCCTTGGCCGGATAGCTGAACGTGATCTCGCCATGGCCGCAGCTGACGTGCTCGCGCAGCATCGTCGTCAGGCCGTAGGTCTCGCTGGTGCGGGTGTGCCGGTCACTGCCGATCCGGAAGAAGCCCAGGTCGAGCAGGCGGACCGCGCACGCGGTGACCCGGTCCCGGCTCAGCCCGCGCCCGGCCAGGTCGAGCGTCACCCTGGCACGCAGCTCGGGCAGGGCCCGCGCGACCTCCCGTACGTGCGCATGCTTGGCCTTGTCCTGTCCGGCCCGGAACCGCTCGTGGTACAGGTACTGCCGGCGCCCGGCGTCGTCGGTGCCGACGGCCTGGAGGTGGCCGTTGGGCCACGGACAGATCCACACGTCGCGCCAGGCGGGCGGGACGACCAGCGCCCGGACACGGGCGAGCTGCTCGGGGTCCCTGAGGGGCTCGCCGGTGGCGTCGGCGTAGCGGAAACCCCGGCCGCAGCGGATGCGTGTGTAGCCGGGGCCGTCGCACGAGCTGGTGCGCAGCCTCACCCCGAAACCTCCCTCACCGGTCAGCGGCGGTTCACGGACGGCGCCAGTCGTCGCTGGTCAAGTGGGAGCCGGCCTGCGGGCCCATGCGCAGCATGCCGCCGTCGACGCTCCAGGAGGCGCCGGTGACGTAGGAGGCGTCGGGGCTCGTGAGGAACGCGATCACCGCGGCGACCTCACGGGCGTCACCGGGCCGGCCCAGCGGCACGCCGGGGCGGCGCTCGGTGTGGACGTCGGTGTCCTCCTGGCCGGTCATCGGAGTGGCGATCTCGCCCGGCGCGACCGCGTTCACGGTGATCCCGTGCTCGGCCAGCTCCAGCGCCATCACCTGGGTGAGCAGGCCGAGTCCGCCCTTGGCCGCGCAGTACGGGGCCGCGCCGACCCTTGGCTGGTGCTCGTGCACCGAGGTGACGTTGACGATCCGCCCGCCGTCGCCCTGCCGGATCATTCGCCGCGCGGCCCGCTGGCCGAGCAGGAACGGGCCGACGAGGTCGACGTCCAGGACCCGCCGCACATCGGTCAGGGACAGGTCGAGGAAGGGCGTCATGGTGCCCGTACCGGCGTTGTTCACGAGGACGTCGATCCGGCCCAGTTCGTCGCACAGCTCGTCCACCGTGTCGGCGGCTTCGGGCAGCCGGGTCAGGTCCAGCCGGGCGACGGCCGCGCGGCGGCCGTGTGCGCGGACCTCCCGCGCCGTCTCCTCGGCGCCCTTCTCGTCCGTGTGCCAGGTGATGCCGATGTCCAGACCGGCCTCGGCCAGACGTACGGCGGTGGCCCGGCCGATGCCGGAGTCCGCGCCCGTGATCAAGGCCGTTCGCTGCGCCGCTGGGGTGGACATGGCTCGCCTCCTCACGGCGGGTACGTGGACGGGTCTCCGCAGTACCCGGGGGCGGTGGGGGCAAACGGGTTCCGTCCCCGGGCGTCACCGACGACCGTCGCGGATCACGGACGACCGCGGACCGTGGATGACGGGCGGGGACGCGCGCGGCTCCCCGCGCCGGTGCGGGGAGGCTGGTGCACCCTTGGTTCTCATGGACCCCGTCGCCGCCCTCGACCGGATCGCCTTCCTGCTGGAGCGGGCGCTCGCGCCCACCTACCGGGTGCGGGCCTTCCGCACCGCCTCCCGGACGCTGGCCGCACTGCCGGCGGACGAGGTGGCCGCACGGGCCGCGAACGGCACGCTGGAGTCGCTCAAGGGCGTCGGGCCGAAGACCGCGCAGGTGGTACGGGAGGCGCTGGCCGGCGAGGTGCCCGGTTACCTGCGCAGGCTGGAGGAGGAGAACATCGCGCCGGCCGCTGCGGACGCGGCCGGTGCCGGACTGCGCGCGCTCATCCGCGGGGACTGCCACACCCACTCGGACTGGTCAGACGGGGGCAGCCCGATCGAGGAGATGGGACGGGCGGCGGCGGACCTCGGACACGAGTGGACCGTGCTCACCGACCACTCGCCGCGGCTGACCGTGGCCCGCGGGCTGTCGCCCGAGCGGCTGCGCGAGCAGCTGGCGGTGGTGGCCGGGCTGAACGCCCGCTGGGCGCCGTTCCGGCTGCTCACCGGCATCGAGTGCGACATCCTGGAGGACGGCTCGCTGGACCAGGAGGAGGAATTGCTGGCGCAGCTGGACGTGGTCGTGGTGTCGGTGCACTCCAAGCTGCGGATGGACGCGCGGTCCATGACCCGCCGGATGACGGCCGCCGTACGCAACCCGCACGCCGACGTCCTCGGGCACTGCACCGGGCGCCTGGTCACGGGCCGGGGGCGGCCCGAGTCGCAGTTCGACGCGGACGCGGTGTTCGCCGCGTGCGCCGAGTCCGGCACCGCCGTGGAGATCAACAGCCGTCCGGAACGGCTGGACCCGCCCCGGCGGCTGCTGCGCCGGGCGGTCGAGGCGGGGGTGCTGTTCTCCGTCGACACCGACGCGCACGCGCCCGGCCAGCTGGACTGGCAGATCCTCGGCTGCGCCCGGGCCGAGGAGTGCGGGGTGCCGCCCGAACGGGTGGTGACCACCTGGTCGGCCGAGGAGCTGCTGGGCTGGACCCGCGAGGGCCGGCTGCCGGCACGCGTGGCCGGGGCCGGGCGTGGTACCCGGACCGGGAACTGAGAGAAGGGACCCCGCATGGACCGTGCCGCCGTGTTCGACGTCGACGGAACGCTCGTCGACACCAACCACCTGCATGTCGTGACCTGGTGGGAGGCGCTCCGGCAGGCCGGTCACGACGTGCCCATGCACGCCGTGCACCGCGCCATCGGCCTCGGCTCCGCGGACCTGATCGCCCATCTGCTCGGTGACGACCGGGACCCCGCCCAGGACGACGACCTGAGCGCGGCGCACACGGCGCTGTACGGCCAGTACTTCGACCGGCTCCCCGCCCTGCCGGAGGCCGGGGAGCTGCTGCGGCGGCTGCACGGGGACGGCTGGACGGTCGTCCTCGCCACGTCGGCGAGCGGTGCCGAGCTGGGCGCGCTGCGCCGGGCGATCGACGCGGACGACGCCATCGCCGCCACGGCGAGCGCCGACGACGTGGAGCAGGGCAAGCCGGCGCCGGAGCCCGTGGAACACGCGCTGGAGCTGGCCGGGGTGCCGGCCTCGCGGGCGGTGTTCGTCGGGGACACCGTGTGGGACATGCGGGCGGGCAGCAAGGCCGCGGTCCATTGTGTGGGGCTGCTGTGCGGCGGGATCCCCCGCGCCGACCTGGAGGAGGCGGGTGCGCGGGAGGTGTACGCCGACCCCGCCGACCTGCTGGCGCGCCTGGCCGGGAGTCCGCTGGGCTGAGCGCGTTCTGCGGGTGACGCAGGTCACGGGACGGGGTGGAACACCCACGGGTGGTTGCCCGTTGAACAAACCGTGGGTGCGGACGGGACAGTGTCCCCGGGCCTCACCTTCCGCCCACAGGGACGATCGATCGGCTGAAGCCCTGTGGAGCCTTTCGCCGCGAGGCGACCGCCGTCCGCGCCCACACCCCTGACCGCCCCGGTCGTGATTCCCCCGTCACGGCCGGGGCTTTCCCTTGGCAGCAGCCCGGGCGGGACCGGGCTGCCGCCCCCTCCCCGGGGCCGGGGTGTGCGTGTGCCGGACCGGCGCCCGGGTACCCGGGCGCTCGTCGCAGCCAGGTGCCGCGCCGACGAGAGGAGCCGAAGGTGAGCAGCTCAGCGGGCAGCAGGGTCGTCGTGACGGGCGCCACCGGCAATGTCGGGACGAGTGTGGTGCGCCTGCTGTCGGAGGACCCCGACGTCAAGTCGGTGCGCGGGCTGGCCCGGCGCACACCCGAGTGGTCGCCGCCGAAGACCGAGTGGGCCGCCGTCGACCTGCGCTCCGACGAGGCCAACCTCGCCGAGCTGTTCGAGGGCGCCGACGCCGTGATCCACCTGGCCTGGGCGTTCCAGCCGACGCACGATCCGGTCGCCACCTGGCGGACCAACGTGCTCGGCTCCCTGCGGGTGTTCGAGGCCGTCGCCGCCGCCCGGGTGCCGGTGCTGGTGCACGCCTCCTCCGTCGGGGCGTACTCGCCGGGGCCGAAGGACCGCCCGGTGGACGAGTCCTGGCCCACGCACGGCTGGCCGGACGCCGCGTACTGCCGGGAGAAGGCCTACCTGGAGCGCGCGCTGGACGTGTTCGAGCGCGACCACCCCGAGGTGCGGGTGGTCCGGATGCGCCCGGCGTTCCTGTTCAAGTGGCAGTCGGCGAGCGAGCAGCGGCGGATCTTCGGCGGACGGTTCCTGCCCGGCCCGCTGGCCCGGCCGGAACTGCTGCCGTTCCTGCCGGACGTCCCGGGACTGCGGGTGCAGGCCCTGCACACGGACGACGCCGCCGAGGCCTACCGGCTCGCGGTGCGGTCCGACACCGCCCGGGGCGCCTACAACCTGGCCGCCGATCCCCCGCTGGACGCCGGTGTGCTCGCCGAACTGCTCGGCTCCCGGCCGGTACGGCTGCCGCGTACGGCGGCCCGGTCGGCGATCGCCGCGGCCTGGGGGCTGCGTCTGCTGCCCGCCTCCCCGCACCTGTTCGACGCCGTGCTGCGGCTGCCGCTGATGGACAGCGCCCGGGCACGCGCCGAGCTGGGGTGGGAACCCCGGTACACCGCGACCGAAGTGCTCCAGGAGTTCCTGGACGGCCT
>NZ_BNBF01000016.1:128165-135300 GCF_014654935.1 Streptomyces capoamus
GCAGAAGGGCGGCGGGATGGAGACCGAACCGATGCGGGGACGGAAGGTCGGCTGACCCCGCGCCCCGCCCGAACCGACCGAGGAGCGAGAGAATCATGGCTGAGCACAAGCCCCGGCCCGGCGCCGAGCAGCGGCCGGTCCCCCGGGACATGCCCGATCAGCAGGCCCGGCCCGACGAGGACCCCTGGGACGTGGCCCCGGGCCGCACACCGGACACGAACACCGTCCCGGACACGGACGAGGCCGGCACCGGCCCGCGCGGCGCCGCTCACCCGGGCAATGTCCACCCGGAACACCCGGACCCGCAGGAACCGGCGGACTGAGCGGCGGACGGTCGGCCGTCGCTTGGCTCCCCCGCGCCTTCCCGCCTCCTTCGCCGGGCTTGCGGTCAGTACGGGGCGCGGTCCTGGAGGGCCCTGCGCCAGGCCGGGAGCCGTTCCTGCGGGGGGCGTTCGGGGCGGCGGCCGCCGTCGGCGAAGAACTCGGCCAGGGGCAGGATCGCGGCGCCGACGGTGACCGCGTCCGGGCCCAGCCGGCCGAGATCGATGGTCACCTTGTCGACCGGGTGCCGCAGGGCGTACGTCGCCGCGTGCCGGCGTACGGCGGGCAGGAACCGCGTGCCGAGCTGGAGGCCGGCCCAGCCGCCGATCAGGATCCGCTCGGGCTGGAAGAGGTTGATCAGGTCGGACAGGCCGGCGCCCAGGTACTCGGCGGTCTCCTCCAGGACGGCCAGCGCCACCGGGTCGGCGCTCGTCCCCTCGGACGGGTACGCGGCGGCCAGCATCGCGGTGAGCGCGGTCTCCTCGTCGGTGCCCTCGGGCGGGCGCCCGCCCTGCTCGCGCCAGCGGGCGAGCAGGGACTCGGCGCCCGCGTAGGCCTCCAGGCAGCCCGGCGCACCGCAGCGGCAGCGGCGCCCGCGCACCCGTACCGTCAGATGCCCCCACTCCACGGCCCGTCCGTGCTCCACCTCGGGCGTGACCAGGCAGGCGCCGACGCCGGAACCGAAGAGCACCACCACGGCGTTGCGGGCGCCGCGCCCGGCGCCGAACCACATCTCGGCCTGGCCGAGGGTCTTGGCGCCGTTGTCGATGAAGTACGGCACCGCGTCGGGCAGCCCGGACGCCGAGCGGAGCAGCTGCTCCAGCGGGACCGCGTCCCAGCCGATGGTCTGCCCGTGCACGACGGCGCCCCGGTCCGGGGTGTGTTCCACGATGCCGGGGACACCCACGCCGACCCCGAGCAGCCGGTCGGGCGCGGCCTGCGCGGCGGCGAGGACCTCCGCGACACCGTCGCGGACATGGCCGGCGATGACGTCGACGTCGTAACCCTGCGCGGTCAGCGGGCGTTCGGCACGGGCCAGTTCGGTGAGGGCCAGGTCGAACAGCTCGACCCGGACGCGGGTCTCACCGACGTCGACACCGATCATCTGTCCGCTGTGCGGGGCGACCCGCAGCAGGGTGCGGGGCCGGCCGCCGTCGGAGTCGACGCTGCCGGCCTCCTCCACCAGTCCGTCGGCGATCAGATCCGCGACCACGTTGCTGACCGAGCCGGAGCTGAGCCCGGTGGCCGGCCCCAGCTCGAAGCGGCTGAGCGGGCCGTCGAAGTACAGCCGTTGGAGCACCGCCGTCCGGTTGCCCCGCCTCAGGTCGCGTACCGTGCGTCCGTTGCGCCCCGCCATGTGGCTCCCTTCACGAACCGTGCCCGACCTGCAACATACCCCTTCGGGCAGCCGGGGCGCGAGATTTTCCCAACCCTTAGTTCACGATATGAGCTAAGGCGAGGAAGAGTCAGCCCGCCGCGTACACGTCCTCCACGTACCGCCCGCCCGCGACCAGCTCGTCCAGCCACCGCCCGGCGGCGGTCCCGTCCGCGCCGGGCGTGCGTTCCCGGTACAGCGTACGGAAGGCCTCGCGGACGCCGGGGGCCATCCGGGCGCCGTCGCCGCACACGTACACCCGCGCCCCGGCCGTCAGCAGCCGCCACACCTCGTCGGCCTCGGCCGCGATCCGGTGCTGGACGAAGACGGCCCCGTTCTCGGGCGCGGCGCTGAAGGCGGGGCGCAGCGACACCGCTCCGGCCCGCTCGGCGGCGCGCAGCTCCTCGGCGTGCAGATAGTCGGCGTCGGGGGCGTCGCAGCCGAAGTAGAGCAGCGCGGACGGGAGCCGGGTGCCCGCGTGGCGGGCGGCCAGGCGGTCGGCCACGGCGCCCCGGAACGGGGCGAGCCCGGTGCCCGCGGCGACCATCACGACCGGTGCCGAGTGGTCGATCCGGAACGCCTCGCGGCAGGGCTGGACGCGGGCGTGGACGGTGTCGCCCGGCCGCAGGGAGGCGAGGTGGCCGGAACCGGTGCCCCGGTAGCGGCCCTTGCCCGACCGGGCCGGCGCGTCGAGCACCGACACCATGAGGTCGGCGTGGCGTGCGTCGGCCGCCGGGGCCGAGGAGATGGAGTAGTGCCGGGGGCGCAGCGGGGTCAGCAGGTCGAGCAGGAGCGGCCAGCCGAGCGCGCCGCGCAGGGCGGGGTGGTCCTCGGCCAGCTCCACCAGGGTGCGCGGGTCGTCGTCGGTGAGGGCGGCGAGGGCGGCGCGCTCGGGCGGACAGGGGTTGGCCCCGGCGAGCAGGGCCCGTTGCCGGCCGGTCGGCCGTTCCTGCAACTCCACGTGCCGGGCGAGCAGTTCGCGCACGCTCAGCGGCCGGTCGACGGCAAGGCCCTCGCGCCGCGGACGGGTGGCGCGGATGTCCAGGACGGTGTCCGCGTCCAGGCCGAACGCGGTGACGGCCCGGTCCACCAGTTCCGGGGCGTTGGCGGGCAGCACGGTCAGGTGGTCGGCGGTGCGGTAGGTGACGCCCTCGGGCAGGGCGACGCGCAGGAACCGCTTGGTGCGCGGGTGGGCGGGGGCGGTGAGGTCGTACGCCTCGGTGACCGTCATCGGGACCAGGCCGTGCCGTTCGGCGAGGGCGTCCAGCGGGCCGCCGGCCAGGGTGCGCACCGTGTAGGCGTGGTCGGGCTCGGCCGGTACGCCGTCCACGGCGTCCGGGTCGCCGTACCGCGTCAGCAGAGTGGTGCGCAGCCGGGCCGCGAACTCCCGTACCGTACCGGCGAGATCACCGGAGGCGTCGGCGGCGGCGCGGTCGGCGAGCCGGGTCGCGCCGAGTTCGGCGAGGCGGGCGTCGACACGGGTGGGGACCTGCTGGTAGGTGGCGGCCCAGTTGCGGTCGCCGACGCCGAGGACGGCGTAGGTGACGCCGGTCAGGTCGGGGGTGCCGTCGAGCCAGGCGGTGAAGGCGACGGCGTCGTCGGTGGGCCGGCCGTTGTAGGAGGCGGCGGTGATGACGACGGGCCGGTCCGTGGGCAGGCCGTCCGCGTAGGCGTCCAGCGCGGCGACCTCGGTGGCGCAGCCGACGGCGGCGGCCTCGTCGGCGAGCTGTGCGGCGAAGTCCCGGCAGGTCCCGTAGTTGCTGCCGTGCAGGAAGAGGGCGCGGGTACCGGGGCGGACCCGGGCCGGGAGGGCGTCCGGGGCCGTGCTGCCCGCGGCCGGCGCGGGGGCGGTGCCGGGCAGGGCGGCGTGCACGCGGTCGGCGGGGGTGCGCGGGGTGAGTGTGAGGGTGAAGCCGTCCGGCTTGAGGGTGAGGGTCTCCTTCACGGTGAGCCGGTAGCCGGCGTGGTCGTGCAGCCGGTAGCGGTGGACCAGCAGGGCGAGCAGCATGGTCGCCTCGTGCAGCGCGAACTGCCGTCCGATGCAGGCGCGTTCACCGGTGCCGAAGGGCTTGTAGGCGTGCACCGGGCGGGCCGCCTCGGCCTCGGGCGTGAACCGCTCCGGGTCGAACAGTTCGGGGTTGTCACCCCACACCGGCCGGCGGTGCAGCATCGGCGCCAGCACGGTGACGGCCTGGCCGGCGCGCAGCGGGATCCGCCCGCCGAGCACGGTGTCCGCGCGGGCGCGCCGGCCGAACGCGGCGGCCGTCGGCCACAGCCGCAGCGCCTCGTTGAGGACCTGGCGGGTGTAGGTGAGCCGGCCGATGTCCTCGTACGCCGGCTCGGGGTCGGCCGTGTCGCCCCACAGCGCGTCGGCCTCGCGCTGCACGAGGCGCAGTACGGCGGGGTGCTTGGCGAGGTAGTACAGGGCGAAGGACATCGCGCCGGAGGTGGTCTCGTGACCGGCGATCAGGAAGGTGATGACCTGGTTGCGGATGTTGGCCGCGTCCAGGGTGGTGCCGTCGGCGGGGTGCGGGGCGCTGAGCATCAGCCCGAGCAGGTCCTCGGCGCCGCTCTGGTTGGTTCCGGTGCGGGCGGCGATGACGTCGTCCACGACCCGGGCCAGGTAGTCGGCGTCGCGCCGGAAGGCCGCGTCGGCCGCCGTGTGGTCCTGGCCGGGGGCGCGGGCCGGACGGGTCATGCTCCACTCCAGGCAGCGGACCATGGACTCCACGAAGGGATGCGGCTCGGTACGGTCGAAGGAGCCGAAGTCGTAGTCGAATCCGGCCAGTCCGATGGTGTCGAGGGTCATGCGGGTCATGTCGTCGGGCACGTCGACGGGCTTGCCGGCCCGTGCGGCCCGGTCCCAGGAGTCGATGAGCCGCCGGGCCACCTTCAGCATCACGGGGTGGTAGGTGCGCATGGAGCCGAGCGCGAAGGCGGGCATCAGGATGTCGTGCGCCTTGGCCCAGTTGGGCTCGTCGTCGTACGCGGTGAACAGGCCGTCGGCGGTGAACTCGCGGACGTTCTCCAGGGCGGGTCCGACGTGCTTGGCGAACCGTTCCTCGTCGGCCAGTTCGGCGACCAGGTCGGTGTCGGCGACGAACGTCACGTCCCGGCCGTGCAGCCGGCGCACCAGCACCGGGCCGTGCTCCCGCATCAGCTGCATGATCTGCTGGATCGGGGTGCGACCGGGGCCGGTGGCGGTGATGTCGACGACGGGGACACCGGCCGGGGGTGCGGCCGGTTCGGCGTGCAGTGCGGTGGGGGGCATGACGCGGCAACTGCCTTTCGCGGTAGCGGACTACTGCGTTCCAGGGTGGTCGACGGGCACGCGGGGCACGCGCCACGGCACTACACGATCGTGCAGTGGAAAGTGGCCGGCGGGCCTTGCGCCCACCCGGCACCGGCCGCCGGCCCGGCGCTGCGCCCGCGCACGGGGAGAACAGGGGCGGGGCGTGAGCGGGGACCGGGCGGCCGTACGGGGCGCATGAGCGGGTGCGCCGGGGGCGCGGGTCCGCGTGAGCCGGTGCGCCGATGCCGCGGGCGGGTCGCGCTGCCGCGCGCGCGGCGTCGATTTGCCGCTGACCTGCGCTTCCTCTTGGATGGCGGTCGGCGACGGAGCGGGAGGTGCCATGGCGGCCGGAGAGCCCGACGCGGTGGTGTGGCGCAACCGTGCGCTGATGCTGTTCGACCGGGTGTCGGTACCGGTGGCGGTGTGCGACGTGTACGGCCAGGTGGTGCTGGCGAACCCGGCGATGGCCGCGGAGTGCGGTACGGCCCCGGGCCGGCTGCGCGGCCGGCAGGTGCTGGAGCTGTTCCGGCCGCAGGAGGCCACCCAGGTGGAGCGGATCGCCGAGGCGTTGCGGCTGCGGCACCGCTCCCGCTACCAGGTGTCGGTGTGCTGGCGGGCGCCCGGCGGTGCGGAGCGGCACGGGCAGCTGACGGCGGATCCGGTGAGCGACAGCGTGGAGGAGACACCGGCGCTGCTGGTGATGCTGCGGGTGCTGGGCGAGCGCCCGGTACCGCGGCCGGAGCCGGTGCGGACCACCGAGGTGGAGCGGCGGGTGCTGGCCCTGCTCGCCGGCGGCGCCACCACGGCCCGGGCGGCCCGCGAACTGGGCCTCACCAGGGACGGCGTCACCTATCACCTGCGTCGCCTGTCGACCCGCTGGAACGCCGCGAACCGCACCGAGCTGGTGGCCCGCGCCTACGCGCTGGGCGTCCTGGCCCCGGGGGTGTGGCCGCCGGATCCGGGGGGAGCCACGACGGAGGAGGAGCCGGGCGAGGAGGGCCGCGGGAAAGGCACTGGCCCCTCGCCTCATGGCTAGGGAAATTCGTTGGCCCGCTCGGCGCTTGGCTAACTAGGCTAGCCGCTGACCTAGAGGTCCTAGGTTCACCGGCCCGGCCGGATCCGGAAGGACTCCCCATGAGACCGCTCACCGAGCACGACATCCGCAGCTCGTTCGTCAACTGCTCCAAGGGCGAGGCGAAGCGGCTGGCGGTCCCCCGCGACCTCGGCGAACGCCCCTGGGACGACCTGGACTTCCTGGGCTGGCGCGATCCGGGCGCCCCGGACCGCAGTTATCTGGTCACCGAGCGGGGCGGCCGGCTCGTCGGGGTGGCCCTGCGCTTCCCGGCGAACCAGCGCGGTTTCGCCCACCGCAGCATGTGCTCGCTGTGCCTGACCACGCACCGGGGCGGCGGGGTGTCGCTGATGGCCGCGCGCAGGACGGGTGCGGCGGGCCGCGAGGGCAACTCGATCGGGCTGTACATGTGCACGGACCTGGCCTGTTCGCTGTACGTGCGCGGCAGGAAGGCCCCGGAGTCCGGCGCCCGCTTCGAGGAGAGTTTGACCCTGGACGAGCAGATAGCCCGCACGAGGGACAACCTGGACGCCTTCCTCGACCGGCTCCACGCCTAGGCGGCTGGCCGAAAGCGGACGGGAACAGCCCGCGAACAGCCACGTTCGGCGCCCCCGAGGAACGGGAACAGGCCAAGGGATGCGCGATGTACGAGAGTGGAGCAAGGGACTGCTGCGTCTGGCGAAACGCCGCCGGGAGCCGGTGGTCGTCCAGACACTGCGGTCGGCGACGGCCGCGACGATCGCCTATGTGATCGCGCTCCGGCTGAGTCCGGAGCCGGCGCCCCTCACCGCGCCGCTGACCGCGCTGCTGGTGGTCCAGGTGACCTTCTACGCCACGCTCACCAACGGCATCCGGCGGGTGAACTCGGTCGTCGCCGGGGTCCTGGTCGCGATCGCGTTCAGCGTACTGGTGGGCCTGACCTGGTGGAGCCTCGCGCTGCTGATCGTGGCCGCGCTGGCCGTGGGCCACCTGGTGCGCGTGGACGAGTACGTGGCCGAGGTGGCGATCAGCGCGATGCTGGTGCTCGGGGTCACCACGGTCGGGTTCACCGCGTGGGCGAGGATCGTGGAGACGC
>NZ_BNBF01000016.1:135344-145342 GCF_014654935.1 Streptomyces capoamus
TGATCGGCGCGGTCGTCGGCACCGCGTGCAACCTGCTGCTGCCGCCCCCGGTGTGGGTGGACGAGGCCGGGCGGTCGATCGAGGACATGGCGCGGCGGGTGCGCCAGCTGATGCTGCGCATGGGTGAGGAGGCCGCGGGCGGCATCCCCTGGGAGCGGGCGGCCGAGCGGCTGCACGAGGCGCGCCGGCTGGACCACGACATCGTCCAGGTGGACGCGGCGCTGCGGCAGGCCGAGGACAGCCTGCGGCTCAATCCCCGGGTCAAGGAGGGGCTGCTGCACCGGGTGGTGCTGCGCACCGGCCTGGACACGCTGGAGATCTGCACGGTCGTCCTGCGGGTGCTGGCCCGCTCGTTCACGGACCTGGCCAAGGCCCGTGGGGCCCAGGAACTGTTCCCGCCCCGGGTGGGGGCGACGGTGGAACAGCTGCTGTCGGAGATCGCCGACGCCATCGTGAGCTTCGCGGTGCTGGTGACCACCCATCTGAGCGAGAACGCCGAGTCGGCGGAGGAGCGGCTGAGCGCGGAACTGCGCACGGCCGCCGCCACCCGGGACCGGCTGGCCGAGCTGCTGCAGGAGGAGATCCGCAAGGACTGGGCGCACTGGCAGCTGCTGGGGGCCGTCCTGACCGAGACGACCCGGATCATCGACGAGCTGAACACCGAGCACCGCGCCCGCCGCCTGCTGGAGGAGCTGGACCGGGTCTCGCGCGGGCAGCGCACCAAGCTGCCCCGGCTGGCCTGGCTGCGCGACCACCTCGGCGTGCAGGAGGAGCTGTGGCGGAACCGCGCGGGGTTCGGTGAGCGTTCTCGGTGAAGAGGTCGCCGGGGCGGGCCGGCGCGCGAGGCGAGGGAGCGGGCGGATGACGAGTGGCGGGGTCCGGATCGACGGGAACACGCTACGGCTGCCCGGTGGGGTGGCGGTGCGGTTCGTGCGCACCCTGCGGCTGCCGGAGAGCGGCACGCATCCGCTGCCGCCGGGTCTGGGCGAGTTCCCGGTCCGGCGCGTGGCCGACTACGCCGACCGGGTGCCGGAGCCGATGCGGGCGCGCGGCGGTGTGATGCTGCCGGTGTACCTGCGCGAGGCGATGTGGCTGAGCTTCGCGGGTACGACGGAGCCGGCCGCGCTCCAGGTCGGTGTGGGCAAGGTGTGCGCGGTGTCCGGCGAGCCGTGGCGCGGCCGGCTGTCCCGGCGCCCGCAGAACTACGTGGTGCTGCCCCGCCAGCCCTGGCTGGACGGCATCAACTCCGGCAGGGGCACGGTCCGCCAGTTCGTGGCCGTACCGCTCGGGCTGGGTGCGACGGTGGAGGGGCAGGTCACCGGGGAGGAGGTGTGGGGCGGGGTCCAGCTGCAGGCGTTCGCGCTGACGCAGGACGCCCTCGCGAAGTGGCGGCACCAGGAGCGGGAGCGCGAGCGGGCCCTGCCCCCGGTACCGCCCGGCGTCTTCGGCGCGACCGGGAGCTACGGTCCGCCCGGCGTCTTCGGTGCCGCCCTGCCCATGGGGGCGCCGGCCCCGGGCGGACCGCCGCCGGGCGGGGCCGCCGGTTCGCCGCCGCCCGCCGCCGCCTACGGCGCTCCCCCGCCCCCGGCGGCCGCCCCGCCCCGCGCCGCGGCCATGGGGCTGGGCGTCGGCGGCTCGATGCGGCAGGAGGTCTACCGGGACGACCGGCCGCTCGGCGACTGGTCCGATGAGCCGGCCGGGCGGGTGTTCGTGCACCTGGTCACGCCCCCGGAGTGGCGGCGGATCACCGGCGAGGCACCCCCGCCGTCGCCGGTCGACCGGGCGGCGTACACCCGCGCGGGCCTGCCCTGGTACGACTACTACGACGCGGACGCCGAGGACCTCGCCCCCTCGGACACCCTGGGCGGGGTCGAGCCGGTCGGCGAGTGGCTCGGGGCCGACCTGGACCCGTGGCAGGCGCCGGACGCCGGTCAGGTGGCCCCGTTGAAGGACGCGCCGGGCAAGCCGGTCGAGGACGGGGAGTGGTGACGACAGCCGTCGCGCCCCGCGCGCGGGCTGTCGCCGGACTTGCTCTCGCCGGCGGCCACGGGCCAAGGTGGCTGTCACCAGCGGGGCGACCGACGACCTGAGGTGCGGGATGGACACGGAGGCACGGACGGCGGACGGGGGATCCTCCCCGCCCCGGCGGGACGGCGGGCGCGGCGGCTGGACCAGACGCCGGTTCGTCGGGGCCGTGGCCGGTACGGCGGCCGTCGTGGCGGTGCCGTCCCCCGCCGCCCCGCCGGCGGACACCGGGGACCCGCGGAGCGCGCCGGACGCGGCCCTGCCGGCCCGGAGGCCGTCCGGTCCGCGGCCGCTGTACGTGGGCACCTACACCTCCGTCGACGGCGGCGGCACCGGGATCGGCCTGGCGTCGTACGACCCGGAGTCGGGCCGGATCACCGGGTCCGGCACGCTCGCCGGGGTGCCCGACCCGTCGTACCTCGCGGTGCACCCGGACCGCCGCACGCTGTACGCGGTGGACGAGCGGCCGGACGGCGGGGTGACGGCCGTACGCCTCGCGGACCGGCAGATCCTCGGCACACGGAGCACCGGCGGGGCCGGGCCCTGTCACCTGTCGGTGCATCCGAGCGGGCGCTGGCTGCTGAGCGCCGCCTACGGTTCGGGCAGTGTCGCCGTGCACCCGATCGACGCCTCGGGCGCCCTGGGCGAGCGCACCGACCTGGTCACGCACACCTCTCCGCCGCCCGGCCCCGGTCAGCAGGGCCCGCACGCGCACCAGTTCCTCACCAGTCCCGACGGCGGGCACGTCCTCGCCGTGGACCTGGGCACCGACACCGTGTACACCTACCGTCTCGACCCGGTCGCGGGCACCCTCACCGAGGTGGCCCGGGCGCGGACCCGGCCCGGCGCGGGGCCGCGCCACCTGGCCTTCCATCCGGGCGGCCGGTACGCCTACCTGGCCAACGAGGTGGACGACACCGCCGCCGTGTGCGCCTACGATCCGCGCTCCGGCCGGCTGCGGGTGGGCGAGCCGCAGCCGACGGGGTCGGACGGCGGCACGAACTATCCGGCCCAGTTCCTGGTGACGGCCGACGGCCGGTACGCCTTCCTCGCCAACCGGGGCCACAACAGCCTCGCCCGGTACGCCGTCGAGGACGACGGGGCCCGGCTGCGGCTGCTGGGCACGGTGCCGGTGGGCGGGGACTTCCCCCGGCAGATCGCGTTCTCGCCCGACGGCCGGCTGCTGTTCGCGGCGAACCAGCGCTCGGGCACGGTCACCGTCTTCCACGTCGACCCGGAGCGCGGGCGACTGCGCCTCGCGGGCGAGCCGTTCGCCTCACCCGTCGCCGTCTGCGCGCTGCCGCTGTAGCGCGCGGGGGCAGCCCGCGGCGGCGGCCTGGGCGAGCAGGGCGTGCACGCGCTCGGTGAGCTGGGCGACGTCGTCGGCGGGCGTGTGGAAGGGCAGCCGTACGTCGCCGTGGGCGCGGGTGCGTTCGACGCGCAGCGTGAGTCCGTGCCGGTCCACGGCCAGCGGCACCACCCGGATCGCGGCGTGCAGGCTCTCGGGCCGCACCAGGCGGGTGAGGCGCTGGACGGCGTCCGGGTGGGCGTCGGCGAGGTGGGTGAGCAGCCGGGCCTCGGCGCCGGCCAGGGGGTCGGGCCGGGCGGCGGCGAACTCGTCCGGCTCGATCACCACGGCCCCGGTGGGCCGGCGCAGCACCACGCGGTCGGGGTGGAGGACGAGGGCGCCCCCGGACGGGACGAGCCGGCCGGAGAGGAAGAGCCGGGCGCGGATGCGGTGGCGCACCGGTACCGGCGCCACGTCGGCGAACTCCAGGAGGGCGGCTGGCTCTTGGCGCGGGGCGCACAGGACCGCCCCGAACAGCGCGCTGTCGTCGGGCACCGCCAGGCGGACCGCGCCCTCCTCGGTGACGGAGTGCGCGCCGGCGTACTCCTCGCGCACTCCGTCCGCGGTCACCGCGCACGACCACGCGGCGGCCGGCACCGAGCGTGCCCGTTCCGCCGCGCCCGGTGCGGCCGTCCAGTCCTGCGTGTCACCCATCCCGAGCCCTCCTTAGGTAAGCCTTGCCTAACCTATCGGAGATCGGGGCGCGCGCCAACCGCACCGCACCAGCGGAGTCCGGTCCTGCAGCGGTCGAGAGATCCGTTCAGCCGATGGTGAAGCGCTGGTTCTGGGCGCCTCGGTCGCAGCTGGCAGTGCGGTAGTAGCCGTCGTCCTGCTGATAGAGGCAGCGGCCCGTGCCGACGCTTTGGAGCATGACGGCGCTGCGGGCGGCGGGCTGGACGGTGCGCCACTTCTGGTAGGAGCCGCCGTTACACGGCAGGGGGTAGACGTCGCCCCGGTCATTGCTGTCGAGGCAGCGGCCCCAGAAGTTGTTCTTGAAAGTGGTGCTGGTGTTGAGGCGGCCGTTCCACTGCCACAGGAGGCTGCCGCGACCGGTGGCGCAGCGGTCGCCCTTGAGGCCGGTTTCGGAGGTTTCGCGCAGGCAGTCACCGTAGCGGTAGTTCGCGAAGCGGCTGGTGGCGGTGGCAGCCGAGGCGGGCGTGGGGGCGAGGAGGGGGAGGGCGAGGCCGGCTGCGGTGATGAGGGCGGCGAAGGCTTTCCGGGTCGGGTGGCGCACCGGGGGGCTCCTTACGGTGGTTTCCGAGGTACGTCGACACAATCCCCGAACACCACCGCCTGTGTCTGAAAAATGGGGAAAAAACCCCCGGATCGAGCCGCCCATGCCGGCCGATCCGGTCCGGGGACGGCGCTGGGCCGTCGACGGCACGTGGGAGAGGATGGGACACGCTCTAGGCCAGGACGCCGAGCAGGGCCCGGGCGCACAGGTCACGCACCTGGTCCCGGCTGAACCGCCCCTCCCCGCGCAACCATTCGAGGCAGACGGCGGTGGTGAAGGCGAGCCAGCCGCGCACCGCGAGGCGCACCTGGGGAGCGGTCTCGACCACCGGTCCGAACTCGGGGTCGGCGGCGAGCGCGGCCAGGATCTGCTCCTCCTGGGCGGCCAGGGCCCGCTGGTAGACCCGGCGCACGGCCTGGTCGCCGGCCGCGTCGGCGCGGTGGAAGGCGCGGAAGCCGTGTGCGTGGGCCTCGACGTACCCGAGGTAGGTGTCGAGGCCGGCCGTGAGCTGCTCACGCACCGGCACCCCGGGCACCGCCGCCGTCATGCGCAGCATCCGGGCGCTCTCCCGCTCCACGACGGCGGCGAAGAACTCCCGCTTGGTCGGGAAGTAGTGGTACAGCAGACCGCGCGAGACACCGGCGATCTCGGCGACCTGCTCGATCCACACGTCGTCGTAGGGGCTCTCCGAGAACAGCCTCGCGCCGACCAACAGCAGCTGCTCGCGGCGTTCCGCCGTGCTGAGTCTGCGCCGGGCGCGCTCCCCCTGGTTCGCGGGCATGGCGTCACTTTACTTGACGCGGGTTCAACAACGGGCGGACACTGGGGCCGCTATTGAACCCACGTACAACACGCGCGCGTCACTGCGTCAACCGGCCGCTGCATCAAGCCGCTGTATCAAGGGGGATCGCGTCATGGCGGAGACGACGGGGACCACGGGGACCGGGCTGCCGACGGGCTTCCGGGGCGCCGAACAGGGCTGGCCCGGGCTGCACCGCATACCGCGTCCGCCGCACCGCCTGCCGCTGCTCGGCGATGTGCTCGGCGCCGACCGGAGACGGCCGGTGCAGGACTCGATGCGCTTCGCACGCGAGCTGGGCCCGATATTCCGGCGCCGGGCCTTCGGCAAGGAGTTCGTGTTCGTGTGGGGAGCGCCGCTGGTCGCCGACCTCGCCGACGAGTCCCGGTTCGCCAAGCACGTCGGACTGGGCGTCGCCAATCTGCGCCCGGTCGCCGGCGACGGCCTGTTCACCGCCTACAACCACGAGCCCAACTGGCAGCTGGCGCACGACGTCCTGGCTCCCGGGTTCGGCCGGGAGGCCATGGAGGGCTACCACGGCATGATGCTCGCGGTCGCCGGACGGCTGACCGACCACTGGGACCGCGAGCTGGCGGCCGGACGCACGGTGGACGTGCCCGGTGACATGACCCGGCTGACCCTGGAGACGATCGCCCGGACCGGGTTCGGGCACGACTTCGGCTCCTTCGAGCGGGACCGCCCGCACCCCTTCGTCACGGCGATGGTCGGCACCCTCCGATACGCCCAGCGGCTGAACAGCGTGCCCGGCCCGCTCGCCCCGCTGCTGCTGCGCAGCGCCGCCCGGCGCAACACGGCCGACATGGCGTACCTCGACCGCACCGTCGACGCCCTGGTCGCCGCCCGGAGCCGGTCCGGTGGCGGCGAGGGCGACCTGCTGGACCGGATGCTGGCGACCGCGCACCCGGAGACCGGGGAGAAACTGTCCGCCGAGAACGTCCGCAAGCAGGTGATCACGTTCCTGGTGGCGGGCCACGAGACCACCTCGGGCGCCCTCTCCTTCGCCCTGCACTACCTCGCCCGGCACCCCGGGATCGCCGCCCGGGCCCGCGCCGAGGTCGACCAGGTCTGGGGCGACACCCCGCGGCCCGGCTACGACCGGGTCGCCAAACTGCGCTACGTGCGCCGGGTGCTGGACGAGTCGCTGCGGCTGTGGCCGACCGCGCCCGCCTTCGCCCGCGAGGCCCGCCAGGACACCGTCCTCGTCGGCGAGCACCCGATGCGCGCGGGCGCCTGGGCCCTGGTGCTGACGCCGATGCTGCACCGGGAGCCGGAGGTGTGGGGCGAGGACGCCGACCGGTTCGACCCCGACCGGTTCACCGCGGCGGCCGTGCGCGCCCGGCCGCCGCACACCTTCAAACCGTTCGGCACCGGGGCCCGGGCCTGCATCGGCCGTCAGTTCGCCCTGCACGAGGCGACGTTGGTCCTCGGTCTGCTGCTGCGCCGCTACGAGCTGTACGCCGACCCCGGCTACCGGCTCACCGTCTCCGAACGCCTGACCCTGATGCCGGAGGGACTGCGGCTGCGCCTGGAACGCCGGCCGGCCCACCCCACGGCAGCGGACGGCCCCCGGCACGACCCGGCCGGACCGGCACGGTCCCTGTCAGCGGTCCGCTGTCCAGTGCACCGGTCGGCTGACTGAGGCCGGCAGCCGCGTCCCCGCGCCGCCCCGGGCCGCGTTGACCTGCGGCTGGGTGAGGAAGAACGCACCGGTGAGGTCCGCGTCGGTCAGGTCGGCGTCCCGCAGGTCGGCACCGATCAGATCCGCGTCGCGCAGGTCGGCACCGGTGAGGTCGGCGGCTATCAGACAGGCTCCGCGCAGGCTCGCCCCGCGCAGGTCCGCGCCCCGGAGCCGGGCACCGACGAGGTCCGCCCCTCGCCGGTCCTTGCCCTTGCCCTTCCCCTTGCCCTTCCCCTTGCCGCCGGCGCCGGCCCGGGCCAGTTCGCTGGTGCGCAGCAGCAGCACGTTCACCTCCTGCCGGTGCGCGGCCACGTCCAGCGCGGCCAGCTCCTCGGGCGTCCCCCGGGTGAGCCGCTCGGTCTTCTCCAGCGCCTGCCGCAGCTCGGGATGGACGGGCCGGGCGGCGGACAGGCCGAGTGCCTCGGTCAGGTACCACAGCAGCTCGTGCAGCTGCCGGACGACCGGGAACACGTCGAACATGCGGCGCGCCTGCTCCTTCGGTCCGGTGCGCCAGTCCTGGCCGCCGAAGGTGACCTGCGAGACCTTCTGGCCGGCGCCGAAGCAGTCGTACACCGTGCAGCCGGTGAAGCCCTTGCCGCGCAGGCCGGCGTGGATGCCGCAGCGGTGGTCGCTCTGGAGGTTCGGGCAGGGCTTGCCCGCGGGCTTGTCCAGGGCGAAGTCGGCGGAGCGGGCGAAGGGCAGGGCGACGCAGCACAGCCCGAAGCACCGCGCGCAGTCACCGCGCAGGTCGGAGGGGGGTTCGGCTATCTGATCCGGCATGGTATCCACCTTACTGACCGCCCGCCCGGCCCCTGCGGCGGCGGGCCGCGGCTCCCTCACCGGTCGGACCTCACCGGTCGAACACCTCGAAGGCCACCGCCGGTATGCCGCCGAAGCGCTTGCCGGCGGCGGTGGTGGTCTCGGCGAGGAAGTCGCGGGCGTAGACCTCGGGATCCAGGTCGGTCAACGCCTCGATGTAGCTGCGGTGCTCGAGCAGCGAGCGCACCGCCCGTTCCAGCCCGGGCGTGGCGTCGACGGCGTGGGTGGGGCTGCTGGAGCCGGCGACGGCCACCCGGCGGACGCCGTTCCACGGTTCCAGCCCCTGCTCGGCGAGGTCCGGGAAGATCCAGCGGTTGCCGGCGTCGGCCGCGGCGTCCAGGGTGGCGCGGCCGACGGCGACGTGGTCGGGGGTGTTCCAGGCGGCACCGCCCCAGGTGTCGCGGTGGTTGAGGGTGACGACGAGTTCGGGCCGGTGGCGGCGGATCGCGGCGGCGATGTCACGGCGCAGCGCGAGGCCGTATTCGATCACGCCGTCCCGGTGGTCCAGGAACTCCACGGTGCCGACACCGACGACGGCGGCACTGGCCCGCTGCTCGCGTTCGCGCAGCGGGCCGCACGTGGCGGGGTCCAGGGTGGCGATGCCCGCCTCACCGCGGGTGGCCAGCACGTAGGTGACCTCCCGGCCGGCGTCGGTCCAGGCGGCGACCGCGGCGGAGCAGCCGTATTCGAGGTCGTCGGGGTGGGCCACCACGGCGAGGGCCCGCTGCCAGTCGTCGGGGAGGGGCTGGAGCTGGGTGATCATGGACTCCGTCATGGGCGGCAGACTATGTCACTCCGTGCGGTGGACAACTCCTTTTGCGGCGCGCTCCGTTGCGTCAGACTGCGTCAGACCTCGTCGCGCACCATCGCCAGCAGGCGGTCCAGGACGTGGGGCGCGCCCGCGCGGAGACCGTCGTGCTCGTACTCGTTGGTGACCCAGGGGCGCAGGCCGCGGATCGCGGCCGCCGTCTCGAGGGAGTGGGCGGTGTCGACGTACATGTCGTCGTGGTACACGGCCGCGGCGACCGGGACCTCGTTCGCGGCGAGCCGTGCCGGGTCGTAGAGGGGCCCCCAGTCGGTGCGGGCGGCGAGCAGTTCGGCGGTCTCCCGCAGCGGGCGCAGGGCCGGGTCGGCGTCGAAGATCCAGGGGTGGACGGTCTCGCCGGTGAAGAGCACCGGGCCGTCCCCGGTGAGCGCCTTCGCCGCGTCGAACTGCGGGAACTCGGCGCGGACGCGTTCGGCGGCCCAGGCGGTGGGGCGGGCGTCCTGGCCGTAGATCGCCTCGTGGACGAGGGCGTACAGGGGGTGGGAGGCGTACGACAGGAGGGACTGGGCCTGTTCCTGGAACGCGTCGGACAGCTCCGGGCCGGCGGGCGTGCGGACGAAGGCGTCCTCCAGCAGGTGGTGCAGCCGGTGGCTGCCGTCGCTGGTGCCGAGCATCAGGCCGAGGGACTGGAAGGCCTCGACGGTGAAGCGGTAGCCGTTCGGGAGGACCACGTCGTGGGTGAGGAGGTGGTCGGCGATCCGACGGGCCCGCTCCACGTCCTGCGGGTAGCGGGCGTAGTGCGCGGTCACCTTGCGCTCGATGCGCGGGTAGGCGGCCCGGTAGACGTCGTCGGCGTGCGCGTGCAGGGAGGGCAGGCCGCCGGTGATGATCGCGGTGTCGATGCCCTCGGGGGCGAGGGAGAGGTACGACACCGTGCAGAAGCCGCCGAAGCTCTGGCCGAGCACGGTCCACGGGGCGCCACCGGTGACCCGGGGGCGGATGACCTCGCAGTCGCGGACGATGGAGTCGGCACGGAAGCGGGTGAGGTGCTCGGCCTGGGCCGCGGGACCGCCGCGCAGCGGGAGCGTCTGCCGGGTGGCGGGCGTGGAGCGGCCGGTGCCGCGCTGGTCGAGCAGCAGGACGCGGTACTCCTTCAGGGCCCGGTCGAGCCAGGCCTGACGTCCGACGAAACGATTCGCCCCGAAGCCGGGGCCGCCCTGGAGGTACACCAGCCAGGGCAGGTCCTGCCCGGCCTTGTCGCTCGCCACCGCCTCGCGGGCGTACAGCTCGACGGTCTCGCCGCCCGGG
>NZ_BNBF01000016.1:145387-150934 GCF_014654935.1 Streptomyces capoamus
TCGGCGTGGTCGAGGGGCACGGTGAAGTGGCGGTCGGTGAGGACGACGCCGGGCTGGCGGTAGCTGAGGCTCAACGGGTCTCCTGGGACGGACGGGCCGGACCCGTCCAGTTGAGCACATGAGCGGGCGCGCGCCGAGCCCCGGAATCATGGTTTGTCGCTGAACTTCCGTTCAGTACGGTCCTCCGGCGTGCGGCGCGGCCGGAGCGGTCCACCACCGGCTCCGGCTGCACCACCAACTCCGGCCGCGGCACCACCCGCCGGTACTCGTGCGTCCGCTTCCGCTCGCCCTCGTGCCGCTCGGTCTCCTCCGCCGGCACTCCGGCGGCTTGCGCCCCTCTGGTGACCGCGGGCTGCCGTACGGAGAAGAGGGGCACGGCGGCCGGCGGCGAGGCCGAGCAGTCGGGCGGCGCGGTCGGCGGCGCACCCGCGACGCGCTGCCGTGCCGGCTGACCGCCGGCGCGCGGTCCGCCCGTGGGGGGCCGGCGCGACCGAGACCGCCGCCCTCGGCGACGCCTCGTGCGCGCGCCGGGCCCCGGCGGCGACCTCGCCGGCCCGCGCCGGCCGCTCCGGCGCAGCCGGCCGCTCACCCGGTGCGCGCCCCGCGGCGACACCGGCCGGCGGCGGGCGGCCCGGGCCCCGGCTCGCCGTGCGGTGAGCCGTGCTCCCCCGTCGGCGGGACCCGCCGACTACCCTGCACCCGTCCGATGACCGACACCGAGGAGCCGCGATGCGTGTCGCCCTGTTCCTGACCTGTGTCAACGACACGCTGTATCCGGACACCGGACGTGCCGTGGTGAGACTGCTGACCAGACTGGGCGTCGACATCGACTTCCCGACGGGCCAGAGCTGCTGCGGGCAGGCCCACTACAACACCGGGTACCGGCACGGCGCCGAACCGCTGGCCCGGCGTCTCTCCGAGGTCTTCCGCGACTACGAGGCGATCGTGACACCGTCCGGTTCCTGCGGGGCGATGGTGCGGGAAGTGTACCCGCGCATGGGCGAGCGGGCCCGGGCCGAGGGGCGCGGGGACACGCTGGCCCGGACGCTGGCCCCGGTGGTGGCGAAGACCTACGAGCTGACCGAGTTCCTGGTGGACGTGCTCGGCGTGACGGACGTCGGAGCCTGGTACTCGCACACGGTCACCTACCACCCCACCTGCCACGGGCTGCGCGGTCTCGGGCTCGGCGACCGGCCGCGCCGGCTGCTGGAGGCCGTCCGGGGGCTGGAACTGGTCGAGTTGCCCGGCGCCGAGGAGTGCTGCGGATTCGGGGGTACGTTCGCGCTGAAGAACCCGGAGGTGTCCGCGGCGATGGGCGCGGACAAGCTGCGCAACGCCCGGTCCACGGGCGCGGAGGTGCTGTGCGCGGCCGACAACTCCTGTCTGATGCACCTCGGCGGCATGATGAGCCGGCTGCGGACGGGCCCGCGGCCGGTGCACATCGCGGAGATCCTGGCGAGCACGGAGGAGGAACCGGCGGTATGACCGGAACGTATCTCGGCATGCCGGCCTTCCCGCAGGCCGCGCGCGACGCCGTCCGCGATCCCGTCCTGCGCGGCAATCTGCGGCACGCCACCCACACCATCCGGGCCAAACGGGCCCGCGCGGTCGGCGAGTTGTCCGACTGGGCGGAGCTGCGCGAGGCGGGCCGGCGGATCAAGGACCACACCCTGCGCCACCTCGACCGGTACCTGGTGCAGTTGGAGGAGTCGGTCACGGCGGCGGGCGGCACGGTCCACTGGGCCGCCGACGCCGGGGAGGCCAACCGGATCGTGGCCCGGCTGGTCAAGGAGACGGGCGAGTCGGAGGTCGTGAAGGTCAAGTCGATGGCCACCCAGGAGATCGGCCTCAACGAGGCCCTGGAGGCCGAGGGCATCCGGGCCTACGAGACCGATCTCGCCGAGCTGATCGTGCAGTTGGGGCGGGACCGGCCCTCGCACATCCTGGTCCCGGCCATCCACCTCAACCGGGGCGAGATCCGGGACGTCTTCCGCTCCGAGATGGGTGCGTGGGGCCGCCCGGCCCCGGAGGACCTGACGGACGCGCCCGCCGAACTCGCCGAGGCCGCCCGGCTGCACCTGCGGGAGAAGTTCCTGCGCGCGAAGGTCGCCGTCTCCGGCGCCAACTTCATGGTCGCCGAGACCGGCACGCTGGTCGTGGTGGAGTCCGAGGGCAACGGCCGGATGTGCCTGACCCTCCCGCAGACGCTGATCTCGGTCGTCGGCATCGAGAAGGTCGTGCCCACCTGGCGGGACCTGGAGGTCTTCCTGCAGACCCTCCCCCGCTCCTCCACCGCCGAGCGCATGAACCCGTACACCAGCATGTGGACGGGCACCACCGACGAGGACGGCCCGCGCGCCTTCCACCTGGTCCTGCTGGACAACGGCCGGACCGACACGCTGGCCGACCAGGTCGGCCGCCAGGCCCTGCGCTGCATCCGCTGCTCCGCCTGCCTGAACGTGTGCCCGGTGTACGAGCGGGCCGGCGGGCACGCCTACGGCTCGGTCTACCCGGGTCCCATCGGTGCCATCCTCAGCCCGCAACTGCGGGGCACGGGGAGCGAGATCGACGCTTCGCTGCCGTACGCGTCGAGTCTGTGCGGGGCCTGTTACGAGGTGTGTCCGGTCGCCATCGACATCCCCGAGGTGCTGGTGCACCTGCGCGAGCGGGTCGTGGAGGGCGGCCCGGCGGTACGGCAGGGCAACAAGGTGGTGCTCCGGCCGGCGCGGGGGCACGCGGCCGAGCGGGCGGCGATGCGGGCGGCGCGCTGGGTTTTCGCCCGCCCGGGCGCGCTGCGCGCGGGCCAGCGGCTGGCCTCCCGGACGCGCCGGCTGCACCCCCGTGCACTGCCGGGCCCCGGCCGCGCCTGGAGCGGCACCCGGGACCTGCCGGCCGTGCCGCCCGAACCCTTCCGGGACTGGTGGCAGCGCACGAACGGCGGGAAGGACGGCACCGAGTGAGCAGCAGGGATCGGGTCCTGGGCCGGGTGCGGCGCGCGCTCGCGGACGTGACGCCGGACGACCGGCCGTACGAGGAGGCGGTGCGGCGGGACTATCTGCGCGAGCACGGCGGGCCGACCGCCCGGCGGACGGTGGAACTGCTGGCGGAGAACCTGGCGGACTACCGGGCGATCGTGCACCGCAGCGGCGCAAGCGAACTGCCGTCGCTGATCGCCCGCCTGCTGGCCGCGCGGGACGCGGGCCCGGTGGTGGTGCCGTCCGGGCTGGACGAGGGCTGGCTGGCCGCCGCGGACGTCACGCGGATCCCCGACCGGGCGGAGAGCACCCCGGCCGACCTCGACCGGGCCGGGAGTGTGGTCACGGCGTGCGCGGTCGCGATCGCCGAGACCGGCACGATCGTCCTGGACGGCTCCCCGGACCAGGGCCGGCGCCGGATCTCCCTGGTCCCGGACCACCACATCTGTGTCGTCCGCGTCCCGGACCAGGTCGTGTCCTCCGTCCCGCAGGCCCTCGAACGCCTCGACCCCGCCCGGCCGTTGACATGGATCTCGGGCCCGTCGGCCACCAGTGACATCGAACTGGACCGGGTGGAGGGCGTGCACGGCCCGCGCACCCTGGAGGTGATCCTGCTCGGCTGACCCCGGATGACCCCTGATGACCCCGGGCGGGTTGTACGAAACCTGTCGTAGTTTGACAGTCCTCGTACGATGCCCCACAGTGGTCGGCTAACACCATTGAGATCAGGGGGAGTTGGCATGGCGGCGACGGTGCGGTTCCACGAGACCGGCGGACCCGAGGTGCTGCGGCTGGAGGATGTGGAGCCGGGCGAGCCGGGCCCCGGCGAGGTGCTGCTGCGCATCGAGGCGATCGGCGTGAACCGGGCCGACGGACTGTTCCGCGGCGGCGTGTACATCGAACCGGTCAAGCAGTTCCCGGCCCGGCTCGGCACCGAGGCGGCGGGCGTGGTGGAGGCCGTCGGACCCGGCGTGACCGCGGTCGCGCCGGGGCAGCCGGTCAGTGTCGTCCCGGGCTTCTCCCCCAACGACTACGGCGTCTACGCCGAACGCGCCCTGGTCCCCGCCTCCGCGGTGCTGCCCCGCTCCCCCGAGGTGGACCCGGTCAGCGGTGCGGCGGTGTGGATGCCGTACCTGACGGCGTACGGCGCCCTGGTGGAGGTCGGCGGGGTCCGGGCCGGGGACGTGGCCGTGGTGACCGCGGCCTCCAGCAGCCTCGGCCTCGCCGCGATCCGGACCGCGAACCGGCTCGGCGCCACGCCCGTCGCCGTCACCCGGACCCGCGCCAAGCGGCAGCGGCTGCTGGACGACGGCGCCGCCGAGGTGATCGTCTCCGACGAGGAGGACGTGGCCGGGCGGGTGCTGGAGCTGACCGGCGGCCGGGGCGCCGAGCACGTCCTCGACGCCGTCGCGGGCCCCGGCGTGCGGGAGCTGGCCCGGGCCGTGGCCGCCGACGGAACGCTGCTGCTGTGGGGCATGCAGAGCGGCGAGCCCACCCCGTTCCCCGGGTTCGACCTGGGCATGCCCCCGCTGAACATGCGCACCTACACGGTGACCCGCGAGGTCCTCGCGGTCCCGGAACGGATGCGGCGCGCCGTCGCCTTCGTCGACTCGGGACTGCGCAGCGGCACCCTGCGCCCTGAGGTCGACCGCACCTTCCCGCTGGCCGACGTCGTCGCGGCCCACCGGTACATGGAGGCGGGCGCCCAGTACGGCAAGATCGTGCTCACGACCGGGCGGTGAACACCGCCGTCCGCCGGTCGGGGCACGCGGGATGAGGTCCGGCGGACGCTGCCGTAGCGTGAGGGAATGATCCGGTTCGAGCAGGTCACCAAGCGCTACCCGGACGGTACGACGGCCGTGGACGACCTCTCCTTCGAGGTGTCCGAGGGCGAGCTGGTCACCCTCGTGGGACCGTCCGGGTGCGGCAAGACGACCACCATGATGATGGTGAACCGGCTCGTCGAGCCGACCTCGGGCCGGATCCTCGTCGGCGGCGAGGACGTCGCCGCCGTGGACCCGGTGCGGCTGCGCCGCCGGATCGGGTACGTCATCCAGCAGGTGGGCCTCTTCCCGCACCGCACCGTCCTGGACAACACCGCGACCGTGCCCGCGCTGCTCGGCTGGAAGCGGGCGAAGGCGCGGGCCCGGGCGGCCGAGCTGCTGGACCTGGTGGGCCTCAACCCGAAGACGTACGGGCCGCGCTACCCGCAGCAGCTGTCCGGCGGGCAGCGGCAGCGGGTCGGCGTGGCCCGGGCGTTGGCCGCGGATCCGCCGGTGCTGCTGATGGACGAGCCGTTCGGCGCGGTCGACCCGGTGGTGCGCGAGCAGTTGCAGGACGAGTTCCTGCGCATGCAGGCCGCGGTGCGCAAGACGGTGCTGCTGGTCACGCACGACATCGAGGAGGCCGTCCGGCTCGGCGACCGCATCGCCGTGTACGGGCAGGGCCGCATCGAGCAGTTCGACACGCCGGGCACCGTCCTGGGCTCCCCCGCGACCCCGTACGTGGCCGGATTCGTGGGCGCCGACCGCGGGCTGAAGCGGCTGTCGGTCACCGCGATCGAGCCGGACGA
>NZ_BNBF01000016.1:150971-154669 GCF_014654935.1 Streptomyces capoamus
CCTGGAGCAGCCGCCGGTGACCCGCGTGGACGAGCCCGCCGGGCAGGCGCTGGAGCGGCTGCGGGCCCAGGGCGGCCGGTGGGCCGTGGTCCTGGACCGGGCCGGTGATCTGCACGGCTGGGTCGGTGCCGGGGAACTGGTGGCGGGCGGCACGGTCGGGGAGCTGGCGCACCGGATGACCGCCTGGGTGCCGGTCGGCGCCCCGCTGAAGCAGGCGTTCGGGGTGATGCTCCAGTACGACGCCGGGTGGGTCGCCGTGCTGGAGGGGTCGCGGTTCCTCGGCGTGCTGACCCCGGCCAGGCTGCACGAGGCGCTACGGCGCTCGGTGGACGCCGACACGCGCGGGGTGAGGCGCGGACAGGTGCCGTTCGACTCGGTCGCGGACGCCTGAGACGGGCTACTTCAGCAGGCCCTTGTCCTTCAGGTAGGCGCGGGCCACGTCGGCCGGGAGCCGGCGCCAGCTGTCGACCTTCTGGTTCATGGCGGCCAGGTCGCCGGTGGTGAGGACGTCGTTGAGCCGGCCGAGCGCCTTCGTCACACCGGGGCCGCCCGCGCGGGCGCGGTTGACGACCGGGACGACGTAGTCGGCGTTCTGCAGCCGCTTGTCGTCGGCGAGCAGGACCAGGCCGAAGGCGCCGAGGGTGGCGTCGGTGGTGGTGGTCAGCACCATCTGGTCCCGGCCGGTCTGCACGGCCCGCTTGGCCGGGGTGGTGCCCACGCCCTTGGGGTCGATGCCGGTGACGTCGATGCCGTACACCTTCCGCAGGCCCGGCGCGCAGTACGGCCGCTGCACGCACTCGTCGCCCGCCGCGAGCCGTACCTTCAGCCCGGAGGCGCCGAGGTCGCTGAGGGTCCTCAGGCGGTGGCGGCGGGCGTAGGCCGCGGACACCGCGAAGGCGTTCTGGTCGACGGCCCGGCCCGGCGGGAGGACGGTGAGGCCGCGGGGTGCGGCGAGGCGGCGCAGGGCCCGCATGGTGGCGGCGAGGTCGGGCGAGCCGGCCGGGGGCACGCCGGCGCCGTGCGCCTTGGCGCCCAGCCAGTCGGCGAAGGTGGCCGCGTACTCGGGCACGACGTCGATCTGGCCGGATTCCAGAGCCGGTTCGTAGAGTTCCCGGTTGGCCACGGTGAGGACGGACGTCCGGTAGCCGGCCTGGTCCAGCAGCTGGGCGTAGAGCTGAGCGAGCAGGTCGCTCTCGGTGAAGCCGGCCGAACCGATGGTCAGGTGGCGGCTGTCGCCCGGCGGTGCGGTGACCTGGCCGCGGTGCTCCAGGGCCGGGCCGGTGGCACAGCCGCCCAGCACGAGGAGCGTGAGCGCGGCGAGCGCCCCGCGCCTCCTCATCGGCCGTCCCGGGCCCGTCTCGGCGCGAGCCGCTCGACGGCCTCGAAGACCCCCTCGACGAGCAGGGCGAACACGGCGACGAGCAGCGCGCCCGCGACCACCTGCGGGGTGCTGGCGAGATTGAACCCGGCCGTGATGATCCGGCCGAGCCCGCCGCCGCCCGCGAGCGCGGCGATGGTGGCGGTGGCCACGAGCTGGACGGCGGCGATCCGTACCCCGTTCAGCACCAGGGGGAGCGAAAGGGGCAGTTCCACGTGAAACAGCACCTGTCGGCCGGTCATGCCCATGCCCCGGGCGGCCTGGACGACACTCCGGTCGACCTCGCGCACGCCGACGTAGGCGTTGGTGAGCAGCGGCGGTACGGCGAACAGCACCAGGGCCACCACCGTCGGGCCCTCGCCCCAGTCGCCGACCGGGGTCAGGAGCAGCAGCACCAGGACGGCGAAGGTGGGCACGGCCCGGCCGACGTTGGAGAGGTTCACGGCGAGCGCGCCGCCCTTGCCGAGGTGGCCGAGGACCAGGGCGACGGGCAGCGCGATCAGACAGCTGAGCAGCAGGCAGACGACGGTGAGCGCGAGGTGCTGGAGCAGCCGGTGCCGGATGCCGTCGTCGCCCGACCAGTGCGCGGGGTCGGTGAGCCAGTCCCAGGCGGCGGTGAGGGCGTTCACGCGCGGCCCGCCCGGGACCAGGGCGTGATCAGCCGCTGCACGCCCAGCAGGAGCAGGTCGGCGGCGACGGCGATGAGCACGCACAGCACGGACGCGGTGAGCACCTGGGCCTTGAAGTAGGTGTTCATGCCCGCGTAGATGAGGTTGCCCAGGCCCCCGAAGCCGACGATCGCGCCGACCGTGACCAGGGACACCGCCGAGACGGTGGCGATGCGCAGGCCGGCCATCGCGGCGGGCAGGGCGAGGGGCAGCTCCACGGCGAGGAGCAGGCGGAGGGGCCCGTAGCCGAGGCCGAGCGCGGCCTGCCGGGTCTCCTCCGGGACCGCGCGCAGTCCGGCGAGGATGTTGCGCACGAGCAGGGTGAGCGAGTACAGCACCAGTCCGGCGACGACCAGGTCGGCCGAGAGGCCGTACAGGGGCAGCAGCAGGGAGAACATGGCCAGCGACGGGATGGTGTAGAGGACCGTCGTGACGGCGAGGACCGGGCCGGCCGCCCAGCGCCGGCGGCGGGCGAGTACCGCCAGCGGCAGGGCGACGAGCAGGCCGATCAGGACGGAGAGGAAGGTCAGCTGCAGGTGCTGGACGACGGCGTCGAGCAGGATCTGCCGGCGGGTGCTCAGATAGGCGCCGCAGATCCACTCGTTGCGCGCGAGGCAGTCGTCCGGGGGCGCGGTCACGGCTCCATTGGACCGGGCCCCCCACGCCACCGGCGCGCCGGACTGACCCGTCCGGGGCAACCGGCGCCTCCGGCCGTCTCGGCGGGAGCCGGGCGGCGCCCCGGGCGGTGTCCGCGGGACCGGGCGGCGCTTCCGGCGGTGTCCGCAGGAACCTGTCGGCGCCCCGGGTGACGCCGACGGGAGCCAGCCAACGCCTCCGCCGGTGTCCACAGAAGCCAACCGGCGCCCCGGGTGACGCCGACGCGAGCCAGCCAGCGCCGCGGGCGGTGTCGACGGGAGCCGGGCGGCGCCTCCGACGGTGCCCGCAGGAGCCTGCCAGCGCCCCGGGTGGCCTCCGCGGGAGTCAGCCGGCGCCTCCGGCGGTCTCGGCGGGAGCCGGGCGGCGCCACCGACGGTGCCCGCAGGAGCCTGCCAGCGCCCCGGGTGGCCTCCGCGGGAGTCAGCCGGCGCCTCCGGCGGTCTCGGCGGGAGCCGGGCGGCGCCCCGGGTGACGTCGACAGGAGCCAGCCAACGCCTCCGCCGGTGTCCACAGAAGCCAACCGGCGCCCCGGGTGACGCCGACGCGAGCCAGCCAACGCCTCCGCCGGTGTCCACAGAAGCCAACCGGCGCCCCGGGTGACGCCGACGCGAGCCGGCCGACGTTTCCGGGTGGGGTCGACGGGAGCCGGGCGGCGCTTCCGGCGGTGCCCGCAGGAACCTGTCGGCGCCCCGGGTGACGTCGACAGGAGCCAGCCGACGCCTCCGCCGGTGTCCACAGAAGCCGGGCGGCGCCCCGGGTGACGCCGACGCGAGCCAGCCACCGCCGCGGGCGGTGTCGACGGGAGCCAGCCAACGCCTCCGCCGGTGTTCACAGAAGCCGGGCGGCGCCCCGGGTGACGTCGACGGGAGCCAGCCAGCGCCGCGGGCGGTGTCCGCAGGAGCCGTGCGGCGCTTCCGGCGGTGCCCGCAGGAGCCTGCCAGCGCCCCGGGTGGCCTCCGCGGGAGTCAGCCGGCGCCTCCGGCGGTCTCGGCGGG
>NZ_BNBF01000016.1:154716-164357 GCF_014654935.1 Streptomyces capoamus
GCGCGGGTGGCGCCGGTGGCGGGGGCGCGGGCCTTCGTCGGCGTTCGGGGTGCTCCGGCCGGGCCCGTACCCGTGGCGCCTGAGCTGAACAAGCGCTTAGATAGGTCCTCGGCCGTTGTTTCCCGGAGCATGCTCCCCTACCCCGCCGGAGGCCCCCGTTGTTCACGTCCGTCGACGACGTCTCCGCCCGCCTCGCCGGGACCGGCTACCTCGCCTCCCCCGCCGTCGCCACCACCGTCTTCCTCGCCGCCCGGCTGGGCAAGCCGCTGCTCGTCGAAGGCCCGGCCGGGGTCGGCAAGACCGAACTGGCCAAGGCCGTCGCCCAGGTGACCGCCGCCCGTCTGGTCCGGCTCCAGTGCTACGAGGGCGTGGACGAGTCCCGGGCCCTGTACGAGTGGAACCACGCCAAGCAGCTGCTGCGCATCAGCGCCGGCCGCGACGAGAGCTGGGACGAGACCCGCACCGACATCTTCAGCGAGGAGTTCCTCCTGCCCCGCCCGCTGCTCACCGCCATCCGCGGCGAGGAGCCGACGGTGCTGCTCATCGACGAGACCGACAAGGCCGACGTCGAGATGGAGGGGCTGCTGCTGGAGGTGCTGAGCGACTTCCAGATCACCGTACCGGAGCTGGGCACGGTCACCGCGACCCGCCGGCCGTTCGTCGTCCTCACCTCCAACGCCGGCCGCGAACTGTCCGAGGCCCTGCGCCGCCGCTGCCTGTTCCTGCACATCGGCTTCCCCGAGGAGGAGCTCGAGCGGCGGATCGTACGGCTGAAGGTGCCGGGCCTCGGCGAGGCGCTGACCGCGTCGGTGGTCCGGGTCGTCGGGGCGCTGCGCGCGATGGACCTGCGCAAGCTGCCGTCCGTCGCCGAGACCCTCGACTGGGCGCGCACCCTGCTCGCACTGGGCGCCGACACCCTGGACGAGAACCTCGTACGGGACACGCTCGGCGTGATCCTCAAGCACCAGGACGACATCCAGAAGGCGGCGGCCAAGCTCGACCTGGACGCCCTGTGACCGCCGTCGCCGACCGGATCACGGGCCTCGCCGCCGCCCTGCGCGCGCACGGGGTGCGGATCGGCACCGGGGAGACGGTGGACGCGGCGCGGGCGGTGGAGGCGCTGGGCCTCGCGGACCGGGAGCTGCTGCGCGAGGGACTGGCGGCGACCCTGCTGCACGGGCCGGGCCAACGGGCTCTGTTCGACGCCGTCTTCGACCTGTACTTCCCGCGCGGGATCGGCGGCCCCGAGGACGCTCCCCGGGACCGGGAGACCCTGCGCGACCGGCTCGCCGAGGCGCTGGCCGCCGACGACCGGGCGCTGATGGCCCGGCTGGCGGCGGAGGCCGTCGACGGCCTGGGCGGATACGGCAGTTCACCGGCCTCGGACGGCTGGTCGGCGTACCAGACCCTGGACCGGTTGCGCCCGCAGACCCTGCTGGCCCGGGTGCGGGCCGACATCCGGGGCCGGGCGGGCGGCCCCGGCGCCGGGTTCGCCGACCGGCTGCTGGACGACGAGATCCGGCACCGCATCGAGGAGTTCCGGCGGCTGGTCGGGGCCGAGGCCCGGCGCCGGGTCGCGGAGCGGCGCGGACGGGACGAGATCGCGCGGCGCGCGGTGCGGCCGACCGCCGACCGGGTCGACTTCCTGATCGCCGACCGGGACCAGCTGACCGAACTCCGCCGCGCGGTACAGCCGTTGGCGCGCAAGCTGGCCACCCGGCTGGCCGCGCGCCGCCGCCGGGCCGCGCGCGGCACGATCGACCTGCGGCGCACCCTGCGCTCGTCGCTGTCCACGGGCGGGGTGCCGATGCGGCCGGTGCTGCGCCGGCGCCGCCCGGTCCGGCCCGAACTGGTGCTGCTCTGCGACGTGTCCGGCTCGGTGTCCGGCTTCTCCGACTTCACCATGCTCCTCGTGCAGGCCCTGCACGACCAGTTCGGCAAGGTCCGCGTGTTCGCCTTCGTCAACCGGCTCGACGAGGTCACCGGCCTGCTCGGCCACGGCCGCGCCGACCCCGACGGGCTGAGCGCCCGGATCCGTGCCGAGGCCGTGCTCACCGGCTGGCACGGCAGCAGTGACTACGGCGTGGCACTGGGCGAGTTCACCGAGCGGTACGGCGCTGCGGTCGGCCCGCGCACGACCGTGTTCGTCCTCGGGGACGCCCGGACGAACATGAGCGACCCCAACCTCCCCGCCGTGCGCGAACTGGCCCGGCGGGCCCGGCGCGTCCACTGGCTGAACCCCGAGCCGCGCGACCGCTGGGGCACCGGCGACTCGGCCGCGCCCGCCTACGCCGAGCTGGTCCGGATGCACGAGTGCCGCACGGCCCGGCAGCTGAGCGCACTCGTCGCGGGGCTGCTGCCGGTGTGACGCCGGGCTCCGGTCCGTGATCCACTGATTCCACCGCAGGACCCGACCCGAGGACGCGTCGCCATGACTCACCCGCCCGTGCCGCTGGGCACCTTCCCCACCCCCCTGGAACCGGCGCCCCGGCTGGCCGCCGCGCTGGGGCTCGGACCGGACGACCTGTGGGTGAAACGGGACGACCTGACCGGTCTCGGCGGCGGCGGGAACAAGATCCGCAAGCTGGAGTGGACGGTGGGCGCGGCCCTCGCCGAGGGCGCCGACACGCTGGTGACCACGGGGGCCCCGCAGAGCAACCACGCCCGGCTGACCGCCGCCGCGGGCGCCCGGCTCGGCCTGGCCGTCGTCCTCGTGCTGCGCGGCTCACCGGGCGCCTCCCACTCCGGGAACCTGGCCCTCGACGGCCTCTTCGGGGCCCGGCTCGCCTGGGCCGGCCAGGTGGACCAGGCCGGGCTGGACGCGACGGCCGCCGAGGTCTGCGCGCGGCTGCGGGCCGGCGGCGCCCGGCCGGCACTCATCCCGTTCGGCGGTTCTGGCGTCCTGGGCGCCCGCGGCTATCTGCGCTGCGGTGCGGAACTGCGTGAGCGCCTGCCGGACCTGCGCACGGCGGTGGTGGCGCTCGGCTCGGGCGGCACGATGGCCGGGCTGGTCGCGGCCCTGGGCAGCGAGACGGTTCTGGGCGTCGACGTGGGCGCGCTGGCCGACCCGGCCGCCAAGGTGGCCGAGTTCGCCGCACCGCTCACCGCGGAGGAGGTCGTGCCGGAGCGGCTGCGGATCCGCCGGGACCAGGTGGGCGCCGGGTACGCGACCCTGACCGGTCCGGTACGGGACGCCCTGCGGCTGGCCGCCCGCACCGAGGGCCTGCCCCTGGACCCCGTCTACACGGGCCGGGCCCTCGCCGGCCTGCGCGCCGCGGTCGCCGACGGCACCGTGCGTCCGGGCGAGCGGACGGTCCTCCTCCACACCGGCGGCCTCCCGGGTCTGTTCGGCCACCCGGACGCGGTCGGGTTCGCGGAGGAGGGGGCGCGGGCCTTCGACGTCGCGGGCTGACAGCCGCGCGGACGGACGGCGGTGTGGAGCTAGCCTTTCGCGTACTCGTTCGCCATCGTCCCGGCGAAGTCCAGGACGACGACCTGCTCGTCACCGACCACCCAGGCGTCGTGGCCGGGCGGGCACACGAACACATCGCCGGGGCCGACCTCCGCCTCGCCGCCGTCGTCCATGCGCAAGTGCATCCGCCCGTGCAGCACATAGCCGTTGTGGTGGACCATGCAGCTCTCGGTGCCCGCGATCGGCGCCACCGACTCCGACCAGCGCCACCCCGGTTCGAACGTGCCCACCGCGAAGTCGAGCCCGGTCAGGTGGAGGGCTTCGAGGTGGCCGCGGGGGAAGTCGCGCCGTTCGTCCGGCTTCTCGACCGTCTTCACTTCCAGCATGACGGTGTCCTCCCTTCCGGCCGCTGACCGCGGCCGGGGCCGGCCTCCGTCCCCCGGCGGCCTCGGACGGCACCGGTGCTGCGGCGGCGGCCGTACCCCACGGCACCATCGTCGGCCCCGCCACCCGGCCCCGCCATCCGGGGACATGGGACAACGATGTCGCCGCCCGGGCCGCGGCTACGCTGGCCCGATGACAGCCCCCGGTGCCGCGTCCCTCGCGACGGACGCCCTGGACGATCCGCCGCTGCGCCCCCTGCCCGGGCAGGCCGCCGTGCTGCTGGAGCGGGCCGACGCGCCGCCCCGGCTGGTGGCCCACCTCCGGGCGGTGCACGACGTCGCGGCCCAGCTGGTGGTATGGGCGCAACGGCACTGCCCGGACCTGGAGTTCGACGCCGAGGCGGTGCTGTTCGGTGCTGCCACGCACGACATCGGCAAGGTTCTGCACCCGGCCGAGCTGTCCGGTCCCGGCTCGCGACACGAGGCGGCGGGGCGGGAGTTGCTGCTGACGTACGGGGTGCCGGCCGGACTCGCCCGGTTCGCCGGCACCCACGCGTCCTGGACGGCTCCCGGCACCGGGGTGGCGGACCTGCTGGTGAGCCTGGCCGACAAGGTCTGGAAGAACAGACGGGTCCCGGAGCTGGAGGACCTGGTGGTGGCGCGGCTGGCCGGGGCCGACGGCCGGCCGGCCTGGCAGTGGTTCATGGAGCTGGACGAGGCCCTCACCGCCATCGGCGAGGGCGCGGACCGCAGGCTGGCCTACCAGACGTCCCACCCGCTCACCCGAAGGTGACCCGGTGCGCGAGGCCGTGGTGCGAGGACGTCGTGCGTGGCCGGCTACCAGCCGCGTGCCGCCCGCAGCAGCAGGGCGCGGACGCGGGCCACGTCGGGGTTGTCGGAGACGCCGGGCCGCTGGACGAGGTAGCCGGTGTTGATCGGCGGGTCCGGCGGTTCCAGCAGTGCGACGAGCGCGCCGGAGGCGAGCAGGTCCTGGCAGAGGTAGCGGGGCAGCACGCTGAACCCGGCGCCCGCGGCCACGGCCGCGAGGACCCCGCGCAGGTCGGGCACGGTCACCGCGGCGGTACGGGACAGGCGCCGGCCGAAGACGTGCCGCCAGTAGCGGCGGGCGATGGGCAGGTCCTCGGCGTAGGTGAGGAGCGGGACGCCGTGCAGGGCGGCGGGGTCGAGGGTGCCCTGCTCGCCGCTTTCCCGGCCCTCGGTGTCCTGCGCGCGCCGGCGGTCCGTCAGCCGCTCGGCCCAGACGGGTGCCGCGACCAGCACGAACTCCTCGTCGGTCAGCGGAACGGCGTGCAGGGTACGGCCCCGCGGGCGGGTGGTGGCGATCACCAGGTCGTGGCGGCCGGCGCGCAGTTCGTCCAGCAGCGGATCGGTCAGGCCGGTCGCCACCCGTAGCCGTACGCCGTCGGCGACCAGCGGCGCGAGGGCCGGCAGGACCGTGGTGCACAGCAGTTCCGCCGGGCCGGCCAGGTGGACCGGTTCGGCCGCGGCGCCGGCCGGCGGGGTGGGGCCGGCGACGGACTGGAGCTCGTCCAGCGGCGCGGCGACGCGCGCCGCCAGCTCGTCGGCCACCGGGGTCGGCGTGACTCCGCGCGGCAGCCGTTCGAACAGCTCCCGGCCGGTCTGCCGTTCCAGCGCGCGCATCTGCGTCGTCACCGTCGGCTGGGACAGTCCGAGCAGGCGGGCCGCGCCGGTGAAGGAGCCGGAGCGGTACACCGCGAGGAAGGTGCGCAGCAGGTTCAGGTCGAGGGAAGCGGTCTCCACGGTCCGAGTATCACCGCGGGCTGTTCCCGCCGACCCATAGGGCATCCAATGGCAGCCATCGGATCCTTCATTGGATGCCTATGGGTGTGACCGCCTACGGTCTTCGACGGAACACGTTCCCCGTACACGCGAGAGAGAGACCCCCATGTCGAAGATCCTGTTCGTGATGACCGGTGCCGATCACTGGACGCTCGCCGACGGCACCGGGCACCCCACCGGTTTCTGGGCCGAGGAAGCCGTCGTCCCGTACCAGGCGGTCAAGGCCGCGGGGCACGAGGTCGTCGTCGCCACGCCGGGCGGTGTGGTGCCGACGGTCGACCGGGCGAGCCTGGCCCCGGAGTTCAACGGTGGCCAGGAGGGCGCCGACCGGGTCGCCCGCGCGCTGGAGGAGATGACCGAGCTGCGGACGCCGGTGAAGCTCGCGGAGGTCGACCTCGGTGAGTTCGCCGCCGTCTTCTACCCGGGCGGCCACGGCCCCATGGAGGACCTGGCCGTCGACGCCGAGTCGGGCCGGCTGCTGGTGGCGGCCCTGGACTCGGGCAAGCCGCTGGCCGTGGTCTGCCACGGTCCGGCCGCCCTGCTCGCCGCGGTCCGTCCCGACGGCACCAACGCCTTCGCCGGCTACCGCGCGGCGGCCTTCACCAACGAGGAGGAGACCCAGGGCGGCCTCGCCGGCCGGGCCCAGTGGCTGCTCCAGGACCGGCTGACCGAGGCGGGCGTCGACGTACGCGCCGCCGAACCGTGGGCGCCGCACGTCGTGGTCGACCGCAACCTGATCACGGGCCAGAACCCGGCGTCCTCGGCCCCGGTCGCCGAGGAACTGCTGAAGCACCTGAGCTGACGGCACGGGGCCGGGACGGGACCGCCGCCCGCCCGGCCGCGTCCCGTCGGGCCGAAGGGCCGCCGCGCCGACCGGTACGGCCCGGCACCGCCGGGAGCAGACGCGACGGGCGCCGGTGGACGTACCGGCCCCGGGTCAGGAACGCCGGCCGTACGCCGCCGCGTGGCGCATCCTCCGAACGGTGTGGCGGGCGGTTGGGGCGGGCGGCGGTGGTTACTCCGGAGCGCATGAGTGAACCGGACCGCAATGACGACAGGCCGCTCGCCCTGGTGACCGGGGCCTCCAGCGGGATCGGGTACGAGCTGGCCAGGGAGTTCGCCGAGCACGGCTACGACCTGCTGGTCAACGCCGAGGACGACCGGCTGCACCAGGCCGCCCGGCACCTGCGGGAGAGCGGTGTGGAGGTCCGAGCCGTCCAGGCCGATCTCCGGCAGGCGGCCGGGGTGGACCGGCTGGTCGAGGCCGCGGCCGGCCTCCCCGTCGAGATCGCCGTCCTGAACGCCGGAGTGGGGCAGGGCGGGGCGTTCGCGGACACCGATCTGGACGACGACCTCGCCGTCATCGATCTGAACGTGGTCTCCACCGTGCGGCTCGCGAAGCCGCTGCTGCGGCACATGCTCGGCCGCGGCACGGGCCGGCTGGCCTTCACGTCGTCGATCGCGGCGACCATGCCGGGCCCCTTCCAGCCGGTGTACAACGCCTCGAAGTCCTTCGTGCAGTCCTTCGCCGAGGCTCTGCGCAACGAGGTGAAGGACTCGGGCGTCACCGTCACCGTGTTCATGCCCGGCCCGACGGACACCGACTTCTTCCGCCGGGCGGACATGGGCGACACCAAGATCGGTACGTCGGACAAGGACGACCCGGCCGACGTCGCCCGGCAGGCCTTCGACGCGATCACGAAAGGGCGGGCCAAGGCGGTCACCGGCTCGCTGAAGACCAAGGCCCAGGGCCTGGCGAACAAGGTGCTGCCGGACAGCGCCAAGGCCGCCGCGCACCGTTCCATGGCGGAGCCCGGGACGGCCGGGGAGGACGACGCAGGAGACGACGCAGGCGCTCGGGGCCGGTGAGGTCACCGGACGGTGGGCCGGTCGCCGCCCGGGACCAGTCGTGCGTGCCGTCCCCGGGGGCAGTGCAGGAGCCGCTCCTCGAGCCCCAGCCTGCGCGCCTCCGTCAGGAAGTCGTGCAGCGGGGACCGGAAGACGGTGTAGTCGTCGTAGTGCACCGGCAGGACGCGGCGGTAGTCGAGACGCCGGGCGAGTTCGGCCCCCTGCGCGCCGTCCATGGTCACCACGAACCCGCCGGGCAACTGGGTGCCTCCCAGGTGGAGCACCGCCAGGTCGGCGGCGGGGAAGCGCTGGGAGATCTCCTCCAGGCCGTCGAACAGCAGGGTGTCCCCCGAGACGTACAGCCGCAGCCGGGCGGGCCCGTCCACCGGACCGAACTCCAGCATGCTCCCCATGACGGGGGGCAGCAGGCTCCGCAGCACGGGCCGCAGGGCGTGCCGTCCGGGCAGCGAGGTCACACGGACCTGTGCCCCGCCGCGCGTGAGCGTGCAGCTCTCCCAGGTCCGCAGCCCGCCCGCCCGCTGGAACCCCTGCCAGGTGCGCAGGTGGCGCGCCGCGTGCCGGGTCGTGACGATCGGTACCGAGCGGTCGAGGTGGCGTCCGGCCCGGCGGTCCCAGTGATCGCCGTGCAGGTGGGACAGGACGACGCCGTCCAGCCGGGGCAGGTCCGCCGCGTCGAGGGCCGGTTCGGTGAGCCGGCGGCTGACCAGGCCGTAGCCGAGGTGGGCCAGCTCGCCGCGGTGGAGGAAGTTGGGGTCCGTCAGCAGGGTCAGTTCACCGAACCGCAGCAGGACCGTCGCGTTGCCGATGAAGTGGAGGTCGAGCGCATCGTCGAAGGTGGTCATCGCGGTCCTTGCCCGGCGGTCGAGCCGTCTGAGGTCGTCGCCATTCGTTCCGCCGACCGGGTTCCTCACCGGCACGTCCCTAAGCCGTGTGCGGAGTACTCGATTCCGCCTCACGCGCACCGCTCGCGGGGCTGACCGGCTCAGCGGACGTCGTCGGGTGGTTCGCCGTGCCGCGGGCCGGGCGGCGGTTCGAACTGCACCCGGATCTTCTGGAAGCCCTTGAACGCCTCCGTCGCCGCGTAGGACTGGTAGGCGCGGCGGTCCGCCGGGCTGAGGTGCACCCGGTCCGTGAACGGTGTCAGCAGGCTGCGCGGCCACAGCCGCATGACCCTCACGGCCCCCACCTCGGCGGCCGTGAGGAAGATCAGCGCCGCGGCGTACAGCCAGGCGAGCAGTCCGAGGACGATGCCGAACATGCCGTAGGTGGCCGTGGCCCCGCGCAGGACGTGGCTCACGTAGTAGGAGCCCACCCACTGCAGTGCCTGCCAGGCCACGGCGGCGCCCAGCGCCACTCCGAACAGCCGGCGCAGCGGCAGCGGCCGGTGGGTCAACAGCCAGTAGCTCGACAGCAGCAACAGCGTGTTGAGACACACGGCACCCGCGGTGGCCGCGAACCACGTCCCGCCCCGCAGCCGTGCGCCGAGGACGTTCGTCGCCGAGTCCGCCACGGACAGCAGGGTGAGGGCGCACAGACCGAGTGCCAGGACGAGCAGGAAGGCCAGGCCCTTCAGGCGCGACCGCAGCGGGTCGGGGCGGGCGTGCCTCGGGACGGCCCAGATCTTGTTCAGTGCGTACTGGGCGGCCTGGGCGACCCCCAGCGAGCCGTACAGACTGCCGACGATGCCGGCGGCCAGGACCGCACCGTTCCCGTGGAAGGAGCGGATGTTCTCCCCGATCTGGTCACCGATGACCGGGAACTCGCTGAGGGCGGAGTCCAGGACCCGCTGGCGCAGCGCGGGGTCGTCGCTGAGGAAGGTGCTCAGGACCACGACGAGGATCAGCAGCAGGGGGAACAGCGAGAGGAAGCCGTAGTAGGTGAGCAGGGCCGCGAGGTACAGCGCCTGGTCGTCGTAGAACTTGTAGACCACACCGAGCGGCAGGCCCACCCAGCGGTGCCTTCTCTGGTAAGCGTCCAGGCGCGCGAGAACGTGCATGACTCATCCCCGGTGAACGGCCGTGGCGGCGGAGCCCGCCCGCGGGGAGTGGCGGGTGCGCGAGTGCCGGGAGTGCCGGTTCCGTGCCGGGGTCACGTTACCGCCCCCGGCCCCCGATGGCTGTTGTGCCAGGCGATGGCGCGCCTGATCTCCGGCTCGT
>NZ_BNBF01000016.1:164401-169070 GCF_014654935.1 Streptomyces capoamus
GCAGACCGGTGCGGCACTGGAGTTCCACGACGGAGAGGGCGGGCGGCCCCTGGGTGAGCGCACGAGTGATCTTGGCCGCCCAGAGCTCCTCCTCCGTGTACGGCCGGCGGCGGTACGTCTCGCGCAGCTCGGCGAAGTGGTCCGCTCGGCACGCCGTGACGAGCCGGAGACCGTCGTACCAGTCGTTGCGGCGGCTCACCGACGAGGAGTCGGGCACGTAGCCGCGCACCGCGTCGTCCCGCGGGAAGGTGGCTCCGCACAGGTCGCACCGGTCGAGGCGGATCACCGCCGCCTCCTGCCGCTTCCGCTTCCTCTTCCGCATCGGATGTCGCCGCCGTCGTGGTCGGGGAGGGGACGTGTCCCAGCACTTCCCGCCATGAGAAGTCTCCGCCCACCGCGATCCGAAACGGGCGGACCGGTTTCTCCACCCGGGCGGCGCTTCGCCGATCCGGGCGTCGGGAGATCCAACCGGTCCGGCCGTGAGCAAGGGGAGGGGAACTCCACCGGTACGGCAACGCCGGCCCGGCCCGCCGGCCAGGGCCGTGGGCGCCACCACCGGTCGGTCCCCCCCTTTCGCGCCCTGCCCGGCCGCGCGCGGGCCCGCCGTGCTGCGAGGCCGGGCGGGCTACCGCATAGTGGACGAGATGGCCTCTTCCCGAGCCGTCCGACATCGTTGTCCGGGAGGCTGTATGTCGTTCCAGGACCCGGCAGTGCCGCGCTGCCCCTTCGACTTCGCCGACGCCCTCGAGTTCGACCCCTCGCTGGTCTCACTGGCACGGCGCGGACCGGTGAGCCGGATCCGGCTGCCCTACGGGGAGGCGGAGGCGTGGCTGGTGACCAGCTTCGCCGGAGTGCGTCAGGTGACGTGCGATCCCCGGTTCAGCCGGGCGGCGATCGTCGGGCGGGACTATCCCCGGATGACGCCCGAGCCGATCGTGTCGCCGGAATCGATCAACGTGACGGATCCGCCGCACGTCACCCGGTTGCGGCATGTGACGGCCCAGGCGTTCACCCGGGAGCGGGTGGCGGCGATGCGGCCGGCCGTGGACGGGGTGGTGTCCGGGCTGCTCGGCGCGATGGCCGCGGCGGGACCGCCGGCCGACCTTGTGACGCACCTGTCGGTGCCGCTGCCCCACCTGACGATCTGCGAGCTGCTCGCCGTCCCCGAGCCGGACCGTGATCAGCTGCGGGACTGGACCATGCGGCTGCTGGCCACCTCCCCCGAAGCCCGGCGGGACGCGGCCGACGCCAAGGCCCGCCTGCGCAAGTACTTCGCGGAACTGATCCCGGCCCGGCGGAGCGCGCCGGGCGAGGACCTGCTGAGCGCGATGGCCACGGCCGAGGTGCCGGAGGGCGAGGAGCCGCTGAGCGACGACGAGCTGGCGGTCCTGGCCGTGACGCTGATCCTGAGCGGCAACGACACCGCGACCTGCCAGATCAGCAACATCGCCTATCTGCTGCTGACCCGGCCCGAGGAGTGCGCCGCGCTCGCCCGTGAGCCGGAGCGGTTCCCCGGCGCCCTGGAGGAGCTGCTGCGGTTCATCCCCTTCCGCAAGGGCGTGGGCATCCCGCGGATCGCGCTGGAGGACGCGGAGATCGAGGGCACGGCCATCAGCGCCGGTGACTACGTGCACGTGTCCTACCTGGCGGCCAACCGTGACCCGGCCGTCTTCCCCGACCCGCACAGGCTCGACCTCGCACGGCCGCCGCGCCCGCACATGACGTTCGGCTGGGGCGGGCACCACTGCCTCGCCGCACCGCTCGCCCGGGCGGAGCTGGACAGCGCGGTCACCGGACTGCTGGCCCGGTTCCCCGGTCTGCGCCTCGACGTCCCGCCCGACGCCGTCCGGTGGGACACCGGCACGATCCGCCGTTTCCCGCTGAGCCTGCCGGTCACCTGGTGAGAGCGGGGTCCCGCGGCGCCGCCGGCACCGCCTCGCCCCGCCCGGCCTTACGGAGTCGTGACGTACGGGCGCGGCCGGGTGGTGCGGCGCCGGTGCGGGCCTAGCGTGGGCGTATGCGCGTACTGGTCACCGGCGGTGCCGGGTTCATCGGGTCCCATGTCGTCCAGGCGCTGACGGCGCGCGGGCACGAGGCCGTCGTCTTCGACGTGCGCGCGGATCCGCGTGCCGACGTGCGGGATCCCGCGGCGGTCGCCCGGGCCGTGACCAGCGTGGACGCCGTCTGCCACCAGGCCGCGATGGTCGGGCTGGGGACGGGGTTCGGGGACGCGGTGGAGTACGTCTCCCGCAACGACCTGGGCACCGCCGTACTGCTCGCCGCCATGGCCGGGGCGGGGGTACGGCGCCTGGTGCTGGCCGGGTCGATGGTGGTGTACGGGGAGGGGCGGTACGCGTGTCCGCGCGACGGGGTCGTACGGCCGGGGCCGCGGGCGGTCGCCGACCTGGAGGCGGGGCTCTTCGAGCCGAGGTGCCCGGTGTGCGGTGCGGAGCTGACCGCGGGGCTGGTCGGGGAGGACGCGCCGGCCGATCCGCGCAACGTGTACGCCACGACCAAGCTGGCGCAGGAGCACCTGTCCGCCGCCTGGGCCCGGTCGACCGGCGGGTCGGCCGTGTCCCTGCGCTACCACAACGTGTACGGGCCGCGGATGCCCCGGGACACCCCGTACGCCGGTGTGGCCTCCTTCTTCCGGTCCGCGCTCGCCCGGGGCGAGGCGCCCCGTGTGTTCGAGGACGGGCGGCAGCGGCGGGACTTCGTGCACGTGCGGGACGTGGCGGCCGCCAATGTCGTGGCGCTGGAGGCCGGTGCGGCGCCGGGCGGGCTCACGGCGTACAACACCGGCAGCGGCGAGCCGCACACCGTCGGGGAGATGGCCCGCGCCCTGGCCGACGCGCACGGCGGGCCGGCCCCGGTGGTCACCGGGGAGTACCGGCTGGGGGACGTGCGGCACATCACGGCGGACTCCTCGCGGCTGCGCAGCGAGCTGGGCTGGAAGCCGGAGGTCGGTTTCGCGGAGGGCATGCGGGAGTTCGCGGTCTCCGAGTGAAGCGGCGCCGGGGCCTGCCACCGGGTCCGGGCGAACCCCCGCCGAGCCGAAGCCTGCCACCGGGTCCGGGCGAACCCCCGCCGAGCCGAAGCCTGCCGCTGGGTCCGGGCGAACCCGCCCCGAGCCGAAGCCTGCCACCAGGTTCAGGCGAACCCGCCCCGGGCCGGCATGGTGTGGGCGACCGGTTTCAGGGGGCCGCGGGCAGGGTGACCTCGAAGCGGCAGCCGCCGGGGATGTTGTGGACGGTGGCCCGGCCCCGGTGGGCCTCGACGATGCCGCGCACGATGGCCAGGCCCAGGCCCGCGCCGGCCGGCGGGGTGCGGGCGTGGGTGCCGCGCCAGCCGGTGTCGAAGACGCGGGGCAGGTCCTCCTCGGGGATGCCGCCGCAGCCGTCCGTCACGGAGAGGACCACTCCGTCGGGCGCACGCTCGGCGGCGACGGCGACCGTGCCGTCGGCGGGCGTCCGGCGGATGGCGTTGACCAGCAGGTTGCCCAGGACGCGGCTCATCTCCTTGGCGTCGACCTCGACCGGGACCGGCTCCACCCGGTCGCCGACCAGCCGGACGCCATGGGCGCGGGCGAGCGGATCGGCTCCGGCGAGGGCGTCGCCGACGAGGTCGTACAGGGAGATCCGCGACGGGGCGAGCGGCAGGGTGCCCGCGTGGATGCGGGAGAGTTCGAAGAGGTCGCCGACCATGTCGTTGAGGCGTTCCACCTCGGTGCGGATCTGTTTCAGATAGCGGCCGGGGTCGTCGGCGACACCGTCCTCCAGGGCCTCCGACATGGCGCGCAGCCCGGCGAGCGGGGTGCGCAGGTCGTGGGAGATCCAGGCGACCAGTTCCCGGCGGGAGGTCTCCAGCAGGCGTTCGCGTTCCCGGGACGCGGCGAGGCGTGCGCTGGTCGCCGCCAGCTCGCGGCTCAGCTCGGCCAGTTCGGCGGTGGCCGGGGCCGCGGGGGCCGCGAAGTCGCCGGCCTCGCCGAACGAGCGTGCCGCGAGGGTGAGTTCGCGGCTGCGGGCGACGACCCAGCGGCCCAGCAGGAGGGCGGTCGCCAGGGAGACCACGGCCGCCATCGCGACGACCGTCGTGACCACGGTCAGGTCGTGCGGGGACAGGAACATCGCCCAGGCGACCGCGAGGGTGCCGGCGAGCACGCCGCCGACGCCGACCGCGGCGACGGCGGCGAGGGACACGGTGAGCGAGCGGCGGCGCAGCAGCCGGAGCGCGGCGGCCCCCGCGAGGCCCGTGACGGCGGCACCGGCGAAGGCGTACAGCGCGATGAGCAGGGTGTCGCGCACGTCAGTCCTCCTCGTCCCGGCCGCTCGGGTCGAAGCGGTAGCCGACGCCCCACACGGTCCGGATCAGCCGCGGTCGCGCCGGGTCGTCCTCCACCTTGCCGCGCAGCCGGCGGATGTGGACCGTCACGGTGGACAGGTCGCCGAAGTCCCAGCCCCACACCTCGCGCATCAGGTCCTCCCTGCTGTACGCCCGTCCCGGGTTGCGCAGGAAGAAGGCGAGGAGGTCGAACTCGCGCAGGGTGAGGGCGAGTCCGGTGCCGTTCTTGGTGGCGCGGCGGGCGGCGGGGTCGACGGTGAGGCCGGCGGCGGCCGGCGGGGCCACGGCCACGGCGGGGCGGGCCCGGCGGAGCACCGACTGCACCCGC
>NZ_BNBF01000016.1:169117-204599 GCF_014654935.1 Streptomyces capoamus
AGGACCAGTTCGCGGGGGCTGAACGGCTTGGTGACGTAGTCGTCGGCGCCGACCTCCAGGCCCAGGATGCGGTCGTCCTCGTCGCCGCGGGCGGTGAGCATGACGACGGGTACGGCGGCCCGTGCGCGCAGCCGGCGGCAGACCTCCAGGCCGTCCATGCCGGGCAGCATCAGGTCGAGGACCACCAGGTCCGGCCAGTGGGCGGCGGCCCGGGTGAGGGCGGTGGGACCGTCGTCGGCCCGGTCCACGAGATAGCCGGCGCGGCCGAGGTATCCGGCGACGACCTCCGCCACCGTGGCGTCGTCGTCGACGACCAGGACGCGGGCGGCCGCGGAATCGGACGGCGGGGCCGGTTCTGGGGCGACGGGGGCGGCGGGGGCGGCTCCACGAGTGGCGCGGTGGGTGACGCCGCCCGTGCCGGGCGGGTGCGGTTGCTGCATGGTCCCAGCCTCGCACCGGGCCGTCGCGGGTGTCGCTCCCGCGGCCCGTGCCCGGCCGCGACGTCCGCGTTTCGTAAGGAGCAGCGGTCCGGTATGTCCGCTTCCCGTTCGTAGGGTGAACGGGGTGACCACCTCATCACCTTCCTCACCGGCGACCGTGGACGTGGTGCTGCCCTGCCTGGACGAGGCGGCGGCCCTGCCCTGGGTGCTCGCCCGGATCCCGGACGGCTGGCGCGCCCTCGTCGTGGACAACGGCTCCACCGACGGCTCGCCGGACCTCGCCCGCGCCCTCGGCGCCACCGTCGTCCACGAGCCGCGGCGCGGTTTCGGTGCCGCCTGCCACGCCGGGCTCACCGCCGCCACCGCCGACGTCGTCTGTTTCTGCGACTGCGACGCCTCCCTCGACCCCCGGCACCTCCTGCCCTTCGTGCGGGAGGTGCTCGACGACCGGGCCGATCTGGTCCTCGGCCGGCGGCGGGCGCGGGGCCGGGGCGCCTGGCCCGCGCACGCCCGGGCCGGCAACCTGGCGCTCGCACGGCTGCTGCGCCGCCGTACCGGACTGCGGCTGCACGACCTCGGCCCGCTGCGGGCCGCCCGCCGGGAGCCGCTGCTCGCGCTCGGTCTGAGCGACCGGCGCAGCGGCTATCCGCTCCAGATGGTGGTGCGGGCGGCCGACGCCGGCTGGCGGATCACCGAGCACGACGTGCCGTACCTGCCGCGCGCCGGCGCCTCCAAGGTGACGGGCACCTGGCGCGGCACCTGGCAGGCGGTGCGGGACATGAGCCGCGTCCTGGCCGAACCGCCCACCGACGGGAGGGCCGTACGGTGACCACGCTGCTCGTCATCGCCAAGGAGCCGCTGCCGGGGCGGGTCAAGACGCGGCTCACCCCGCCGTTCAGCCCGGCGGAGGCGGCGGCGCTCGCCGAGGCGGCGCTCGCCGACACCCTGCACGCCGTGGCGGCCACCCCGGCCGACCGGCACGTGCTGGTGCTGGACGGGGTTCCCGGCCCCTGGCTGCCGCCCGGCTTCGACGTCGTGCCGCAGTGCGCCGGCGGTCTGGACGTCCGGCTGGCCGACGCGTTCGCCCGGTGCACGGGTCCCGCCCTGCTCATCGGCATGGACACCCCGCAGGTGACGCCGGACCTGCTGGCCGTGGACTTCGCCGGGTACGACGCGTGTTTCGGGCCGGCGGCGGACGGCGGTTTCTGGGCACTGGGGCTGGCCGAGCCCGATCCGGAGCTGCTGCGGGGCGTACCCATGTCGACGCGGTGGACGGGCGCGGTGCAGCGGCGGCGGCTGGTGGCGGCGGGGCTGCGGGTGCGCGACCTGCCCCGGCTGCGGGACGTGGACACCGCCGCCGACGCGGTGGCGGTCGCCGCGCTCGCGCCGCGCGGCCGGTTCGCCGCCCGGCTGGCCCGGTGCACCGCCCGCACCGGCCCCGGGACGGCCCGATGAGCACGCCGCCGGCCGTCGCCTGGGCCGGTGCCGACCCCTACGCGGCCGCGCTGCGCACCGGGCGCGGTCCGCTGTTCCTGCGCCGCAGCGACGGCTGGCTGCTGCCGCTGGAGGTCGAACGGTGGTGCGCGCGGGCGGACCCGGTCGACCGCGCGGTGCTGGACCGCTGCGAGGGCACCGTGCTCGATGTCGGCTGCGGGCCGGGGCGGCTCGTGGCCGAACTCGCCGTCCGGGGCCGTACCGTCCTCGGGATCGACGTCAGCGAGGCCGCCGTCGAGCACACCGTGCGGCTCGGCGGACAGGCCCTGTGCCGCTCGGTGTTCGAGCCGCTGCCCGGCGAGGGCCGCTGGGGCACGGTGCTGCTCATGGACGGCAACATCGGCATCGGCGGCGATCCGCGGGCCCTGCTGGACCGGGTGGCCCACCTGCTGTGCCCCGGCGGGCTGCTGATCGCCGAGACGGCCCCGGTGGACGTCGACGAACGGTCCGAGGTGCGGGTCGTCGCCGGCACCGGGGCCGGGACGGGCGGCGGCGTCTTCCCGTGGGCCCGGCTCGGCACCCCGGCCCTGCTGCGGTACGCGGGCCGGGCGGGCTGGCGGGCGGTGGGTCAGTGGACGGCGGGCGGGCGCCGCTTCGCCGCCCTGCGCGGTCTGCCCCGCTCCCGGCCGCGCAGGGCGAGCAGCAGGGCGGAGCCGCCGAACAGCACGGCGCTGATCAGCAGCCAGCGGGCGAGGAAGCCGTCCGGGGACAGGCCGGTGGCGGAGCGGTAGCGCCCGGCGGTCATCCCGGTGATCAGCGGGAACCACACGAGCAGCAGCAGCCCGGACAGGGCGGCCGGGACGCGGACGTACGGCGTCCACTCCCGCCGCCCGGCGGCGCCGAGCCCGCGGAGGACCGCGCGGTCCGCCACCGTGTACAGCGGCAGCAGCACGAGGTCGTGCAGCAGGGCCGCTCCCGCCACCCATAGGGCCACGGCCCGCCAGTCACCCGCGAACAGCCGCACGCCGGCGTACCCGGCGAGCGCGAACGAGCAGGCCAGCAGCAGGATCTGGAAGGGGTTGCCGAGGGCCGGGCGCGGGCGCGTCACAGATGTGCGAGAAGGCATCACAGGTCTCCGAAGGTCAGCCGGGCCACCCACTTGGTGTTGAGGACACCGGGCGCGGCGGGGACGATGATCCGCGCCGGGTAGCCGTGGTCGGGGGACAGTTCCTCGCCGTTGACGTACAGGGCGAGCAGCGCCCGGGGGTCGGCCACCTGGTTGGCGCGCAGCGCCGCGCGGCGGAAGGCGCCGTGCCGCTGCAGCGACTCCACGAGCACGTCGGGCGGGTCGCCGGCGTGGCCGACGAGTGCCGCGAGGTCGCTCAGCCGCACCCCGCGCCACCACTGGTCGGCGGTGGACCAGCCCTCCACGCAGGCGATGGGCAGCGACGCGCTGTGCTGCGGCAGCCGGAGCAGCTCGGCGCGGCTGAGGCGCACGGTTCCGGTGCGCCCGGTGACGATGAGCCGCCACCCTTCCCGGTGGGTGTCGGCCGTGGTGATCCCGGCGTACGCGGCCGTCTTGTTGATCTGGAACCCGTTCGGGCCGCCGCCGGGGTCGGCCGCGCCGTGCGGCGCGAGCAGGGCCGTCCGGCGGAACGGGCCGCCCAGGCTCTGTCCCACCGTGGTCAGGAACAGCAGCAGCGAGCCGCCGCCGACCAGTGCCAGCGCCCCGCGCCGGGAGACGGTGGGCGGCTCGGGGCGCGGGCTGACCAGGTCGCCTTCCTCGCGCCGTCGCCGCCGTACCGCCCGCAGGGCCGTCGGCGCCTTGAGCACGGCGTGCGCGGTGAACGCGGCGAAGAACACCCAGGCACCGTAGAAGTGCAGCGGGTAGAACGAGCCCGGGAAGACGTAGTCCAGCTGGATGTTGAGGACACCGGTCGTGAACTCGAACAGTCCGCCGCCGACGAGCAGCAGCAGGGAGATCCGCTCCAGCGCGTGCGCGACCGAGCGGGCCGGGGGCAGGGCGAACAGCCGCGGCACCACCGACCACAGCTTGGCCAGCAGCACCGGGATCAGGGTGATGCCCAGGGTGACGTGGAGCCCTTGCGTGAACCGGTACAGCCACACCGGGCCGGTGGGCCAGGCGAAGAGGTAGAAGCCGAGGATCCCCTTGTCCGGTGTCTGGTCGTTGACCCGGGACAGGTCCGGGTTGTACGCCGCGTACGACACCAGCCCGGTCAGGAACAGCACGGTGATGCCGGCCAGCAGCACCAGCCCGAGCACCGAGGTGAACCAGGGGCCGCGCAGCGGACTGCGCCAGAAGCCCGGGGAGGAGGGAAGCCGCGGAGGATGGTCTCGCATAGGTCCGACGGTAGGCCGGGAGGGCCCCGTGAGCGGGTCCGCCACCGATGACGAAACGCTGACGTCCGACCGCGGATCCCTCCTCCGCCCCGGTCACCGGCCTAGCGTTCCGGTGTGACCCAGGCCCCCCTCCGTGACCGGTACGCCGGCCTGCGCGCCGATCTCGGTGCCGCGACCGCCGCCGCCCTGCTCGTCCTCGTCGCCGTGCTCGTCGGCCGGCACCTCCAGGACACCCGCCGCACCCTTTTCGTGCACTGGCCGCCGTTGTTCGCCGACTGGGACCCGCACCTGGGCCCGGGGACGCCGGCCGCCGTCCTGGTGGCGGCGGCCGTGGTGGCCTGCGGGCCGTCCGTGGCCGCCCGGCTGCCGTGGCGGTGGCTGCTCCTCGCGGCCTGGGCCACGGCGCTGGCGTGGACGTGGTCGCTGGCGCTGGTGGACGGCTGGCGGCGGGGCGTGGCCGGCCGGCTCACCACCCGCAACGAGTACCTCACGGTGATCGGCCGTTTCCACGACGTCCCGGCCGCGCTGCGCGACTTCACCCACCACATCGTCAGCGGCTCCCCCGACCCCTGGCCCGCCCACGTCGCCGGGCACCCCCCGGCGGCCACCCTCACCTTCGTCCTGCTGGACCGGGCCGGGCTGCGCGGCGGCGGCTGGGCCGGGGCCTGGTGCGTGACGGTCGGCGCGACCGCCTGCGTGGCGGTGCTGGTGGGGGTGCGGGCCCTGGCCGGCGAGCGTCCGGCCCGGCGGGCGGCGCCGTTCCTGGTCCTGGCCCCGGCCGCGGTGTGGGTGGGCGCCTCGGCCGACGGGTACTTCGCCGCGGTCGCCGCCTGGTCGGTGGCGCTGCTGGCCCTCGCGGTCACCGGACGGTCCGTGGCCTGGGCGGCGGGCGGCGGCCTCCTGTACGGACTGACCTGTTATCTCTCCTACGGCCTGACGCTGTTCGCGCTGATCGCCGCGGCGGTGCTGTGGGCGGGCCGGCACCGGGTCCGCGCGCGACCGGTGCTGCCGGTGCTGTTCCTGGCCGGGGCGGCGGTCGTCCCGGTGGTGTTCACGCGGGCCGGGTTCGACTGGTGGGAGGGGTACCGGCTGCTGGTCACGCGCTACTACCAGGGTGTCGGCGGCACCCGGCCCTACGGCTACTGGGTGTGGGCCAATCTGGCCTGCACGGTGCTGATCACCGGCCCGGCCACGGTGGCGGGCCTGCGGCGGGCCGCCCTGCTGGGGATCCGGCCGCGCACGGCGCCGCGGGACGGGGCGCGTCTCGCCCTCCTCGTGGCGGCGGCCCTGCTGGCGCTGCTCGTCGCGGACCTGTCCGGGATGAGCAAGGCGGAGACCGAGCGGATCTGGCTGCCCTTCGCGATGTGGCTGCTCGCGGCCGGCGCGTTCCTGCCCCGGCCACGCGGCTGGCTGGCGGCGCAGGCGGTGCTCGCGCTCCTGCTGAACCATCTGCTGTTCACCGGCTGGTGACACCGCGCGCGCCCGCCGCGGTGCTCCCGCCGCGGTGCTCCCGCCGCGGTGCTCCCGCCGCGGTGCTCCCGCCGCGGTGCCCGGGCCGGCCGGCGTGCCGCCGGCCGGCCCGGTGCTCCCGGTCGAACTCCGCCCGGGGTTCCGGGGCAGGGCTCGGCCCGTGACGCGGATCAGCCTTCCCGGCCAGCCGCCCTGGACCGGAAGCGCCGGTACAGGACGGTGCCGCCCATCACCGAGGCCAGACCGGCGAGGGCCGCCGTCCAGGTGCCGTCCGTACCGGTGTGCGCCAGGGTGCCGGGCGGCTGCCGCACGACCACCGGGACCGGCTTCGGCAGCGTGTGGGCCTTCGGCGGGTGGTGCGGCCGCGGCGGCTCGGAATGCACCGGCGGGGTGACCCGCGTGGGCGGCTTCGGCGCGGTGGGCTCGGGGTGGTCGCCCGGGCCGTTCACGGACGTGTTGCCGAAGACGGGGTTGCCGATGCCCACCACGTTCACGGTGTTGCCGCTGACGTTCACGGGCAGGTCGACCGGCAGCTGGATCCCGTTGCCGGAGATCACACCGGGCGAGTTCTGCTCGGTGCCGTGGGCCGTGGCCCCGCCGGGTGCCGCGGCCGTTTCCTGCTGCGTCCCGGTCCCCTTCCCGGCGGTGTGGCCGCCCACGTTGGCGCAGCGGTTGCCCATCGCCGGGTTGAGCAGTCCGACCACGTCGACGGTGTTCCCGCACACGTTCACCGGGAGGTGCACCGGCAGTTGGATGCCGTTGCCGGAGATCAGCCCGGGCGAGCCGGCCGCGGTGCCGTTCGCTGCGGAGTCGGCGTGGACCGGCCCCGCCACTGCCATCGCGCCGGAGGCGGCGGCGACGGCGATCACACTGTTTCGGGTAACCCGTTTCATCGGTTCCCTGTCCTTCCACATACGGTCGCGGGCAGTCGCCCGCACCCGGTGAAACGCTGGCCAAACCGAGCAAGTTATGGCTTATCAGCCTTTCGCCCCGCACGAAGGACGCGTAAGGGTGCCCGAGGGGCCGGATCGGGGCGGGAAAGTTCCGGCCGTTCCGGCCGCTTCGCACACATGGCCGGGCGTGCCGCAGCGGTGGAACCGGGTAACTGGTAGCTCTCGGTAGGGCATCCACTGCCGCCGGAGAACCGAGAGACCGACCGAGACGAGGAGCGATGGCCACCACCGTGCGTGACCCCGGAGCCGACACAGCGCCCGCCAGTCTGCAACTGCCCGGGCTCCTGCTGGGAGTGGGACTCGGGGGATTCCTCGACGGCATCCTGCTGCACCAGCTCCTGCAGTGGCACCACATGCTCAGCAGCACGAACCACGACCGCATCGGCGTCCGGTACTACGATCCCCACACCGTCTCCGGACTGGAGATGAACACCCTGTGGGACGGCGTCTTCCACACGGTGTGCTGGCTCACCGTCCTCGGCGGACTCGCCGTCCTGTACGGCCGGGTGACCACCGGCCGGCGGCAGGTGTGGGCCTCGCGGGTGCTGTGGGGCTGGATCCTGGCCGGCTGGGGGCTGTTCAACCTGGTGGAGGGCCTGCTCGACCATCAGATCCTGGGCATCCACCACGTCCACGGCGGGCCGTACCAGGTGTGGTGGGACATCGCCTTCCTGGTCCTCGGCGCGCTGCTGGTGGCCGGCGGCGGGCTGCTGCGGCGCGGCGCACCGCCCTTCGACCCCGCCGCCCCGCGCACCGGCCGTGGGGCGGGCGCCGCCTGATGGACCACCACCACACCCCCCACCACGAGGGCGGCGGAGTGCTCGGGGTGCTGCTGCCGGCCCTGGCCCTGCTGCTGTGCGCGGGCGGCTACCTGCTGCTGGTGCGCCGGGCGCACCGCCGTGGCCGGGCCTGGAGCCCCTGGCGTACCGCCGGTTTCGGCGCCGGCCTGGCCCTGCTGGCGGTGGCGCTGCTGCCGCCGCTCGCGCCCTTCGCGCACCGCGACTTCCGCGGGCACATGACCCAGCACCTGCTCATCGGCATGTACGCCCCCCTCGGGCTGGTCCTCGGCGCCCCGGTCACCCTGCTGCTGCGCGCGCTGCGCGCACCGCACGCCCGCCGCGTCACCGCGTTCCTGCACAGCGGCCCGGCCCGGCTGCTCTCCCACCCGGTCCCGGCCCTGCTGCTGGCCACGGGCAGCCTCCCGGTCCTGTACTTCACCCCGCTCTACGACACCGTCCTGGCCCACCCGGCGGGACACTGGCTGCTGCACGCGCACTTCCTGCTCTCGGGGTGCCTGTTCGCGTACTCGGTGGCGGGGCCCGATCCCGCCCCGGCCCGCCCCGGGGCGCGCGCCCGGCTGGTCGTCCTGGGGTGCACGATCGCGGTGCACGCGGTCGTCGCGCAGCTGATGTACGGCGGTTTCTGGGTGCATGTGCACGCTCCCGTCCCCGAGGTCCGGGGCGGCGCGGAGATCATGTACTACGGCGGCGACATCGCCGAACTCCTGCTCGCGGCGGCCCTGGTCGCCACCTGGCGCCCGGAACGGCCCGTGCTGCGCGAACCGGCGGTACGCGCCGTCTAGCGCCCCGAAAACAGTAGCCATGGACATAGTAGCCATGTACCGTATTTGGCATGAACAAGGTGTCCGAAGGCGCCACGCCCGGTTTCCTGGTGTGGCGGTTGTCCATGAAGTGGCGGGTCGCCGTGGACCGTGCGGTGGCCCCGCTCGGACTCACCCACGCGCAGTACGTGGTGGTGGCGTCGCTGCACGGCCTGCACCGCTCGGGGGTGCGCCCCAGTCAGCGCCGCCTCGCCGACCACACCGGACTGGAGGCCCTCTACGTCTCCAAGCTGGCCCGGGGCCTGGAGTCGGCCGGGCTGGTCGAGCGCACCCGTGACCCGGACGACCCGCGCGCGGTACAGCTCGCCCTCACCGAGCGGGGCCGTGCGACCACCCGCGAGGCGATCGACGTCGTCCAGGGGCTGCTGCGCCAGCTGCTGGCCCCGCTCGGCGGTGCCGGCGGCCCGCGCGCCCAGGAGTTCACCCGGGACCTGACGGCCCTGCTCGACGCACCACTCGACCCGTTCGGCAGCACCGATCACGAGACGGAGCAGTCATGACCACCACCGCGCCCCGCGCCGACGGCCGCACCATAGCCCTCGCCCACTACGCCTCCCGCGCCGTGCTCGAACACGTCCTCGCCCCGCACGGCATCGACTACCTGCAGTCCATCGCCCTGCGCCTGGCGGCCGTGGCGGACGGACCGGTCGAGCGGGCCGGCCTGGCGGACGGCGTCGCCGGCGCGGTGAAGGCCGGCGAGGACGACGCCCGGCGCGCCGTCGAGGCCCTGGCCGCGGCGGGCCTGATCGCGCCGGAGGGGCCGTCGGGCGCGCGCATCACGGAGGCCGGCCGGGAGCTGTACGCCACGACCTCGGCCGAGGCCGCGGTGTTCTCCGCGCGGCTGTACGCGGGCATCCCCGAGGAGGACCGCGCGGTGGCCGGCCGGGTGCTCGCCCTGGTCACCGAGCGGGCCGACGCCGAACTGGCGGCTCTCCGGCAGGGGTAGCCACCCCCTCCAGGTAGTGGAATATTCAACAACTGCGCCCCGTTGGGACCGTCGAAGGCGTCCAGGACGTCGAAGGAGGTCACGAGTGGAGACGCGAGTGGAGACCACGTACTACGACCGGGGCACCCCCGCCGAGCGCTGGGAGCGCGCGCGGCTGTTCTTCGACGCGAAGGACTACGCCGGCGCGGCCCGGGTGCTGGCCCGGCTGGTCGAGGAGGTGCCGGAGCAGACCGGACCGCGGCTGCTGCTGGCCCGGGCCTACTACCACTCGGCCCAGCTGCGCCGCGCCGAGGCCGAGCTGCGCACCGTCGTGGAGCGCGACCCGGTGGAGCACTACGCCCGGCTGATGCTGGGCCGCACGCTCGAACGGCAGGCCCGGCACGAGGAGGCGGAGCGGCACCTGCGGATCGCCTCGGCGCTCGCGGGCGACTTCCCGCAGGAGTGAACCGCCGGCGCACCCGCCCGCCGGTCAGGGGCCCGGTTCCCGTCGGGGGCCGGGCCCCGGCACGTCCCGTGACCGGACCGCCCTCCCCGCGGGATCACAGGGGGGTCGCCGCGTGCAGGACCAGGAACAGGGTGACGGCGGAGTTCGCCGACGACATGGCGGACACCAGTGCCCCGGCGGCCGCCGCCCAGGCCGCCAGGCCGACCGAGGTGAACGCCGGTGGCCAGGTACGGACCGCCGGCGCGGGGGCCAGCAGCGCGGCCACCCGGCGCGGCACGGGACCGGTGGCCGCGAGCGCGGCCAGGGTCGGCGCCGGGCCGCCCGGGGACAGCAGGGCCGCCTTGCCGATGGCGCGGGCGACCGCGCGCCGGTCGCCCACCACGCGGGCCGCCTCCTCGTCCGCCCACCGCTCGGCCGTGTAGACGACGGCGGTGCGCAGCGGACGCAGGAACGGGTTGGCGCGGGCCGCCAGGTGCGCGGCGAGCAGGTACCGGTGGTGACGGGCGCTCAGGTGGGCGCGCTCATGGGCGAACAGGGCGCGCCGCTCGACGGGCGCGAGCCCGGCCAGCAGAGCCGTGGTGACGACGATCCGGCCCCGCCCGCCGGGCAGGGCGTACGCGTACGGCGTGCTGTCCGGCAGGACCGCCACCGTGGGACCCGGCACCCCGGCCAGCGCCCGGCGGGCCCGGCGGACGACCCGGCGGTGCCGCCCGAGGGTGCGGGCGCAGGCGGCGGTCACCAGGGCGAGCGCGGGGATGGCGGCCCGGCCGGCCACCTCGTCGTGCGGGACGGCGGCCCGCACCTGCGGGTCGGACCAGCCGTCCGGCAGGGGATTGCCGGGGAGCTGGGCGGTGCCGACCACCATGAGCAGGGCCAGGCACAGGGTGCTGCAGCCGGCCATGACGACGGCGACCGCGGTCAGCAGCCGGGCGGCGGTGCGCGGGTGCAGCCGGGTCTCGGCGAGCCGGGCGACCGGCCAGGCGGACAGCGGCAGCACCAGCGGCAGGAAGACGAAGACCCCCATGTGCGGTCAGCCCTCCGTACCGCCGGCGTCCGGGTCCGGGATGTCGAGCAGGGCCCGCAGCACCTGCTCGTCGCCGGGCGGCAGGGCGGTGACGAAGCTGGCCAGGACCGCCTCGCGGTCCCGTTCGCCGTCCAGCAGGCGGCGCATGCGCAGGGCGGCCAGCCGGGCCACGTCGGCCGTCGGCGTCCACACGAAGGACCGGCCGTGCCGTTCGCGGGTCACGACGTCCTTGGCGAGCAGCCGGGTCAGGATGGTGACGACGGTCGTGTGGGCGAGGTCGCCGCCGAGGCGCTGCCGCACCCAGGCAGCGGTGACCGGCCCGTCCGCCTCGCGCAGCGCGCCGAGGACCTGGCCCTCGAGTTCGCCCTGGCCGCGCCGCCGGGCGCGCTCGCCCTCCCGCGCCATCGTCGTGCGTCCCCTCTCTCGGCGTCGGCGTGCCGCCCCACGCTACTTCACCCCGCCGGCACGGCCGTGGGCGCGGCGCCCGCGCCGGTACGCGATCTCGCCGAGGACGATGTCGGCGGTGAGGAAGCCGGCCAGCGGGATGCCGAGCAGCGGCACGAACCAGCCGAGCACGGCGACGGCCGCGAGCGCCGGGACGAGCAGGTACGGCGGCACCTCGGCCCAGGCGCCGCGCGGGACGGGCCGGCCGAAGGCGGAACCCCGGCCGCGCTGCCACCACATGCGGTAGCCCCACAGGATGAGAAGGATCAGGGCGAGCGCGAGCAGGGCGAGGGCGATCTGGTTGGCGAGCCCGAACAGGACGCCGGTGTGCAGGTCGATGCCCCAGCGGGTGAGCTTGGCGAGCAGCGGGTAGTCGGCGAACCGCAGCTCGTCGGTGACCTGCCCGGTGGCCGGGTCGACGGCGACGGAGTCCTGCTTCGTGGGCCACGCGCGCCGGACCTGCCGGACGACCCAGGCGCTGTCCGCGCCGGCCGGCGGCACGATCTCCACCGGGTCGGCCAGCCCCTTCGCGCGGGCCGCCGCCAGCACCCTGTCCAGGCCCACGCCGTGCCCGGCCGTGCCGCCGGTGCCGGCCGCCGTGCCGTGGCCCGCGTGCTCGCCGACGGCCACGGCCGCCGAGACGGACGGGGTGGCCTGGCCCAGGGAGGTGCGCAGTTCGTCGATGTTCGCGCCGGCGTACGCCGACCAGGTCAGGCCGGTGGCGGACAGGAACACGAACCCGGCGGCGGTCCAGACTCCGACCGTGCCGTGCAGGCCGAGGGTGCGGCGCCGGCCGCTGGTGCCGCGGACCCGGCGCAGGGCGCGGCGCCGGGAGAACCACAGCACCAGGCCGCCGCCCGCGACCACCCACAGCCAGCTGGCGGCCAGTTCGCTGTAGAGCCGGCCGGTCTCGCCCAGGTGGAGGTCGCGGTGGAGTTCGTCGATCCAGGTGCGCAGCGGCAGCGCTCCGGTCGAGCCGTACTGCTCCAGGGCGCCGCGGACCTTCCCGGTGTACGGGTCCACGAACACGGCGAGGGTGTGCCCGGGGTCGACTCCCTCGACACCGGAGAGCAGCACGCGGGTGGTGGCGCCGGCTTCGGGCGCGGGGCGCACGGCGGTGACGGTGCCCTCGGGACGGGCCTCGCGGGCGGCGGCGACCTGGGCGGAGAGCGGCAGCTCCCGCTCCCCCACCGGGACGGTCAGCTCGTGGTCGTACACGAGCCGCTCGGCCTGGAAGGAGCCCGCGTACAGCAGGCCGGTGACGGCGGCGACCAGCAGGAAGGGGGCGATGAGCACGCCGGCGTAGAAGTGCAGGCGCAGCACGAGGGGGCGCAGGGGTGCCCAGCGGCCGCGGGCGGCGGGGCGGGACGCCTCGGCGGGGACGGCCGGGGGTGCGGTGGTCATCGGCGGGCTTCTCCGGGGACGGGGGGCGAAAGCGGTGGTGCTCCAGTGGTCGGACGGCGAAGCGGCCGAGTTCCCGGTGGTGCGGGTGACCTGTGCCACACGAACCGGGGGGCGGGCGTGGCATCCTGACGCGATGGCACCTCCCCGTGATTGCGCGCCCCTCGCCGAGCGCGTCGAGGAACTCCTGGCCGCCGGCGGCCCCTTGCCCATCGTCGCGGCCGGACAGCCGGTGCTGCGGCGCGGCACCGTACCGTACGACGGTCAGCTCGGGCCGGCGCTGCTGGCCCGGTTCGTCGAGGCCCTGCGCGTCACCATGCACGCGGCCCCCGGCGTGGGCCTGGCCGCGCCGCAGGTCGGCGTACCGCTGCGGATCGCGGTCCTGGAGGACCCGGCGCCGGTGCCGGAGGAGGTCGCGGCGGCCCGGGGCCGTGTGCCGCAGCCGTTCCGGGTGCTGGTCAACCCGGTGTACGAGCCGGCCGGCGGCGCACGCGCCGCGTTCTTCGAGGGGTGCCTGAGCGTGCCGGGCTGGCAGGCGGTGGTGGCCCGGCACGCCGAGGTCAGGCTGCGCGCCGAGGACGAGCACGGCCGGCCGCTGGACGAGGTGTTCACCGGCTGGCCGGCCCGCATCGTCCAGCACGAGACGGACCACCTGGACGGCACCCTGTACCTGGACCGCGCGGAGTTGCGCTCGCTGCCCACGAACGAGGCGGTCGCGGCGCTGTGGAACGAGCCGGCGCCCCGGCGGGCCGCCGAGGCGCTCGGCTTCGAACTGCCCTGAGGGGCGGGTCAGTTGTCCCGGTAGGCCTCCAGCAGCCGCAGCCACACCTCGCTCAGGGTCGGGTAAGAGGGGACGGCGTGCCACAGGCGGTCGACCGGGACGCGGCCGGCGACGGCGACGGTGGCCGAGTGGATGAGTTCGCCGACACCGGGACCGACGAAGGTGACCCCGCGAAGGATCTCCTCCTCAAGGTCCACGACCATGCGGGCGCGGCCCTTGTAGCCGTCGCCGTACAGGCCGGCGCCCGCGACGGAGGAGAACTCGACGTCGACGGCGCGCACACGGTGGCCGGCCTGTTCGGCCTCGGCCAGGGAGAGGCCGACCGCGGCGGCCTCCGGGTCGGTGAAGACGACCTGCGGTACGGCGTGGTGGTCGGCGGTGGCCGCGTGGGCGCCCCAGGGCTCCTCCGCGAGGGTGCTGCCGGAGGCCCGGGCGGCGATCGCGGCGCCGGCGATGCGGGCCTGGTACTTGCCCTGGTGGGTGAGGAGGGCGCGGCGGTTGACGTCGCCGATTGCGTAGAGCCAGTCGGTGCCCGGGACGCGGAGGCTGTCGTCCACGTCCAGCCAGGAGCCGGGTTCCAGGCCGACGGTCTCCAGGCCGAGGTCGTCGGTGTGCGGGACGCGCCCGGTGGCGAAGAGGATCTCGTCGGCCTCGATCCGGTCGCCGGCGGAGGTGACGGCCACGACCGTGCCGTCCTCGCGCCCGACGGACTCCACGGAGGTGCCGGTGCGGATGTCGACGCCCGCCTCGGTGAGGGCCTCGGCGACCAGTTCCCCGGCGAACGGCTCCATCCGGTTCAGCAGGCCCTTGCCGCGGACCAGCAGGGTGACCCGGGAGCCGAGGGCCTGCCAGGCGGTGGCCATCTCGGTGGCGACGACCCCGCCGCCCACGACGATCAGCCGGCCGGGTGCCGCCTTGCCGCTGGTGGCCTCGCGGCTCGTCCAGGGCTTGACGTCGGCGAGTCCGGGCAGGTCGGGCAGCTGGGCGCGGGTGCCGGTGGAGACGGCGACGGCGTGCCGGGCGGTGAGCGTGGTGACCGTGCCGTCGGGGGCGGTGACGGTGACCGTGCGCGGTCCGGCCAGCCTGCCCCGGCCGCGGTAGAGGTCGGTGCCGGTGCCCTCGAGCCAGGTGACCTGGCCGTCGTCGTGCCAGTGGGAGGTGTAGTCGTCCCGGCGGGCCAGGACCGCCCGGGTGTCGAGCGGGCCCCGGACCGCCTGGGCGAGGCCGGGCAGACGACGGGCGTCGGCCTGTGCGATGACCGGCCTGAGCAGGGCCTTGCTGGGCATGCAGGCCCAGTACGAACACTCGCCGCCGAGCAGTTCGCTCTCCACGAGCGCGGTGGTCAGCCCGGCCGCGCGGGTGCGGTCGGCGACGTTCTCCCCCACGGGCCCGCCCCCGATCACCACGACGTCGTACGCGATGGATTCCGTTTCCGTCATGGAGTCAGTCTGGTGGGTGGTGTGCGCCGTGGCCACACGGGTACGCGCGCGGAACACAGGCGTGCACGGGTGGAATAGGCGGCCCGGCGACCGTGTTGGCGCGGTCGGCACACCCCTACACCAGGAAGCGGGAATCACGCCATGAGCAGCACCGTGGAGCTGACCAAGGAGAACTTCGACCGGACGGTCAGCGAGAACGAGTTCGTTCTCATCGACTTCTGGGCGCAGTGGTGCGGCCCGTGCCGGCAGTTCGCGCCCGTCTACGAGAAGGCGGCCGCCGACAACCCCGACCTGGTGTTCGCCAAGGTGGACACCGAGGCGCAGCCGGAGCTGGCCGCGGCCTTCGACATCCAGTCGATCCCGACCCTGATGATCATCCGCGACCAGGTGGCGGTCTTCGCCCAGCCGGGCGCCCTGCCCGCGCCGGTGCTCGAGGACCTGATCGGCCAGGCCCGCAACCTCGACATGGACGAGGTCCGCAAGAGCATCGCCGACCGGCAGGACCAGACGCAGGAGTGACCCGCGGGGGGCGGCGGTGCCGGGTCAGCTGGACTCCCGCCGCACCACCGTGGCCCCCAGCACGGTGTGCACCTCCGGTTCCCCGCCGGGGTCGCGTACCGCGCGGTCGACCAGTTCGGCCAGGGCGCGGCCCGAGGGCAGCTCGATGTGGACGGTGCTGAGCCGGGGCCGCAGCAGCCGGCCCAGCATCAGGTCGTCCGCGCCGATCACCGCGACATCCTCGGGGACGCGCAGACCCTCGTCCTGCAGGGCGCGCATCAGCAGCATCGCGTACTCGTCGTTGTAGGCGAACACCGCGTCCAGGCCCGCGGCGCGCCAGCCGGCCGCCGCTTCGGCCGCGGCCTCCTCGGTGTAGGCCAGCGGCAGTTCCGTCACACCGGTCCCGGTGCCGCGCAGCGCCTCGCGGACGCCGGCGAGCCGGGGCAGCGCGTAGGCGTCGAGGCCCGGCTCCACGGGCACCACGACACCGATCCGGCGCCGGCCCCGCTCGTACAGGTGGGCGCCCGCGCAGCGGCCGACGGCTTCGTGGTCCATCAGCAGCGCGTGCGCCCCGTCGACGCGGCCGGGGCCCAGGGTGACCACGGCCCGGGTCCCGGAGCGCTTGAGCAGGACGACGCCCTCCGGTCCGAGACCGGCACCGGGCACGAGGACGGCCACCGGCCGCAGCTCGGCCCAGGCGCGCACGGCCTCGTCGCCCTGCAGGCCGACGCTGCCGTACTGCACGACGGTGTAGTCGAGCCGGCCGAGCGCCCACTGGAGGTCGCTGAGGAACCCGCTGTACAGCGGGCCCACCGGGATCGCCGGGGCGGGCATCAGGACCATCCGGCTGTGTCCGGCGCGCAGGCTGCGGGCGGCGGCGTGCGGGACGTACCCCAGCTCCCGGGCGGCCTCGCGCACGCGGCGGCGGGTCGCCTCGCTGATCCGTACGGCGCTGGTGTTGTTGAGGACGTAGGACACGGTCGCGCGCGAGACGCCGGCCAGGCGGGCCACGTCGGCACTCGTGGGCGTGTTCGGTATCTGCACCATGACAGGGCGCATCTTGGCAGAGGCGCGGGCGCCGGGAGCGGGCGGGGCGAGGTGGTTCACGCTTCGACGAACACGGCGCCCGGCCGGTGTCAGCGGGGCCGGTCCGTGCCGGTCACCCGGGCGACCAGGTCGAGCCAGCCGGCCTCCAGCCGCTCCATGGGCATCCCGCGCTGCCGGGTCAGGTGGTGGATCAGCGCGGGGTCCAGCGAGGCCAGCAGCGTGTGGGCGAGCAGCTCGCAGTCGGCGCCCGGCACGATCTGCCGGAGCAGCACCGTGGTGTGCATGTGCAGCGACCCGAACGCGGGGTGGGTGAACCGGCGGGTCGGCTCCGGCTGGGCGGCCAGCTGCAGGTCCAGCTGCTCGGCCGTGCGGTGCAGGACCGCCGTGCCGAACGCCCGCAGCCGCTCCAGGGGCGGCGAGCCGGGGCCCAGCGGCGGCGGGCCGCTCAGGAAGTCGGCCTGGAGCCGCTTGGCCGAGTGGTCGAGCAGGGCCGTCAGCAGCCCGGTGCGGTCGCCGAAGCGCCGGAAGACGGTGCCCTTGCCCACGTTGGCCGCGGCGGCCACCGCCTCCATCGTGACCCCGGCCACCCCGTGCTCGGCGATCAGCCGGGCGGCGGCCTCCAGCAGCCGGGCCCGGTTGCGGGCCGCGTCGGCGCGCAGGCACGGCTCGTCGGCTTCGGGGCCGGTCTGCATCAGCTGAAGTGGTTCGAGGGGCTCCTGAGGCTGCGGGGAAGACGGCAGGGCGCGGGACATGAAGACAGCGTAAAGCATCGGGAAGAAAACTGGACCCCGGTCCGTTTAGGGTGCTAGAAAGCTAAACGGACCTCGGTCCGGATCGTCCGTAGCGATGTTTCAGCCCCTTGGAGTTCTCATGTCTGTTCGCATCCTCGCGCTCGTCGGCAGCCTTCGCGCCGGTTCGCACAACCGCCAGCTCGCCGAGGCGGCCGTGAAGCTCGCGCCCGAGGGCGCCGAGGTCGAGCTGTTCGAGGGCCTGGCCGACGTCCCGTTCTACAACGAGGACATCGACGTGGAGGGCAGCGTCCCGGCCGCCGCCGTCCGGCTGCGCGAGGCCGCCAACGCCGCCGACGCGTTCCTGCTCTTCTCCCCCGAGTACAACGGCACCATCCCCGCCGTGCTGAAGAACGCCATCGACTGGCTGTCCCGCCCGTACGGCGCCGGCGCCTTCGGCGGCAAGCCCGCGGCCGTGGTCGGCACCGCCTTCGGCCAGTACGGCGGCGTGTGGGCGCAGGATGAGGCCCGCAAGGCCGTGGGCATCGCCGGCGGCAAGGTGATCGAGGACATCAAGCTGTCCATCCCCGGCTCCCTGACCCGCTTCGCCGAGACCCACCCGGCCGACGACGCCGAGGTCGCCGCCCAGCTGACCGAGGTCGTGGCCCGCCTGCACGGCACCGTGGGCGCGGCGGCCTGAACCGTCGGCACCCGCAGATGAGGGGGAGGCCGCGCTCGGGCCGACACCGTGCCACGGGCCGGACGGGCGGGCCTCGCGGGTGCCCCGCGTGCGGGCCCCGGCGGCGCTGACGCCGCCGGGGCCGTTGCCGGGACGAAGCCGTGGCCGTCGGCGCGCCGCACGCGGGGCGCGTGCCTCAGCCGGACGGGATCTGCTCCTTCGCGGGCGACCGCCGCGCCGCACGGTCGAAAGGCACCACGACGCTTCCGTAGAAGCGCTGCACGGCGTCGTCGACGCTGCGGATGAAGCCGGTCTCGGCGTTGCCGCGGCCACTGCCCATGCCCTTGATCAAGGACAGGCGGAAGCCGGTGATCCGGGCGCCGTCGGCCCTGGGCAGGAGGTCCGCCGGTTCGGGGCGCAGCTTCTCCAGCGTTCCCCGCGGCCCGCCCGTCTCCCCGTCGACCAGTGTCTCGATGTGCAGATCGGCCGGCGCCTCCGCCAGCCGGCGCACCAGCCTCTTGGCCCACGTCAACGGGTAGCCCTGGTCGGGTGCCGGGATGTCCGTGGAGACGCGGAGCCTGCCGGTGCGCAGGTCCGCCCCGACCGACAGCACACCGGACGCGCCGTCGATGCGGAGTTCGGCCTGGAGCCGGCCCTGCAGACACAGGTGGTCGGCCTGGTCCCGTCGCAGCTCCCGGGGATCGCTGCCCCGCTTGCCCCGCTGTACCGGGAGCACCTTGCGGCCGAGTTCGCCCCCGAGCCCGAGGCACACCTGGCGGATGAGCCGTTCCCAGCTCTCCACGACGTCCAGCACCCTCGGGTCGCCCTGGCACAGGGTCTCGTCGTCGATGCCGTTGCGCACGGGCACCCAGGCCGGACCCATGTTCTGGAACCCGTGACAGCCGGAGTTCTCGTGCTGGAGGTAGTGGAGCAGTTCCTGCAGCAGCCACGCGTGCGCCGCGTTGCCGACGCCTTCGTGCCGGATCAACAGCTGGGCGTGGTAGGTGACTTCCGCCCAGGACAGGTGCCACAGGGCCACCTTGTGCTTGCGCCGGCCGTCGACCTTGACGTCCACCAGGGGGCTGCCCTCCAGCGCCACGTCGTTCGACAGCGTGATCACGGCTTCGTAGCCACGGCGCGCCGCGATGTCCATGTACGCCTGCACCTGCTCGCTCTTGAGCCCGTTGCCGTTGGTCTTCGTCTCGACCAGCGCCGTCCACAGCTTCCCCGCCCGCTCCACCCGGACGACGCCGTCGGGCCGCCGCGGTGTGTCACCGTGCGGCAGCGACACCTCGACGAACGTCTCCATGCGGCCCGCCGGCGCTCCGAACCCGGCCACGAGCCGTCTGCCGAACTCCGGCACCTGGGCCATGACCGACAGCAGCACCGACGTCGCGCGGGCCTCCCGGTCCCGGTCGCTCTTGAGCGCCGAGACGGGGAACAGCCTCGCCTCCCTCCAGGAGTCGTGCTCGGCGAGGGACTTCTTCGCCGCCCTGGGGAGGGTGATCTTCCGCTTGGCGGTGCGGGGCCGGGGCGCCGGCCCGGGCACCGGGGCCTGTTCGGCGGAGCGGCGGGGCGAGGGAACGGCGGGCAGCGCGGCCGCCGGGTCCGGCCCGGCCGCGGTGTCCCGACCGGCCGCGCCGTCCGGACCGGCCGCGTCGGCCGCCGCGTCCTCCTCCTCGGCCGTCCCCTCGTCCAGAGCGGATCCCTCTGCCGCGTCGTCGTCGATGTCCACGCCGAAGTCCCTGGCCAGACCGGCCAGGCCGTCGGCGTAGCCCTGTCCGACGGCACGGAACTTCCACGCGCCGTCCCGGCGGTACAGCTCGCCGAAGATGACCGCGCTCACCGACTCGGCGTCGTCGACCGCGAACCGGAGAAGTGCCTCACCGGTCCCGTCGGACAAGGTGACGGTGAGGTCCTCCAGTTCACCGAAGCGGGCGCCGCCGTAACGGCTCGCGGCGACGACCATCCTGTCCACGTCGTCCGGTACCGCCGTCAGGTCGAAGCCGATCCGGTCCTCGTCGCCCCGCTCCGCGGGAGCCTTGCCCAGCAGTTGCACGCTGCCGTCGGCCGCGACCGGGTTGTTGTAGAAGTAGAAGTCGGCGTCACTGCGCACCTTGCCCCCCGGGCCCAGCAACAGGACCGACACGTCCGCGTCGCCCTCGCCGCTCGGACTGGCCCAGCGGAGGCCGACGAGCACCGAGCCCACGTTGTCACTCAGGGCAGAGAGCGTCGCATTCGAGCCCTTGACCATCTCACGCACGAACAATCCCCCCGGATCGCTGCCGCTCCTCGTGTGATGTGGCACACACGGGAAGACTGTAGCGTGCAGAGATCACCGCCACACCTCGTGGCGGACACCCGCGCGAAAACTGTATGCCCGCCCCGTTTTGAGGTTACCGTTCGGTAGAACCCGTGCCCGGCCCCTCCCGGAGGTGCTCGCCCATGACGCCCGACCGTGCCCCGGGTCTCGCGGAGAGCTGTCGTGCTCTCGCCGGCGGGGAGGTGAGTTCCCGGGAGCTGGTCGAGCAGGCACTGGCGCGGATCGAGGCGACGCGGACGACACTGAACGCCTTCCGGATCGTGCGGGCGCAGGCCGCGCTCGCCGAGGCGGAGGCCGCCGACCGGGAGTTGGCCGCCGGTGGGCGGCGCCCGCTGCTCGGGGTGCCGGTGGCGGTGAAGGACGACATGGACGTGGCGGGCGAACCCACCGCGTTCGGCTGCCGGGGTGACTTCCCGCCGGCCGCGACGGACGGGGAGGCGGTACGGCGGCTGCGCGCGGCCGGTGCGGTGATCGTGGGCAAGACCAACACCTGTGAGCTGGGGCAGTGGCCGTTCACCGAGGGCCCGGCGTTCGGTGAGACCCGCAACCCGTGGCACACCGGGCACACGCCGGGCGGGTCCTCGGGCGGGTCGGCCGCCGCCGTCGCCGCCGGGCTCGTCCCGGCCGCGCTCGGCTCGGACGGCGCCGGCTCGGTGCGCATCCCCGCCTCCTGGACCCATCTGATCGGCATCAAGCCGCAGCGCGGCCGCGTCTCGACCTGGCCGCGCGCCGAGTCCTTCCACGGCATCACGGTCAACGGCACCCTCGCCCGCACGGTCGCCGACGCGGCCCTGCTGCTGGACGCGGCGAGCGGCAACCACCACGGCGACCTGCACCGGCCGCCCGCGCTGGCGGTCGCGGACGCGGTCGGCCGCGACCCGGGCCGGCTGCGCATCGCCCTGTCGCTGAAGCCGCCGTTCACGGCCACGGCCGCCCGGCTGCACCCGGAGATCCGCGCCCGCGTCGTGGAACTCGCCGACAAGCTGGCCGGGTGCGGACACGTCGTGGAGGAGGCCGATCCGCCGTACGGACAGATCGGCCTGGCCTTCGTGCCACGGGCCACCGCCGGGATCGCCGAGTGGGTCCGCGAGGCACCCGATCCGGCGCTGCTCGACCCGCGCACCCGGGGCGCCGCCCGGCTCGGCCGGCTGCTCGGCGGGGTGCCGCTGCGGGCGGCCCGGCGGGCCGAGGCCGGGCTGCAGCGGCGGATCGGCGCGTTCTTCGCGTCGTACGACGTGGTCCTCGCGCCGACGACCGCCCTGCCCCCGCCGCGGATCGGCGCGTTCGCCCGGCTCGGCGGGCCGGCCACCGACCGGGCGGTCATCGCCGCCTGCCCGTACGCCTGGCCGTGGAACGTGCTGGGCTGGCCGGGGGTGAACGTGCCCGCCGGGTTCACCGGTTCCGGGCTGCCGGTGGGCGCGCAGCTGCTCGGACCGGCCCACAGCGAGCCGCTCCTGGTGTCCCTGGCAGCGCAGTTGGAGGCGGAGCTGCGCTGGCACGAGCTGTGGCCGCCGCGACGGGCGGACGCGGACGGCCCGGCGGCATGACGGCGTCGCGCCCGTACGCTGGGGCCATGGGCGACGCGTCGATGGTCGGGCTGATGGGGCGGGTGACCGGGACGGTCGGGCCCGGTCTGGTGGGCGAGGTGATCGTGCGGGTGCGCGGGGGCGCGGAGCACTTCCTCGCCCATCCGGCCGACGGCAGGTCGCGGATCACGACCGGGACGGTGGTGATGGTGGTGGAGCACCTGCCGCCCAGGACGGTCTACGTGACACCGGCGTACGACAGTTGAGGTGCCGTCGCCCCAGGTGAGGGCGGCGCGTGTCAAGATTGCGACAAAGATCCGCCGGTGTCTTCACCCCGGCCCCCGGCAGGCGCACACTCCCTTCGTTCGGTGCCGAACGGGCACCATGCAAAGGGGGCGTATGCCGATGGTTGTCGGCGTCGTTGCGGGGGCGGTCGTCGTTGCCGTCCTCGTACTGATCGGTCTGTTCAAGATGATGTGGCGGGTGGCCGAGCCGAACGAGGCGCTCATCATCTCCGGGTCCAAGCACCGCACCGAGGGCATCGAGGAGGGCCTGGGCTTCCGCATCGTCACCGGACGGGGCACGCTGGTGCTGCCCGGGGTGCAGGCGGTGCGCAAGCTGTCGCTGGACCTGAACGAGACCGAGCTGCACGTGGACTGCGTGACGCACCAGGGCATTCCGCTGAAGGTGCGGGGCGTGGTCATCTTCAAGGTGGGCGACGACTTCGTGTCGATCGCGAACGCGGCCCGCCGCTTCCTGGACCAGCAGAAGCTGATGGCGGAGCGGGTGCACAACGTCTTCGCCGGTCATCTGCGGTCCATCGTCGGCGGGTTGACGGTCGAGGACATGATCCGCGACCGGGAGAAGCTGACCGGGCAGACCCGGGCGGCCTGCGGTACGGAGATGGAGAAGCTCGGTCTGATCGTGGACTCGCTGCAGATCCACGAGATCGAGGACCCGACCGGGTACATCCAGAACCTGGCGATGCCGCACGCGGCGGCCGTCCAGCGGGACGCCCGCATCGCGCAGGCCGAGGCGAACCGGCTGGCCACGGAGGCCGAGCAGCAGTCGTTCGCGCGGATGGCGGAGGCCACCCGGGACAGCGAGATCCTCCAGGCCGGCTACCAGGCCGAGCGGGACAAGGCGGCGGCCAAGGCCCAGCAGGCCGGACCGCTCGCCGCGGCGGCGGCCCGGCAGGAGGTCGTGGTGCAGGAGACGCGGGTCGCCGAGCTGGAGGCGCACCGGCGGGAGCAGCAGCTCCAAGCGGACGTCCGCAAGCCCGCGGACGCGAAGGCCTACGAGAAGCGGACGCTGGCCGAGGCGGAGCGTGACGCGCGGATCTCGGCGGCCCAGGCCAAGGCGAAGGAGACGGAGCTGGCCGCGGCGGCCGAGGCCACCCGGGTGAAGGCCGCCGCGGCGGCGGAGGCCGAGGCGACCGAGGCCCGGGGTACGGCGAGTGCCGCCGCCACCCGGGCCACCGGTGAGGCCGAGGCCGCCGCGGCGCAGGCGAAGGGCCTGGCGCAGGCCGAGGCGGCCCGGGCCCGCGGTCTGGCGGAGGCGGAGGCCATCAAGGCGCGGGCGGCGGCCCTGGCCGAGAACCAGGAGGCGGTCGTCGCCCAGCAACTCGCCGAGAAGTGGCCGGAGATCGTCCAGGCCGGCGCGTCCGCGTTCGGCAACGTCGACAACATGGTGCTGCTCAACGGCGCCGACGGCATGGGCGAGTTGTTCGCGAAGGCGCTCACCATGGGCGGTACGGGCCTGGGACTCGCCCGGAGGCTGCTCGCCGGCATGGGCGAGGGCGGTCAGCCGGCCCACGGTGATCCGTCCTCGCTCGACGCGGCGGTGACGCCTCCGCCGCAGCGGGTGCCCGTGGAGCAGGAGGGCTGAGTTCCGCGGGTCCTTCCCGGCCGGGGCCCCTCACCGGGGGTCCCGGCCGAGCGTGCGCACCAGCCGGTCGACGGTCCGCGGGTCCAGCGCCGGGTTCGCGGCGGCGGCGTGGGCGAGTTCCGGGTCGGCGAGGAGTTCCGCCATCCGGGCCGCCGGGAGGTTCGGGTGCCGGGCCAGGGCCGCCCGGACCCCGGCATCGGCGTCACGGGTGAGCCGTTCGGCGACGGCCGGTTCGGTCTCCGGGTCCCGTGCGACCAGCGCGCGGACCAGCGGGTCGGCGTGCCCGGCGAGACGGGCGAGCCCGGCACGCGGGAAGCGGGGGTGGTGGGGCAGGCGGTCGCGGTCCCGGCCGGTGTATTCCAGGAAGCTGCGCAGGAGCAGCGCCGGCGGTGCGTCCGGGTGGTGCTGTGCGAGCAGGACGCGGACGCCGGGGTCGTCGTCCTCGGCCAGGCGGGCGACCAGGTCGGCCGGCAGGGTGTGCTCCCGCGCGGCCCGCCGGCGCAGCATCGGGTGCCCGGAGAGCGCGTCCCGGCGGACGCCGGCCGGGTCCCGGGGCACCCGGGGCGCCGGGTGGAAGCCGAAATCGCCGTCCAGCGGCACCCGGTAGTCGATCCGGGCGCGTTCGTCCTCGCTGAAGGCGGGGTGCACCGACACGGCCAGCCGGACCTCCGGATCCGGGTCCGTGGCGAGGGCCCCGCGCTCCTCGGGGCCGAGGTCCGGGTGGCGGGCGACCGCGCGGCGCACGGCCGGGTCGGGGTCGGCGGCGAGGGCGCGCCGCTCGGGCGGCCGCACGTCGGCGCGGCCCGCGATCCGCTCCCGCACCTTCGGATCCGCGTCCCCGGCCAGCAGGACCACCGCGTCGGCCGGGAGGCCGGGGTTGAGGGCGATCGTCGCCCGCTCGCCCTCGCGGGCGGGAGCGGCGAGGACGCCGGCGACGACGGCCCGGCTCAGCGGCCGGTTCACCAGGATGTCGGTGCGGGCGTGGCAGGGCCGCGCGGGCAGCATGGCCTCCACCCACGCCGGGTCCTGCCCGCGCACCATGTCCCGGGCCCGCTCGCGCACTTCGTCGTCGGGGTCCGCCAGCAGCGCGGCGCGCCGCTGTGCGGACAGCGACTCCCACCGCCCGACGCCCCACGAGCGGACCCGGGCCACGGGATGGGCGGGCATCGCCTCGATCAGCTCCCACGACATCTGCTGCCAGAAACCGGTCGAGCCGAGCGGCTCCTCGTCGTCGTAGGTGCTGATCATGTGGACGACGGTGTCGTCGGGCAGCGGCCGCGGCCGGTGCGGCAAGGGCGTCCGGGGGCCCTCCGTGAGGTGACAGCGCACGCTCCAGTCGGCGTCGTCGACCAGCCGGGCCCGCTGGGCGGGGTCCACGTGGGGGTTGACCGCGAAGAAGCCGCGGGTGCGCGGGTCGGGGTGCGCGACCACCGCGTCCACGACCGGGTCCGGCAGATCGCGGTCCCGGCACAGCACCATGCGTACGGCGAGCGGAGCGTCGGCGAGCAGCCGGAGCAGGACCTCCGGCGGCACGGCCGGGTTGAGCGCCAGTCCCGCCAGTCTGCGCGCCGGCAGGTCGGCTTCCGCCCAGATCCGTTCCGGTGTCCCCATGGTTCCGTCTCCCCCCGTGCCGCCGTGCCCCGCCGGCCGACCCTACGGGAGTTGAGACGTGGGCGTACGACGGCGAAGCCCTGGTCCGGCTGCCGGCATGCGGATCGGTTCGCGCCCCTGCCGGCGTGCGCCGCCGCCGGTCACCTTAGGGTGCCTGCGTGAGTACGACCACCGAAGAGAACGTTCCGGGCCGTCAGGGCCCGCACGCCACCACCGAGGCCGATCCGCGCGCGGTCGGCCGGGTGCGCACCGAGTACTCCCCCGCCCACGACGGCGACCCGGACCCCGGGGAGATCGTGTGGACCTGGGTGCCGTTCGAGGAGAACGACGGACGCGGCAAGGACCGCCCGGTGCTGGTCGTGGCCCGGGAGCCGGGCCGCACCCTGCTGGCCGTCCAGCTGTCCAGCAGGCGGCACGACGGCGACCGGGACTGGGTGGCGATCGGCAGCGGCCCCTGGGACCGGTCGGGCCGGGAGTCGTGGGTGGCGGTGGACCGCGTGCTGCGCCTCCACGAGGAGGGCATGCGCCGGGAGGCGTGCGCGCTCGACCGGGTGCGGTTCAACCTCGTCCGCCGGCGCCTCCACGAGCGCTACGGCTGGACCTGACCGACCCGCTCCCCGCGACCTGGACCACACCCGGGCACGGCACCGGCCCGCACCGGTTCGCCCGGAGGGGGTTCCGCGTCAGGCGCGCCGGCCCACCGGGGTGCGCGTGCGGGGGCGTCGGCCCACCGGGTCGCGCGTGCGGGGGCGTCGGGCCCACCGAATTCCGCGTGCGGGCGCGTCGGCCCACCGGGTCGCGCGTGCGGGGGCGTCGGGCCCACCGAATCCGCGTGCGGGCGCGTCGGCCCGCCCCTGGACGCCCCGCGCCGTGGCCGGCCGTACCCGACCCGAGCCGGCCCCGGCACCACCGTGCCCCAGCCCGGCCCACGTCCGCCCCGGCACCCTCGGCGCCCGGACGGCCCGCGCCCCGGCGGCCCGCGCGGCTCCTACGGCCGGACCCGGCCGGTCCGTCGGTCCCCGCCTCCTGCGCCGGCACCGGCGCCCGCCTGCGGAAACGCCCGTTCGAACGCCGTCCGCGCGGCCCGCACCGGGTCCGCGAAGGGCACCTGGCGCCCGGGCGCCCGGCAACGGCCCGCGGTCACGACGCGTCGCGGCTGCGCGGCGAGCCCGCGCAGGCGCGCGCTCACGGCGCCACCCCCGTGGGCGCCGCGGCCGCGGCCTGCGCGGTCTCGCTCGTCGTGCTCATGGAGGCATCCTGAGTGATGCTGGTGGGGCGGTGCAACGGGGTTTCCCGGCCCCCGGAACGCGCCGGGAACAGACAGGGAAACGGAGGTGACGGATCCGGAACGTCCCGGTTGGCCCCCTTGTGCGATGCGGCGGAAAGGTTTTGGGTGGGACGAGCGCCCGCCCGGACACCCCACCGGGCCGGCGGCACGGTGGAACTTCAGGAGGACCCGACATGTCCGATACGCAGAGCGACGGCGGTGACTGTACGGAGCACCGCACCGCCGTCACCGAGGCCGAGGTGGAGGCCCTGGTCCGGGGCATCTGCTTCAAGACCGGCCCGCCCCGCACCCTCGGTGTCGAGCTGGAGTGGCTCGTCCACTCCCTGGAGCTGCCGCAGCTCCCCGTCACACCCGAACGACTCGAAGCGGCCTACGCCACCCTGCGGGCCGTGCCCCTGAGCTCGGCGCTCACCGTCGAACCCGGCGGCCAGCTGGAGCTGAGCTCGCGGCCCGCCGCCTCCCTGACGGAGTGCGTGGACACCGTCTCCGCCGACCTGGACGCCGTACGGGCGGTCCTGGCGGAGGACGGCCTCGGCCTGGCGGGCATCGGCCAGGATCCCTGGCACACGCCCCGCAGATTCCTGCGCGAGCCGCGCTACGACGCCATGGAGACCTGCCTGGACCGCAACGGTCCGGCCGGCCGGCGCATGATGTGCACCTCGGCCTCCGTACAGGTCTGCGTGGACGCCGGCCACGAGGAGCCCGGCCCGTTGGGGCACGCCCGGCGCTGGTGGCTGGCCCACCAGCTGGGCCCGGTGCTGGTGGCGGCGTTCGCCAACTCGCCGCTGGTGGAACGGCGGCCCACGGGCTGGCAGTCCGCCCGGCAGCTGACGTGGATGGAGATCGGTGCCGGCCGGGCCGGCGCTCCCCCGCTGGCCGGCGAGCCACGGGCCGTCTGGGCCCGGCACGTACTGGACTCCCCGGTGATGTGCGTGCGCCGGGAGAGCGGACCGTGGGAGGTTCCCGCGGGACTGACGTTCCGGGAGTGGGCCCGCTCCGGGTCGCCCCGGCCGCCCACCCGGGCGGACCTCGACTACCACCTGACGACCCTGTTCCCGCCGGTCCGGCCGCGCGGCCACCTGGAGCTGCGGATGATCGACGCGCAGCCCGGCGAGGACGGCTGGCTGGTGCCGCTCGCGGTGACGGCGGCGCTGTTCGACGACCCGGAGGCCACCGAGCGCGCCTACCGGACGGTCAAGCCGCTGGCCGAGCGGGCCCTGAACCTGCCCGCACCGCACAACCCGCTGTGGGCGGACGCGGCCCGGGTCGGGTTGGCCGACCCGGAGCTGCGCGAGGCCGCCGCCGCCTGTTTCGCGGCGGCCCTGGAGGCGCTGCCCAGGCTGGGCGCCGCGACCCGGGTCACCGACGCCGTCGCGGCGTTCCGGGACCGCTACGTGGCCCGGGGCCGCTGCCCCGCCGACGACCTGCTGGACCGGCTGACCGCGAGTGACAGGCCCCGATCCGGCCCGGCCGGGGGCACCCGCACCGCCCGCCGGAGGAAGGACATCCGTACATGACCGCCCCCGAGACCGAGACCCCGCCGGACACCGAGGCGCTGCGCGAGCGCGCGCTGGCCTCCCTCACCACCGCCCGGGACCGCACCACGCTGCTGACCAGCTGCGTGGACGATCCGGATCTCACCGCGCAGCACTCCCCGCTGATGTCCCCGCTGGTGTGGGACCTGGCGCACATCGGCAACCAGGAGGAGCAGTGGCTGCTCCGGACGGTCGGCGGCCGGGAGGCGATACGGCCCGAGATAGACGGCCTGTACGACGCCTTCGAGCACCCGCGGGCCGAGCGCCCCTCGCTGCCGCTGCTGCCGCCCGCCGAGGCCCGCCGGTACGCGGCCGAGGTGCGCGGCCGGGCGCTGGACCTGCTGGAGGCCGCCGACTTCCACGGCACCCGGCTGACCGAGGCCGGTTTCGCCTTCGGCATGATCGCCCAGCACGAGCAGCAGCACGACGAGACCATGCTGATCACCCATCAGCTGCGCACCGGTCCACGGGCCCTGACCGCGCCGGACCCGGAACCGGTCCCGCCGTTCACCGGTCCGGCCGAAGTCCTGGTGCCCGGGGGCCCGTTCACGATGGGCACCTCGAGTGAGCCCTGGGCCCTGGACAACGAACGCCCGGCACACCCGCGGGAGGTGGCGCCGTTCTGGATCGACACGACCCCGGTGACGAACGCGGCGTACCAGGCGTTCATCGCGGACGGCGGCTACGACACCGAGCGCTGGTGGTCGCCGGAGGGCTGGGCGCACATCCGGCGGCACGCCGTCACGGCCCCGCTGTTCTGGCGTCGGGACGGCGGCCAGTGGCTGCGACGCCGGTTCGGGATCACGGAACCGGTCCCGCCGGACGAGCCGGTGCTGCACGTGTCCTGGTACGAGGCCGACGCCTACGCCCGCTGGGCCGGGCGACGGCTGCCCACCGAGACCGAGTGGGAGAAGGCGGCCCGCCACGACCCGGTGACCGGCCGTTCCCGGCGCTACCCGTGGGGCGACGCCGATCCGGCGCCGGAACACGCCAACCTGGGCCAGCGCCACCTCGGGCCGGCCCCCGCCGGCAGCTACCCGGCCGGTGAGTCGCCGCTCGGGGTCCGGCAGCTGATCGGTGACGTGTGGGAGTGGACGGCGAGCGACTTCCTGCCGTACCCGGGCTTCACGGCCTTCCCGTACAAGGAGTACTCGGAGGTGTTCTTCGGGTCCGAGTACAAGGTGCTGCGCGGCGGTTCGTTCGCCGTGGACCCGGTGGCCTGCCGGGGCACGTTCCGCAACTGGGACTACCCGATCCGCCGGCAGATCTTCTCCGGGTTCCGCACCGCACGCTCGGAGAGCGTCTGATGTGCCGTCACCTCGCCTACCTGGGGCCCGAGGAGCGGCTCGGCCGGCTGCTCGTGGAGCCCCCGCACAGCCTGTTCCGGCAGTCCTGGGCGCCGCGCCGGCAGCGGCACGGGACGGTCAACGCCGACGGCTTCGGGGTGGGCTGGTACGCCCCCGGGGATCCCGTCCCGGCCCGCTACCGGCGGGCCGGGCCGGTCTGGGCCGACCTGTCCTTCGCCGACCTGGGCCGGGTGGTGCGCTCGGGTGCCGTGCTCGCGGCCGTCCGGGACGCCACCCTTGCCGGGGCGGACGCCGAGGCCGCGGCGGCGCCGTTCGCGGCCGGGCGGTGGCTGTTCAGCCACAACGGAGCGATCGCGGGCTGGCCGGACTCGGCGGCGCCGCTGGTGTCCGGGCTGCCGCCGGTGGACCTGCTGTCGCTGCAGGCCCGCACCGACTCGGCGTTCGTCTGGGCGCTGGTCCTGCACCGGCTGCGTGCCGGCGACGAACCGGACGAGGCCTTGGGCGAAACGGTTCGCCAGGTGGCCCGGGCCGCTCCCGCCTCCCGCCTGAACCTGTTGCTGACCGACGGAGCCGTGATCGCCGCCACCGCCTGGGGCGATTCGCTCTGGTACCGCACGGAGCCCGGCCGGAGCACCGTCGTGGCCTCCGAGCCGTACGACGACGACCCCCTCTGGCAGGAGGTCCCCGACCGCACCGTGCTCACCGCGAGCCGCGCCGGCGTGCTGCTCGCCCCCCTGGACGAACCAGCGCCCGCAACACCGAAGGAGCCCTGCCGTTGAGCCCCCTGCACGTCACCCGCACGCTCCCCGAGGACGCGACGGACGCCGCGCTGCGCGCCGATGTCCTGCACGGCCTCACCGCGACGCCCAAGTGGCTGCCGCCGAAGTGGTTCTACGACGCCCGCGGCAGCGAACTGTTCGAGCAGATCACCCAACTGCCCGAGTACTACCCCACCCGCGCCGAGCGGGAGATCCTCGCCGATCGGTCCGGTGAGATCGCCGCCGCGAGCGGTGCCTGCACCCTGGTCGAACTGGGGTCGGGTTCCTCGGAGAAGACCCGCTACCTGATCGACGCGCTCCCCCTGGCGGCGTACGTCCCGGTCGACGTCAGCGAGAGCGCCCTCACCCAGGCCGGGCAGGCGCTGGTCGGGGAGCGCCCGGACCTCCACGTCCACGCCCTGATCGCGGACTTCACCGCCCCGCTGGACCTGCCCGCCACGCCCGGTCCCCGGCTGGTGGCGTTCCTCGGCGGCACGATCGGCAACCTGCTGCCCGTCGAACGCGCCCGGTTCCTGGCCTCCGTGCGCACGCTGCTCGCCCCGGGCGACGGGCTGCTGCTCGGCACGGACCTGGTCAAGGACGAGCGCGTGCTGGTCCGGGCGTACGACGACGCGGCCGGGGTGACGGCCGCCTTCAACAAGAACGTGCTGGCCGTGGTCGACCGCGAGCTGGGCGCCGACTTCGATCCGGACGCGTTCGACCACGTGGCCCTGTGGGACGCCGAGCGGGAGTGGATCGAGATGCGGCTGCGCTCCCGTACCGCGCAGACCGTGAAGGTGCCCGCGCTGGATCTCGCCGTGGACTTCGCCGCGGGCGAGGAGCTGCGCACCGAGGTGTCGGCCAAGTTCCGCAAGGAGGGTGTGACCGCCGAACTGGCCGCCGTCGGACTGGAGCTGACGCACTGGTGGACGGACGCGCAGGACCGGTTCGCGCTGTCGCTGAGCGTGGCACGGTGAACCGGGCCGGGCCGGTCACCCCACGTCCGGGGCGAGCGACTCGGTGATTCTGCGGGAGGCGCGGCGGGCCTCGGTCGCCGGGTCCGCGCCGTTCAGCACCCGGGTCATGTACTCCTTGATCGGGTTGTCGGCCTCCACGTCGGCCCACTGAGGGGTGTGGGGGGTCGCCCGGCCGTGTGCCGCGCCCGCGGCCATGGCGGCGACCCCCTCCTCGCCCGCCACCGCGCCGGCCAGATCGGTCTTGTTGGGGACGTAGTTCATGGTGCGGGCCAGTTCGGTGTCCCACTTGGCACCGGTGAGCGCCGCGACGACGGCGGTCGCGGCGAACTGGTCGTCGGTGTTGCCCGCGACGACCAGGTCGGAGCCGCCGGTGAAGACGGTGCCGGGCCGCCCGGGGGTCCTGCCGGGCACCGGGAAGAAGCCGAGCCTGCCCTTCAGCGCCGGGTTCTGTTTGAGGACGGACTGGGCGAGCCCGGGCACGGCGATGATCTGCGCGACCTTGCCGCCGGCGAACACCCCGGCCTGGGGCGGGTGTTCCTCGTCGGCGTCCACGGGGCCGCTGCCGAGCGCCTGGAGCCGGCGGTAGAAGTCCATGCCGCGCAGCGCGGCCGGGGTGTCCAGGGTGCCCCGCCAGGTGTGGTCCTGCTCCCGGGCGAGGTCGCCGCCCTCGTCCCAGATGAAGCCGGAGAGCGTGTACCAGTCCTGTCCGGCGAGGTAGATGCCCTGCGTGCCACCGGAGTTCAGCTTCTCGGTGGCGGTGAGCCATTCCTCACGGGTCTTCGGCGGACGGGTGACGCCGGCCCGCTCGAAGAGGTCCTTGCGGTAGATCACGACGCGGTTGGCGGCGTACCAGGGGATGCCGTACTGCTTGTTGCCGTCCTTGCCGGGCTGGGCGAGGCCGGGCAGCCACGTGTCCTTGCCCCAGTCCCGCATCGACTCCAGCGTGAGGTCGGTGAGCCGGCCGCCGTCGGCGTACAGCGGCACCTGGGTGTTGCCGACCTCGATGACGTCCGGGCCGTCGCCGGAGTCCGCCTTCAGCGCGGCGCGGACCTTTTCGACGATGCCGGTCCACTGCTGGATGCGGATGTCCAACCGCAGGTCCTCATGGGTGCGTTCGAAGTCCTCGGTGAAACGCCGCAGGAACTCCTTGGAGGCGCTGTCCTTCATCAGCCACACGGTGACGGTCGTGCGTCCGTGGTCGCCGGGGAGCAGCCCGCAGCCGCTGACGAGGGAGCCGGTGACACAGAGGAGGGCGAGCAGACGTCGTCTCACGAGGGGTCCTGTTCTGTCTGGCAGGGGTGCTGGGACAGGGAAGGGGGCCCGGCGTGGGGGGCGAGCGGGTGGCTCGTACGGGTGTGCTGGATTTTGGTATGGACCAATGCGGAGGTCAAGGGCTTCCGGCGGTTCGCCGGTGACGCCGTGCCGACACCGCGCCGTGCGGACACCGCCCGGATACGGCACGGTGGAGTACGGCGCGACACGAGAGGAGCACCCGCATGTCGAACCACACCTACCGGGTCACCGAGATCGTCGGCACCTCGCACGAGGGCCTCGACCAGGCCATCCGCAACGGCATCGCGCGGGCCGACCAGACGCTGCGCAACCTGGACTGGTTCGAGGTGACGCAGGTCCGCGGCCAGATCGAGAACGGCCGCGTCGAGCACTACCAGGTGGGCCTGAAGGTGGGCTTCCGCCTCGAGGACGGCGACTGAGCCGCCGGGAACGGCTTCTCAGGTACGTCCTTCGCGCTCCTGCGCCTCCTCGAGGGCGGCCGACTCGGCGGCCCAGCGGGCCCGGACCACGGTGAACCCGGCGCGCTCGGCGTCGTCGCACACCAGCTCGTCGTCGTCCACCAGCACCCGCACCTCCCGGTCCCGGGCGAGCCGGCGCAGGATCTGCAGCTTGGTGAACCGGGCCGGCCTGCGGTCGGCGTTGCTCCGCATGTACACGCGCCCCTCGGGCAGCCCGTGCGCGGCCAGCCAGTCCAGCGTGTCCCGGCGGCACCGCTCGGGGCGGCCGGTGAGGTAGACGACCTCGCAGGCGCCGACGCTCTCCACGGCCAGCGCCACACCCTCGGCGAGCGGCGGGTCCTGGGGCGCGGCGGCGAAGAACGCGTCCCAGTCACGCGGCCGGCTCTCCAGGAAGTGCTGGCGGTGGGCGGTGTCGGCCAGCGTGTTGTCCAGGTCGAACACCGCGAGCGGGCGCTTGCTGCTGTCGGTCACACCGGCCACCTTAGCCAGTCGCCGTGGCCCGCCGCCCCGGGGCGGCACACCGCACCGGACCCCCGCCCGGCACCGCCGGGCACGCCGGCCGGCAGGCGTCCGCGCACCGGCCGGACGCGCCCGCGGGAATCCCCCGTCCGCCAGGGCGTTGAATCCTGCGTGAGCAGCTCAGTGATCAGCCGGACCCGGTTCTCCGTCCTCGACCGCTCCCGCATCCGCGAGGGCCGGCCGCCAGGGGAGGCGCTGCGGGACACCGTCGCCCTGGCCCGGGAGGCCGAGGCGCTCGGCTACCACCGGTTCTGGGTCTCGGAGCACCACGGTGTGCCCGGGGTCGCCGGCTCGGCGCCGACCGTGCTCGCCGCCGCGGTCGCCGCGGCCACCCGCACCCTGCGGGTCGGCACCGGCGGAGTCATGCTGCCCAATCACCGGCCCCTGGTCGTGGCCGAGCAGTTCGGGGTGCTGGAGGCGCTGTTCCCGGGCCGGATCGACATGGGACTCGGCCGCTCGGTGGGCTTCACGAACGGGGTGCGCAAGGCGCTCGGCCGGGACAAGGGCGATGCCGAGGACTTCGCCGGACAGCTCGGGGAGCTGCTGGGCTGGTTCACGGGCGGCTCGCCGGCCGGCGTCCACGCGCGTCCCGCGGAGGGCCTCAGGGTGCCGCCGTTCGTGCTGGCGACGGGTGAGGGCGCGCGGATCGCGGCACGCGCGGGCCTGCCCGTGGTCATCGGCGACCTGCGCGGCCGGGAGAAGCTGCTGCGCGGCATCGACGACTACCGCTCGCTGTTCCGGCCCTCCCCCTGGGCGGCCGAGCCGTACGTCGTGATCTCGGGTACGGTCGCGGTCGCCGGCAGCGAGGCCGAGGCGCGCCGGCTGCTGGTCCCGGAGGCCTGGTCGACGGCGTACTCCCGCACGCACGGCACCTTCCCGCCGCTCGCCCCCGCCGAGTCCGTCGAGGCCCGCACCATGACCGTGCGGGAACGGGACGTCTACGAGTCAGCCCTGGCCGGACACATCGCCGGCACGCCGGAGCAGGTGGCCCACGAACTGGAGGCGGTGCTCAAGGAGACCGGCGCGCAGGAGGTGCTCGTCACCACCAGCACCTACGACCGCGCCGCGCTGCTGGACTCCCTCCGCCGGCTCGCCGGGCTGTTCGCGCCGGACCGGTGCAGCGCCCGAGATGCGGACCCGGCACGGGCCGGTGACCCTGGGAGGGCGAACCCCTAGCGACGAGGAGTGGATGCCATGTCCTTCAAGGACAAGATCAAGGGCATGCTCAAGGGCCGTGAAGGCATGGCCGACAAGGGCATCGACCAGGGCGGCGACTACCTCGACCAGCGCACCGGCGACAAGTACCGGTCGCAGGTCGACACCGGCCAGGACAAGCTGCGGGACGAGTTCGGCACCCGGCCGCAGGACCGGGACAACCCTCCGGGGGCGTAGCGCACGGGGGCGGTTAGAGTATCCCCCCGATGCACAGCCCCCATGATCCCTTCGTCCGCGTCCGCGGTGCCCGTGAGCACAACCTCAAGGGTGTGGACGTCGACGTCCCCCGGGACGCCCTGGCCGTGTTCACCGGCGTCTCCGGCTCCGGCAAGTCCTCGCTGGCCTTCGGCACCCTGTACGCCGAGGCGCAGCGGCGGTACTTCGAGTCGGTCGCCCCGTACGCGCGCAGGCTGATCCACCAGGTCGGTGCGCCGAAGGTCGGTGAGATCACCGGGCTGCCGCCCGCGGTCTCGCTGCAGCAGCGCCGCGCGGCCCCCACCTCGCGCTCCTCGGTGGGCACGGTCACCAACCTCTCCAACTCGCTGCGCATGCTGTTCTCACGCGCCGGCACCTACCCGCCCGGCGCCGGACGGCTCGACTCGGACGCGTTCTCCCCGAACACGGCGGCCGGGGCCTGCCCCGCCTGCCACGGACTCGGGAAGGTGCACGAGACCACCGAGGAACTGCTGGTCCCGGACCCCTCGCTGTCCGTCCGCGAAGGCGCCGTCGCGGCCTGGCCGGGCGCCTGGCAGGGCAAGAACCTGCGGGACATCCTGGACACGCTCGGATACGACGTGGACCGGCCCTGGCGCGAGCTGCCCGCCGAGCAGCGCGCGTGGATCCTGTTCACCGACGAGCAGCCGGTGGTCACCGTCCACCCGGTCCGGGACGCGGACCGCATCCAACGGCCCTACCAGGGCACCTACATGAGCGCCCGCCGGTACGTGCTGAAGACCTTCTCCGACACCAGGTCGCCCACCCTGCGGGCGAAGGCGGAACGGTTCCTGACCAGCGCGCCCTGCCCGGCCTGCGGGGGCAGCCGGCTGCGGCCCGAGGCGCTCGCGGTGACCTTCG
>NZ_BNBF01000016.1:204631-207133 GCF_014654935.1 Streptomyces capoamus
GCGGCCGGACCGTCGCCGAGCTGGCCGCGCTGCCGCTGACCGACCTGGCGGGGCTCCTCGACGGCGGTGACGAGATCGCCAGGGTGCTCACGGCCGACCTCAAGTCCCGGATCGCGCCGGTGGTCGAGCTGGGCCTCGGCTACCTCAGCATGGACCGGGCCACCCCCACCCTGTCCGCGGGCGAACTGCAGCGGCTGCGGCTCGCCACCCAGTTGCGCTCCGGGCTGTTCGGTGTGGTGTACGTGCTCGACGAGCCGTCCGCCGGGCTGCACCCGGCGGACACCGAGGCACTGCTGGCCGTGCTGGCCCGGCTGAGGGCCGCCGGGAACTCGGTGTTCGTGGTGGAACACCACCTGGACGTGGTGCGCCGCGCCGACTGGGTGGTCGACGTGGGTCCCGGCGCGGGCGAGCACGGCGGGCGGGTGCTGTACAGCGGGCCGCCGGCCGAGCTGGCCTCGGTCGAGGAGTCGGCGACGGCCGCGTTCCTCTTCGACGAGTCCCCCGGGCCGGCGCGCGACGTCCGCGAGCCGCGCGGCTGGCTGACGGTGGGCCCGGTGACGCGGCACAACCTGCGCGAGGTGACGGCCGCGTTCCCGCTCGGCGCGTTCACCGCGGTCACCGGTGTCTCCGGTTCCGGGAAGTCCACGCTCGTCGGCGAGTTGACCGGGGACCTGGAGGACGTCGAACGGCTGGTCCGGGTCGACCAGCGGCCCATCGGGCGCACCCCGCGGTCCAACCTGGCCACCTACACGGGCCTGTTCGACGTCGTGCGCAAGGTGTTCGCCGGCACCGAGGAGGCGCGGGCGCGCGGGTACGGGGTGGGGCGGTTCTCCTTCAACGTGGCGGGAGGGCGCTGCGAGACCTGCCAGGGCGAGGGGTTCGTCAGCGTGGAGCTGCTGTTCCTGCCGAGTACGTACGCGCCCTGCCCGGACTGCGGCGGCGCCCGCTACAACCCCGAGACGCTCGAGGTGACGTACCGGGGCCGCAGCATCGCCGAGGTGCTCGACCTGACGGTGGAGGCCGCCGCGGACTTCTTCGCGGACGCCCCGGGCGCCGCCCGCAGCCTGGGCACCCTGCTCGACGTGGGCCTCGGCTATCTGCGGCTCGGCCAGCCGGCGACCGAGCTGTCCGGCGGGGAGGCGCAGCGGATCAAGCTGGCGAGCGAACTCCAGCGCGGGCGCCGCGGCCACACGCTGTACCTGCTGGACGAGCCGACGACCGGACTGCACCCGGCCGACGTGGAGGTGCTGACGGAGCGGCTGCACGGGCTGGTCGACGCCGGGCACACCGTCGTCGTGGTCGAGCACGACATGACGGTGGTCGCGGGTGCCGACTGGGTGATCGACCTGGGGCCGGGCGGCGGCGACCGGGGCGGCCGGATCGTGGCGGCCGGGCCGCCGCGGCAGGTGGCACGGGCCGAAGGCAGCGCCACGGCGCCCTACCTCGCGCGGGTCATGCCCTGAAGCGGGGCGGGGCGCCGGGGGGCGGACCGGGACTCAGGTGCTCAGCAGGCGGTTGAAGAAGGAACGGTAGCGCCGCAGCGCCCCGCGGAGTTCCTCCGTGTCCACCTTCTCGCCCTCGGCCCACTGACCCTCCAGGTCCTTCTTGTGCTGGGCGAAGGTGGAGGCCAGGGTCTGCATGACGTCCGCGACCAGGGCGTCGGCGTCGTGCACGGCCTCGCGGGGGTCGTCCACGAACCGGTTCTGGATCGCCTGCCAGCGGTCGCGGAAGGTTCGCTCCTCGTCGTCCGTCAGCAGTTGCGGGGCGTCGTCCTCCGCGGCCGTGGCGGCCGGGGCCTCGGCCGTCTCCCCCGCGTCGGGACCGGCACCGGCGTCACCGCCGGCGGCCGTGTCGTCCGTGCTCTGCTCCGCGGCACCCGGCGTGCCGGTGCTCTCGCCGGGGTACACCGGGGCTCCCGAGGGGGCTCCCTCCGGCTCGGCGTCCGCACCGGTGTTGGCCGGCTGGGCGAGGTCCTCGGTCGACAGATCGCCGGCGGGGCGCCCCACGTCGTCGTTGCTGTGCATGCGTTCCTCCGTGCGCAGTGATGATCGCGGTCAGGACCGGGCGGGCTGCGCCCGGCCGCCGCCGTCGGAGAGCAACTCGTCGAACAGGGCGCGGTAGTGCACCATGGCGCCCCGCAGCTGTTCGGTCGTCGCCTGCTTGCGGGTGGAGAGGGCCTCCACCTCATGCGCGGCCCGGTAATGCTCCAGCGTGGAGCTGTGTTCCACCGAGAGGTCCTTCATCTGCTGCTCGAACCCCTCCGTCGGATAGCCGCGCTCGTGCATCAGCGAGGTCACCAGCCGGTCCGCGTCGTGCACCGCGTCCTCCGGCCGGTCGACGAACTCCTCCTGGACGCTGGTCCACTCCCGCGTGTAGCGGTCCCGTGAGACGGGGGGCAGCGCCTTGATCTCCAGTGAGTCGTGTCGCCTCTCGCGCTCCCTCAGTTCACGCTCGGCGGCGAGCCGGCTGTCGGATCCCTCGACCGTCCGTTCGTACTCCGGG
>NZ_BNBF01000016.1:207167-209859 GCF_014654935.1 Streptomyces capoamus
CCGAAGCGCTCACGGAGGTGACGGCGTCGCATCAGCAGTGAGACCGCCACAGCGGCCAGGGCGATCACCACCACGATGGGGATGATGATCGCCAGAAGCGTTCCCGTAGACATGGGCACACGCTCCTCAGGGAGTAGTGATGTGCAGTTTCCGACTTCCCTCTCGCACCAGAATTACGCATTCAGGGCATTCCCGACATGCGTTCTTCCCTCATGCGTGGACGGCGGTGCGCCCCGCGGCGGTCACCAGCGCCGCGTGCGTCCAGGCCGGCTCCGGGGCCGCCGGCTGGGCGGCCCGGGCCAGGGAACGCCGGTCGGGGTGGGCCCCCGGCGGGATCAGCGGCCGGACCTCCACCTCGGCGACCAGGCCGCGGCACCGGGCCACCCGCCACAGGGAGGCCGGCAGGGTGTCCTCCCCGACGAAGGCGGCGGCGGTTCCGGGCCCGCCGTCCTGCCGGCGGTAGCGCAGGCTGACCGGCTGGACGGGCACGCCCGCGTCCAGCGCGGCCTGGAAGACGGCCCGGCGGAACCGGCCGTGGGCGCGACCGCACCAGGTGCTGCCCTCGGGGAAGGCGGTCACGGCCGCGCCCGCCCGCAGGGCGCCGGCGATCCCGGCGACCGTGCGGGGCAGGGCGCGCAGCCGGTCCCGTTCGATGAACAGCGCCCCGCCGCGCGCGGCGAGCGCGCCCGCCACGGGCCACCGCCCGACCTCGCTCTTGGCGAGCATCCGGGCGGGGCGTACGGCGGTGAGCAGCGGGACGTCCAGCCAGGAGACGTGGTTGGCGACCAGCAGCAGCCCGCCGTCCGGCGGCGCGGCGCCGGTGATGCGCACCCGCACCCCGGCGGCCCGCACGATCGTCCGGCACCACCGCGCCACCCACTCGGGCGGGATCCGGCGGCCGAGCGGGAGCAGCACCGCCCCGGCCAGCACCAGGGCCGCCACCGCGGTCAGCCGCAGCACGGCACGGGGTACGGCCGCGGCGGCCGGACCCGGCTCCGCGCAGGCGTCCGGGGTGCACGGCGCGGTGGGCAGCCAGGCGCTCATCGAGCCGGGACGAGGGAGAGGAAGTGCCGCAGGTAGCGCGGGTGGACCCGGCGCATCGACAGCAGCACGTACAGGTCGGCGACCCCGAACGCCGGGTCGTGCGCGGGTTCGCCGCACACCCAGGCGCCGAGCCTGAGGTAGCCGCGCAGCAGGGCGGGAAGGCCGGTGCCTGCGGCCGGGGCCTGTGGACCGGGCGTCCACGGCAGCAGTGGCCGGACCCGCAACCGCGCGGGCGAGAGGTGCCGGTCGCGGACCCGCTCCCAGGTGCCGGCGGCCAGGGCACCGCCGTCGGCGAGCGGGACGGAGCAGCAGCCCGCGAGCCACTCGTGGCCCCGGTCGGTCATGTAGCGGGCCAGCCCGGCCCAGATCAGGCCGATGACGGCGCCGTCGCGGTGGTCGGGGTGCACGCAGGAGCGGCCGGCCTCGACCAGACCGGGCCGGATCTCGTCGAGCGCGGTCAGGTCGAACTCGCCCTCGGAGTAGAGCCGGCCGGCGACCGCGGCCCGCTCGGGGGGCAGCAGCCGGTAGGTGCCGACAACCTGCCCGGTGGTCTGCTCGCGGACGAGGAGGTGGTCGCAGTAGGCGTCGAAGGCGTCGATGTCGTACCCCGGTTCGGGGCTGGTCAGCAGGGCCCCCAGCTCCCCGGCGAAGACGTCGTGCCGCAGCCGCTGCGCGGCACGCACGTCGGCCTCGTCGCGGGCGAGGGTGACGGTGTAGCGGGCGGGAGCCGCGGGCTGCGGGGGACGGTCGAGGGTGGTCACGCCGGTCATGGCTCTCTCCTGGGCACGGGCCGGGTGGGCGGCAGGGGCGGCGGACCGGATGGCCACGGCCCGCCGCTCCAGTTCTTCCGACGCCGGTTGGCGTGCGTGTGACCGGTGCCGGGAGCGCGGATGTGAGGGCGGTGAACGCCTCGGTGGGCCGTCCGGGCGGACCGGGGCCGGAAACACCAGACGGGGCCGGGGAGCACCTCCCGGCCCCGCCCGTCCACCGATCGGCGAACGTTCTCGGGTGTTACCGCCCGCCCGCCTTCCGGGCGGCCCTCAGCCACTCCTTGTTCATGCCGGTGATCGACACCAGCGGTATCCCCTTGGGGCAGGCGGTCGCGCACTCCCCGGCCAGCGTGCAGCCGCCGAAGCCCTCCGCGTCCATCTGGGCCACCATGTCCAGCACCCGCGTCTCCCGCTCGGGCGCGCCCTGCGGCAGCACGTTGAGGTGGTTGACCTTGGCGGAGGTGAACAGCATCGCCGCGCCGTTCGGGCACGCGGCCACGCACGCCCCGCACCCGATGCACTCCGCGTGCTCGAACGCGAAGTCGGCGTCGGCCTTGGGCACCGGGGTGGCGTGGGCCTCCGGCGCGGACCCGGTCGGCGCGGTGATGTAGCCGCCGGCCTGGATGATCCGGTCGAACGCCGACCGGTCCACCACCAGGTCCTTGATCACGGGGAACGCGGACGCCCGCCACGGCTCGACGTCGATCGTGTCGCCGTCCCGGAAGGACCGCATGTGCAGCTGGCAGGTGGTGGTGCGCTCCGGCCCGTGCGCATCGCCGTTGATGACGAGGCTGCACGCGCCGCAGATGCCCTCGCGGCAGTCGTGGTCGAAGGCGACCGGCTCCTCGCCGGAGAGGATGAGCCGTTCGTTGAGGACG
>NZ_BNBF01000016.1:209908-210956 GCF_014654935.1 Streptomyces capoamus
TCCAGCATCTCCAGGAAGGACATGTCGGGCGAGATGCCGTCCACCTCGTAGGTGGACATCGCTCCTTCGGCGTCGGCGTTCTTCTGCCGCCAGACGCGCAGGGTGAGCTTCATGCGTAGCTCCGCTGGGTGGGGTGGACGTACTCGAAGACCAGGTCTTCCCTGTGCAGGACGGGGGCCTCGCCGGTGCCGGTGAACTCCCAGGCGGCCGCGTAGGAGAACGCGTCGTCCTTGCGGGCCGCCTCGCCGTCCGGGGTCTGGGACTCCTCGCGGAAGTGGCCGCCGCAGGACTCGGTGCGGTGCAGCGCGTCGAGGCACATCAGCTCGGCGAGTTCCAGGTAGTCGACGATCCGGTTGGCCTTCTCCAGCGACTGGTTGAACTCCTCGCCGGTGCCGGGCACCCTGATCCGCCGCCAGAACTCCTCGCGGATCTGCGGGATGCGCTCCAGGGCCTTGCGCAGTCCCGCGTCGCTGCGGGCCATGCCGCAGAACTCCCACATCAGCTCACCGAGTTCGCGGTGGAAGGAGTCCGGGGTGCGGTCACCGTCCACGGCGAGCAGCAGGTTGATCCGGTCCTCGGTCTCGGCCAGCGTCTCCTGGACGACGGGGTGGTCCTCGGTGACCGGCTCCTGGTGCGGGGTACGGGCCAGGTAGTCGTTGATGGTGGCCGGGAGCACGAAGTAGCCGTCCGCGAGGCCCTGCATCAGCGCGGAGGCGCCGAGCCGGTTGGCGCCGTGGTCGGAGAAGTTGGCCTCGCCGATCGCGAACAGCCCGGGGATCGTGGTCTGGAGGTCGTAGTCGACCCAGAGGCCGCCCATCGTGTAGTGCACGGCCGGGTAGATCCGCATCGGCACCTGGTACGGATCCTCGTCGGTGATCCGCTGGTACATGTCGAAGAGGTTGCCGTACTTGGCCTCGACGGCCTTGCGGCCCATGCGCCGGACGGCGTCGGCGAAGTCCAGGTAGACGCCCTGCCCGCCGGGGCCCACTCCCCTGCCCTCGTCGCAGACGTTCTTCGCGGCACGGGAGGCGATGTCCCGGGGCACGAG
>NZ_BNBF01000016.1:211001-220455 GCF_014654935.1 Streptomyces capoamus
GTTGCCGAAGGACGGGTAGATGCGCTCCAGGTAGTAGTCGCGCTCGTCCTCGGGGATCTCGTGCGGCGGGCGGGTGTCGCCCTGGGCCCTGGGCACCCAGATCCGGCCGTCGTTGCGCAGCGACTCGCTCATCAGCGTGAGCTTGGACTGGTGGTCGCCGGTGCGCGGGATGCAGGTGGGGTGGATCTGCGTGAAGCAGGGGTTGGCGAAGTAGGCGCCGCGCCGGTGCGCCCGCCAGATCGCGGTCGCGTTGGAGTTCATGGCGTTGGTCGACAGGTAGAAGACGTTGCCGTAGCCGCCGGTGGCCAGGACGACGGCGTCCGCGAAGTAGGTGTCGATCCTCCCGGTGACGAGATCGCGCGCCACGATCCCGCGGGCCCGCCCGTCGACCACGATCAGGTCGAGCATCTCGGTGCGCGGGTGCAGCTCCACGTTCCCCGCGGCGATCTGCCGGGACAGTGCCTGGTAGGCGCCCAGCAGCAGCTGCTGGCCCGTCTGGCCGCGGGCGTAGAACGTGCGCGAGACCTGGACGCCGCCGAAGGAGCGGGTGTCGAGCAGGCCGCCGTACTCGCGGGCGAACGGCACGCCCTGGGCCACGCACTGGTCGATGATCTCGACCGAGATCTGCGCGAGCCGGTGGACGTTGGACTCGCGGGCCCGGAAGTCGCCGCCCTTGACGGTGTCGTAGAACAGGCGGTGCACGGAGTCGCCGTCGTTGCGGTAGTTCTTCGCCGCGTTGATGCCGCCCTGCGCGGCGATGGAGTGGGCGCGGCGCGGTGAGTCCTGGTAGCAGAACTGGACGACGTGGTAGCCCTGTTCGGCGAGCGTGGCGCCCGCGGAGCCGCCGGCCAGGCCGGTGCCGACGACGATGACCGTGTGCTTGCGCCGGTTGGCGGGGTTGACCAGCTTCGCCTCGAAGCGGCGCCTGTCCCAGCGTTCGTGGACGGGCCCGGCGGGGGCCTTGGTGTCGGTGACCGGCGCGCCGGTCGTGTAGTCGGCGTAGGCAGTCATGTCAGCTCACCACTCCGGTCATGACGCCCACGGGTACGGCGACGAAGCCGGCCGTGAGCAGCAGCGCGAGGACGTTCGCGAGGGTCTTGAGGGCGCGGTCGCGGCTGCGGCTGCCGATGCCGAGGGTCTGGGCGGCGCTCCAGAAGCCGTGCCGGATGTGCAGGCCGAGCGCCAGCATCGCGACGATGTAGACGGTGTTGCCGTACCAGGTGGAGAAGGTGTCCACGACGTTCTGGTACGGGTGGCCCTCCTGGAAGCCGCCGGAGTGCACGGTGCCGGTGGTCAGGTCGAGGATGTGCCAGACGATGAAGAGGCCGAGGATGACGCCGCCCCAGCGCATGGTGCGGGTCGCGTAGCCGGCCCGCGGCTTCCTGTGCACGTACTTGCTGGGCCGCGCCCTGATGTCGCGGCGGCTGAGCTGGTAGGCGGACGTGGCGTGGGCGACCACGGCGACGACGAGGACGGTCCGGATGAGCCAGAGCGTCCACTCGTAGTGCATGAAGGGTTCGCCCACGGTGCGCAGCCAGTGCGCGTAGTGGTTGAACTCGCCCGCGCCGAAGTAGATCTTCAGATTGCCGATCATGTGCGCGACCAGGTACAGCAGCATGATCAGGCCGCTGACGGCCATCACGGTCTTCTTGCCGACGGAGGAGTCCCACATGGTGCGCGCCATGGACGGCCGTCGGTCCGTCCGCGTTGCCAGTGCCATGGAACAGCACGCTAGGGCCGAAGGTCCCGATCGGTCCAAGACATGGTCCGGCTCGTTTCCATAGGCGGAAGCTATGCTGGTGGGGTGCAGTTCCAGCAGCTCCAGTACTTCGTGGCCGTCGCCGAGGCCCGGCACTTCACCCGGGCCGCCGAGCTGGTCCATGTCGCCCAGCCGTCGCTGTCCCAGCAGATCAAGGCGCTGGAGCGGGAGTTGGGCGCGGATCTGTTCCTGCGCGCCCGGGGCAACATCACACTCACCGACGCCGGCGAGGCGCTGCTGCCGCTCGCCCGGCGCATCCTGGCCGACGCGGACACCGCCCGGCACGAGGTGCAGGAGCTGGTGCAGCTGCGGCGGGGGCGGGTCCGGCTGGGTGCGACGCCGAGCCTGTGCACGGGACTGCTGCCGGACGTGCTGCGGGCCTTCCACGACCGCTATCCCGGCATCCGGCTGCTGATCGAGGAGGGCGGCTCGCACGACCTGGTGCGGGAGCTGGCGCGCGGCGCGCTCGACCTCGCGCTGGTCGTCCTGCCGCTGCCGACGCCGGCGCCCGCGCTGACGACCGTGGAGCTGCTGCGGGAGGACCTGGTGGTGGTGTCCTCGCCGGAGGCGCCGGTGCCCGGCCGGGACGGACGGCCGGTGGAGATCGGCGACCTGGAGCGCGAGCGGCTCGTGATGTTCCGGCACGGCTACGACCTGCGGGAACTGACCGTCGCCGCGTGCCGCTCCGCCGGGTTCGAGCCGGACTTCGCCGTGGAGGGCGGCGAGATGGACGCGGTGCTCGGGTTCGTCCGCGCGGGTCTCGGTGTGGCCGTCGTCCCCCGCATGGTGGCCGCCCGCACCGGGCGCGGGCTGCGCGTCACCCCCCTGGCCCGCCCCGGCCTCCACCGCACCATCGCCCTCGCCCACCGCAGCGACGTGGCGCCGCCGAGGGCGGCCCGGGAACTGCAGCGAATGCTGCTCGAACGCTGACCGGCGCGGTCGCGGACGGTACGGGCGGGCACCGGCCGGGGGCGCCGGGGCGCCCGCCGTACGCCGTGGCGGCGGGACCGCCGGCGGACCGTGTGCCGGCCGGGTGCCGGGCCTGGTCAGCCGCCGGCGTTCAGGACGGCCGGCCGGAGGACCCGCTCGCACCAGCTGCGGAACGAGGTGGGTGCCGTATCGGGACTGGAGGGGGCGGTGCTGCCGTAGAAGCCCTGCTCGGCGGTGGCGGTCGCGAGGTCGGTGAGGGCCCGCGCCCAGTCCTCGCTCGCGCCGTGCCGCCGCAGCGCGGCCGCGTACTCCGCCGCGTCGAGCCGCTGGAAACGGACCGGCCGGCCCAGGACCTCGGCGACGACGCGCGCCATGTCCTCGGGCGTGAGCGCGTCCGGACCGACCACCGGGACGTCGTCCTGGCCGGTCCAGGAACCGTCGAGCAGCAGCCGCGCGGCCGTCGCGCCGACGTCACGGGTGGCGCAGGTGCGCAGCACCCGGTCGCCGTACGTGGCCATGGCGAGCACTCCGCTCCCGCGGATCGCCGCCACCTGGTGGAGCAGGTTCTCCATGAGGTACGGCGGACACAGCGCCCGGTGGTGGACCCCGGTGGCCCGGACCACGTCGTCCATGGCCAGCGAGGCCGAGATCTGCCCGGCGTCGCGGGCGACACCGCGGCCCAGGGTGGAGACGGCGACGACCCGTTCGACACCCCCGGTGCGGATCGCGTCGACCAGCGGCCGGGTGAAGGCGCGGAAGTGGCCGTCGACGCTGTCGGCGGTGGGCGCCGGCGGCACCAGCCAGAAGACGCGGTCGACGCCCGCGCACGCCTTGGCCGTGACCTCCGGGTCGGCGTGCGAGCCGGTGACGGTCTCGACCCGGTCGCGCACGTGCGGGGGCAGGCGCGCGGGATCGCGGACGATCACGCGGACGTCCCCCGCCGCGTCCCCGGCGTCGAGGAGCGAGTCGAGGACCTGGCTGCCGATCTGCCCGGTCGGGGTGGTGACGAGGATCATGGGTGGCTCCTGGCGGAAAGGGCTGGGGGAACGGGATCAACCCTGCCGTGCGGCGCCCGGGAGCTGAAGGACCGTTCCGCTCGCGCTTGTTACCCTCAGGGCAATACCGGAGGGAGGGCGACGTCATGGAGTCCCGCCCGCTGCGCTACTTCGTCGCCGTCGCCGAGGAACTGAACTTCGCCCGCGCCGCTGACCGGCTGGGCATCTCCGCCCCGCCCCTGTCCCGGGCGATCCGCCGGCTGGAGGCGGACCTCGGGGTGACCCTCTTCGAACGGACCACGCACAGCGTCGCCCTGACCCGGGCGGGCGAGGTGCTCCTCGCGGAGGCGCGGTTCGCGCTGGACGCCCTGGAGGCGGCCGGGCGGCGGGCCCGGCGTGCGGCCGGCCCGGACCGGAAACTGGTCCTGGCGGTCAAGGCCGACGGCGACGGCGGACTGCTGGAACCGGTCCTGGAGCGCTTCGCCGCCGACCCCGCCGCCCTGCCGGTGACGGTCCGGCTGTGCGGCTGGCTGGAACAGCCGCGGCTGCTGCGGTGCGGCGAGGCCGACGCCGCACTCGTCCACGAGCCCTTCGACCGCACCGGGCTGGACAGCGAGACCCTGATCGCCGAGCCGCGTGTCGCGGCGCTCGGCGCGGCCCATCCGCTCGCCGCCCGTGCCCACGTCCTGCTCGCCGACCTCGGGCTGCGGCCCGGAGACCTGCACCGGTTCCTGGAGGAGACGCGGAAGGGGGGCCGCGATCTCGCCCAACTGCTCACCCGGGTCGCTCTGGGCGAGCTGTGCACGCTGCTGCCGGCGTCCGTCGCCGGCCGCTACCCGCGTCCGGGCGTCGTCTACCGGGCCGTTCCGGACGCGCCGCCCTCGCTGCTGGCGGTCGCCTGGCCGCAGCAGTCCCGCTCCCCGGCCACCGCGGCCCTCGTCCGGGCGGCGACCGCCGTGGCCGCGACCGCCCGGGACGGGGACGGCGGCGGGTCCGGGACCGGTCAGCCGGTCGCGTCCACCAACGCCAGCTCCTGGAGCCGCTCCGGCGGCCCGGGGCGGGCGTAGTACCAGCCCTGGGCCGTGTCGCAACCCAGTATCCGCAGCTGTTCGGCCTGGGCGCCGGTCTCCACGCCCTCGACCGTGACCGCCAGGTCGAGGTTGTGGGCGAGGGAGACGATGCCTTCCACGATCTTCAGGTCGACGGGGTCGGCGGGGAACTGCTGCATGCTCTGGGTGAAGGAGCGGTCCAGCTTGAGGACGCTCACCGGCAGGCGGCGCAGGTTGGCCAGGTTGGAGTAGCCGGTGCCGAAGTCGTCCAGGGCGATGTCGACGCCCATCTCGGCCAGCCGGCGCAGGGGTTTGAGCAGGTCGTCGTCGGCGCCGATGAGCGCGGACTCGGTGACCTCCAGGCAGAGGGCGTCCGGGGTGACACCGGAGCGTTCGAGGATGTCGACGGTGTCCTGGACCAGCCCGGGATGACTGAGCTGGCACGGGGAGAGGTTGACGTTGATGCGCAGCGGGCCGGCGGTGGTCTGCTCGCCGTAGCGTTCGCGCCAGGCACGGGCCTGGCGGATCGACTCCTCCAGGACCCAGCGGCCCAGCGGCACGATCAGCCCGGTGTGTTCGGCGAGCGGGATGAACCGGTCGGGGCCGAGCACGCCGTGCTGCGGGTGCAGCCAGCGCACCAGGGCCTCGGCGCCGCGCACGCTGCCGTCGCCGAGGTGGACGAGCGGCTGGTACTCGATGAAGAACTCGCCGCGTTCCAGGGCGGTCGGCAGGGCGGTGGTCAGGCCGTGGCGGGTGATGGCGCGGGCGTCGGCCTCCGGGTCGGCGAGTTCGGAGCGGTTTCCGCCGGCCGATTTCGCCCGGTACATGGTGATGTCCGCGCTGCGCAGGACCTCGGCGGCGGTGCGTTCGCCGGCCGGGCCCTCCACGATGCCGAGGCTGCCGCGGACCAGCAGGTCGCGGCCGTCGATGCTGATCGGGGTGACCAGCGCGTTCATGATGCGCTCGGCGAGTTCGTCCACCGTGCGCTCGGTGCCGGGACCGGTGGTGAGGGCCACGAACTCGTCGCCGCCGAGCCGGGCGACCATCTCGCCGGGCGCCGTCGCGCAGGACTGCAGCCGGTCGGCGACCTCGACCAGCAGCCGGTCGCCGGCCGCGTGGCCCAGGCTGTCGTTGATGGTCTTGAAGCCGTCCAGGTCCAGGTAGCACAGGCCGAAGCGCTGGCCCTCGCCCGCGCCGAGCGCCTTCTCCAGCCGTTCGAAGAACAGGGAGCGGTTGGGCAGGCCGGTGAGGGCGTCGTGCGTGGCCTCGTAGCGCAGCCGGAGGTTGAGCAGCCGGCGCTCGGTGGTGTCCTCCATGAGGGCGAGCTGGTACTGCGGGGTGCCGTCGGCGTCCCGGAGCAGGGAGACGGTCAGGTTGGTCCACAGCGCGGTGCCGTCGGGGCGGTTGAAGGCCTTCTCCACGTGGTAGTGCTCGCGGTCGCCGCGCACCAGTTCCTCGTAGAGCCGCCAGGTCTGCGGGGCGTCCTCGGGGTGGACCCAGTCCTGGACGCGGCGGCCGCGCAGGGTCTGCTCGGAGAGACCGAACATGCGCAGCAACGCCTTGTTGACCTGGAGGACGTTGCCGTCGAGGTCGGCGATGCCGATTCCTATCGCGGCCCCCTCGAAGACGGCGCGGAAACGGGCCTCGCTCGCGTGCAGCGCCTGGGCCACCACGCCCTGGGCCCGCAACGCGGCCTGGGCGATGGCCTCTTGTTCGGCGAGGGTGCGCTCGCGCAGCGCCACGGCGTAGCCGGCGGCCATCGCGTGCTGCAACCGCGAGGAACGCATGCGCAGTTCGTCCTGGGGGCCGTCCCCGCCGCAGTACAGGACCAGGTAGGCGTCGACGCAGTCCAGGGTGCGGGCGAGCGCCTCGGGGTCGGTGCAGTGTGCCGCCACCAGGGCGGCCCCGACGCCCTTTGCCGCGTCCGCGTCGAAGTTGCGGGCACGCAGCAGTTCGCTCAACCGGCGCGCGAGCGGCAGGAGTTGTTCCTCGAACTCGGCACGGGTGAGCGACGTCGACGTCACCGGGAAGAGTGCCCGGCTCCAGATCGTCGTCAGCCGGCGCAGTCTGCCCTCCGGCTCGTCCGGCTCCGCGCTCACGCCGTACGCCCCACGCCGGCGAATCCGGAGAAGGCGTAGGGATCCTCGTCCTCCGGTGCAGAGTCCGGGCGCCAGTGCGGCATCGGCACCAGTCCGGGTTCCACCATGTCGTACCCCTCGAAGAACCGCGCGATCTCCTCGCGCGAGCGCATGATCAGCGGGTTGCGAATGTCCTTGTACACGTCCACCGCGCCCTCGGCGCGCTCGGCGGGCAGCGGGATTCCCTCGTACGAGGCATGGGTGAGGATCAGCAGGCTGCCGGGCGCGAGCGCCTCGCGCAGCTCGGCCACCGCACCGTACGGGTCGTCCGCGTCTTCCACGAAGTGCAGTATGGCAACGAGGAGCAGGGCCACTGGCCGATTCAGGTCGATCAGGCGGTCCAGCCGGGGGCTGGTGAGGATCTCCTGGGGCTTGCACAGGTCCGCCGCGATCACGTCGGTGTCGTCGTTGCCGGCCAGCACCGCCTCGCTGTGGGCGACGGCCACCGGGTCGTGGTCGACGTAGACGACGCGGGCGCCGGGCACGGCCGCCTGCGCCACCTCGTGGACGTTGCCGAAGGTCGGGATGCCCGAGCCGATGTCGAGGAACTGGGTGATGCCCTCCCCGGCCGCGAACCGCACGGCCCGGCGCATGAACGCCCGGTTGGCCTGCATGATCTTCGGCAGCCCCGGCATGAACCGCATGGCCTTGCGGGCCGCTTCCCGGTCCACCTCGAAGTTGTGCGAACCGCCCAGGTAGTAGTCGTAGATCCGCGAGACGCTCGGCACCGAGATGTCGATGCTCCGGGGGGCCCAGGCGGGGCGCTCCATGTATCACTCCAAGGCGTGGACGGCAGGGACGGGCGATCCGGTGTTCGAGCTGAGGCTACTGATCGCCCGCCAAACGGGCGACCCGAACCGGAAATTGACCGTCCGTTCCCGGTCACTGCCTGCGGCAAGTGCCCGTATGGCCCCGCTGTGTGACGGCTGTCCGGCCAGGTGCGCACCCGCCGCACACAGCGATCCGCCCCCTCCGTGCGGTGCGGAGGGGGCGGATCTGCGGCCGCGCGCCGGGCCGGGCGGGACGATCGACCCTGGGGAGGTGATCTACTTGCCCGGCGCGCCGACCGGCTTGCCGTCGGGCGAGACGGCGTACCACGTGCCGCCGACGCCCTGACCGTTGGTGTCGCCCGGGGCCTTGTCCCCGGAGAAGGTGTAGATCGGCCAGCAGTTGACGGTCATCTGCTTGACCCCGTCGGGGCGGGTGAACGGCATCAGGCCCTTCTTCTTCACGCCCTCGGTGTCGTCGGCGTTGACCGGGCCGACGGCCGGCCACTTCTCCAGGCAGGCCCCGGTGCAGTTGGAGACGGACTTCGGCCAGGCCTGGTCCTTCATGAAGCGGTAGACCGTCATGCCCTTCTTGTCGACGACGATGTCGCCGAGCTTGGGGTCCTTGCGGACGGACAGGCCGGGCAGGGCGGACAGCGTGGCCTTCTTGCCGTCGGGGGCGAGCGCGAACCACTTGCCGCCGACGCCCTGGCCGTTGACGTCACCGGCGTTGACGTCCTTGGCGTAGCGGTAGGCAGGCCAGCCGCCGATGGTGAGCTGCTTGCTGCCGTCGGCACGGGTGACCTCGCCGAGCAGCGCCTTGTCGATGCCGGCGCCGGCGGTGGCGTCGTCGGCCGGAACCGGCGGCCAGGTGGTGGCGCAGTCGCCGGCGCAGTTGGACTTGGGCGGGTTGGCGGTGTCCTTGTCGAACCGGTAGAGGGTGAGGCCGGACCCGTCGGTGAGCACGTTGCCCAGGTCCGGGTTGGCGGCCACGGTGAGCTTGCCCGCGGGGGCCGCCGGGGACGGGGAGGCGGAGGTCTTGCTGCCGTCGGCTCCGTACCCGTTGCCCGCGCCGGCAACGGTCCCGGTCCCGGCGCCCGGGCTGCTGCCGTAGTCGCCGGCGGCGGCCGTGGCCCCGACGTTCTGGGCCGCCGACGCGGGAGCGGTGGCGTTGTCCTGACCGCACGCCGTCGTCAGCGCCAGCACCGAAGCGGCTGTGGCCACCAGTGAGGCGGTCCGCCAGGAGGTCTTCATCGTCAAACTCCCCATTATCGCCTGGATATTGCAGCGCCTGCTGCGCCGCCGCACGGCCATGGGTACGCGGGGAAGGGGCCGCGGTGTTCAACGGCGGCCGCACTTTCTTTCCGGAACGCGTGCCGCGTCCACGCGACCGCCGGGGCGCGTACCGGGACCAAGCGGTCCGACACGGACACTTCCGCCCGTCAAACCTGCGATCACCCCAACTCCCTCTTTCGGAGCAATCTCGGCGTACTCCCGGGCACGGCGGGCGCCCGCGCCTCATGATCTTCGTCGTGCATGGACCCGAAGTGACCCGACGCGCGCCCGCCACCCGGGTGGTGGCCCTCTTGACGCTGACCTGGACGCTGGTGGGCTGTCCGGCGGGCAGCGCGTCGGCCGACGCCTGCGCGTACGCCTCGACGGGCCCGGACGGCACGGTCGCCGTGGCCTACGCCGGCGGCCACCACTGGCCCGACCCGCCCTGCCCGAAGCCGCCCCCGCCCCCGTGCCCGCCGACGCCCACCCCCACCCCCACGCCGACGCCCGAGCCACCGCCCCCGCCTCCGCCTCCGCCCCC
>NZ_BNBF01000017.1:0-10027 GCF_014654935.1 Streptomyces capoamus
CCCGCCCACCACGGCGGCCGAGGCGCCGAAGGAGAGGAGGTTGTTGACCGTGTGCAGGGCGATGGACGCCTCCAGTCCGCCCGTCCGCCAGGTCAGCCAGCCCGCGGCCGCACCGAACACGACCAGGTCGGCGAAGCCCCACGGGGTGCCCCAGCCGTGGGCGGCGGCGAACAGGACGGCCTGCGGCAACAGGGCGGCCCACGGGGAACGCAGGTACGCCCCGGCCGTCTGCGTGAGCCAGCCGCGGAACACGTACTCCTCGGCGGCGGCCTGCACCGGCACGAGCACCGCCAGCACGGCGAGGGCCCTGCCGAAGGCCGCCCAGCCCACCCACGGGCTCTCCGTCCCGCCGTCCGCGGGCAGCAGGAGCACGGCGCCCATGCTCAGGGCGAGGATCGGCACCGCGGTCAGCACGCACCGCAGCAGCCAGCGCCATCTGAGCCGGCCGGTCACGGAGGAGACGGTGCCGGCCCGGCGCCTGCCGGTCCAGCGCACGGTCAGCGCCAGGACGGGTATCGCCACCGCGATCGAGAGCAGGTCCACGGCGGTGCCCGAGACCGGGCCGAACTCCGGCCAGCCGTCGGCGTCGTCCCGGTACCCCAGGGACGACCCCAGCACCTCACAGGCGAGCATCAGCAGGACCAGGGCGACCATATAGGTCACGGCCACCACCAGCGTCCCCAGCAGGGGGCGCCACCACCGGTAGCGCGGTGAGAGTCGGGCCAGTCGGTGGTACGGCAGTTGCTCGGCGAGCTGCGGCTGTGTCATGCCGTCAGCCTGCCGGACCCACCGCGTGGTGCCATCGGCCCGGGGCAGGAACGGACGCCCTGCCCGAGGGTGGTGGCCTGCCCTCGTCTCTACCCCAGGTGGGAGAGGCTCCTCCCCCTCAGGTCGGGTGCCCGGCACGCGAGCGGCCTCTACGCTCGTCGACGACATGGAGACGATGCGCAACTGGTGCCTGCCGCTGCTGCTGGCGGCCGGGCAGGTCGCCCTGCTGTGGTCCGGTCCGTTCGGCACGCCCGGCGGCCCGGCCCTGCTGTGCGTGGCGGCCGCGGTGGTGCTGGAGACGATCGGGGCGAGCCGGCGCCGGACCGCCCCGGTGCGGGCGCTGGCCTGCACGCTGGGCGCCCTGGCCGTGGGCGGTCCGGCCTGGCCGGACGGCTACCTCGGCCTCGGTCCGCTGGTCGCCCTGTACTCGGTCGCCGTGCGCTGTCCGGTGCCGGTGACGCTACGGGCCGTGGCCGCCGCGGTGGGCGTCGAGTGGGTGCTGGCCGCCGTGCAGGAGCACCGCGGGCCCGCGCTGGTCGCCGAGACGGCGCTCGCGCTCGGCGGCTACCTGCTGTGCGCGGGGCTCGGCGAGGCCCGGCGCCAGTGGCTCGCCGGCCGGCTCACCGCGGCCCGGCGGCTGGCCGGCGCGGAGCACGCCCGCCGGCTGGCGGCCGACCAGGAGCGCCGGCGGCTGGCCCGCGAACTGCACGATGTGAGCGCCCACCACCTCACCTCGGTCGTGGTGACCGTCGACGCCGCGCGCCGGCTCCAGGACGGCAGGCCGGACCTCGCCGCCGAGGCACTGGCGTTCGCGGAGCGCACCGGCGCCGAGACGCTCACCGCGCTGCAACGGCTGGTCGGGCTGCTGCGGGACACCGACAGCCCGGACCACCGGCCGATGAGCGGCCGGATCGAGGAACTGGTCGCGGGCTTCGGCCGGCTGGGCCGCCCGGTCACGGCGCGGGTTCCCGGCGACCTGGCCGGGCCGTCGGCCGAGGCGATCCACGGCATCGTCCGCGAGGCGCTCACCAACGCGCTGCGCCACGCGCCCGGCGCCGCCGCACGGGTCCAGGTCACGCGGGCGGCGGGCCTGCTCAGGCTGACCGTGGAGAACGCGCCGCCGCGCACCGCGCCGCAGGGCACCGGCCGGCTGGGCGGGGGACGCGGCGTGGCCGGGATGCGGGAGCGGGCGGCGGCGGCCGGCGGCGAGCTGACCGCCGGGCCCACCCCGGAGGGCGGCTGGCGGGTGTCCGCGACGCTGCCCGACGGCGCCGAACCGCGGCGGCCGGACGGGCCCGGCCGGCGGCGTGACGTCCTGCGCGAGCAGCGGCTGGCCGATCCGGCGCTCGTGTCCGTGGCGATGATCCTGCCGCTGTCCTTCGTCCTGGCGCTCACCGAGGACTGGTCGGCCGCCGCCCGGCGCGCCACGCTGCCGGCGCTGCTGGTCGTCTGCGGGCTGCTGGTGCTGCACGCGGTGCCCCTGCTGTGGCGCCGGCGTGCTCCGTGGCCCGTCCTCCTCGCCGTGCTCGCGACGGCCTGGGCGGGACCGGCGGCCGTCGCGGCGTGGCATCTGCCGTCCTCCACGGCCCAGTTCCTCCCGGCCGGGGCGCTCGTGGAGACACTGGCCGTGTACGCGGTCGCCGCGTACGGGCGGGGGCCCGGGCGCACCTGGCCGGCGCCGGTCGCGGCGGCGCTCGGCACGGCCGGTGCCATGACGGTGGCGTCCTGGGCCGACCGGTCGGTGGGGGGTGAGCCGACGAGCGCGGGCGGTGCCGTGCTGCTGGCCTTCCTGCTGTCCGTCCTGCTGGCTCCGGTGTTCACCGCCGTGTGGGGCGCCGGCCTGGTCGTACGGCGCCGCCGGCTGCGCGCGCTGGCGTTCGACGAGTTCGCGTTCGCCAGCTCGATGTGGCAGGCGGACCGGGCCGCCGAGGCCGAACGGCGTCGGCTGGCGGCCACGTTGCGCGACGCCGTGCTGGAACACACGCGGGCGCTCGTCGGCGCGGCCCGGCGCGGGGACCTGGCGGAGGGGGCCGGCACGGCCAGGGCGGCGCTGGCCGCGATGCGGGAGATGCTGCACGGTCTGGGCGACGGCGGCGAGACCGGCGCCCGGCTCGCTCCGTCGCCGGCCGTCGGCGATCTGGAGGTGCTGTGCCGTGCGCTGCGCCGCGGCGGCCGTGACGTACGGCTGCGCGGCCTGCCGGAGGCCGGCCGGGACCTGCCGCCGTCGGTGCAGGTCTCGGTGTACCGGATCGTCGAGGCGGCGCTCGGCGCGGGCGACCCGGGTCCGGCGCGGGTGAGCCTGCGCCGGTGGCGCGGCACCCTGCGGATCACGGTGACGGGGGTACGGCTCGCCGTGGCGGGCCCGGTCGCCGAACGCCTGCGGGTGCAGGCCGCCGCGGGCGAGGGGCGGATCGTGTGCGAACCGGCCGGTACGCTACGGGTGGTGTTGCCGGCCGGAGCCGTTCCGGCCCCGGTCCAGGAGGTGTCCCCGTAGCCGTACGCGTGATCGTCGTCGACGACCAGGCCGTGGTCCGGGCGGGGTTCGCCGCCATCGTGGACGCCGAACCCGGTCTGACCGTGGTGGCCGAGGCCGGTGACGGGGCGACGGCGGTGTCGCTCGCCGCCGCCGGGGAGGCCGACGTCGTCCTGATGGACATCCGGATGCCGGGCATGGACGGGCTCACCGCGACCCGGCTGATCACCGCGTCGGACGGCGGTCCGCGGGTGCTGGTGCTCACCACGTTCGACCTGGACGAGTACGTGTACGAGGCGCTGCGCGCGGGGGCGTCCGGGTTCCTGCTGAAGGACGCCGAACCGGAGCAGCTGCTGTCCGCGATCCGGGTGGTCGCCGCCGGCGACGGCATCCTGGCGCCCGCCGTGACCCGCCGGCTCATCGACACCTTCGCCCGGGCGGCCCCGCCCCCGCCCCCGTCCGGCGGGCCCCTGGACCGGCTCACCCAGCGGGAGCGGGAGGTCCTGCTGAAGATCGCCTGTGGACTGACCAACGCGGAGATCGGCGCCGAACTCGGCGTCACCACGGGCACGGTGAAAAGCCATGTGAACGCCCTGCTGTCCAAACTGGGCCTGCGCGACCGGGTCCAGGCCACGATCCTCGCCTACGAGACCGGCCTGATCACCCCGGGCGGTGTCCCGCGGCGCTGACCGCGTACCGGTCCGCCGCGGCCCGGAGGTCGATGTCCGTTCCCCGCCGGTACCCGCCGGGGCCGTCGGCTGGGATGGAGCCATGACGACACACATGGATCTGCGGGGCAGGACGGTACTGGTCACCGGCGGCAGCCGGGGCATCGGCGCGGCGACGGCACGGCGGCTGGCACGGGAGGGCGCGGACGTGGCCCTGACCTATGTGCACGGCAAGGACGCGGCCGACGACGTGGTACGGGACATCGAGGCGCTGGGGCGGCGGGCGGTGGCCCTGCGGGCCGACTCCGGGGACGCGGCGGAGGCGGCGGGCGCGGTACGGCGCGCGGCGGAGGAACTGGGCGGGCTGGACGTGCTGGTGGGCAACGCGGCCGTGGGCGTGCTGGGGCCGCTGGAGAGCCTGTCCCTGACGGACGTCGACCGGCTGCTGGCGGTGAACGTGCGCGGGGTGTTCCTGGCCGCCCGGACGGCGGCCGGACTGATGGGGGCCGGCGGGCGGATCATCACGATCGGCAGCTGCGTCGCGGCGCGGGTGCCGGGCCCCGGGGCCACGCTGTACGCGATGAGCAAGTCGGCCATGGTCGGGCTGACCAAGGCGCTGGCGCGCGAACTGGCCGGGCGGGGCATCACGGCGAACGTCGTGCACCCGGGTCCGACCGACACCGACATGAACCCCGCGGACGGTCCGTACGCGTCGGGCCAGGCCGCCATGACGGCGCTGGGCCGCTACGGCACGGCCGACGAGGTGGCGTCCATGGTGGCGTTCCTCGCGGGCCCCCGGGCGGCGTACGTGACGGGCGCGGAGTTCTCGGTGGACGGCGGGTACGCGGCGTGACGCGGGAGGGGGGCGTCGCCGTCAGGACTCGTCCAGGCGGCGTACGTCCTCCTCGCTCCACTTCCGGGTGTCGCGGGGCTGGGTGTAGGGCTCGGCCCGGGGCGGATGGCCACCGGCGATGGCCCGCTGCCGCATGGTCTCCGCGTCGAACTCCAGGCCCAGCAGGATGGCCAGGTTGGTGATCCACAGCCACACCAGGAAGACGATGACGCCGGCCATGGTGCCGTACGTCTTGTTGTACGAGCCGAAGTTCGCGACGTAGAACGCGAAGCCGGCGGAGGCGGCCAACCAGATCAGCAGGGCGAGGAAGCTGCCGGGGGTGATCCAGGCGAAGCCCTTGACCCTCGCGTTCGGGGCGGCCCAGTAGAGGATGGCGATCATCACGGTGACGAGCAGGACCAGCACCGGCCACTTGGCGATCGCCCAGACGGTCAGCGCCGTGTCGCCGACGCCCAGCGCCTGCCCGGCACGGCGGGCCAGGGTACCGGTGAAGACCACGATGAGCGCGCCGGCCGCGGTGAGGACCATCAGCAGGACGGTCACGCCGACGCGCACCGGGAGGATCTTCCACACCGGGCGGCCCTCGGGCATGTCGTAGACGGCGTTGGCGGCACGGATGAACGCGGCCACGTAGCCGGAGGCCGACCACACGGCGAGCACGATGCCGGCCAGGGCCACGACCGAGCCGGCCCCGGCGCCGTCGCGCAGCTGCTGCACGGCCCGGGTGAGGATGTCCCGGGCGGGGCCGGGCGCGAGGCCGTTCAGGTCGGCCAGGACGCGGTCGGTGAGCGATCTGCCGCCGACGGCCAGCAGGGAGACCAGCACCAGCAGGGCGGGGAACAGGGACAGCACGGCGTAGTAGGTGAGTGCCGCGGCCCGGTCGGTCAGCTCGTCGTCCGCGAACTCGCGCAGGGCGCCCCTGAAGGCCGCGGCCCACGCGCGGCGGGGCAGCTTCGCGGGGGTCCGCGGTGCCCGCCACTCGACCTCCGGGGCGGGGCCGGCCTCGTCCGGCGCCGGGATCCGCGGTGCCGGGGCCTCGTCGGCGGCCTGCCGGGGGTGCCGCCGGGGTACGTGCAGCTTCGCCATACCGGCCGGGTAACCCGGCCGGGCGCTCCCACGCCCTCCGCAGGCGGTTCGTTCCCCGCGTGCTGCCCCCGTGCCGGGCGGTCCGCCCGGAGCCTCTGCCCGGCAGTGGGGCGGAGGGGATCCGGACGGACCGGCGGTGGCGTGCCTCAGTGGGCGTCGGCGAACCGCTTGAACGCGGCCTTGGTGCCGGAGCCGGCGATGCCGTCGATGCGGCCGCGGTAGCCGTAGCCGTCCTTCAGCAGCCGCTGGAGCGCCTTGACCGTGCCCTTGCCGACGACGCCGTCGATCGGGCCGGTGTAGCCCCAGTACTTCTTCAGGCAGCGCTGGAACGCCTTCCAGCTCTCGGTGCCGAGCTTGCCGTCGACGGAGCCCCGGTACTTCCAGTACGTCTTCAGCCAGCGCTGCACCTTCTTCGCCTGGGCGGCGCTCAGGCCGAGGTTGTTCACCGCCTGCGGGGTGACGGCCTCGCCGGCCGCCGCCGGCCGCGCTGCCGCGGGTGCGGCGGGTGCGGCGACGCTGGTGCCCGCCGCTGCCAGGCTGCCCGCGGCCAGCGCCGCGGTCGTGGTGGCGGCGAGCAGGGTCCTGGTGAGGATGTTCGTTCGCATGTGTTTCCCCCTGGTTCGACGAGTGCCTCACGGCACGCCACAGAAGGTACGTGCCGGGATCGGGCCCGTCGCCATCCCGGGAGTTGACTTCTGGCTCCACCGGCCGCGGTAGCGCCGGGCCGGTGTACAACCTCCGCGGTAGGTCCAGGAAGCGCACCGCGCCGGTGCTCAGCGGTCCAGGGGGCGCACCGCGCCGGTGCTCAGCCCCTGCCGCCGCTGAGGTTCCCCCACCGGGGTCCGATCTGCTTCCACTCCTCGTCCCACTCGGCCATGCGCCGCCGGATGAGCCGGCCGCGGACCAGCCGGCCGGCGCCCCAGACCAGCGCCCCGACCGCCGGGGCGACGAGTGCGCCGGTGAGCGCCGACTGCAGGTCGGCCGACGCCCCGGTGACGGGGGCGGGCACGACCCGGTCCGCCCGGTTGGTCCACACGGTGATCCGGGTCCCGGCGGGGGCGCCCGGGAACACCTTCGCCCGGTCGGTGTGCGCCGAGCCGTTCGCGTCCGTCCAGCGCACCGCGGCCCACACCCGCCCGTCGTCGTATCCGCTGCCGGCGGCCGGGGTGCGCGCCGCGTCGTCGGCGAGGACGGCGGACACGGGGTGCACCTGGGACAGCCGTGCCGCGAACGACGACTCGGAGGTCCGGCCCGCCACCACGCCCGCGAGGACCCCGGCGAGCAGGGCCAGCAGCCAGCCGGCGAGGACGATCCAGGCCTCGACGACGTCGCTGTGCCGCTTGAGCGGGTTGCGCCGCCACCGCCACAGCCGCACCGGGGTGACCGTCGTGGGAGGTGTCCGTGTCATCGTCACCGCCTCCTCTCGCGCACGGGCGGTCCGCGACCGGGACGGCCCCCGCGGTGTGCCGGACCCGGTGTACCGAGCGGGGGTCATGACACCATCCTGCACCTCCGCGCGCCCGTCGTCCGCCGGGAGCGGGGGCTTCTTCCCGGCACCGGGCGGGAAGGGTGGCCGGTGCTAGGAGGGCGTGAGCGGCAGGTCGTCGGTGTAGGCGTTGACCGGCTGGGCGACGGGGGTGGCCTCCCGGACGTCGAGCGCCGCCTGGGCGGTCCCGGTGCCGAGGGTGCCGTGCGGGTGCCAGGTGCCGGTCACCGCGAGCCAGGTGTCGGCGGGCGGCGCCTCGGTGCCGTACATGCGGACCTTGACCGTCTGCGAGTCCGCCGCGCAGCAGGTGAAGATGATGCGGGTCAGGTACCAGCCGCCGTCCTCACCGGCCGGGGTGACGAACCCGGTCAGCCGGACGGTGCGGCTCCCGACGGCCCGGCTGCGGTCCTGCTGCACCCGCCTGGTGAAGTCGGTGAGGGTCAGCGGCAGCGGCGACGCCGCGGGCAGCGGGGCGAACCCCTTCTTCTGCGCGGCGACGGGCTTGCTGCTCGCGCGGGCCGCGGTGTAGGCGCCGAGCGCGGGCGGGGCGTACAGCAGCAGGCTGAGCGCGGGCAGGAACAGCAACCAGGCGACGCGCGGGGTGCCGGTGTGGTCGTGGCCGTGCTCGTGACCGGGGTCCCCGGAGAGCCGGTGCCGGACGGCCGCTTGCGCCAGGGCGAGCAGCAGCAGGACGGCCCCGGACGCGATGAGCGGCGGGCGCAGTCCGGCCTTGACGTAGCGCAGGTAGAGGTCGGTGAACAGGGCCGCGTGCAGCAGGCCGGCACCGGTCAGTGCCAGGAGGAGGGTCTGGACGGGGCGTCTCACAGCAGCGCGCCTCCGGTCAGGACGCTCGCGGCGATCGCCACGACGGTGGTCGCCGCGGAGAACCGCCAGGCGAAGGCGCGGCCGAAGGTGCCCGCCTGGAGGGCGATCAGTTTCAGGTCGACCATGGGGCCGACGACCAGGAAGGCGAGCCGGGCGGTCGGTGAGAAGCCGGTGAGGGAGGCCGCGACGAACGCGTCCGCCTCCGAGCAGACGGCGAGCAGCACGGCCAGGGCGGCCAGGAAGAGCACCGAGAGCCAGGCCGAGCCGGTGAAGGCGTCCAGGACGGAGCGGGGCACGGTGACGTTGAAGGTGGCGGCGGCCATGGCGCCGAGCACGAGGAAGCCGCCGGCGTGCAGGAAGTCGTGCTGGAAGCCGAGCCGGAACTCGGTCCAGCGGCTGTGGCCGTGCCGGTGGCCGGTGTGCCCGGGGCGCAGCAGGGGGCGCAGCCACTCCTCTTTGCCGAGCCAGAGCCACAGCCAGCCCATCACGGCCGCCGTGGCGAGAGAGGCGAGCAGCCGGGCGACGACCATCGCGGGGTCGCCGGGGAAGGCGACGGCGGTGGCCGTGAGCACCACGGGGTTGATCGCCGGCGCGGAGAGCAGGAAGGCGAAGGCCGCGGCCGGGGTGACGCCCCGGCGGATCAGGCTGCCGGCGACCGGGACGGAGGCGCACTCGCAGCCCGGCAGGACGGCGCCGGCCACCCCGGCGACCGGTACGGCGAGGACCGCCCGCTCGGGCAGCACCCGGGTGAACAGGTCGGCCGGCACGAACGCGTTGATGGCGCCGGACAGGGCGGTGCCGAGGAGCAGGAACGGGAGCGCCTGGACGGTGATGGCCAGGCAGACGGTGCGCCAGGCCTGGACGGCCGGGTGGTGCAGCCACGGGGCGGCGGCCGGCAGGAGCACGGCCGTGGCGGCGGCCGTGGCGGCCGTGAGCGCGAGGGCGGCGCCGAGCGTCCGGGGCCGGACACGGCGCACGGCCCGACCGAGGGGGACGGCCGCCACACCAACCGGTTCATCCGCTTTGTTCATGGTCACTCCGGATGTCGGTGTCCGGGCGACGATAAGCGAGGGGGGCCGCCCGGTCGCGCGTACACGCCGCCCCGTCCACGAGCCGGTCCCCCGATGCGCCGCATCGGTGGCACTTCTCACAATCCGGGGCGAATCGGGGGTGAAGGTGACGGGTGCCACGTCGCCGGGCGCGCGCGCTGGCTACGTTCGTGACCCATGTCCTCCCTCCCTTCGCGCACCGCGCGGACCATGGCCGGGGCCCTGGCGGCCTCGACGGCGGCCCTGGTCTGCGCCGGCCTCCTGCACCCGGTCCCGGCCGCCGCCGCCACCGCCCCGTCCGGGCAGCCGCCGGCGCACGCCACGGCGGCCGTGCTCGACCTGGACGGCGCCGGCGGCACCCCCGTGCTGCACGGCGAGGACCGGGCGTACGACACCGCCAGCATCGTCAAGGTCGACATCCTCGCGGCGCTGCTGCTGCGGGCGCAGGACGCGGGACGGCAGCTCACCTCCTGGGAGAGGGGGCGCGCCGAGCCGATGATCCGGCGCAGCGACAACGCGGCGGCCGACGCCCTGTGGCGGCGGATCGGCCGGGCACCCGGGCTGGCGGCGGCGAACGAGCGCCTGGGACTGACGTCCACGACGGGCGGCCCGGGCGGCAAGTGGGGCCTGACGCGGACCACCGCGAGCGACCAGATACGGCTGCTGCGGGCGGTGTTCGGCACCCAGGGCACGGTGCGTGCGGGCTCCGGCGGGCTCGACGCGCGGTCGCGCGCCTACGTCCGCGACCTGATGAGCCGGGTCGCCCCCGAGCAGGGCTGGGGCGTCTCCGCGGCCGGCACCGGGACCTCCGGGCGGGCC
>NZ_BNBF01000017.1:10077-29030 GCF_014654935.1 Streptomyces capoamus
CTGAAGAACGGCTGGCTGGAGCGGAACACCACGGGGCTGTGGGACGTCAACAGCGTCGGCCGGGTCACGGTGAAGGGACACCGGTACCTCGTCGCGGTCCTCTCCGACGGCAGCGCGACCATGGCCGACGGCGTGTCCCTGGTGGAGCGGACGGCCCGTGCGGCCGTGTCCTGAGGGACGCGGAGTGACACGCCTGTGACGGGGGGCGGACGGCTTCATGCAGTCCGGTGAGCAATCTGGTGGAACAAGGGCACATCACCCTGAACGGACAGCCCCCAGCCGTTCCGCCGGAGGAATCGCCATGAGCGCCGTCCTCACCCCCTCGCCCACCGGGGCACCCGCGCCGGCTCCGCGCGAGCGGGAGACGCTCCGGCCCATCGCCGCCGGCCGGCGGACCGCCCGGCCGACGTACCCCGCCTTCCGGAGCCGAGTGCGCCGCGGAGCCCGGGCGCAAGGGGCCGCGTGCGGGGCTTTTCGGCCGCCGTGGAAGGGGCACGCGGTCGGGGTACGACTTCCGACCGGAGGAGCGGTGCCACGATGGCCGAGTACGAGCGTTCCCGCACCATGCCCGCACAGCCCGAGCACATCTTCGACCAGGCGGCCAACGTCCACCAGCTCGACGACTGGCTGCCGGAGGCCCTGCACGTGGACGCCGGGGATCCGCCCGCCGTCACCGTGCACGAGGACCGCTCCGGCCAGGACATGCCCGCCCTGCTGCGCGCCGAGCCGGAACAGATGCGCCTGGAGTGGGGCACGCGCGAGCAGGGCAGCTACACCGGCTGGCTCCAGGTCGCGGGCATCGGCAGCGGGACCAGCGAGGTGACCGTGCACCTGTCCTTCTTCGAGGACGCGCACGATCCGGGTGAGCAGGCGGTGTGCGACGCCCTCGACGGCAGCCTGCGCAGGCTGGAGGAACAGGTGCGGCTGCGGGTCGACAACGCGGCCGGCTGAGGCGGGGCGTCCGGTGCGCCGGTCCCCGCCGCGGCGGGAGCTGACGGCCGCGGGCCCGGTGGGCCCGTGGCCGCCGCCGGTCAGAAGCCGGATCCCAGCCGCTGGGTCGAGTAGGCGCACTCGGTGTAGATGTAGCCGGACCTGAGCCGGGCGGTGTCCGAGGCCGGGGTCGCGGTGCTGCCCCCGTTCGGCTTGTGCACGAAGTAGGTGGTGCCCACCGGCAGGCTGATGGTGTGCTGCGGGTAGTGCCTGCTGCTGTCGTGGCACGGTTTGAAGGACTTGAACACCGTCTCCGCCCACGTGTACGCCTTGCAGCCGCCGCAGCCCTTGAGGGTGAAACTGCCGGTGACCGGGCCGGTGTACAGGACGGTGATGTCGTCCGGGCTGTCGTTCTTGACCGTGACGGAGATGCTCCCGCCGGAGGCCGTGGTGGGCAGCTTCCGGCCGGCCGCGGGAAGCGTCCGGGCGACCTCGGCGGCTATGGCGACCTTCTGGGCCCGGGCCCGGTTCGGGTCGTGCCGGTGGCCGGCGGCGAACTGCTCCATGGTCTTCTGCGCGGACGCGAAGTCGCCGTCCCGGTACTGGTCGACACCGCAGGCGTAGGTACCCGAGTCCCCGCTGCGGCCGGCCCGGCTCGCGGTGCTCGCCAGCCGGCCGTCCGTGTCACGGCCCGCGCCGGCCAGCTCGGCGATCCGGGTGTCCAGGTCGTGCAGCCGCCCGACGGCCGCGCAGGGGTCGTCGCCCCCGACCGCCTTCTCCTGCTTCCGCACCGCCGCGTCGACGGCGGGCGCCACCTTGGCCGCCGCCCCGGACCGCGGGAAGGTGTCCAGCAGGTCGCCGAAGCGGCTCACCCAGTCCGCCTCGCCGGCCGCCAGGTGTTGCTCCCCGCACCCGTACAGGGCGTCGGCGAGCCGGCCGTCGGGCCAGCCGGCCAGCGAGCCGAGCTGCTCCCGGGGCATGGTGTCGGGCACGGTGCGCAGGTACGTCAGCGGCTCCACGGCGTCGCAGTACCGGCCGTGCCCGTAGGCCGCGCCGACGGTGGTGTAGTAGGTGCGCAGGCTGCCGGGGAGTCTGCGGGCCGCGCGGGATCCGGAGTGGTGCACGGCGATGTCGCGGTACACCTCCAGGGCCCTGCGGTAGTCCGGCGTGGCGGAGCCGAAGGACCGCCGGCCGCTCTCGGCCACCAGGTCGTCGGCGCGTTGCAGGCGGCCGAGCAGCGCCTGTTCCACGGCTTCCTCGTGGGCGTGCCGGTACCAGAGGGCACCGCCGGCGGGCACGGCGAGCAGCAGGAGGCCCAGCAGCAGCGCGAGGGGCGCCCTGCCGGGCCGGGCGAGCGGGGTGCGCAGGCCGACGAGGCCGCCGTGGACGGCCGCCGCCAGCAGGACCACGGCGTAGCCGGCGAGCGCCGCCGCGGGGACACCGTCGGCGTCCGCCGGGAGCGCCACGAACAGCAGGACGGCGGTCGCCGCCCAGCAGGCGGCGGCCGGCAGCCGGCGGCGCAGGAGCACGTAACCGAGGCCGAGACCGCTCAGGTTGAGCAGGGCGACCGCGGCGGCCCGCCGGGCGTCCGGCGGCGCGGGCGGCGGGCTCGCCGGCCGGGGCGGCGGCGCGGGCGGCATGGGCGGCACCGGCGGACCGCCGTACCCCTCGTGCGGACCGTACGGACCTGTGGACATGACGGCTCCCCCCGGTCAACTGCCCCCGCTTTTCTGCGGATCCGCAGTGTACGGGTGCGGGCGCGAACCCGACAGAGGACCGAAAGCGGGTCCTTTCCTACACGACCTTTATTTGCCTCCCGCCCCATTTGTCCGATTATCCTGGGCGGCCTTGCCGGGCCCGCCGAACGGCCCGGCAGGATTCCGACGAGGAAGGACGAGGAAGGGGGCGACGACGGCATGCGCGGCGTACGGTGGTCCGCTCTGCCCGCACGGATGAGACGCCTCGGCCGTGCCCACTGCGCCGAGGCCGCCCGGGCGACCGTGGCCGCCGGGCTGACGTGGCAGACCTGTACGGCACTGCTGCACACGACCGGCCCGTACGCGGGAGCCGTCGCGGCGCTGCTCATCGTCGAGACGACGGTGGTGCGCACGGTCTCCGCCGCCCTGCGGTACGGCGGGGGCTGCCTGCTGGGCGTGCTCGTCGCCGTGCCCGCGGCCTGGTACGCCCGGCCCCAGGCGGCCGGTCTGCTCCTGGTGGTCTTCGCCTCCGTGCTGCTCGCCCGGCGCGACTTCCTAGGACACCACGGCATCCACGTGCCGACGACCGCGCTCATCACGTTCGCCCTGGTCCGGGACCGCCACTCCGGCGAGCTGTACTCCCACCTGGCGGAGATCGTGCTCGGCATCGCGTTCGGGCTGGCGTGCAGCGCGCTGCTGTTCCCCGCGGTGCGGGTGCGGTCGGCCGAGCACGCGCTGGAGGAGCTCCGGACGCTCGTCGCCCGGTACCTCGACGCGCTGGCCGACACGGTCGTGGACCGCCGGCCGCCCCGGGACGTGCTCGGCCCCGCCTGGGAGCAGGACCTCGACCGGGCGCTGCAGCGGGCGCGCACGGCCGTGGACGAGGCGCACGAGAGCGTCCGCTGGAACCCGCGGCCTGCCGCCCGGCGCCGCCGCTGGCACCTGGACCACCGGGTGCTGCGGACCCTGTCCGAGGTGGCACACGAGCTGACCGCCACGGGCCGGCTCCTGGACGCGCACCCGCAGGCGGCCGGCGCCTGCGGTCCCGGCACCGGGTTCGCCCAGCCGTACGCCCGGCTGCTGCGCACCACCGCGCTGTGCGCCTACTCCTGCCGGGGCGGCCGGCCGCACCCCGCCCTGCCCGCGACCCGGCGCGCCCTGACCCGGCTCGGCACCGCCCGCCACGGTCCCCCGGCCACCGGGACCGAGGCCGGCCGCCTGCTCCGGCACCTGGAGTCGGCCCTGTCCTGCCTGTCGGCGCCGCCGCCCGCCCCGCCCGTCCGCACCCACCGGGCCCTCGGCCCGCTACGGCCCTCCTCGAGACGATGACCCACACCCCTGCCGCGCACACCGCCCCCGCGTCCCGTACGACCGCGTCCGCCGAGCCCCGGCACCCGGCCCGGACCCTGGTCCGCCGCCTGGTGCGGTCCCGGTCGCTGCTCGCGGCGGCTCCCGTCGCCCTGATGACGGCCGTCGCCCTCACCGATCTGCTCACTCCCGACTGGCTGCACGTCTCACCGGTGATGGCCGCCGTGCCGGTGCTGGCGTCGGTACTGCTCCCGCTGTGGGCCACGGCGTCGCTGGGCTGCGCCGCGCTGGCCGTGACCGCCGCCCTCCAGGCGGACGCCGGGCAGTGGGGGCGTCCGGACTCGGACGTCGTGCTGTTCAGCCTGTTCGTGGTCGGCCTGACCTCGATGGCCGCCTGCTGCCTGCGCGGGCGCCGGGAGCGCCAGTTGCAGCAGATCCGTTCGGTGGCGGAGACGGCACAGCGGGCGCTGATGCACCCCCTGCCCCACCGGATCGGTTCGCTGGCCCTGCGCGGGGTGTACCTGCCGGCCGAGTCGGAGGCGAGGATCGGCGGCGACTTCTACGAGGCGCTGGCGACGCCGTACGGCACCCGGATCCTGGTCGGCGACGTCCGGGGCAAGGGGCTGCCGGCCGTCGGGGCCTCCGCCGCCCTCCTCGGCGCCTTCCGGGAACTCGCGCACCAGGAAAGGTCGTTGACGCGGGTCGCCGAACGGCTGGACGAGCGGGCCCGGCGGCAGATCGCCGCCGTCGACGGCATCCTGGAGGAGGGCCGCACGGACGGCGCGCTGTTCACCGAGCGGTTCGCGACCGCGCTGCTGGTGGAGTTCCCGCCCGGCGAGCCGCTGGCCCGGCTCGTGCACTGCGGGCACCCCGAGCCGTTCCTGGTGCGCGCGGGACGGGTGCACGGCGTACTCCCCGACCGCCCCGGTGCCCCCCTCGGCCTCGGCGACCTGCTGGAGACGGCACCGCCCGTCCAGACGCTGCCGTTCGGCCCGGGCGACCGGCTGCTGCTGTACACGGACGGATTCGTCGAGGCCCGGGACCGGCACGGCCGCTTCCTCGACCTGACCGCCCGCGTCGAGGCGCACGCCGGCCGGCCCCTGGAGGCGATGGTGGCCGGGCTGCGCCGGGACCTCGGCCGCCACGTGCGCGGCGACCTCGGTGACGACGCGGCGCTGGTGGCGCTGGAGCGGCTGCCCGCACGACCGGACGCCGCGCCCCCCGGCCACCGGCCCGCCGCCCCGTGAACGATACCGTCCGGGCCGCCTCCACCCGTCCGCGCGCCCGACGGCACAGGGCTCCGTACACCCGGACCGCCGCATGGTCGCCCCCGTGATTCCACCGTCCGGCCCAATGACGGTGCGTCCGAGGGGCGGACGGGCGCGTCCGGTGTGACCGTGGGAAGGGCATCCGCGATCACGAGTGGCGAGGAGACGGCATGGCGAACGGAGCCAGCGAGGGCTGTGCGCAGCTGAGTGCCGTGGCGGACGCCGTGCTCTACGAGGGGTACCTGCTGTACCCCTACCGCCGGTCCTCGGCGAAGAACCGCGTCCGCTGGCAGTTCGGGGTGCTGTTGCCCCGCGACTGGGTGGAGCGGGACGGGCCGGTCACGCCCGGCGTCTCCGGCTCCGCCGACTCTTGGTACCAGCAGACCGAGTGCCTGCTGCGGGTGTGCCGCCCCGACGCGGCCGTCCGCGTGCGGGTGCGGTACCTGCAGCTCCAGCACAAGCAGGTCGAGGCGGCCGACGGGGCGGGCGGGCACCGCCCGGTCGAGTCGCTGCGCACCGCCGACGGGGTCACCCACCTGTCGTTCGAGGAGGCGGTGCCCCGCGAGACCGAGCTGGTGCTGGAGCTCGCGGAACTGGCGCGCGAGGGGCGCACCGCCGCCGTGGGCGCGCCGGCCGGCACGGAGTACGAACCGCTGCCGGACGGCGCGGGGCGGACCGTGCGGCGGCGCCGCGAGGTGCGGGCGCGGACGACGGTCGTGGCCGAGCCGCTCGGGCCGGAGCTGTACCGGCTGCGGGTGCGCACCGAGAACACGGCCGGCGCGGCGGAGCCGGCGGCCCCGCGCGGTGCGGCGCTCGGGCAGGCGCTGCTCGCCACGCACACCCTCCTCGCCGCGGACGGCGCCGAGTTCGTGTCGCTGATCGACCCGCCCGCCGGTCTCGCCGGGCAGGTGCGCGGCTGCCGCAACGCGTTCACGTTCCCGGTGCTCGGCGGGACACCGCCCGAGCCGGCCGGCGACGACGGCGCCACCGGGGCGCTGCTGCTCTCCGCGCCGATCATCCTCCCGGACCACCCGCAGGTGGCGCCGGAGAGCCCGGGCGACCTGCACGACGCGGCGGAGATCGACGAGATCCTCACCCTGCGCACGATGCTGCTGACCGACGAGGAGAAGGCCGAGGCCCGGGCCACCGATCCGCGGGCCGCACGGATCCTCGACCGGGTGGACACCATGCCCCCGGAGGTGTTGTCCCGGCTGCACGGCGCCATCCGCTCCCTGACCCCGGCGCGGCGCCCGGCCGCCGGACGGCCCGCCTGGTGGCGGGAGGGCGCGGACGACGGGCTGTCCCCGGCGACGGACACCGTCCTGGTGGACGGGGTGCCCGTGGGCGGCGGCAGCCGGGTACGGCTGTGCCCGCGCCGGGGCGCCGACGCCCAGGACATGTTCCTGGACGGGCGGACCGCGCAGGTGGCGGCGGTCTTCCACGACGTGGACGGCAGCGTCCACCTGGCCGTCACCGTGGACGACGATCCGGCCGCCGAACTGCACGACTGGTACGGCCGGTTCCACTACTTCCGCCCCGACGAGGTGGCACCGCTCGACCGGGCCGAGTGCGCCGCGTCGGCCGCCGCCCACGATCCAGTCCGAGACCGGCTGCAACGGAGGCCGCAGACATGACCACACAGAGCGGTACCACGGAAGTCCAGGGCGAGCCCAGCAGGGCCGAGGCACGGGAGGGCTTCGACGAGATCACCATCCTGTGGATCTCGGAGGGCATGAGCTGCGACGGCGACACCGTCTCCCTCACCGCGGCCGGCCAGCCCTCGATCGAGGACGTCGTGCTCGGCCTCATCCCGGGCCTGCCGAAGGTGAACCTGGTCAACAAGGTGCTCTCGCCCAGTCTCGGCGGGGAGCACTTCCTGGCCCCGTACCGGGCGGCGGCGCGCGGTGAGCTGGAGCCGTTCATCCTGGTGATCGAGGGCTCCATCCCGAACCAGAACATCATCGAGGGCGACGGCTACTGGACGTCGTTCGGCAACCACCCGGACACCGGTGAGCCGCAGACGCTGAACGAGTGGATCGACGACCTCGCGCCCAAGGCGTGGGCGGTGATCGCGGCCGGTACCTGCGCGACGTTCGGCGGCATCCACGCGATGGCCGGCAACCCGACCGGCTGCATGGGCCTCGCGGACTACCTGGGCTGGGACTTCAAGGCGCGCTCCGGTCTGCCGGTGGTCAACGTGCCGGGCTGTCCGATCCAGCCGGAGAACTTCATGGAGACCCTGGTCTGGACGCTCCAGCACGCGGCCGGTGCCGCTCCCCCGCCGCCGCTGGACCACATGCTGCGTCCGCAGTGGCTGTTCGGCAAGACCGTGCACGAGGGCTGCGACCGGGCGGCGTACTACGAGCAGGCCGACTTCGCACGGGACTACAACTCCCCGAAGTGCCAGGTGAAGGTCGGCTGCTGGGGTCCGGTGGTCAACTGCAACGTGCCCAAGCGCGGCTGGATGGGCGGCATCGGCGGCTGCCCGAACGTCGGCGGCATCTGCATCGGCTGCACCATGCCGAGCTTCCCCGACGCCTTCATGCCGTTCATGGACGAGCCCCCGGGCGGCACGCTGTCGTCGATGGTGATCAAGCCGTACGGGGCCGTCGTCCGCCGGCTGCGCGGCCTGACCAACGACCTGGTGAACCACGAGCCCAAGTGGCGCCACAACAAGGAGAAGCTGACCAGCGGTTACGACCCGCACTGGCGCGCCTGACGCCCTGGCGTCCCCGTCCCGCCACCGATCCGACCGATCCGATCGACCCGAACAGCGAGGGGCAGTACCGCAGATGACCACCACCGAGTCCCGGCCCACCGACCGCAAACCCGCCCAGCTCGTCGACATGTCCTGGGACCCGATCACCCGGATCATCGGCAACCTGGGCATCTACACGAAGATCGACTTCGCCAACCGGGAAGTCGTGGAGTGCCACAGCACCTCGTCGCTCTTCCGCGGCTACTCGGTGTTCATGAAGGGCAAGGACCCGCGGGACGCCGGGTTCATCACCTCGCGGATCTGCGGGATCTGCGGCGACAACCACACCACCTGCTCCAACTACGCCCAGCAGATGGCCTACGGGGTCAAGCCGCCGAAGCTGGCCGAGCACATCACCAACCTCGGCGAGGCGGCGGAGTACATCTTCGACCACACGATCTTCCAGGACAACCTGGTCTTCGTGGACTTCTGCGAGGCGATGGTCAAGGCCACCAACCCCGGTGTCCTGGCCCGCGCCGAGCGCACCGACGCGCCCCGCGGGGACATCCACGGCTACCGCACCATCGCCGAGATCATGAAGGCCTTCAACCCCTTCGAGGGCGAGGTCTACAAGGAGGCGCTGAAGGTCAGCCGGATCACCCGGGAGATGTTCTGCCTGATGGAGGGGCGGCACGTGCACCCCTCCACGCTGTACCCGGGCGGGGTCGGCACGATGCCGCAGCCGAACACCTTCACCGACTACCTCAGCCGTCTGATGCGCGTCATCGACTTCATCAAGAAGGCGGTGGCGATGAACGACGACGTCTTCGACTTCTTCTACGAGGCGCTGCCCGGCTACGAGGAGGTCGGCAAGCGCCGCATCCTGCTGGGCTGCTGGGGCGCCTTCCAGAACCCGGACGTCGTCGACTACCGCTACGCGACGATGAACGAGTGGGGACGGGCGATGTACGTCACCCCGGGCATCATCGTGGACGGGCAGCTCGTCACCAACAACCTGATCGACATCAACCTTGGCCTGCGCATCATGCTGGGCAGCTCGTTCTACGAGGACTGGGTCAACGAGGAGCCGTTCGTCACCCACGACCCGCTCGGCAACCCGGTCGACATGCGTCACCCGTGGAACCAGACCACCGTGCCGGTGCCGCAGAAGCGGGACTTCGAGGGCAACTACAGCTGGGTGATGAGCCCGCGCTGGTACCACCCGGGGACGGGCGAGCACCTCGCCCTGGACACCGGCGGCGGCCCCCTCGCCCGGCTCTGGTCGACCGCGCTGAGCGGTCTGGTCGACACGCCGTACGTGAAGGCCTCCGGCGGCAGCATCCGCATCACCCTGCCCCGGGGCGAGAAGCTGCCGGAGACGACCCTGGAGTGGCGCATCCCGAAATGGAGCAACACCCTCGAACGCGACCGCGCCCGGCCGTACTTCATCGCCTACGCCGCCGCCATGGCGCTGCAGTTCCTGGAGGAGGCGATGGGGATGATGCGCAGCGGCGACACGAAGGTGTACGAGAACTTCGAGGTGCCGGACGAGTCGATCGGCTGCGGCTTCCACGAGGCGGTGCGCGGTGTCCTCTCGCACCACCTGGTGATCCGGGACAAGAAGATCGCCAACTACCACCCCTACCCGCCCACCCCGTGGAACGCCAGCCCGCGCGACATCTACGGCACCCCGGGCCCGTACGAGGACGCCGTCCAGGGCCAGCCGATCTTCGAGGAGAACGGCCCCGACGACTTCAAGGGCGTCGACATCATGCGCACCGTCCGCAGCTTCGACCCCTGTCTGCCCTGCGGTGTCCACATGTACATGGGCAAGGGCAAGACCCTGACCACCGTGCACTCGCCGACGTACGGAGCGAACCATGGCTGACACCGCCGCACGGCTGCCGGACCCGGCGGTGGAGGCGCGCCTGGCCCGGCTGGACGAGGTGCTGGCCGGCCTGGAGAGCACGCCGGCACCGGCGCTGGAAGCGGTGCGGCTGCTGACCGAGGTCTACGGCGAGGCCCTCGCCCGGGTGCTGGACCTGGCGGAGCAGCCGCTGCGGGAAGAGCTGGCCGCGGACGAGCTGCTCGGGCACCTGCTGGTGCTGCACGACATCCATCCGGAACCGCCCGAGCACCGGGCCGCCCGCGCGGTGGAGAAGCTGCGGCCGGCGGTGCGCGAGCGCGGCGGCGACCTGGAGTGGGCGGGCGTCGACGGCCGCGTGGCCCGGGTACGGCTGCGCACCGGCGGCTGCGGTTCCGGCTGCGACGGTGGCGCGGGCGATCCGCTGGAGGCCGTGCGGGCCGCCGTCCTGGCGGTCGCGCCGGAGCTGGAGGCGGTCGAGCCGGTCGCCGAGGAGCGCCGGCCGGCGCCCGCGTTCGTACCGCTGAGCACGATCAGGCGCCGGGCGCTGCCCCAGGAGGCGCGGTGACCGCGCACGGCGCGCTCGCCCGGGTCATCCGTTCCGCCGCCGACCGGGCGGTGCGGGACGACTCCGAGGTGTGCGAGCTGTGCGCCGCCCGCGTGAGCGCGGAACACGCCCACCTGTACGACACCGGGGCCGCCGAGGTGCGGTGCGCGTGCCGCCCCTGCTCGGTGCTGTTCGCCGACGGCGGGGCCGGGGAGGGCCGCTACCGGCTCGTGCCCCGGCGCCGGCTGCGGCTGCCGCCGGTCGACACCGGGGTGCTGGGTGTGCCGGTGGGGCTGGTGTTCTTCGTACCCCGCTCCGACGGCACGGTCACCGCGCAGGGCCCGAGCCCGGCGGGCGCCATGCGGTGGGAGGTGGACGCGGCGGCCTGGCAGCGGCTGGCCGCCACGGTTCCCCAGCTCGCCGCCATGACCCCCGACGTCGAGGCGCTGCTGGTCAACACCGTGCGGGGTGTCGACGCACACTGGATCGTGCCGGTCGACGACTGCTACCGGATGATCGCCCTGGTCCGCCGCGAGTGGCAGGGGCTGTCCGGTGGCGGCCGGGTCTGGTCGGCCGTAGAACAGTTCTTCGGGGAGCTGACCGAGCGGTCGTGAGGACCGGAAGGAGACCTCAGATGGGCAGCATCCGAGTGGGCCGCCCCCAGGCGAAGCCCGACACGCCCACCCATGTGCGCGGACTGCACCAGGGGAACAAGGGCCCCTACGCACAGCAGCAAGGACACCACGAGGACGGCAGCTCCGACGCGCGCCGCTCCACCGGTGTCCACTGGAAACGGCATGACGCCCTGGTGAAGGACATGCCGAACATCTCGCCGGGATGAGGAGGCGGAAAGTGACCGTCATCAACATGGGCATGAGAAGCATGAGAAGAAGGACCGCACGGCGCGGCATGTCGGGACGGCAGCTGCTCGCGGCCCAGGCCGCGGTGGCCGGCAGCCTGGCCGCGGTCCTGCTGGTCAAGGAACTGCCGGGTCTCGTGCGCGAGCTGCGGATCTACCGGATGACGGGGGGCCTGCGCGCCCACCGCCGGTACCCGTGAGGCCCGGGTGCACGAGCTGTCGATCGCGAGCGCGATCGTGGAGCAGGCGGCGGAGATCGCCCGGGCGGACGGCGCGGACGGTGTGTCGTCGGTGACGGTCAGGGTCGGTGAGCTGGCCGGTGTCGTCCCGGACGCGCTGCACTTCGCCTTCGAGGTGGCGCGCGACGGCACGGCCCTCGCCGGGGCCCGGCTGATCGTGGAGCAGGTCCCGGCGGTGGCGTGGTGCGGCGGGTGCGCCGAGGAGTTCGCGGTCGGCATGCCGCCGTTCTTCTGGTGCCCGCGCTGCGACCGGCCGTCGCAGGAACTGCGCGGCGGCCGGGAGCTGGAGATCACGGAAGTGGCGCCGGTCCCGGCCCCGGCCTGACGGCGGGGCCGGGGGGCGGTTCAGCAGATCCGGGGCAGCTGCTCGCCGAGCGGCAGGTCCAGCACCCGGGTGCCGCCCAGGCCGGTGGCGACGACCACCATGCCCGGGTGGTCGGCGACGCACTCGCCGACGCGGGCCGCGCCTGCGCCCTGCTGGTGGGCCCGCATCGCCGCCAGGACGGCCTCGGCGTGCTCCGGGGGCACGAAGGCGACGAGCCGGCCCTCGTTGGCGACGTACAGAGGGTCGAGGCCCAGGAAACCGCAGGCGTTCGCGACCTCGTCCGGCACCGGGATCGCCCGCTCCACCAGCCGTACACCGGTACCGGAGGCGCGGGCGATCTCGTTGAGGGAGGCGCCCAGGCCGCCGCGGGTGGGATCGCGCAGCACATGGAGGTCCGGGGTGACCGCCAGCATGGCGGCGACCAGGTCCGCGAGCGGCGCGGTGTCGGAGGCGATCTCCACGCCGAACTCCAGGCCCTCGCGCACGCTCATGACGGCCACGCCGTGCAGGCCGATCGGGCCGCTGACGAGGACGACGTCCCCCGGCCGGGCGCGTTGCGGGCGGATGTCGACGCCGTCGGGGACGAGGCCGACACCGGCGGTGGTGACGTAGACGCCGTCGCCGTGCCCGGACTCGACCACCTTGGTGTCGCCGGTGGCGACGGTGACGCCGGCCGCCTCGGCCGCCGCGCCGACGGCGCGCGCCACGCGCTCGACCACGGCCAGTTCCACACCCTCCTCCAGGATGAAGGCGGTGGACAGGTACGCGGGCCGGGCGCCGCTCATCGCCAGGTCGTTGACGGTGCCGTTGACGGCGAGGTCGCCGACGCTGCCGCCGGGGAAGAACAGCGGCCGTACGACGTAGGAGTCGGTGGAGAAGGCCAGCCGGGCGCCGCCCAGGTGGAGGACGGCCGAATCGGTGAGGGCGGCCAGGGTGGGGTTGCCGTAGGCGGGTGCGAAGACCTGCTGGACCAGCTCCGCCGACAGGGCGCCGCCTCCGCCGTGGCCCATGACGACGACCGGCTGGTCGCGCAGGGGGGCGGGGCAGGTCCAGTTCGCGGGGTCGACGGCGGTCCGGGGGGATTCGGTGGCGAGGTCAGCCAACGGGGTTCATCTCCTCGCGCGGGATCCTCGATCCCCGGGGTGCCGGGGTGTCGGTCATCCTGCGGTACAGGTAGTAGGCGGCGCAGGCGCCCTCGCTGGAGACCATGGTGGCGCCGAGCGGGGTGCGCGGGGTGCAGGTGGTGCCGAACGCTGCGCATGCGGTGGGCTTGATCAGGCCCTGGAGGACCTCGCCCGCGCGGCACTCGGCGGGTTCCTCGGTGCGGATGCCGCTGACGTCGAAGCGGTGTTCGGCGTCGTAGGCGCGGAAGGCGTCGGTGAGCCGCCAGCCGCTGTCCGGGATGCGGCCGATGCCCCGCCAGTTGCGGTCGGTGACCTCGAAGACCTCCTCGATCATGCGGACGGCCGCCGGGTTGCCCTGCTCCCGCACCGCGCGGGGGTAGGCGTTCTCCACCCGGTGTTCGCCGCGTTCCAGTTGGTGGACGGCGCGGCGGATGCCCTCGAGGATGTCCAGCGGCTCGAAGCCGGTGACGACGAGCGGGACGCGGTGCCGCTCGGCGAGGTCCGGGTACTCGGCGGTGCCCATCACACTGCACACGTGCCCGGCGGCGAGGAAGCCCTGCACCCGGCAGTCGGGGGCGGTCATGATGGCCTCGATGGCCGGGGGGACCCGGACGTGGGAGACCAGCAGGCTGAAGTTGGCCAGGCCCAGGCGGCGGGCCTGGTGCACGGCCATGGCGTTGGCGGGGGCCGTCGTCTCGAAGCCGATGGCGAAGAACACCACCTGCCGGTCGGGGTTTCTGCGGGCCAGGTCCACGGCGTCCAGCGGCGAGTAGACGACCCGGACGTCACCGCCCTCGCCCTTGACCCGGAACAGGTCCCGGCCGGTGCCGGGCACGCGCAGCATGTCGCCGAAGGAACAGAAGGTCACCTCGGGGCGTGCGGCGATCGCCAGGGCCTTGTCGATGACGTCGAGCGGGGTCACACAGACCGGGCAGCCCGGACCGTGGATCAACTCGACCTCTTCGGGGAGGAGTTGGTCGATTCCGTGACGGATGATGGAGTGGGTCTGGCCGCCGCAGACCTCCATCAGGGCCCAGGGTCGGGTGGCCGTGGACCGGATCTCGTCCAGCAGCCGGCCCGCCAGCTGGGGGTCGTGGAACTCGTCGATGTACTTCACCGGGCCTCACTTCCGCTCTCCTGCCGTGCCGCCTGCTCCCAGGCGTCGCCGAACTCCTCCTCCAGCAGGCCGAGCTGCCCGAACAGTTCCAGGGAGGCGCGGGCCGACTCCTCGTCCAGGCGCTGCAGCGCGAAGCCGACGTGGACGATGACGTACTCCCCCACCTGGATGTCCGGGAGGTACTCCAGGCAGGCCTGTTTGCGTACGCCGCCGAAGTCGATCAGGCCGGTGAGCGGGTCGGCGCGGTGGTCGATGGACACGACCTTGCCGGGCACTGCCAGACACATGGGTCACTCCGTCTCGTGGTGGACTGCGGTTCCCGCGACCATCAGCTGGCCGAGTGCCAGACCGCCGTCGTTCGGGGGCACTTCGCCGTGCCGGAGGACGGTGAAACCGGCGGTGCCGAGCAGCACGGCGGCCTCCTCCTCCAGCAGGGCGTTGGCGAAGACGCCGCCGGTGAGGGCGACGGTGGTGCGGCCGGTGTCCGTCCGGACCCGGCAGCAGACGTCCGCGACCGCCCGGGCGACGCCCCGGTGGAAGCGGGCGGCCAGGACGGGCACGGGGGTGCGGCGGGCCCGGTCGGCCAGCAGGGCGCGGAGGGCCGGGGCGGGGTCCATCTCCCACGGCAGCCGCCCGGCGGCGATCCCGAACGGGTACGCCGCCTCGTCCGCGTCGCCCGCCTCCAGCGCCGCCGCCTCCAGCTCCAGCGCCGCCTGCGCCTCGTAGGCCGCGCGGTGGCACAGCCCGGCCAGGGACGAGACCGCGTCGAAGAGCCGGCCCATGCTGGAGGTCGGCACGCAGGCCAGCTGACGCGTCAACTGCCGTGCAAGCAGGGCGCGTTCGGACTCGGTGCACGCCTCGACGCTCGGCAGGCCCGGAGTCCACGGCAGTCCCGCCGCCCACAGCCGGGCCAGCGCCAGGCGGCAGGGGTTGGCCACGCCGGCGTCCGCGCCGGGCAGCGGGGCGGGAGTCAGCCGGGCCAGCCGCCGGTAGCCGGTGTAGTCGGCCAGGAGGATCTCGCCGCCCCACACCGTGCCGTCGTCGCCGTACCCGGTCCCGTCGAAGGCGACGCCGATCACGGGCTCGCTGCCGTCGAGGCCGTGTTCGGCCATCGCGGCGGCGATGTGGGCGTGGTGGTGCTGGACCGTGACCGGCCCGCGCCGCAGCCCGAGCCGGGTGGCCGTGCCGCGGGCCCGGCGGGTCGAGTGGTAGCCGGGGTGGCGGTCGGCGGCCACCCGCCGCGGGGTGACCCCGGTGAGGCGGCCGAGGTGCCGCTCGGCCCGTTCGGCGGCCTCCAGCGCGGCGAGGTCGGCCATGTCGCCGATGTGCGGCCCGAACCACGCCTGGTCGGCCTCGCCCAGGCAGAGGGCGTTCTTCAGGTCGCCGCCGACGGCGAGCGTCGGCCGGACCGGGACCGGCAGACGCAGGGGCCGGGGGACGTAGCCGCGGGAGCGGCGCAGGACCTGTTCGCTGCCGTCGGCGCGGACCCGCAGGAGTGAGTCGTCGCAGGGGCACGCGACGGGCCGGTCGTGGGTGAGCCAGGCGTCGGCGATGCCGGCCAGCCGGGTCAGCGCCTCGGTGTCGTCGGTGACGATGGGCTCGCCGGAGCGGTTGCCGCTGGTCATGACCAGCAGCCGGGGACCCGGTGGATCGCCGGGCAGCCCGAACAGCAGGGTGTGCACGGGGGTGTAGGGCAGCAGCAGGCCGATGTGCGGGCTGCCCGGGCAGACCTCGGCCGCCGGCCGGGGCCCGTCCCCGGGGCTGCGTCTGCGCAGCAGGACGATGGGCCGGCGGGCGCCGGTGAGCGCGGCCCGTTCGGCGGCGGACAGCACTGCGACGCGCTCCGCGGTGCCGAGGTCGGCGCACATCACCGCGAAGGCCTTGCCGCCCCGCTCCTTGCGGGCCCGCAAGGTGGCGACGGCCCGGGCGTCGGTCGCGTCGCAGGCCAGGTGGTAGCCGCCGACGCCCTTGACGGCGACGATCCGCCCGGCGGCGAGCAGGGCGCGCGCCGAGGCGAGGGCCTCCGCGTCCCGGGCCGCGCGGACGCCGAGACCCGCGGCCGGGACGAGGGCGAGGCGCGGGCCGCAGCCGGGGCAGGCGACGGGCTGGGCGTGGAAGCGGCGGTCGGCGGGGTCGCCGTACTCGCGGGCGCAGTCGGGACACATCGGGAAGCCGGCCATGGTGGTGGCCGGCCGGTCGTACGGCATCCCGGTGGCGATGGTGAAGCGGGGGCCGCAGTGGGTGCAGGTGACGAAGGGGTGGCGGTGCCGGCGGTCGCCCGGGTCGGCGAGTTCGCGCAGGCAGTCGGCGCAGGTCGCGGTGTCGGGCGGGAGCTGGGTGCGGCCCGGGGCGCGTTCGGTGGGGCGGATGGTGAAGGGGCCGGGGGCACCGGTGGCGGGGACGTCCTCGCAGCCGACGCCGGTCACCGTCGCCAGCGGGGGCGGCTGCTCGGTCAGCCGGCCGGCGAACCGGTCCACCTCCTCCGGCGGCCCCTCGACCTCGATGAGCACGCCGTCGGCGGTGTTGCCGACGAACCCGGCCAGTGCGAGTCCGGCGGCCAGGCGGTGCACGTAGGGCCGGAAGCCGACGCCCTGGACCGTGCCGCGGACAGTGATCCGGCGGCGGACCGGGCCGGTGGCGGGCGCGGTCACGAGGCGGGGGCGGACGCCGGGTGGTGATGGGGGTGCGGGGCGAGCGGCGGGCGGTGCGCCGGGCCCGTGTCGCGGGCGGCGAGGACGTGGTCGAGGAGGGTGCCGACGCCGGTGCCGGTGCGGGCGCACGACCGTACGATCTCCACGCCCGGGTTGACCTGGTGCACGTTCTCGTGGAAGAGGCTCTCGTCGAAGCCGGCCGGCCCGGCGAGGTCGGTCTTGGTGATGACGACGAGGTGGGCGGAGCCGAACGCGGTGGGGTACTTCAGCGGCTTGTCCTCGCCCTCGGTGACCGCCATCAGCACGATCCGCAGGGTCTCGCCGAGGTCGTACGAGGCCGGGCAGACCAGGTTGCCGACGTTCTCCACGAACAGCACGGAGGTGTCGGGGGGCAGCCAGTCCGCCAGGCGGGCGCGGACCTGTCCGGCCTCCAGGTGGCACAGTCCGTCGGTGAGCAGCTGCCGGACGGGCGCGCCGGAGCGGGCCAGCCGGACGGCGTCGTTCTCGGTGGCCAGGTCGGCGGTGAGCGCGGCCACCGGCACGCCCCGCTCCCTCGCCCGGGTCAGCACCCGGGCGAGGAGTTCCGTCTTGCCGCTGCCCGGGCTGGACAGCAGGTTGACCAGGGTCACGCCCTGCCCGGCGAGATCGTCGCGCAGGCCCGCGGCCAGCCCGTCGTTCTTGGCCAGGACGGCCTGTCTGAGATCGGACCGGCACATGGGCGCTGCTCCTCGGGTGCGGTGACGGGGGTCCGGGCCGCGTCCGGCGCGGCCCGGGTCCCTCCGATCTTCGGCTCAGCGTGGCGCCGTACCGGGCAGCGCAGCCGCGTGCGCGGTCCCGGATTCCACCGGGCGGCCCAACGGGGGCAGGGGCGCGGCCGGGTCGGCGAGCAGGGCGGGGACGAGCGCATGCAGCGCGTCCACGGCCCGGCCGACGGCTTCGAGCACCGGTGCGCTCAGTCCGGGCAGGAGGTCGTCGCCGCTCGGCAGGACGCCGGGTTCGCAGGCCAGGACGAGGACCCGGGGCAGCGGCTCGTCGCCGAGGTGGGTGGCCAGGGCCAGCACCTTCGCCGGGTCCATGCCGTGGGCCTCGGGCGGAACGGTGCCGTCGGGGGGTTCGGCCTCGATCAGGGACAGGGTGCCGGGGCGGTGGCCGCGCGGGGCCGCGTCGACCAGGACGGCGGTGGCGTACCCGGACAGCAGGTCGTAGGCGAGGTCCAGGCCGCGGATGCCGTAGTCGCGCACCCGCGCCCCGGGCGGCAGCGGACGGGATCCGAGGGCGCGGATCACCTCGGGGCCGAAGGCGTCGTCGGCGAGGAAGATGTTGCCGACTCCGGCCACCAGCAGCGGGGGCGTCACCGGAGGTCCCCGGCGGGCGCGGCGAGGGGCCGGGGCGAGCCGCCCGGGGTCTTGCGGACGAAGGCCGCGCGCAGCGCGTGGTAGGGGGCCTCCGGGTCGAAGAAGAGGGCGTGCATGCGGGCCAGCTCCTCCTCCCGGTACCGGGCGAGGGGCCGCCGCCGCTCGTCCGCGGCCCGGGTCGCCGCCTTGGCGGCGAGCCGCCGGTCGAGGTCCGGGGCGCCGGCGAGCCCGGCCGCCAGCCGTTCCGCCTCCGCCGCGAAGTCCCCGGGCGCGGCCGGTACGAGCCGGTCCACGAGGCCGAGCCGCTCGGCGCGGGCCGCGCTGACCGGCAGGGCCTCGGTGGTGAGCCGCTCGGCCCGCTCCGGTCCGACGCGCCGCGGCAGGGTGTACGTCCAGTACTCGGAGCCGTACAGGCCCATGCGCCGGTAGTGCGGGTTCAGGACGACACCCGTCCGGCACCACACCTCGTCGGCGGCGAGGGCCAGCATGACCCCGCCGGCCGCCGCGTTGCCGGCGAGCGCGGCCACCACCAGCCGGTCGGTGGTGCGCAGTACGGCTTCCACGAGGTCGTCGATGGCGTTGAGGTTGGTCCAGGACTCCTGGGCGGGGTCGGGGGCCGCCTCGATGACGTTGAGGTGGATGCCGTTGGAGAAGAAGTCGCGGGTGCCGCCGAGGACGAGGACGCGGGTGGGGCGGGCGAGCGCCTCGGTGTAGGCGGCGAGCAGTCTGCGGCACTGGTCGGTGCTCATCGCGCCGCCCGGGAAGGAGAAGCCGAGGAAGCCGACGTCACCGCTCTGGCGGTAGCGGATGTCGCGCCAGGTGCGCCGGCCGGGCGGGAGGTCCGGCGGGGCGGGGACCTCCGGGAGCGCGAGGCCCGGCTGGTGGGCGCGCAGTACGGCGGCGGCCGGCCGGCGGAAGGGCGCCGGGTCGCCGGAGTTCTTGCGCGGGCGCAGCTCGGGGATCCAGACGGC
>NZ_BNBF01000017.1:29078-39674 GCF_014654935.1 Streptomyces capoamus
GCCGTCGCGGGTGGCCCGGCAGACGGCGCCCGCGCGCTGGGCCAGCAGGGCGCCGGGGCGGCCGCGCAGCTCGTCCTCGGGGTGGCCGCCGTGCAGGAACACCTCGTGGCCGAGGAGTTCGTCGAGGACGCCCGGCTGGGAGTCGGCGCCGCGCAGCTTGCGCAGGACCGTCTCGGTGTCGTCGCGTTCCCAGTCGATGCGGCGCCGCTCCTGGCGGTGGTAGTCGCGCCAGACGACGGTGACCGACTCGTCGGTCTGCGGGAGCGGTTTGTGGTCGCCGTCGGCGTAGCGCCGTACGGCCGTCAGGACGGCGGTGACGGCGGCGTCGGAGGCCTCGTTGCGGTAGAGGTCGCTCTTGCCGACGGGCGGTACGGGGAAGGGCTCGGCCGCCCAGACCGGGCCCGCGTCCATGCCGGCCTCCGCCTGCAGGACGGTGACGCCCCACTGCGCCGCCCGGCCCTCGATGGCCCAGTCCAGCGAGGACGGGCCGCGGTCGCCGGGCGGGCCGGGGTGCACGATCAGGCAGGTGTGCTCCCGCCAGACGTCCTCCGGCAGGGCCGTGCGGAGCATCGGCGCGACGATCAGATCGGGGCGCGCCTCGCGCACGGCGGCCCGGACCGGGTCGGGGCCGTGCGTGGCGAGGACGACGTCCACCTGGTGCCCGTGGTCCGTGAGTTCGGCGTACAGGCGCTGGGAGAGGCTGTTGAACGCGCTGGCGACGAGCAGAATGTCCATGACACGGCATGGTCGTCCCTCCGCGGAGTGCCGGGAAGAACCGCCGCGGCGTTTCGTCGCCCCGGGTCAGGTCTCTTCCTCCATCCGGATCGCCTTCCGCAGGTCCTCGTACGCCTGGGCGGGGTCGTCCCGGTGCCCCTCCAGCAGGGCCGCGGCGATCGCGTCCAGCTTGCGCTGGACCGCGTGCTCGGCACGGACCTCGGCGTTCTTCAGCAGGGCCAGGAGGAGCAGGGTGACCGCCGTCATGGACTCACCCGCGAGGAACAGCACCTCGACCGGCAGGCGGGCGAGGTGCGAGGCGATGAAGAAGCCGACGAGCAGCAGGCAGAACAGGAAGAACAGCGGTGAGCTGGTGAAGTTGGAGGCGTACTCCGCGAACTGGTCGAACCGGCCGCGGCTGGGGCCGCCGCGGTGGACGGGATTCTTGAAGGTCACGGCCGAGCCATTCCCCGCCGCGGGCACGCCCGCGCCCCCGGCCGCCGTCCGGGTGGCGGACGACCGACCGCGCGGCGAAGGGGAGGCAACGGGCCGGCCCGGCGGGCTGCCGGCCGGCGGGTGCGGTCCGGAGCCGCCGGTCGCGCCGGTGCGACGGGGGCTCTCAGGCCGCCAGGGAGCGTCCCGGGGCCAGGCGGTCCAGGAGCTGGGCATGGTGCAGGCCGGCCACGGGCGCCAGCAGGTCCGGGTGACGCAGCAGAGCGGCGGCACGGTGGTCACCGTCGTCGGGGCTGAGCAGCCGGCGGAACTCGACCGGCGCCCCGGTGTGCTCCCCCTCGCCCAACGCGGCCACGGCCAGCGCCGCCAGGCCGGCGTCGGCGAGCAGCGCGGCGGCCCGGCGGGGCTGTCGGCCGGCGGGTGCGGTCCGGAGCCGCCGGTCGCGCCGGTGCGGCGGGGGCTCTCAGGCCGCCAGGGAGCGTCCCGGGGCCAGGCGGTCCAGGAGCTGGGCATGGTGCAGGCCGGCCACGGGCGCCAGCAGGTCCGGGTGACGCAGCAGGGCGGCGGCACGGTGGTCACCGTCGTCGGGGCTGAGCAACCGCCGGAACTCGACCGGCGCCCCGGAGTGCTCCCCCTCGCCCAGCGCGGCGACGGCCAGCGCCGCCAGCCCGGCGTCGGCGAGCAGCGCGGCGGCCCAGCTGGCCACGACCTCGTCGACCCAGGTGCGCCAGGCCCACTCCTCGGCCGGGTGATCCTCGGCCGGCTCGGCACCGGTGATCCAGTCGAGGCGGGCCGCGCCGCCGGGACCCGCGAGGGTGACCAGACCGGCGTCGATCGCGGTGGGGTAGCGCAGCCAGGCCGCGACGGTCACCGCCTGCCGGGCCTGCGCCTCGCACAGTGCGTGGGCCAGCGCGCCGCCGCAGGGCGGGTAGGCCGCCGTCAGCCAGCGTGCCGTGGCGGCGATCAGGGGGGACAGGTCAGTGAGCACAGCCGGGCCGTCCGAGGTGCAGGGGTACAGGGCTCGACGCAACGGTAGCCCGGCACGGGCCACGGCCGGGAGGGAGTGCGAAGCAGCTCATATGTGACCTGACGCACGCCCTGCCGGGGGTCCGGTCGGACGGCCGTGGCACGGCCTGGAGGCGGTCAGTCGCCGTCCCGGGGGCCGCCCCCGGGGGCCGCCCCCGGGGGCCGGGTCGCCGGTCGGCGGATCGCCGCGGCCGGCGGGCGTTCGCGCAGGGCGCCGTAGGCGATGAAGTACGCGGGGAGGCGGCGCAGCACGCGGGACCCGGCGACCAGGCCGACGAGGTGCCGGGCCCGGCCGGCGTCACCCAGGGGCGGCCGGCCGTCCAGGACCGGCGTGATGAAGCGGGCATGGGCCGCGCGCTGCAGGGTCTGGGCGAGGATCATGGTGGGCCGGCGACGGCGCTGGACCGCCCGTACGTCGCCCAGGCCCACGGTCCCGCGGCGCAGCGGTTCGGTCAGCAGGCGGGCGGCGGCCACCGCGTCCTGGACGGCGAGGTTGATCCCGATGCCGAAGACCGGGGACATGGCGTGCGCGGCGTCGCCGATGCACAGCAGTCCGGGGCGGTGCCAGCGGCGCAGCCGGTCGAGGTGGACGTCGAGGAGCTTGACGTCGTCCCACGAGCGCAGGGCGTCGGTCCGGCCGGCGGTCCAGGGGACGGCGGCGGCGAAGGCCGCCCGGAAACGGTCGAGGCCGGCGGCCCGGCGCGCGGCGTCGGTGCCCTTGGGGATGAGCGCGGCGCACTGCCAGTAGTCGCCCCGGTCGATCATCGCGGTGAGGAAGCCCTCGCCCGCGCCGGCGACCAGCCCGCTCGGGTCGCCCTCCTGGCGCGGCAGGCGGAACCACCAGGCGTCCATCGGGCAGGCGAAGCGGCGCAGGCGCAGTTCGGGGAGGGAGCGGGCCAGCGAGCCGCGGCCGTCGCAGGCGACGGTGAGGACGGCCCGCAGTTCGCCGGTGCGGCCGTCGCGCGTGCGGTAGCGCACCCCGGTCACCCGTCCGGACTCGACGAGGAAGGAGGTCGCCTCCGTGTCGGTCCGCAGCTCGAACGAGGGCTCGCGCCGGGCCTCGTCGGCGAGCAGGTCCAGCAGGTCCCACTGGGGCACCATCGCCACGTAGTCGTGGGGGCCGCGCAGGACCGAGAGGTCTCCGACCGTGACCGGTGAGCGGCCGGGTCCCAGGGGCAGCTGTACGGTGCGCACCCGGCGCTGCGGCAGCCGGGCGAAGGGTTCGGCCAGCCCCAGGTCGTCCAGCAGGGCGAGGGTCGACGGGTGGACGGTGTCACCGCGGAAGTCGCGCAGGAAGTCGGCATGCTTCTCCAGGACGGTCACCGCGATCCCGGCGCGCGCCAGCAGCAGGGCGAGCACCATGCCCGCCGGACCGCCCCCCACGACACAGCAGGTGGTCTTCTCCATCGCGGTCCTCCCCTTCGTCGGATTCGTCGGAGAAGTGCTCAAGAATTCATCATTCGATGAATAGGATACCGCCGTCCGCCCGGGAGGTCACGTGTCGCCCACGGGCCGGCGGGAACCGGCCGCACACCCGGACGTGAAGAGCGAGGAGGTCTCATGACCACGGACGCCGCACGCTACGACGAGCAAGGCGACACCCCACTGGGCGGTTACGCCGCCCTCGCCACCGTCTTCGCGGCGGGCGCCGGCACTTTCGCGCTGGTGGCCCGGCGCCGGGGCGTGCGGCTGCCGGAACAGGTGCCGCCCTGGGACGTGGCGCTGCTCGGCACGGCGGCGTACAAGGCGTCGCGGCTGCTCGCCAAGGACAAGGTCACCAGTTTCCTCCGGGCGCCGTTCACCCGCCGCACGGGCGAGGGCCGGGGCAACGAGGTCATGGAGGAGAGCCGGGGCACCGGGCTGCGCCGGGCCACCGGCGACCTGCTGTCCTGCCCGTTCTGCACGGCCGCCTGGGCCACCGGCGCCCTGGTCTGCTCCTACGCGGCGGCGCCCCGGCTGACCCGGCTGGTCTGCGGCGGCCTCGGCGCGCTGACCGTCGCGGACTGGCTCCAGTACGCCTGGACGGCGACCCAGCAGACGGTCGAGGGCTGAGGGAGCGGGGTACTCGGCGTTTGCCGCCCCCCAGGAGGACGCAGGAAGACGTCGCTAGAGGCGGGAACACGTCGGAAGACGTGGCAACACGCCGGGAGACGCGGGGAAGCGGACGTACGGTCGGCAGTGCGCACGGAAGGGACCGGTCTCATGCGGCACGACGAGATGATCGGAAAAGTGCAGGCGCTGGCCCAGCTGCCCGACCGGGGGACGGCCGAGCGGGCCGCGCACGCGGTCGCGCGCACCCTGTCGGAGCGGCTGCCCTCCGGGCTGGCCCGGCACGTGGCCGCCCAGCTGCCGCCGGACATGGCGGCCGCCATGCGGGAGGCGGCCGACGCGTCCGCCGCCCGCGACTCCGGCAAGGCGGGCGAGCGGTTCGGGCTGACCGCGTTCGCCGGGCGCATCGCCGTGCGCGCCGGTACCGACGAGGACACCGCACTGCGGGAGGCCGCCGCCGTCATGGAGGTCCTGGACGCCGCCCTGGCCCCGGAACTGACCGAGCGGATGGCCCACGCGCTGCCCCCGGACATCCGCGAGCTGCTGCCGGTGGCACGCGCGGTCCAGGAGAGCTGGGGCTACTGACCGCCGGCGACGGGCTGGACGGGCCGGCCGGGCACGGGCGCCCGCCGCGGAGCGGCACGGCGTGACCCGAACCCCGATACTGGGTTCAATTCGTGTGCAAGCGCCCACTGGGGGCAGGCGTGCAGTGACGCCCCCCACCCCGAAAAGGTGCTCCATGGCCTTCTTCGCCCTGTCCCGGCATCAGCCGCTGGTCCTGCTCTCCTCCACCGACCTCACGACCGAGTACGACCGGCTGCAGGTGGAGAACCGGCAACTGCAGCGCGCCGTCACCTCCCACGCCGTCATCGACCAGGCCATCGGCGCCCTCGTGGTGCTCGGGCTGATGGCCCCCGAGGACGCCTGGCGGGCGCTGCGGGACGTCTCCCAGCGCACCAACGTCAAGCTGCGCACCGTCGCCGAGCACCTCCTGGAGTACGCGCAGGGCGGGACATTGCCCGAGCCCGAACGGCTGGAGCTGGGGAGGGCGATCACTCGCTACCGCCGGTGCGCCGGGGACGCGCGGGCGCTCGGCGACGGTTTGGCCATGCCGGGCCACGACACCGACACCGACACTCGCAGTGACGGCGACGGACCCTCCCAGGCGGTGACGGCCGCCGGCGCCTGACCTTTTCCGCCCCACGGGTCCTGCACCTCTGCCACGCGGGTGCTCTCCCCGCGCCGCTTCTCGCGCCCTGTGCTTACGGTGCTGTGGAGGTGACCGGCCGTCGGCCGGCCGGTGCGGCGCGGGAAGGAGGCGGGAGCGTGGGCGGTGGGCGCCGGCGGACGGCCGGGCGGAACGGTCCGCGCCGGGCCGGGGTCGTCGTGCTGGGCAGCCGGCCGGCGTACTCCGTACGGCCGCCCGCCCCGACCCGGAAGGACCCGCCGGTACCGCCGGTACCGGCGGCCGAGCGGACAGTGCCGTGGCTGCGGGTCGCCGCCGCCTACGCCTGGCGGCTCATCCTCGTCGGCGTCGCCGTCTACGGCGTCTTCATCGTCCTCGGCAACTTCCAGCTGATCGCCGTCGCGCTGTTCCTGGCGCTGGTCGTGACGTCCGTGCTGCGCCCGGTGACCGATCTGCTCGCCCGGCTGCTGCCGAGGCCGCTGAGCGTGGCGGTGGCGCTGGTGGGCAGCCTGGTGCTGCTGCTCGGCCTGTTGGCGCTGGTGGGCAGCTCGGTGGCCGACGAGTCGAACCGGCTGGCCGGTGAGTTCCGCGGCGGTGTGCACCGGATCGAGGAGTGGCTGCAACGGCCGCCCTTCCGGCTCGGCCCCGGCGCGCTGTCCGCGCTGCAGGACCAGGTGGCCCGCTATGTCTCCGCGCACCGGGCGGCGTTGCTCAGCAGCGCGGTCGACGAGCTGGGCCGGGTGGTGGAGCTGATCACGGGCGCCGCGCTGGCACTGTTCGCCTCGGTCTTCTTCCTGCACTCCGGTGAACGCCTGTGGGGCTGGGCGCGCGAGCAGTTGCTGCCGAGCGGTGCCCGTCCGGTGTGGGACCGCGCGGGGCGGGCGGCCTGGCGGACCTTCTCGGGCTACACGCGCGGCATCATCATTGTGGCCGCCACCAACGCCGTGCTCGTGGGCGTGGGCCTGCTGGTGCTGCGGGTGCCGCTCGCGCTGCCGCTGACGCTGCTGGAGTTCTTCGCCGCGTTCGTGCCGCTGGTGGGCTCGCCGGTCGCCCTCGGGGTGGCCACGATCGTCGCGCTGGCCGGGCGGGGCCCGCTGACGGCGCTGGGCGTGCTGGTGCTCATCGTCGTGATCGGCCAGCTGGAGGGGCATGTGCTGCATCCGCTGGTGATGAGCTGGGCGGTACGGCTGCATCCGCTGGTCGTGGCCGTGTCGGTGATCGCGGGAAGCATCGTCGCCGGCGTGATCGGGGCCATTGTCGCGGTTCCGCTGGTCTCGGTCGTCTGGGCGGTGCTGAGCGCCCTGCGCGCGGTGCCGCCGTGACGGGTCCGGCCGGTCGGGGCGTCCTTCGCCGCGCCTCCCGGCCGGGGCGGGGCGGCTAGCGGGCGGTGCCGGACGGCGCCTGCTCCGGCAGGCCGGTGTCCACGCCGTCGCTGAGGCCCAGGCGCAGGTGTTCGATGTGGTAGACGGCCTGGTCGAGGAGTTCGGCGACGTGGCCGTCGTACAGGGCGTAGATCACCGAGCGGCCCTGGCGGCGGCCGACGACCAGGCCGAGGTTGCGCAGCAGCCGCAACTGGTGTGAGCAGGCGGACTGTTCCATGCCCACCTCGGTGGCGAGTTCGGTGGCCGCGCACGGCCCCTCACGCAGCCGGGACAGGATCAGGAGCCGGGACGGGGTGGCGAGGGCCTGGAGGGTGGTCGCCACGCGCGCGGCGCTGTCGGCGTCCAGGCGCGTGCGGGGAACCGCTGTCCGCGCGGGAGTTGCTCCATGGCCCATGTCCGCCATCATACAGACGACACTTGAAGAGTTCTTCATATGTACCTGTATGGTGGGCCCCTCGTCCGACGTCCGTCACCCGACGCCGTCGCCCACCGCCCGACGTCCGCCCGCCGAAGGGTCCCCCCATGTCCTCCGTCCTGACCGGCCGCCCCGCGCCCACCGGGCCCGCCCGCACCGAACCGGCCGCCGCCCGCCGCCGTACCCGGGTGCTCGCCCTGCCCGAGGCCCGCTGGGCGGCGGCGGCCACGGCGCTGTTCCTGCTCGGCCTGTCCCTGCGGCTCACCGGCGCGCCGGGCTGGACCTGGGGGGCGGCGTACGCGCTGGCCTACGCGGCCGGCGGCTGGGAGCCCGCCTGGGCGGGGCTGCGGGCGCTGACCGCCAAGACCCTGGACGTCGACCTGCTGATGGTCGTGGCGGCGCTGGGGGCGGCGGCCGTCGGCCAGGTGACGGACGGTGCGCTGTTGATCGTGATCTTCGCCACCTCAGGCGCGCTGGAGGCGCTGGCCACCGCCCGCACCGCGGACTCGGTGCGCGGCCTGCTGGACCTGGCCCCCGCGACCGCCACCCGGCTGCGCGCCGACGGGACGGAGGAGACGGTCGCACCGGCCGGGCTCACCGTCGGGGACACCCTGCTGGTGCGGCCCGGGGAGCGGATCGGCGCGGACGGCCGGGTGCTGGACGGGAGGAGCGAGGTCGACCAGGCCACCATCACCGGTGAACCGCTGCCCGTCGCCAAGGCACCCGGTGACGACGTGTTCGCCGGCACCCTCAACGGCACCGGCGCGCTGCGCGTGCGGGTCGGCCGGGACACCGCCGACTCGGTGATCGCCCGGATCGTACGGATGGTGCGGGAGGCGTCCGAGACGAAGGCGCCGACCCAGCTCTTCATCGAGAAGGCCGAGCAGCGGTACTCGCTCGGCATGGTCGCGGCCACGCTCGCCGTGTTCGCGGTACCGCTCGCGTTCGGGGCCGCGCTGACCGGGTCGCTGCTGCGGGCCATGACCTTCATGATCGTCGCCTCGCCGTGCGCGGTCGTCCTGGCGACCATGCCGCCGCTGCTGTCGGCGATCGCCAACGCCGGCCGGCACGGGGTGCTGGTGAAGTCGGCCGTGGTGATGGAGCGCCTCGGCGAGGTGGACGCGGTGGCGCTGGACAAGACCGGCACCCTCACCGAGGGCACCCCGCGGCTGACCGACGTCGTCCCACTGCCCGGTTCCGGCCTGTCCGAGCGGGAGCTGCTCACGCTCGCCGCGGCGGCCGAGCACCCGAGCGAGCACCCGCTGGCCCGGGCGGTGCTGGACGCCGCCCGCACCCGTGGCCTCACCGTCCCCACCGCGCACGACTTCGCCTCCGCGCCGGGCGTCGGGGTGAGCGCCGAGGTCGGGGGCCGCACGGTCGCGGTGGGCGCACCGGTCCGCCTGCTGGGCGAGCCGGCGTACGGTCCCGCGGGCCTCGAAGCCCCACGCGGCGCCGGGCGGGACGCGTGCGCCCAGGACACCGCGGGAGCGGTCGCCCCGGCGCCGGGCCGCTCCCCCGCCGCCCCCGCCCTCGCGCCCGCCGCCGACCGGGCCGCCGCCGTGGTCACCCGGCTGGAAGCCGGCGGCCGTACCGCCGTGGTGGTCCGGGTGGACGGGGTCCCGGCCGGGGTGCTGGGGGTGGCCGACCGGGTGCGGGCGGACGCCGTCGCCACGGTCGCCGCGCTGACCGCGCTCACCGGGACCCGTCCGGTGCTGCTCACCGGCGACAATCCGCGGGCCGCCGCCCGGCTGGCCGGCGAGGTCGGCATCCGTGACGTCCGGGCCGGGCTGCTGCCCGAGGACAAGGTGGCGGCCGTACGCGAGCGGCAGGACGCCGGGCACCGGCTGCTGGTCGTCGGGGACGGCGTCAACGACGCGCCGGCGCTGGCCGCCGCGCACACCGGTGTGGCGATGGGCCGCGCCGGATCCGACCTGGCGCTGGAGACCGCCGACGCGGTGATCGTGCGCGACGAGCTCGCCGCGGTGCCCGCCGTCGTGGCCCTCTCCAGGCGCGCCCGTCGGCTGGTCGCGCAGAACCTCGCCATCGCGGCGGTGTTCATCTGCGGCCTGGCCGTCTGGGACCTCGCGGGCGCGCTGCCGCTGCCGCTCGGGGTCCTGGGCCACGAGGGCTCCACCGTCCTCGTCGGCCTTAACGGCCTGCGGCTGTTGCGGGAGTCCGCGTGGCGCGCGGCGGCCCGCGCCGGCGCGGAGCGCGACCGACCGGACCGTCCCGCGCATCCGGGGGGCATGGACGGGACGTGAGGTGGCACCCGGTTCGCCGTGCGTGGAATACGACTGACCTTGCAGAACATACGACGGGTCTGGGCGGGACCGGGCCGTGAGCGGGACCTGGCCGTCCAGGCGGTGAAGGCCGCGCTGGCCGCGTGGGTGGCCTGGGCGGTGGCCGGCTGGTGGCTGCGGGCACCGGTGGCCTTCGTCGCCCCGTGGGTGGCGGTGGTGCTGGTGGAGTCCACCGTGTACCGGTCGATCGCGCGCGGGCTGCAGCAGCTCGGGGCGATCGCGGCCGGCACGGTCGCGGCCACCGCGGTCGGCCTGCTGCTGCACAGCACGGTGACCGCGATGGCGGTGGTCCTGCCCCTCGCGATGCTGCTGGGCCAGTGGCGGCGCCTGGGCAGCCAGGGCATCTACGCGGCCACCGGCGCCCTGTTCGTGCTCACGAACGGGTCCGTCTCCATCGCGACCTCCGCCGCCCGGCTCACCGAGGCGCTGTTCGGGGCGGTGGTCGGGATCACCGTGAACGCGCTGGTCCGCCCGCCGCTCTACCTGCACGACACCCGCACCGTGCTGCGCGATGCGACCGAGGAGGCCCATGACATCCTGCGGGACGTCGCGGACGGGCTGGCCCAGGGACGCTGGGACCCCGAGGAGGCGGCCGCCTGGCACGAGCGCGCGCTGCGGCTGCACGGACTGGTGGAGCAGGCCCGGTCCTCGGTCGAGTGGAGCCGGGAGAGCCTGCGCGTCAATCTGCGCCGCCGCCGCGCCGCCGCCGTGCCGCCGGACGACAAGTCGTACGACGACGCCCTCGTGGTCCTGGACTACGCGGCCGTGCACACCGCGGGCGTGACCCGCACCGTGCTGGAGGCCGCCACCGAGGACGGCCGGGCTCCCCGGCCGCATCCGGGCCCCGCCCGGCGGTACGCGGAGTTCCTGTGCCAGTCCGCCCACGCGCTGCGGCTGTACAGTCACAGCCGGTTCGGCGACGAGCGCGAGGACGAGCTGCGCGCGGCCGTGGCGGAACTGCGCGGCACACTCGACGAACTGCGGCGGGACCTGGTCCGTTCCACGACGGACGACCCCGACGAGGTCGCCACCTACGGTGCGCTGCTCGCCCAGGCCCACCGGCTGGCCGAC
>NZ_BNBF01000017.1:39721-52425 GCF_014654935.1 Streptomyces capoamus
CAGCTGGCCGCCTCGGCCGCCTGACTGCGGCCCCCATACTCGGCACTGGTCCCCGGCGCCCGCGCACCGCCGGTCTCCGCCGCCCGGCGCTCAGCCGGTGGCGAACTCCCGCAGCCGGTCCGTGGAGCCGTTGAAGCGGTCGTGGTCGCCGACCGTGGCGCCGCTGGAGGTGTACTGCCACATCGTGTACGACGTCCAGCCCGGCGGCAGCGGCCCCGCCGTGGCGGCGTAGCGCGCGATCCAGAGCGGGTTGGTGGCGCCGAAGCCGTCGTAGCCGCCGGTGCACTCGGTCCACCAGCTGGTGGCGGTGTAGATGACGGCGTCCCGCCCGGTACGGGACCGGTAGCGGTCGAGGAAGTCGCGGATCCAGGTGACCATCCCGCTCGCGGACTTACCGTAGCAGGCGTCGCCGTAGGGGTTCCACTCGATGTCGAGGGCGCCGGGGAGGGTCTTGCCGTCGTCGGACCAGCCGCCGCCGTGCTCCACGAACCAGTCGGCCTGCGCGGCGCCGCCGGCGGTGTCCGGGGTCGCGAAGTGGTAGGCGCCGCGGACCATCCCGGTGTCGTACGAACCGTTGTACTGCTGGGTGAAGTAGGGATTGGTGTAGGAGGTCCCCTCCGTGGCCTTGGTGTAGGCCCATCGGGTGCCGCTGTTCCACAGCGTCTGCCAGTCGACGTCGAGCTGGTGGCTGGAGACGTCCACGCCCTCGGTCTGGGTGGCGCGGTCGTCCGGGGGCAGGGTGCCGGTGTCGCCGTCGTGGGCGAGGACGCCGATGCCCATGTAGGCGCTGCCGCGCGGGGGTGCGCCCCCGGCCGGCGCGGGCGCGGCCGGGGGGCTGGACAGGAATACGAGGAGGCCGGTCAGGGCGCCGGTGAGGCACAGGCGGGACCGGCCGCGGAAACAGGCCATGGGGCTTCGCACATGCTCCATCTGACCCGGGGTCGGAGCGTTCCGCACTCCGGGTACCGCCCAACGAAGGCCTCCGCGGCCGGTGTGTGACCCGTCCGGGTGCTTCTAGTTCTCGATGCGGTGCTGCGTCCAGAAGGAGGTCAGGTCCGTGCTCGTGGCGGCCTGGGCCGCCGCCTTGAACTCGGCGGTGGTGGACACCCCGTACCAGTGGGCGCCCGCGTAGTCCTTCAGCAGCTTGGCCATGGCGGTGTCCCCGAGGACGCGCCGCAGGTCGTGCAGGGCGCACTTGCCGTAGCCGTAGACGACGGTGGAGTACCGGGAGGAGTGCGCGTCCCAGTACGCCATCGAATTGGTGATCTTTTCGGCGCTGGAGGCCCACGAAACGCTGTTCCAGCAGCCGGTGCCGGTCTTGCCCTGGGCGAGGTCGGTGGCGTAGTCGGTGAACGCCTCGTCCAGCCAGGGGCTGTTGTACTCGTCGTCGCCGACGATGCCGTACCACCACTGGTGGGCGATCTCATGGGTGAGCGCGGTGGTGCTGACCAGGTCCAGGACGAAGCCGGGGTACTCCATGCCGCCGAACCAGTAGTTGTTGTCGATGACCGCGTCCAGCTCGCCGTACGGGTAGGCGCCGAACCGGGCGGCGTGGGCGTCGACCGCGCTCTTCGCGGTGCTGAGCATCGACTGCGCGCTGGTGGAGCTGATCCCCGAGACGGAGTACACGTTCACCGCGACGCCGGTGGCCGAGGTACCGGAGATCTTGGTGAAGGGCCCGGCGGCCCAGGCGAAGTCGCGGACCTTCGACGCGGTGGCCGTGGTGACCGTGCGGCCGCTGGAACCGGGGGTGTCCGTGGACGTGCCGGTGGCCGGGACCAGCAGGCTGCTGGGGTGGTCGAGGGTGACCTTGAAGTCGGCGGCGAGGGAGTAGAACGACTCGCCGTTGTTGGTGTACGGGTCCAGGTGCCAGCCCGCGCCGTCGCGGACGGCCAGGACGGGCAGCGCGTTGCCGAGGAAGCTGAACGCGCCGTCGTGGCCGAAGCGGTCGGCGCCGCTGGGCACGGTGATGCCCAGGTCGAAGCCGATGGTGGCGCTCTGGCCCGGGGCGAGCGGCGCGGGCAGGTCGACCTTCAGGGCGGTGCAGGCGACGGAGAGGGCGCCCGCGGTGCCGCCGGTGACGTTGCCGACCCGGACCGGCATCGCGTCGCAGCTGCCGTGGTAGTTGTCCCACAGCCTGAGGTAGACCTCGCCGAGCGCGGTGGCGGACGCGTTGGTGAAGGTGACGCTCTCGTGCCCGGTCCACACCGTGCCGCTCGTGTCGCTGCTCAGGTTCACGGTGTACGAGGGCGTGGCCGGCGTCCGCGTGGGGTCGGTGGACGGCGGTGTGGTGCCGTCGGCGGTGTCGAGGGCGATGTCGTCCAGGACGAAGCTCGTCTGGAGGCTGGAGTCCTCGGTGCCGGTGAAGGAGAGGTTCACGGTCTGGCCCGCGAACGAGGACACGTCGACCGTCTTCTTCACGTACCCGGTGTTCTCGTCCAGGTTGGAGTAGGTGGCCAGCGTCGTGCCGCCGAGCTTGGCCGTGAGCTTGTCGTAGGCGGTCGACGAGGTCGTCTCGGCGGTGTCGATGTGCAGCCAGAAGCTGAGGGTGGCGGTGGCGCACCCGGAGGGGATCGTCACGCTCTGGGCGAGGCTGTCGGTGCGGGTGCTGCCGACGCCGTCCAGCCAGGCGTACGAGCCGCCGCCGTGGGCGCTCTGCCCGGAGCGACTGGTGATCACGGTGGAGGAGGACGCGGTCCACGGTGAAGTACCGCTCTCGAAACCGCCGTTGGCGACCACCTGGGCCGGATTGCAGGCTGCGGCCGCGGCCGGTCCGGCGGCGGCGGGGGTGCCGGGGAGCACGAGGGCGGCCACCGCTGCGACGGTGAGCGCACCGGCGCCTAGGGCCTTGTGGGGGATCGGTCTCACACGCTACTCCTTCGTGGCGGCCGGGATTCCGGCCTGCTCTGGGCCGCCTGGCCGGCCGGGGTGCGCCGGGACGGCCGCGTACGGGCTTGCGCGATCGCGGTACCGGGGAGCCGTCGCCGCCCCCACGGGGGGTCAGGAGCGGCGACTGCCGAAAGAGTGACAGATTTGACCCGTCCATGCCAGGTCGGCACAGCGGTGTGTGCCGGGCGCACGGAGGGTGCCCGCCGGGGCGACGGCGGGCACCCTCCGGTCAGGCGGTGCGCAGCGTCATGACGACCGCGCGCAGCCGGGTGCCGTCCGGGCCCGGCCAACCGGTCGCGACGTGCCCGAGGGCGTCCCGGGGCGGCAACGGCGGGTTCCCGGCGACGGGCGTGAGGACCCGGTGGACGTGCAGGACCGCCTCCGGCGCCACGGGGAGCCGGGTGCCGTGCTCGTCGTCGGCCGGCTCGGGAGTGAACCGGGCCTCGCCGAGCGGGGCGGCGCACGAGCGGGTCACCTCGTGGTCGGGGGTGTCCGAGACGCTCTGGGCCATCGCCTGCGCCCTGCCCTCGATCAGGGCCAGCAACTCGGTGACCAGCACCGGGTCGTGGAAGCCGTCGTAGGCCCAGCGCCTGCCCAGCACCCCGTGCTCCATGGTGCCGACCAGGGCGTGTTCGGCCCCCTCCAGCGGCGCCCCGCGATAGGTGAGGGGCGCGAGGTAGGCGGTCCGCTCGGACCCCGCCGTGTCGGTGGCCACGATGAACTCGATGCCGACCTCGCCCTCGGGGTCGTCCAGCCGGAACCCGCCGGACCTCTCCAGCACGGGCGCGCCCGAACCGCCGCGGAACCAGGGGCGGGTGGGCAGCCAGTCGGTGAGCAGGTCGACTTTGGTGGGCTGCAGGGTGGTGTGGTGAATGACGGCCATGCGACGGGTGCCTCCCCTGGGTACGGACGCGGACCCTGTTCACCCTTCCACAACCTCCAGGCGGCCCGGACACGGACGCCCGGGCACCGCCACGCCACCTGCACCCGGCGCGCCGACGCACCGGCGCACCGGCGCACCGGCGCACCGACGGCTCGACGGCTCGACGGCCCGTCAGCCCGCGTGTGTCCGCTCGAAGGCGGCGAAGGCGGACTCCTGACGCCATTCCAGGCGGGCCCTGGCGCTCCGGGCGAGCAGGTGGCGGCAGGCCGCGCCGCGCACGGGCAGGCCCGGGTGCTCGCTCCGGCAGGCCTCGACCGGCCGGTAGCCCGTGGTGGTGGGGTGGTCCTGCCACAGGCTCTCACCGGGCAGGAAGGCGTACTCCAGGGAGGCGCGGGCCAGGTCCTTCAGCTCGGGGTAGCGCAGTCCGTAGGCGGCGGCCGCGTACTGGTACTCGTGGCTGATGTCGGTCCGGGAGACCCCGGGGTCGTCCGTGGCGAGAACCACGGGGACGCCGTAGCGGCGATAGGTGCCGAAGGGGTGGTCGGTACCCTTGACGCCGAGGATCTGGGCGTTGCTGGAGAACGGCACCTCCACGGCCACCTGGCGGGTCGCCATGGTGCGGGCGGTGCGCTGCCAGCCGTCCTCGTGGACGAGGTCGACGCCGTGTCCGACGCGCTCGGCACGGGCGACGTCCACCGCCTGCCTGATGTGGGACTTCAGGTCCTCGCGCTTGACCAGCCCCGGCCACAGCTCGCCCGCGTGCAGGCTGACGTGCGCCTCGGGGTACTGGGTGCGCAGGTAGCCGACCATGCGCATCTGCAGGCCGTAGTTGCGCAGCGAGCTGTCCCAGTCCTCCGGCTGCACGAGGTTCACGGCCACGAACCGCGGGTCGGCCTCGGCCAGCCGCATGCCGAGGGCCAGCTGGGTGAAGACCCGCTCCGGCGCACTGCTCCGGGACGCCTGGGAGATCCAGCGGACGGTGAGGCCGCAGCCGGGCCGGGAGCGCGGGGTGCCGCAGTGCTCGGCGGCGCGGAACTCGGCGTCGCCCTCGTCGGCCTCCCTGCGGGCCTCGGCGACCAGCCTGTCGAGCTTGCCGTCCGCGACCAGCCTGCGGTGCAGCGCGGCGAGGTCGTCGTCCCAGCCCACCTCGGCGGCGAGGTTCTTCGCGCCCTCGGAGGCGGGGCTGACCATCGTCTCCAGGTACAGCTGGTTCTCGCGTACGGCCGTGTCGGCGACCTCGGCGAGCAGCTTGCCCCGGTGCCGCCAGGTGACCTCGCCGAACTTGCCGAAGGTGTCGAAGAAGTGGTCGTGCCCGTTCTCGCCGGGCGGCAGGTCCTGCATGGACCAGGCGCGCACCAGCGCGTCGTGGAAGGCGCGGTCGGTGCGGGCGTCGGCGGCGGGCCGGGTGCCCGCGCCGCAGGGCGGGGCGAGGGCGGTCAGCGTCGCGGTGTCGACGCACAGGCCGTCCTCGGCGGCCAGCTCGATCAGGTATTCCGTGGACACCGCGCCGGAGAGGTGGTTGTGCAGGTCGCCGCCCTTGGGCAGCTCCCGGAAGAACGCGCGCAGGGCCGCCGGGCGGTCACGCAGGGAGCGCAGGAGGGCGTCCGTGCGCGCCTCCGCCGCGGTGGCCTGCCGGGGCGGCGGCGCGGCGGGCCGGTGGTCCGGCGGCGCCGGCTGGGCGGCGGCGGGCAGGGCGGCCACCAGGGACAGGACACTGAGGGTGCCGAGTGCGGCCGGAACGGCACGGCGGCTCAGGGCACTTCGACGTTGCAGACTCACAGCACGCATGATCACGGAAAGATCACGGCGGTGTCCCCCGAACCGGGCGCGTACCGGCCGGAGAGCACCCGACCGGGTGACACGGCGGCGCACCACGGCAGCACCCCTGCGCCCGGCGCCGCCCCCTCGCGGTCCGGCCGAGGCCGGCGCCGAGCAGTATCCCGGTGAGGAACCCCGTCGCGGTGGCGTCGGAGGTGACGGCACCGTGGACGTCCGGTCGGCACGGGAAGACGGCGGGCATGTACGCCGGTACGGGGGGTATTCGCGCTGCGACTTCGTACATCGGCGACCCAACTGGGAGGCGGATCGCATGCTCATGGCACATCCCGCGGTGCTGCAGGACCTCATCGCTCAGTACGAGGCCCTGATCCTGCTCGGGGCCGAGGACAGCACACCGCAGGCCCGCCAGCGGCTCGCTGACATCACCTACACGCTGTGCGTGGCCACCGGCACCCGGGACATCGACATGGCGCTGATCGCCGCCCGGCACCGTCTGTCCGGGGCCCGGCCGGAGGACGACTCGCTGCTCCAGGAGCCGCAGCCCCGGACGCCCGCGCCGGCCGAGCAGGCGCCCGCGGCCTGAACCGGACCCCACGCCCGGGCCGTTGCCCGCCCCTCCCCCTCAACTCGTCGCCTCCCGCTTCTGGTCGACGGGACCTACCGGACGGTATACAGACCCGGTCGACCACGCGCGGACCGCTCCACGGCACCGCCGCGCGTTGCAGCGGAGTCGAGGGGGAGGCGTCATGGCGAAGGACACGCGTGCGGCGGGCAGGACGGGAGGCCGGCGGCGGACCGCCGTGCTCGGGGCGGCACTGGGCGGCTGCGTCCTCGTCGCCGCCGGCACGGTACCGTCCGCGGCACAGCCCGGCGGACCGGGCCGCACCACCGCCTACGTGGCGCTCGGCGACTCCTACACCTCGGGGCCCGGCATACCCCGGCAGGTGGACACCGCCTGCGGACGCTCGGACCGCAACTACCCCTCGCTCGTGGCCGCCCGCCCGCGGGTGACCGCGTTCACGGACGTGAGCTGCGGCGGGGCCACCACCGCCGAGATGTGGCGGGCCCAGGGCACGAATCCGCCCCAGCTCGACGCGCTGGACCGGCACACGGACCTGGTGACGCTGCAGATCGGCGGCAACGACGTCGGCTTCGGCACCGTCATCGGCACCTGTGCCCGCCTCGCCGCCCAGGACCCGGCGGGCAACCCCTGCGAACGCTCCTACCGTGCCTCCGGCCTCGACGAGCTGGCCGTCGCCGTCGTGCGGACCGCGCCGAAGGTGGACCGGGTGCTGCGGGCCGTGCACGCCCGGGCGCCGCACGCCCGGGTGGTCGTGGTCGGCTACCCGGACCTGCTGCCCGACGACGGCAGCGGCTGCTTCCCGCAGGTACCGTTCGCGCAGGGCGACTTCCCCTACCTGCGGGACACCGAGAAGCGGCTGAACCTGATGCTGCGCCTGGTGGCCGCCGTGAATCACGCCGCCTACGTGGACACCTACGGCCCCACGGTGGGCCACGACATGTGCAAGGCGCCCGAGGACCGCTGGATCGAGCCGCTGCAGCCGGCCTCCCCCGCCGCTCCCGCGCACCCCAACGCCCGGGGCGAAGCCGCCATGGCGCAGGCCGTGCTGGACCGCCTGGACCGGGGACGCGGTCGGAACTGAGCCGGCTGCGGCGGGGCGGCCCCCTGGTCCCGGGGGGCCGCCCCGCCCCGTTCAGCCGCCGAGCGCCCCCAGCACCACCGCCTGGGCCTCCTCCTGCACCCGGGCGAGGTGGTCGGCGCCGAGGAAGGACTCGGCGTACACCTTGTAGACGTCCTCGGTCCCCGAGGGCCGGGCGGCGAACCAGGCGTTCTCGGTGGTGACCTTGATGCCGCCGATCGCGGCGCCGTTGCCGGGCGCCTCGGTGAGCACGGCCGTGACCGCCTCCCCGGCCAGCGTGTCCGCGGTGACCTGCGCCGGCGACAACTTGCCGAGCAGGGCCTTCTGTTCACGGGTGGCGGGCGCGTCGATGCGGGCGTAGGCGGGGGCCCCGAAGCGGGCGGTCAGCTCGGCGTAGTGCTCCGAGGGCGTCCGGTCGGTGACGGCCGTGATCTCGGAGGCGAGCAGGGCGAGGATGATGCCGTCCTTGTCGGTGGTCCACACCGAGCCGTCCCGGCGCAGGAAGGAGGCGCCGGCCGACTCCTCGCCGCCGAATCCCAGCTCTCCGCCGGCCAGTCCGTCCACGAACCACTTGAACCCGACCGGCACCTCGACCAGCCGTCGGCCGAGGTCGGCGGCGACCCGGTCGATCATCGAGGACGAGACGAGGGTCTTGCCGACGCCCGCGGCGGCGGACCACCGGTCGCGGTGCCGGTAGAGGTAGGAGATGGCGACCGCGAGGTAGTGGTTGGGGTTCATCAGGCCCGCGTCCGGGGTGACGATGCCGTGCCGGTCGGCGTCGGCGTCGTTGCCGGTGGCGATGCGGAAGCGGTCGCGCTGCTCGATCAGGGAGGCCATCGCGTACGGGGAGGAGCAGTCCATGCGGATCTGGCCGTCCCAGTCCAGCGTCATGAACCGCCAGGTGGGGTCGGTGTGCGGGTTGACCACCGTCAGGTCGATGCCGTGCTGTTCGGCGATCCGGCCCCAGTAGGCGACGGAGGCGCCGCCGAGCGGGTCGGCGCCGATGCGCACACCGGCCGCGCGGACGGCGTCCAGGTCGAGGACGCCGGGCAGGTCGTCGACGTACGTGCCGAGGAAGTCGTAGCGCCGGGTGGTCTCCGCGGCGAGCGCGCGGGCGTACGGCAGCCGGCGCACGTCCTTCAGGCCGCCGGTGATGATCTGGTTGGCGCGGTCCTGGATCCAGGAGGTGGCGTCGGAGGCCGCCGGGCCGCCGCTCGGCGGGTTGTACTTGAAGCCGCCGTCGGCCGGCGGGTTGTGCGACGGGGTGACGACCACGCCGTCGGCGAGGCCGGCGGTGCGGCCCCGGTTGTACGTGAGGATGGCGTGCGAGACGGCGGGGGTGGGCGTGTAGCCGTCCGCGCTGTCGATGAGCACGGTGACGCCGTTGGCGGCGAACACCTCCAGCGCGGTGGCCCGCGCGGGCTCGGACAGTGCGTGGGTGTCGGCGCCCAGGAAGAGGGGCCCGTCGGTGCCCCGGACCGCCCGGTACTCGCAGATGGCCTGGCTGGTGGCGGCGATGTGGTCCTCGTTGAAGGCGCTCGCCAGGGACGAGCCGCGGTGCCCCGAGGTGCCGAACGCCACCCGCTGTCCCGGGTCGGCCGGGTCGGGGTGCAGCGTGTAGTACGCCGTGACCAGCCGGGCCACGTCGACGAGGTCCTCGGGACCGGCCGGCCGGCCGGCGCGCTCGTGGGGCATGAGTAGGGTTCCTCCGCATCGGTGGGACGGTTCGTTCACCGCCCATCTTTCCCCCGAGCGGCGGGCCATGCGAGTGCGCCACCAGCCGGAACGCGCCGGGGCGGACGCGCCCGGCGCGTCGCGCCCGTCGGCCCCGGTCCCTCGGCCGCGCCGGGCGGTCAGCCGATGTGGTAGGCGTCCCCGTAGACCTTCCAGTCGAGCGGGGTGTTCAGGTCGAGGTTGCCCTTGCGCAGGAAGACCCGCTGCTCGGTGTCGACGCGGCTGGTGTCGCTGTGCGCCTCCTCCTGTTTCATGGCCCACACCCGGGCGTCCAGGAAGGCGTTGAGGTACGTCGTCTCGCTGCCGCCCTGCGCCGGCGGCTGGGCGTTGCGCAGGGCCCGCTTGCGGATGTTGCGGAAGCTGGTCGGGTCGTCGCCGTCGCCGTGCATGACGAGGGCGTCGTAGTAGATGAACTGGCCCAGCGCGCGCAGTCCGTCGGTCCGGCCCCGGGCGACGGCGGGGTTGAAGTAGACGCGGTCGCGTTCGTCGTTCTGGGCCTGCTGGAAGGCGGTGTCCTGGGCGGCCTTGCGCCAGTCGCCGGGGTAGTCGGGGTCGAGGCCCGCGTGCGAGTCGGTGCCGTTGACCCGGCGCAGGGCGGGGAGGTACTTGGCGAGGACGTTGCCGGGCTTGCGGTCGGTGTAGAGCTGGACGAGGTCGAGCATGTCTCCGGTGCCGGAGCAGAAGCCGATGATGCCCGCCGTGTAGCCGCGTCCGTCGCCGATGTCCTCGATGTACTTGTACTGGGCCTTCCAGTCGAGCGAGGAGTTCTCCGCGCTCGACACCAGCTTCATGGCGATCTCCTTCTTCGCCGGGTCGTCCAGGCCCGGGGCCGCGGCGGAGGCGGAGCCGGTCCGGGAGACGGCGAACAGGACGCCGGAGCCGACGGCGCCGAGCGCGGCGACGACGGCCCGGCGGGAGGGGCGGGCGGGGGTTTTCTCGCGGTCTGCGTTCACCACAGGGTGCTCCAAGGGGCAGTGGGGGGTGGGGAGTCGGTCCGGGCCGCGTACTGGTAGGAAAGTTTCCTATCAAACGCATCCCGGACCGGTAACCCGGCAGGCGAGAAGTTCGTAGGATCGAACAACCCCCCGTGCGGCCGGCTCAGCCGTGCCGCACCCGCTCCTCGGCGGAGGCGTACAGCTCCTTCGAGGTGGAGATCAGCTCGCGCATCTCCTCCCGGGAACCCACCATCGGCTGCGAGCCCTTGAGCGGGACCTGGGCGCTCTCGGGCAGGAACCGGACGGTGAGCAGCCCGATGACGCCGGCCAGCATCAGATAGTACGCGGGCATGAGATCGTCGCCGGTGGCCTCCACCAGGGCGGCGGTGACCAGCGGGGTGGTGCCTCCGAACGCGGCGACGGCGAAGTTGAAGCCGATGCCCATGGCCGCGTAGCGCACGGCGGTCGGGAAGAGGGCGGGCAGGGTGGCCGCGCTGGGCGCGGCGAAGCAGGCCAGCAGGGTGGCCAGGACCAGCACCCCGAGGATCGGCGGCCAGGTGCCGTCCGCCTTGATCAGCAGGGAGGCGGGGACGGCGAGCACGATCATCGCCGCGGCGGCGACGGCGTACAGCGGCCGCCTGCCCACCCGGTCGCTCAGCCGGCCGAGGAAGGTGATCAGGACGACGATCCACACCATGCCGACCAGCACCAGCAGGTCCGCGGAGCCGCTGGAGCGGTGCAGGGTCTCGGTCTGATAGGTCGGCAGGTAGCCGGTCACCATGTAGTTCGTGACGTTGTACAGCAGCACCAGGCCCATGCAGACCAGCAGGGCCGGCCAGTGGTTGCGGACGATCTCCTTGAACTCGCCGCCCGCCGACTCCTGCGCCAGGGCCTTCTCGTGGTCGTCCAGCTGCTGCTGGAAGGCCGGCGACTCCTCCAGCTTCATCCGCATGTACAGGCCGATCACACCGAGCGGTCCGGCGATCAGGAACGGCACCCGCCAGCCCCAGGAGAGCATCTGGTCGTCCGTCAGGGCCAGGTTCAACGCGGTGACCAGCGCCGAGCCGAGGGCGTAACCGACGAAGGTGCCGAAGTCGAGCCAGCTGGAGAGGAAGCCGCGCCGGCGGTCCGGGGAGTACTCGGCGACGAAGGTGGTCGCACCGCCGTACTCGCCGCCGGTGGAGAAGCCCTGGACCATGCGGGCCAGCAGGAGCAGCACCGGGGCGGCGATGCCGATCGTGGCGTAACCGGGGATGACGCCGATCGCGAAGGTGCCCAGCGCCATCATGATCATCGTGGTGGCGAGCACCTTCTGCCGGCCGATCCGGTCGCCGAGCGGTCCGAACACCAGACCGCCGAGGGGCCGCACGACGAAGGCGGCGGCGAAAGTCGCGAACGAGGAGATGACCTGCGCGGCCGGCGAGGCGCCCGGGAAGAAGACCTTGCCGATGGTGGCGGCGAGGTAGCTGTAGACGCCGAAGTCGAACCACTCCATGCAGTTGCCGAGCGCCGAGGCGCCGACGGCCCGCTTGAGCAGGGGCGGCTCGACGACTTGGACGTCGTCCGCGCCGAAGGCCCCGCGGTTGCGGCGCAGCCTGCGGGTCAGCTCCTCGCGGACCTGACGCGGCAGCCGTGCCGCCGCCCCCCACACCCCTGGGCCGCCCGGGGCCCGTTCCTCGCCACCCGACGTCACACCGCTCACGAGCGCCTCCCTTCCGAAGCCTTGCTGATCACCGCTTGCCCGCCCGCCCGATTCAGAAACGGAACCGTTGAATCCGATCCGGAACGGCGGTTGGACTTGGCCCGGCGCCAGGACGCAGGGTGGACGGGCCCCCGCGCGCCCGCGGGGACGCCCCTGCACACCACCCGCCCGCACATCTCCCGGAGAACACCCGATGACCTACGTCGCCGACCCCGCTCGCTATGAGGGCACCATGCGCTACCGGCGCACCGGCCGTTCCGGACTGGACCTGCCGGTGCTGTCGCTGGGCTACTGGCACAACTTCGGCGACGACCGCCCGTTCGAGACCCAGCGCGAGATCGCGCTGCGCGCCTTCGACCTCGGGATCACCCACCACGACCTGGCGAACAACTACGGCCCGCCGTACGGCGCGGCGGAGCTGAACTTCGGCCGGCTGCTGAAGAAGGACCTGGCGCCCTACCGGGACGAACTGGTGATCTCCACCAAGGCCGGCTGGGACATGTGGCCGGGCCCCTACGGGCAGGGCGGCGGCTCCCGCAAGTACCTGCTGGCCTCGCTGGACCAGTCGCTCGACCGGATGGGCGTGGACTACGTCGACATCTTCTACTCCCACCGGCTGGACGCGAGCACGCCGCTGGAGGAGACCATGGGCGCGCTCGACACCGCCGTCCGCCAGGGCAAGGCCCTGTACGTCGGGATCTCCTCCTACGACGCCGAGCGCACCCGGCAGGCCGCCGCGATCCTGCGGGACCTCGGCACCCCGCTGCTGATCCACCAGCCGTCGTACAGCATGCTCAACCGCTGGATCGAGACCGAGGGTCTGCTGGACACGGCCCAGGAGGAGGGTTTCGGGGTCATCGGCTTCACGGCGCTCGCCCAGGGGCTGCTCACCGGACGCTACCTGGACGGCGTCCCGCAGGATTCCCGGGCGGCGCGGGGATCCTCGCTGGACACCTCCTGGCTGACGGACGACCTGCGGGACCGGCTGCGCGCCCTGAACGGCATCGCGGCCCGGCGCGGACAGACCCTCGCCCAGCTGGCGCTGGCCTGGGCGCTGCGGGACGAGCGGGTCACCTCGCTCGTCATCGGCGCCTCCCGGGTCGAGCAGCTGGAGCAGAACG
>NZ_BNBF01000017.1:52459-68163 GCF_014654935.1 Streptomyces capoamus
TCGCCGCGCTGGAGAACCTCGACTTCACCGACGAGGAGCTGGCCGAGATCGACCGGTTCGCCACCGAGGGCGGCGTGGACCTGTGGCGGGACGCCCGGCTGGGGAACCTCGACTGACCCCGGACATTCGAACCCGCGATATGTGACCCACGTCACAGACGTACGGGAAAAGTAGGACATAATGGAAGCCATTCGGACAGCGTTGTCATCCCCCTCGCGACACCTGCCTCTCAAGGAGCCGCTCACCGCATGGCGTACGCATCCCACCGCAGCCCGCTGCGGCCTCCCCGGCCCGACCTGACCCTCGCCCGCGACTGCGAGCAGTGTCTCGGCTGGGGCACCGTCGTCACCCGGGACGGGGACCACGAGTTGTGCCACGTCTGCCAGCCCGACCCCGCCGACACCGAGGGGCCGGCAGCCTCCGGCTCCTGACGTCCCGCCCCCCCTGCCCGCCGACCGCCCTCCCTGCCCGCCGAGGCTCCCGGCCCCTCCCCGGACGATCATCCGTCACGGTAGGGTTCGAATAAAGGTTTCACCAAGAAACATTCAAGCCCGGGCAGGGGGGCCATGAGCGCCGCACGCACCAGCAGGACACCGTTGCCGGGCATCGGCGTTCGGTACGACCTGACCACCCGCGAACACCGCCACCTGTCGGTGGTCGCCCACCGGGACGGTTCGCGCACCCTCAGCGCCTATCGGCGCGACGATCCGGACGCCTGCGCCCTGTCCGTCCACCTCACCGGGCCGGAGGCGGAAGCGCTGGTGGACGCCCTGAAGCCGACCCACCACAGCCCCACGCTGCTGTCCACGACGGAGCTGGGCCTGGTGGCCGAGCGCATCGAGCTGGCCGCGGCCTCGCACTGGAACGGACGGCTGCTCGGCGACACCCGGATGCGCACCGAGACCGGCGTGTCCATCGTGGCCGTACTGCGCCGCGCCGAGGCGATCCCCTCCCCCGGGCCCGGCTTCCGGCTGGCCGGCGGGGACACGCTGATCGTCATCGGCACCCGCGAGGGCGTCGACGCCGCCGCCGCGATACTCGGCCGGGAGTGACCCCGATGCATTCCTCCGCGGTCTTCCTCATCGAGTTCGGCGCGATCATCCTGGCCCTCGGCCTGCTGGGCCGGCTCGCCGCCCGCCTCAGCTTCTCCCCCATCCCGCTCTACCTGCTGGCCGGGCTGGCCTTCGGCGAGGGCGGGCTGCTGCCGCTGGGCGCCAGCGAGGAGTTCGTGGCCGTCGGCGCCGAGATCGGCGTGGTCCTGCTGCTGCTCATGCTCGGCCTCGAGTACACCGCCGGCGACCTGGTCTCCAACCTCAGAACCCAGTACCCGGCCGGTCTCGTCGACGCCACCCTCAACGCCCTGCCCGGTGCCGCCATGGCCCTGCTGCTGGGCTGGGGCCCGATCGCCGCCGTCGTGCTGGCCGGCATCACCTGGATCTCCTCCTCCGGCGTCATCGCCAAGGTCCTGGGCGACCTGGGCCGGATCGGCAACCGGGAGACCCCGGTCGCCCTCAGCATCCTGGTGCTGGAGGACCTGTCCATGGCGGTCTACCTGCCCGTCGTCACGGCCCTGCTGGCCGGCACCGGCTTCGCCGCCGGCAGCGTCACGCTGGCCATCGCGCTCGGGGTGGCGGGCCTGGTGCTGCTGGTGGCGGTGCGCTACGGCCGGCACATCTCCCGGTTCGTCTCCACCGACGACCCCGAGAAGCTGCTCCTGGTGGTGCTCGGACTGACGCTGGTGGTGGCCGGTGTCGCCCAGCAGCTCCAGGTGTCGGCCGCGGTCGGCGCGTTCCTGGTGGGCATCGCCCTGTCCGGCGAGGTGGCCGAGGGCGCCCACCACCTCCTCGCCCCGCTGCGCGACCTGTTCGCGGCGGTGTTCTTCGTCTTCTTCGGGCTGCACACCGACCCCGCGAGCATCCCGCCGGTGCTGCTGCCGGCGCTCGCCCTGGCCGTCGTCACCACCCTCACGAAGATCGCCACCGGCTACTGGGCGGCCCGCCGCGCGGGCATCTCGGCCCCGGGCCGGTGGCGGGCCGGCGGCACCCTGGTCGCCCGCGGCGAGTTCTCCGTGGTCATCGCCGGGCTGGCCGTCACCTCCGGCATCGACTCCGACCTCGGCCCGCTGGCCACCGCCTACGTGCTGCTCCTCGTCGTGCTCGGCCCGCTGACCGCCCGGTACACCGAGCCGCTCGCCCGCCGCCTGACCGGCCGCCGGGGCCCGCCCTCGGTGATACCGGGGACCGGGACGGAACCGGACGCCGTCACACCCGACCAGGCCCCCGTCAGCCGTCCCTGACCGGCGCCGACGTACCGTGGGGGCATGTCCCCACCCCTTCCGGGGCCGCTCGCGCACCTGGCACCGCTGCTCGGCCACTACGGCTACTGGGCCGTGGGGGCCGTGATCTTCGTGGAGGACTTCGGGATCCCCGCGCCCGGCGAGACGATCCTGCTGGCCGCGGGGGTGTACGCCGGCTCGGGCCGGCTGAACGTGGTGGCCGTGGGGATCATCGCCTTCGTCGCCGCCGTCGCCGGGGACAACATCGGCTACCTGATCGGCCGGTCCGGCGGACGCTCCTTCGTGCACCGGTGGGGCAAGTACGTGTTCCTGACCCCGAAGCGGTTCGAGGCCGCCGAGCAGTTCTTCGCCCGGCACGGCGGCAAGATCGTGACGGTGGCCCGGTTCGTCGAGGGGCTGCGCCAGGCCAACGGCATCATCGCGGGCACGACCGGCATGCCCTGGCGGCGCTTCCTGGCCTTCAACGCCCTCGGCGCGGCCCTGTGGGTCGGCCTGTGGACCACCCTGGCCTACCTGGCGGGCAGCCACATGACCGCGGTGTACGACGGGATCAGCCGCTACCAGCCGTACGTCCTGCTCGCCGTCGGCCTCGCCGTCGCCGCGTTCGCCGCACGGCACCTCCTGCGCCGGCGCCGCCGGCCGTGAGGCGCGCGAGCAGGCTCTGCGGGCCGACGGGTTTGAACGACGGCACAGCGGCAATCCGATCCACGACCACAGACCGCTTCTACGTGGGGATGTGACACACGATGGCTGGCAGCAAGAAGGCCAAGGGCAAGGCCGAGCAGGCCAAGGGCCGGCTCAAGGAAGCCGCGGGCCGCGCCGTCGGAAACGAGCGCCTGGAGGCCGAGGGCCGCATGGAGGGCGCTCGCGGTGACGCCGAGCAGGCGAAGGAGAAGGCCAAGGACGTCTTCAAGCACTGACGACGTCTTCAAGCACTGACGACGTCCGAGCACCGACGACGCCGAACGGGTCCGGAGATCCAGCGGAAGCTGGGTCCCGGACCCGTTCCGCTGTACGCGGAACCCCGGCGCCCTGCCGGCCCGCCCTCACGGCAGGGCGTTCGTGCGCATCCGGAGGATTCCCCACGAAGGGTCCTTTGACCCGCCGCCCAGCGGGTAGCCGACGAGGGACGGTACGACCCCCTGTGCACAGGAGGGGTCTCCTGTCCCCGGAGGAAAAGGGCAACGAGGTATGGACATCCCGCTCAGGACCCACGCGACCACGCAGGAACGCCCCGCGTCCGTGCGCTACAGCCGCACCTGGGCCACCGGCATCTCCGCCATATCCGAGGCCAGAGACGCCGTCGCAGCGCTGCTGGCCCGGGCGCGCCCCCTGCCCGGGCGACGGCCGGTGCAGGATGCCCAGCTCGTCGCGAGCGAACTGGTCACCAACGCGGCCAAGCACGCGCCCGGCCCCTGCGCCCTGCGCCTGGAGCTGCTGCCGGACGCGTCCGCGCTGCGCATCACCGTGACGGACACCTCCCCGCAGGCGCCGGAGCGCCGGCCGCCGGACCCCCGGCGGATCGGCGGCCACGGCCTGCACCTCGTGGCGATGCTCTCGCGCGGCCTCGAGGTGACCTGGCTGTCCCGCGGCAAGCGGGTCAGCGCGACCGTGCCGCTCGGCACGGCGGTCGCCTGACCCGCCCGGGCCGCCGGCTCAGACCACCCGGATGCCGACGATGCACGTGTCGTCGTCGGTGTCCGACCGGCTGTAGGTGAGCAGCCGGTCCAGCTTCTGGTCGAGGGTGCCGGGCGCCGAGCGCGCCGTGTCCAGCAGGTGCGACAGGGACTCCTCAACCGAACGGTCCCGGCGCTCGATCAGGCCGTCGGTGTACATCAGCAGGGTGTCGCCCGCGGCCAGCTGCAGCTCCGTCTCCTCGTAGCGCGCCTCCGGCACCGCGCCCAGCAGCAGTCCCTTCACCGGCGGGAGGGCGGTCGCGTCCGACTCCCGCACCAGGACCGGCGGCAGATGTCCCGCCCGCGCCCAGCGCAGGGTGCGGCGCTCACCGTCGTACAGGCCGCACACGGCGGTCGCGGTGACGGCGCCCGTCAGATGGTGGGCGACGATGTTCAGCCAGGACAGCAGCTGTGCCGGGCCGGCGCCGGTCACCGCGAGGCCGCGCAGCGCGTTGCGCAGGACGACCATGCTGGTCGCCGCCTCTATGCCGTGCCCGGCGACGTCGCCGACGCACAGCAGGACCAGTCCGGAGGGCAGCACCACCGCGTCGTACCAGTCGCCGCCGACCAGGTGCTCGGTCTCCGCGGGCCGGTAGCGCACCGCCACCTGGAGCTCGGGCACCAGCAGCGGGGTCTGAGTCGGGGGCATGATCGCGTGCTGGAGCTGCAGCGCCAGCCGGTTGCGCTCCACGGCCTGCTGCTCGGTGTGGGCGAGCTGGTCGCGGGTGGCGGCGAGGGCGACCTCGGTCCAGTGCTGCGCGGAGATGTCCTGGTAGGCGCCACGCACCCCCAAGAGCTGGCCGTCGGTGTCGAGAACCGGTTCGGCGACCACCCGGGTGTGCCGGGTCACCCCGTCCGGCCGCAGCAGCCGGAAAGCGGCGGAGGCGGGGCGGTGGTGGTGCATCAGGGTGCGCAGGAAACGGCCCAGGGCGACGGTGTCGTCGGGGTGGGCGTGGGCCGGCAGCTCCTGGAGGGCGACCGGCATGCTGGTGTGCGGCCGGCCGTACAGGTTGAACAGCTGGCCGTTCCAGGTGATCTCGCCGGTGAGCAGGTTCTCCTCGAAGCCGCCGATCCGGCCCAGCCGCTGGGCGTGCTGGAGCAGGCTGGCCAGGCGTGCCGTCTCGTCCTCGATGCGCCAGATCAGCAGCACGCTCGAACCGTGGCGGCTGATGCTGATGTCGGCGACGGCGGACAGCGGCACCTGGTCGACGAGCGCGGTCAGCCGCATCCGGCGGGCCCGGAACGGCTCGCCGGTGGCGTAGACCCGCTCCACCCGCTGGAACAGCTCGCTCTCGCCGGCGGCCAAGGGGTAGGCCTCCAGCAGCAGGGCACCGCCCACCACGGCGCGCGGCCGGCCCGCCGGATCCAGGAAGCGGTCGTTGACGTGCTGGATGCGGAAGTCCACCAGCTGGCCGGTGTCGTCCAGGTGCGGCACGAGGACGAGGGCCGGGTCGTGCAGCCCGTCCGCGAGGTCCATCAGCTCGATCACGTCGGGCAGCAGCCGGGGTTCCGGGTCGGCGCCGGCCTGCGGGGCCGAGGTCTCCAGGCTGTGCGCGCACAGCTCGGCGAGGGCCTCGATCTGCCGGGTGACCGGACGCGGCAGCGGGTCCTGGGGCTTGGGCCAGGCGATCTCCAGCACACCGTGGATCCGGCCCCCCGTGCCGGCCGGAAGGGCGATGCGGGCGCCGTCGGCATAGTCCCGGCGGCCGATGGTCGGCAGCCCGGAGTCGGCGAGCGAGGACAGCCACTGGCCCTGCAGCTCGGTCAGGCCGCGCCGGGCCACGGTGACGACGTCCGGCGGCACGTAGCGCCAGCGGGCCGCCTCGCCGGGCGGGAATCCCGCGCTGCCCGCCAGGGAGAGGGAGCCGTCCGGACCGGCTGCCCAGATGGCGACGGCGACCGCGCCCAGCGGGCGCAGCGCGTGGTCGAGCAGCGAGTCGGCCATGGCCTGGGTGTCGTGGGCGGCCAGGACACCGCTCTCGGCGGCGCGCAGCCGGACGGCCGCCGACTCGCCGTCCGCGTCCGCCGGGTCGGCCGGGTCCGAGGCGACGGACAGGAACGCCTCGGTGACCTCCGCGACACGGTCCCGGGCGGCCTGGTTGATGACGTCCACCGCGAATTCGAGCGGCGTCAGCTGCGCCTGCTCCGCCAGTTCGGAGAGCTGGCGGGCGGCGTGGGCGGGGCCGCAGCCGAGGCGCTCGACCAGGATGCCCTTGGCGAGTTCGATCAGCGCCCGGCCCTCGGCCTCGGCCTGGGCCGCCCGCACCTCCTGGCGCAGCCGGTCGACGGTCGCGGCGAGCCGGCCGACCGGCGAGGTGGCGGACACGTCCGGCATCGCCACCTCGGCGGGGATGTCGGGCACCACCACCTCGGCGGCCGGCGGCCACGCCGGCGGGCCGGCCGGCGTGCCGGGTTCTGCGGGCTGTTCGTGGGTGGTCACCGGGTCGGTACTCCTCGGCCTGCGGACGGGCGGACGCAGTGCGGCGGCCTCATGCGGGGAGCCAGCGCCGGACGCAGGCGATGAGGTCATGCGTGTCCACCGGTTTCGTGACGTAGTCGCTGGCGCCGGAGGCGAGGCTCTTCTCCCGGTCGCCCTGCATGGCCTTGGCGGTCACGGCGATGACCGGAAGGTCGGCGTACTGCGGCATCTTACGGATCTCTGCCGTGGCCGTGTACCCGTCCATCTCGGGCATCATCACGTCCATGAGGACGAGTTCCACGTCCGGGTGGTTCACCAGCGTCTCGATGCCCTTGCGGCCGTTCTCCGCGTGCAGGACGCGGAAGCCGTGCAGTTCGAGGATGCCGCTGAGCGCGAACAGGTTGCGGGCGTCGTCGTCGACGACGAGGACGGTACGGCCGCGGGTGTGCTCGTCGATCAGATGCGGCGCGGTGAGCTGGGGCTCGTCCCCGCGGACCAGGGTCAGCACCTCTCCGGGCTCCTCGGCCGACAGGTGCAGCGCGATCCGCTCGCGCAGTTCGTCCAGGCTGTAGAGGTACTCCGGCGAGCCGCCCGCGGTGTCCTCGGCGAGGGACTCGGCGCGGTGCGAGCCGTGCACCAGGACCGGGACGCTGGCCAGGGCGGAGTCCCCGCGCAGGGCGTCCAGGAAGCGGGCCGACTCGCCGTCGGGCAGGCCCAGCTCGACCACGACGCAGTGGCAGGGCTCGGCGGCCAGGGCGCCGGCCGCCTCCTGGGCACCGACCGCCGTGATGATGTCGACGGGGGCGTGGGCACCCTCGGGACGGCTGTGCTCCAGGTCCCGCACCACGCTCTCGGCGACCAGCGTCAGCAGTCCGCGCGGGCGCTCCTCCACGACGAGCAGCCGGCGCGGGCGCTGCCGTTTCGCGGTGACCGCCGGGATCACCTGGACGAGTTCCTGCCCGGACGGGCCCTCCGTCCGCTCGTGCTCGGCGGGCTTGGGGACGGGCCGGTTGCTCAGGGCCTCCTCGAAGTCGTCCCGGGCGACCGGCAGGAAGAGGGTGAAGGTGCTGCCCTGGCCGGGGGTGCTGTCCACGGTGACGGCGCCACCGAGCAGGTGGGCGATCTCCCGCGTGATGGACAGGCCGAGCCCGGTGCCGCCGTACTTGCGGCTGGTGGTGCCGTCGGCCTGCTGGAACGCGCCGAAGATGGTCTCCAGCTGCTGTTCGGGGATGCCGATGCCGGTGTCCTTCACCCGGAAGGCGACGATGGTGCCGCCGCGCAGCACGCCGCTGGGCACCTCGTCGACGGGCGCCGGCTCGACGCGCAGTTCGACGCCGCCCTGCTCGGTGAACTTCACCGCGTTGGACAGCAGGTTGCGCAGGATCTGCCGCAGCCGGGAGTCGTCGGTCAGCAGGTCCGCGGGGGCGCCGGCCGCGGTCGTGACGGTGAAGTCCAGGCTCTTCTGCGTGGTCATCGGCCGGAACGTGGCCTCGACGTAGTCGATGAGCTGCCGCAACGGGACCCGCTCGGGCGTCACGTCCATCTTGCCGGCCTCGACCTTGGACAGGTCCAGGATGTCGTTGATGAGCTGGAGCAGGTCGGAGCCGGCCGAGTGGATGATGCCCGCGTACTCGACCTGCTTGGGGGTGAGGTTGCGGGAGGGGTTCTGGGCCAGCAGCTGGGCGAGGATGAGCAGGCTGTTGAGCGGGGTGCGCAGCTCGTGGCTCATGTTGGCGAGGAACTCGGACTTGTACTTGGAGGCCAGCGACAGCTGCTGGGCGCGCGCCTCCAGTTCCTGCCGGGCCTGCTCGATCTGCAGGTTCTTCGCCTCGATGTCCCGGTTCTGCTCGGCCAGCAGGGAGGCCTTCTCCTCCAGTTCCGCGTTGGAGCTCTGCAGTTCCTCCTGCCGGGCCTGCAGCTCGGCGGAGCGCGACTGCAGTTCGCGGGTCAGGCGCTGCGACTCGTCCAGCAGCTCGTCGGTGCGGGCGTTGGCGACGATGGTGTTGACGTTGACGCCGATGGTGTCGACCAGCTGCTGCAGGAAGTCCCGGTGGACGGGGGTGAACGTGGTGACCGAGGCGACCTCGATCACGCCGAGGACCTGCTCCTCGAAGACGATGGGCAGCAGCAGCAGCGCGGTGGGCTCGATCTGCCCGAGTCCGGAGGAGATGGTGACGTAGCCGGCCGGCAGCTCGTCCACGGCGATGGTTCGGCGGCTGCGCGCCGCCTGGCCGACCAGGGAGCGGCCGAACGGGATGCGGACGGGCCGGGTGTCCGCCTCGGGCCGGCCGTAGGAGCCGACGAGCCGCAGCTCGGGATGGGTGTGGCCCTCCTCGGCGAGGTAGAAGGCGCCGTACTGGGCGGAGACGAGGGGGACCAGCTCGTCCATGATGAGTTCGGCGACGACCGGCAGGTCCCGGTGGCCCTGCATGAGCCCGGAGATCCGGGCGAGGTTGGTCTTGAGCCAGTCCTGTTCCTGGTTGGCCCGGGTGGTCTCGCGCAGGGACTCCACCATGGAGTTGATGTTGTCCTTGAGGTCGGCGACCTCGCCGGAGGCGTCGACAGTGATGGAGCGGGTCAGGTCGCCCTCGGCGACCGCGCTGGCCACGTCGGCGATGGCGCGGACCTGCCGGGTGAGGTTGCCGGCGAGTTCGTTGACGTTCTCGGTGAGCCGCTTCCAGGTGCCGGAGACGCCCTCGACCTCGGCCTGGCCGCCGAGCCGGCCCTCGGTGCCGACCTCGCGGGCCACTCGGGTGACCTCGTCGGCGAAGGCGGACAGCTGGTCCACCATCGTGTTGATGGTGGTCTTCAGCTCCAGGATCTCGCCGCGGGCGTCGACGTCGATCTTCTTCGACAGGTCGCCCTTGGCCACCGCCGTGGTGACCAGCGCGATGTTGCGGACCTGGCCGGTGAGGTTGTTGGCCATGGAGTTGACGTTGTCGGTGAGGTCCTTCCAGGTGCCGGCCACGTTGGGCACGTGCGCCTGCCCCCCGAGCCGGCCCTCGGTACCGACCTCACGGGCCACCCGGGTCACCTCGTCCGCGAACGCGGAGAGCGTGTCGACCATGGTGTTGATCACATCGGCGAGGGCGGCGACCTCGCCCTTGGCCTCGACGGTGATCTTCTGGGAGAGGTCGCCCTTGGCGACGGCCGTGGCCACCTGGGCGATGGAGCGGACCTGGCCGGTCAGGTTGGAGGCCATCACGTTGACGTTGTCGGTGAGGTCCTTCCAGGTGCCGGCGACCCCGCGCACCTGGGCCTGTCCCCCGAGCCGGCCCTCGGTGCCCACCTCGCGGGCCACCCGTGTCACCTCGTCGGCGAACGCGGAGAGCTGGTCCACCATCGTGTTGATGGTGTTCTTCAGCTCCAGGATCTCGCCCCGGGCGTCCACCGTGATCTTCTGCGACAGGTCACCCTGCGCCACCGCGGTGGCCACCTGGGCCACGTTGCGCACCTGGGCCGTCAGGTTCCCGGCCATGAAGTTCACCGAGTCCGTCAGGTCCCGCCAGGTGCCCTTCACCCCCTTGACGTCCGCCTGCCCGCCGAGCCGGCCCTCGGTGCCCACCTCGCGGGCCACACGTGTCACCTCGTCGGCGAACGCGGAGAGCTGGTCCACCATGGTGTTGATGGTGCTCTTCAGCTCCAGGATCTCGCCCCGGGCGTCCACCGTGATCTTCTGCGACAGGTCACCCTGCGCCACCGCCGTGGTGACCTGGGCCACGTTGCGCACCTGGGCCGTCAGGTTGCCGGCCATGAAGTTCACCGAGTCGGTCAGGTCGCGCCAGACACCGGCGACGCCGGGGACCTGGGCCTGGCCGCCGAGCCGGCCCTCGGTGCCGACCTCCTTGGCGACCCGGGTGACCTCGTCGGCGAAGGCGGACAGCTGGTCCACCATCGTGTTGACGGTTTCCTTCAGCTGGAGGATCTCGCCCCGCGCGGGCACGTCGATCTTCTGCGACAGGTCGCCCTTGGCCACGGCGGTGGCGACCTGCGCGATGTCGCGGACCTGGGTGGTCAGGTTGCCCGCCATCGCGTTGACGGAATCCGTCAGGTCCGCCCAGGTGCCGGACACGCCCGGCACCTGCGCCTGACCGCCGAGGGTGCCCTCGGTACCGACCTCGCGGGCCACCCGGGTGACTTCCGAGGTGAACACGGACAACTGGTCGACCATGCCGTTGAAGACCGTGGCGATGTCGCCCATCAGCCCGGTGGCGTCGTCCGGCAGCCGGGTGCCGAAGTCTCCGTCGCGCACCGCGGTCAGTCCCGCGAGCAGCCTTCTCAGTTCGTGGTCACCCGGGACAGTGTCCGTCGTCCCGGTCGCCTTGCCGGCCATGCGCACCCTCGATCCGCTCCCCAAGAGCCCTCACCGCGAGGACTCGGAACCGCGGCCGGGGAGCGTCTGGCAGCCCGGCCGGTGGCGTGTGCATTTCCGCAGTTCACGGATTTGCATGATGAGAAAAATACGCCGCAGGCTAACCCACCTTCGCGGGTCGGGACAAAGGAACCAGCCAACCTGCGAAGCCAGCCGAAACTCACGGACGGCAACAGGTGTGAGCGACTCTCAACCGGGTACCCGCAGCAGTTTCGCCAGCGGATTGCGGGAGGCGTTCCGGCCGGTACCGCGCGCGGCGGTCCCGGCCTCCGCCCAGTCCGGCGGCATCTCGCCGTCCACCACGAACTCCAGCACCACCGGGCCCCGCCCGGCCAGTACACCGGCCCAGACGGAGGCGACGAACCGGGGCCGGTCGCAGCGGACGGCGGGCAGCCCCGCCAGACGGGCCAGCTCGGCGTAGGGCAGGGCGGGGACCTCGGCGGACGGCGGGACGAGCGGATCGCGGGCGGCGGCGCGGCGCTGCCAGGTGAGCCGGTTCAGGTCGCCGTTGTTGAGGACGCAGAACACCAGCGGCGGCAGCTGTGCCAGCCGGTCCAGGTGGCGGCGGACCGTGATCAGCTCGTTGAGGCCGCCGCTCTGGAAGGCGCCGTCACCGACGAGCGCGATCACCGGCCGGTCGGGGGCGGCGAACCGGGCGGCGACGGCGTAGGGGACGGCCGCGCCGGGCGTGCCGAGCTGCCCGGACAGCAGGGAGCGCATGCCGTTGCGCAGCCGGAGGTGGCGCGTCCACCAGTCCAGTGCCGTTCCCGAGTCGGTGACGACGACGGACCGGTCGGGCAGTCGCTCGGACAGCTCCGCGACGACCGACCGCGGGTTGACGGACGTACCGAAGTAGCGGCTCGACCGGGCTTCCCCGTCGGCCCGCCAGTCCCGCACCAGCCGTTCGACCCGGTTCCGCCAGGCGCGCTGCCCGGCCCGGTGCAGCAGCGGGAGCACCGCCCGCAGGCAGGCCGTGACGTCGCCGGTCAGCCGGACGGCGGCCACGCCGGCGGCGAGGGGGCAGTCGCCGGGTTCCCGGTCCACCGTGACGATCCGGCCCGCGCGGGGGGCGGGCAGCACGGCCGGGTCCACGTCCTCGGCGCCGAGGAGCAGGAGTGTGTCGCACTCCCGCAGCAGCGTCGCGGCGGCCTCGCTGCCGAGCGGACCCGCCACACCGGCGAGGTACGGAAGGCCGTCCGGCAGCGCGTCGCGGGCCAGGGCCGTGGTCACGATGCCGGCGCCGAGGAGCCGTGCCACGCCGGTCGCGGCTCCCGCGGCCGCCCGGCCGGCGTTGCCGAGGACGATCACGGGCCGGGCCGCGCCGCAGAGGGCCTCGGCGGCACGGCGGACGTCGTCGGCGGCGGGCCGCCGGGCAGGCCGCGCCGGAATCAGGGCCCCGTCCTCGCCGGGCGGAGCCCCGGGCAGGTCCGCCTCGAGGACCCGGCGCGGCACGACGAGGCTCGCCACACCTCGGTCGGTGACCGCGGCCCGGGCGGCCCGCCGCAGGGCGTCGCCGGCGAGTTCCGGCCCGGACACCTCCTCGCAGTACACGGAGACCTCCGCCAGATGGCGTACCGTCCGGTTGCCGGTGCCCCGCGGCGCCGGGTCCGCCCCGACGAGCGCCAGGACCGGCGCCCGGTCGGCCGCCGCGTCGTACAGCCCGCCCAGCAGCCGCAGCGCACCCGCCCCGGGCGGGGCGACGCAGCAGCCGAGCCCGCCGGTCAGCTTGGCGTCCGCACAGGCCATGAGCGCGGCGGACTCCTCGCCGCGCGCCTGCACGAAGGCCGGGCCCCCGGGGGCGCCGCGCAGGGCGTCGACCAGCGGGTCCACCGCGAGTCCCGGCGTCCCGTACACCCGGTCCACACCCATGTGCCGCAGCCGGGCGGCGACCACCTCGGACATGTTCACCACGAAGGCCTCCTCCGGGCAGGCGGGCGCCCACTCGTCCGGGCCACCGGGTAGCCGGACGCCGGTCCGCGCAAACGGCCGCCGCGCGCGCCGGCCGGGCCGTCTCGGGCGCGCGGAGCGGCGGCACCCGTGCCAGGCTCGGAACCGAGTACACGGAGTGAGGGTTCCAGCACGGGGCGGAGGGCGAGCGCGAGGTGGCGGTACGGCGGCCGTCCCGGCAGGAGGGGCGTGAGGGGCGCGGCGAACGGGTGGTGACCGCGGTCGACCGGCGGCTGCCGGTGGCGTCCGCGGGCAAGGAGTTCCTGCGCAAGGCGTTCCCGGACCACTGGTCGTTCCTGCTCGGCGAACTCGCGCTGTACAGCCTGCTGATGCTGGTGCTGACGGGCGTGTGGCTGACGTTCTTCTTCCACCCCGACATGACGGAGCGCCCGTACACCGGCTCGTACGTGCCGTTGCGCGGCACCTTCACGACCGAGGCGTACGCCTCGGTGCTGCACATCAGCTTCGACGTGCGCGGCGGCCTGCTGGTCCGGCAGGTGCACCACTGGGCGGCGCTGGTCTTCGTGGCGGCGATCGGCGTACACCTGCTGCGGGTCTTCTTCACCGGGGCGTTCCGGCGGCCCCGGGAGGTGAACTGGACCATCGGGGTGACGCTGTTCCTGCTCTCCCTGCTGGAGGGGTTCTGCGGCTACTCGCTCCCCGACGACCTGCTGTCCGGCACCGGTCTGCGCACCTCGCAGGGGATCGTGCTGTCGATCCCGGTGATCGGCACGTACCTGTCGTTCTTCCTCTTCGGCGGCCAGTTCCCCGGGCACGAGATCATCCCCCGGCTCTACGCGGTCCACATCCTGCTGGTGCCGGGCGTGCTGCTGGCGCTCGTCGGCGCGCACCTGACGTTCGTCGTCCACCACAAGCACACCCAGTGGGCGGAGCCCGGCCGCACCAACAGCAATGTGATCGGCAAGCCGCTGTTCCCGCAGTACACCGCGAAGTCCGTCGGTCTCCTCCTCATCCTGTCCGGCCTGCTGGCGGCGATGGCCGCGCTGTTCCAGATCAACCCGGTGTGGAGCTTCGGGCCCTACCGGGCCGACCAGGTCTCGCTCGACGCGCAGCCCGACTGGTACGTGGGTTACCTGGAGGGCGCCCTGCGGCTGATGCCCGCCTGGGAGACGGATGTCGCCGGGCACACGATCGTCTGGGACGTGCTGCTGCCGGGGGTGGTGCTGCCCGCGGTGCTCTTCCTGGTCCTGTACGCGTATCCGTTCTTCGAGCGCTGGCTCACCGGCCCGCGGCCCGAGCAGCACCTGTGCGACCGGCCCCGGAACCAGCCCACGCGCACCGCGCTCGGCGCGTCCGCCGTCTCGGCGTACGCGGTGCTGCTGCTGACGGGCGGGCAGGACGTGCTGGCGTACCTGTTCCGCCTGCCGGTGGAGTTCCTGACCCTGACCCTGCGGACCGCGCTGTTCGTGGTGCCGTTCCTGACGTACCACCTCACCAAGCGGGCCTGTCTGGGGCTGCAGGCAGCCGACCGGCGGCGGATCCTGGACGGTGTGAGGACCGGCGAGGTGCGGCGCACGGCGGGCGGAGGGTACGAGGAGGCACACACGCTGCTGTCCCGCGAGGAGGCCTACCGCATCCTCGTGCGCGACACGCCCCGGCCGCGTGCCGAGGGCACGGAGGCCTGGCGCTGGTTCCACCGGCACCGGCTGCGCAACGCCCTCGGCCGCTGGTACTTCGGCAAGAGCGTCCAGATGCCGGCGACCGCCTGGGAGAAACGCCGGATCGAGGTCGTGCGGGCCGCGCCGGGCGAGGTACCCGGGCGGGGCGACGAGTGAGGAACGAGGAGGCACCGCATGAGCGACGGCGCTGAGGGCCACGGCAATCTCCTGTACGGGCCGCAGCCGGACGTGGCCGGGGCGGCCGGTTATCCGGACGCCCCGCCGCGGATGGGCTTCTTCACCGACACCTCGGTGTGCATCGGCTGCAAGGCCTGCGAGGTCGCGTGCAAGGAGTGGAACGCCATTCCGGAGGACGGGCTGGTCCTGACCGGCATGTCCTACGACAACACCCAGGGCCTGGGCGCCGACACCTGGCGGCACGTGGCCTTCATCGAGCAGCGCAAGCCGCTCGCCGGGCAGGAGCCGGGGGTCGCACACGACGACCACGACGACCACGACGACATCGACGTCTTCGCCGCCGCGTCCCGGCTCGGCACCGACGCCGCCTCCCCCGGGCCGGGCGCCACCGCTCCCCCGCCCGGCCGCGCTCCGGGCGGCGCACCCGCCGGGGAGATCTCCCCCGTCTCCCCCGACGGGCGGACCGAGTTGCGCTGGCTGATGGCGTCCGACGTGTGCAAGCACTGCACGCACGCCGCCTGCCTGGACGTGTGCCCGACGGGTGCGCTGTTCCGCACCGAGTACGGCACGGTCGTCGTCCAGGAGGACGTCTGCAACGGCTGCGGCTACTGCGTGCCCGCCTGCCCGTACGGCGTGATCGACCAGCGCAAGGACGACGGCCGGGTGTGGAAGTGCACGCTGTGCTACGACCGGCTCGGCGTGGGCATGGAACCCGCCTGCGCGAAGTCCTGCCCGACGGACTCCATCCAGTTCGGCCCGCTGGAGGAGCTGCGGGAGCGCGCGCGGGGCCGCGTGGCGCAGCTGCACGCGGCCGGGGTGACCGACGCCCGGCTGTACGGGGAGAGCCCGGACGACGGGGTCGGCGGCGACGGGGCGTTCTTCCTGCTGCTGGACGAGCCCGAGGTGTACGGCCTGCCACCGGACCCGGTGGTCACCACCCGGGACCTGCCCGACATGTGGCGGCACGCGGCGCTGGCGGCCGTCTCCCTGGTCGCGCTCGCCGCCGGCAGCTTCGTGCGGAGGCCGCGATGAGCGAGTCCGAGGTGACCCGGGACGGTGTGCGGCACGCCCGGCCCGACCGGGAGGCGCCGACAGGGGTGCACGCGGGGCGCCGCCGGCGCCGGCGCGGGCGGGGCGAGCAGCCGATGGTGCCGGACGCGGAGTTCTCGTCGTACTA
>NZ_BNBF01000017.1:68204-74696 GCF_014654935.1 Streptomyces capoamus
CGGCAAGCCGGTCCTCAACAAGCCGACCTGGAAGCCGCTGGACATCGCCGGTTACCTGTACCTGGGCGGCCTGGCGGGAGCCTCCTCGCTGCTGGCGGCGGGGGCCGGGGCCACCGGGCGGCCGGCGCTGGGCAGGACGGCGAAGGCGGGCGCGGCGGGCGCCATCACGCTGTCGCTGGCGGCGCTGGTGCACGACCTGGGGCGGCCGTCGCGGTTCCTGAACATGCTGCGGGTGTTCAAGCCGACCTCGCCGATGAGCGTCGGGTCCTGGGTGCTGTGCGGTTACGCGCCGCTGGCGCTGGCGGCCGCGGCGACCGACGTGGCCGGCCGGTACCGCCCGGTGGGCTCGGCCGCCACGGCGGGCGCCGCGGTGCTCGGCCCGGCCGTGGCGACGTACACGGCGGTGCTGCTCTCGGACACGGCGGTGCCGTCGTGGCACGAGGGCTACCGGGAGCTGCCGTTCGTCTTCGCGGGTTCCGCCGCCTCGTCCGCCGCCGGTCTCGCCCTGGTCGCGGTGCCCGTCGGCGAGGCCGGACCGGCCCGGCGGATGGCGGTGCTCGGGGCGGCGCTGGAACTGGGCGCCTTCCAGGCGATGAAGCGGCGGATGGGCCTGGCCGCGGAGCCCTTCGAGGAGGGCAGGCCGCACCGGCTGCTGCGCGCGGCGGAGGCCCTGACGGCCGGCGGAGCGGCCCTGGCCCTGGTCTCGTCCCGGGTGCGGGACCGGCGCCTGGCCGCGGCGGCGGGAGCGGCCCTGCTCACCGGATCGGCGGCCCTGCGCTTCGGTGTCTTCCACGCCGGGGTGGCCTCCGCGGAGGACCCCCGCTACACGGTCGTCCCCCAGCGGGAGAGGCTCCGCGGACGCGACCGCTGACGCGGTGCCCGGGTCACGGCCCGGGCACCGCGTCGGCCAGTGCCTCGCGTTCCTCGCGGTTCACCCACGACCAGGTGACCCCCGCCGCCGCGACGCCGAGCGGCAGCATGCCCACGATCATGGCGAGCCCGCCCGCGGTGCGGCCCGCGGCGACCACGGCGACCGCCGGCAGGTCGAGCAGCGGCGCGGCGAGGAACAGGTACAGGCAGCGGCCGGGGTCGTCCAGCCGGTGCCGGGTGCGGGCGACGGCCGGCAGCCAGAACAGGACGGCGGCCCCGAGCAGGACGGGTTCGGTGACCCGCGCCTCGCCGGGCGGTGCGAGACCGACGAGGTCGCCGAGGACGGCCCAGGCGTGGGTGAGCACGAGCAGGGGCAGCGCCACGCCCGCCGGGACACTGATGCGCTCCCAGAGCGGGGAGCGCCGCAGGCAGCGGACGGCCGCCGGAACCACCGCGGCGACGAGGAGGGCCGACCAGGCCGTCGCGGTGACGGACCCGTGCGCGGAGTGCTCCATGGCGGCTCACCTCTCCCGTGCGGTGGTCCCGTGCACCGCGAGGGCCACCGACAGCATCAGCAGCGGTACGGCCACGACGAGCAGCCACAGGCCGTAGACCGGGCAGAGCGCGACGAGCAGCAGGCCGATCGCGGCGGGCAGGACGCCGCCCGCTCCGCGGTCGCGCACCCGGTAGCGGACGTGCTGGTCGGTGCCCGCCCGGGAGGACACCAGGACGGCCAGGGCGGCCAGTTCGACGACGAGGACGACGCCGCCCCACAGCCAGTACGTCATCGAGTTCTCGCGGTAGACCGCCAGCACCACCAGGAGCAGGCCGTTCAGCACGCCCCAGCCGGCGACGAGCACGGCGGGCAGGTGCCGTTTCATGCGGCGTCCCCTCCCTTCCTGCGGTCCAGCAGCGGGGCGAAGCTCGTGACCGGCGGCAGCGGGCGGTCGGCGGGGAAGTTGAGGCGCGGCGGCGGCGAGGTGGTGGCCCACTCCAGGGTGTGGCCCTGCCACGGATCGTCCCCGGCCGGCTCGGCCCGGCCCAGGTGGCGGCGGCGCAGCGTCCACAGGACGTTGACGGCGAACACCGTCATGCCGGCGGCGAGGAAGGCCGCGCCGATGGTGGCGAGCAGGTTCAGCAGGCCGAAGCCGTCGAACCTGGCGTAGGTGACGACCCGGCGCGGCATGCCGAGGTAGCCGAGGGCGAACATCGGCAGGAAGGTCAGGTTGGTGCCGATCACCAGCAGCCAGAAGTGCAGACGGCCCATGGTCTCGTCCAGCAGGGTGCCGGTGACCTTCGGGAACCAGTAGTAGACGGCCGCGAACAGCCCGAAGGCGCTGCCCGCGAACAGCACGTAGTGCAGGTGCGCCACGACGAAGTAGCTGTCGGTGACGTGGTAGTCGATCACCGGGGTGCCGACCATGATGCCGGTGAGGCCGCCGATCAGGAACTGGGGGATGAAGGCGAGCGCGAACAGCATGGGGACCCGCAGCCGCAGCCGGCCGCCCAGGACGGTGCCCAGCATGCCGAAGTACTCCACACCGGCGGGCACCAGCAGGGCGATGGAGGTCAGGGAGTAGTAGTCGTTGGCGGCCTGCCCGGTGGCGAACATGTGGTGGCCCCACACGCTCATCGACAGGGCGGCGAACACCAGCAGGGACAAGGCCGTGCCCCGGTAGCCGAAGAAGCGGCGGCCGGAGAACACCGCCAGCACCTCGGCGACGGCCGCCAGGTACGGGAAGAACATCACGTACACGACCGGATGGCCGTAGAACCAGAAGACGTGCTGGTAGCCGATGTTCCAGACGTTGGAGGCGAAGACGTCCGGGTCGGCCCGGCCCACCCCGAGCAGCACCATCGCGGCCAGCAGCGCCGGGAAGGAACCGATCACCATCAGACAGGTGGCGATCATCGACCAGCAGAAGACGGGCAGGCGGAGCATGGTCATGCCGCGGGTGCGGCGGCGCAGGACGGTCCACAGCACCGCCCAGCCCATGAGGATGCTGCCGGTCACGGCGAGACAGACACCCACGATCCACAGGTCGGGGCCGGTGCCCGGGGAGTGCACGCTGTCGGCCATGGGCGGGTACGAGAACCAGCCGTCGGCGTGGGCGCCGGTGGGCGTGGCGAAACCGGCCAGCATGGTGAGCGCGCCCAGTACGTACAGCCAGTGGCCGAGCAGGGTCAGCCGGGGCAGCGCGATGCCGGGGGCGCCGATCTGCAGGGGCACCAGGTAGACGCCCATGCCGATGGCGAACGGCGTCATGACCGTGTAGATCATGCCCGAACCGTGCATGGTGAACAGCTGGTCGTACAGGTGGGGGCTGAGGAAGCCCTCCTCGGGCTGCGCGAGCTGGGCGCGCAGGAGCAGCGCGAAGACTCCGTCGACCAGCAGGAGCACCAGGGAGGTGCCGACGGTGAGCAGGCCGATGCGCTTGTGGTCGGTGGTGGAGATCCAGCCGAGCCAGCTGCCGGGCGGGACGGGCCGGCCGGCGTCGTCGCGCTGGGGCTCGGTGTGCGGGGCGAGCGTCATGCCGCCGCCGTCCCGCCGTGCACCCAGCGCTCGTAGTCCCGGGGCGGGACCGCCTTGATCCAGAAGTCCATGGTCCAGTGCCGCTGTCCGCAGAACTCGGCGCACCGGCCGCGCCAGCGGCCCGCCCGGTCGAGGGTGAGCGTGAAGGTGTTCACGTGGTCGGGGAAGGCGTCCGTCTTGTAGCGCAGGCCGGGCACCCACAGCGAGTGGATGACGTCGCGTGAGGTGAGCCGGAGCTGGACGGTCCGGCCGGTGGGCACGACGAGGGTGGGCATGTCCTGGCCCTTGCAGGTGCCGGTGACCCGGCGGTGGCCCGCCGCCTGCGGGTAGCGGAAGTCCCAGCACCACTGGAAGCCGGTGACGTCGACGCGCAGGGGCCTGGCGGCTGCCGCGGGGTGTTCCTCGTGGTTCTGCCAGGCCGTCCAGGCGACCAGGAAGACGGCGAAGGCGGCGAGGGCGCCGACGTAGCAGACCTCCACGCGCGGCCGTTCGGACCGGTCGGCCGTCCGGACCCGCCGGCGCAGCAGCGACCGGGTCAGTACGGCGGCGACGACGAGGAACACCCCGCACGCGATGACGGCCTCGAGGGTGAAGACCGTCCCGAAGATGTGGCGCTGCCTCACCGCGCGACCACCGTCGCCCCGCCGCCCTCGATCGTCATGCGATCGCTCCCGTCACTCTTTCGGGACCGTGACCACCCGGACATGGACCATGACCATCCGGACATTACGGGCGCCACGTCCGGCCTGTCCGCCGACACACCGCAGCCGCGGAGTCCCCCGGGGCGCCGCGCCCGCACCTGCCGGATCGGTTTGGCCGGACCGGGCGGGGGTACCCCGGCGCCGACCGCGGCAGGACGTGCCGCGGTCACCGGACTGCGGGACAATCGAGGCACCCGAGCGGGAGGAGGAGCCGTGGGCGTGCGCACCTGGATCGACTCCTGGCCCGTCTACCGCCAGCTCACCGGCACGGATCCGCTCGGCCGCGGAGCCGCCGCGAAGAGCGGGCGCAGCGCACGGCTCACGCCCCGGGTGGCCTCGGCCGACCGGGTGGTGAAGTCGGTCTGCCCGTACTGCGCGGTCGGCTGCGGCCAGAACGTGTACGTGCAGGACGAGAAGGTCACCCAGATCGAGGGCGACCCGGACTCCCCCATCTCACGCGGCCGGCTGTGCCCGAAGGGCGCGGCGAGCCTTCAGCTGACCACCGGGGACGCCCGCGAGCACCAGGTCCTCTACCGGCGCCCGCACGGCACCGACTGGGAGCGGCTGGACCTGGACACGGCGATGGACATGATCGCCGACCGGGTGATCGCGGCACGCCGGGAGGGCTGGCAGTGGGAGGCCGACGAGACCCGCACCCGGCGCACCCTGGGCATCGCCAGCCTGGGCGGGGCCACCCTGGACAACGAGGAGAACTACCTCCTCAAGAAGCTGTTCACCGCGCTCGGAGCGATCCAGATCGAGAACCAGGCGCGTATTTGACACTCCTCCACCGTTCCCAGTCTGGGAACCTCGTTCGGACGCGGCGGCGCGACCACCTTCCAGCAGGACCTGCAGAACGCGGACTGCATCGTCATCGAGGGCTCGAACATGGCCGAGTGCCATCCGGTCGGGTTCCAGTGGGTGATGGAGGCGAAGGCGCGGGGCGCCAAGCTGATTCACGTCGACCCGCGTTTCACCCGCACCAGCGCGCTCGCCGACGTGCACGTCCCGCTGCGCGCGGGCACGGACATCGCCTTCCTCGGCGGGATCATCAACTACGTGCTCCGGCACGACAAGTACTTCCGCGACTACATCGTGGCGTACAGCAACGCCCCGATGATCCTGCGGGAGGACTTCCAGGACACCGAGGACCTGGCCGGCGTCTTCTCCGGCCTGGACACCGACAGCCGCTCGTACGACAACCGCAGCTGGCAGTACGAGGGTTCCGAGGTGCAGGCGGCCTCCGGCGAGCGGGACCAGGAGTACGACGAGCGCACCGAGGGCGGCAGCTCGGTGACCGAGGCGGCGCGCGGTGAGGCGCACGGCTCCGGCGGTGCGGTGATCGGCGAGGGCGAACCGGAACGCGACGAGACGCTGACCCATCCGCGGTGCGTCTTCCAGGTGCTGAAGCGGCACTACGCCCGCTACACGCCGGAGATGGTGGAGCGGATCTGCGGGGTGCCGCAGGACGTTTTCCGGCAGGTGTGCGAACTGATCACCCAGAACTCCGGGCGCGACCGCACGACCGCGTTCGCCTACGCGGTCGGGTGGACCCAGCACACGGTGGGCGTGCAGTACATCCGGGCGGCCTGCGTGCTGCAGACCCTGCTCGGCAACATCGGCCGGCCCGGCGGCGGCATCCTCGCGCTGCGCGGGCACTCCTCCATCCAGGGGTCCACGGACATCCCGACCCTGTTCAACCTGCTGCCCGGCTACATCCCGATGCCGCACGCCCACCAGAACCAGGACCTGGACGCCTTCGTGGAGGCCGAGGCCGCGCACAAGGGCTACTGGGGCAACATGCGGGACTACCTGGTGAGCCTGCTGAAGGCGTACTGGGGTGACGCGGCGACGGCGGAGAACGACTTCTGCTTCGACTACCTGCCGCGGCTCACCGGCTCGCACTCGACGTACGAGACGACGATGGCCCAGCTGGAGGGCGTCTGCAAGGGCTACTTCCTCATCGGCGAGAACCCGGCCGTGGGCAGCGCCAACGCCAAGCTGATGCGGCTCGGCATGGCCAACCTGGACTGGCTGGTCGTCCGCGACTTCTCCCTGATCGAGTCGGCCACCTGGTGGAAGGACGGCCCCGAGATCGAGACCGGGGAACTGCGCACGGAGGACATCGGCACCGAGGTGTTCTTCCTGCCGGCCGCCGCGCACACCGAGAAGGACGGCAGCTTCACCAACACCCAGCGGCTGCTGCAGTGGCACCACCAGGCGGTCGAACCGCCCGGCGAGGCGCGCAGCGACCTGTGGTTCGCCTACCACCTCGGGCGGATCATCCGGCACAAGCTCGCCGGGTCCGGCGACGAGATGGACCGGCCGGTGCTCGACCTGGCCTGGGACTACCCGGTGAAGGGCCGGCTCGCCGAGCCGGACGCGGAG
>NZ_BNBF01000017.1:74751-78350 GCF_014654935.1 Streptomyces capoamus
GCCGTCCTGGCCGAGATCAACGGCCATGACGCCGAGGGCAACCCCCTGTCGTCGTACGAGCAGTTGAAGCCCGACGGCTCCACCGCCTGCGGCTGCTGGATCTACTGCGGTGTGTACGCCGACGGCGTCAACCAGGCGGCCCGCCGCAAGCCGGGCCGGGAGCAGGACTGGGTGGCGGCCGAATGGGCGTGGGCGTGGCCGGCCAACCGGCGGATCCTGTACAACCGGGCCTCCGCCGATCCCGAGGGCAGGCCGTGGAGCGAGCGCAAGGCGCTGGTGTGGTGGGACCCGGACAAGGGCGAGCAGGGCGAGTGGACCGGGCACGACGTCCCCGACTTCAAGAAGGACAAGGCGCCGGACCACGAGCCGCCCGATGACGCCTCGGGGCCGGAGGCGCTGTCCGGCACCGACCCGTTCATCATGCAGGCCGACGGCAAGGCCTGGCTGTACGTGCCGTCCGGGCTCGCCGACGGACCGCTGCCGGCGCACTACGAACCGCAGGACTCCCCGTTCCCGAACCTGCTCTACGACCAGCAGCGCAATCCGGTACGGCAGTTGCTGCGGCCGCACCCGGACAACCGCTACCAGCCGAGCGGCGACGAGCCCGGTTCCGGGGTGTTCCCGTACGTGGCCACCACCTACCGGCTGACCGAGCACCACACGGCGGGCGGCATGTCCCGCTGGCAGCCGTACCTCGCCGAACTCCAGCCGGAGTTCTTCTGCGAGGTCTCCCCGGAGCTGGCCGCCGAGCGGGGTCTGGCCCACACCGGGTGGGCGACGATCGTGAGCGCGCGGGGCGTGGTCGAGGCGCGGGTGCTGGTCACCGACCGGATGACCCCGCTGACCGTGCACGGCCGCCGGCTGCACCAGGTGGGGCTGCCCTACCACTGGGGTCCCAACGGCTACAGCACGGGGGACGCGGCCAACGAGCTGCTGCACCTGTCCCTGGACCCGAACACGCACATCCAGGAGACGAAGGCGTTCGCCGTCGACATCCGCCCGGGCCGCCGCCCCCGGGGCCCGGCGGCCGTGGAGCTGGTGCGGGCGTACCGGATCCGGGCGGGCATCGACGAGCACACCGGCACGGAGCCGTGAGCGGGTCCGGCGGAGACCTAGCGCAGGACGAGGGAGTGGGTGCCGCGCGGCACCAGCTCCCCGATGACCGGGGCGCCCGGCACCTCCCCGGCGACGAGCAGTCCGCCGGAGGTCTGCGCGTCGGCGAGCAGCAGCCGGGTGTCCTCGTCGGTGGTTCCGAAGTCGGTGTGCGGTGCGACCCACTCCAGATTGCGCCGGGTGCCGCCGCTGACGTACCCGTCCCGTACGGCCTCCCGGGCGCCCTCCAGGTACGGGACGGCGGCGGTGTCGACGACGGCGGTCACCCCGGAGGCACGGGCCAGCTTGTGCAGGTGGCCGAGGAGCCCGAAGCCGGTGACGTCGGTGGCGCACACGGCGCCGGCGGCCAGCGCGGCCTCGGCGGCGTCCCGGTTGAGGGCGGCCATCGTGGCGACGGCGTGCGCGAACCGTTCGCCGGTGGCCTTGTGCCGGTTGTTGAGGACGCCGGTGCCCAGGGGTTTGGTCAGGGACAGCGGCAGCCCGGGCCGGCCGGCGTCGTTGCGCAGCAGCCGGCCCGGGTCGGCGATGCCGGTGACGGCCATGCCGTACTTGGGTTCCGGGTCGTCGACGCTGTGCCCGCCGCCGACGTGGCAGCCGGCCTCGGTGGCGGTGTCCAGTCCGCCGCGCAGCACCTCGCGGGCGAGGTCGAACGGGAGCCGGTCGCGGGGCCAGGCGAGCAGGTTGACGGCGAGGACGGGCCGGCCGCCCATCGCGTACACGTCGGACAGGGCGTTGGCGGCGGCGATCCGGCCCCAGTCGTAGGGGTCGTCCACGACCGGGGTGAAGAAGTCGGCCGTGCACACCAGGGCGGTCCCGCGGTGGGTGACGACGGCCGCGTCGTCGCCGGTGGCGAGGCCGACGAGCAGCGGGGTGTCACCGCCGGTGAGCGGCGCGCCGGTCAGCCCCGCCACCACCTCCTCCAGTTCACCGGGCGGGATCTTGCAGGCGCAGCCGCCGCCGTGGGCGAACTGGGTGAGCCGTACGGGCGTGCGACGCTCCGGTGTCGTTGTCATACCTGTGCTCCCCTGGGGCAGTAGCCTGACGGGCGGTGGAGGCGTGTGGGTGCCTGGTGGCCCTCCCGGTCTTCAAAACCGAGGTGTCCGAGGATCTCGGGCAGGCGGGTTCGATTCCCGTCCGCCTCCGTCCTCTACCTGTACCGATAGAAATCTCGGCCAAACGCGGGCCTAACGCTAGGAGCGACACTCCCCTACGCTGCCGTCATGGCGAGCATCCGAGAGCGGAAGCGCAAGGACGGCAGCGCGATCTACCAAGTCCGGTGGGTGCAGGGCGGGCGCGGCGGGACCGAGGAATGCGAGAAGTTCGGCGACCCGGTCGCGGCCGAGGAGTTCAAGAAACTGGTCGACGCGCACAGCCAGCAGTGGCCGCCCGGCTGGATCAAGGGCCGCGGCTTCGTCGAGGAGCAGACAGTCGACGGAGACATGCCGCTCGTCGAGTGGGCGCACCGCTACGTCGACCGGCTCACCGGCATCGACGAACGCACCCGCCGCGACTACAAGCGCGATGTCGACAACCACTTCGCGATCATCCAGCACACCCAGCCGTCCGGCCGGGTCGTGCCGGCCACGATCGCCAACGTGACCGCGGCCGACATCCAGGACTGGGTACGCGCGCAGGAAGCCGGCGAGCGTGACCCGGACAATGCCGAGGCGTGGCTGCGGCGTCAGGCCAGCCCCAAGTCCATCGCCAACCGGCACGGCCTGCTGTCCGCGATCGTGCAGGCCGCCATCGAGGCGGACCCGCCGCTTCGGTCCAAGAACTGCTGCTTGGGCACGCGCCTGCCGCGCACGGACGACGGCATCGACGAGGAGATGTGCTTCCTCGAGCACGACGAGTACGCCCGGATCGCCTCCGAGATCGAGGACGTCCACGCTCGGGATCTCGCGGACTGGCTCGTCGGGACCGGCATGCGCTGGGGTGAGGCCACCGCGCTGCAGGTCCGGGACGTCAACTTGGCGCAGGGCACGGTCGGTGTCCATCGCTCGTGGAAGCGCGCGGCCCCGGGGGCGGGCGGGCCGGCGTACTTCCTGGGCCCACCGAAGACGCGGAAGGCGCGCCGGATCGTGGCCGTGACCGAGGCGCAGATGGAGATGCTGCGCCGTCGCATGGCGGGGAAGCGGCCGGAGGATCTCCTCTTCGAGACGCGGCTCGGAAAGAGCTGGCGTCACGACAACTTCTGGCGCCGCCGGTGGGTGCCGGCCGTTGAGGCGGCGATCGCGAAGGGGCTGCCGAAGCGGCCGCGCATCCATGACCTGCGGCATACGCACGTGGCGTGGCTGATCGCTCAGCGGATTCCGCTACCGGCGATCCAGGCACGGCTGGGCCATGAGTCGATCACGACGACGGTGGACCGGTACGGGCATCTGGTGCAGGCCTTGGACGGCGAGATCCGGGCGGCCGTGGAGACGGTGATGGGCGCCTCTGCGGCCGCCCCGGGGATCCGCCGGGTGGTGTAGCTCGGTCAGCTC
>NZ_BNBF01000017.1:78404-110731 GCF_014654935.1 Streptomyces capoamus
CCGGGCCAGTTCTGCACCCAGAGTCCTTCGTGGACTATGCGGGTGAGCTGCTCCACGAACTCGTCCCGGGCCTGCTCGCTGACGTGCTCTTTGGATGCGAGCCAGACGAACTCGCCTTCCTGTTCCACTCCGATGACAGCTCGGCCCCCCGGCAGGCTGTCCACCAACTCCATCCGGAACTCGGCTTTTGGAGTTCCTTGGTTCCCCCGCGACTGCTCCTGGTCGTTGGCCTCGCCGCCGTGCGGCTGCACGCCGCCTTCGTCCGCCACCGCATGCCTCCCAGGTACAAGCGCACACTCGTTCGTAAGTTCGAACGGTTGTGCAGATTGATCCGTTGCGCCCCCCAGGCGGATCACCGACTGTGCCATACCGATCAGCCTGTGACCAGAGTGAACCGCTCAGTAGTGGAAAGCTGCACTATTCGTCCGTCTTGCCCCGCGCCGGACCATCACCCTTCGTGCGCCTCCGGGCAAAGCTTTCGGCGATGTCGGCCAGCTGCCTGCGCTCTTCCTCTGTCATCTCCTCGATGTGCGCGGCGAGCACCCGGGTCGTACGGTCCTGGCTCCAGACGAATGACTCCAGGTCGAGGTATTGGGCGGCAGCCGCCTCCTGCAGTACGCGCAGCGGCAGGGACAGGCCGGCGGCGAGGGCGCGCAGGACGGCGGCCGGCGGGGCGTCAGTGCTCTCGCCGCGCTCGACCTTGCTGATCCATCCGAACCGGGCTTGGGTTCCGGTCTCGGGGTCGAGAGACTGATCCGCCAGCCGCCGGACACTCAGGCCCAGTTCAGCTCGCCGCTGTCGTACGAGGTCGGCGAAGTCGGTCCGCTGCTCAGTCATGGCGTGCATTCTGCCCTCTCAGTCCCGCGTGTGACGCCAGTTGTCTACGTTAAACCTTCTGATCAACGGACAATTGCCAGGTCAGCCCGTACAACCGTTTATGCCTAGGCACAGAGTGTCTACGTAAGCACCCCGTGCGCGCCATACACACGGGGTGCGTTGACTGGATCTGACTGCCTGTGCGTTTCCGTAGACAAGCTGTCTACGGGTGTGTACTGTCGTTCTTGTTCACGGAAACGCACAATCCGTCTACGGAGGTGAACACGTGCGTCCGCAGCAGAACCCCATGGTCCTGGTGGACCCTGACCTCCTCGTCAGGCTCATGAAGCGCACCGGCGACGGCCGCGAGGTGACAGTCCGCGACCTCGCAGACGCAGCCGGATGCCACCACAGCAAGATCGGCCACCTGCGCTCCGGCGAGCGCCGCACCGCCACCCACGACGAGGCGACGGCAATTGCCAGACGGCTGGGAGTCGACCTTCTGGTCCTCTGGGAGCACACCGGCCGCACCGTCGAGGCCCCGGCCGAGCCCCCGCACATCGCCGCGGTGCCCGCATGACCCGCCGCCTCACCTACCCCGAGGCCGCCGCCGAACTGCCCGGTGTCAGCGAATCGTGGCTGCGCAAGAACATCAAGAAGCTGCCGCACACCAAGATCGGCCGCGTCGTGTACTTCACCGACTCGGACATCGAGCGGATCGACGCCCTGTTCCACCACGAGCCGACGACCGGCCCTCTGGCCGCCGTTCCGGCCGGCGCCTCCACCGGCCCCCACCCGCTGGGGCACCTGGTGCCACTGCCGTCCCGCCGCTCCGCGCGGGGCTGAACCACCCCTGAAACGCCGAAGGGCCGCCCGCTTTGACCGGCCTGGCGACCCCCGATCGGCGAGCCCCTACCAGAAGGAAGAGAGGCCCTCGATGGCCACATCATCTCAGACCCCAACCAGCTTCCGCGCCCGGCAGGACGCCCGGGAACGCAACGAGCACTCGTACCAGACGACGTGCGTGGTGCAGGAGCTGCCGCAGTCGACGCACATCGCGGTGCAGGCGACCGAGTCGGCGGTCCTGGTGACGGCGACGAACATCGACGTGCTGGCCGAGTGGCTGCACGTGATGCACGGCACGGTGACGCGGACGGATCTGCCGTCGGGTCAGACGGCGTGGACGCTGCGGACGCAGACGTGGACGGACTCGCCGGCGTTCCCGCCAGTGCCGGTCTTCGTCACGGTGGTTCTGCCGTCGGACGAGCCGGTGATGCACGAGATCGCCGAGGCGGTGGCCGCATGAGCGAGACGCCGATGGTCCCCCAGAGGCGGCAGCCCCGCTCGATGCTCGACCTCGCCCGGAACGCGCTCAACGCCCGGATGAGCAAGGACGATCTGCGCCTCGTCCTGGAGAACGTCGTCACCTACGCCTCCGAGCTGGAGCGGCAGCGCAACGCCTTCCGTGACCAGAGGAACAACGTCTTCGCGAAGAACGAGCATCTGCTCGCAGAGGTGCAGGAGTCGGACCAGGCGCGGCTCTTGGCGGAGAACGAGACCCGCACCGTGAAGCGGGAGTTCGCCGAGGCTGCGGCCACGGTGGCTCGGCTGGTGCAGGAGCGCGGCGACCGGATGAAGGTTGAGAACGCGCTCCGCGACGAGGTGGAAGACCTGCGGGCCCGGGTCGCCGAGCTGTTGGCGGAGCGGCACTCGACGAATGAGTCGCTGTCCGACGCTGCCGAGACGCTGCGCGTGCAGCGGGACCGGATCGCCGCGTTGGAGGGGCAGCTGGCCGGCAGGGACCGGCCGGTGGACGAGGACCCGATCGCGTACACGCTGACCCCGGAGGCCGAGGCGTCGGCGGGTCGCCTGTCACAGATGCTCGCGCCGGCCGTCGAGGGCGAGCACTACGCGTCGGTGCACCACGGCTACCGGCTCGGCCGGGACCTGCCGCAGACGGGCGGTGCTTGATGGCCGCCACCGTCGCGGACTGGGCCGCATGCCTGTCGATCGGTATCAGCGCGAGCGCCGCCGTCTCCCTGCCAGTCCTGCTGTGGGCCGACGCCGACTACCTCCTCGTCAAGGACTGGCAGGCCGTGGGGGACCGCGTGCTGGTCGAGGCGACGAACCTGCGGCACACCGCCCAGGACGCCGGCCGCGCGGCCGCGGTGTCGGTCGCCGCACTGCTCCTGATCCTCTCCGCTCCCACCCCGGAGGCGACCCGATGAACTCGAAGAAGCCCGGCCTGTCGTTCACCCTCGGCGCGAACCACCTGCACGGCGTGCTCCGCGTCGACCAGATCCGCAACGACACCCTCGTTCAGCTCGTGCAGCACTGGGCCGAGCCGAAGGACCGCGACGCGATCATCGACGCGCTCGACGAGCTGGCCGACGTGGTCCGCGGGCCGCGCGCCGAGGGCGAGTTGGATGCGGCGCTGCTGCAGGTCGAGGACACCTGCGGGATGGACACCGCGCAGGTCGAGGTGTCGATCGTGGACTCGCGTCGGCTGCTGGCCGAGTTCACCGAGGTGGTCCGTCGCTTGTCGCGGTTCAACCCGAAGCAGCTGCTGCCGGGTCAGCGAGGTGCCGCATGAGCCCGCGTGACAAGACCGAAGCCAGCCTCTACGAGGCCATCGACGAGTTCAACCGGACCGCCTGCTGGCCGGTACTGCAGTACGCGCAGAACCGCCAGTACCTCGCCGAGCATCTGGCGAACGCCATGGTGCCCTCGTGGCTGCGTGAGCGGAAGGCGGAGACGGCGGGCGAGGAGATCGCCTACGTGCTGCTGATGTTCGGCCTGTTCCCGAACGACTGGTTGGACGCTCACCGTGCCGAGGTGCTGAGCGAGGCCGCTGCGGTGGCCGACGCCTACGCCGAGCGGGCGACGGACCGCCTGATTGCGCTCGCGCTGCGCACTGTGGCGAGCGAGCAACGGGGTCTGGCCAAGGCGCAGAACAGCAAGGCGAGGCCCGCGGCGGAATGCTTCAAGGTCGCTGAGGGCGGTGAGGCGCAGTGAACTTCCGCACCTTCACCGCCTGCCTGGCCATCGCAGGCATCAGCGGCATCGCCACTCTCGCCGCCGCGCTCGTCTCGCTGCTGGTGGCCGACCCGGTCACCGCGCGTCTGCTGTGGGTGGCAACCGCGATGACGGTTGCGGTCGGCGGCGGGTCCCTGGTGGCCAGTCGTCCGGGCCGGACGGAGGGGCGCCGATGAGCAGTGGCTCCCACGAGGACCGGCTCGCTGAGCTCCTCGACACGATCCGTTCGCGCGGCGGCCGTTGGCCGGCTGGTCGGGTGCAGCGCATGCGCCGTCGGTCCGGCGGCCCTGTGCAGCGGGGGACGGCCCGCCGGGATCTGGCGGAGTTGGCGCGGCGGGGCGAGCTGATCGCGCATGGCCCGGAGGACGGCCGGTTCTACACGCTCAACACCAGGAAGGACGGCGCCCGATGACAACCGCCGCGCAGGCCGGGGCGAACGCTGCCCCGGCCGCCGGCCGCCGCTCCCGCACCGAGCAGGAGCCGACCGGCACCGACCGCATCCCCCAGCCCTCCCAAGGCTGGTACCGCGTCAAGGGCACCAACCTCAAGCTCCGCCGCGTCACCACCATCCTCGAACAGGGCTGCTCCAAGGGCGACGCCCTCACCTTCTGGGCCGGCAACATCACCGCCGAAACGGCCATGAACAACCTGCCGTACCTGGTGAGCTCCTCCCTCTACCCGGACCAGCGCACCGAGGCCTACGACTGGCTGCGCCGCGCCCACATCCGGAAGAAGGACGAGCGCGCCGACATCGGCACCGCCGTGCACCGGCTCGTCGAGGCCCATGTCCTCGGCACCCCGATGCCCGCCGAGCTGCTCAGCGACCCCGAGCTGGCCCCCTTCCTCGACCACTTCCTCCGCTTCGTCGAGGAGTGGCAGGTCGAGTTCGAGGCCTCCGAGATGGTCGTCGGCAACGAGGCCGAGGGCTACGCCGGGACGCTCGACTACCTGCTGCGCTCCCCCCTCATCGCCGCCGCGCTGTCCGCGTACTTCGACACCGAGGTCCCGTCGGGCGCCGTGTTCGTCGGCGACACCAAGACCGGCGGCGAGCTCGACGTGAAGGGCGTGTACCCGGAGGCCGCTCTGCAGATGGCCGCGTACCGCAAGGCCCGGGTCGCCTGGCTGCGCGATGGGACGAAGGTGCCGATGCCCGACACGTTCTGGGCCGGGGTCGTCCTGCACCTGAGGCCCGAGGGCTACCGGCTCATCCCCGCGGTCGCCGACGACGCCGTGTTCGAGGCGTTCCTGACCGTCAAGCGGAACGCCGAGTGGACGTCCGGCCTGTCCAAGCAGGTCATCCGTCCCGCTCTCACCCTCCCCACCCGCACTGAAGAGAGGGCTGCCTGATGCCCATCATCGATCTCCAGCGCCGCATGCGGCAGCTCGGTGAGATCCGCCTCGGCCACGTCGTCCCCACCGCCAACGGCAAGACGCGCCCGGCCAAGCTGGACAAGTTCCGCTTCACCTCCCCCTCCCGTGAGATCCTCACCGCGGTCGCCGAGCTGTACGGCGGCGAGGTGAAGCCCTGGACCCCGGCCAACGGCGGTCCGGCTGAGTTTGAGGTGTACTCCCAGGCCAACCGGCTGCCCGTCCTCATCCCGCCCCGGGACGCCGTCTCGCAGTGGTACGAGCTGTACGCCGGCTCGAAGTGCCAGCGCCGCTGCGACGGCGTCACCGAGCACAAGTCCGACCGGCCGTGCCTGTGCGACCCGGAGAACCGGGACTGCGCGATCACCACCCGCGTCAACGTGATGCTGCGCGACGTCCCGGCGCTCGGCCAGTGGCTGCTCGTTTCGAAGGGCTACCACGCGGCCGTGACCCTGCCGCCCGCGGCCGAGCTGCTGGCGCAGGCCGGCGGGTACGTCGCTGGGTGGCTCGGGGTGGAAGAGAAGACGGCCATCGTCAAGGACAAGCCGGCTCGGTTCATGGTGCCGACGCTGGATGTGGAGATCACCCCGGCTGCGCTGATGGCCGGGCAGATCACCGGCGGCGCCCCGCAAGCGGTGGCCTCGGGCCCGGAGCGGGTGGCGATCACCTCGGGGCGGCCGGACTACGCGGCACTCGCCGCCGAGGCGAAGACCCCGGCCGAGGTGCGCGCGCTGTACGAGCAGGCCGTCGAGCGCGGCGAGATGGACAAGGCGCTCGCCGACATGCTGACTGCCCGGGCCGCTGTGCTCGGCGCAGCGGTGAAGAAGCCGGACGAGGGACAGCCGGCCCCGGGCGGAAGCGCCGCTGAGCCGACGCCTTCGGCGCCGGTGAGCGCGCCGGACGCCGAGGGCGTGTACGAGGCTGAGCTGGTCGACCCGGCCGCCGCTCAAGACGTGTGGTTCCAGATCATCGCGGCCGCCGGCCCGCGCGGCATGACCACGGAACAAGTGGAGACCGCGTTCGCTCAACGGCACGGAGGGCTGCACCCGTCGTCCGCAAGCGTCGGCCAGTTGGAGGCGTTCCTCGCCGCACTGAAGGCGGGTGACGTGCAGTGACCTGGTTCACCGGCCGCCTGTGCGGCTTCGACCTGGAGACCACCGGCGTCGATGTTGAGAAGGACCGCATCGTCACCGCCTGCATCGTCCAGTGCGGCGGCAGCCAGCCCACCGCATCATCGACGTGGCTGTCGGACGTGGGCGGCATGGAGATCCCCGAGGCCGCCGCGAAGGTCCATGGGGTCACTACCGAGAAGGCCCGGGCCGAGGGCTACCCCGCTGCCAACGTGGTGCAGGACCTGGTGACCGCGCTGGTGCAGGTTGTCACGCACGGCATCCCGATCGTGGCCATGAACGCCTCCTTCGACCTGACCATCCTCGACCGCGAGGCCCGCCGGCACGGCATCGCTCCTCTCACGGACGTCGTCGGCGACGACCTGCGGGTGGTCGACCCCCGTGTCCTGGACAAGCAGGTCGACCAGCGACGCAAGGGCCAGCGCACGCTGACCGCCCTGTGCCAGCACTACCAGGTTCCGCTGGACGGCGCGCACTCCGCGGACGCGGATGCCATCGCCGCCTGCCGGGTCGCGTGGCGTCTCGGTTCGACGGTGCCGCAGCTCGGTGCGATGAGTATCGATGACCTGCACCAGGCCCAGATCAAGTGGGCCGAGGAGCAGGGCCGTTCGTTGGCCGCGTACTTCCGGCGTACTCCCGGCAAGGAGTCGTGGGCGGACGGCGTGCGTACCGAGTGGCCGCTGATCCCGGCGCAGCGCGGGGGTGAGCAGTCATGAGGTGGCCGTTCGTCCGCACCGCCGACTACGAGAAGGCCGTCGGCACCAGCGAGTACGCGCTCGACCAGCTCGCCGCGACCCGCATCGTCAACGACTGCCTCACCGACGCCAACCTGGCCGTCGCCCGCCGTCTCACCCGCGCGCTCCGCGCCTGCGCCCGCTACCGGAAGGCGCTCGCCGCCGAGCAGCGCCGCGCCGACCAGCTCCAGCGCCGCCTCGACAACGCCGTCGGCCTCAACATCACCGCCGTCGCCCACGGCGAGACCTGGCAAGAACGCCGCGAACAGAAGATGAGGTACGACAAGTGATCACCGATCTCGTTCGCCGCCTGCCACGCCCGCTGCGCGCCCCGCTCCGCTTGGCCGGCGTGCACACCGGTAAGCACCGCGGTCCGCGCGCCGTGCCGGGCGCCATCGTCACCACCGAGTTCGTCACCTGCAACCCGTGCGGCGGCGTCGAGACCGCGGCCACCCGCCACGGCACCGTGCTGCGCTGCGCGGAGGGCCACGAGCAGGCCGGGACGGGGGCCGGATCGTGAGCGCCGCCGTCATCGCCCTCGTCTCGATCGTCCTGGTCGCTTTGGGTCTCGTGGTCCGCCGGGTGCGGCGGGCCTGGGTGGCCGCGTCGGCGCGGGTCGATGCCGCGCTGGCCCAGCTGCCGCCGGTGCCCGCGCACGACGCCAGCTGGGACCGGCTGCGGCAGGCCGTCCGTGACGAACAGCAGAAGGGAGAGCAGCCATGAGCACGCTGTTCGACATCACCTCCGAGGCACCGGCCGCCCCCGCGGCGGCCGGGACCCGGCCCCGATACCGCGTCGCCGGACTCGACATCAGCCTCACCGGCACCGGCATCTCCACCCTCGGCGGCACCACCCGTGTCCCTACCACCGGACGCCGCCGCGACACCATCCTCCAACGCCGCACCCGAATGCGGCACATCCTCGACACCGTCCTCACCGAAGTCGGCACCGTCGACCTCGCCTGCGTCGAAGGCCCCTCCCACCACAGCGTCGGCGGCTCCGTCTGGGACCGAGGTGGCCTGTGGTGGCTCATCATCGACGGCCTGTGCGCCCGCGGCATCCCTGTCGCCGTAATCCCGCCGATGTCCCGGGCCAAGTACGCCACCGGCAACGGCGGAAGCCGCAAGGCCGCAGTACTGGAGGCGGCGCAGCACCGGTACGGAGCGATCCTCCCGACCGACGACGAGGCGGACGCGCTGATCCTGCGGGCCATGGGGCTGGACTGGCTCGGCGTGCCGTTGGCCGAGGTGCCGGATGGTCACCGGGCGGCGCTGGCCGGCTGCCAGTGGCCCGACCGCGAGGCGGTGACCGCTCGATGACGTACCACTACGACAACGAGCTGACCGTCATGGACTGGTTCTGCGGGGCCGGCGGCTCCTCCCAGGGCATGCACTCCATCCCGGGCGTGCGTATGGCCCGGGCGGCGAACCACTGGGAGCGGGCGATCGAGTCGCACGCAGCGAACTTCCCCGAGGTCGACCACTACCGCGGTGACATCCGCGAGGCCCCGGTCGAGAAGTGGCCAGTGACGGACATCTTCTGGGCGTCCCCCGAGTGCCCGCAGTGGTCGAACGCCCGCGGTAAGCGCCGCGACTTCGACGCCTCCCTCCAAGGCGATCTGTTCGACGGGTTCGGCCCGTCCGAGGAGGTCGAACGGTCCCGGGCGCTGATGGAAGAGGTGCCCATGTACCTGCGCGGCGTGCAGGAGCGCGGCGGCCTGGTCAAGGCCGGTGTCGTCGAGAACGTCGTCGACGTCCGCGCCTGGGACCAGTGGGACCGCTGGATCGGCGAGATCCGCAAGCTCGGCTACAAGACCCGCGTCATCGCGCTCAACAGCATGCACGCCGAGCCGCGGACCGTGCACAAGGCTCCGCAGTCCCGCGACCGCCTGTACGTCGCGTACTGGCACGAGTCCCTGGGCCGGACGCCCGACTGGGACAAGTGGCTGAGGCCGCGCGCCTGGTGCACCGGCTGCGAGACGTGGGTGCAGGCCGTGCAGCGGTTCAAGCAGCCCGGCCGCGACATGGGCCGCTACAAGCAGCAGTACGTCTACCGCTGCCCCAACACCAGCTGCCGCAACCAAGTCGTCGAACCCGAGACGCTCCCGGCTGCCGTCGCCATCGACTGGACGATCCCCGGGCAACGCATCGGCGACCGCACCAAGCCGCTCGCCGAGAAGACCCTCGCCCGGATCCGCGCCGGCCTGGACAAGTTCGCCCGGCCAGTCATGGTCCCGGCGGGCGGCACATGGCGGACCGAGGCGGTCCCCGTCGACGAGGCACTGCCCACGCGGACGACGCGGGAGAACGACGGTCTCGCCGTGCCGCCGCTGCTCATCCCAGTCGAGGGCCGCGATGGGAAGGAGCCGAACTCGGCGAACCTGCCGCTGCGCACCCAGACCGCCCGCAACGAGACCGGCCTCGCCTGGCTGCCGTTCATCGCCGAACTTCGCGGCGGCGGGTCGGTGGCCCGGTCGGCCACCGAGTCCCTCGCCACGGTCACCGCGTCCGGCAACCACCACGGGCTCGTCACTCCGGATCTGTCCGCGTTCGTGATGCGGAACAACGGCAGCAAGGGTGACGGCCGCGAGCACTGCACCGCCGTCGAGGAGCCCCTGCGGACGCTGACCACGATGGGCCACCAGTCCCTCGTCACGTGGGAGTCGCTGCTCGTCCCGTACTACGGCAACGGCACCGCCCGCCCGGTCCGGGAGCCGATCGGTACCCTCTCCACCCGCGACCGGTACGCGCTCGTGCAGGGCGAGGTCGACCTCAACGATGTCCGGTTCCGCATGTTGGAGCCCCACGAGATCGGCCGGGCCATGAGCTTTGCCGACGCCTACATCGTGCTCGGCTCGAAGCGGGAGCGGGTCCGCCAGTACGGCAACGCGGTCACCCCGAACTGCGCCGAGGTCATCGTCGCGGCCCTCGTCGAGGCCATCAGCGGCGAGGACATCGACCGGTACGCGCAGCCGGTGATGGGGGTGGCTGCCTGATGGCCAACCACGCCAACGCCAGCCGCGAGGAAATCACCGCGGCCCTCCGCGCCGGCCACCCGGTCAACCAGATCGCCGCCGACCTCCACGTCGACCGAGCCCGCGTCCGCGCCATCCGCAACGAACTCGGCCTGCCCGCCCACGTCCGGGCGATCGAGACCGTCACGATCGAAGACCGCTGGCGCGAGTACGCCAAGCCGCTCCCCGGCGGCCACATGGACTGGACCGGCGAACGCAACGCCACCAGCAACAGGCCGCTCCTCTCCCACGGCTACCGCCACCACAGCGCTGCGGGCATCGCGTTCCGGATCCGCACCGGCCGCGACCCGGTCGGCCAGGTCCGCGCCGACTGCGGCATGCAGCACTGCGTCGCCCCCGACCACGTCGAGGACGCGCCGGGCCGCCGCCGCAACCGGGAACAGCTGCGGTACATCAGCGGCGGCCGAGCCCTGCAGGAGCGCTGCCGCAATGACCACGACCAGGCCGAGCACGGGCGGGTCGCGGCGGACGGGCGGGCCTACTGCAACGCGTGCAAGCGGGCGAGGGATGCCCGGTCGCAAGCAAGGCGGGATGCGGCGTGACGGCCCGGGTTCTGGTCGGCGGTTTGTTCGTCGACTGCGGCGACGGTTTCGAGAACAAGAACGGTGACCGGGCCGGTCAGATCACCTACCGCCGCGCACCCCGCGCCCGCTACGAGTGCCTGCGCTGCCAGACGGTCGAGGGCCCGGTGTCCGGGGCGGCCGCGGTGAAGCGGTTCGTGGCCACCATCCGCACCATCCACGTCTGCCGGACCGGCGCGCAGCCGCTGGCCGCATGACACAAGCCCCGCACCAGAACGGTGCGGGGCCCGGAGAGAAGGGAGGGGAACGATGTCAGTCGAGGTAAACGCGACGCACCGCTTCCACGGCAAAGCGCGCAGCAGCATTCAGCGCCTCCCGCAGCACACGAGCATTCGTCGGCGCGGGCGCCTTGGCGTCGTCCTCCGATTCCTCCGCGCGCCGTTCCAGGAACGCGACGGTCGCCCTGTCCCTGACCGCGCGTTCGTAGAAGTCGGGCGGCACCACGTAGGCGCTGCGCTTCCCGCGTTCGGTGAAGGCCCCGGGCCGACCGCCGTACCGAACCTCACGGATGAGCTGGGTGAGGTTCGCGCGGGCGTCGGTCATGGAGACCTCGGCCACGCCGTCCTCGGCGATCCGAATGCCCTGGTCAGCAGCCATGGTCAGAGTGTAAGTCATGACCAATCTCTCCAATCTTCGAAATCTTTAAAGTATCATGGCAGGGCGGAGCCGCCCCTGTCTCCCCCTCCGCGCAGCCATGCCCGCGATGTCTCAAACCGCGCGGCCCGCTGACCACTTCATCACCACGGCACTCACCAGAAAGGCCGCACCAGCACATGAGCAACGTCGACAAGACCACCGGTGAGATCACCGAGGAGCAGAAGGCGCCCGTCGCCGCGTTCCTCGCCAGCCACCTCAACGGCCGCACCGAAGAGGAACTGAGCACCGAGTTTCACCAGCTGCTCGACGCCGTCCGCGCCCACGGCAAAAAGGGCTCCATGACGATCACCATCGTCGTCGAACCCCCCGCCAACGGCGTCGAGTCCGCACCACTCCCCATCGGCGTCGAGTCCGCGGTCAAGGCGCCCAAGCCGACCCCGGTCAAGAGCCTCTACTTCCTCAACGACGACGGCCAGCCCGTCCGCGAGGACCCCCGCCAGATGACCCCCGGCGTGTACCGCAACGCCGACGGCACCACCGAATTCCGCATGACCGAGACCACCACCGACTACAAGGACGCCTAAGCCGTGACCAACACCACCGACAACGCGCAGGTCATCGTCGACACCGCCCTGCGCTCCGCACCGCCGGCCGAACTTCAGCCTGGCAAGGTGTACGCCTTCCACACCCCCAACGGCGTCCACAAGGTCGACCTCACCGGCGACGACTACAAGGACCAGCCGTCGCGGAAGACCGGCACCACCACCGTCCGCGACGCCGAATCCTTCCTCGCCTACTGGACCAAGCACCACGACGACAACAGCGAGGTGTACGCCGACAGCGAGCGCCTCACCGTCACCGCCGTCCTCGACGCCAACACCGCGGACTCCGCCCGCTGGGCTGGCCACCGCCTCCACCTGGCGCTCCGCGAGACCACCGCCTGGCGGCAGTGGATGCACCAGGACGGCCAGCTCATGCGGCAGGAGGAGTTCGCCGAGTTCCTTGAGGACCACCTCCCCGAACTGCTGGAGCCGTCCTCGGCGGACATGCTGGAGATCGCGCAGTCCTTCCAGGCCGCCGTGAAGGTCGACTTCCAGTCCGCCAGCCGACTCTCCTCCGGGCAGCGGCAGTTCCAGTACGTCGAGACGCAGAGCACCAAGGCCGGGCAGAAGGGCCAGCTCACCGTCCCCGAAACGTTCGTCATCGGCCTCATCCCGTTCGAGGGCAGCGAGGGCTACAAGCTCACCGCCCGCCTCCGCCACCGCATCGGACAGAACGGGCTGCAGCTCGGCTACAAGCTGGAACGCCCCGACGAGATCCGCCGCACCGCGTTCGCCGACGTGGTCAAGGCGATCGGCGAGCAGATCGACACCGCGGTCATGAACGGGACCCCGGCCTGATGAGCGGGCGCGGAGCACGCACACGCGACGGCATCAGCCGCTGCCCGGGCTGCTCCGCGCCCCTCCTCGTCCAGTGAGTCGGTCACACCGCAGCGCTCCAGGCCCGCGTTGACCTTCCCCCGCCGGACGAGGCCCGCCCCTACGGGCCCGCCGCGCAGGCGAGCACACTCCACGACCTCGTGTGGTGCCTGCCCCGCCCTCGCCACGGCCCGCTCCGGCTGCGCTGGACCACCGGCCGGCACCCGCCGGACTGCCCGCACCAGCACCTCCTCACGCACCGCTGCACCACCGAACCGACCACGCTCTTCTGACGGAGGACCGCCCCGTGGACAACGTCCGCCACATGACCCGCGACACGGCGGACCCGCACGGCCCCGAGCAGTACGACGCCGAGCGATACGTCCTCGGCGGCTGCATGCACAACCCCCGGGACATCGACACCGTGCGCGGCATCATCACGCGTGGCGACTTCGCCCTCCCCGCCCACGAGCTGATCTGGGACGTCATCGTCCAGCTCCACGGCGACGGCCAGCCGATCAGCCCCCTCACCATCCGCCTGGACCTGGAGAGGCGGAAGGAACTGCAGCGCGCCGGCGGCCTCGCCTACATCAACCAGCTCGGCGACTACAGCCTCGACGCCGAGTACCACGCGCGGATCGTCCGCCGGGATGCAGACCTGCGCGCCGAAGCTGACCTCGGCCGCCGCATCGTCCAGCAGGCCACCTCACCCGACGCCGAGCCTGGCCGGGCCGTCACCTTCATCGACGACTACCTGAAGCGGCAGCAGGAACGCTCCGCCGGCCGCTCCGGCGACCCCGCCGACGCCCTCCTCGCTGAACTCCTCGACGCCGCCAGCCTGGACAACATGCCCACGCTGGAACCCCTCGTCGGCGACCTCCTCCACCTCGACAGCCTGGCCCGAATCATCGGCCCGTCCGGGCACATGAAGTCGTTCGTCACGATCGACATCGCCGGGCATGTCGGCACGGGCATGCGCTGGCACGGCCACTACGTCCGGCAGGGCACGGTCGTCTACCTCGTCGCCGAGGGCGCCCGCGGTATCCGGAAGCGCGTCCGGGCCTGGGAGAAGCACTACGGGCTGAAGATGGACAACGTCCTCTTCCTGCCCCGCCCGGTGCAGGCGATGGGCCCCGAGTGGGACACGCTCATCGAGGCGATGCGCCGCCTGCAACCGCAGATGGTCATCATCGACACCCAGGCCCGTGTCTCCGTCGGCGTTGAAGAGAACTCCAACACCGAAGTCGGCGTCGTCATCGAACGCATCGAGGAGCTCCGCCGCGCGACCGGCGCCTGCGTCCTCGTCATCCACCACACCGGCCACGTCGGGGAGCACGGCCGCGGCGCCTCGTCCGCGAAGGGCGCCCTGCAGTCCGAGCTTCACGTGTCGAAGAAGGGTGAGGACGCTCGGAACACGATCGTCACGGTGAAGGTCGGCAAGCAGAAGGACGACGAGCAGAGCGGTGATCTGCAGTTCGGGCTGAAGGTCGTCACCCTCGATGGCGAAGCCAAGCCCGACGGGCGCCCGGTCACCTCGGTGGTCCTGGAGTCCCTGGACGTTCGGCCGGCCGAGGAGGTCAAGGGGACCCCGGAGTGGCTCGTGGGCGTGCTCCACAAGGCACAGGTCCCGGTGGGCTGGGGGAGCCCGCGGGTCATCAAGTGGTGCGCGGAGTACGGCATCCAGATGCGCAAGGACAAGATCGAAGAGGCGGTTCGGATCCGCAAGCGGAAGGACTCTTTCGACGAGGCACAGGATGCCCGAATTGCCCTCCCCCCGAACCTCCCCCGCGATCTTGAAAGCGAACTCCCCCACGATCAAGGGGGGAGTTCCAGGGAGCCCGAAGAAACGCGCAGGTCAAACCTCCCCCCAACTCCCGGGGGAGCCCCGGGGGACGTCCCTCCCCGACCTCCCTCCCCCCGCCCCGCCTCTAAGGCGGGGGGAGGTACGGAGGGGGACCGCGGGACAGGAGACGCCGACGGTCCGCCGTGCACCATCTGCGACCGCCCCATCAACCCCGACTGGGCAGCCCGCGGATACGACACCCACATCGGCTGCGACCCCGCCACCGGCAGCCACCCCGACCACCCCACACACCCCCACGACGACGCACCCCACGACGCCGCTTAGGAGACCCCCGTGCTCACCGCCGCCACCGTCCGAGGCCCCGGCCGCACCGTGCACGCCCGCTGTGAGCCGTACCTCGCCGACACCGACCACGAAAGGCACAGCGCATGACCACCGACCACCCCTTCGGCCCGTCCCCCCTCCGCGTCATCGCCGTCGACCTGGACGGCGTGCCCATGGACTGCGAGGACGACGACACCGCCCACGTCTGGGTCCGCGTCCTCGCCTGGAGCCCCCGCCGTGCCTACCTCACGGGCGCCGCACCGTTCGCCGCCGCCGCCCAGTGCCACCCCGCCGACCTCACCGGCCGCGTCTTCCTCGCCCGCCTCGACCTCAACAACCCGCCCAGCAGCGACGACACCGCAGGCGAGCGGCTGGAGTGGCCCGACCTGCGCGAGGCCCCGCCGCTCCCCGAGGAGTGGACGCGCCCCCACGGCCGCACCACCTGACCAGCACCGCCGACCAACCGCCCCACGACCACCCCGGGGAGCGCACATGACCACCCTGCCCGACCTCACCGCCCGCACCCCCGGCCTGCCCTGCCGACTCGACCCCGCCCCGTTCTTCAGCGACCAGGCCACCGAGCGGGCCGCAGCCGTACGCCTGTGCCGCGGCTGCCCCCTGCGCCCGCAGTGCGCCAGCTACGCCCTGGAGCAGCGCATCCCACACGGCGTGTGGGGCGGCACCACCGCGGCCCAGCGACGCAGCTTCCACAACGGCCGCCCATGGCGGTTCGATGACGCCGGCCGGCTGCGCCTCGTATGCGGCAGCGAGGACGCCTACCGCTCCCACCTCGGGTACGGGGAGCGGCCGTGCGACGAGTGCACGGCAGCGCACACCGCGCACGTGGAGGCCAAGCGGCGCCAGCGGCTCGCGGACGAGCACGCCCTCGGTGGGTCGGGCGTCGGCTACTTCCTCCACCGCCGGCTCGGTGAGCCCTCGTGCGAGGACTGCCGTGAGGCGCTGCGTCTGGAGCGCGCGGCGGCAGAACGGCGCCGCGCGGCCCGGCAGGGGCACGGACAGCCGCGTACGCGCTCCGGGACCTCCCGGGCCGCCAAACGCACCAGCGGCGCTCCTGCGGGCGCACAGCCCCTCCCCATCGCCAGCTGACCGAACGGAGGTCCACCACCATGAACCGCCCCCGCTGCCCCCGCGGCCACTTCCTCCCCGCCGCCGGTACCTGCCGCTGCACCCGGCCCCGCATCGGCGCCGACCTATGGGGCCAGGGCCGCCGTATCCGGTCCCGCGAGATGACCACCGTGGACGTCGTGGGCGGCTACCTGTGATCGCCGTCGTCGCGTACGTCCTGCTGGTCACCGCCACCAGCGCCGTCACCCTCGCCCACTGGCTCTATCCGCCATGGCGCCCCGCCCCGACCGACCAGACCCGGAAGGACCAGCCCACGTGACTCACTCCAGCTCGGACGTGCTGGCCGTCGTCCGCGCCGTCGGTGCCCTGACAACGCAGGTCAGACGCATCGCCGACGCCGTGACGACGCCCGTCACCCGTACCGACGTGGCCGCCGACGACGTACGGACGACGGCCGACGACGCGGACGCGCAGCGCACCGCCCGCCGCATCAGCCTGCGCAACCTGCTCGGCCGCGCCGCCGCCGGCCTTACCCCCGACGAGGACGCGCTCTTGCGCCAGCACACCGAGGCCGAGATCCGCGAGGCCGACACCGCGCGCGCCGTCGCTCGCTCGAACCTCCGGCACGTCCAGACGATCGTCCCCGAGATCGACCGACTCGCCGCCGAGCTGGAGCAGGCCCAGGCCGCCATCGAGCGCGTGCGCGCCGCAGCCAAGTGGGCCCGCCACCACCATCCCGGGCTGCGCCACGTTCACGACCGCCTGGCCGCCGCCCTCGCAGACGCCTCCGACGCACGACACCGCGAACTCACGACCCGCACCACCGCCTGACAAGGAGCCACCCATGACCCGCCCCCCGCAACGCATCCAGCGCAAGCGCACCCCCGGCTGGACAACCCCACTCGACGGCCAAGGCCGCGCAGCCAAGTACGTCGGCCGCGGCACCCGCTGGGGCAACCCCTGCACCCAAGTCCGCATGCCCGCCCTCGACGGCTCCGACTGGGAGCGCGAAGGCCGCCTCGGCAAGACCTCCGGCCAACAGCACGCCTACGTCCACCCCGACAAGACCATCACCTGGCACCTCGTCCAGGACGCCACCCGCGAACAGGCCGTCGCCATGTTCCGCGACTGGCTCAACCAGCGGCCCGACCTCGCCCAGGCGGCGCGCACCGAACTCACCGGCCGGGACCTCATGTGCTGGTGCCCCCTCGACGAACCCTGCCACGCCGACGTCCTCCTGGAGATCGCCAACCAGCAGGCCTGAGCACCACGTGACCAACACACCAACTGACCCGCCAGTCAGTAACCAGCCTGACGGCCCGCCACCGCCACAAGGAGCAGACCATGACCAGCAGCGAGCAGCAGCTCGACCTCGACGCCATCCAGACCAAGACCGCCGAACTCCGCCAGCGCATCGACCGCAAGAACCCGTGGCCGTCCGACAACGAGTCGCACTGGATGACCGAGGGCTGGAAGAACGGCACCCGCAACGCGCTCGACAAACTCCACACCGAAGCGCTCGTCGCCGAGATCCGCCGCCTCCGCGCCGAACTGGACGCCGAGCAGTCCGCCCACCGTTTCACCCTCCGCCAGCGCAACAACCGCAGCGAGCGGCTCCTGTACCTGCGGGACGTCGCCAAGTCGGGCCAGAAGGACTTGCTCGTCGAGGAGGCGCTGAACACGCTCGCCGCGTCGGTCACCGACCACTTGCCGGCCGACGCCGACGAAATGGCCGCCAGCCTCAAGCGGGACGGGTTCGGCGCCGACGAGATCGCCGACATCTGTGGCCCCGGCGTCACCGCCGGCGAAGCCCCGGAGCCCACCCAGTTGCGGTGGGGCCTGGACGACGTCATGTGGGGCGACGACGACACCATCACCGTCCTGCTGTCCGGGCCGGCCGGTGAGCCGTACTGGCTGGAGCTGGACCCCGAGCGGGCCGCCGCACTGCGAACGGACCTGGCCGGGCCGGACGGTGAGGAGGCCGACCGGTGCGGCGCCCGCCACCACCAGTACCCCGACACCGTGTGCACCGAGCCGCCCGGCCACTACCGGCGCGACGTCGACCCGCACGCCGGACCGCTCGTCATCGACGGCCGCGAGCGTGGGGGCGCGGCATGGGACGAACCCGCCGCTGACCGTCGGCCGTGACTGGCACACCACCACCGAACGGAGAACCCCGATGACCGCAGCCACCGTCGTAGCCCACGGCTACACCATGCGCGACCTCGACGCATTCGCCCGCGCCGTCGTCATGAACAACCGCACCTGGTGGCCCGCAGGCGACCGCGACGACCTCCACGCCGCCGCCTGGCACGGCATCGTCGAACACCTCTGCACCACCGACACCCCGCCCAGCCGACGCGACTTGCTGGAGGCCGGCCGCCAAGCCCTCGTCCACGACGTGAAGGCCACGATGCGCCACCACGGCGCCCGCACAGACACGCGCAACAACGGCGCCCGGTACGCCACGTACTGGGAATGGGCCGGCCGCGCGGTGCCCAGCGCCGAGGCCAGGATCGTCGAGCGCATCGCCCTGGAACAGATCCTGGCCGCGCTCACCCCCCGACAGCGAGAAGCGTTCACCGCGCTCGCAGCGACGGGCGACTACCCGGACGCGGCTCGCCTCCTCGACATCGAGGACCAGACGTTCCGGTCCCTGATCGGCCGGGCGCGGGGAGCGTTCCGGGGCCTGTGGCACGAAGGCGAGCAGCCCTCCCGGCATTGGGGATGCGACCGGCGGGCCGGCTCCGTGCGCGGAACCGTCGGCAAGGGCGAGTCGGCTGTCGCCAACCTGCGGCGCCGTCAACGCGCTGCCGCGAAGAACGCGACTGCCCCCGCATGACTCACCACCTGAACACGCAGCCCGGCGCTGTCGATAGCAGCGCCGGGCCTGCCCACACCGTACCGACCCTGGAGCAACCATGACCCAGCCCGACCCCGACCTCCGCGACCGCATCGCCGCCGCACTGTACGAGCGGGAGCGGCCGCCGCGAGACCCGCAGTGGTCCGCCGCCTGCACGATGGACCGGGAGACGTTCGAGGAGATGGCCGACGCGGTCCTGGCCGTGCTGCCCGAACCCGCCGACCGGGCTACCGTCCTCAACGCCGCTGCGCAGCACCTGTACACCGCGCTGTTCCCCGCCGTGTACGACGACATGGGGCAGAAGGCTGCGGAGGGCGTCCAGCGTGCCGTGTCCGAGCTGCGCCGGTTGGCTGGCGAGACACCAGCCGACACCGAGGCGCCGTGCCCCGACCCGATCGAGTGCAGCCACGAAGCCGCACTGGGCGAGGCCGAAGCTGAGGCGGAGCGCCAGTTGGCCGCGGTCCAGCGCGTCCGCCGCGTCCTGGAGGTAGAGCCTGTTCTGAACCGCTCCGCGCTGGAGTACCGGGGCCTGATCCTCGACGCCCTGACGGGCACCCAGCCCGCCGCCGGGGCGCGGCAGGACGGGGCGCAGCAGTCATGACCAACACGCTCCCGCCCCGCACCAACACCCCCGACCGCGTCACCACCAACGACGAAGGCCGCAAGGTCACCACCGTCACCCTCAAGCGCTGCTGCAACGGATGCGGTGAGTACCTCGGCGACGCCGACAACCGCGACGTCGACGCCCATGGCAACCTCACCGACGTCCGCGCCGAATGCGACCACTGCCGGCCACTCGTCGAGCTGGAGGCCGCGGGCTGCAAGACGTGGGAGCTGACCCCGCGCAGCTTCAGCCGCGTCGCGAACGAGATCGACCGGCTCCGGCCATGGGTCTTCACCAAGGGCTACTGGCAGAACGTCGACGACAAGCTCCAGGTCGTAGGCCTCCGCATCGGCGAACGCCCGAACCACGTCGTCGCATTCTTCGGCGACTGGATCATCCGCCACCTCGACGGCCACTTCACCGTCCACAAGGCCCCGCAGCCGACTGCCTGACCGCCGCACCTCCTGACCAGAGCACCCAACTGACCCGCCAGTCAGTAAGGAGTGAACATGACCACCGACCAGCCCCGCCGCATCCAACGCCGCCGCACCAAGGGATGGCAGGCGCCGCTCGACACGCAGGGCCGCAAGCCCGTGCCGGACATGCCGACGCGAGCAGTGGGGCCGCAAGCGCCAGTGACAGACCACCTACCGACTACCTCTCACACCCCTGGAGCCCCGATGAACCAGCCCGAATCACCCCCGCCGAACGGCAGCGGGCCATCGCCCTGCTCGAAGCCGTCGCCTTCCTCCGGACCGCCCACTACCGGGACGGCCTCACCGTGCAGGAGATCGGTGCCGCGCTGCTGCACACCGCGGACGACGCGGACCCGATGGCCGCGAGCCTGTTCCGGGACGGCAACGGGCCCGACGAGATTGCCGCGATGCTGGCTGCCGTCGAGCCCGCGGTGCAGTCGCCCGCCGACCGGGCCGCCGAGGAGCTGGCCAAGCACTTCGCCCAAGCCATCTGGGCCTTGAAGTCCCCGCCGCCGCCCGGCTCGGAGCACTACCGGTCTGGCTGGGATGACGGGCTGGAGGCCGCGATCGACGCCGCGCGGGACGTGCTGCTGCGTCGGCTGGCTGGCGAGCAGCCCACGAACAGCGAGGCGCGGCCCGACGACACGATCCACGCCTGCCCCGGCCGGTGGGGCGGCCCGTCCTGCCGCTGCTTCGACAAGGAGCAGCCCACGAACAGCGAGGCGCGGGACGCGCCGGATCAGGTCGTCGCCTACGTCCTCGCCGAACGGGTCGACCTCCACTGCCCTCGGTGCGCGCCCACACCCACCGGTGACGTGTGGACGCCTGTGACTGCCGAGGAGTTGGAGGACGGCGGCATCTGCACGGTCTGCGGCAGGGACGTCCTGATCCCGGCGCCGTCCGTCTGACCGCCAGCCTGCCGGGGGTCGTGCCCGTCCACGACCCCACGGCGGGCCGCTACGGGGCCACACACGGCCTCACAGGGGTTCGCGCGGCTCACGCAACGCCGAACCCGCCCACAAGCCCGGAGACGGGCGCACAGCCAATCCAGAACCAGGAGCACTCACCATGGGACAGTCCACCAACGCCATGCTCGTCTACGGCTACCACCTCGGCGGCGGCGACAGCGACTGGCTCGTCCAAGACGCCGGCGAGTTCGGCGAACTCCCCGCACTCGACTGGTACAACGCAGACGACGAGGACGGCGACGACTTCATCACGGCCGCAGAGAAGCGCCTCCTCGCCCAACTCGCCGACTTCACCGAGACCGACTGGCAGGTCGACGGCTACTTCGAACGGGAGCGCGCAGCGAAGGCCCGCCTCGGCGTCGAGTTCGAAAGCCACTGCTCCGGCGACTACCCGATGTACCTCCTCATCGCGAAGGGCATCACCGCCTACCGAGGTGGCGTCAAGCCCATCGACTTCGTTGCCCTCCAGGCCGAGGTGACGCAGGCCGACGCTGACGCCAAGCTGCGCGCTGCTCTCGACGCCCTGGGGCTTCGGCCGACCCAGGAGCGGGCGCAGTGGCTGCTGTGCTCGTACTGGGGCTGATCCGCTTCCCGGGCCGCCGCACCCACGCGGCGGCCCGCCCAGCCGTAGCCCGCACCCCGCCCACCACCAGGAGCAGACCCGTGACCGACACCCCGACCCCCGCCCCCGGCCAGATCTGGCAGGACAACGACCCCCGCGGCTACGGCCGCAAGCTGCTGATCGAGCGCACCGACCAGACCCATGCCACCATGTGCCAAGTCGCCCTCACCCCGGCCGGCGAACCCGTGCCGCTGCCCGGCGTCCGCCGCACCCGCATCCGACTCGACCGCCTCCGGCCCACCAGCACCGGCTACCGGTACATCAGCGGAGGCCAGCAGTGACCGCGCCCTACCGGATTCTCGTCACCGGCAGCCGAACATGGACCGACGTCGGCGCCATCCAGAAGGCCCTCGCCAAAGCCGTTGAGGCCATCCCCGCCGACCGGCAGATCATCGTGGTCCACGGCGCCTGCCCCAACGGAGCCGACGCCATCGCCGACCAGTGGGCACGCCAGTACGGCGCCACCGTCGAACGCCACCCCGCGAACTGGCGACCCAACGGCGTCCTCGACCGCGCGGCCGGCTACCGCCGCAACGCCGAGATGGTGCTGAGCGGAGCCGACCTGTGCCTCGCCTTCATCCGCAACATCAGCCCCGGAGCGACCCACTGCGCAGCCACCGCGGAGCGAGCCGGCATCCCCGTCCGGAGGTTCACCGCATGACCGACCGCATCCCCCTCGATCACCTCACCAGCGACCAGTACGACCAGCTGTGCGACCGACTCGCGAACCTCGAACGGCAGCTCGCCGACTACGAAAACCGGATCATCTGGCACAGCACCTGCGAGAGCTGCGCCCGCACCCTCGACTCCGCCATCCGTGAGACCGAGCGAGCTGAGCGCGCCGAGGCGGCCATCGCCCGGGTGCGCACCCTCGCCGAACAGTGGCAGGCCAGCGTCCGCCCCGGCGAACCCCACCCCGCCGCAGCAGCCATCCTCGCCGCCCTCAACCAGCCCGAGTCGGCGGCAGCGACCGAAGCGACCGAGCACCCCGCTTGACGGCCGTGGCATCCTGGATCCGCACGCTGAACCCGGCCCCTGCCGGGGGTAGGCATGCTCCGCCCGGTGCGGGTGGCCCCGGCCACCTGATGCACCCACCGGGCCGGTACAACCTGATGCGCCGTGCACGGTGCTCAGTGGTCGTGGTGTCGGTGCTGCCACCTTCGCGCGACGGCCGAACCCCGAGCGCCCCGCCGTCTATACCGGCGGGGCGCTCGCACGTTCCGCCCCTACCGCCGCGCGCCCAGAACTGAGCCGCCACGTGACCCAAGTCACCGCTCGCGTGCACTCGCAGGGCACACCCCGGACGGCCGGCCCGGCAGCATCAGTGCCACGCCGAACAGCGAGGAGACCCCCGTGCAGGTACGTCAGATCAGCTCATGCACCAGCCCCGCCGTCTGGATGCTGCCCCGCCTCACCTCGCGCCGCACCTTGCTGTGGGAGCTGTACATGTGCGACCGACACGACGCCCTGGCCGCTCAGCTGACCGGCGCCCACAACCCCGTCAGGCGCGGCCGACAGCCTGTGAACCGGGAGGTCCGCTGCGGCACCCTGCACGACCACCAGCCCATCGAGGGCGCCCTCGCACTCCACGGCCGGACATGGCTCGTCCTGCAGACCCTGGCCGGCACATGGCTGGAGCAGCTGACCGAGGCGGCGCAGTGGCAGGCCGACATCGACGGCCCGGACGCTGCCGCTCTCGCCGAGATCGTTCGCGTGGCCGCGGCGGGCCCGGATGATCCGGCCGTACAGGTGCGGGTCCTCGATCTGCTGGCGCGGGCGGAGACGGCCGCGGTCGAGCGGCGCTGGGTGGCCCAGTACGGGCAGCTGCCCTAGTCGAGCGCCGTGTCGGGCCGGCAGTGCGGGCAGGCGGCGACGCCGTCGGCGAGGGCCTGCCGGACACCAGCCTGGTCGATGCCGTGGCTGCGCCCGCCCGCGTTCCAGCAGCCGCCGCGGTGGACGTACACGGCGGGAGCCTCGCGGTTGAGGCCTGGCTCCAGTAGCCACGCCGGCTTTGCCGGTCGCCGTTCCCGACCCGTGTGTTGCTCGGCCTCGCGGCGTTCTTCGTCGGCGATCCACTGGTCGATGGCGGCCAACTGTCGGGCGGTGTGCTCGGCGACGACGCGGCGAGCGAAGCGGAGGGCGTCGAGCCGGGTCATGGGGTCGCTCACCTGCGGCTCCTCTCCACTTGCTCCGGAAATCGAACGTGTGCTCTAGTCAGAGTATGCACCGCGTAGACCACCTCACCGACACCCAGGAGCGCATCCTCCGCTGCATCCGCCAGCACATCACCGACCACGGCGAAGCCCCGACCGTGCAGCAGATCGGCCAGGCTGTCGGCATGCGCAGCCGGTCCTCCGTCCACTACCAGCTGGGCGAGCTGGTGGCGAAGTCAGCGATCGTCCGGGAGCCGGGCCAGCACCGCGGGATCCGCCTCGCATGACCGGGCCCGGCCGCTACCACCTGACCCTGGCCGCCGGCGGCCGGACGATGATGCACGGCTGGTGGTCGGACGAGCAGACCGCGCGCCGGAAGTTCGCGCGCTGCATCGGCGAGTACGGCAGCATGCCCGGCGCGCGGGTCACCCTCACCGACGAGGAGACCGGCACTGTGTTGACGACCTGGCCGGAGGAGCCGTGATCGTCTGCCATCCTGGCGGGGACGCGAGGAGGCTCCATGGCGCACCGCCCGTACCCCGATGTCGATCGCGCGCTCGCACAGCTGGCCCGCGGCCGCCGACCCGAGCCGCCCTCCGAGTTCCAGGTGCGTCTGGCCGGGCAGGCGCAGGCTGCTGTGCAGGCGGCCGATCGGGTGCTTGAGCCGATGGCCCGCAGCCTGCGCGCGGCCGCGCCGCCCGTGGACGAGTACCGGGTGTCGACGCGCTGACCGCCGAGCTCGACTACCCCTCTTCCGCGTGCCGGACCGCCCTCTTCACGGCCATCTCCACGTCGTACCGCGACTGCCCGGTGGCGGCAGCGTGGTCGGTGATCGCCGCCTGCGCCGCGGCTGCGGCTTCGCGCCAGGCTCGGCGCTGCGCCTCGTGCTCCTCGCCGTCCAGGCCGGCCAGCTTGGCCCGCTGCTCCTCGGCGGCGCGTTCGAGTGCGATCAGATCATCGGGAAGGTCCACGGTGTGGATCTTAGGCCGGGCGCGATGAAGCCCCCGCCTCGACCCGCGAGACGGGGGCTGCTCGGGTGCGGCTACGGCCGCCAGTCCTCGCGGTAGCCGGGCCGGTCTGCGTAGGGCAGGGCGAGCAGGCGCACGACCGGCGTCAGAGTTCGCGCGGTCTCGATCAGCCTGGTCTCCTCGTTGTGCAGCCGCCCGAACTCATCACGGTCCGAGTCGATCACCTCGCGCATGCGGGCGCGCAGCGTCGCCCGTTCTTCGACGGCACTGTTGTACAGGCCGAGGATCTGCCTCTTGGCGTCGATCTCGCGGAGCACCCGGGCCGGATCATGCGCCACGATGTGCGCCCGCTCACCGGCAGCCAGCACCATCGCAACCCGGTGATCGCCCTCAGCGGCGGCCACCCAGTTTCCCGAGAGTTCGCGCCACCGGCCGCCGGCCGCCCGCGCGATCCGCTCGTCCTCGCTGAGCTGAGAGCGCAGCCACTCAACGAACTCCTGAGCGGCTGCCAGCTCCACGCCGGGCGGGACCGCGACGCTTCTCGTCTCCACTGGCACTCCTTCATCTCGGGGGGCGAGGTCTGTGCGCTTGCCCTGTTGAGGCGGGTTCGCTTCGAACCAGGCGGCCACCTCGTCGGCGCGGTAATGCGTTCTTGTGGAGCCCTCGACCGGAACGGGCTGAGGGAAGGTGGGCCGGCGGCGGTACGTGTGGACCGAGGACCGGCTGACCCCGTGCTCCTCCGCGATCTGCCCGATGGTGATCAAGCGCGGACTCCCCTCGCGTTCAGGGTTCTTGGGCACGGCTACATCCTCCCCGAACTTCTGGACAATGTCCATAAGTTCTGACACTGTGGAACGGCACCAACAACACGGCCCCGGTCGGTGTGTGAGAGCCCGACCGGGGCCAGCCCGAATCCCCTGCCGTGAACAGGAGAAACAGACGTGGAGCAGCGTACCCACACGCCCACGCAACCACCCAGCCCTCGGGAACCCGTATGGGGACCGGACGCCGTCCGCCTGCGCGACGAACTGCGCGCCCTCCTCGCCCACGACGCCGCGACAGAGCCGTGGCCCGACGGAGTCACCCACCGCTACCGCACCCCTGTCGGCTCTCACGTCGACATCCGCGGCGGAGGCGACCGCACCGCCTACAAGTGCACCGGATGCCCCTACAGCAGCGGCGGCCTGATCTGGCACGAGAGCATCGCCCACGAGCACGCCCAGCACCACGCCGAGCGCTGCCGCGCCCTGCCCCGGCCGGAGGCGTCGTGATGGGATCCGCAGACCGCTGGCCCGACCTCACCGGCAAGACCTGGGCGACCAAGACCGCGCCCGAGATGACCGACGACGAGGTCAACGAAGCCCGCGCCACCTTCGAAGCCGTCGGCCGCAACGACTACGAAGGCGAGTGGCTGCGCCGCCACGGACTCCCCGAGAACTACGGCGACCCGGAGGCAGCGCGATGACCGAGCAGCAGCCCGAGCCGGACCGTACACCGCAGCCGAACCCCATCATCGCCGAGCCCGCGACCCCCACCGCATGCCAGCGGGACTACGCCGACGCGGCCGACGTCAGGGAGCGGCTCGGTTGGAAGGACGGCCGCTGACCCCCGGCCGCCACCTCCACTGACCCACCAGACCGCCGGCCCCCGCGCACCTCCATCCCCCGTCCGCGGGGGCCGGCCTCTTCCCGCTCCCGGAGGAGCACCGTGAACACCCCCCGCGCCACCGGACGCAGCCTCTCCAACCCGATCCGCGCCGCCTGGGCCCTCGTCCTCGGCATGCTCCTCGCGGCCGCCGCCTGGTCCCTGTCCGGTCAGCTCATGGGCTGGGGCATGGCCCGCTGGCTCGCGTGGCCCCTGTCCGTCATGTTCGACGCGGCCGGCCTCATCTGTGCTACCTACGCCCGCCGCGCCGTGGAACGCGGCACGCCCGCCGGCCTCGCCCGCCTCGCCCTGCTCGTCTTCGTTGCCGTCGCCGGACTCCTCAACTGGAACCACGGCCACGACATCGGCGGCGCTCCGGCAGCCGCCGGCTTCGCCTCTCTGTCCGCCGGCGTCGAGCTGCTCTTCGAACTCCACCGCCGCGACGTCCGCGACGAACAGCGCGCCGCCCGCGGCCTCGTCGCCGAGAGGCTCCCGCACATCCCCGCGCTGGGCTGGATCATGTACCCGGGCCGCTCATGGCAGACGCTGCGCCGAGCGGTCGGTGTCCGTCTCGACCTCCTCGACCCCGTCCAGACCGGACACCAGATCACCGCGCCGGACACCGAGACCGGGCCGGACAAGCGACGTGCGAGGACTGTCCGTTCGGCCGTCCGCGCCGCTGCGGACACCTTGCCGGAGGCGACCGCCGAGGACATCGTCGACCACCTGTCCGCTGTCGGCATCGACACGGACACGGACACCGTTCACGCCGTCCTCGGCGAGGACGCGGACGGCCGTCCGGACAGGCAGGACAGCAGCTCACCGCGTCCGCCTGTCCGTCCCGTCCGTCCAATCGCTCCTCCTGGCCAGACCGTCGCGGACACCGTCCGGACAGCCCTCGCGTCCGGGATCACGGACAAGGACGCCGTCCTGTCCTACGTCCGCAAGGTCCACGGACAGGAGGTGTCCGCGGACACCGTCGCCCGGACACGCCGCCGCATCGAACGCCCCGCCTCATGACCGCGCCGGGCCCGGACGAGCGGCGCACCCGCCACTACCTCCGCCGCCTCGGCGCCCGCCCCCTCGGCCACCAGGAGCCCACCGTGTCCATCCCCGAACCACGCCGCCCCGTCACCCCGACCCGCGTCATCCCCGCCGGCGCGCCGCTGCCCGCCCGGCCGCCCGAACCCGGCGAGGCACCACCGTGGCGCACCCCGCCACCGCCCCCACCCGTCGCAACGCCACCAGCACCGCCCGCACCGCCGCCCCAGCAGCCCGCCGAGATGGTCGTCCGCCACGTTCACGAGATGCTCCCGGTAGTAGAGGAGCGCCCACCGCGGCTCTGGGAGAGGCTGTGGGACACGCTGGTCACCTGGCGCATGCTGGTCGCCATCCTCGCCGCGCTCATCCCGTGGGCAGGCGGCCGGAGCCCCGTCGGGATCTGGGCCCACACCGTGCACCAAGCCCGCGCCGAGGCCAGCATCGGCGCCGCCTACGTCATCGCCGCCGTGGCCATCGCCGCCGCTTGGGGCCTCGACCGGCACACCGGCCGCGCGCTGCCCCGGTTCCTCCTCGTCACCGCCCTGCTCGGCTCCCTCGGCGTCCTCGACTGGGTCGACGCCCTGACCCTGCTCACCGGAGTCCACCGATGAACGGCACCACCACCCTCACCCTCGGCGGCCTGCTCGCAGCGCTCCTCGTCCTGGGCGCCAACCTGCACCCCTGGTGGCGTGGCAACCGCGACATGAAGCAGCTCGCCTCGTTCGGCAAAGGCGCAGGCGCCGCCGCCTGCGCCGCGGCCTGCCCGGGCGGCATCCTCGGCTGGGCCCACACCCGCACCGGCGCCATCGCCAACGGCGCAGGGGAACGCACCGGCCACGCCGCGGCCGGCACCTCGTCCGGCAGCGCCCTGACCACGGGCCAGCTCGCCGGGCTGTCTGCCACCGGCGCCGTCGTCGCCATCGTCGCCGTGTACCTCGTGGCCCTCGCATACAAGGCCGCGGGCAAGAACGACCGGCGCCGCATCATCGGCGGCTTCTTCGTCGGCTCGGTCCTGCTGCTCACCGCCGGCGTGGCCGGTGCGCTGGCCTGGCTGCCCGAGGCACTGAACGGCGCCGGCGACGCAGTCGTCGCCGCCGTGCAGGGATCGGGGCTGCTGTGAGCCGCCTCGCCCGTGGCACCGTCCGGCTCGCCACCGGCTCCGCTGCCCTCGCGCGCCGCCTCGGCGCGCGCCTGACCGCCTGGGTCGCGCGCGGCCGCCGCCACGACCTCACCGGCTGGCGCGCCGCCCTCGGCTGCTGGCTCCGTATCGCCCTGCTCGTCTTCGGCCTCTACATGCTGTGGCGCGTCGTCCGTGCGGTGCCCGCCCTCATGTGGCTCCTCAGTGGCGTATGGACGGCTGCCGCCTGGCGTGCCGGGCGCCCCGCCGAGGAGGAGCCTGCGGAGGCCACCGCAGACGGCCCCAGCGAGACCGCTCCGGCGCTCGACCGGGAGGCCGTCCGTACCCTCCTGCTGATCCTCATGGGGGACGGCTCCGGAGTGCACCTGCGTACCGTCCTCGCGCACCTCCAGCAGCACCCCCCGACAGCTGCCCTCACGGCCGGCTGGAAGGTCCCCGATCTGCGCGCCCGGCTGGTGGCCCTGGAGGTCCCCGTCGACCGCGGCGTGAAGGTGGCCGGCGTGCCCACATGGGGCGTCCGCCGGAGGGACCTGGAGGCCCCTTCCCCGGTGGCGGCCGAGGAGCCGTCTACCGAGGCGTCTACCGCCGCCTGACCTGCACTTCTACCACCGCATCTACCGCGGTCTACCCGGCATCTACCGGGTCATCTACCCCGGGGCGGCCGTCCGCCTGGCAGCTAGCCGGCCGCCCCGGTCCCATCCCATCGAAGAGACGGAGCGCCCATCATGGCACTCGGATTCAAGAAGCCCATCCAGCCCGACGACCCCCGCTTGGCCGGCCGTGAGACCACGTACCAGTCCTCACGCGGCGGCTGGTACCCCGAGCCGAAGAAGCCCACCCCCGGCAAGCCGAAGAAGGGATGATGGCCGCATGAGCGAAACCCGCACTGTCGCCCTCGCCGACGTCCTCAGCGTCACCGGGGACCGCCTCGTATACCGCCGCCACATGGACGGCATCTACGACGTGCTGCGCACCATGACCGGACAGGACGTCTCCACCCACCAGCTGGTCGACGTGGCCGACGCGGTGGCACCGGTCTTGATCGAGCAACACCCGTCCCTCGCTGAGCTGAAGCCCCCGCGAGGCGCCGACGCCCCAGACCTCATGACGTGGCTGGTCGAGACCGAGCGCGCGCACGGCCAGTCCCTGGAGGTCACGCCCATAGAGGACTGGCGGCACCGCGACCCGATCGAGGACGCCTGCGACAAGGTCGGCGCGGAGAAAGTGTTCTTGCCGTTCTCCAACGGCTGACCCTCCACTGTCGCACCTCGGTGCCACACTGAGCCCAGGCCCCGCCATCGCGCCCCCGTCGATGGCGGGGCTACTTCATGTTCGGGTAGTGACAGGGGTGCAGGCTGGGGCGTAGCGTCCCCGGCAGCGGCAGTTGTGCGGCCCGGTCCGCCGGGCGGGGGTTGTAGCCCTGCCTCCCCCGTGCGACTGCCGCGTGAACGTGCAGCGGCCCCGCTCCGGAACTCGTCCGGGCGGGGCCGTCGTCATGCGGTGGGCTACTCGCCGCGCGCCGCACGCTCCTCTGCCGCCTCGGTCAGGTTCTTCTCCCGCAGCTCCACTACGCGCGCTTCGTGGAGGTCGCGCATCAAGGTGAGCATGCCGCCCATGCGCTCGGACGCGGCGTGCGCGGTGTCGGTCAGCCCGTTGAGCGCGGGGCCCGGCCCGAACTCGAAGGCTTCGTGCAGCTTGCGGATGCCTTCGGTCGGTCCGGCGAGGGTGATGGTCTGGCTCATGTTCTGTGCTCCTTGGTTCCTCATGTGGTGGGCTCCTCGTCCGGGCGCACCGGGCCCGCGCTCGCGTCGTCATCTGGCTCGCAGTGGCAGTCGCCGCGCGGGTAGCCGCACGCGCAGTCCATGTCGAAGACGTCGTCCATGTAGCCGTCCTCGCTCATGCGGTCTTCTCCTCGCTGCTCGCCGGGCGCGCTGGAAGCTTGGCCCCGTCGCGTCGCAGGTACCAGCGCACCAGGTCTTTGATGACGGCCGCGCGATCGCCGTCGGGTGCGCGCGCAGCGAGGTCGGCCCAGTCCTGGTCTTCAATGCGGACTGATCGGTGCTTGGTCTTGGGGGCGTTCGGCATGGGTCCACGGTATCGCGGGTGTACGGACACCGGTAGGCCTGAACCCCTTGCGGTGTACGTACACCCCGCGCTACGGTGTACGTACACCAGGAACGAGGGGGACCCGATGGCCACCACCACCCACACCAACTGCCTCCGCTGCGGCCGCACCCTCACCAGCGCCAAGAGCCAGGCCACCGGCTACGGCCCCACCTGCGCCCGCCACATCCGCCGCGCCCAGGCCACCCTCACCGACTACAAGCCCCACCAGATCGCCTCCGCCCGCGAGCTCATCGAAGACGGCGCCATCGTCCCGCTGAAGTCCGCGGTGTTCATCGCCGTCTCCACCGACGGCACCGAGACCTACAAGACCGCCCCCACCGGCTGCACCTGCCCCGCTGGCCTGAAGGGCTCCCGCTGCTACCACCAGCTCGCCGCCCGCATGCTGCTCGCCGCCTGAAAGGACCAACGCCATGGCCCAGCCCGTCCCCACCGAAGCCGTCAACGCCATCGACCGCCTCATGAACGCCGCCGACGCGTTCGTCGCCGCCCTCCAGCACGCCGCCGACCAGGACACCGACCACCGCGGGTACTGGGCCGGATTCGTCGCCCAAATCAAGCACGTCACCGAGCATGGTGCCGCCGCCCTCCAGGCTCCCGAGGCGCTGTTCCTGGGTGCGCCGGAGGGGAGCGCCGATCGTGATCGTCTCCTGTTCCTGCTTCAGGCCGAGGAGGCCCTCCAGCCCGCCGCTGAGGCCGTGTTCGAGGCGTCCAGGGCGATCGGCTGGGATGACGCCACCGCCGCCCGACGTGGCGCCCAGCTCGCCGAACACCGCAACGCCCGTTGACCCTCGCCATACGCTCAACCCACCGCCACCGAAAGGACCACGCCGTGACGGACCTGCCCTCCCGCTTCCACGCCACCCCCACCGAGATCGACGCGTACCTCCGCACGATCCTCGCCGAGGACGTCTACCTCCGCTTTCAGCAGACCATCGGCGAGCACGCGATCGCCCAGACCATCGAGGACACGGGCACCGTCCGGGCGGCGGCGGACAACGAGGGGCTGTACAGCAACGACTGGCGCGAGGGCTGGGACGACGCCATCGCCCGCGTGGACCCCGACCAGAACGGACCGTACCCGGTGGAGTTGGTGGAGTTCGGGGAGGGCGGCAAGCCGCAGCCCGTCAGCGGGGTGCTCCCGCCGCGTGACGCGGTCTGCGCGAACCCTGAGTGCCGCCACTCGGGCGCCGACCATCACCATGGCGACACGAAGTGCTGGGCCCGCCTGCCGCGCACGCGCCAGCCGAACGGCGCCTGGAGCGCGGTCCCGATCTGCCCCTGCGACGCCTTCCAGCCCGCCCTCTGACCGCCCGACATGACAGGACGAACCCCATGACCGACAGCCGCGCCTTCGCCCTCGCCGACGTCCTCTCCGTCACCACCGAGAAGCTGCTCTCCCGCCGCCACATGGACGGCATCTACGACATCCTCAGCTACATGACCGGGCAGAGCCTGTTCACCCCCCAACTGCCCGACGCCTGCGACAAGGCCAAGCCCGCCCTCCTGGAGCAGCACCCGCAGCTGGTCGACGTATGCCCGCCGGACGGTCTTGACCGGCACGACCTGCTGGCATGGCTGACTGAGGCGGAGCGCGTCCACGGCGAGACCCTCGACGTACAACCGCTCACCGACTGGCAGCACCGCGACCCGATCGAGGACGCCTGCGACAAGGTCGGCGCCGAGAAGGTGTACGTCGTTCCGGTGCCGCCCAAGGACTGACCCGAGCACGCCAAAGGCCCTACCTCACGCCGCCCGAGAGGTAGGGCCTTCGTCCTGCCCGCCACCCGATCCGGTC
>NZ_BNBF01000017.1:110785-123400 GCF_014654935.1 Streptomyces capoamus
ACAGCCCAGTCACACCACCCACACACCCCGCCCCGCCAGCCGTACGCTCACCCCCTCACCGCAACACCCGCACCAGGGGGGACCCATGAACCGCAGAACACTCGCTTGCACCGCCGCGCTCGTCGCCGTCCTCGGCGCCGGCACCGCATGCCAGCCCACCGAGACGAACGGCACTGGCAGCAAAACCACCGCCACGGCAACCAGCGGCACAGGCAGCAACGACAGCAAGACCGTTGCCAAGAAGACCGTCCCCAACTTCGTCGGCATGGGCCTCCAGTCCGCCCAAGACGCCGCCCAGAAGCAGGGCTTCTACGCTCTGAAGTCCCACGACTCCCTCGGCCGCGGCCGCTTCCAGGCGTTCGACCGGAACTGGAAGGTTTGCTCCCAGAACTACAAGGCCGGCAAGGTCGTGCCTACGGACACCGAGCTGGACTTCGGCAGCGTCAAGCTCGACGAGACCTGCCCGGCGAAGGACCAGTCCGCGCCGTCGGCCGCCGGCGGGACGATGCCGGACTTCCATGGGAAGAGCGTGAAGGCCGCCCGGGCCGCGCTCGACAGCAGCACGTCGATCACCGTGAACGACGCGTCCAGCGACGACCGCATGGTGCTCATCGAGTCGAATTGGCAGGTGTGCACGCAGAAGCCCGCGGCCGGTGCGAAGCTGGCTGGGCAGCCGGTGGAGTTCACCGCGGTGAAGTACGGCGAGACCTGCCCGTAGACATGGGCGAGGCCCGGAGCCACCGCCCGGCTCCGGGCCCCTCCATCCGCCACCTGATCAGTGACGCTTTCGCCCGCGCATCTGCCGGGTCTTCGCCGCCTTGCGCGCCATCAGGCTTCGCCCAGCCCTCGTGAAACCTTCGTTGGAGATGCGCGCCGCCCTGGACTTCGACATGCCCTTGCGGCGCAGCGCCCGGTAGACCTTCTGCCTGGACCGGTACACGAACCCGTACCGGCCGCCTCGGTCGGACACCATAGCCAGCACCCCACTTCTCACCGCAGAATCGAAGCTCACGTGACCCAGTTACCTACGATTCAAAGGTACCCAGAAGTGGAGGGGCCCACCATGACAGGCAACCCGCACCAAGACGACCGCGATGGCAGGGGCCGCTACCTCCGCACCCTCGAACGAGCCGAACGTGACGCCTACGCAGCCAAGCTCCGGGCTCAACACTGGACCTACCAGCAGATCGCCGACCACCTCGGCATCGACAAAGCCGGCGCCATCCGAGCCGTCCGCAACGCCCTCCGCGACGCCTGTCTCGGCCCCGCCAAGGAACTGGTGGAGATGGAGGCCGCCCGCCTGGAGGCGATGTACGACGAGGTACTCGACATCCTCCAGGCCGACCACGTCATGGTCTCCCACGGCCGGGTCGTCTACGACGCCGAGGGCAACCCGCTCCCCGACTACGACATCAAGCTCCGGGCCGTCGACCGGGCACTCCGCGCGCGCGAGTCATTCCGGAAGCTGTTCGGCCTTGACCAGCCCACGAAGGTCGACGCGACCGTGCACGAGGTGACGCAGCAGGATCTCGAACTCCAGGAGATGCTCCGCGAAGCCAAGGCCCGCACCGAGCTGGAAGAGCGGCAGATCCTCGACGGCCCGACCGAGGCCTGACCCGGTGACGCCCACAACCCGCACACCGGCCGGCTACCTCGACGGCCTCGACGCCGAGACGTTCAACCTCGACGCCTACCTCGCCCAGTTCGACCCGCGGCTCCTCGCCGACCCCGAAGGCCGGCGCGTATTCACGCGCCTCGACCCCCTGCTCTTCGCCCTCGTCTACCTGCGCCACCACCTCAAGGACGAAGACGGGAAGATCACCTTCGGCGACGCTCACCTCGACTGGTGCCGCGCCGCCCGCCAGTGGGTGCGCCCGCCGGCCGGACCCGGTGAGAACCGGCACGCCTACATCGCCCCCCGCAACATGGGCAAATCGACGTGGTGGTTCTTGATCCTGCCCACGTGGGCCGCCGCTCACGGGCACGTGAAGTTCGCTGCCGCGTTCGCCGCGTCCGCCACCCAGGCCGAGACCCACCTCGCGTCGTTCAAGAAGGAGATCGACAACAACGACACCCTGCGCCGTGACTACCCCGACCTGTGCACCGCGGCGAAGCGGCCCGGCGGCGCGAACGTCGCGGACACACAGGCGATGTACATGGCCAAGTCCGGATTCGTGTTCGCTGCCCGCGGCATCGACTCCAGCAACCTCGGTATGAAGGTCGGCGAGCAGCGGCCCGACCTACTGCTGTGCGACGACATCGAGCCGGACGAGTCGTCGTACTCGCCTGAGCTGGCCCGCAAGCGGCGCACCACGCTCGTCGACGCGATCCTCCCCCTCAACGTGTACGCACGCGTCGTCATCTCCGGCACTGTCACCATGCCGGGCAGCATCGTCCACCAGCTCGTGAAGCACGCCCGCGGCGTCGAGACCGCCGACTGGATCCGTGAGGAGGGCTTCGAAGCGCACTACACCCCGCCGATCATCAAGACGGCTGGCGGGTACGAGCGCAGCGTTTGGCCGGCGAAGTGGCCGCTGGCCTATCTCAAGTCCATCGAGCACACCAGGTCGTTCGCGAAGAACTACGCCAACGACCCCATGGGCGCCGACGGCGATCTGTGGACGCCGGACGACTTCCGCTACCCAGGCCCCGACGGCCCGGACCCCGTCAGCCACATGATGCTCAGCATCGACCCCGCGGTCACCGCGAAGAGGAAGTCGGACTTCACCGGGCTGGCCGTCGTTTCCTGGTCTGCCCAGACCCGCCGCTGCACGGTGCACGAGGCGCTCGCCGTGAAGGTCCCACCCGGCGAGCAGCTGCGCGAGCGGGTCCTCGCGCTGCTCGATGAGTGGCCGCGGATCGGGCTGATCCTGATCGAGGTCAACCAGGGCCAGGACGTGTGGAAGTCCGTGCTCCACGACATGCCGGTGAAGGTGAAGCCGGTGTCACAGACGGAGCCGAAGTTCGTGCGCGCGGAGGGGGTGCTCGGCTACTACCAGCGGGGCCGAGTCCTGCACGCTCGTCGGCTTCGCGAGTTGGAGGAGCAGATGTGCGCGTTCCCCAAGGCGCCGCATGACGACTTGGTGGACGCGGTGGGGAGCGCGGTGCGCCGGTTCATCCCGCCCGAGCGGAAGGCCGCGCCGTCGGCTCGAACTGCGGCGTACGCGTAGCGTCTTCGTTTCGAAGGCGATCAACCTACGTCGGAGCGCATGACGCCACCACGGCGACCGTCTATCCTTCGATTCAAAGGTTACGGGTGGGAGGTCGCATTGGATGACGAGTCGCTCGCCGACCTCATGCTCGGGATCGAAGAGCTGAAGGACTCCCGCCCCGGCTACGACCAAGCCCAGACCTACTACGACGGCAAGGTCCCCGAGGTCTTCGTCAACGCCCGCCTGCGCCGCGCCCTCGCCGCCCACCGCATCGACTTCGACCTGAACTTCGCCAAGACCCCCGTCGACGCCGTCACCGACCGGCTGGAGATCGCAGGCATCACCGGAGCGGACGACGAACAGACCGCCCTCATCTCCAAGATCTGGCAGGACAACCAGCTCGACCTGGAGATGCCCGACCTGTTCCGCCGAGCCGGCGAGTACGGCGACGCCTACCTCATGGTCCTCCCCGTCGAGGACGATCAGGGCAACGTCGTCCGCGTCGAGATGTACTACAACTCGCCGCAGACCGTGCGCGTGATCTACGACGAGGAGAACCCCCGCCGCAAAGCGTTCACGATCAAGAAGTGGGCTGAGGGGAAGTACCAGCGCGCCGAGCTCTACTACGACGACCACACCGAACGCTGGACCACCAGCGAGAACTCCCGCGGCGAACAGGCCGGCGACTGGCACCACTGGCCGGCCGACGCCGAGGACCCCGAGTCCTGGTCGATCGAGCACGACTGGAACGAACAGCCGGTCTTCCACTTCCGCACCGACCGGCCCTACGGCACACCAGAGCACTACGGCGCCTACGGCCCGCAGAACGCCATCACCAAGCTGCAGGCCACCCACATGGGCACGGTCGACTACCAGGGCGCACCGCAGCGGTACGCACTCACGGAGACGTCCACCACGGACACCTCCGACCTGGAGCCCGGCGACTGGGACGACGGCGACTGGCCCACCAACGAACGCGGCCTCGGCCCGTCCGACTCCGGCGAGGAGAGCAGCCTGAAGGCGGGCCCGGGCGAGATGTGGCTGCTACGCGGTTACAAGGCCGTCGGCCAGTTCGACGCGGCGAACCCACAGGTGTTCCTCGACCCGATCATGTTCAACGTGCGGGCCATGGCCCAGATCTGCACGACGCCGCTGCACCTGTTCGACCCGTCCGGAGACCAGCCCACCGGCCAGAGCGTGCGCGCTCAGGACGCCCCGTTCACCAAGAAGGTCGGCAACCGGCAGCTGTCCTACGGCGCCACCCTCCGCGAGGCAGTGGCGTTCGCGCTGCGCCGCCTCGGCGTCGAGGACCCCGTTGTCACCGTGCACTGGAGGCCGGCCGAGACCGTGGACGACGCTGAGGGCTGGCAGACCGTACAGGCGAAGATCGCCGCCGGGGTACCGCGCCGGCAGGCCCTCATCGAGGCCGGCTACCGGGCAGAGCAGGTCGACGCCTGGCTGTCCGGCACCGACGACGCCGAGCTGCAGCGCCGCGTCGACGTCCTTGCCTCCCTCGCCGACTCTGCGCAGAAGTTGGGTGCCGCGGCCGCGCTCGGCGTCATCACCAACGAGCAGGTCACCGCGCTCATGACCGACGCGATCAGCGACCTGGAGGCCCTGGCCCAGGCGCAGGAGGAGAGCTGATGCCGTACTCCAGCGAGCACCTCACCCGCCTGGTGCAGGACGACCACACCGGTGAGGTCATCGACCTGGAGAACCGACTCGCCGGGCGGGCGCTGCTCGGGATGGACCGTGCGTTCGAGGAGCTCGTCCGCCGCACGCTCACCGCGTGGACCCGCGCGTACGGCGGCCCCAACCAGCCGGCCGTTCCCGGTGATGTACTGCGCCGCATCATCGCGGCGGCCCGGGCCGCCGCCGTCCGGCTTCTGGATGACCTCGCGCGGCGGGCGCCCGCGGTACTCGCCGACGGTCTGGGGCCCGCGCTGGACATGGGGGTACGGCAGGGCTCCGAGTTCGTGCGGGCCGCGTCCGGCCGCAGACGCCGGGAGCCGCGCGCGCCGTCGGCGGGCCGGGTCCTGCTCGATGAGGCACGCCGCATCCGGGACATGGTGGTCGAGCGCCGCGATCGCGCACTGTTCTTGCTGCACCCGGATCGGGTGTCGCGGTGGTCCCACATGCTGGCCGGGCTCGGCGCCGCCCGGGCTGTCCTGCCCGCCGTGCGCGCTCACGTCGCGTGGGTCATCAACACCGCGGTCCATGAAGGCCTGGACGCCGTCGTCCGCGCGACCGCCCCGCTGCGGCTGTGGGTGGCGGAGGCCGATGCGTGCGTGCGCTGCCTGGCCTACACCGGCCGCACCGCGAAGCCGGACGAGGCGTTCCCGGGCGGCCTGTCGTGGGACCCGCGTCAACGCAGCGCCCGGGCGGCCGGGGTGGACGGGCCGCCGCTGCACGCGCACTGCCGCTGCCGCACCGTCCCCTGGGACAACAGGTGGAGGACGAGCGGCACCCCGTTCCCGGAGGCGCTGCGCCGCGAGGCCGAGCGCTCCATCGGATACGGCACCGGCCGGCCGTCGGAGTCCCGGGCGGTACGGCTGCGTGCGGCCCGCGAGTTGCTGCGCACCGTTGATGACCTGCTGCCCGCGGTCGAGGCCCGCGCCCGCACCGCCCTCCGCACCGGCCGGTTCCCGGCCGCCGCATAGACCCCGGCGCCCGCCGATGGGCCGCCGCCGACCCCGTGATGGGAGAACACCATGGGCATCCACACCACCGACCAGCAGGCCGAAGGCATCAGTCTGCCGCCCGCGACGATCCTCGGCTACCGCGCCGACGGCCGACCGATCCACCTCATCGCCGGCGGCGCCGAGACCGACGACGACAGCCCGGACGTCGAAGTCCCCGACGAGGAACCGGCGGCCGAGCCCGGGCCGGACGACGCCCCGGAAGAGGAGCCAGAGGAGACGCCGAAGCCGAAGCCCCCGGCGAAGAAGACCGACGACGACAAGGCGGACGACTACAAGCCGCCGTCCAAGGACGAGTGGGCGCGCACCCAGGCTGCACTGAAGAAGGCCAACGAGGACGCGAAAAAGCACAGGCTCCGGAACAAAGAGCTGGAGGAGAAGGCCCGCGGCGACGAGACCGACCACGAGAAGGCGCTGCGCGAGGCCCGCGAGGAGGGCGAGAAGCGGTACCGCACTCCCCTGGTGCGGACCGCGGTGCGCGGCGCGCTCGTCGAGGCAGGCGCGCTGGCCTTCCTGCAGGACGAGAAGGACCCGAACTCGGAGACCGCGCGGGACAAGGGCGAGTCGCGGCTGAAGCGGCTGCTGAAGCTGGTGGACCTGGACGGCCTGGACGTCGACGAGGACGGGGCCGTGTCCGGGCTGGACGCTGCGATCGCCGAGCTGACGCGGGACTACCCAGAGCTGTTCGCAGTGCCGGAGCGGAAGCCGAAGCCGCGGCCGACGGGAGCGCCCCGCCCGGCGGCGCCGAACAAGCCTCGGTCGACGGCGGAGATCCACGCGGCCCGACTGCTGGGCAAGGCTTGACTTTCGAAGGTATCTTTAGCCTGTGAGCTTCGATTCGGAGATCGAATCGCGCTGACAACCTTGCTTGCGAAGGCGCCCGTGATGGGGCCGGAGCCGACCAGCTTCCCCCATCACGCGCCCGCAGGAGGGCCCCCGTGGCACGCAACACCATGGAAGCCTGGATCCCGGAAGAGTACGAGACCAGCCGGGTCATCCAGGGCATCAACCAGATCAGCGCGGTCGAGGCCCTCGCCTCCCGCATCCCGATGGGCTCCGACACCAAGCACGTGCCGCGCACGGCCGGCATGGGTGTCGACGTCGTCGCCAAGGGCGGCGCCTACGGCGAGGACACCTCGCTGAACGACGAGGTGCTGCTCAGCGCGGTCAAGTTCGGCAAGGCCGCCCGCATCGCCGAAGAGGACATCGACGACTCGGTGGCGAACGTCATCGAAGCGAAGATGATCGGCTGGGGCAAGTCCTACGCCAAGATGATCGACAACGCGACGCTCGCGGTGTCGGCCGCATCGAACGGCACCACCGTCCCGTTCACGTCGCTCTACCAGCTGCTGGCCACGACCGACGCGACGCTCTCCTACACGGGCGGCACGAACATCGTTACCGCGTCCAGCAGCGGCGCCCCGACCTACGCCGAGTTCTCCACCGCGATCGCCGCCGTGGAGGGTGGCGATTACTTCGACCCGGGCAACATGGTCGCCATCGCCCACCCCGCGTTCCGCAAGAGCCTCCGCGGCGTCCTCGACGGCCAGCAGCGGCCGATCTTCAACGAGAACGGTGCCGGCACTCCCGACACCATCTTCGGTGTCCCGGTCCGCTGGTCCCTCGGCGCCCGCGTCTCCGCGACCGCCACGCCGACCCCGACTGGCCGCCCGATCATGGCGTTCGTCAACCCGGAACTCATGCTCCTCGGCGTCCGCTCCGGCCCGGAGTCCGTGTTCATCGACGGCCGCGACGGCCTGTCCGCCCTCACCGATGAGTCGATCCTCAAGATGCGCGCCCGCCGCGGCTGGGCCTACGGCCACCCCAACGGCGCCTCCATCCTCGTCGGCTGACCCCTCTTCGTGGTGTGCCGCCCGCCGGCTCCGGGCGGCACACCACCCACAGCAGGGAGGTGAGCCATGGCAGCGAGGAAGACCACCACCAGCAGCAAGCCCGCCGACACCGAGCAGGCGAAGGGCGAGGACCGCGAGCAGCTCCGGCAGCGGCAGTTCCCGGCGAAGGCCGGCGCCCCGGAGGTCGAGGTCGACGAGCGTTCCGCCGACGGCGCGGAAGGTACGCGGCACGTCAAGGAGTTCATCGTCCGTGCCGACAGGTGGACGGGTGAGGACTACCAGCACGAGGCCAACCGGGCCGCGGTCACCAACGAGGCGATCCAGCGTGGCCTGCACCCGCGCGGCGGCGTGTCCTTCGACGGGCAGGAGGAGCACCCGGACGGCAAGTCGCTGGTGCTGACCTACTCGGTCGAGACCGTCCCCTCGTCGGTGGACCACGCTCCGGAGGACACCACCACGCCGCGCGACGTCATCGAGGCCGACGGCAAGGACACCAGCAGCAGCAAGAGCGAGGGCTGACATGGTGAACGCCTGGGCGACGACGCAGCAGGTCATCGACACCACCGGTGTGTCCGTGACCGATGCTCAGCTTGCCCAGGCGCAGGACGACATCGAGATCTTCACCAACCGGGTCTACGCCGACACACCGCGGATCCGGACGCGGGATCTCTACTGGCTGGGCCGGGCCGTCGCCCGACAGGCAGCGTGGATCGCGGGGCAGTTCGGGCTGGAGACGCGGCTGGATGCCACGCAGATCCAGCAGGACCAGGTCTCCACCACGCTGCAGGGCGACGGCCTGGTCCTCGCACCGATGGCCAAGCGGGCGCTGCAGCGGGTGTCGTGGATGCGGTCCCGCACAGTCCACGTCCGCTCCGCGGTCGAGGGCGCAGGCCCGCTCCTCGGTGACCCGCTCTCGGACGGCAGTGACGACTCGCTCGTCTGGGCCCCGTACACCGGAGGCCCGTAATGCAGGCCATCGCCACCACCCGGATCAGCATCCTCCGCGGCACCGCCACCGACGCCTACGGCGACGAGGTGGACACCGACACCCCGATCGCAGCCGAGATCCCGGCCGCCCTGACCGAACAGTCCCGCCGCGTCACCACCCGCGACGACCCCACCCCACGGATCGTCCGGTACGCGGTCGCCCGCGTCGCCGCAGGCACGGACATCCAGGACCAGGACCGTGTACGCGACGAGCGCACCGGCGCGGTCTACATCGTCGACGCCGTGTCCTCGATGGCGAACCCCGCAGCCGCAGCCGATCTCCGGCTCGACCTGCGGCGCACCACCTAACAGCACACGGCCGCACAGCCCGGGGAGACCGGGCCGGCCACCGTACGACCACCTTCGGAGAGGAGGCGGCCATGGCGCGATCCGGTATGCGGATCGACCCGAGCTCGCGCGCGCACGTCGACGCAGCCATCAACGACTGGCTGGAGCAGCTCGGCGACGCGATCCTCTCCGACGCCCGGGACTACGTGCACAAGCGCACTGGCCGCCTCCGTGACAGCCTCCGCCGCGAGGTCCACGACAAGGTGCTCCGGGTCGGCTCGCTGGACTGCAACTACGCCACCGACGTCGAACTCGGCACGGCGCCGCACGTCATCCTCCCGCGCAATAAGAAGGCGCTGCACTGGCCCGGCGCCGACCACCCCGTGGCCCGCGTCAATCACCCGGGCACCGCACCGCATCCGTACCTCCGGCCGGCCCTGTTCCAGCGGAGGACCGCATGAGCACGCCCCCGCTGCGCGCCACCCACGAGCTGGTGGCCACCGCCTGGCTGAAGACCGTGGTCGGTGACCGCGTCGCCACCACCCTGCCCAAGCCCGGCGCGGACGGCAGCGTCGGCTGGGCCGACGGCGGGTTCGTCACCCTCGTCGTCGCCGGCGGCACCCCCAACCTGTACGTCCCGCTGCGCGAGCCCGCCATCGGCATCGACTGCTGGGCCGCCAACCCCGGTTCGCAGAAACCGCCATGGAACCGCGCTGCCGTCCTGGCCGAGGCGATCCAGGCCGCCTGCTACGACCATCCGGCCATCCCCAAGGTCGTCGCCCTGCCAACCGGCTACCCGGCCGCGCGGGTGCTGTCGGCGTACACCACCGGCGAGCCGCGCCGTGTCCCGGACGACCCGTCGTCGTATGCCCGGTACTCGATTCCGGGCCTGGTCCTCGCGTGGACGGAGGTCCCGTCATGAGCCGCATGTGGGCGATCCAGGAGGACACCCCGCACGGGCAGCTCCTGTCGTGGAACGGCCGCACGATCGTCCACGACAGCCGGCCGGAGCTGGAGTTCCTGCTGACCGGCGACATCCGGATCGTGCCCTGCCCGCCGAGCATCCCGCCCGAGCAGACCATCGCCCTGCCGCACCTGCCGCAGTTCGCCCACCACAGGTTCCCGCTCCGCCGAGAGGACTACCGCTGATGCCGAAGATCCGCACCACCATGCGCCCCGACCTGGAACTCGACGTCGACGACGCCGAGTACCTCGACTTGCAGCGGCAGGGCCTCCTCCTCGAAGAGGACACCGCCGAGGAAGTGCCGCCGGCGACCGCAGCCCCCGCGGCGCCGGAGCCCGCCCCGCAGCCCGCGGCCGTCGCACCGAAGAAGACCGGACCCGCTGCCGGCCCCACCAAGGAGAGCTGACCCATGGCAGTCACCACCACCAACCTCATCCAGGGCCCGGCGACCCTCTACCAGGGAGCTTTCGGTGCGACCGAACCGCTGGACACCGCGGTCAACGCGGTCCCGCCGGCGTCGAGCTGGACGGACCTGGGCGGTACCCAGGACGGCGTCAAGCTGTCCGTCGACCAGACGTACAGCGAGCTGGAGGTCGACCAGATCACCGTCCGCGTCGGCTCCCGGCTGACGAAGGTCGACTTCACCATCGAGACGTCGCTCGCCGAGGCCACGCTGGAGAACCTCTCCATGAGCCTGAACGGCGGCACGGCCGCCAGCGGCGCGGGCTGGAAGTCCTATGACCCCAACGTCTCCTCCAGCGCGACGCAGCCGACCTACTTCGCCGTGATCATGGACGGTTACGCGCCGAACCAGTTCCGGCGCCGGGTCATCGGCCGCCGCATGCTCAACACCGACAGCAGCGAGCTGGCCTACACCAAGGACAAGCAGACGCTGATCCCCGTGAAGCTCAGCGGCCACTACGTCAGCGCCAGCATCGCCCCGTTCCACATCGTCGACCAGACCAGCTGAGCCGACACCCCCAGCCCTGTCCGCAGCGAGGAGCACCACCCATGGCATCCACCCCCGCCCGTACCCGTCAGACCACCGCGGCCCGCAAGCGCGCGGCGGCCAGGCCCACCGTCGCGCCGGGCGACCTCGGCTTCGAACCCATCCGGATCGCCTCAGACGACGAGGTCCCCGACGAGCGGGTCCCCCTCTTCTACATCGGCGACGACGAGTACACGATCCCCAAGCACATCCCCCGCGGTGTCGCCCTGCAGTACCTGCGCCACGCGGCGGAGGTCGGCCACGAGGTCGCCACCGCACCGCTCCTCATCCGGGTCCTCGGCGAGGACGCCTACATGGCGCTGGAGCAGTCCAGGGCCCTCACCCAGGACCAGTTGGACAGGATCGTCGAGATCATCGTCGAGCAGGCCCTCGGCAAGCAGGAGAAGGAGGGAAAAGCCAACCGGCGTGGCTGACCCTCCTGCGTGACTGGCTGGCCGGGCAGCCATGGCTGGAGACCATCGCGGACCGGACAGCACAGATCATGTGGGTCCTCACCCACCTCGACGACATCGACGCCGACTTCCTCGCCATCTACGGCCTCGACCTTGAGCAAGTCGAGATCCCGGCCCGCCGCTACTTCTCCCTCGCCTACCGGCTCACCGCCTACCAAGGAGTGATGGCGGCCCGGGTCGAGGAAGAACGCGACGAGCCGCCAGCCAGCACCACCCCAACCCGCACGAGCACAACGGCCCCGCCCCCGCGGCAGGGCGCCGGCGAGACGACTGAGGTCTCGCTGACCCAGTTCCGGGCGCAGTTCCCCGGGCTCGTGAGCGTTGGAGGAGAGGGTGGCGGGTAGCTTCCGAATCGCCGAGGGCTACGTCGAGGTCACGGCCGACGAGTCCGCCTACGACCGCGCGATCGACCGGCTGAAGGCGAAGAAGGTCAGCGCGTCGATCCTGGCCAAGCTGGACGACAAGGACGCCCGGGCCCAACTGTCGACGCTGGTCAAAGAACGCACGGTCAAGATCAGAGCGAATGCGGATACGCGCGCAGCGACCACCTCGCTGCGGACTCTGACCAAGGGCCGCGAGGTCAAGGTCACCGCCAAGCTGGCAAAGAAGGAGACCAGCGAGGCTCTGCGAACCTTGACCAAGGACCGCACCGTCACCATCGGCGCCAAGCTGGACGCCAAGGCAGCCACCACCGCGCTGGACAAACTCACCAAGGAACGCACGGTCAACGTGCGCGCCACAGCCGATACGCGTGTCGCGGCCGACGAACTGAAGAACCTCGTCCAGAAGCGCAAGGCCTATATCGGGGTCGACGCGGACACCCGCGTTGCCGCCGAGGAACTCGATCGGTTCCTGCACCGCAGGTCCGTGACCGTCGATGTCGACCTGGACGCCTCCGCCCTGGACGGCCTTGCCGCTCACACGGTCGACATCAGTGCCCAGATCAACCAGGCCGCCTACGACCGGGCGGTGACGAAGCTCGACAAGCTCACCGCCGACCGCACCATCATCATCAGGCCGAGCGTCGACACCCGCGTCGCGGCCGAAGAGATCCGCAACCTCACCCAGCGCCGCCAGGTCCGCATTGGCATCGACGTCGACACCCGCGTGGCCGCCGACAGCATCGCCAACCTGACCCGGCGCCGGCAGATGACAGTGCAAGCCCGGGCAGACACGGAGGGCGCAGCCAACAGCCTGCGCTTCCTTACCCG
>NZ_BNBF01000017.1:123440-123781 GCF_014654935.1 Streptomyces capoamus
GGACCGCACCGTCAACGTCAGAACCAGGCTCTTCGGCCTCAGAAGCCTCGCCGGACTCGGCGACAGTGCCGGAGGCTCAGCCGGCGGGATGGGCATGCTGTCGTCGTCGATCGCCAAAATCGTCGCCCTCGCCATCGCCGCCACACCCACGCTGGCATCGCTCGGCCAGGCGATCGTCGCCATGGGCCCGGCCGCCGCACTCGCAGCGCCCGCCATCCTGTCCTTCGGCACCGCCTTCGCCGCCATCAAGGTCGGCACCTCCGGGATCGGTGACGCCTTCAAGGCCAGCTTCGCGCCGGCCGTCACCTCAGGCGCCGCAGCCGAGTCCGCGACCCGGCGGG
>NZ_BNBF01000017.1:123844-137969 GCF_014654935.1 Streptomyces capoamus
TGGAGACCGCGCAGCGGGCACTGGCGAAAGCACAGCAGGGAGTCAAGGACGCCGCACAGTCCGCGGCCGAAGCGCAGGCAGCTGCGGCACGCCGCGTCGAGGACGCGCAACGGTCACTGGCAGACGCCGAACGCACCGCGGCGCAGGACCGAGTGCGGGCCGCACGGGAAGTGCAGGACGCTCAGCAGGAGCTACGGAACACCATCCGGGACGTCGCGGACGCCAACCGGCGCGCCGCTGAGCAGGTCGCCGAAGCCGAACGGAACTTGGCTGACGCCCAGCGCGCCGCACGCCAGGCCCAGGTCGACCTCACCGACGCCCGTAAGGAGGCCGCGCAGGATCTCGAAGACCTGAACAACCGCCTGGCCGACGCGCAGCTGGACCAGCGGCAGAAAGTCCTCGATCTTCAGGACGCCGAGCAGGAGCTGGCGGCCGTGAAGGCCAAGGGTGCCGCCGCGACGCAGGAGGAGATCGACAAGGCGCAACTGCGGTACGACCGAGCGCGGCAGGCCTTGGAAGAGCAGCAGACGGAGACACAGCGCCTGCAGCAGCAGACCGATGAGGCCAACGCTGCTGGCGTTGAGGGCTCGGAGAAGGTCAAGGACGCGAAGGAGAAGGTCAAGGACGCCACCCAGGACGTCAAGGACAAGACCAAGGAACTGAAGGACGCCCACCGCGACGAGACCCGGACCGCGGAAGACGGGGCGGAGCGGGTGAAGAAGGCGGAGCGGGACGTTGCGGACGCCCGTGAGGCCGCGCGGCAGGCTGCGGTCGACGGAGCGCGGAGGATCGCTGACGCTCAGCGGGACGTGGCCGACGCGCAGGAAGCCGCTCGGAAGGCCTCGGTGGACGGTGCCCGGCAGATCCGGGACGCGCAGGAAGCGGCCGCTGACGCAGCTCGTGCTCTTGCCGAGGCACAGACGAAAGGTGCCTCGGCGACGAGCAAGGTCGCCGACGCCATGGCCAAGCTCTCACCGAACGCACGCGCATTCGTTGACGCGGTCCTCTCCCAGCGCGACGCGTGGCGGTCGCTGAAGCTGGACGTACAGGACCGGCTTTTCGCCGGGCTCGGCAGCAAGTTCACGGAGCTGTCGACCGCGGTCATCCCGTCGCTGCGCGCTGGTCTGGTCGGCATGGCCGGCAACCTCAACGCGATGGGCAAGAACGCCGCCGACGCGGTGATCCAGTTGTCGAAGACCGGCCAGCTGCGGCAGATGTTCTCCGGCCTGAACGGCGCTATGAGCAAGCTGACCAGGACTCCGGGTCAGATCATCACGGCCCTCACGCAGATCTCCATCGCCGCGAGCCCCGCGTTCGAGCGGCTGACGACAGCGGCCGGCACGGCAGCGGATCGCATCTCGAAAAAGATCTCCGACGCGTTCAAGTCCGGCGCACTGGAGGACAGCATCGGGCGCGCCGTCGACATTGCCAAGCAGTTTGGCCAGCTCCTCGGCGACATCTTCGGCACCATCGGCAACATCATGAAGGCCGCCGCGGCCGGCGGTGGTGACGCGCTTGGTGCGCTCGGCGCGGTCTTCTCGGAGCTGCGGCGGATCACGGCGATGCCGGAAGTGCAGCAGGCCCTCGCCTCCATCTTCGGGGCTATCCAGTCGATCGCCAAGCTGATCGGAACAACCCTGGGTGCGGTCATCGAGGCGGCGCTGCCGCTGCTAGCCGCCCTCGCCCCAGTGATCACCGAGCTAGCTACGAAGTTCGGTCCAGTCCTCGCCAACCTCGCTTCGGCTGTGGGTGAGGCGCTGGTCCCGGTCGTAGACGCGCTCCTGCCTCTCGTGTCGGGCGCGCTGACGCAGGGGCTCCTACCGGTGCTGCAAACGCTGACGGGCTTCTTCCAATTCCTCAGCGGTCACCAAACCCTGGTCGGGTCGATCGCTACCGGGATTTTCGCGATCGCCACCGCGATGAAGCTGTGGGAGTTGGGCACGGCTGCCGTCGCAGCGGTGCAGGGAATCCTCAACGCAGTCATGTCCGCGAACCCGATCGGTGTGATCGTGCTCGCGCTGACCGGCCTGGCCGCCGCGTTCGCTTACGCGTGGACCCACTCCGAGACGTTCCGGGACATCGTCAAGGGCGTGTGGGACACGGTGATGGGGTTCTTCTCCGGCGCCTGGAACTTGCTGGACCAGTACATCGTGAAGCCGTTCCAGAAGCTGTACGACATCCTCGTCGGGCACAGCATCATCCCGGACCTCGTCAAGGCGATCATCTCTTGGTTCTCCCGGCTCTGGGCGAAGACCAAGGAGATCTTCAGCGCCCTGAAGAACTGGGTCGTGGACACCTGGAAGAGCCTGTGGAACGCCGTCCGCTCCCGGTGGGACGGCTTCTACGGCGGGCTGCGCAACGCGATCACGGGCGCCTGGTCGTGGGTCAGGAACAGCGTGTCCGGCCTGAGGACGTCTATCAGCAACATGTGGTCGGGGCTGTGGAACGGCGCCCGCGACAAGATCGCCGGGATTCTCTCCACCATCCGTGGAAAGATCAGCGCGTTCTCATCGGGCATGCGGACCGCGTTCTCCAACCTGCGGAACGCGCTCGGCACGATCTGGGACGGCATCAAGTCGAAGATCGCTTCGCCGGTGAAGTGGGTCATTAAGAACGTGTACGGCGGCATGCGCAGCATGTGGAACACGATCGCCGGGAAGATCTCCTCCAAGCTGACGCTGCCGCCGATCAGCCTCAACTTCAACAAGGGCGGCGTCGTCCCCGGCTCGGGCAACACCGACACCGTCCCCGCCATGCTCACCCCCGGCGAGCGCATCCTGTCCAAGCGGCAGGTCGCCCAGCTCGGCGGGCACCGCGGCATCGACGCCATGCTCGGCCAGGACCACCCCACCCGCACCGGCGGCAACCCCACCCGGCAGCAGGAACGTCGACGGGAGCAGGCCGGCGGGCAGCACTTCGCGTCCGGCGGCATCGTCGGCACCATCAGCAAGGGCGCCACAGGCCTGTTCGGTGGCGCGCTCGACTGGGCCAAGGACCTGGTCATCGGCGGGCTCAAGGCCGCCGCCAGGAAGGCGATCAACAACCTGATCCGGCCGCTGGTCAACATGATCCCGGGTGGCGGCTTCGGTGGCCTGCTGAAGGGGCTGTCGAACAGCACCCTGAACTCGATGCTCGACTTCCTCGGCAACGAGGACAAGAAAGCCGTCGGCGGGCCCGCCGTTCAGCGCGCACTCAGCTGGGCCAAATCCCAGTCCGGGCTGCCGTACCAGTGGGCGGGTAACGGTAACCCCAGCTGGGACTGCAGTGGTTTCATGAGCGCCATCGAGAGTGTGATCCGCGGGGAGCGCCCGCACCGCCGGTGGGCGACCGGATCGTTCGTGGGGAACTCCGGCCCGTCCGGCTGGGTCCGCGGCTTGGAGTCCCCCTTCGAAATCGGGATCACCAACGCCGGTGTGGGCCACACCGCGGGCACGCTGGCCGGGATCAACTTCGAGAGCTCCGGAGGCCGGGGCGTCCACTACGGCCGGACGGCCCGCGGTGCTGGCGACAGCATGTTCACCAGCCGGTGGGGCTTCAAGCCGGCCACGAAGTACGACTCGGGTGGCCTGCTCCAGCCCGGCGCGACGATGGCCGTGAACGCGACCCGCCGGCCGGAGCGGATCCTCGACGCGCAGCAGACGGCGATGTTCGAGCAGCTCGTCTCCGGCAGTCGCACCGGCGGTGGGAGCGTCACCATCGAGAACATCACCGTGTCCGGGACGTTCGACTTCTCCAGCCGCTCCGCGCGCCGGCAGGCCGCGCAGGAACTCGTCGTGGAGATGAAGGAAGCGCTGCGCAACTACGACCGTGAGAGGGCGCGCTGATGGCCCAGTACGGATGGGGCGACCTCCAGCTCGGGCGGATCCCGCTGCGGGAGACGTTCGCTGCGACCGAGTCCGGCGGCGACGACCGCAGCCTCGACATCGATGGGCAGGAGTCCTCGCCCCCGCTCACCCGCGCGCAGGTCATCGCCCGCCACGACGGCATCAACAGCATGGCCCCCGGCCAGGTCATCCCGGTGACCTTCACCGACAAGCCGGAGCGCAACGGCTACTACACGGTCAAGACCGCGGCGTCGACGTACACCGAGTACCGCACCGAGATGGTCACCGCCGACTGGAAGGTCTCCCTCGACCGGGTCGGCTCCGACGCCGAGACCGATCTCCAGTCCCGCCTCACCGGTGCCACCAGGCTGAACGACTTCGCCCTCGCGGGCGAGCGTTGGCACGTCCCGCCCATCGGGCACTACGGCTACGTCACCGGCGCCACCAACCCGGGCACCATGACCCGCACCGGCGCGGACGGCGCCATCACCGTCTACCGCGGCGTCCCGGCGAACGTCTCCCCTCGCTGGGGCTGCCCACCGACCAGCTACCTGACCGGCCGGGTCCGCGTCACCACGACTGGTGGGCAGGAGGTGTACGGCTCGGACGTCCCGCTGGCCGCGACCGGCTGGTCCCTGACCAATGGGCTCATCAACGTCACCTGGTCCGCCTCCGGCGGCGGCAGCCTTGACGTCCAGTCCTACACCGGCGGCGCCTACCGCACGAAGCCGTGGGCGGTGTTCGCGACGTCCGGCACGCAGGTCGTCTCCTGGGACGGAGCCACCCTGCTCCGCAACGATCCGGAAGCAGCGATCCTGCGGCTGACCAAGAGCCTGGCACCCGGGCGGCTCACCCTCGATCTCACGCTGCGCCGCGGCTCCCGGTTCGTCGAGGGCTACATGCAGCGCAACACCAGCGCAGACGAGTTGAAAGTCCGCCTGGTCACCGCGGAGACCAACGTGACAACGCTGGCCTCAGCCGGGTACGTCACGGCCACCGGCAACGACTCCGACGGCAACCGCTTCGCGGCCGGCAGCGCGCGCACGTTCACCGGGCACGCCAACGGCGGCGTGGCCAAGGCCAACACCACCAGCCTCGACTTCTGGCTGGGTGTCGTGGCCGGCGGAGGGAGCGCAGTGGCCGGGGATGCGGCGACGGACCTGCGGAACCAGTACATCGCGTGCATGCCGGAGGCCGTCTACGGGGTGCGGAGGTAGCGGGTGGCCGTCCAGGAAGTCCTCAAGGCCCTGGGGTCGTGGGAGGTCAAGCTCCAGCCGAGCACGCCCCGCGATGTCCTTGACGCGCTCGACTACTTCGGGCACGTCGCCATCGTGCCCGGCCGGCTGGACCCGCAGCAGTACGGTGACAACCTGCTGACTGCGGCCCGCTATGTTGGCGTGCTCCGTACCCGCACGATCGGCGACGACGGCCGTACCAACGCCCCGCAGGACGACCTGTCCGTGGGCGGCGTCGGCATGGCCATGTGGCTCGGCGACGAGGACAACAAGGGCGCCGTCTACGAGAACGCCGTGGTGGCCGCCAGCGCGACGTTCGCCGACACGATCAACATGCTGCTCCCCGCGTCCGGCGCGTACCCAGTCACGGTCGGCACGGTCTACCCGGTGGCCGGCCAGTACACCGGCCGCCACCAGTACGAGACGCCACGCGAGGCGATCACCTACGTGTGCGACACCATGTCCACCACTTCTGTGCCGGTGTCGTGGAGGGTCAACGGCGACGGCACCCTCGACGCGGGGCCGGACAGCAGCCTGTTCGTCACCAACCCGACGTGCGTCATCACCACGAAGGCCGCCGGCGAGGACATGAGCTTGCGCGCGCTGCCCGGCTCGATCGACGTGACCCGGGACGTCGAGGACTACTCGACCCGGGTGGTACTGCTCGCCGAAGGTGAGGGCGCCAGCATCGCCACCGGCGCCGCGGATATCTCCCCGGCGACGCCGTACAAGGACATCCACGGCAATCCGATCAAGCTGACCCGGCTCGTGTCCGAGTCGGACACGGCGACCGCGAACGCGTCCGTACGCGCGCAGTTGGCCCTGTCGCAGTTCACGTCGACCCGGAACGCGCTCACCCTGTCCACGGCCGACTACGACGTCCACGGGTCGTTTCAGGTTGGCGACCGGGTGTGGGTGTACGACCCCGACTCGGGCCTGGTCGACACGACCACCGAGATCCAGTTCCGGGGCCTGCGGATCAACCCGATCAAGCTGCAGGTCACCGAAGCCAACTGGTCCATCACCAAGGGGTTCACGGTCGCGTACCGGGCCGGGGACGGCACGTGGATCGACCTCACGCAGTACGTCGAGTTCGAGACCGACGGCACCAGCACCGTGACCGTCGGGGACTTCTCCCGGCAGCTCACCAGCACCAGCAGCGAACCGGTCGGCTCCCGCCCGAACGCCGACACCAGCATCCCCGGCGTCCCCACGTTGATCGAACCGTTCGTCGGCTCCGCCTACCTCGACAGCCGCGGCGTCACCCGCGCCCGGGTCGTGCTCTCCTGGAACGCCCCGAACAACACCGACGGCTCCACCATCAGGGACGGCGACCACTACGAGATCCGGTACGCCGTCGACACCGACATGATCTACCCAGCGTCGTGGGCGTCCGTGGCCCAGATCCGCTGGCAGGACATGCAGATCTGGCGGCAGCCGTTCGCGGCGCCCACCGCCAAGTGGCAGACCATGGTGGCGCCCTGGGACTCCACCACCGCGCAGCTGCAGGACCTCTCCCCGGGCATCGGCTACGACGTGCAGATCCGGGCGGTCGACAAGGCCGGGAACCGCGGAGCGTGGTCCGGGACGACGACGTTCGTGGCGTCCACCGACAACATCCCGCCGTCCACGCCGGCGCCGCCGTCGGTGGCCGGGTCCCGCATCGCGGTGCAGGTCACCCACCAGCTCGGCAAGTCCAGCGGCGGCACTTTCAACCTGGAGTCGGACCTCGACCACCTCGAAGTCCACGTGAGCTACGAGCCCACCTTCACCCCGGACGCGACCACTCTGATGGGGAAGGTGGCGGCGACCGCCGGGATGATGCAGGCGCAGATCCCCGTGGTGCACACGGTGCAGGTCGAGGAGACCAGCGCACGGTACGTCCGTGTCGTCGCGGTCGACCGGACCGGCAACAAGAGCGGGCCCTCGGACGCGGCCACCGCCACAGCGCTGCTCATCGACGACGCCCACATCTCCGACCTCACCGTCTCCAAGGTCACCGCCGGAACCATCAACGCGGACTGGGTCGTCGGGGCCCGCATCAAGACAGCCGATAGCGGGCCCCGCGTCGAGCTGAACTCCGCCGGGGTCCAGGCGTACAACGCGGCTGGCACGCAGACCGTGAACATCGCCAGCGCGGACGGCTCCGTCGCAATCGTCGGGCAGCTCATGTCGGGCACCGCGGGCAGACGCCTCATCATCAACCCGACGGCCGGGCTCACCCCCGAGATCCGCCTCTATGCAACGACCGGGTCGAACTATGCGTTCATCCAGGGTTTCGACAACACGGGCACCCCCAGTGCCACGTCCGGCATCCAGATCACCACCGCGCCAGGCGGGAGCGGGGTCTTCTCGACCGTGGCGATGGATGAGACGACAGCCACGTTCGGCCGGTTCACGACCTCTCCCAGCGACTCGATCTACCACGCGCGGGGCGGGTTCGCGGCTGCCGACGACGCCGGGATCCGTACTGCCTGGTACTCCAACGCCATCGCGAACTACGGCGGATCCTTCTGGGCCACGTCCGACCAGGCGGAGGTGGGCTGGTTCGGCCCGGACACCACCAAGTGGAACTCCGTGACCTTCAACCAGGACGGGTGGGTGAAGTTCTACGGAAAGCTGCAGGCCCAGTCTTGGGCCATCGGCAACGTCCAGATCATCCCATCGGCCGCGAATACGCCGACCTCCGTGTCGGTGACCGGGCTGAACGTCGTCGGCGACACCTTCTACGCCTTCGCGCAGGCCCGGACCAGCGTGCCCGGCACTCAGGTCACTGGCGTCGGTACGGCCAGCCCGAGCAGCAGCGGCCTGACGATCTGGCTCACTCGCACGAACACCACAACGACCACCATCGACTACTTCTTGGTTGGGTGGATTTGATGCAGATTACCCAGGACGTCAACGGCGACTGGCCCACCTTGGACGAGTGGCCGACGGTCGAGGCCGACGTCACCTGCCGCTCCCCTGGCTGCCCCGTCGAGGGCATCACCTTCCGGGAGACGATGTACCGCAACGCGGATGGTGTCCTCCGCGCGCACTGCGGGCGCTGCAACACCCCGAACGACGACATCGTGGAGGTGTCCGGTGCCTGATCCGTCCACCACCCGGCTCGGCCTGTACAAGTCCAAGAGCGACGGCTCCGAGCTGGTCAACTACAGCCAGGACATCGGCCAGAACTGGGACCGCGTCGACGCCGCCGTCGGGTTCGCGCCGGCGACCTCCACGACCCGGCCATCCTCGCCGTACAGCGGCAAAGCGATCATGGAGACGGATACGTCGTACCGGACGTACTTCTCCAACGGCACCGCGCCCGCATCCGGCTCGTGGGTGGAGATCCCCAACGCCTCGGGCACGTTCGGCTCCAACCTCAAATTGGCCAGCGGCGCGCAGCTGACCATCGGCGCCGACGTCAACCTGTTCCGCAACGCCGCCAACGTGCTACGCACCAACGATGGCCTCATCGTCGACGGTGCCCTCACGGCCAGCAGCGGCCTCTCGGTCACCGGCAACCTGTCGGTCACCGGCAACCTGAGCGTCAGCGGCATCGGCCAGACTCAGTACGTCGTCAAGACGGCCGACGAGACCGTCACCAGCAGCGCCACCCTGCAGAACGACGACCACCTCACTTTGCCTGTGGTCGCGAACGCCGTCTACTCCTTCGCCCTCGACCTGTACATGGTCGACGCAGCGGACTTCGTCGGCGACTTCAAGATGAGCTTCACATGCCCGACCGGCGCCACCTTCGACATGCACGGCTCAGGCGCCCACACCACCGACCTCACAGCAGGCACCAGCGCCAACGGCGAATGGATCGGCAAGCTCGCCACGACCTCGGCCGGCGCCAACCTCAGCTTCGGCTGCGGCAACACCAGCGTCACCGCGGCGCGGGTCTACGGCCGGCTCGTCGTCGGCGGGACGGCCGGCAACTTCCAGCTCCAGTGGGCGCAGAACGCGTCCGACGCGTCCGGCACCACCCTCAAGGCCGGGTCGTACATGACCATGACCCGGATCGCCTGACCCGACTACTGATAGGGGATCCCCCGCATGGCCATCAACTTGCACACCGGTGAGTACCCGATCTACTCGTTCAACCTGTCCGGGCCGTTCGGGAACAAGATGCTGATGATCTCCGCGCCTCCCGGTGACTTCCTGAACGACGCGGATATGGACGCCCTCATGACCGACTTCAAACGGACGCTGCTGGCACGGGACGACGTGGACTCGGCTCCGCTGTTGAAGTACGACGAGAGCCACGCCAACCTCTAAGCGGCGTCCTCGGGCTCCGGGTTCGGTGGCCGTGCCGCAGCGCCGGGGCCGCCGCCGGGCCCGGGCCCGTCACTGGCCCGGCCGGCCTGCTGGAGCCGGGTGTTCTCCTCCTTGGCTGCAGCGAGCTGCCGTTCGAGCGCGCCGACTTGGGCCTGGAGGAGGAGGTTGGCGTCGAAGAGTTCCCGGACCTTCTGCTGGAAGACGGGGAACGCGTCCTCGACGCTGATCTCGGCCATCAGGCCACCGCCTTGTCTGCGATCTCCCGGTAGCGGTCCAGGAGGTCGGTCGCGTTGAGGAACGGGTGCTGCGGAAAGAAGCTCCAGTGGCTGACGATAACGTCGCCGCGGAGGATGTTCGGGGCGCCGGTGGCGAGCGGCCGGTGCACGGTGTGCCAGGACTCTTCCTCGTCGGGCACCAGGACGCCAGGCTCGGGCAGGCCGGCGTACATGCTGCCGAGGCTGGCGAAGCAGCTGACGGAGAACTGGGTGCCGGGCTGGAGGGGGAAGTCCTGGTACAGGTACAGGTCCGGGACCGCGTTGCGGTCGATGTGGTCGAGGAGCATCTCGTGCAACTTGACCGCGAACGGACCGTTCGCCCAGCCGGTCGGGTCCATGCAGTACGGCTTAACCTCGCCCCACTCGAACGGGACCTTCCCGCAGACCTGCAGGAAGTGGGAGCACAGGGCGTTGTTGATGATGATCGGGAACACCGCGGTGGGGGCCGGCATCTGGAGTCGCGCGCGGACGAGGTTCTCGATGGCGTCGTCGTGGATGTAGACGACGTCGTCGTCGAAGCGGAGGTAGACGGTGTCGGGGTCGGTCATCTCCCTGTACGCCAAGCCCGTGTACCTCTGCTTGGGGAGGTGGCCGAGGTGGACGCCTTCGGGCCGGTGCTGGAGCCGGAACCAGGGGAACTGCTTGGCCAGCTCGTGGGCGTAGGCGATGTCTTCCTCCTGCCCGGTGGGGTCGGTGTTCATGTAGGCCCACACCTCGTCGAGGAGGCCGCGCTCGACGTCGCGCTGCAGGTACTTGATGAGGATGCTGTAGGTGCGGCGTCGGCCGTAGGGTGTCCAGGCGATGACGCGGTGGCGGTCGATCATGGGGTGTCTCCCGTGGTGCTGGTGTCTTTGATCGCCTGGTCCCAGGCGACGTACTCGGGGAGTTGGCTTGTGGCGAGGCAGGCGACGAGCGCGGCGGTGTAGTGGGCGTGTGCTTCGGTGGCGGTGCGGGCGCGGCCTTCGCTGCCTTCGATCATCGTGGAGGCGCGTTTCATGAGGCGGTCGCCTTCGAGGTAGTGCTCGGGCCCGGTCACGCCGCCACCTTCGTCGGCACGCGCACGGCCGCCTCCCACCGATGGTGCAGCGCCTGCATGATCGACCCCGACGCTTCACCCCGCGCCGCCATCCCCACCCGCTGCCGCAGGTCCGGGTCGTCCACCAGGCGCTTCAAGTACTTCCCCCACTCGTGCTCGCGCCGCACCAGGAACCCCGTCTCCCCGTGCCGGATCACCCGCCGATACGGCTCCACATCCGACGCGATCAACGGGATCCCCAACACCGAAGCCTCCAGCCACTTCGTCGGGAACTTCGCCCGGTTGAACGCCGAGTCCCTGTACGGCGCGCACCACACGTCGAACTCGGACACCGCGTGCAGGTAGTGCTCCAGCCGCTCCACCCAGCCCAGCGCACCGACCTGCCGGCCCCGCAAGCCCAACCCCATCGCCTGCTCCGGGCCGATGCCGACGAGCCGCACCATCACCCCGCCCGGCCGCCCGTACTGCGCGATCCGGTTCAGCGCGCGCACCGTCTCCGGCAGCTCGGCCACCGTGCTGCTCGTCCCGGCCCAGCCGACGTACACCGGCCGCCCGTCCGCCTGGTAGTCGCGGGGGTGGCCGAGGTACTGGGCAGGCAAGCCGTTCGGGATCACCTCGACGCGGGGCGCAAAGTCGCGGAGCACGGCCGCGAGGGGCTCGCTGCAGCAGGTGACGAGGTCGGCGAGCTGCATGTTGTGGGCGAGCCGGCCGAGCATGTCCGTGTCCCACACGCGGCGGGCGTGGACGTTGCTGGGGTCGATGTGGAAGTAGTCGTCGTCGAGGTCGAGGACGAGCCTCTTGCCCTCGTCCTTCAGCTTGAGCCACATCCGGGACGGGTCGGTCTGGGCGACGCGGCAGCCGACGACCGTGTCGTACGACTGCCAGTTCGGGGGGAGGCGGAACCCGTGGGTGCTGGTGTGGCCGAGCCAGGTCAGGGCCATGGATGGCATGACGGCTCGGTAGAAGGCTGACCCGGCCATGTCGGCGGACCAGAAGTGGACGCGCACGTCAGGCCCCTTCCGTCTTGCCGCACCAGGTGCAGCGGCGCCCGTGCAGCGCGTACACGTATTCGTAGTCGTGCAGGCCGAGGCGATGCCGCAGCCTGCGCGTGTGCTTGTACAGCCAGAACCAGACCCAGTAGCTGCGCGGCGCGGGATCGAACTCGTCACCGGACCAGGGAGACGGGATCAGCAGGGCTGTCGGACGGCGAGCCACGGCTACCCCTTCTGCTGGTCTATCGGCGAAACCCGCAGCGCGTCGGCAACGGCGAGGAGCGCGGACGCGATCGCCAGATTGGATGACGCGCCGAGCACGCCAGCTGTAGCCGGGCCGTCGAGATCACGCGGTGTCCCGTCAGGGAGCGCTGCCACCCTGTTGATCGCCTTGTTGACCTGGTTGATCAGGAACAGAGCGTGGTCGTAGGGCGCGCGAAAGGTCGGCTGCGTCATGCCGCCTCCAGGTAGCCGGGCAGCCACTCGGTGGCGTAGTAGTCGACCGTCCGCCGGATCCCCTCGTCGAGCGGCACGAAGTCCGCAGCGGTCATCCCGATCTGCTGCAGCGTGGACGTGTCCGCGCAGACGACGGCGTTCGGCACCTCACCCGGCCGCATCGGCAGATGCTTCACCCCGACCGGGTCCCGGCCGGTGACGCGCGCGGCCTCGCCGGCCACCAGGCGGGCGATGTCGTTGACGGTCACCGACGTCATCGGCCCGACCTCGACCGGCTGCTCCGCCGGCCCGTGCTCGGCGGTGTGCTCCAGTGCGGCCACGAACGCGCGGGCCACGTCACCGACGTACACGCAGTCAGACACCTGGGTGCCGTCGCCGTACACCTCGATATCCGCCCCGGTCAGTGCCCGGCAGGTGAAGGCGGGCAGGATCTTCCGCACCTTGCTCGTGCCGTACGGCGCGGCGACGGACTGGCCCGGGCCGTAGGCGTTGACCGGGCGGACGATCGTGATCTGTCCGTCGCGGTAGGCGTTGAACATGCGGGCGTAGTCTTCGGCCGCGGTTTTGCTGATGGTGTAGGAGCCGGTGCCGTGGTCGCGCATCCAGGAGTTTCCGACGCCGGCGTACACGGTCGGCAGCCTGTACTGGTTGGCGGCCTCGAACACGTTCAGGCTGCCGCGGATGTTGGTGTCGGCGGACGGCCGCGGGTTGCCGATGGTCTCTTGGGTGCCGAGGACGGCGGCGAGGTGGATGATGCCCCCGACGTGGGCGGCGAGTTCGACGACGGCGGTTTCGTCGCGGATGTCGCCGAGGAAGAACTCCTCCCCCTTGGCAATGGGGGTGTGGGGGTGGCGGTCGAAGACGACGACCTGGTGGCCGCGGTTGAGGAGTTCGGTTCGGATGTGGCTGCCGATGAAGCCCTGTCCGCCGGTGACGCCTACCTTCATGCCTTGCTCTCCTTGCTGTGCGGGGTGTCGCCGTTGAGGGCGCGAATGGTTGGGCACGGGTACGGCACGCCGTCCTCGCGGGTGCAGTGGGCGCAGCTGCCGTACTCCTCGCGGTGCAGGGCGCGGACGCGGGCGATGGCGGCCTGCAGGTCTGCCGACTCGCCGGGCTCGTCGGTGGTGAGGGCTTCGCGGGCGCGGCGGATCTGGTAGCGGAGGGACTCGATCGTCGCCTGCGCTTCCTCCAACGGCGTGGCTGCGGGCGGCGCTTCGGGCTGCGTGCCGTCATCAGGCTCCCGCGAGGCCACATCCATCGGCCGCCGCACCGCTTCTTCCGCCATGAGTCGCGCCTGCTCCCCTGCTTCCTGGATGTCCTGGCCGTCGGCGGTGAAAGCGTGCCCGCAGCGCTCGAACCGGATGGCCACCGTGTCGGTCAGGAGATCGGGGCCGCTTGCGGTGGTCATCTCCGTGGGTGGGGCGCCGCAGGATGGGCAGTTGGGGAGCGGGTACCGGAGGATGCCGTGTCCGGCCAGCTGGCCGAGGCGCCGCCGCTCCAAGGCGAAGAGGACTGGAACAAGTTCCTCGGCGGTCAGCCGCAGTGAGGCGTCCTGTGCGGCAGAGCATCGGGTGGGCTGGCCCCAGCCGTCGGTGTGGGTGTCGCCGCCGCACTCCGGGCGCGGGCACGGGCTGACAGTGAGCGGGCCACGCACCCGGTTCGGGCAGGTGTGCCAGTGCATCCCGGTGGACGACCAGATCCTGCACTCACCGGAGTCGCCGGCACAGGTGCTGGGGGTGCGGTGGCAGCGGGCGCACTGCTGTTCCCCGTGCGCGGCACAGCGCGCGGAAGGGTCGGGGAAGCAGGGGCCGTCGTGTGCGCCGCAGTGCTGTTCGCTCATCGGCTGCTCCCCGCGGCAGGCCGGTCCACGCCGGGCGGGGCGGGGTGCGGGTGGAGGACGGCGAACGCGAACAGGAACGCGAGCGCTGCGCAGATACCGGCCATCGGATGCTCCAGTGCGGGTTCGTGCGGGTGGGGTGCGGGATTTGCAGCGGCAGGGACGCGACCCGCACGGACACATCCCTGCCGCAGGCCCTCTGAG
>NZ_BNBF01000017.1:138008-138331 GCF_014654935.1 Streptomyces capoamus
CAGAAGAGCCAAATCGAACTGTAGCCTAGGAATCATAGGTAGAAGAGGTGTTGAGGGCTACGATTCCAAGGAGAGCACCCCTCTGGGAGGACACATGCCCGACCTCTGGATGCCGGGCGCCACCCGGCTCGACATAGGCGACCACCAGCCCACCGACGGCGGCCCCGCCAAGGCGATCGGGCACATCACGTGGGACCGCAACGCCACCGCGGCCAAGCCCATCGACCTCGTCCCCTACGAGGATCTCCGCGCGTACTTCTCCGGCAGCGGCAAGGGCGTCGCACCGCACATCCTCTGGGACGTCTTCACCGGCCGCTTCACCC
>NZ_BNBF01000017.1:138362-144669 GCF_014654935.1 Streptomyces capoamus
AGTTCGTGCCGGCCAACTGCCGCTCCAAGAGCCTGGCGGACGCAGCCGGCGGGACCCGCACCAACCGCGCCGGCTCGGTAGTGATTCAGGTGGAAGCCCTCTACTTCCCCTACTGCCGGGTCGGGACGCAGGTCTACCCCCGGCTGGTCGACACCCCGTGCAAGGGCTGGCCCGAGCTGCAGGCGTGGGTCCATTCGTGGGGGGTGCCCCTGGTCTGGCCCATGGGTCACCCGTCCAGCTTCGCGCCGAACCGCAGCGAGTCGGTGTGGGAGACGACGGCCGGCTGGTATGGGCACTCGCAGGTACCGGAGAACACCCACCAGGACCCCGGCTCGTGGCCCGGCTTCGTCGGCGCCCCGACCTCGCCGAAGTACGAGCCCTTCCCGGGGGCCAGCTGGTTCGTCATGGGCCGCCGGTCCCCGATCGTCACCGCGATGCACGACCGGCTCGTGGCCGTCGGCTGCAACCGCTACCAGTCCTCGAAGAACAAGGACGTCATCGGCTCCGGCGACGTCGCCAGCTACGAGGCGTGGCAGCGCAAGTGCGGCTTCACCGGCACCGCCGCGACCTGGCCGCCCGGCAAGACCACGTGGGATCTCCTCAAGGTCCCCAACGTCTGACCCAACCCTTCCGAGAGGAACCCACTGTGAGAATCTTCGGCCGCGAACCAGCCCTCGTCCTCGGCGTCATCAGCGCCGGCCTCAGCCTCGCCGTGACCTTCGGCATCGGCCTCACCTCCGACCAGGCCGGCGCGATAGTCGCCGTCATCACGGCGGTGTTCGCTGCGATCACCGCGGCGATGACCCGGCCGATCGCGCCGTCCGCGTTCACCGGTCTGGTCGCCGCGGTGGTGGCGCTGCTCGCCGCGTTCCACTTCAACGTCGCGCCGGAGACCGTCGGTTCGCTGAACGCGCTCGTGCTGGCCGTCCTGGTGTTCATCACGCGCGGCCACGTCACACCGGCCGGGCCCGCCGCTGGTGGCCAGGGCCGACCGGCAGGCGTGTGAGTGGTCCACTTCCAGACGCCGGCGAGGAGGGCGCGGTGAGCGAGATCTTCGGCATACCCGTAGCCCAGGGCGGTGCTACTGCGCTCCTCGTCCTCGTCGTCGTCCTGATCCTGACCGGCCGCCTCGTCCCCCGCAGCGTCCTGGAGGACACCAGGGCCGACCGGGACTACTGGCGGCAGGCCCACGGTGAGGAGGTCAAGGCTCGGCAGGCCGAGCGCGAGCTGACGAACGAACTGATGGAGGTCGCGCACACCGCCGACCAGGTACTGACCGCCCTGCCCCGGCCCCCCTCGATGAGGGAGGTGACCGCCGGCCATGTGGATCCGTCTCCTGAGTAGGCGCAAGAAGTGCAGCCCCGAGCGGGCGGCGGCACAGCAGGCTGTCGCGGACGCGCAGGAAGCACAGCGGGAGATCACTGAGGAGCGGCGGCCGCTGGTTCAGGCCGTCGCTCGCCGCCTGCGCGCGGCCCGCATGGAGAACCACTGGTCCGAGAGGATCGAAGCCGCGTACGCGGCGGCCCGTAGAGGAGCAGCGCAATGAGAGGTCTGGGGGTCGACGCCTGGATGAACGCGGTCATGTCGGCGCTCGGCGCGGTCGCCTGCGCAGTGTTCGTGATCACCTACCACCTGCGCGCCACCTGGTGGCGCAGCGAGGTGGGCCGCAATCAGATGGCGTTCGCGGCGACCATCGGACTGCTCTGCCTGTACACGGTCCTGGTCACATTCCTGCAGAACGACGAGTGCGCGATGCTCGTGCTGCGCAGCTTGAGCATCCTCGTCCGCCTGGCTGTCGTCGTGCTGATGGTGCAGCGCACCAGGCTCCTTCTGCAGGCCCAGCGCCAGAACCGCACCCGCAATGACCAGACGACTGGAGTGTGACCCATGGCCACCATCGTGTTCAACGTCGCCGCGGGAAGGCTCGCGGCTTACGCCGACCTGCCCGCGGCCGCCGACTCCCTGATCATGGTGCCTCTCGCGGCGGCCGGCCTCCCGAACGACGCAACGATGCGGGACTACGCCACGCTCGCCGCGGTCAAGGCGGGCGCAACGGAACAGACCACGCTGGGCCGCAAGACCTTGACGAACGTGACCGTCACCGTCGACAACGCGGCCGACAGGGTGGCGATCGACTGCGACGATGTCACGTGGACGGCGACGGCCGGCGCGGCGATCGGCGCCGTGGTCATCTGCTACAAGCCCGATACGGCCAGCGCGGACAGCGCGATCATCCCACTGACCAAGCACGACGTCACGATGACCCCAGACGGGACCAACTTCACCCTGACCGTCAGCGACTTCTTCCGAGCCAGCTCCGCCTCGTAGCGGCGAGCGGCTGCTGAGAGCAGGCCATGGCGAGCTTCAGCGACGACTTCAACCGGGCCGACTCCAGCAACTTGGGGGCCGGCTGGGTAGAGGTGTCCGGCGACTGGTCGATCATCTCCGGTCAGCTCAGCCCGGGCGCGGCAGGCGGCACCATCATCCTGCGCGCCGCCACCGCGATGGACAGCAGCGACCACTACGCGCAGGTCACCATCGCCGCCACCACCGCGGCCAGCCAAGGCGTGTGGGCCCGCGGCAACTCCAACATCAGCCAGGGCTACCTGTGGCGCAACAACGGCAGCAGCTGGGATCTGTTCAGCGTGGTTGGCGGCTCCTTCACCGTGATCGGTACCTACGCCGCGGCCGCCGCGCCCGGCGACATCGCGAAGGTGCAGGCCGTCGGCTCGACCATCACCGCCTACGTCAACGGTGTCCAACGCGTCTCCGTCGTCAATGCCGCCGTCACCACGGGCACCAGCGTCGGCATCCGCTCCGACTCGGCGGGCGCGCTCCGCTACGACGATTTCACCGCTGCGGACATCACCGCCGGCGTGACCCTCCCCATCGCCAGCAGTATCGAGGCCGGCCAGCCGCTCACCGGGACGAAGGCGGCCCTGCTCGCCACCGCCGCGGAATCCGACGGCGCGCAGCCGCTCGCTGGTGTCAAGACCACGGCGCTCTCGCCGGCTTCGGAGCAAGACACTGCGCTGGCCCTCGGCGGAACCAAGGTGGCCGCCCTGGACGTGGCCGCCACGGTCGAAGCGGCGCAGCCACTCACCGGGGGCAAGGCCGCCGCCCTCACGCCGGCAGTCGAGCAGAACACCGCCCAAGCTCTCGGCGGGGTGAAGACGAGCACTCTCGCTGCCGCCGGGACTGTCGAGACGGCGCTACCGCTGGTGGGTACCAAGTCCGCGGTCCTGCCAATCGCGCTGGAGGTCGACACGGCGCGGCCGCTCACCATCCCGTCCGTGGGGAGCACGGCTCCCAGTCCGGAGCGCACGTACAGGATTCCCGCCGAGCGCCGGCGCCTCGCCGTGCCCGCCGAGCACCGCACCCTGACAGTCCGGAGGTAGGCCGCCATGTCCGACAGCTTCACCAAGGATCCGTCCGCGCGTTTGGATTACAGCTGGGACTGGTCGGCGTGGTTGGCCGAGGTCGCTGACACCATCAGCTCTGCGACGGTCACCGTGCCGACCGGGCTCACGGCCGTCGGGTCACCCATCGTGGGCGACACGATCGTGACCCAGCGGGTGTCGGGCGGAACTGTCGATGCCGTGTACTCGGTGGTTTGCCAGATCGTCACGGGTGGGGGGCTGATCGATGAGCGGTCGATCTACCTCACGATCAAGGAGCGGTGACCAGGCGGCGTCCGTGGTCCGTCTTACGCGGCCTCGGTGACGCCGTCGTGCTCCACCTGCCGCAGTTGCGCCAGCAGATGCTGATACCGGGCTCGCTGCTCGGGCGACAGTGGCAGCGTCGGATGCGCGCCCGGCCCGGTCCAGAGACGGCGGATCTCCTCGTTGATCTCGTCGGCGGCAGAGCGCACCGGGCCTGAGGGCCGAGAAGAGGGGGACATGACCCCACTCTATCGGCCCGGTCAGTACCCTGACCCCATGATTCGCGCTGTGATCTTCGACGTGGGCGAGTGCCTCGTAGACGAGACGACCGAGTACGGCACCTGGGCCGACTGGCTCGGCGTACCACGCCACACCTTCGCTGCGATGTTCGGCGCGGTCATCGCGCAGGGCCGCGACTACCGCGAGGTGTTCCAGGAGTTCCGGCCCGGCTTCGACCTGTACGCCGAGCGCGAGGCCCGCGCGGCCGCGGGGAAGCCGGAGCACTTCGGAGAGGCCGACCTGTACCCGGACGTCCGCGACGCGCTCGCCGCGCTCCGAGCGGACGGCCTGTGGCTGGGCATCGCTGGCAACCAGACCGTTCGCGCCGGCCGGATCCTGCGCGAGCTGTTCACCCCGGACGTCGACCTGATCGGGACCAGTGACGACTGGGGCGCCAGCAAGCCCGACCGCGCGTTCTTCGACCGCGTCGCCGAGGTCGTCCCCGCTGAGGTGGGCGAGATGCTGTACGTCGGCGACCGCATCGACAACGACATCCGCCCGGCTGCCGCCGCGGGCATGCACACCGCGCTCGTGCACCGCGGGCCGTGGGCCACGATCCAGTGGCACACCGAGGAAGCGAAGAAGCTCCCCACCTTCCGGGTGGAGAGCCTCCTCGAACTGTCCCCGCTCATCAAGGGGTTCAACGAGCCAGTGCGCTGACCGTCGTCGACCACCCGAACAGCCGGTCGTCGAGGTCGCGGACGCACTGCTCGTGCTGGTGTGGCGCCAGCGCGCGCCGCACCTCTCGCACCCGGTCCATGCCCGTTGCGTACCAGGTGCGCTCCAGCTGGTCGAGCGCGCGGACCGCGTACCCGCACGCGGCCTCGGGGTCGCCGGCCGCGGCCTCGACGGCGGCCAGGTCCCCGAGGATCACGGTCACCTGCTTCTCGTCCTGCGGGCCGAGCGCGTCGAGCACCTCGAGCAGGGTGGCCCGGGCCTGCGGCAGGTGACCGGCCTTGAGCTGGGTGTTGCCCTTGAACGCCGCCAGCCGCACCGCGCTGAACCAGTCCATCCACTCCGGACTGTCGTGGTCGCTGCCCCGGGCGAGGACATCCTCGGCGTGCCCGATCAGGTGTAGCGCGGTGCGGGTGTTCCCGCAGCGGGTCTCGCACTCGGCCTCCACTGCGTCCAGCCACGCGAGCAGTTCCGCCGATGCCGGGCCGCGCCGGGCGTACGTCCGGGCGGCCACCATCCGCTCTACTGCTTCGTCCCGGCGGCCGTCCCAGCCGGGGATGAACGCGGTGTGCGCCAGCACCGCGGCGCCGAGCAGCGCGTTATCGGCCTCGCCGGCGGCCTGCAGCGCGCGGAGCCAGGTCTGCTGCGCCCGGTCCGGGACCCGCATGTCGAAGAACTCGATCCGCCCCGCGAGCAGCAGTGACTCCGATACGGCGGCGGCGATCCGTTGCCGTGTCTGGCCGGCGGCCTCGGGCATCAACGCGCAGCCGAGGGTGGCGTGCGCGACCGCCGCGGGGTGCAGGGTGGCCGGCGCGACGGACCAGTACAGCCGCCGGTGCGAGCGAGTCACGGCCTGGTAGTCGTCGGCGGCGCTCGCCGGCTGCATGGCCGCAGCCTGGGTAGGCACTGCGGCCAGGCCGACCGCGGCGGCGGTCGCTGCGAGAACGGTACGGCGGGACCGGTCCGTCGGTGCGCCGCCAGGCGGGGTGAACCCGAGCGCTTCGAGATCCTGGCCGAGGAGCCGGATGAGGGCCTGCCCTTGCTCAGGGTGCGGCCACGGCGGGGTGGCGGACTCCCAGCGGCGGACCTGCCGCACGCCGACACCGAGGGCGTCGGCCAGCGCCTGCTGGGAGACATATCCGGCGGCGATCCGCGCTGCCCTGAGCCTGGTGTTTCCCGGCATTGCTGCACCTCCGTGGTCGGCTCCTCGCGGGCAAGTGTCCACGCAGGCCCTGCCGTTGGCTACTCCTCACCCGCACGGCGCAAGGAAAGTCCGCTTCGCCGACGCGAAGAGACCTGTCCGGGTCCTCGGATTGACGTCCCGTCAGGACCACTCTGATGTGCACCAGATCACACCCGGTGCCGAGGAGACCACCATGCCGAGCGTCCACCTACCGTCCGCTGCAGGGGTCACCCTGCACGACGCCGGACAGGACTGGGACGCCATCCGCGTACCCCGAAGCGTCGGACTCGCCGCCATGGCCATCCTCGGCACCCGCTGCGGCGCGGTCCTGGAGGACTCAACGGTCATCTACTTCTTCGTGCCAGTCGGTGCCGCCGGCAACTGGGACGTGGAGAACACGCGCGGACTCGGCGCTGGCGCCTCCGTGACGATCCCGCCCATCCGGCGCACGGTCGGACCGGGCCCGCACTGGCGGATCTGCCCCGGGGCGGACGGCTGGCTCACCGAC
>NZ_BNBF01000017.1:144717-153863 GCF_014654935.1 Streptomyces capoamus
CCCGACGCTCTGGCCGCGGCCATCGCGGACGGCTTCGGCCCAGCGATCGGCGAGGATGCGACCGGATGATCCTGCCGCCTGCCACCGAACTGACGCGCGCCCAGCACTCGGGCTGGGCCTGCGTCTGGTGCACAGCGTCACTTCAGGCAGGCGGGGTCCCTGCGGGCCGCGCTGAGGGCCGCAGCGGCGCGCACGATTTGAGCGTCCAGGTGTACGCCTGCACCCGCTGCGCACAGGAGCCCAACCCCGCGCGCCGCATCGGCGGGTAACCACAGACTCCGGCGTGCCGAAATGAGCGCCGGAAGGTCCGCCGCCGTGCAACCCCGTCGCGGCGGCGGACCGCATCACCTAACAGTCAGGGCCCGGACCGGCATCCCGCGAAGACGACCGGCCCGGGCGTGTGTCCCCATCCGCAACCAGCGAAGGAGATCACTCATGACAGTACCTCCCGGACCGACGCCGGACGGCGGCCCCGTCGACCCGAAGCCGCCGGCCGCGTTCGCGCGGATGCTCATCACCGACGCGGAGTTCGAGAGCTGCCGGCGCACGGTCATGGACTCCACCCCGGACGTGTCGCCGGAGCTGGCCGGCCGGATCGTGGAGGAGGCCATCAAGTTCGTGGCCGCCTGCTCGGCGAATCCGGGCGCCGGGCTGGTGCCGTCGCGGATCGTGGACGAGGGCTGGCACGCGCTCATCGTGCACACCGCGATGTACGCCGGGCTGTGCGAGCGGCTCGGCGGCCGGTTCGTCCACCACGCCCCGGGTTACGGCCCGGAGAACTACGACCCGGCGATCCTGGACCGGACCCGCGAGGCCATCGCGGCGCTCGGTTGGGAGGTTGATGCGGACCTGTGGGTGGCGCCGGGCGACGAGTCGCTCGTGTCGGTCGCGGCGAAGTGCCAGCACTCGGACGACTCGGGACCGATCGTGACCATCCCGAAGCCCAAGCCCAAGGGCGTGCTCTAGCCTCCCAGGGTGAAGGGAGGCCGCATGTCCGAGTGGATTGACCCGCGGTACGCGGAGCTGGTGGCGGCGTGGCGACGCGCCCAGGAGCCTGGCTCGCGTGACCCGCGGGAGCCGCAGCCGCGGCGGGCGTTCATCGTTCCGTCGAAGGGCTGACGCCGGGGCCCGGTCGGTGCGCGCAGCCGGCCGGGCTACCGGACCAGATCGGAGAGCGGTACCCCGAGGGCCTCGGCGATGAGCAGCAGGCTGTCCAGCTTGGGGCTCGAGTGTGCTTGCTCGATCCGGTTGATGGCCTGTCGGTCCAGCCCTGCCAGCTCGGCGAGTCGCTCCTGGGTGAGGTTCGCGTGTAAGCGGGCGTCCCGTATGCGCGCGCCGACGGCCCGGCGGCGGGCGAGGACCCAGTCGGGCGGCGGGGCAGATGGCACCCGCCCACCGTTGCGTGATCAAGATCTGATGTCTGTATCGTGCACCGTACATTCCTGGATCAAGAAACACCTGGTCTGACAAGGCCTACAACCGAGAAGCACCCGGTCGAGTGATTGCGGATTGGCGCTCTGTGGCGGGGCAACCGCTAGGGAGAGCGCTCACATAGACAGGCCGGCCGTCGTATGCCCCCCAGGCTGGCGGCCCGGCCGCTGGCCCCCCGGTCGCTGCGGTGCGACCGGGGGGCTCTGTCGTGTGGGGTGATCTGCACTCACTCCGTGCGGGGCTAGGGCAGTGATCGTGAAGGCGTTTGGCCCGGGCCAAACCGAGGGGCCGCGAGAGGCATCCAGCGGAACCCAACGGCATCGAATCGCATCTATTTGTCCGAGTTCTCGGCATCGTCGCAGGTCACGATCGGGTGAAAAAACGGGTTCGATTCCCGTCCGCCTCCGTTCCCCGCCCCCGCACGGCAGCGCCGGTGCTGGTCGTCGACGCGTTCGGTGAAACCCCGGGCGTCCAGGAACTCCAGCAGCGGTACGGCGACCCGGCGGGTGGTGTCCAGCGCGCGCCGGGCCTCGCTGAGCGTGAACGGCTGCGGCAGCGCGCGCAGTACGGCGGCGGCGTCGGCGTCCGCGCCGGGCAGCAGCACGATCCCGTCGGCGATGCGCAGCAGTGCCCCGGCTGCCGACGCGGCGGCCAGGCTCCTGCGGTCCAGGCCCAGTTCGGCGAGCCGGCCGGCTTCGGGCGCCCGGAACGGGGTGCGGGCGAGGTCCCGGCGCAGGGCGTCGACGGCCGTGCGGACGGGTGCGGGCAGGGCGGGCCGGAGGCTGTCGGCGGTGTGCAGCCGGCCCTGGCGGGCGTGGATCTGGGGCAGGGCCGCGGCCAGCGCGTCGACCAGGGCTCGGTCGGGCAGGCCGAGCCGCCGGCGGGCCGCCTCGGTGGGCAGGCCGGGCTCCAGCGGACGGGTGCGGGCGTGCTCCAGGACCTGGCGGGCCAGCCGGTCCTGGAGGGTCTGCCAGTGCGCGGTGTCGGCCAGCCAGTCGCCGGCGACGGGCTCACCGGGCACCGGAACGCCCATCGCCCGCAGGTCGGCCCGCCGGACCAGCTTGCGGCGGCGCAGTTCGGCGGCGCCGTCCGGGCGGCCGGTCATCGTCTCCAGTTCGGCCGCGCGGGCCCGCCCGGCGCCGCGCCGGGTCAGCCGGGGCGGACGTACGTCCAGCACGGTGACCCCGCAGGGCCTGCGGGTGCCGCCGGGTTCGCGGAGCACCGCGCGGTCGCCGACGCGCAGGGGCAGCCCCCGGCGCAGGGTGAGCCGGGCGGTGTCCGGGCCGAGCGGGCGGACGGTCACCGGCACGGCGGCCGTCCCGATGTGCAGGGTGACGCCCCGGGGCAGGTCCGCCACCGGCTCCCCGGTGACCCGCACGTCGGCGACCTCGGTGCACAGCCAGCGGTCCGGGGTGAGCAGCACCTGGCCGCGCCCGAGGGCGGTGTCACCGTGGCCGTGGACGTTGACGGCGACGCGGGCCACCGCGGCGACGGCCGTCCGCTCCTCGTGCAGGCTCTGCAGGCCGCGCACCCGCAGGACGGCCGATCCGTCCGCGGTGACCAGCCGGTCGCCGACGCGCAGGGTGCCCGCGCCGAGGGTGCCGGTCACCACGGTGCCGTGGCCGCGGACGGTGAACGCCCGGTCGAGCCAGAGGCGTACGTCGGCCTCGGTGTCGGGCGGGGGCAGGGCGTCGGCCAGCCGGACGAGTTCGGTGCGCAGCGCGTCCAGTCCCGCCCCGGTGACGGCGCTGACGGCGACCTGCGGCACCTTGCCGAGGGAGGTCGCGGCCAGCCGCTCCAGGGCGTCGGCGCGCACCGGCTCCGGGTCGGCGAGGTCGCTGCGGGTGACCGCGAGGACGGCGTGCCGCACGCCGAGCGCGTCGAGGACGGCCAGGTGTTCCTCGGACTGGGGCTGCCAGCCCTGGTCGGCGGCGACCACGAAGAGCACGCCGGGGACGGGTCCGACCCCGGCCAGCATGGTCGGCACGAAGCGTTCGTGCCCGGGCACGTCCACGAAGGCCAGGTGGTCGCCGCCGAGACGGGTCCACACGAAGCCCAGGTCCAGGGTGAGACCGCGGCGGCGCTCCTCCTCGTACCGGTCGGGCTCCATGCCGGTCAGGGCGCGGACCAGCGCGGACTTGCCGTGGTCGACGTGGCCGGCGGTGGCGAGGACGCGCATCATGCCCGCCCCCGCGCGGCGGGCCGCACCGACCGTACGGCCTCGGCCAGCCGGTCGTCGTCCTCCGGCGGTACCGCTCTCAGGTCCAGCAGGCAGCGGCCCGCCTCCAGGCGGCCGACGACGGGGACGCGGCCGGTGCGCAGGGCGCGGGCGTAGGTCTCGGGCAGGGACAGCGCCGCGCTGGGCAGGCTGACGCCGGGCGCGCCCCCGCCGCCGACCGTGGCCGCGCTGTCGACGGCCCGTACGTCGATCCCGTCGGCGGCCAGCGCGGCGGCGAGCCGCTCGGCGCGGGCCCTGAGCGCCTCGGGGCCGGCGGTGAGGGCGAGGGCGGTCGGGGTGGGCGGGCCGGTGAGGGTGGCCTCCAGGGCGGCCAGCGTCAGCTTGTCGACGCGCAGGGCGCGGGCCAGCGGGTGCCGGGCGAGGGCGCGGACCAGCTCCGTCCGGCCGAGCAGGAGCCCGCACTGGGGGCCGCCGAGCAGTTTGTCGCCGCTCGCGGTGACCAGGGCGGCGCCGGCCCGCAGCTGGGTGTCGGCGTCGGGTTCCCCGGGCAGTGCCGGGTGCGGGGCGAGCAGCCCGGAGCCGATGTCGACGACGACCGGGACCCCGAGGCCGGCGAGTTCGGCTGCCTCGGCGGACCGGGTGAAGCCGGTGATCCGGAAGTTGGACGGGTGGACCTTGAGCACGAAGCCGGTGTCCGGCCCGATCGCGGCCGCGTAGTCGGCGGGGGTCGTGCGGTTGGTCGTGCCGACCTCGCGGAGCCGGGCGCCGGTGGAGACGAGCAGGTCGGGCAGGCGGAAGCCGTCGCCGATCTCCACCATCTCGCCCCGGCTGACGACGATCTCCTTGCCGGCCGCGAGCGCGGTGGCGGCCAGGACGAGCGCGGCGGCCCCGTTGTTGACGACGTGCGCGTCCCCGGCGGCCGGTACCCGGGCGTGCAGGGCGGCGAGCGCGGAGCGGCCCCGGCGTGCCCGTACCCCGGTCGTCAGGTCGAGTTCGACGTCCGTGGGGCCGGCCGCCTCCCGGACCGCCTGCCGGGCGGCGGCGGACAGCGCGGCCCGGCCGAGGTTGGTGTGCAGCAGCACCCCGGTGGCGTTGATCACCGGGCGCAGCCCGCTCGCGGTGCCGGGCAGCAGGTCCAGGGCGGTCTGCGGGACCTGCTCGGGCGGGACGGCGCCGGAACGGGCCCGCTCCTGTGCCTGCCGTACGGCGGCCTTGACCCGGTCCGCGCCGAGCCGGTCCACGGCCGCGGCCAGCCGGGGGTCGCGCAGCACGGTGTCGGTGCGCGGGACGCGGCGGCGTACGTCGGCCGGCGGCGCCCCGCCGGCGCTCCGCGCGGTGGCCTCCCCCGTCGCTCCTGCTACCGGCCGCTGTCCCATGCCGCCCCTGTCCCTCCGGTCCGGCCCCGTGCCCGTACGGCTCCGTCCATCGTCTCCCAGTGCCCCCGGCGGCCCGCCCGACACGCCGCAACGGTTGGTGACTGCGGCCGTGGCCCGGGTACTCGGCGGTGCATGACGGACGACGACCACAAGCGACAGGACGACAACGCCGGGACGCCGGCCGAGCGGGCGGCGCGCCGGCAGCGCGAGGCGGACCGCGAGCGCGCCGGCTCCCGGCCGTTCGACTACCCGTACCCGGAGCGCCGGGCGGGCGTGAGGGCGCGGCGCGACATCAGCGAGGCCGCGGCCGCCGCCGACACGCCCCCGGGGATCCCCGGGGGCTACGGCACCACCGGCGGCGGACAGCCGGGCGCCACCGGCGCCGCCCATCCGCCGAACCCGGGGCGCCGTGACACGGCGGCGGGGACGCCGGCCGCGGAGCCGGGCAGTGACGACGAGGGGCCGGTGAACCGTTCGGAGCGCTGACGGCGCGGGGGTCACGGGGCTCCGGTCGGCCGTGACCGGTCACCCGGCCCGTCGGTGCCGGCCGGCGGCCGGGGCGGTGGGGCCTCGCCCGCGGTGAGGTGCTCCAGCACCTCGGCCAGCTCCTGGCAGGCCCGCTCCACCGAGCGGCGGGTCTGGCGCTGCTCGGTGATCACCGCGGACAGCAGCAGCGCGGTCAGCGCCATGGCGCCGTTGAACGCCTGCAGCTTCACCATGACCTCGACGCGGTTCAGCCCGGCGAACGCGCCGGCACCTTCCGTGGCGGCGACGGTGGCCAGCACGGAGGTCACCAGCGCGCAGAGCACGCTGCCGGCCAGCTCGAAGCGCAGGGCCGCCCAGATGATGAGCGGATAGACCAGGAAGAGCATGCTGATCGAGGTGTAGACGGCGAGCGGTACCACCGCGCAGGTGACCACCGCCAGCGCGGTCGCCTCCCGCCAGCGCCGCAGGGACAGCGGTCTGCGGGCCCGGTGCAGCAACAGCAGCAGCGGGGTGACGATCAGGACGCCCATCGCGTCGCCCACCCACCAGGCGAGCCAGACCGGCCAGAAAGCGGGGGCCGGGAGGCTGCCCTTGAGGACGAGGATGCCGACGCCGACGGTCGCGCTGATCACCATGGCGCCCAGCGCGGCCAGGAACACCAGGGCGACGCCGTCGCGCAGCCGGCCGAGGCCGGTGCGGAAGCCGGCCCGGCGCAGCAGCAGGACCGCGCACACGGGCGCGGCGGTGTTGCCGACGAGGACGCCGAGCACCTCGGGGCCGGGTGTGGTCAGGGACAGGACGGAGAGGAAGGCGCCGAGGGCGACGCCGGGCCAGCAGCTCAGCCCGAGGATCAGCAGCGCGGCGACGGCGACGCCGGTCGGCGGCCAGATCGGGGTGACGACGGCGCTCCCGATGGTCAGCTCGCGCAGCAGGCCGAGCCGGGCCGCCGCGTAGTAGCAGGCGGCGACGGCCAGGGTCCGGACGGCGTAGCCGCCCGGCCGGCGCGGCTCCTGGATACCCTCCACAGCAGCCATCTCACACCGGTGGCCGCCGGTCGGCGAGGCGAGACGGGTGTCGCTCCGGTCCGCCGGCCGACGGCGGTGCCCACGGCCTGCGGTTCACAGCGGGGTACCGGGGCCGTCCAGGCCGACGACCAGGACCGCGGCGTCGTCCTCGTGCCCGACGCCCTCGGCGCCCTTGATCACGGCCGCGGCGAGCGCGCGGGCCTCCAGGCCGGCGACGGCGGCGATCCCGGCGAGCCGCACCACTTGGTCCAGGCCGTCCTCGACGGTCAGTTCCGGCCCCTCCACGACCCCGTCGGTGAGCAGGACGACCACCCCTCCGGTGGAGAGCCGGTGCCGGGTCACCGGGTATTCGACGCCCCGCTCGATGCCGAGCGGCGGTCCCCCTTCGTCGTGGACGACGCCGGACTTGCCGTCCGCCGTGGCCCACACGGAGGGTATGTGGCCGGCCCGGGCGCTCTCCAGACTTCCGGTGGCCGGGTCGAGCCGCAGGAAGGTGCAGGTGGCGAAGAGCTCGCTGCCCAGGGAGAGCAGCAGGTCGTTGGTGCGGGCCAGCAGTTCGCCGGGGTCGCCGGTGACCGAGGCCAGCGCGCGCAGTCCGGCCCTGACCTGGCCCATGGCGGCCGCGGCCTCGATGTTGTGGCCCTGTACGTCCCCGATGGACAGCCCGATCCGGCCGTCCGGCAGGGTGAAGGCGTCGTACCAGTCGCCGCCCACGTTCAGGCCCAGGTTGGCGGGCGTGTACCGGACGGCGAGGTGCAGGCCGGGGGCGGTCGGCAGGTCCCTGGGGAGCATGCCGCGCTGCAGGGCGAGGGCCAGTTCCACCTGGCTGCGCTGCACCTGCGCGCGGCGGCGCGCCTGGGCGGTGAGCGAGCCGAGTCGGGCCAGCAGCTCGTCGCCGTCGTCCGGGAGGCGCTCGCGGGGCATCGATCACTTCCGACGGGGCGGTGGCCCGGAAGGGCCGGCCGCCGGCGTGTCCGGCAAATGCCTAGATTTTACCGAACTGGGGTGATTCCGCCCCTCGGGCAGGGCGCGTCAGCGCACCTCGGAGTCGATGCCGGTGATCACCGCCGGGCCGAGCGGCGCGGTCCGCTCGTCCAGTCCCGCGTCCCGCAGCGCGCCGTCCGCCAGCCGGCGCGCCTCCTCCTCGGCGTGCGGGCCGGTGTCCGCCTCCACGGTGAGGCGGAGGGTGAAGGTGTTGTCGTCGTTGACGCTCAGCACGTCCAGGTCCTCCGCGCTGCCCATACGGGTGGCGTGCGGGTCGGCGGGCCGGAGCGCCCGGGCCAGCCGGGTGCGCGTGCCGTCCTCGACCCCGGTGGTGAAGGTGCCGGGGACGCTGATCACGTAGGTCGTCATGTGACGGTCCTTTCCTCGGGCGTCCCCTCGTCTACCCCGATTCGCGGGCTTCGCACCGGGTCCCCGGGCACGCACCGCCACCAGCCCCGTCGTCGTCCCCCGGACGGTGGACGTGTGCGTGTGGGCTCCGCGGTCCGGCGGAGCCGCGGTGGGAGATTACGGGTGCGGCCTCGTCCGCGCTCCCCCGTCACCGTTCGCGAAGGACACCCCCATGCGCCTGCGTCGTCCGCTCGCCGCCGCACTCGGCGGTCTCGCCCTCACCCTGGCCACCGCGACCTCCGCGCTAGCCGCCGACGGCACGTTCCTCTGGATCGGGCCCCACGGCAAGGCGTACGCCCTCGACAGCCCGCCGGAGCACAAGTGCTTCGACATGGCCCAGGAGGCGCGCGCCGCCCGCAACGCGACGAAGAAGCCACTGGTCATCTACTCCCAGAAGAAGTGCAAGGGCACCTCCCTCCGGATCGCCCCCGGGCACGCGGCACCCGCCGGCACCCACTTCGCCAGCGTGGTCTTCAACCCCCGCTGACCACCGGACCCGGGCCCTCGGGGAACGCTCCCCCGGGGGCCCGGGTCCCTCGGATCCGGTCAGATCCAGCCGTCCAGCGCGGCGGTGAAACCGTGGAGGTCGTCGCGGTGCAGAGTGTGCCCGGCGCCCTCGACGGTCCGGACCTCGAAGCCCCGTCTGACCAGCTCCGCGCCGAGGCCCGGCCGTACGAGGTCACTGGCGCCGGCGAGCAGCACCAGTGACGGCACCACCGGGCGCGCCGGTGTGCGGCCGACCGAGTAGATGTCCGGCAGGACGAGCGCCGTGGCGGGGTCCCAGTCGGCGAGGGTGGCCAGCTCGACGTCCACGTCGGTGTCGTCCCAGCGCGGGTTGAGGCTGCTGATCATCGCGCGGTTCGCCGTCTTGAAGACGGTGAAGTACACGGACGCCTCGACCAGTTCCTTGCGCAGGTCCCAGGCCGGGTCGCAGTACACGGCCCGGGCGGGCGCCAGCCGTTCGACGGCACCGGCCAGCGCCATCGCCCCGAGCGAGTGGCCGAGCACCAGCTCCGGCCGCTCGGGCAGGGTGTCGACGAGGTCGTCGGACCAGGTGGCGGGGCTGTACTCGCCACGCCCGCTCGCCCCGTGCCCGCGCAGGTCCACGCCGATGACCCGGTACCCCTGGTCCACGAGGACGGGGGCGACCCGGTGCCAGGTGCGGTGGTCGGACATCAGTCCGTGGACGAGGACGGCGATCCGGTCGCCCGTCCCCCACTCGTGCGTGTGCAGCCTCATGCGCGTCCCTTTCCGCGT
>NZ_BNBF01000017.1:153897-158923 GCF_014654935.1 Streptomyces capoamus
CGGCCCCCCGGACGATCATGCCGCCTTCCCCTCTCCGCACGGGCCGGGCGAGCCCGGCGGTGGTTCACAGCGGGGAGTGGGCCACGGCCGTCACGTAGGCGCCGGCCAGCAGGGAGACCAGGGCGAGGGCGCCGTATACGACCACCGCCCGGGAGCGGCGCAGCCACCAGGTCCGGGCGAGCGCGCGGGCCACCGGCACGAGCAGCGGGAAGGCCGGCAGCAGGAACCGGGGCTTGGAGGAGAAGGAACCGGAACCGCCGAGCACCAGCAGGACCAGGACGCCGGAGAAGACCACCAGGGCCAGCGGGGCGCGTTCCAGGCACAGCAGGACGAACAGCAGCACGCTCGCCGCGACGATCAGGAGGGCCGCCGGGTAGACGACGCCGCCGCCGTGCAGCAGCAGGGCCTTGAGGAAGCGCACCGAGCCGGCACCGAAGTCGAAGCGGGAGTCCCAGGCGCGCTGGACCGAGAAGTAGCCGCCGAGCAGGTCTCCGGTGCGGCCGCCCACCCACAGCACGTAGGCCGGCCAGCCCAGCGGGGCCAGGAGCGCGCCGGCCCACAGGCGCGCCGGGACCCGGCCGCGCCGGCGCAGCGCCTCGTGGCCTGCGGCGAGGCAGACGGCCACCGCCACCGCGAAGCCGCTGGGCCGGGACAGACCCGCCAGCACGGCCAGCGTGCCGGCCCACAGCCAGCGGCCCCGCAGCACGCAGTACAGGGACCAGGCGGCGAGCGCGGCGAACAGCGACTCGGTGTAGGCGAGGGTGAGTTCGACCGCGTGCGGCAGGGCGGCCCACAGCGCGACCAGCGCGGTGGCCACGCCCCGCCCGTACAGCAGGTGCCCGACGCGGTAGACGCCGTACGCGGCCACGCACGCGGCCGTCCAGGCGATGAGCAGGCCGGTCTGGCCCGGGCCGAGCGGCAGCACGGTGGCCAGGGCCCGGATGAGCGCCGGGTAGAGGGGGAAGAACGCCCAGTCGGTCTGGACGGCGCCCGTGGGGGCGATCCAGATGAGGCGGCCGTAGCCGTGCGTGGCGATGTGCAGGTACCAGCGGGAGTCCCAGGAGTGGGCCAGGTTCCGCACCAGCGGGTGCCCGCGCAGTTCGTTCGTGAGGATCACCGTGAGGATCCCGGCGAGCCGCAGGCCCGCGAAGAGCGCGAGGGCGGGCAGGAATTCCCGGGTCGCGCCGGCGGCGGGCCGCGGCAGCCGGGGGCGGCGCAGGGGCCCGGCGGGGGCCGTCGGCTCGGGCCGCGGCACGGAGGAGGTACTCACGGGGTCGACCTTGGTCACGCCCGGGAAGCGGTGCAAAGCACGACCCGGGTTTCTTACACAGTTCCACCCCTATTCACGAATCCGGGCGCTCCCGGGTGACGGATACCCCCAGCCCAGACCCCCCTCAGGGTGTGGTTATCATATGAGCGCTGCCTAGCTCGAAAGATGGATCTGTGACTGTCAACGACGACTCGTTCACCAACTGGAAGATCCGCGAGGAGATCGCGGAGTCGATGATCCCGCTCATCGGGAAGCTGCACCGCGAGCGGGACGTGACCGTCCTGCTGCACAGCCGCTCCCTGGTGAACAAGTCGGTGGTCAGCATTCTCAAGACCCACCGCTTCGCCCGGCAGATCGCCGGTGCCGAGCTGTCGGTCACCGAGACGATGCCCTTCCTCGAGGCCCTGACCGCCCTCGACCTCGGACCCTCCCAGATCGACCTCGGCATGCTGGCCACCACCTACAAGGCCGACGACCGGGGCCTGAGCGTGGCCGAGTTCACCGCCGAGGCCGTCGCCGGCGCCACCGGCGCCGACAAGATCGAGCGCCGTGAACCCCGCGACGTCGTCCTGTACGGCTTCGGCCGCATCGGCCGCCTCGTCGCCCGCCTGCTGATCGAGAAGGCCGGCTCCGGCAACGGCCTGCGCCTGCGCGCCATCGTCGTGCGCGGCGGCGGCGCCCGGGCCGCCGGGGACCTCGTCAAGCGCGCCTCGCTGCTGCGCCGCGACTCCATCCACGGCCAGTTCCAGGGCACCATCACGGTCGACGAGGACAGCAGCACGATCGTCGCCAACGGCAACGCCGTCAAGGTGATCTACGCCGACGACCCGTCGCACGTGGACTACACCGAGTACGGCATCCGGGACGCCATCCTCATCGACAACACCGGCAAGTGGCGCGACCGCGAGGGCCTGTCCAAGCACCTGCGCCCCGGCATCGAGAAGGTCGTGCTGACCGCGCCGGGCAAGGGCGACGTCCCGAACATCGTCCACGGCGTCAACCACGACACCGTCAAGCCGGACGAGCAGATCCTGTCCTGCGCCTCCTGCACCACCAACGCCATCGTCCCGCCGCTGAAGGCCATGGACGACGAGTACGGCGTGCTGCGCGGCCACGTGGAGACCGTCCACTCGTTCACCAACGACCAGAACCTGCTGGACAACTACCACAAGTCCGAGCGCCGGGGCCGCTCCGCGGCGCTCAACATGGTCATCACCGAGACCGGTGCCGCCTCGGCCGTCGCCAAGGCGCTGCCCGACCTCAAGGCCACGATCAGCGGCAGCTCGATCCGCGTCCCGGTGCCGGACGTCTCGATCGCCATCCTCAACCTGCAGCTGGCCCGCGAGACCACCCGCGAGGAGGTCCACGACTACCTGCGCGAGGTGTCGCTGACCTCGCCGCTCAAGCGCCAGATCGACTTCATCACGGCGCCCGACGCGGTCTCCAGCGACTTCATCGGCTCGCGCCACGCCTCGATCGTGGACGCCGGCGCCCTCAAGGTCGACGGCGACAACGCGATCCTCTACCTCTGGTACGACAACGAGTTCGGCTACTCCTGCCAGGTCGTCCGGGTCGTCCAGCACGTCTCGGGCGTGGAGTACCCGACGTTCCCGGCGCCGGCGGTCTGATCCGCCGGGCCTCGCGCACGCGTACGGCCGCCGACCGGGATCCCCGGTCGGCGGCCGGCTCGCCGGGCGCGCGCGGTCAGGCCGCGGCCGGCCGGGCACAGGCGCCCGCGGCGCACGCCGTGAGCCACTGGTCGAAGTCGGCGTCGTAGCGGGTGCCGATACCGTCGTGGTAGACGGCGTATCCGCCGGCGTAGTCACCCACGCGGAAGCGGGCGAGCATGCGCCGGACGTCGTCGGGGTGCTTCTCGATCATGTAGCGCACGGCGAGATAGCCCCACGGGTAGGTGCGGGTCACGTCGCTGTTGTCATACGTGTTCTCGAACAGGGTGCTCAGCCGGTACGTGTGCCTGCCGGCCTCCTGGACCGCCTGGTCGTCGGCGAGGCCGCGGTAGCTGTAGGAGACGTACTCGGCGATGCCCTCGATCCACCACACGTCCGGCACGGAGATCTGCCGCGCGAAGTCGCCCGCCATGTCGTCGCGCGCGTCCAGGAAGTGCGTGTACTCGTGGTTGAGGTTCCAGATCCGGGCCGGGAAGCCGTCGTCGTAGTTCTTCTGGTACATCACCGACATCGGCTGGTTGGCCGGGTCCGACGGGTCGCCGCCCAGCGTCATGCCGCCGTTGTCGGTGCTGATGCCGTACATCGCGCCGGCGTACGTCCGGTAGTCGGCGCGGCCGGCGAAGACCACGAGCCGGAGGGTGGAGGCGTACTGCCCGGGTATCCGGCCGTCGGCCCCGACGACCCGGCCGAAGTAGGCGTCCTGGCGGAGCACGCTGGCGCAGGCGGCGTCGAGGTCGGCGGCGGTGAGCGCCTGGGCCCGGACGGTGACGTTCGCGTCGCAGTGGTGCGTGACGGGCAGAACGGCCTTGTCGAGCTTGTCCGGCAGGTTGCAGACCTCGTAGTAGGCGCAGTCGTCCGGGTCGTAGGCGGCGGCCTGGGTGGCCACGGCGACCCACAGCCCGGCCGTCGGGCCGGTGATCGCGGTCCGGTCCAGCAGGTCCTTCGTCAACGGCCTCACGTCGTCACGGAGTCCGGGGTGCTCGGTGTAACGGGCCAGGTTCATACCGGCGTTGGAGTCCAGGAAGGCCAGGTCGGTGCCGAGCTGGTCGGTGTTGGCCAGCGCGAAGTCGTACAGGGTGTCGATGACGCGCGGGTCGGCCTGGACCGCCTGCACGTACCGCGGGTTCCAGTTGCCTCGCCACAGGGGCGTGTAGACGTCGTTGACCGCCCTGGTCATGCTGTCGACCGCGTCGTAGGAGCTGTCGTAGTCGTTCAGCAGCCGCCGGTAGACGTACAGGTAGCGGTCCTGCTGGTCGGCGCTGTCGGTGAGGATGACGGTCTCGCCGAGGATGCCGCCGTTGGCCGCCGAGACGTCACGGGAGTGGGGGCGGGCGAAGAAGGTGTCCATGCCGGCCGTGACGGCGGTGGTGAGTCGCGCGGTGTACGTGCCCACGTCCGCGGGGTGGTTGAACTGCACGTAGTAGCCGGCGCGCAGGAAGAGGACCAGTTGCAGCAGGCCGCCGGAGTTGTCGCCGCGGTACTGGCCGGCGGTGCGTGTGAAGGCGTTCGCCACGGTCAGCATCTGGGCCTGGCGGAAGACGGCACGAGCGTCCGGGCCGGCGACCGGGAAAAGGGTGTTCACGCAGTCCGGGGTCGCCGCCTTGACGTAGGCGACGAGGGCGGAGCCGGTACGGCTGCCGAAGTCGGCCGGGGTGCAGGAGGCGGCCTTCACCGTGTTCCCGGACGGTTTGGCGGACAGTGGCTGCAGCGGCGGGAGTTGGACCGGGCTGAGGCCCCTGGCCCGGGTATCGGGGCGCTCGGTCGCGGCGGTGGACGCCGCGGCGGGCGGCGGAACGGCGAGGTGGGCGCGCGGGGCGGGGGCGGTGGCCGTACCGGGGTGCGGCCGGGGTGCCGCCAGCGCCGGGGTGGACAGCAAGCCGGCCAGGGTGACGCAGACGGCGGCGGCGCCGGCGATGCGGCCGGCCGCGCCTCTCGGCGTGCGTCCGGGCAGCGCGAAGCGATAGCGCATCTGGATTCCTCCACGAAGGGACGCGCCTCTGTGGGGTGTTGAGGCGTGTGAGGCACTGTCTCAGCGCGGTCACCGCCCCAACAATGGCGTGTGACATAG
>NZ_BNBF01000017.1:158972-162196 GCF_014654935.1 Streptomyces capoamus
CACATGGCACTAGCCGCTCATAACACCGCGGCGCGTCCGTGACCCGCCCGGCCTGCTCCTAGGCTCCGGCGGCGCTCCAGGTGCGCGAGGCCCAGGTGCGCAGGTGCGGTGCCTGGGCGACGAGATCGCGGTACGCGGCGGTGGCGGACTGGAACACCGCCTCCACCACGTCCTCGGCGACTGCGCCCGGCCGCCAGGCCAGCACGTAGCGGCACCACAGCGGGGAGCCGGCCAGCGGCTTGACGACGACGTGCGGGATCGGCCGCAGCGTCGGCTGCACCAGGGACACCCCGAGACCGTCGGCGATCATGCTCTGCAACTGGGTCGGGTCGCCGAGCCACTCGTGGACGGCCACCGGCGTGAACCCTGCCGCGGCGCAGGCGTCGTAGAACACCCCGGGCCAGCCGGCCCCGTCGTCCGGGGTCACGAACCAGGCGTCGTCGGCGAGGTCGGCGAGCTGTACCTGGGCGCTCTGCCGGAGCCGGTGCCGGGCCGGGAGGGCGACGAAGGTGGGTTCGGTGACGATGCCGCGGTGCCGCACGGCGGTCGAGTGCCGCAGTTCCATGCCCGGGTAGTCGGCGGCGATCGCGGCGTCCACCGCGCCCTCCTCCAGCAGCTCCACGATCCGCGAGGACGCGTAGACGCTGGTGACCGAGAGGGACAGTTCGGGCAGCCGGGCGCGGATCCGGGAGACCGTGCCGGACAGCACGGGTGAGTTGGTGGCGGCCACGCGCAGGGTCCGGCGGGGGCGGGCCGCCGGCGGGCGGTGCCCGATCGCGGCGGCCCGTACGAGGACGTCGCGGGCCTGTTCGACGACCTCGGCGCCGTAGCGGGTCAGGCGGACCCCGCTCGGCCCGCGTTCGAAGAGCGGCTCGCCGAGGTGGCGTTCGATGCGCCGGAGCTGGGTGCTCACGGCGGGCTGCGAGTAGCCCAGCTGGGCCGCGGCGCGGCCCACACTGCCCGCGTCGGCGATCGCGCACAGCACCCGCAGGTGGCGCAGCTCCAGCTCCATCGCTCCCCTTCCCGTCCCTGCCCCGCGGACGTCCGTGCCGCCCACGGCCCCCGGCGGCCGTCCTCGCCCCGGCGGACCGAAGGGTTCCAGCACCCGGCACCGGACACAAGCAGCGGCTCCGCCAGGGTACGGGCGCGCGGTTCCGGGACCTGGACCGGGACCGGGACCGGGACCACTGTGCCCGGGGGCCGGGGCGCGCTCCCGACCACGGAACGAAGCCGCCGCTCCCCCGCCTCAGTGGCGGCCCAGCACCTCCGCCGCCCGTATGAACCCGTCCCCGCCGTGGCCGAGGCCGATGACCCTGCGGGCCAGGCCCTCCACGGAACGCATCACCCCCGCGTCGATGCCGTGCGACTCGGAGACCTCGACCACGTGGGCCATGGTGGAGGCGGCGGAGGTGACGGGGTTGATCTCCCCCGAGTAGGTGCCGTCGTCGGCGTCCGCGGCGAACTCCTCGAACAGCGGCGGCAGGATCGCGGCGATCCCCTGGGCGAAGGGGGCCAGCTCCCGTGCGGTGACGCCCTCCGCCCGGGCGATCGCCACGGCGTGCGCGTACCCGGCCATCGCGGTCCAGAAGACGTCGAGCAGCGCGAGGTCGAAGGTGGCCGCGCGCCCGAGCTCCTCGCCGAGGTGGGTGTGCGTCCCGCCGAGCAGCTCCAGCACCGGCCGGTACCGTTCGTAGAGGTCGCGCGGGCCGCTGTGCAGGAAGACGGCCTCCGGGGTGCCGATGCTGGGTGCCGGCGTCATGATCGCGCCGTCCAGGTAGCCGATGCCGTGCTCCGCCGCCCAGCGGGCGGTGTCCCGGGCCCGCTGCGGCGTGTCGGCGGTCAGGCTCACCACGGTGCGGCCCTTCAGCGCGCGGGCGACGCCGGCGCGCCGGAGGATCGCGTCGGCGGCCTGCTGGTTCACCACGCAGACCACGGTCAGCTCCGAGGCGGAGACGGCCTCCTCGGCCGACGTGGCGCCGGCCGCCCCCAGCGCGGTCAGCTCCCGGTCCTTGCCGGGCGTGCGGTTCCAGATCGTGGTGCGCACACCGGCCGCGAGGAAGGCGCCGGCCAGCGAGCGGCCCATGGGTCCGAGCCCGAGCACGGTGACGGCCGGATGATTCGAGTAGCTGGACATGTTGCAACTCCCGTACGAGATGGATGTGTTCGTATGGACGAGGCGGCCGGACGGCCGCGAGGACCCGAAAAGGACGACGATGACGCGCAGCCGTGCCCAGGACCCGAACGTCTGCGGAGTGACCGCCGCGATCGCCGTGATCGACGGCAAGTGGAAGACGTCGCTGCTGTGGCTGCTGGAGTCCGGCCCGCGCCGGCCCGGCGAACTGCGCCGCCGGCTGCCCGGACTGACCGAGAAGGTGCTCACCCAGGCGCTGCGCGAGATGGCCGAGGACGGCGTGGTGCACCGGGAGGTGCACGACGTGCTGCCGCCGAAGACGGAGTACTCGCTGACCGCGTTCGGCCGCGACCTGGCCGCCGCGCTGGACCCCGTGGCCGAGTGGGGCCATCGCCGCCTGGAGCGGATACGCGAGCACGAACGCGAACGGCGGTGGGAGCACGGAACGGCGTCCCAGGCGCCGCCGTCCACTCCTTCCCTGTCCCGGGGCAGCGCCTGACCTCGGGAAACAGCCTCTCCCGGAGGTCCCCGGCTGCCAAGTACCCACAAAAAAGTGGGTGTCCGGCACCGGTCCGCCCGAGGGTGGACCGGCGACCGCCGGGCCACCGCGACCTATACAACACTCCCGTTTGCCTAAAGGGTTTAGGAAAATGCATAATCCTCTCTGACGGACGGGAGACACGACGATGGCACGTGCGGGACTGACCACCGAACGCCTGGTCCAGGCCGGCGCGGAGCTGGCCGACGAGGTCGGTTTCGACCAGGTGACGGCGTCCGCGCTGGCCCGGCGGTTCGACGTGAAGGTCGCGAGCCTGTACTCGCACCTGCGGAACTCCCAGGACCTGAAGACCCGGATCGCGCTGCTCGCCCTTGAGGAGCTGGCCGACCGTGCCGCCGAGGCGCTGGCCGGCCGGTCCGGCAAGGACGCCCTCGCCGCCTTCGCGCACGTCTACCGGGACTACGCCCGCGCCCATCCCGGCCGTTACGCGGCGGCCCGGCACCCGCTGGACGCCGCGACCGCGGCCGGCAGCGCGGGCGTCCGGATCGCGCAGCTGACCCGGGCGATCCTGCGCGGCTACGACCTGGCCGAACC
>NZ_BNBF01000017.1:162253-203537 GCF_014654935.1 Streptomyces capoamus
GGACCAGACGCACGCGGTCCGCCTCCTCGGCAGCGTCTTCCACGGCTACGTCAGCCTGGAGACGGCCGGCGGCTTCAGCCACAGCGCGCCCGACTCGCAGGAGTCGTGGACCCGGATCCTGGACGCCCTCGACTCCCTGCTGCGCAACTGGCCCGCCCACCCCTGAGCCCCCGGACGCAGGCAGACATGATGCACACCACCCCCCTCACGGCCGCCCTGATACGCGGCGCCCTCGAACTGGAGCGCACCGCGCACGGGCTGCTGCCGCACCGGCTGACCGCCCGGGCCCGTGCCCAGTGCGCCGACCCGCAGCTGGCCCTGGCGGAATCCCAGCCCGCCGGCGTACGCCTGGTCTTCCGCACCCGCGCCACCACCGTCGAGCTGGACACCCTGCCGACCAAGCGCGTGTACACCGGCGCACCGCCCCGCCCGGACGGTGTGTACGACCTGGTCGTCGACGGCCGCCCGGCCGGCAGCGCCTCCCTCGCCGCGGGCAACACCCTCACCATCGACCTGGGCACCGGCTCGGCCCGCCACCGGCCCGGGCCGGTGGGCACCGTGCGGTTCGCCGGCCTGCCGGACTCCGCCAAGGACGTGGAGATCTGGCTGCCGCACAACGAGGTGACCGAACTCGTCGCGCTGCGCACCGACGCCCCCGTCGAGCGCGTACCGGACCGCGGCCGCCGGGTGTGGCTGCACCACGGCAGTTCGATCAGCCACGGCTCCGACGCGGCCACGCCCACCACCACCTGGCCGGCGCTCGCCGCGTCCCTGGGCGGTGTCGAGCTGGTCAACCTCGGACTGGGCGGCAGCGCGCTGCTCGACCCGTTCACCGCCCGCGTGCTGCGCGACACGCCCGCCGACCTGATCAGCGTCAAGCTCGGCATCAACCTGGTCAACACCGACCTGATGCGGCTGCGCGCGTTCGGCCCCGCGGTGCACGGCTTCCTCGACACCGTCCGCGAGGGCCACCCCGACACCCCGCTGCTCGTCGTCTCCCCGGTCCTGTGCCCGCTGCACGAGGACACGCCCGGCCCCACCGCCATGGACCTGGCGGCACTGGGCGAGGGGCGGCTGCGGTACCGGGCCACCGGGGATCCGGCCGAGCGGGCTGCGGGGAAGCTGACCCTGGAGGTCGTCCGGCAGGAGCTGGCCCGGATCGTGTCCGAGCGGGCGGCCGACGACCCGGCCCTGCACCACCTGGACGGCCGGGAACTGTACGGCGAGGCCGACTTCGCCGAACTGCCGTTGCCCGACGGCCTGCACCCGGACACCGCGGGCCACCGCCGGATCGGTGAACGGTTCGCGGCGCTGGCGTTCGCCCCGGACGGCCCCTTCGCCGGCCGCTCCCCCGCCTGACCCGGCTCCCCCGCCCGGCCGGGCCCCGGCGGCTCACACCAGGTGGGCGAAGACGACCAGGTTGTCGGTGTAGTCCCGCACCGTGCGGTCGTAGTCCCCGGCACAGGTGATCAGCCGGACCTCCGGCCGCGCGGCGTCCGCGTACACCCGCTTGCTGGGGAAGTCGTCCTTGGGGTAGGTCTCGGCGTTGTCCACTTCGAACTCCGCCGTGCGCCCGTCGGCCCGTTCCACGGAGAACCGGTCGCCGCGCTCCAGCTCGTAGAGGTCGGCGAAGACGGCCGCGGACGTCACCGTGTCGACGTGGCCCGCGATGATCGCGGTGCCCTCCTCGCCGGGCGAGACGCCGTCGGCGTACCAGCCGACGAGGTTGGTGTCGGCGGCGGGCGGCGGCTGCAACTGGCCCGTGGCCCCGATGGACAGAGTGGTGAAGGGGGCGTCCACGGAGATCTTCGGGATGAGCAGCCGGGTGGGTTCGGACCGGGGCAGCGACTCGCCCGCGTCCACCGGGTCGGCCGGCGCGGCGGCTCCGGTTCCCGAGACCCGGGGAGCCTGCGGTGTGTCGACCGGCTGGTGATGACCGCCGAAGACGGTGACGGCGAGGAACACGGCCGCCGCGCCCCACAGCGTCAGCCGCCCGCCACGGCCGGCGGGCCGCTCGTCCGCCGCCGGTCCCGAGGGGGGCGGGGAGGAGGGAACTGCTGCCATCGGACACCACCTCGCTCAACAGGACAGCACGGGAGTCGGGACGGACCGGGACGCCGCGGGGGCCGGTGTCCTGGGCGGGGCGCAGGGGGCGCGGGCCGCCGACGCGGTGCGCGCCGACGGCGTCCGCAGCCCCTGGGCGCACCGGCCCGTCAGGACGCCGGCTCGGCGGCCTTCTTGCGGCGCAGCGCGTACGCGCCGGCGGCGCCTACGGCGAGCACGGCGAGACCGCCCGCGGTGACACCCGGCGTGGCGAGCGCGCCGCCGCCGGTGTGCATGCCACCGCGCGGCTTCTCCTGGTCGTCACCCCACTCGCTCTTCTCTCCCTTGTCACCCTTGCCGCCCTTGTCCCCCCTGTCGCCCTTGTCGCCCTTGTCGCCCTTGCCGCCCCTCTCGCTCTCGTCGTCCTGGCCCTCCTCGCTGTCGCCACCCTTGTCCTTGTAGCTCTCCGGGTCGAAACGGCTGTCGCCGCCCGAGCCCCAGCCGCCGCGCACCGCGGCGAGGGCTCCGCCACCCGTGTGCATTCCGCCGCGCGGCCCGTCGTGTTCTTCTCCTGAGTCGCGTTTGTTGCCGTAGTCCTTTTCGTGATCGCTGCCGGACCCCTTCTCCTCGCGGTCGGAGTCGCTGTCGTGCTCCTTGCTGTACGAGGAGTCGTCCCGGCCGCTGTCGCGCTCGGCCGGTACGGCGAACGCGGCGCCGGGTGTGGCGAAGGCCAGGGCGGCGGCGGCAGCCGCCGTCGCCAGGAACATGCGGGCAGAGCGCATAGTGATGTCCTTCCGCCGTGACCGGGCAGCGGATACCTCATCAGCTGGGTGGACCCGGCCTCGACATGAACCACCGTCAGTGAGGGCCCCGAGTCCCACCATCCGAGCCGCCCAGCCGGGTCACCACGCCACCCGTCTGCCCCAGCGCGGCGGGCCGCGGACCCCTCGTACGGGCCAATCGCCGAAGCGGCCGTACGACGGCGTCGACGCCCCCTTGTTATGACGGCTGTCATAACGCAGGCTGGTGCCGACAGCACGACAGGCGGGCGCGGCGGGAGGAAACAGTGGCGGACGGAATGGCCCGGTCCCTGTGGGAGCGGTACGAACCGGTGCACCAGCTCGTCTATTTCGCGCCGGAGGCACACCGGGCGGCGGCGGGGCTCGGACTGCGCGGGTTCTGGATGGGCTACTTCGCGCTGCGCGCGGCCCCGCTCGGCGCGGTGCCCCCGTCCGTGGTGACGGCCGGCTTCTACGTCTTCCATCCCGCGCGGGTGACCCGGGCGCTGCCGGACGCCTGGGCGTACGCCGCTCCGGCGGACGTGCTCGCGGCCCGCCAGGAGGCCATGGACGCGGCGGCGACCCGGCTGTTCGGTACGGACACCGTCGGGTCGGCCGCGTTCACCGAGGCCGCGGACCTCGCCTGGGAGGCCGCCGCGGGCGCGGACACCACGGGCCGGGTGCTGGGCGCGGCCAACCAGGCGCTGGAGCGTCCGGACCGGCCCGCCGCCCGCCTGTGGCAGGCCCTGACGACCCTGCGCGAGCACCGGGGCGACTCCCATGTGGCGGTGCTGGTCGGCCTGGGGATCGGGCCGGTCGAGGCCATGGTGCTCAAGGCGGCGGCCGGCGAGTCCGACGGGGCCTTCCTGCGCGAGACGCGGCAGTGGCCGGAGGAGGAGTGGGCGGCGGCCGTGACACGGCTGCGCGCGGACGGCCGGCTCGCGGCGGACGGTGCGCTCACGCCCTCCGGTGCGGCCCTGCGCGCGGAGGCCGAGGCGCGCACGGACGCGGCGGCCGAGGGGCCGTGGAGCACCCTGGGGTCCGAGCGGAGCGGGCGCCTGGCCACGCTGCTGGAACCACTGGCCCGCACGGTCGGCGAGTCGGGGCTGCTGCCGCCCGGGAACCCGGTGGGGCTGACCGGGGGGACGTACCCGGGGGGCGGGATCCGGTAGGGCCGAACGGAAGGTCGTAGGCGTGCGGCGGGAGGGCAGGTGGGCCGCCGGGGGTGCCCGGTGAAGGATGCCGGCGCCCGGGGCCCCCGTCCGGGAGGACGGGGGTGCCGTAGGGGGGTGGGGCGGGCTACCAGGTCACCGGCAGGCGTTCGGGGATGCGCTTCATGAATCCCGTGCGCCACACGAGTTGGCTCGCCGGAACCGCGAGGGCGAGGTCCGGCAGCCGGTCGAGCAGGACCTCCAGGGCGATGCGGGCGTGCGCGCGGCCGAGCGCGGTGGCGGGGCAGTAGTGGGCGCCGCCGCCGAAGGAGAGGTGGTCGGCGGTGTTGTCCCGGTGGACGTCGAAGCGGTGCGGGTCGGGGAACTTCTCCGGGTCGAGGTTGGCGCCCTCCACCAGGACGAGGACGAGTTCGCCCGCACGGACGCCCACGTCACCGAGCCGGACGTCCTCCAGGGCCAGGCGGGGCAGGGCGTCGCCGATGGAGAGGTTCACCCGCAGCAGCTCCTCCACGCCCGGACCGATCAGGTCGGGGCGGTCCCGCAGCAGGTCGCGGGCGATGGGGTGGGTGAGCAGGTACACCAGGGCCATGGTGAGGAAGCCCGAGGTGGAGACGACGCCGGCGCCGAACAGGGTGACACCGACGGTGGCCAGCAACTCGTCGCTGAGGTGGGCGTGGTCCGCGTCGTCGCGCAGGGCGGCGAGTTCGCCCATGAGCCCGTGCGTGGCCGGGTCGTCGAGCAGGGCCGCCATCCGGGCGATGTCCCGGTCCCAGTTGAGGCGCGCGCCGGCGACCGGGCACGGGGAGTTCATGAAGGCGATGTCCAGGCTGCGCAGGAAGGCGGGGGCCTCGGTCTGCGGGATGCCGAGGATGCGGCAGTGCATGCCGGCCGAGTACGGCTCGCAGAACGCCCCGCGCAGGTCGGCCGTCGGCCCGTCGGCGACGATGAGGTCCACCAGCCGGTGGGCCTCGGCGCGCAGCCAGTCGGTCAGGCCCGGCGCCTTCGGGTTGAGCGCCTTCATCACCGCGCGGCGCAGGCCCGCCCCGGTGATGTTGCCCATGTTGTTCACCACCTCGGGCGGGATCGTGAGCGCGTACTGACGCGGGACGCCGGGTGCGGAGGTGTCCTTGAGGGAGAACCGGTCGTCCTTGAGCACTTGTGCGCACAGCTCGTAGGAGGACACCAGCCAGGCCTCGTCGCCGGCGATGGTCCGCACGCGGCGCACCGGGGCGGCCTCGCGCAGCTCCGCCACCTCGGGGGGCACCCGGGTGCCGTCCCAGGAGAACGGGAAAGCGGGCAAGGGCGGGTGGCGGTCGGGACGGCCGCCGGGGCGGACGGCGGGACTGACGTCGGCGCTGATGTGGGGGCGGATGCCGGGAGCGGTGGTCATGGTGCGGCTCCTTCCGGGGCGGCGGGGGTGACGATGGCGTGGCCCTGGTTGCGGGAGGCACGCAGGCCGGCGCCGCGGGAGTACAACAGCTCGGCCATCGGCAGGAGTTGGTGGTAGCAGTTGAGCGAGGAGGGCACCTTCAGGATGGCCGGGGTGTCCAGGAACAACGGGGCCTCGGCGCACACGTACGCCAGGCACACGGCGCGCTGCCGCTCGGTCGGCGTCTCGCCGCGTGCCGCGAGGAAACGATTCACCAGGCTCTCGCAGACGGACCGGAAAGCAGCGTCGGAGGCCAGCCGCTCCGTCAGCCGGCGGTGGATCTCCTGATAGGCGGGGTTGGTGCGGAATTCGGACATCGGATGCCAGTCCAGCCGGGCGCCCTCCGGGTCGGCCGCCGACACCGCGTCACGGACCTTGGCCCGCACTCCGCGCAGGTTCTTCACGGCCTTGCGGCGGGCCTCGTCCGGCGGATAGCCGGAGGCCTCGTACATCTCGGCGACGTACAGGTCGGTGTAGACGAAGTCGACCCGGTCGAAGTGGTCCAGCCCCCAGCGGGCGAGGTCGTGCAGGCGCCGGGCGGAGAAGTAACTGTTGCCCGGGGACACACCGATCACGGCGTGGGCGCCCTCGCCGAGGATGACCTCGCAGTGGGAGGTGTACGGCTGGACTTCGAAGACGTCGGCCATCAGCACGGATGCTGTGGTCACGGGGGTGATCCTCCGCCGCGCGCTAGTCCCTTGGGGGCCCTGTGCCCACCGGTGTGGCGACGCGGCGCCCTCACGCTAGCGGTACGGGATCAATACGGGTAGTGACCATCTGGGTTTGGCTGGAAACCGTCGTATCAACGGTCGAAGTGCCCGGCGGGCGGCCGAGATTGCCGGCCGTACCCTGGGGCCGTGGTCAACCGAGACGAGAATCCGGAACAGGTCGCCGCCCGGCTCACCGGGCGGCCGGTCACGGGCGGTCGGCGGGCGTCGGGGTCACCGGCCGAAGTACTGCTGGACGACGGAACGCCGGTCATGGTCAAGCGGGGCGACGGTCCGCGGGCGGTGCGCGCCGAGGTGGCGGGGCTGCGCTGGCTGGCGGACGCCGACGCGGTGCGGGTGCCGGCGGTACTCGGGCACGACGAGCACTGGATGGTGACCGAACGGGTGCCGACCGGCTCCCCCGACCCCACTGCGGCGCTGCATTTCGGCCAATCGTTGGCCGCCCTGCACGCGGCGGGCGCGCCCCACTTCGGGGCACCACCGCCCGACGGCCCGGCCGACGCCTGGATCGGCCGCGCTCCCCTGCGCAACGCCCCGGGCACCGACTGGCCCCGCTGGTACGCCGAGCACCGCGTCCTGCCCTACGTCCGCGACGCCGTCGACAGCGGCACCCTGCGGCCGGCCGAGGCGAGGGTGTTCGAGCAGGTCTGCGCCCGGCTGCCCGAGCTGGCCGGGCCGCCGGAACCACCCGCCCGGCTGCACGGCGACCTGTGGAACGGCAACGTGCTGTGGGGCGCCGACGGCGAGGTACGGCTCATCGACCCGGCCGCGCACGGCGGGCACCGGGAGACCGACCTGGCGATGCTCCGGCTGTTCGGCTGTCCCCACCTGGACCGGGTACTCGCCGGCTATCGGCAGGCGGCACCGCTGGCCGACGGCTGGCGCGACCGGGTGGGGCTGCACCAGCTCTTCCCGCTGCTGGTGCACGCGGTGCTGTTCGGACGGGGATACGCCGAACAGGCCCTGGCGGCGGCCCGGAGCACGCTCGCGGGATGACCCGCCGGGCGACCGCTCCCGACCGCGATCACGGAGCGTGAGGAAACCAATCACCCGTTCGGCTCGTATAAGGACGTGAAAGCCTAATCAGGGAGAGACCATGCAACCGTTCACGCTCAACTACGCGCGCCCCGCTGTGCAGTTGGACGTCACCTCACCGTACGCGTACGACTCCGGACTGCAGTTGAACGTCCTCCCGGACGGGCGGATCGCCGCCACCGACCACGTGACGCTGAGAGCACTGGGAACCACGACCTCGACGGCCGGTTCCAAGACGCACTTCGACGACTGAACCGCGGGCCTTCCACAGATGACCGTGCTCATCCTGACCAGTGAAGAAGACGTGACGGCGGACATGGTGGTCCTCCGGCTGGGCGAGGCCGGTGTGCCCGTCGTCCGGCTCGACCCCGCCGATCTGACGAACGGGGTGGCGCTGTCGGGCGAGTACGTGCAGGGCGCCTGCCGGGGACACCTGTCCGTCGGCGGGCGCCTGGTGAGCATGAACGGCCTGCGCTCCATCTGGGTGCGCAGACCCGGAACCCCGGCCGCCCGCGCCGTCCAGCCTTCCACCTGGCTGACGGAGGAATCGGCGCAGGCGCTCTACGGCATGCTGCGCTGGAGCGACGCCCGCTGGATGAACCATCCGGACGCCGCCCGCCGGGCCCGGCACAAGCCCTGGCAGCTGCACCTGGCCCAGCGCAGCGGCCTGCCGGTGCCGGCCACCCTCATCACCACGTTCCCGCAGGCCGCGCGGCGGTTCGCGGAACGCTTCCCGGACCTGGTGGTCAAGCCCGTGTCGGGCGCGCACCCGCAGGAGCCGCCCCGGGCGGTGCCGACCAGCCGGGTGGCACCGGACGCGGACTTCAGCGCCGTGGCGTTCGGTCCGACCCTGCTGCAACGGCGGGTCGCCAAGCGGGCCGACATCCGGCTCACCGTCGTCGGCGGCACCCTGCTGGCCGCACGCAAGCCCGCCGATCCCGACGCGCACCCCGACGACGTGGACGTGCGGTTCGCCCCGTCGGTCTCCCCCTGGCAGCCCGTCGACGTGCCGCCGCGCGTCGCCGAGGGCGTCCTGCGCTACATGGCGGACGCGGAACTGGCATACGGCGCCTTCGACTTCGCGGAGGACGCCGACGGGATCTGGTGGTTCCTGGAGTGCAACCAGTCCGGCCAGTTCGGCTTCGTGGAGATGGACACCGGCCAGCCGATCGCCGCCGCCATCGCCGACTGGCTCGCGGGGCGGCCCGGCCCGGACGACGGGCGTGCGAACGGCGACCGGAGCGCAGCCTCCTGAGAATGCGGGGAAACGGCACCGGGAACGGCTCGTGGGACGAGACGGACTCGTGGCACGAGAGGGAACGGAACGGCTCGGAGAAGGGAACGCGACATGCGCATCGGACTGCTGGGGACGGGCCCGTGGGCGCGGGCGGCGCACGCGCCCGCCCTCGCCGGGCACACCGGCGTCGACCTCGTCGGGGTGTGGGGCCGCCGGCCCGGCGCGGCCACGGCGCTCGCGGAGCAGTACGGCGTCGCCGCGTACGCCGACGTGGACGCGCTGCTGGCCGACGTGGACGCGGTGGCGGTGGCCCTGCCGCCGTCCGTACAGGCCGAGTTGGCGGTGCGGGCGGCCCGGGCGGGCCGTCATCTGCTGCTGGACAAGCCCCTGGCCCTGTCGGTGGCCGAGGGGCGGGCCGTGACCGAGGCGGTGGAGCGGGCCGGGGTGGCGTCGGTGGTGTTCTTCACGGCGCGCTTCCAGAAGGAGCCTGAGGCATGGATCGAGGAACAGGCCGCCGTCCCGGGCTGGTTCACGGCGCGGGCCCAGTGGCTCGGCGCGGTGTTCACGAGCGACAGCCCGTTCGCGGACTCTCCGTGGCGGCGGGAGAAGGGGGCGCTGTGGGACGTCGGCCCGCACGCCCTGTCGGTGCTGCTGCCGGTGCTCGGTGACGTACGGCAGGTGGTGGCGGCGGTGCACGGTCCGGCGGACACCGTGCACCTGGTGCTCGACCACGCCACCGGTGCGTCGAGCACCCTCACGCTCAGTCTCTCGGCGCCGCCGGCGGCGGCCGGGGCCGACGTGGAGCTGCGCGGCGAGGCCGGGGTGACGGTGCTGCCGGGGAGTTCCGAAGGCGCGGTCCCCGCGCTCGCCCGGGCCGCCGACGCCCTGGTGAGCGCGGTCCGCACGGGCCGGCCGCACTCCTGCGACGCCGCGTTCGGCCTCCGGATCACCGAAATCCTGGCCACGGCCCAGGCCCACCTGACGAGCGGGACGGACTAGGCAGCCTGGGCGGGGGTGACCGGGAGGCGGGGAGGCCGGGAGGCCCCGGGCCGGGAGGCCGGGCGATCGGGCCGGGACGCGGGGGCGGCGGATTCCGTGTCCCGGCCCGACCCCGTTGCCCTCCCCGCAGCCGGCGCTCTTACCCGGTCCGTCGCCCCCCGTGGCCGCGGCCGCCCTCAGCCAGTCCGCCGCCCTCCCCGGGGCGCCGCCGCTCTCCGCCGGGCCGTCTTGCCGGCCCGGTCGTCCGGGGGGCCGGTCGGCCGGTTGCCCTGTCGGTCACCCGGCGTCGGTGCCCTCGTCGGACCAGTACGTCAAGCGTTCCCGTACGACGGGGTAGCCGGCCGTGCTGAAGTGCGCGGCCATCGGGAGGTTGCCCTGGTCGGTGGCGGCGGCGATGAACTCGGCGCCCCGCCGGGCCAGGAAGTGGGTGCACTCGGCGAGCAGGTCGTAGGCGTATCCGTGGCCCCGCTGGTCCGGCACCACGCCGATGAAGCCGACGCACGGCCCGGCGGGGTTGCGTGCCGGGATGTGGATGCCGACCGCCTCGCCCGCCGGTGTGCGCGCGACCTGCCACCACTGCCTGGGTGACGGGAACCAGTGGAAGTCGTCCAGGTCCTCCTGGGCCGCCTGGTCGACGCCGCCCCGCTCGACGGCCCGGCGGGCGTGCGCGTCGAGCGTGGCGGCATTGATGCGGCGCAGGAGGCCGAGGAACACCGTGTCGTCCGGCTCGGCGGTGAAGACCAGGCGGCCGGGCCGCTCGGGCAGGCCCCGGTCCGGCGTCCAGCGGTACAGGTAACGCTCGACCAGGGGCAGGTAGCCGGCTCCGCGTGCGGCGGCGGTGCGGGCGTCCGCCGCGGCGCGCAGGCGCGGGTCGGCCCGATAGCCGGAGGGCAGGTCGAGTTCGAGTTCGTCGGTCCGCCAGGGCGCTGACCGCAGGAGGGCGGCGCCGGCCTCCTCCTCGCCCTCGGCCACGTCGAACCAGTTGATCAGCAGGGGTTCCGGGTCCTCGGGCCGGGCCCACCAGGCGGCGCGCGCCACGGTACGGCCGTCGCGCAGGGCGACGCGCTGCCAGTCGGGGCGGTACCGGGTCAGGCGGTGCCTCTCACCGAGGCGCAGCGGATCGGGCATGGTGTGGAACAGGTGGGCACTGCTCTCGTCGAGCGTGCGGATGACCGGATCGGTCATGGGAATCCTCCGGGATGCGTACGGTGTACGGCGCTCCCGGGCGGATCAGGGGTGACCCGCGCGCGGCACGGGCCGGGGGGAGCGCCGGCGGCTGCTGTCGTGCATGGCGCTCACCTCCTTCTTCCGTCCGGCTGACGTGGTGGGGAGAGAGTAGCGGGCGGCCGAGCGGCGCATCAACCGGTTTTCAGGCGGCGCAGTCACCGGTCTCGGGCGGGAGATCCACCGGCTCTCCGCGCGGGGCCCTCCGTCGGCGGCGTAGCTTGGGGATGTGGCATCGGTGCGCGGCTGGTCGTCGCGCGGGCACCTGGAGGATCGCGGCTGGCTGCGGGGCGCGCCACCGCCGTGGTGGGTCCGGGTGCTGCCGGTGCTGCTGCTGGCGGCCGTCGGCTCGGCCACGCTGGTCACGCCGCACGCGCGGGACCTCGGTTTCCTGCTGGGGGCCATCCCGCCGCTGGCGGTGCTGTCGTACGGCCCGGCGGCGACCGGGGTGCTCGGGGTGGGCGTGGTCGTGATGCTGAACGTGCCGGCCACGCATCTGAACCGCCCGGGCGACACCGATCTGCTCACCATCGTGTTCGTGGCCGCGCTGAGCGTGTTCGTGTCCTACGTGCGCAGTCACCGGGACGCCCAGCTGAACACCGAGCGGGCGATCGGGGAGGCGGTGCAGCGGGCTGTGCTGCCGCCGCTGCCGGAGCGGGTCGGACGGGTCGGCTGCGCGGCCTTCTACCGGCCCGCGCAGGACGGGACGCTGGTCGGCGGCGACTTCTTCGACGTGCGGCACGGCCCGCACGGGGTGCGCGCGGTGATGGGGGACGTGCAGGGTCACGGGCTGTCGGCGGTCGCGACGGTGGTGTCGCTGCTGGGCGCGTTCCGGGAGGCGGCCCTGGACCAGCCCGACCTGGAGTCGGTGGCGGCGCGGCTGGACCGCCGGCTGGCGGTGGACTCGGCGGACGTACGGCACGCGGAGCTCTTCGCGACGGCCCTGCTGGTGGAGTTCACCCCCGGTTCGACCGCGATGCGGGTGGTGGCCTGTGGTCATCCCGCGCCGGTGCTGCTGCACGGGGACCAGGCGCGGGAGGTGGGCGTCGCGCCCGGTCCGCCGCTGGGCATCGGGCTCCTCGGCGTCGACCGGCCGAAGGAGGTCACCGTGCCGCTCGGTCCGGACGACCGGGTCTTCCTGGCCTCCGACGGCGTGTGGGAGGCGCGGGACGCCGCGGGCACCTTCTACCCGCTGCCGGAGCGCCTGGCCGCCCTGGCGCACACCCCGACCGCCGAGCTGCCCGCCGCGGTGTGGGCGGACCTGCTGCGGCGTCACTACGCGGTCCGCGACGACGCGACGATCCTGGTGCTGGCGCCCGCTCCGCCGGACCGCTGACCCCGTCCTGCGGTCAGCCCACGTCCCACAGGAAGCGATGCGTGTGGATGCCGAAGTACGGGAAGGAGCGGATCTCGCGGACGCCCTCGATGGGGCGGACGACGTCGTTGACGAGGTCGAGCAGTGCCTTCGGGCCGGGGGCGACCACCTCGGCGAAGAGGTCGAAGCCGCCGGAGGTGAGCACCGAGTAGACGACCTCGGGGCGCTCGGCGAGGGTGTCGGCGACGGCCCGCGGGTCGCCGTCGACGCCGATGCCGAGCAGCGCCATGGCCTGTCCGCCCATGGCCATCGGGTCGGTGACGCCGACCACCTGCACCGCCTTGGAGTCCAGCAGGCGCTGCAGGCGCTGCCGGGCGGCCGAGGCGGACAGGCCGACCCTGGGGCCGAGGTCGGCGTAGGCGATACGGCCGTCGGTCTGCAGCTCCCGCAGGATGGCGCGGTCGATGTCGTCCATGTCCCTCACGTCTCGCGGCTCCTTCCCCGGGCCTCTGTTCAGCCGGCCAGTTCGGCGAGCGCGGCGGCGAACACCTCGGTGTGCGTGTCGACGTCCTGCTCGGTGGTGTCCGGGCACATCAGCGCCATGTTGTGGAACGGGGTGAGCAGGATGCCACGGTTGGCGAGGTAGAGGTGCAGGAAGTCCTCCAGCTCCGGGTCGGAGGCCGCCGCGGACTCGGTGCCGGTGCGCGGGGCCGGGGAGGTGAAGCGGTACTCGGTGCGCGCGCCGAGCCGGCTGACCGACCAGGGCAGCCCGTGTGCCGCCAGGCCGTCCCGGACGCCCGTCTCGAAGCGCTCGGCGAGGGTGCCCATACGGGCGAACGCCTCGCCGGTCAGCACGTGTTCGAGGGTGGCGCGGGTGGCCGCGACCGACAGGGCGTTGCCGGCGAGGGTGCCGCCCACGCCGCCCATGTCGACGAGGTCCAGGTCGCCGCGGGCCAGCAGCCGCTCGGCCAGTTCGGCGGAGAGCCCGTAGGCGCCGGCCGGGATGCCGCCGCCGATGGCCTTGCCGATGGTGAGCAGGTCGGGCGCCAGGTCCCAGGCGCCGGTGCAGCCGCCGGGGCCGGCGGAGAAGGTGTGCGTCTCGTCGTTGACGAGGAGGGTGCCGTACTGCCGGGTCAGTTCGCGGACGCCCGTGAGGTAGCCGGGTTCGGGGAGCACGATGCCGATGTTGGTGAGGGCCGGTTCCATGAGCACGGCGGCGACGTCGCCGTGGGCCAGCTCCCGCTCCAGCCCGGCGAGGTCGTTGAACTCGGCGACCCTGCTGGTCAGCGTCACGTCGCAGGGTGCGCCGACGTTGCCGGGCCGGGGCGCCCCGGGGCCGTCGGGAGTGGTGACGATGAGCGACTCGTCCACGCTGCCGTGGTAGCAGTAGCTGTTGACGAGGATCTTCGGCCGGCCGGTGACGGCGCGGGCGAGCCGGATCGCCCAGCGGTTGGCGTCGGTGGCGGTGAGCGAGAAGCTCCAGCGGGCGAGCCCGAAACGGCGGGTCAGCTCGGCGCCGACCCATTCGGCGTCCTCGGTGGGCAGCATGGCGGTGGCCCCGCCCAGTTCGGCGTACCGGCGGTGCACCGCCTCGGCGACGGGCGCGGGCGAGTGGCCGGCCATCGCACCGGTGTCGCCGAGGCAGAAGTCGACGTACGTGTGGCCGTCGACGTCGGTGACGCGGGCGCCCCGTGCCTCGGCCAGGTACCGCGGGAAGCCGCCGGCGGTCTTGTTCATCCAGGTCATCGGCACCCGGCCGAAGAGGTGGTCGGCGCGTGCGTAGGCCGCCCGGGAACGCGGGTTCCGGCGTTCGGCCTCGGCGCTCTCGCGGGCGAGGAGGGCGTGCAGACGGGCGCGGTCCATGGGACACCTCGACGGGCAGGCGACGGAATGCGATGAGCGTACGACCGAAACCTGGATCCCTGCAATGGATGGCAATTGATTCGATCGTTGCCACAGTCGAATCAAGCGTCTGTCCGGTGATCCGGCACGGACGGGTGGCGCACTCCCCTCGCCAACTGACGAACCGGTACGCGGAGTTCGAACGTCCCGACTCAAACGCCAGGGTTCGCCACCCCTTCCGTCACGTAGAAATATCTACAACGATGCATATGCCGGGTTGGCGCACGGAAGCGCGAAGTGCCCGGTCACGGCCGTTCCCTGCGCTGGGGCGGGCGAGCGAGGAGACCCGGAGCAGTGCATGACGAACACGATGTGGATGCGGGGCGTGGAGTGGCTGGCCGCGGCGTCGGCCGACCCGCGCGCCTGCAAATGGGAATGGGACCACGGGGAGGGTTTCGCACTGCTGGAGGCGGGACGCTTCTGGGACGTGCTGAGCGTCCCGGACCGGCTGGGCCTGCTGACCCTGGACCTGCTGTGGCGTCCGGCCCTTCCGGTGCCCGGGCCGACGCTGGTGGACACGGCGGCGGGCCGGGTCGGCTTCTTCCTGCCGCCGGACCCGTCCGGGGGCTGGGTGGGCGCGGGGCTGCGCTACGCGACGAAGGGCTCCTGGGTCGCGGTACCGCCGCCGTACCGGTCCGCCCGCTCCCTGGAGTGGCTCGTCCCGCCCGACGGCACCGGGATGCTCCACGCACCCGGGCCCCTGGAGGACGCGTTGCAGCAGGCCAACGGCACATTGGCGGTGCTCGCGCCGCTGTGCGGGCGATGACGGGTCACAGCCGGCCGGGCTCGTGCCGGGCGTCCGGGAGGAGGCCGGAGAGGGCGGGGAGGACGGACCACGGTTCGTCGGGCTCCGCGGGGACGGTCCGTCCCTGCGCCCGCCACTCGGCGACGAGCCCGGCGTAGATCGGCTCGCGCGTGCGATCCACCCGGCGCAGCCCGCGCATCCGGTCCATGCGCTCCATCCGGTCCATCCAGTCCAAGCGATCCATGCCGGGGCAACGTCCGGCGCCCACGACCGGTACGCCCCGCACCGCCCGCTCACCGGGTCGGGTGAGCCCGTCCCCCGAACGTGGTGTTCCACCCGTCGGACAAGCATTCCGCTCCGGTCGGAGGAGGGGTGGGTGACCCGGACCGGCACCGGGACGCCGGAAGCCCGCCTCGCCCCCTGCCGGCGCGCGTCCCGCGCGGCCCGCTCCTATCCTGGGAAGGTCCTGCCGGAAAGGGCCTGCTCGGAGGGCCTGTGAGGGCCCGCGGGCACAGGGTCCGGCCCGGCGTCCGCCCCGCGCACGGCCGCCGCCACGCGCTTGGAGGCAGCCCATGTCGCCCACGTCCGTACGCCTGCGCCGGGGAGCCTTGGTCGCCGTCCTGGCCGGCACGCTGTTCGCGCCGGTCACGGCAGGGGCGGCGCCGGCCGGCGTACCGGCGGTGTCCGCCGCCCCGCCCAGCCCGTCGCCGTCGGACGTCCGCCCCCTCTCCCCCGACGTGACGCGCCGACTCGACGCGTCCGTACAACGGGTGATGCGCGAGGCGGACGTACCGGGCGTGACCGTCGGCGTCTGGACGCCGGGACAGCCCGACTACGTCCGTTCGTTCGGCGTCGCCGACAGGGCGACCGGCCGGAGGATGACCCCGGACCTGTACATGCGCATCGGCAGCGAGACCAAGACGTTCACCGTGACGGCGCTGCTGCAACTCGTGGACCGGGGGAAGGTCGGCCTCGACGACACGATCGACAGGTACGTCCACGGCGTACCGAACGGCCACGAGATCACGCTGCGCCAGCTGGCCGGCATGCGCAGCGGGCTGTTCAACTACTCCGAGGACGACGGCTTCTTCAAGGCGCTCACCTCCGACCCCCGGCGCCCCTTCACCCCGCAGCAGCTGCTCGCCTACTCCTTCCGCCACCCGGTGCTGTTCCGGCCCGGCCAGAAATTCTCCTACTGCAACACCAACCTCATCCTGCTCGGCCTGGTGGTGGAGAAGGTGAGCGGTCAGCGGCTCGCGGACTACCTCCAGCAGCACATTCTCGGCCCGGCCGGCCTGAAGGACACGTCCCTGCCGAGCGGCAGCCGGTTCCCGCGCCCGCACGCACAGGGCTACACCGACCAGACGGCGGACGGGAAGGTCGCCGAGACCGCCGGCTGGAACCCGTCCTGGGGCTGGGCGGCCGGGGCGATGGTCTCCACCTTGGACGACCTGCGCGTCTGGGCCCCCACGGTGGCGACCGGCCGGCTGCCCGACGGCAAGCGGATGATCAGCCCCGCCACGCAGCGGCAGCGCCTCGTCACGCCGGCGACGCCGATCCCCGGTGTCGGGTACGGGCTGGGCATCTTCGACGTGCACGGCTGGATCGGCCACAACGGCTCCCTGCCCGGCTACGAATCGCTGACCATCTACTTCCCGGCGACCCGGACCAGCGTCGTCGTGGTCCTCAACACCGACATCGGCCACGACGGCGAGGAGCCCAGCACCCTCTTCGGCCAGGCGATCACCCGGATCGTCTCCCCGCGGCACGTGTTCGACCTGCCGGCCGAACCGGCGGCCAGGTGAGGCGCCGACTCGGCCGGTTTTCAGCCCACTTGGGGAGGCACCGCTGTGCGCACAGTCGCTGACACGGTGTAATGGACGGCATCGACTCGTGAGAGGCCGACCGTCTGGAGACCGTCGTGACCGTCACCGACCGTATCGCCCTGGACCCCTTCGGCTCCGACATCGTGAGCGAGAGCGCCCGGCTGCGCGCGCTCGGCCCCGTCGTCCCCGTGGAACTGCCCGGCGGCATCCCCGCCTGGGCGCCCACGCGGTACGACACCCTGAGGGAGCTGATCCTCGATCCGCGCGTCAGCAAGGACGCGCGTCTGCACTGGCGGCTGTGGCCGGATCTGGACCGGCACCCGTCCTGGCACTGGATGGCGAACTGGGTGGGCGTGGTCAACATGCTCACCACCTACGGGGCCGACCACATCCGGCTGCGCAAGCTGGTGGCGCCGAGCTTCACCCGCCGGCGCACCGAGGCGATGCGGCCCCGCGTGGCCGCCCTGACGGCCGAGTTGCTGTCCGCGCTGGAGGCGGAGGGCGCCGACGGCCGCGCGGTCGACCTGCGGACCGGGCTCGCACACCCGCTGCCGATGCGGATGATCTGCGAACTGCTCGGGGTGCCGGAGGAGTTGCGGCCCGACGCGGCCCGGCTCATCGCCGACATCATGGACACCTCCGATCCGGACCCCGCCTACGCGGCGTCGGTGCACGAGCGGATCGGCGTGGTGCTCGGGGCGCTGATCGAGCACCGGCGGGCGCAGCCCGGCGACGACATCACCACGGAACTGATCCGGGTGCGGGACGAGGACGGCGACCGGCTCTCCGACGAGGAACTGCTGCACACGCTGCTGCTGGTGGTCGGCGCCGGGTTCGAGACCACCGTCAACCTCATCGGCAACGCCGTGGTCGCGCTGCTCACCGGCCCGGAGCAACTGGCGGCGGTGCGTGCGGGAGTCATCGGCTGGGAGGCCGTGGTGGAGGAGACGCTGCGGGTGCATCCGTCCGTCGCCGCGCTGCCGCTGCGGTTCGCGGTGACGGAGCTGACGGTGGGGGGCGTGACGATCCCCGCGGGGGACGCCATCATCACGACGTACGCCGCCGCGGGCCTCGACCCGGCGCGCTACGGCCCCGACGCCGCCGTCTTCGACGCGGCCCGGGCGGCCGACGACCATCTCGCGTTCGGCATCGGTGCGCACCGTTGTATCGGCGCACCGCTGGCCCGCCTGGAGGCACTGACCGCGCTGCCGGCCCTGTTCTCCCGCTTTCCCGCGATGCGACTGGCCGTTCCGGCCGGCGACCTGTCGCCGGTGCCGTCGTTCATCTCCCATGGCTGGCGGGAGATCCCGGTGCGGCTGGAGGGCTGAGTCCCGGGAGGCGGGGAGGGGAGTGACCGGCGGACGTGGCTCCGCCGGCGGCCTGGGGGGGGGATCGGCCGCCGGCGGAGATGCCGCGCCCGGGGCGGGGGGAGGGCCCCGGGCGGCTCACAGGTCGTTTGCCCGGGAATCCGGGACGTACACCGTCGTGATCCAGCCGAACCGGCCATCGGCATCCAGTACCCCGACGGCGAGGTCCGGCCTGGTGAGGCGGGGTTCGGCGGGGTGGCCGGACTTCGGAGGCATGGCATATATCCAGCCAACCCGACGAGGGTCGACCGAGGACGCACCTCCGGGGAAGAGCGTCGGAGCACGGGGCCGCGCGCCTCGCGGCTGCGGACGGCATAAGCTCGGCGGATGGCGAAGTACTTCGACGTGCACCCCGACAACCCGCAGGCGCGCAGCATCGGCCAGGTCGCCGACGCGGTCCGTTCGGGGGCGCTCATCGCATACCCGACGGACTCCTGTTACGCGCTCGGCTGCCGGCTGGGCAGCCGGGACGGGATGGACCGGATCCGCTCCATCCGCCGGCTGGACGACCGGCACCACTTCACGCTGATGTGCCGGGACTTCGCGCAGCTCGGCCAGTTCGTCCGGGTGGACAACGACGTGTTCCGGGCGGTGAAGGCGTCGACGCCGGGCAGCTACACGTTCATCCTGCCGGCCACCCGCGAGGTGCCGCGCATGCTCCAGCACCCGAAGAAGAAGACCGTGGGCGTGCGCATCCCGGACCACGTGGTCACCCAGGCGCTGCTGGCGGAGCTGGGCGAGCCGCTGGTGTCCAGCACGCTGCTGCTGCCGGACGAGGAGGAGCCGATGACCCAGGGGTGGGAGATCAAGGACCGGCTCGACCACGTGGTGGACGCGGTCGTCGACTCCGGGGACTGCGGCACCGAGCCGACGACGGTGGTCGACTTCTCCAGCGGGGAGGCGGAGATCGTGCGGCGGGGCGCGGGCGACACCGACCGCTTCGAGTGAACCGGCCGGCCGAGTGCGCGAGGCACCACGGGAGACCGGCGCCGGCCCGCCGCCCGGTTCGGGAGGTGAGCGCCGTACCGCTGTCCGCACCGCGGCCACCGCGGTGACCAGGCGGTATGCCGACTGCGCTGGTCCCTGCGGGGCGTGGCAGCATGGCCGTAGCCGCGGCGTGGGACAGGTGCCCGCCGCCCGCCGCCCATCTCCGAGGGAGGGCCTTCTCACGATGACCGATGTCCAGGCGACCGCCGTCGACGTCCCCACCGAGGACGGCGTCGCCGACGCCTACCTCGCCCACCCGGCCGACGGCCGCCCCCGTCCGGCCGTCCTCTTCTACCAGGACGCCTACGGCCTGCGCCCGCACCTGCGCGCGATGGCCGACCGGCTCGCCGGGGCCGGTTACACGGTGCTGGTGCCGAACGTGTTCTACCGCCACGGCCGGGCGCCGGTCGTGGAGCTGCCCGAGTTCATCGACCCGGACGCCGACCCCAGCATCTGGAGGCGGATCGGCCCGGTCCTGGCCTCCCTGACCCCGGACCTGGTCAAGCGGGACGCGGACGGCTATCTGCGGTGGCTGGCCGCCAGTCCGCTCGCGGCCGACGGCCCGGTGGCGGTGACCGGCTACTGCATGGGCAGCCGGCTCGCGCTGTGGACCGCCGGCTCGCACCCGGACCGGGTCGCGGCGGTGGCCGGCTTCCACGGCGGACGGCTGGCCACCGACGACGTGGACAGCCCGCACCTGGAGGCCCGCAACATCACCGCGGAGCTGTACTTCGGGCACGCCGACGCGGACCCGTCGCTCCCTGAGGAGCAGATCGTGCGCTTCGAGGAGGAGCTGACCGCCGCCGGGGTACGGCACACCTGCGAGGTCTATCCCGGCGCCGCGCACGGCTACACCCAGGCGGACACCCCCGCCTACCACCCGGAGGCCGCCGAACGGCACTGGGCGGCACTGCTCGACCTGCTCGATCGCACCTTCTGAGGCCGGCGCCCGGAGCCCCGCCCGAGGGGCGCCGGGGGATCCGGTCCGGGCACGTTCCGTTCGAGACCTCCCGTTCCGGCGACCCGTTCGTCATTTCCTGTTCATGCCATTGACATGAACGCACCGCGGCACGAATCTGAGAGCGCTCTCAAACAGGTACGGACCAATTTCCGTACGACCCCGACCCCACACGGAGGTGGAGAGTGCCGCACAGGCTCACCCGCCGCGCGCTGCCCCTGACCGCCGCCTCGGCGCTGCTCGGCGGGCTGCTCGTCCTCGGCGCACCGGTCCCCGCCGGTGCCGCCGTCCCCGACACCGTCCCCCTGAAGATCACCAACAACTCGGGCCGCTCCGAGCCCGTCTACGTCTACGACCTCGGCACCCAGCTGTCCTCGGGCCGGCAGGGCTGGGCCGACGCCAACGGCGTCTTCCACGCGTGGCCGGCCGGCGGCAACCCGCCGACGCCCGCGCCGGACGCGGCGATACCCGGCCCGGCCGCCGGGCAGTCCAAGACGATCCGCATCCCGAAGTTCTCCGGTCGGATCTACTTCTCCTACGGCCAGAAGCTGGACTTCAGACTCACCACCGGCGGACTGGTCCAGCCTGCCGTGCAGAACCCCTCCGACCCCAACCGCAACATCCTCTTCAACTGGTCGGAGTACACGCTCAACGACTCCGGGCTGTGGCTCAACAGCACCCAGGTGGACATGTTCTCGGCACCGTACGCGGTCGGGGTGCAGCGGGCCGACGGCACGGTGAGCAGCACCGGGCACCTGAAGTCCGGGGGCTGGACCGGCTTCTTCAACGCGCTGCGCGGGCAGCCGGGCGGCTGGGCGGGCCTGATCCAGACCCGCTCCGACGGTACCGTGCTGCGCGCGCTGTCCCCGCTGTACGGCGTGGAGACCGGCGCGCTGCCGGCGAACGTGATGGACGACTACGTCAACCGGGTCTGGCAGAAGTACACGACCTCGACGCTGACCGTCACGCCGTTCGCGGACCAGCCGAACACCAAGTACTACGGCCGCGTCTCCGGGAACGTCATGAACTTCACCAACTCCTCCGGTGCGGTCGTCACGAGCTTCCAGAAGCCCGACGCCTCCAGCATCTTCGGCTGCCACAAGCTGCTGGACGCGCCCAACGACAACGTCCGCGGGCCCATCTCCCGTACGCTGTGCGCCGGTTTCAACAGGTCGACCCTGCTGGTGAACCCCAACCAGCCGGACACCACGACGGCGAACTTCTACCAGGACACGGTGACCAACCACTACGCGCGCAAGGTCCACGCGCAGCCGGCCGACGGGAAGGCGTACGCGTTCGCCTTCGACGACGTCGGCAACCAGGAGTCGCTGGTGCACGACGGCAGCCCGCAGCAGGCGTATCTCACGCTGGATCCGCTCAGCTGACACGGCACGGTCCCGCACCCCGGCGGACGGGGTGCGGGACCGCTGCGTCACGGGGTGCTCAGCCGGTCGTCAGGGCCGTGTCGTCGACGACGAAGCTGGTCTGCAGCGAGGAGTCCTCCACGCCGTTGAACTTCAGGGTGACCGTCGAACCCGCCAGCGAGGACAGGTCGAAGGTCTTCTGGGTGTAGCCGGAGGCCGCGTTGACGTTCGAGTAGGTGGCGAGGGTCTTCGAACCCGCGGTCACCGTCAGCTTGTCGTAGGCGGTGCTGCCGGTCTCGGCGGTGTCGATGTGCAGGTAGAAGGTCAGGGTCGCCTTGCAGCCCGCGGGGATCGTCACCGACTGGGACGCGGAGTCGGTGTGCGAGGAGCCGTACCCGTCCAGCCAGGCCTTGTAGGAGCCGCTGTGGGCCGCCTCACCGCTGTCGGTGGTGATGACGCCGCTGGTCGTGGTCCAGCCGGTGCTGCCCGACTCGAAACCGGGGTTGCTCAGCAGCTGCGCGGAGGTGCAGCCGCCGCCGGTCGTGCTGACCGTCCAGCTGAAGGTGGCGGTGCCGGTCGCACCGGTGGAGTCCTTCACCGTGACGGTGGTGCTGGACGTGCCCGCCGTGGTGGGCGTACCCGAGATCAGACCGGTCGAGCTGTTGATCGACAGGCCGGCGGGCAGTCCGGAGGCGCTGTAGGTCAGGGCGCCGCTGTTGGTGCTGCTCGCCTGGATCTGCAGGCTGACGGCGGTGCCGACCGTGGAGGACTGGCTGCCCGGGTTGGTGACCGTCACCCCGCTGCTCGGCGGGTTGATGTGGCCGCCGACGTTGATGCCGGCGAACGCGTTGCCCACTCCGGCGTACTGCGTGGAGTTGGTGCCGTACAGCGCGGCGGCGGCGTTCAGGGCGGCGGTGCGGGCGCCGGCGTAGTTGGTGCTGGACGTCATGTACGACGTCAGCGCCTTGTACCAGATCTTCAGCGCGGCGTCGCGGCCGATGCCGGTGACGGCCACGCCGTCGGAGGTCGGGCTGTTGTAGGTCACGCCGTTGATGACCTTGGTGCCGCTGCCCTCGGACAGCAGGTAGAACATGTGGTTCGCCGGACCGGAGGAGTAGTGCACGTCCAGGTTGCCGACGCCGGAGTACCAGCTGTCCGCCGACCCGCCGTCCTTGCTCGGCTTGTCCATGTAGCGCAGCGGGGTGCCGTTGCCGTTGATGTCGATCTTCTCGCCGATGAGGTAGTCACCGACGTCGGTGGAGTTGTTGGCGTAGAACTCCACGCCGGTGCCGAAGATGTCGGAGGTGGCCTCGTTCAGGCCGCCCGACTCACCGCTGTACTCCAGGCCCGCGGTGTTCGAGGTGACGCCGTGGCTCATCTCGTGGCCGGCCACGTCCAGCGAGGTGAGCGGGTCGTTGTTGCCCGACCCGTCGCCGTAGGTCATGCAGAAGCAGGTGTCGTCCCAGAAGGCGTTCACGTAGGCGTTGCCGTAGTGGACGCGGGAGTAGGCGGCGACGCCGTCGTTGCGGATGCCGCTGCGGCCGAAGGTGTTCTTGTAGAAGTCCCAGGTCACCGCGGCCGAAGGTGTTCTTGTAGAAGTCCCAGGTCACCGCGGCGCCGTAGTGCGCGTCCGCGCCGGCGGTGGCGGCGTTGGAGTTGGTGCCGTCGCCCCAGGTGTCGCTGGACTGCGAGAACAGCGTGCCGGTGCCGGAGGTGCCGTGGTTCAGGTTGTACGTCTTGTGACCGCCGCGGGTCCCGTCGTTCAGCGTGTAGGTCGAGCCCGACTGGGTCGTCGTCAGCGAGACCTGGCCGCTGTAGCGGGTGTTGCCGATGCCGGTGTCGACCGCCTGGAACCGGTGCAGTTCCTTGCCGGTGGTGGCATCGGTGATCACGTGCAGCCTGCTGGGCGTGCCGTCGTCCTGGAAGCCGCCGATCACGGTCTCCCAGGCGAGCTTCGGGGTGCCGGTGCCGGCCCAGATCACCTTGCGGGCGCTGTCGGTGGTGGGCTTCTTCGCGTGCAGGGTCTTCGCGGCCTTCAGCGCCTTGGTCGTGGCGGCGGCCCTGCTGACGGTGGCGGCGGTGGAACGCACCTTGATCGTGCGCTTGTTGTTGAAGGTGGTGCTCACCGTGCCCTTGGCCAGCGAGGCGGGCGGGGTGTGCACGACGAGGTCGCCGCCGAGGACGGGCAGCCCGGCGTACGTGCGCTCGTAGCGGGTGTGCAGGGTGCCGTCGTTGTCCTTGACGACGTCCTTGACGACGAGCTTCTCCTGCGCGCCGAGGCCCAGGCTGCGGGCGGTCGTCGCGGTGTGCTGCCGGGCGCTCTTGAGCAGCGCCTGGTGCTGGGCCGGGCTGAGCTTGGCCGCCAGGCCTCCGGCGCGCAGCGGGCTGGGGTGGGCCGCGGCCGGGGCTGCGGTCGCCGGGACCGCCTGGAGGCCGACGGCGAGGAAGGCCGCGGTGGAGAGCAGGGCTGCTCCGACCGTGGCTCCCTTGTGGGGAAGGGATCTGTGGGGTCTCACTCGTACTCCTCCTGCTGCGGCCGCCGGTCGGCGGCCGGTGACAGACGGGCAGAGGGGTCTGCTGCCCGGGCGAGCTGAGCTGTGCGTGACGGTGATCCGTGCTCCGGTGGGGTGGATCAGCGTGGTGAGAATGGCAGCATTGACCGAGCCATGTCACCGTGCGGCGGGTCAATCGAGGGTTTTCCCTATCGGTCCGAGGGACCCGAACAGGGAGACGTGAGGCGGGGGTTCCGCTCAGGTGGTGGCGTGACTGACGTCACACCACGGCGGGTAGAGGGGACAAGTGAGGGCCCCCAGGACGCCTGTACCGCACGCGATCGCGGCACCGCTGCGGGCGGTGGCCGCCACCGTCGGGCGGCCGGCTGTTCGCCGTCGCCGTCACCGGGGAAGCGGCGCGCGGGGGCCGTTCGGGCGTCGGGCGGGGCTCCTGTGCCCGGTTTCCGGCCTGCGCGTTGTTACGGTGCACCGCGTGTCTGACTCCTCACGCGATACCGCACAGGGCGCCGGCTGGGGCGCCGCCGAGCCCGGCTCCTACCGGAAGTTGATGCCCGGTCACGTCGAGAAGCTGTCGTGGCTGAACCCGCGCATACTGTGGGCCGCCCGCAACGGCGTGCTGGCGTCCTGGTTCGGGGACCCGACCGGTCGCACCCGCAGCCGCTGGGTGGCCCGGCGGGCGGCGGCCGGGGCGCCCGCCGACAAGGTGATCCGGCGGGACGTACCGGAGCGGTTCTCCTTCATGGTCATGGGGGACACCGGAGAGGGGGACGACTCCCAGTACGCCGTCGTACCGGGCTTCCTGAAGGAGAGTCGGGGCACCGACTTCGCGGTGATCGCCAGCGACGTCATCTACCCCGTCGGCGCCGCCGACGACTACGGCGACAAGTTCTTCCGCCCGTACCGGGACTACCCCGCGCCGATCTACGCCGTCCCGGGCAACCACGACTGGTACGAGGACCTCGGCGCCTTCATGCGCGTCTTCTGCGCCGACACCCCGCGCCTCGCCCCGGAGCCCCCCCGCCCGCTCACCCGCGCAGGGTGGCGCTCCCTGCTGTGGCACCGGCCCCGCCCCGCCGACGAGCAACGGCTCGCCCGGGCCCGGGCACTGCGGCCGGCACCCGGGCAGCAGGCCGAACAGCCGGGACCGTACTGGGCGATCGACGCCGGCCCGGTTCGGATCGTCGGCATCGACACCGGCCTGCTGGGCACGGTGGACGCCGAACAGGGTGCCTGGCTGCGGGAGGTGTCACGGGGGCCCCGGCCGAAGATCCTCGTCACCGGGTCCCCGTTGTACGTCGACGGCGAGCACCACCCCTGTCCCATCGAGGACGGCGGCTGGGTGGACGACATCGTCCGGGCCCCCGAGCACCACTACGTGGCCGCGATCGGCGGTGACATCCACAACTACCAGCGTTACCCGGTCGACGTGGACGGCCGCACCGTCCAGTACGTCGTCGCGGGCGGCGGCGGCGCGTTCATGCACGCCACGCACACCATCCCGCCGGTGTCGGTCGGCGGCGTCACCGAGCGGGAGTTCCGCTGCTACCCGCTGCGCGGCGACTCGCTCGCCTTCTACAGCCGGCTCTACGGCCGCCGGCTCCGGCTGCGCCGCCTGTTCACCCTGACGGAGGCGGAGGCGACGGCGGTGATCGCCGAGCGCCTCGGCATCGAGCCGGCCCGCGCACCCGGGCCCGGCACCCGGGTCACCCGCCGGGCCCGGCTGGTCGCGGGCCTGCTGGGGGCCGGCCGCCGTCCGGGCCGCCCCGCCCTGCTCCGGCTGCCCGTCCGGAAGGTCTACACCCGGCTGTTCTCCCCGTCGTCCGCCACCTACAGCCCGCCGTTCTTCAAGTGCTTCCTGCGGCTGGACGTCAGCCCGGACGCGGTCCGGCTGCGCTGTTTCGCAGCGACCGGCAACCGCGCGCAGGAACTCGACCCGCCGGTGGAGGACGAGGTCGTCATCCCGCTGAAGTGATCACACGGTTGTCACACTCGCCTGCGAGAATCGGGCGGGAGCCGACGTACGACCGCTGGAGGAGCCGTGCCGTCCACCCCCCGCCCGCTGCGCAAGCTGGGCTTCCTCACCATCGGCCTGTTCGACGCGGCGGACCCGGCCCGGGGCCACGAGTCCACGCTGGAGATCATCGAGCTGGGCGAACGGCTCGGCTTCGACAGCGCCTGGGTCCGCCACCGGCACCTGCAGTACGGCATCTCGTCACCGGTCGCCGTCCTGGCCGCGGCCTCGCAGCGCACCCGCCGGATCGCGCTGGGCACGGCGGTGATCCCGCTCGGCTGGGAGAACCCGCTGCGGCTCGCCGAGGACCTGGCCACGGTGGACATCCTGTCCGGCGGCCGGCTGAACCCGGGCGTCAGCGTGGGCCCGCCGATGCACTACGACCACGTCAAGGACGCCCTGTACCCGCACAGCGCGGACGCCGAGGACTTCGGGTACGAGCGGGTCCGGCGGCTGCTGGACCTGGTCCGCGGCAAGCCCGCCACCGACTTCAGCGGGGTGGAGGGCTTCGAGGTGTTCAGTGACGTCGTCCAGCCGCACTCCCCCGGGCTCGGCCGGCGGCTGTGGTACGGCGGCGGCAGCCTCGGCTCGGCCCGCTGGGCCGGCGAGCACGGGATGAACCTCCTGACGAGCAGCGTCGTCAAGGCCGGGGACGGCGACGGGCCGCCGGACTTCGCCGGGATCCAGCTGTCCCACATCCGGGAGTTCCGGGCCCGCCACCCCGACGGCGAGGCGGCCCGCGTCTCCCAGGGCCTGGTGGTGATCCCCACCGACTCGGCCAGTCCCGAGCAGCGCGCCAGGTACGCGGCGTACGCGGCCGAACGCCTGCCCCGCACGGCCTCCCCGCAGGGCCCGGCGCGCCTGCTGTTCGCCCCGGACCTGGTCGGCACCTCCGAGGAGATCGCCGAACGCCTCCACGCGCACGCCGCCTTCCGTGAGGTGGACGAGGTGGCGTTCGCGCTGCCGTTCACCTTCGGGCACGAGGACTACGTGCAGATCCTGACGGACATGGCGACGAAGCTGGGTCCGGCGCTGGGGTGGCGGCCGACGGCCGGCTGACCGTCGCCGCCGACGGACGGACGGCCGGCCGTCACCAGCGTCCCGGCTCCGTCCCCACGACCGCCTGCGAGGGCCTGCCGTCCACGCCGACGGGGACCTCTCCGGCGAGCATCACCCGGTGCATGATGCGCGCGGCACCCACGTGCGTGTGGTCGCTGGGAGCCAGGTGCATGGTGGCCCGGTTGTCTCAGAAGGCGACGCTGCCGGGCTCCCAGCGGAAGCGGACGGTGTACTCGGGACGGACCGCCTGCTCCAGCAGCATCTCCAGCAGGGCCGCGCTCTCCGGGCGGGAGACGCCGGTGATGCGCTCCAGGTAGTAGCCGTTGACGAACAGCACCCGCTCCCCCGTCTCCGGGTGCACCCGCACCAGCGGGTGGACCGAGGCCACCTGGTGGTCCAGCAGATGGCGGACGTAGGCGTCGTCGCCGGGCCGGGGCTGGTAGCCGACGCCGAGGCGGTGCTCGGCGCGCAGCCCGTCCACGAACGCGCGGACGGGGGCGGAGAGCCCGGCGTAGGCGGCGGCCAGGTTGGCCCAGGTGGTGTCACCGCCGTACGGCGGGACGGTCTCGGCGCGCAGGATCGTCGCGGCCGGCGGGTCGATCCGGGCGCCGTGGTCGCAGTGCCAGCCGCGCAGCAGGGTGTGCCGCCGCCGGTCCAGCCACTCGGCGTGCTCCATGCCGAACCGGCCGCCCAGCTCCAGCCGGTCCGCCGTGGTCTCCACCTCCGGGAAGCCGGCCGGTGAGACACTGCCCCGCCGGCCGAGGACGACGGGATCACCGAACCGGCGGGCGAGGGCGACGTGCCCGGCGTGGTCCAGCCGTTGCCCGCGGAAGAAGACCACCTTCCAGCGCAGCACGGCCTGCCGGATCAGGGCCACCACCGCGTCGTCCAGCGGCCCGGCGAGGTCCGCCCCGGTGATCTCGGCGCCGATGTTCCCGGCGACCGGCCTCACCTCCACGCCCGCGACGCGGTCCGCTGCTTCCCCGGCCGTCCTGTCGGTCGTCATGCGCCCTCCGGTGCTCGTCCTGTCACTGCCGGGAAGATCGTGTCACCCGCGGGCACCGGAGGGCGGGCGGAGGCACGGATGCTCCCCGTCCCTGGCACGGCGCCGGCCACCACGCGGGGCCGGGGCTGAACCGGTCGGATCATCACCGGATGCGGGCGGCGGCGGGCCACCGGAGGATGAGGTCGGCTCGCACACGGGGTCCGGCGGCCGGCTCCGGGCGCCGGCCGCTCCCCTGCCGGACGGCTGATCGGTGGACGGCGTGAACAGTGAACCGGCGCGCAGGCACGTCCGGATCGCCGTCGTGCTGTTCGCGCTGACCGTGACCGCGGGCGCGGTCGACGCCATCACCTTCCTCGGGCTCGGGCACGCGTTCGCCGCCCTGACGACCGGCAACGTCCTGTTCCTCGGGTTCGGGGTGGTGCGGGCCGGGACGCCGGTCGCCCGCCCGGCCGAGGCGCTGGCCGCCTTCACCGTCGGAACCCTGGCCGCCCACCTGGTCGTCACCCGGCTCGATCGCCGTGGACGCGGGTGGTTCGTGCGGGCCGTCACCGTGGAGGCCGGGACGGTGCTGGCGGCCGGGCTGCTGGTCGTGGGCACGAGCGGGCGGCACGCCCCCGCCGAACCGTCCCTGTCCCTGGCCGTCGTGCTGCTCGCGGCGGCCATGGGGTGGCGCAGTCGCGTCATGATGCAGGCGCGCATCCCGGACATGCCGACCACCGTGTTGCAGATGACCTTGGTGAAACTGCTCTCGGACCTCCCGCCGGGGCGCTCGGCCGCGCCCCGTGAGCCGCCGCTGGCGCGGGCGCGGCGCGCCGGAACCGTGTGCGGCGTGTTCGCCGGCGGGATCGTGGGCGCCCTGCTGCTGCGCCTGGGGCCGGGTCCGGCCCTGTTGTGCGTGGCGGGACTGTCCGGCTGCGTCACCGCCCTGTACGCCCGGGCCCGGCGGTTGCGGCCGCCGCCGGAGACGGCGAGTGTCCGGTGACCCGCGGGCCCTCGACACGCTCCTGACCGGGTCCGCCGAGGGCGGCCCAGGCCGCCGGGAGGTCGGCAGTTCGGCACCCCCGGCTGCCGGGTCCGCAACCCCGGGCCCGCGGCGGGTCCGCGCGGTGCGGTCCGGACGCACCCCGGTCCAGGTGGCCGTGCGGACCGGCCGGGGCCGGCGGCCGCGCCGCGGTACGCGGCCGGGGCGATCCGGATCAGTGGATTCCGGCCCCGGCGCGCCCGCTGTGCCTCTATGTTCGCGGCGGTATCCGCTCGCGTCCCTGGAGGCTTACGCATGCGCACCGCACTCCGTACCGCCGTGACCGGCGTGCTGACCGCCGCCACCGTCCTCACCTGCGGGTCCGCCGGGGCGACCCCGGCGGGCCCCGGGGTGACGGCCCGGATCCTCGCGCAGACCACGGTCGGGGGCACCGACTACACCCTGCGGGAGATCACCGTCCCGCCCGGTCAGAGCACCGGCTGGCACTACCACGACGGTCCGCTGTACGGGGTCGTGCGGCAGGGCACGCTCAGCCACTTCGACGCCGGGTGCGCCTCGGACGGTGTGTACCGCGCGGGCGCGTCGATCACGGAGCCGTCCGGCGCGGACCACGTCCACATCGGCCGCAACCTGGGCGACACGCCGCTCGTGCTCGAGGTGCTGTACGTGCTGCCGCACGGCTCGCCGTTCTCCGAGGACGCGCCGAACCCGGGCTGCCCGTTCCAGTGAGCCCCGGCCCCTGCGGCGCGTGGGCGGCCGTTCAGTGCCGGTGGGCACGCAGGGCGGCGAGGGCCCGGTCGGCGTGGGTGTTCATGCGCAGTTCGCTGCGGACGACCTCCAGGACGGTACGGTCCTGGGCGATCACGAAGGTGACCCTCCTGGTCGGGGCAAGGGAGAAGCCGCGTCGGACGCCGAACCGGTCGCGGACCGTGCCGTCGGCGTCGGAGAGCAGGGGCATGCCGAGGCCGTGCCGGCCGGCGAACTCCTGCTGCTTGTCGACGGTGTCCCCGCTGACCCCGACCGGCCGGGCGCCGACGGCGGCGAACTCGGCGGCGAGGTCCCGGAAGTGGCAGGCCTCGGCGGTGCAGCCGGGGGTGAGGGCGGCGGGGTAGAAGAAGAGGACGACGGGGCCGTCGGCCAGCAGTCCGGTGAGCCGGCGGATCGTGCCGGTCTCGTCGGGCAGGGCGAAGTCCTCGGCCTTGTCGCCGATCGCGAGGCGCTCGCTCATGACCGCCCCGCCCCGCCGCGGGCCACCGCGCGTGCCCACAGCACCAGGGGCAGCTGGAGGGGCAGCCGGGCGAGGGCCGCGGTCTTCAGCGGCGCCGGCCGGTCGCGCCAGTCGACGGCCATCTGGACGTTCGCCGGGAAGACGCCGACGAAGAAGGCGGCCGCCGCCCTCGCGGCGGGCGCGCGGGTCCCGGGCGCCGCGATCCCGGCCGCCAGGGCCAGTTCGACCGCTCCGCTGCCGTACGTCCAGGCCCTGGGCGGACCCGGCAGCGCGCGCGGGACGATCGCGTCGAACGTCCGTGGGGTGGCGAAGTGGGCGACCCCGGCGGCCGCCAGCAGACCGGCGAGCAGCAGGGGTGAGCGTTGGGACCGGGACACGGTTCCTCCTTCGGTGGCCTGCGCCGGATATTACTGGACGGTAGGGCCGGGGGCGGGTTTCCGGGAAGGTGAACGGAGGCGTCCGTCGTCGTCCCGTCCGGTCTTGCCCGTGCCAGGGGGCCCGGGGCAGCCTGGTGCCATGGGTGGTCAGGACGGGCCCACCCTCATCGGCTCCGTGCAGCGGGCCTTCCGACTGCTGGAGGCGGTGAGCGAGCACGAGAACGGCGCGCCCGCGAAACAGCTGGCACGCGAGACGGGGCTGCCCCTGGCCACCGCCTACCACCTGCTGCGCACCCTGGTGCACGACGGATACGTGCGGAAACTGGAGGACGGCGGGTTCGTCCTCGGCGACCGGCTGAACTCGCTGCACACGGCGGGCCGCACCCAGGCGCTGCTCAGCCGCGTGCGCCCGGCGCTGGCCTCGCTGCGGGACGAACTGTCCACCGCCGCCTATCTCACGTTCTACGAGGACGGCGAGATCAGGGTGGCCGACATCGTCGACGGCCCCCGCACGCCCCGGGTGGATCTCTGGGTCGGCTTCGAGGACGCCGGGCACGCCACCGCGCTGGGCAAGTCCGTGCTGCGCGAGATGGACGAGGAGGCGCGCCGGGACTACCTCTCCCGCCACCACCTGGCCGACCTCACGCCCCGCACGGTGACGAGCGTGCCGGAGCTGCTGCGCAGGATCCAGTCGCCCCCGCTGGCTCCGGCCGTCACGGACCTGGAGGAGTACGCGCTCGGCACCGTGTGCGTCGCCGTCCCCGTCTACCGCGGCGGCGTCATCGGCTCGCTCGGCGTCTCCCTGCCGGCGGAGCGGCGGGACCGCCTCCGGGAGATCCGGTCCCGGCTGCTCCCGATCGCGAGCCGGGTGACCAGAGGGCTCTCGCTCACTATCTGAAAATCCGCTCCTTGTCGCCGCCCGCCCCCAGCCCGTTTGCTGGATGAAACGGACATTACGGGTGTGCACCCCTAGCGGCGAGGACTGCGGACGAGACATGAGCCAGCCCCGACACCAAGGCGGCGACCACACACCGACGCGGCTGTCCCGGAACCGTGCGGCGCGCGCCTGGTCATCGGTACGCCGGCGCACCGCCGGGCAGCTGGCCGCCAGCATGCCCGCACTGCCGGTCCTGGTCGTCGCCGTCGTCGTCCTCGTCGACGTCGCCGGCGGGGCCGGGATGGTCTGGCTGCCGCTGCTCGCCGCGGGGCCCGCGCTGGCGGCCACCACCAACGGGCCGCGCGGGGTGCTGGGCGCCGGCCTCCTCGCCGCGGCCACGGGCACGGTGCTGGGCGTCGTGCACGGCACCCCCGCGCACGACCTGGCGGCCGTCCTGTGCGCCCTGTCCGCCGTGACCGCGGCGAGCGGTCTGGCCGGCGTGCTGCGCGGCCGGCGCGAACGGGTCCTCGCGGCCGTCCGCTCGGTCGCCGAGGCCGCCCAGCAGGCCCTGCTCCAGCCCGTCCCCGAGAGGGTCGGCCCGTTCCGGGTCGCCGTCCGCTACAGCGCCGCGGCGGCCGAGGCCCGCATCGGCGGGGACCTCTACGCCCTGGTGCCCACCCAGTACGGCATCCGGCTGATCGTCGGCGATGTGCGCGGCAAGGGGCTGCCCGCCGTGGGGACCGCCGCGCTCGTGCTCGGGGTGTTCCGCGAGGCCGCCCAGGACGAGCCCGACCTGCTCGCCGTCGTCGGCAGGATCGAGCGGAGCCTGGCCCGCAATCTCGGCCCCGACGACTTCGTCACCGCCGTGGTCGTCGGCTGCCCCGGGTCGGGACACCTGGAGGTGGTCAACTGCGGGCACGCGCCCCCGCTGCTGATATCACCGTCCGGGGAGGTCCGGGCGCTGGACGCCGACCGCCCCGCGCCGCCCCTCGGCCTGCGCGCCCTGTCGGGGCTCCACCCCGGCCTGCAGCGTCTGCCGTTCGCGGTGGGCGAGCAACTGCTGCTCTACACCGACGGGGTCACCGAGGCCCGCGACCACGCGCGCCGGTTCTACCCGCTGCCGGACGGGGTGGCCCGCCACGCCGGCGACGATCCGTCCCGCACGCTCACCGCGCTCCACGAGGAGCTGCTGGCGCACGTCGGCGGCCGGCTGCACGACGACGCCGCCCTGCTCCTGCTCCGCAAGGAGACCCAGCAGGAACCCTCCTCGCACGAGCCCTCCTCCGGAGCCGCCGCACCGCCCCTTCCGGAGGCTGCGCTGCGCTGCGGCTGACCGCGTCCGTACCGACCCGCCGGGGCGCCCGTCACGACCGTCCACCGCTCCCCCTCACCCGGCGACCAGCTCGGCCCAGCGGGTGACCCCGCCCGGGTGGATGCGGATGCCGGAGTGCGTCGCCAGGGCACGGACGATCGCCTCGCCGCGGCCGTGCTCGTCCGGGTCGAACCCGTCGAGCGGCCGGCCCGCATGGCGCTCGGGTCCCGCGTCGGTGACCTCCACCCGCAGGGTCCGGCCGCCGGCGCCGGGCTTCCAGGACAGCCGCAGCTCGGCCGGGGGCCGGGCGTGGATGATCGCATTGGTGGCCAGTTCGGACACGACGAGCAGGGCGTCCTCGACGATCTCGGAACACACGCTCCAGTCCGCGAGGACCGCCGCCGCGCGTCGGCGCACGGCCGCGACCGCGCCGGCGACGGGCGGCACCGGACACACGTGTTCGCATGCCGCCCGGAGCAGCGTGTTGAGCTGTGCCGCCATGTTCTCTCCCGATGGTGTGTGCCGCCCGGTCGGGCGCCGTGCCTCGGCGTCTTCCGGGCTCCTCTGCACGCTAGGGAGACAAATCCGGCGGGTCAATGAACGTCGGTCGGCATTACCGAACGCACCGGCCGGTGCCGCCGCGTCCCGCCCGCGGGGCGAAGCGTCCGCGGCGGTAATAGGCTCGGCTCATGGCCGGCCCAGTCCAGTCGATCGAACGGGCGGCGGCGATCCTGCGCCTGCTCGCCGGTGGCCCCCGCCGACTCGGCCTCGGCGAGGTGGCGGCGTCGCTCGGCCTGGCGAAGGGCACCGCCCACGGCATCCTGCGCACGCTCCAGCACGTGGACTTCGTGGAGCAGGACGCGGCGACCGGGAAGTACCAGCTCGGTGCCGCGCTGCTGCACCTCGGCACCAGCTATCTGGACGTCAACGAGCTGCGCTCACGCTCCCTGAACTGGGCGGACGCGCTGGCCGCCCGCAGCGGGGAGGCGGTGCGCCTGGGCACCCCGCTGGAGGGCCAGGTGCTCATCGTCCACCACGTGTTCCGGCCGGACGACACCTTCCAGACGCTGGACGTGGGCGCGCTGCTCCCCCTGCACGCCTCCTCGCTCGGCAAGGTCCTGCTGGCCTTCGGGACCGCGGCCGTCGAAACCGGCCGGGAGCCGGGGCTGGAGGCGTACACCCGGCACACCCTGGTCGATCCCGAGGGGCTCGCCCGGGCGCTCACCGAGGTCAGGGAAGCCGGCTGGGCCGCCGAGATCCAGGAGATGAGCATGGGCGAGGCCGGGCTCGCCGCGCCGATCCGGGGCCACGGCGGCCTGGTCGTCGGCGCCATCGGCCTGTCCGGGCCGGTCGAGCGGATCTGCGACGGCCGGCTCCATCCCCGGCCCCCTCTGATCAGCCTGATCCGCGAGGCCGCGCGGGCGATCTCCAGAGACCTGGGAGCCGCCCGCTGGTAGCCCAGGAAAGCCGCCCTCGATCCGTCGGAAGGCAGACCCGATCATGGCCGAACGGTACGTGATGTCCATCGACCAGGGCACCAATTCGACCCGCTGCATCCTCTTCGACCACCGTGGGCGGCTGGTCTCGGTCGCACAGAAGGAACACCAGCAGCACTTCCCCCGGCCGGGATGGGTCGAGCACGACGCGGTCGAGATCTGGCAGAACCTGCGGCGCGTGGTCCCCGAGGCCCTGTCCGAGGCCGGTGTCGGGCAGGACGACATCGCGGCCATCGGTCTGGCCAACCAGCGCGAGACGACGGTGCTCTGGGACCGGCGGACCGGCGCGCCGCTGGGCCGGGCGATCGTCTGGCAGGACACCCGTACGGCGCCGCTCGTCGAGGAACTGGGACGGCACCCCGGAGCGGAGTTCTTCCTCGACCGGTGCGCGCTGCCGCCCTCGACCTACTTCTCGGCGCTGCGGATCAGATGGCTGTTCGACCACGTCAAGGGGATCGAGGAACGCGCCCGGAACGGCGAGGTGCTGTTCGGGACGATGGAGAGCTGGCTGATCTGGAACCTCACCGGGGGCACCGACGGCGGGCTGCACCTCACCGACCCCACCAACGCCAGCCGCACGATGCTGATGAACATCCGCAGCCTCACCTGGGACGACGAACTGCTGGACTTCTTCGGTGTGCCCCGCTCGATGCTGCCCGCGATCAGGTCGTCCGCCGAGCCGTACGGCGAGGCCCGCGCGCTGCTGCCGGGCGTCTCCATCACGGCCGCCCTGGGCGACCAGCAGGCCGCCCTCTTCGGCCAGACCTGCTTCTCCCCCGGCGAGGCGAAGTGCACCTACGGCACGGGCAGCTTCCTGCTGCTCAACACCGGCGCCGACCCCGTGCGGTCCCGGCACGGCCTGCTCACGACCGTCGCCTACCAGATCGGCGACCAGCCTCCGGTGTACGCCCTGGAGGGGTCCATCGCCATCACGGGCGCCCTCGTCCAGTGGTTCCGGGACCGCCTGGGCCTGATCAGCAGCGCCCCGGAGATCGAGACGCTCGCGCGGACGGTGGAGGACAACGGCGGCTGCTACATCGTGCCCGCCTTCTCGGGGCTGTTCGCGCCCCGCTGGCGCAGCGACGCACGCGGGGTGATCGTCGGCCTGACCTCGTACATCACCAAGGGCCACCTGGCGCGTGCCGTCCTGGAGGCCACCGGCTGGCAGACCCGCGAGGTCGTCGACGCCATGAACGCGGACTCCGCCGTCGCGCTGCAGCAGCTCAAGGTGGACGGGGGCATGACGGCGGACAACCTGCTCATGCAGTTCGTGGCCGACGTGCTCGACGTGCCGGTGGTGCGCCCCATGGTCGCCGAGACGGTCTCCCTGGGCGCGGCCTACGCGGCCGGGCTGGCCGCCGGCTACTGGCCGGGGCTGGAGGTGCTGCGCCGCAACTGGCACCGGGCCGCGCAGTGGCTGCCCGCCATGGACCCCGGGCGACGGGAGGCGGAGTACGAGAACTGGCAGCGGGCCGTCGAACGGTCGCTGGGCTGGGTCAGGGCGGCACCCCGCACGCCGTGAGGAGAGCCGCGGCCGACATCCGGGCGAACGCACGCCGCTCGACCGCTCCCGCAGCCCGCCCGACCGCTCCCGCTCCCGCCGGACCGCGCCGACAGGACCGGCGGCCCGCCGCCGGCGTCGACACCCGGGACCGCCGCGGTCCGGTCCGGCGTCCGCGGACGACCGGGGCGGCGCCCCGTGCGGGCCCGTTCAGGGGAACCCGGAGGGAAAGGAGCGTGAGGGCGCCGGGCCCGGTCGAGACCTTCTGCCGTGACCGCCGTGACCCTGCCGCTCATCCCGCCGATGCTCGCCACGTCCGGGACGCTGCCGCCGGCCGCCCAGGACGCGCGGTGGGCGTACGAGACCAAGCAGGACGGACAGCGGGTGATGGTCTACCTGCCCGGCGACGGCAGCGTGCTGCTGCGCGCCCGCTCGGGCGAGGACATCACCGCCGCCTACCCCGAACTGCGGCCGCTGGGCGGGGCGCTGGGGACCGTACCCGCCGTACTGGACGGCGAGGTGCTGGCCCTGGACGAGCGGGGACGGGCCGACTTCCAGCTGCTGCAGAGCCGGATGGGCCTGGCGCACGCTCCCGCGCGGGCGGCGCGCCGGGCCGCCCGGGTGCCGGTGCACCTGGTGCTGTTCGACGTGCCCTACCTGGCGGAACCACTGGTCCGGCTGCCGTACACGCGGCGCCGGGCGCGGCTGGAGGAGCTGGGGCTGGCCGGGCCGTACTGGTCGACGCCGGCCGCCGTGACCGGGCACGGCGCCGAGGCGCTGCGCGCCACCCGGGAGCACGGCCTGGAGGGCCTGGTGTGCAAGCGGCTGGACTCGGTGTACGAGCCCGGGGTGCGGTCCCGCGCCTGGATCAAGATCCGGAACATGCGGGCCGAGGACGTGATCGTCGGTGGCTGGCTGCCCGGCAAGGGGCGGTTGAGCGGCCTGCCCGGTGCCGTGCTGGCGGGGCAGCGGGACCCCGCCGGCCGGCTGCGGTACGTCGGCGGGGTGGGCACCGGCTGGAGCGAGGCCGAGCGCGCCGCCCTGGCGGAACTCCTGCGGGACGCGGCGAGCGAGCGGTGCCCCTTCGACCCGGTGCCGCGCGTGCCGGGCGCCCGGTGGGTGCTGCCCCGGCTGGTGGGCGAGGTCAGTTACAGCACCCGGACCCGGCACGGGATGCTCCGCCAGCCGTCCTGGCTGCGGCTGCGCCCCGACCTCACCCCGGAGGAGTCGGCGGCGGACCTGCCCACGGACGCGGGATGAGCCACGGGGGTCTATCGTGTGCGCATGCCGGTTCCCGAACTGATCCGAATCGTCTCCCGTGACTCGCCCATGGCGCTGGCCCAAGTGGAGCGGGTCCGCGCCGAGTTTGCGGTGCTGCACCCGGGTGTGCGCACCGAGGTCGTCCCCGTGCGGACCACCGGCGACAAGTGGCTCGGGGATCTGTCCCAGGTCGAGGGCAAGGGGGCGTTCACCAAGGAGGTCGACGCCGCCCTGCTGGCCGGGGAGGCGGACCTGGCCGTGCACTGCGTCAAGGACGTCCCGGCCGACCGTCCGCTGCCGGCCGGTACGGTGTTCGCCGCGTTCCTGAAGCGGGACGACATCCGGGACGCGCTGGTGCACCCGGGCGGGCTCACCCTGGACGAACTTCCGGCCGGCACCCGTATCGGCACCTCCGCGGTGCGCCGGATCGCCCAACTGGCCGCCACCCACCCGCACCTGCAGTGCGTGCCGTTCCGCGGCAACGCCAACCGCCGGCTGGAGAAGCTGGCGGCCGGCGAGGCGGACGCGCTGCTGCTGGCGGTGTCCGGCCTGGAGCGCATCGGCCGGACGGACGTGATCAGCGAAGTGCTGTCCCCGGAGACGATGATGCCGCCGATCGGGGCGGGCATCCTCGCCCTGCAGTGCCGGCAGGACGACACCGAACTGATCGATGCGGTCAGCGGGCTCGGGGATCCGGCCACGCACCGGGAGGCGACGGCCGAGCGGATGTTCCTGCATGTGCTGCAGGGCCACTGCAACAGCCCCATCGCCGGCTACGCGCGCGTGGACCGCAGCGGTGAACTCTCCCTGCGCGCCTGTGTCTTCACACCGGACGGCAAGACCCGGCTGAACGCCCACGAGTGGGCGGGCCGGCTGGATCCGGCCACGCTCGGCACCTCGGTCGCGGTGGCGCTGCTGCGCCAGGGCGCGCGCGAGATCATCGACGGCATCCCGCACTGATCCACGGGGCGGCGCTCGCGGTACGACGGGTGCCGCCCCGCGGATCAGGCGGAGCCGGGCTCCGCCTGGTCCCTCAGGAAAGCACTGACCTGGTGGGCCAGGCTGCCCTGACCGGTGCCCGCGGGCGCGGCCGCCGCGGTGGGCTCCACGGCGCCGATGCCGCCCGCCCACAGCCTGCGGTCGGCCCACTCGTCGTCCACCCGCAGCTGCACCTGCACGTCCACATGGGTGAGGGCGGCCTCGGGCGCGGCGGCGTAGACGACGGCGGTGGCCCGGCGCAGCGGGTAGACGTCGAAGCCCTCGATGAACTGGGAGTTGCGCCAGTCGATGAAGGCGCCCTCACCGTCCGGGCCGACCCGGACGTCGATCTGGCCGTCCTCGAGGTGGATGCCGTAGTGGCGCGCGCCGCGGTTCTCGACGGTCACCCGGACACTGAAGTACGTCAGCCCGGCGGCGGCGTCGTCCCGTCCGCGCGGCGGCTCGGCCGCCTCCAGGCGGTGGACGCGGACCCGCAGACCGGCATGCTCCTCGCACTCCTGCCAGTCCCCGACCACGTTCGGCTCGTACACGGTGCCCCTCTCGACCTTCGAGAGCTGCTGTCTATCTGTGTGCCGAGTGCACTGTCAAATGAGCAGAATGCGCTGTGGCCAGGGTATTCGCCCGCTTTGATCAGTGATCAAGCGCTGCCCAGGAAGAACGGTCGCGGGGCGCCTTCCGGCCGGCCGCGGGCGCGTGTGGCACATCACGTCCCCGGCGGAACCGGTACGGGCGACGACCCATGCCTGATGTACTGCCCGATTTGCCACTATTGTTTCTAGATGTCCCTAAGTGGGAATGAGTAGACAAGTGCTTCGGACAGGAGGCACGTCCGTGGGAGGCGGGAGGTGACCGCGCCCCGGTGTCCTTTCCATGATCTCCATGATCCGAGCGCACCCCCCACGGTGTCTGTCCATCCAGCACCTGCTGAGAGAGGTGCGCGCAATGCGTGTCACGGGCAGCACGAAGCCCCATCCCCATGACGACGCCCCGGACACGGCGGACGCCTTCAGGCGGCTCGCCGGTCTGTCGGACGGCCCCGAGCGCCAGGCGCTCCGGGACGAGCTGGTCCGGCTGTGGCTGCCGATGGCCGAGCGGATCGCCGTACGCTTCCGCGGCCGCGGCGAGGCCCTGGAAGACCTGTACCAGGTGGCCGCCCTGGGCCTGGTCAAGGCCGTCGACCACTACGACCCCGACCGCGGCCGTGCCTTCGAGGCGTACGCCGTGCCCACCATCACCGGTGAGATCAAGCGCCACTTCCGGGACCACATGTGGACCCTCCACGTGCCGCGCCGGGTGCAGGACCTGCGCAACCGGGTCCGCGCCGCCACGAAGGAGCTGTCGCAGACCACGCCGGGCCGGGCCCCCTCCGTCGCCGAGATCGCCGCGCACACCCGGCTGAGCGAGGACGAGGTGCGCACCGGCATGGAGGCGCTGGAGTGCTTCTCCGCGCTGTCCCTGGACGCCGAGGTGGCCGGCACCGACGGCTACGCCCTCGGCGACTCGCTCGGCGGACCGGACCCGGGGTACGACCTCGTCGTGGACCGGGCCGCGGTCAAGCCGTGCCTGGCGGCGCTGCCGGAGCGCGAGCGCACCATCCTCTACCTGCGGTTCTTCGGCGGCATGACACAGAGCCGGATCGCCCAGCAGCTCGGTATCTCGCAGATGCACGTCTCCCGGCTGCTCAGCGGCTGCTTCGACCGGCTGCGCGAGGAACTGCTCGCGGAGGCCCGCACCCGCTGAGGTCCCCCGCCCGCCCACGCGGGCTACTCCTCCTCGGAACCCGGCACCTGGGTGGGACCGTACCGGTCCAGCGCGTCCTCCAGCGCGGCCCGCACCTCGGCGGGGATGTCACCGCGCCGCCCCCAGATCAGGATCAGCTCCGCGATGTTGCGCAGCTTGATGTTGGTGTGCTGGGAGACGTCCTTGAGCACCTGCCACCCGCGGTCCGGGGTGATCCGGCCGAGGGCCACCACCATCCCGATCGCCTGGTCCACGACCGCGTGGGAGGCCATCGCCTCCTTCATCTGGCGGACCTCCGCCTGCAGCGCGGCCACCCGGTCGGGCTCGCTCTTCGCCACCCCTCCATGCTGCGCAGGTGCCTGGGCACCCGCCACCCGGGGTACCCGGGAGGCACACCACCCCGTTCCGGCCGGACACTGGTGGCACACCGGTGGCCGCCCGGCCCCGAGAGCAGGACGCGAGTGCCATGACACACGACACCCCCGCCGGCGCCGGACCGCGCAGAAGAGAAGTCGTCTCCACCGATTCCGTCTTCGGCGCGCCCTGCTGGGTGAGTCTGACCAGCCGCGACCTCCAGGCCACCCAGGACTTCTACGCCGCCGTCCTGGGCTGGCGCTGGCGCGGTGCCGAACTTGGCGAGCACTTCCGCATCGCCCTGGCCGACGGGGTCCCGGTGGCCGGGATCGCCGCCGTCGCCTCCATGTGGCAGATGGCGGTGGCCTGGACCCCCTACTTCGCCGTGCCCGACGCCGACGTGGCCGTGTCCCGCGTCCGGGAGCGCGGCGGTACGGCGGCGGTGGGGCCGCTGTCCTTCCCGCCGGGCCGGGCCGCCCTGCTGGCCGACCGGGACGGGGCCACCTTCGGGATCTGGCAGGGCGAACTGGTCACCAACTGGGAGGCGTGGCGGCAGGCGGCGCCGACCTTCGTCCGGCTGCACACCCGGGACGCCTTCGACGCGGCGATCTTCTACGGCGAGATCCTGGACTGGGCGAGCGGGCTGCCGGGCTGCTGCGAGGTCGAGTACGAGGGTGGCGAGGTGGTGCTGCGCAGCCGCGGCGACATCGTGGCGCGTATCGACTCGGGCGCGGTGGAGGCGGCTCCGGACCCCGAGGTACGGCCGCACTGGCAGATCCACTTCTCGGTGGCCGACGTGGCCGGCTGCGCCCGCGCGGCGGAGAAGCACGGCGGGAGCGTCCTGCGCGAGGACGAGACGGAGGCGATCCTGCGGGACGCCGACGGGGCCCAGTTCACGGTGACGTCACGGGGCAGCCCCTGAGTCCGGCGCGCGCCGGACCCAGGGCCGCCGTCGAAGCGGAGCTCGGCTCAGTGGACGCAGAACTCGTTGCCGGCCGGGTCCTGCAGCACGGTCCAGGTGAGACCCGGAACGCTGTGCTCGCCGACGACGCTCGCCCCCAGACCGACCAGCCGCTTCACCTCCTGGGCCAGGCCCGTGCCGGGCGCGGCGGCGAAGTCGATGTGCACACGGTTCTTGCCCCGCCGCTCTTCGGCCACGCGCTGGAAACCCAGTGCCAGCGGCTGCGCTCTGACGATGACGAAGTCACCGTGGTCCTGGGCGATCTCACCTCCCAGCGCAGTGGCCCACCACTGGGCCAGCTCCTGCGGTTCCGCGCAATCCACCGTGATCATCACTGCTGCCATAGTCATGATCGCCACCCTAACCACGGCCACTGACAGGGCGTCCTCGGCATGGCGCGCGGCGGGGAGCACGACGGCCCCGTCATCGGGCGGCACGCGACGGGCGGGACAGCAGGACCAGGCTCCGCGCCTCCACCCGGAGCTTCGTCGCCGCCTT
>NZ_BNBF01000017.1:203592-207455 GCF_014654935.1 Streptomyces capoamus
GTGCTCGCGCTCGTCGGGGATGCCGTCGGGGTCGGCGGTGTCGACGAGGGCGGTCCAGCGTTCGCCGAAGGATCCGTCGGGGAGACGGAAGACGACCGGCTCCCAGTAGCCGTTGACGAGCAGCAGGAACGAGTCGTCGGTCATGCGCCGGCCGTAGGGGTCCCGCTCGGCGATGGCGTCGCCGTTGAGGAACGCACCGACCGAGTGCGCGTCGCCGCGCTGCCAGTCCCGGCCGGTCATCTCGCGGGCGTCGGGCCTGAGCCACATCAGGTCGGGCAGCGGCTGCTCGGCGTTGGTCGCGGTCTCGCCGCGGAAGAAGCGCCGCCGGCGCAGCACCGGGTGTGCGGCGCGCAGCGCGATCAGGTGCCGGGTGAACTCGGCGAGGCCGCGCTGTCCGTCGGTGAGGTCCCAGTCCACCCAGGAGATCTCGTTGTCCTGGCAGTAGGCGTTGTTGTTGCCGCGCTGGGTGCGGCCGAGTTCGTCGCCGTGGCACAGCATGGGGATGCCCTGCGAGAGCAGCAGGGTGGCCAGCAGGTTGCGCTGCTGGCGGGCGCGGAGTTCGAGGACGGCCGGGTCGTCGGTCTCGCCCTCGGCCCCGCAGTTCCAGGACCGGTTGTTGCTCTCGCCGTCGCGGTTGTCCTCGCCGTTGGCCTCGTTGTGCTTGTCGTTGTACGACACCAGGTCGCGCAGGGTGAACCCGTCGTGCGCGGTGACGAAGTTGACGCTCGCGCGCGGTCGGCGCCGGCTGTGCTGGTAGATGTCGGAGGAGCCGGTGAGCCGGGAGGCGAACTCGCCGAGCGAGCCGGGCTCGGCCCGCCAGAAGTCCCGCACGGCGTCGCGGTACTTGCCGTTCCACTCCGACCACAGCGGAGGGAAGTTGCCCACCTGGTAGCCGCCCTCGCCCACGTCCCAGGGCTCGGCGATCAGCTTGACCCGGCTGATCACCGGGTCCTGCTGGATCAGGTCGAAGAACGCCGACAGCCGGTCCACCTCGTGGAACTGCCGGGCCAGGGTGGCCGCGAGGTCGAAGCGGAAGCCGTCGACGTGCATCTCGGTGACCCAGTACCGCAGCGAGTCCATGATCAGCTGCAGCACGTAGGGGTGGCGCATCAGCAGGCTGTTGCCGGTGCCCGTGGTGTCGTAGTAGTGCGCCCAGTCACCGTCGACCAGGCGGTAGTACGAGGCGTTGTCGATGCCCCGGAAGGACAGGGTGGGGCCCCGTTCGTTGCCTTCGGCGGTGTGGTTGTAGACCACGTCCAGGATGACTTCGAGGCCGGCCGCGTGCAGCGCCTTCACCATGGCCTTGAACTCGTTGACCTGCTGGCCGCGGGTGCCGAAGGCGGCGTAGGCGTTGTGCGGGGCGAAGAAGCCGATGGTGTTGTAGCCCCAGTAGTTGGACAGGCCCCGGTCCTGCAGCACGCCGTCCTGGACGAACTGGTGCACCGGCATCAGCTCGACGGCACTCACGCCGAGCGAGGTGAGGTGGTCGGTGACAGCGGGGTGCGCGAGGCCGGCGTAGGTGCCGCGGAGCCGCCGCGGGACGTCCGGGTGGGTCATGGTGAGGCCGCGGACGTGGGCCTCGTAGATCACCGAGTCGGTGTACGACGTCCGGGGCGGGCGGTCGTCGCCCCAGTCGAAGAAGGGGTCGGTGACCACGCCCAGCATGGAGTGCCCGGCGCTGTCGGCCGGGGCCGGCCCGTCCGGGGCGCGTTCGTACAGCGAGGCGTGGTTGTCGATCTGGCCGTCCACGGCCCGGGCGTAGGGGTCGAGCAGCAGCTTGGCCGGGTTGCAGCGGTGGCCGAGCGCCGGCTGCCAGGGTCCGTGCACCCGGTAGCCGTAGCGCTGGCCGGGGCCGATACCGGGCAGGTAGGCGTGCCACACGAAGCCGTCGACCTCGTGCAGCCGGACGGGCGTCAGGGCGCCGGCGTCGTCCACCAGGATCAGCTCGACGCGCTCGGCGACCTCGCTGAACAGGGCGAAGTTGGTGCCCTGTCCGTCGAACACGGCGCCCAACGGGTAGGGGTGCCCGCTCCACACGGGCACCCCTGCGCGGGACGTACGGGCGGTCACCGGCGGCCCTCGAGGGCGTCGTCCGCGGCGTGTGCCGGCGCGGCCAGCACGGCCACGGCCTCCTCGCGCGGCACCCGGAGCCCTTCCCGCAGGGCGGGGAAGGGGGCGACGGGTACCAGCGGGACCCGCTGGCCGGCCCGGGCGCGCTGCGAGAACCAGATGATCTTGCTGCCGGTGTCCGAGGCGCAGCAGCCCCAGCCGTCGCTCATGGCGGCGATGTCCGCCAGACAGGACCGCAGGTCCGTGTCCGGGCGCAGATCGGGGTCGTCGTCACCGAAGGCGGTGATGAGGTGCTGGCCGTTCCACCACATCTCGATGGAGGTGTGCTTGTCCTTCGCGTGCTCGTCGATCGCCCGCAGCAGCAGTTCGGCGCCGCGGCAGACGGGGGCCACCAGGTTGTCGAGGTCCCAGTGGCGGAGGTGGGCGGCCAGGATGCGGCTGACCTGTCCCACCCGTTCCGGGCTGACTTCCACGTCGAGGTGGTAGTAGCAGGGCACTGCGGTCTTCATCGTCGCTAGCTCCTCACCGGCGAAGCTCTCGCTCCCCTCGCCCGTCCGGGAGGGATCCCGGACACCCAGCGTGAGCGTTGATCGCTTCTGAGTCACTTCCACGGTGAGGGCACTACGCCATTCGTGCAACACGAGCCACCGACACCCCAATCGGTTGAAGCTCCAACAAGACGCTGCGTCGTCGCGCGTGCACCATAAGTGAAAGCCTCGATCGCCGTAACGGTGCCGCGCCCTCCCCTGCGCGGACACCACCCGACCGTCGGGAACGCGCCCAGTCGAGAGCGTGGAAGGTGAATGAGGGCCATGCTGCTACCCGCCAAGGCCGAAGTGGCCCGGCAGTTGCGGCGTTACCGGGCGTGGGAGCGCGTCTTGCTCGCCTCGCCCTACGACCGCACGGTCCGGGCCACCTTCGAGGACTCGGGTTACACGCTGTGCGTGTTGATGGGCAAGCGCTGCGCCCGCGAGGCCGCGGACGCCGCCGAGCGCTACCTGCGCACCAACCTGGTCACCTACCTGCGCGAGCAGGACGGACGGCCCCAGCCGCGTCGGGCGGCCAGAAGAGCGCCGCCACCGGAGCGGCGTTCCACGGCGCCAAGCCCCTGACCTGGCACCGTACAAGGCGTTCCTCTCGGGACCGGCGCACGCCGGCCCGATCCCTGGATCGCGGAGCCGGGCCGGGTGCCCGGCTCCGCGCACGGCGGAGGTGAGATACATGCGCAGGACCCCGGCCATCGGCCGTGTACCGGTACGCGACGTCCGGCCGGCCGTGGAGTGCGGCAGGCGCCCGGCGAAGGCGGTGACCGGGGAGACCTTCGAGGTCACGGCCACCGTGTTCCGCGAAGGGCACGACGCCGTCGGCGCGAACGTGGTCCTGCGCGATCCCCGGGGCCGCCGCGGCCCCTGGACACCGATGCGGGAGCTGTCCCCGGGCAGCGACCGCTGGGGTGCCGAGGTCACCCCGGACTCGACCGGCCGCTGGACCTTCCGCGTGGAGACCTGGAGCCATCCGCTGGCGACGTGGCGGCACACCGCGTCCGTGAAGGTGCCGGCCGGGATCGACACGGGCCTGGTGCTGGAGGAGGGCGCCGAGCTGTACGAGCGGGCCGCCGCCGGGGTGCCCAAGGGCCCCGAGCGCCAACTGGTGCTGGCCGCCGCGCAGGCCCTCGGCGACGACTCCCTGTCGGTGCACGACCGGCTGAAGGCCGCGCTGGCGCCGGAGGTGGAGGCGGTGCTGGCCCGTCATCCGCTGCGGGAGCTGGTCACCGCGTCGGACGCGATGCCGCT
>NZ_BNBF01000018.1:0-3298 GCF_014654935.1 Streptomyces capoamus
CCCTGCTCGCCACCCGCCTGATCGGCCGGATCCGGACCGAACTCGGCATCGACATCCCCATCCGGACGGTGTTCCGCGCGCCCACGGTCGCCCAGTTGTCGGCGCTGCTGGTCACCAGCACGCTGCCGGACGAGTTCGACGACCCGTTCGCCGTCCTGCTGCCGCTGAAGTCCGGCGGGGACCTGCCGCCGCTGTGGTTCTTCCCGCCGGGCGGCGGGCTGAGCTGGTCGTACCTAGGTTTCATGTCCCAGCTGGACGACGACCGGCCGGTCTACGGCTTCCAGGCGCACGGCTACGACGGGAGCCGGCCGGCCTCCTCGGTCGAGGAGATGGTCGAGGACTACGTGACACGGATGCTCGCGGTGCAGGCCGAGGGACCGTTCCACCTGGTGGGCTGGTCGTACGGCGGCACGATCGCGCACGCCGTGGCCGAAGCGCTGGACCGGCGCGGGCACCGGGTGGCACTGCTGGCGCTCCTGGACTGCGTGCCGAGCAGAGGGTTCCACGGGGTGACCGAGTTCGACCAGGCCGCCGCGCGGGCGTCCATCGCGGACTACCTGAGCGACTTCCTGAACGTGGACGAGCAGGACCGCTTCCTCGACCGGGCGGCCGAGGTGCTCGCGAACAACATGGCGATCGTGAAGGAGTTCGAGCAGCCGGTGTACCGCGGGGACGTCCTCTTCTTCCACGCGGCCAAGAAGGACGAGGAGTCCTGGGCGGCCCTGTGGGAGCCGCACGTCGAGGGCGCCATCGAGCAGTTCGACGTACCGGCCACCCACCTGGAGATGAACATGCCGGCGCCGGCCGCGGCGGTCTGCGCGGTGCTCAAGGACCGGCTGGGCCGGCGGTGACGGTGCCCCGGGCACCCCGGAACTCAGGGAGGAGCAAGGCGTGAGGAGCAGCGGTCGTACCCGGCTCTACTGCCTGCCGTACGCCGGCGGGTCGGCGCCGCGCATCTACAGCCACTGGAAGCGGCGGCTGCCGGCGGGCATCGAGGTGGTTCCCCTGGAGCTGCCGGCCCGCGGTACACGGATGCGGGAGCGACCGCTGCCGAGGGTGGAGGCACTGGTGGCCGACGCACTGCGGCAGGTGCTGCCCTGGCCCGGCGAGTCGTTCGCGCTGTTCGGCCACAGCCTGGGCGGCATCCTGGCGTTCGAGCTGGCCCGTGCGCTGGAACACCGGCACGGCCGTCCGCCCTGCCGGCTCCTGGTCTCCGGTGCCCGGGCCCCGGACCTCCCGCGCACGCCGAGCCTGGACTTCCTGCTCCCGGACCGCCAGTTCCGCGACCGGATCAGCGCGCTGAACGGCACACCGCCGCAGGTCCTGGAGGACGACGAACTGATGGAGCTGTTCCTGCCGGTGCTGCGCGCCGACTTCGCGGCGGCGGCGCAGTGGCGGTACCGCGAGGACCGGCCCCTGTCCTGTCCGATCACCGTCTTCGGCGGCCGGGCGGACGCGGACGTCCCGCCGGCGAGCCTGACCGGGTGGAGCCGCCAGACCGTGGCCGACTGCGAGGTGGAACTGCTGCCGGGCGGTCACTTCTTCCTCGACGAGGTGCCCGGCACACTCGTGCCGCTGGTGGCCGACCGGCTGCTGCCGGTCGGCAGCGCCGCACGACGGCCGTGAAACCGGCACCACGACGACCGCGGCCCCGTGCCACCCGGCTGCCCGGGCGGCACGGGGCCGCCGTCGTCCTCGGGGAGGGCGCCGTGATGTCGTCAGTGGAAGAGTCCGCGCACGGACTGGGAGGCGGCGGAGGCGGTGGTCCTGCGGGGGCGGCCGGCGGGTCGCGCATCCGGGGCCGGACCGGTGGCCGTGGCGTCCTCCGGTCCGGTGCCGGGACCACCGGACTCGTCGGCCCGGGCATCACCGGACTCATCGGCCCCTGTGCCGGGACCGGCCCCGGCATCACCGGGCGCATCGGTGCGTGCCCCGGAACCGGCGCCCGCATCACCGGGCTCATCGGCCCCCCGGCCGGAGCGGGCCTCCGGCTCGGCCGGGAGGTCGGGCGCGGCCACGGGCGAGCGGGAGCCCTGCCCGCGCAGCCGGGCCTCCAGGCCGTCGAGGATGGTCTCCAGACCGAAGGCGAACTTCTGGCTGAGCAGTTCCGCCGGGTCCGCTCCGCCGAGGACCGCCATGCGTTCCTTCAGCCGCGGGTACTGCGCGGCGATCTGGTCCGCCTGGGCCGCGATGTCGTCGGCGTCGGCCTTGGCCGCGGCGGCCTGGGTGGCGTCGAGCAGCGCGGTGCCGGCGACGAAGGTGAACGCCGTGTTCATGGCCCAGTCCAGGTCGCGCCCCTGGAAGCCCGCGACCTCGTAGATGGCGTACGAGTGGTCCTGGAAGCGGGCCATCCCGGGGCCGTAGACGAAGTGCGTGCTGATGGCGGGGACCAGCCAGGGATGGCGCTTGACCATCGCGTACGTCTCGGAGACCAGGGCGCGCGCGGCGGCCCGCCAGCCGGACTCCTGCGGGTCGACCAGCTCGACCTCGCCCCACACCCGGTCGCCGGCCAGGACGACCAGGTTCTCCTTGCTGCCGACGTGCCAGTACATGGCCGTGGCAGCCGAGTTCAGGCGCTTGCCGAGGCGCCGCATGCTCAGGCCCTCGATGCCCTCCTCATCGAGCAGCTCGATCGCGGCGTCGACGATCTGATCGCGGTTCAACGTTTCACGCGGCATGACGAAAGCCTAACCCAGGGACTTCAACACTGTTCGAGTCGGGACTTGCACGGCGTGCAAGTCGGCTTCTATGCTCGGAGACGCGCCGCACTTGAACGGTGTGTAAGTCGAGGCCGTCCAGAGGTCGGCCGCCGGGATCCGGCCCCTGCGGGCCCTGCGGGATCCGGCTCATGTCAGCAGTGACGAGAGAGCGGGAACGCCGATGAAGACCTTGACCGAACCGATCACGACCACACGCTCCTCGGCGATCTCCGCCGAAGGCCTGCGCAAGTCCTACGGCGACAAGCTGGTGCTCGACGGCATCGACCTGACCATCCCCGAGGGCTCGGTCTTCTGCCTGCTCGGCCCCAACGGCTCGGGCAAGACCACCACCGTGCAGATCCTGTCGACGCTGATCCCGGCCGACGCCGGCCGCGCCCTGGTCGCCGGCCACGACGTCGCCGCCGAGGGGCACGCCGTCCGCAAGGCCATCGGCGTGACCGGCCAGTTCTCGGCCGTGGACAACCTGCTCACCGCCGAAGAGAACCTGCTGCTGATGGCGGACCTGCAGCACCTCGGGCGCGCGGAGGGCAAGCGGCGTGCCGCGCGGCTGCTGGAGCGCTTCGACCTCACGGATTCGG
>NZ_BNBF01000018.1:3345-10746 GCF_014654935.1 Streptomyces capoamus
CCCGCAAGCCGGTCTCCACCTTCTCCGGCGGTATGCGGCGCAAGCTCGACCTCGCGATGACGCTGGTCGGCGACCCGCGTGTGATCTTCCTGGACGAGCCGACCACCGGACTCGACCCGCGCAGCCGACGCACCATGTGGCAGCTCATCCGCGACCTGGTCGAGACCGACCGCGTCACGATCTTCCTCACCACGCAGTACCTCGAGGAGGCCGACCAGCTCGCCGACCGCATCGCCGTCCTGGACGGCGGCCGGCTGGTCGCCGAGGGCACCGCGGAGGAACTCAAGCGCCGGGTGCCGGGCGGCTACATCCGCCTGCAGTTTGCCGGACCGCACGAACTGGACGCCGCGGCCCGCCTGTTCGACACCGCCGAGCGCAACGACGCCGCCCTCTCGCTGCACATTCCCGGCGACGGCAGCACCCCCACCGTCCGGGCCGTCCTCGACGTCCTGGACACCGCGTCGGTCGAGGCCCGGCAACTGACCGTCCACACCCCCGACCTCGACGACGTCTTCTTCGCCCTGACCGGCCGCGCCAAGTCCGAGACCACCGAGGAGAGTGCCGCATGAGCAGCGTTTCCTACGCCCTGACCGACTCGATGACCATGCTGCGCCGCAACCTGCGACACCTCACGCGGTATCCCATCATGATCATCGCGTACGTCGGTCAGCCCGTCTTCATCCTGCTGGTGATGGTCGGCCTGTTCGGCAAGACCCTGGGCGGCGGCATCTCCGGCGTCGGCAGCGGCGACTACGTCGACTACGTGGCGCCCGCGATGATCCTGATCACCGTGAACTACGGCTGCACGACCACGGCGATGAACGTCAGCAACGACATGACCGCCGGCATCATGGACCGCTTCCGCACCATGGCCGTCGCCCGCTCCTCCATCCTGGCCGGGCACGTCCTGGAGGCCCTGATCCGCACCCTGGTCAGCGTCGCCGTCGTCATCGGCCTCGCCGTCGCCCTGGGCTTCCGCCCGGACGCCACGCCGGTCGAGTGGCTGGCGGCCGCGGGTGTCACCGCCCTGCTGACCCTCGCGCTCACCTGGCTGGTCACCGCGTTCGCGCTCGCCACCAAGAGCCTGGAAGGCGCCAACAGCCTCACCCTGCCGCTGCAGTTCCTGCCCTTCATCAGCAGCGCCTTCGTGCCGACCGGTTCCATGCCCGTGGGCGTCGAGCAGTTCGCCCGCTACCAGCCGCTCACCCCGGTCATCAACACCCTGCGCGGCCTGCTGGAGGGCACCTCCATCGGCAGCGACGGCTGGCTCGCGCTCGCCTGGTGCGTCGCCCTCGCCGCGATCGGCTACTTCTGGTCGAAGAGTTGCTTCAACCGCCAGTCGACGGCCCCGGCGGCGGCCACCGCACCGGCTGCCAAGTAATTCCTCCAGCTGGTCGATTGCCATATCGATTGCCAGATCGATTACCTGACCGATACTTCACGGAACCGCCCTTACCGACGGGCTGGTTCGGCCGTAAATCCCCCGGCGGCCGGACCGGCCCGTCTTTTTTGTGCCCCCATTGCGGTCGGCGGGCGCCGCTATGCCCGACGGGCGCGAAAAGCTGTACTCGGCGGTGCCCCGCGGCAGACAATAAAAGCAGTCGTCCGACGCTATTCCCCGATTCCTCTTCCCGCGCAGCGAAGGAAAAGACATGACCGTCTCCGGCTCGCACGTGCCCGTCACCCCCTCCGTCACCCAGCTCCGACCAGACTCCGCTTCCCGGGAGCAGGTCGCCGAACGCGTCCGCCGCTATTACCGGTTGGTGGACGCCGACGACATCGCGGGACTGCTCGAACTGTTCGCCGAGTCCGCCGAATACGCCCGCCCCGGTTACGACGTACTCAGTGGCCGGCAGGAAATACACGCCTTCTATTCGGGCACCCGGGTCATCGCCCAGGGTCGCCACACCCTGCGCCGCATTGTCGTCGAGGGGCGCGAAGCGGCGGTGCACGGGAATTTCCACGGCACCCTTCGCGACGGCAGCGAGGTGTCCCTCCGGTTCGCCGATTTCTTCCGGCTGGACGATTCCGGCCTGTTCCGCCGGCGCGACACCTTCTTCTTCTCGCCGATGGTGTGATCTCCTACCTCTCGCCGATGGTACGAAAGGACCCGCCATGACCTCCGTCGCCACTCCGCCCCGCCGTCCGTCCGCCCGCGTGGACGCGGTCGCCGACCCGGCGGTCGACCGCATCCTGGCACTGGCCGCGGCCGAGGACGTCCTCTCCTTCGCCGGGGGAGTCCCGGACGCCGGCCTGTTCGACGCCGCAGGCATCCGCACGGCGTTCGACGAGGTCCTCGCCGCCGACCCGCGCCGCGCCCTGCAGTACTCGACGACCGCCGGCGACCCCGCCCTGCGCGACTTCCTGGCACGGCGCCTGACCGACCGCGCCCTGCCGACCGACGCCGACCAGCTCCTGATCACCAACGGTGCCCAGCAGGCCCTCCAGGTGGTCGCCACGACCCTGCTCGAACCGGGTGACGTGGTGCTGGTCGAGGAGCCCTGCTACCTGGCCGCCCTGCAGTGCTTCCGGCTGGCGGGCGCCCGGATCGTCCCGGTGCCCTGCGACGACTCCGGCCCCGATCTCGCCGCGCTCCACGACCTCGCGGCCCAGGAACAGCCCAAGCTCTGCTACGTCGTCCCCGACTTCCAGAACCCCACCGGCCGCTCCCTCACCCGCGAGCAGCGCGGCGCCCTGGCCGCCGCGGCCGCCCGCTGGGGCTTCTGGATCGTCGAGGACAACCCGTACGGCGACCTCCGCTACCGGGGCGAGCCCGAGCCGCCGGTCGCCGCCTTCCCCGGCGCCGAGGACCGCACCCTGAGCGTGGGCAGCCTCTCCAAGGTGCTGGCCCCCGGGATGCGCCTGGGCTGGCTGCGCACCCCGCCCGGCGAGAAGGCCTTCGCCACGGTCAAACAGATAGCCGACCTGCACACCTCGACGCTCGTCCAGGCCGCCGCGGCCCGCTACCTGGCCGACCACCCCCTGGAGGCCCACCTCTCCCGCGTCCGCGCCGCCTACGGCGCCCGCCGTGACGCGATGCTGCGCGCCCTGCCCGGCGCCCTGCCCGAGGGCAGCGCCTGGACGGACCCGGACGGCGGCATGTTCGTCTGGGTCCGCTTCCCCGACGGCCACGACACCACCGCCCTGCTCCCGCACGCCGTGGCATCCGGCGTGGCCTACGTCCCCGGCGCCCCCTTCTTCGCCGGCAAGCCCGACCCCACCACCCTCCGCCTCTCCTTCGTCACCCACGAGCCCCGGGCCATCGCGGAGGGCGTCCACCGGCTGGGCAGCGCGGTGCACGCCTTCGGCAGGGATCTGTGACGCGTTTCGGCCACCGGATGTACGGTCTCCTCCGACTTGATGTTCGTGCCGGCGTCCGTTGCGTCCGGCTGGTTCGGGGGAGGCGGTCGGCGTGACCGGAAACGGTGTCGACGTGGCGGACACGGCGGACATGGCACAGACAGCGGAGACAGCAGAGACAGCAGAGACAGCCGAGACAGCGGAGATAGCCGAGACAGCCGAGACAGCGGAGATAGCCGAGACAGCGGACGGAGGCGGGCGCCGGCTTCCCCGGGTGCGCGGGTTCGCCCCGTGGCCGCCGCAGGGCTCGCCGAAGAAGGAGGGCAAGGCGCTGCGTACCGGCGTGCCGCGTTCCGCGCACGGCACGCTGGACCTGGACCCCGGCCGCCCCGACGCGGTCCGCGCGGTGGCCGAGTCCAACGCCGGCCGGATCCCCGAGCTGACCCCGCTGCGCGTGGGCCGCATGGCCGCCACCCCCTTCGCTTTCCTGCGCGGCGCGGCCGGACTCATGGCGTACGACCTCGCCCGCACCCCCGTCACCGGGATCGGCACCCAGATCTGCGGTGACGCGCACGCCGCCAACTTCGGCCTGTACGGCGACGCCCGCGGCGATCTCGTCATCGACCTCAACGACTTCGACGAGACCGTGCACGGCCCCTGGGAATGGGACCTCAAGCGGCTCGCGGCCTCGCTGGTGCTCGCCGGCCGGGAGGCGGGCGCCGACGAGGACACCTGCCGCGCAGCGGCCCAGGACGCGGCCGGCGCCTACCGCCGCACCATGCGGCTGCTCGCCAGGCTGCCCGTGCTCGACGCCTGGAACGCCATCGCGGACGAGGAACTCGTCTCCCACACCGACGCCCACGACCTGCTCGGCACCCTCCAGCGTGTCTCGGAGAAGGCCCGGGCCAACACCAGCGGCCGGTTCGCCGCGAAGTCGACCGGGGCGGCCCCGGACGGCGGACGCCGGTTCGTGCCCGCGCCGCCGGTGCTGCGTCACGTCCCGGACGCCGAGGCCGCCGCCGTCGCCGCGTCCCTGGAGGCGTACGTCGACACCCTCGGCGAGGACCGCCACCCCCTGCTCGCCCGGCACGCCGTGCACGACGTCGCGTTCCGCGTGGTCGGCACCGGCAGCGTCGGCACCCGCTCCTACGTCGTCCTGCTCCTCGACCACCGCGGCGAGCCCCTGGTCCTCCAGGTGAAGGAGGCCCGCCCCTCCGCGCTGGTCCCGCACCTGGCCACGGCCGGGTTCGAGACGCCCGCGGTGCCGCACGAGGGCCGCCGGGTCGTCCTCGGGCAGAAGCGGATGCAGGTCGTCAGCGACATCCTGCTGGGCTGGACCACCGTCGACGGGCGCCCCTACCAGGTGCGCCAGTTCCGCAACCGCAAGGGCAGCGTCGACCCGGCCGCCCTCGCCGCCGACCAGATCGACGACTACGCCCGCATGACCGGCGCCCTGCTCGCCCGCGCCCACTCCCACAGCGCCGACCCGCGGCTGATCGCCGGGTACTGCGGCAAGAACGAGGAGCTGGACGAGGCCGTCGCCGCCTTCGCCGTCGCCTACGCCGACCGCACCGAAGCCGACCACGACGACCTGATCGCGGGCATCCGGGCGGGCCGGATCGCGGCCGAGCCGGGGGTGTGAGGGGCCGGGCTGTCCGAGGGTCGGGGGTCTGGGGGGCCTCCCCGGTGTGTGAGGGGTTCCCGAGGCGGTGTGTGCGGGGCTGGCCCGGGCGATGTGTGAGGGGCTTGCCGAGGTGGTGTGAGGGGCTTGCCGGGAGCGGCGCACCGCAGCCCGGGCCCGGCCCGGAGCAGCGGCTACGCTGGGCGGGTGACGACCCCGGAAGCCGACCAGTCCCAGGCCCCCCGCCCCGAGGAGCGGCTGGAGCGGGCCGTGCGGGCCGCCGAACAGGCGTTGATCGAGTACGAGATCGCCGTGGAGACCTTCCGCGTCGAGGTGGAGAACTTCGCCCGCCTGCACGAACAGCGCCTCGGCCCGCTCTACGCCCGCATCGAGGAGCTGGACGCCGAGATCGCCGAGGCCAAGGCCGCCCGCAGCGGTGACCCCGAGGACATCCGCCGGGCGCGGGAGGCCCGGGCCCGGGTGCTGCCGATGCCCGGCGTGGACGACCTGCTGCACGGCTGGATGGACGGCGACGGCCTGTTCCCGGAGGCCGTCGCCATGCTCACCGACCAGCCGGTGAGGCCCCCGCAGCGGGTACGGCCCAGCGAGGAGGCCCGCAAGCTCTACCGCGAGCTGGCCCGCAAGGCCCACCCCGACCTGGCCCAGGAGGAAGCGGAGCGCAAGCGGCGCGAGGAGTTCCTCAGCCGGGTCAACGCCGCCTACGCCCGCGGCGACGAGGCCCTGCTCGGGGAGCTGGCCGCGGAATGGGCCGCCGGGCCGGTGCCGCCCGAGCGCCGGCCGAGCCCCGCCGAGGAGCTGTACGCCCGCCTCGAATGGCTCGCCCAGCGCAAGGAGCTGCTCACCCTCGTGGCCCGGGAACTGGAGGACGGCGCGATCGCCGGCATGCTCCGGCTCGCCCCGGACGACCCCGACGGACTGCTCGACGAGATCGCCGGCCGGCTGCGTGCCGACATCGCCCGGCGGGAGGCGGAACTGGCCTCCCTGACGGCGCGGGACTGACCTGCCCCGGCTTCGGGTAGCGTCGGAGCCATGAATTTCGGAGCTGGTGTGCCCACGGTCCAGGTCACGGACCTCAAGGACGGCGACTTCCTGCTGGACGTCCGCGAGGACGACGAGTGGCAGGCGGGCCACGCCGAGGGAGCCCTGCACATTCCCATCAGCGAGTTCGTGGCCCGCTACGGCGAGCTGACCGAGGCCGCCCCGCAGGACGGCCGTGTCCACGTCATCTGCCGCTCGGGCGGCCGCTCCGCCCAGGTCACCATGTACCTGGTCCAGCAGGGCATCGACGCGGTGAACGTCGACGGCGGTATGCAGCACTGGCAGACCACCGGCCGCCCGGTCGTCACCGACGAGGGCAAGCCGGGCTTCGTCCTCTAGCCCACCCGGGGGACGCGTCAGGCGAGGGGATGCGCGGCCAGCAGGTCGCCGAGCCGCTCCTCGTACGCCGCCGCCGGGCCGAGCGCCAGCTCCAGGTGCTTGGCCCAGGCGTGATAGCGGTGCAGCGGGTAGTCGGTGTCGGCGCCGAACCCGCCGTGCAGGTGCTGTGCCGTCTGCACCACCCGCCGCACCCCCTCCGCCGCCCAGATCTTCGCCACCGCGAGGTCCCCGGCGACGGGCAGCGGCCCCGGCGCCCCCGAGGTGATCCGCCACGCGGCCTGCCACAGGGTGGCCTCCATGGCACGCAGGTCGATGTACCGGTCCGCGGCCTGCACGGCCACCGCCTGGAACGTCGCGATCGGATAGCCGAACTGCTCCCGCTTCCCGGTGTACTCACCGGTCATCCGCAGCACCTGTTCGCCCAGCCCGAGCGCCAGCGCGCACGTTCCCGTCACCAGCAGCCCGTGCAGCCACTCCCAGGCGCCCTCGGCCTCGATCACCTCGCCGGACCCCACCCGGACCGACCGCAGCCGCAGCTCGGCCAGCCGCTCACCGCTGGTGGACACCTGCTCGGCGAGCACCAGCCCCGCCGCCTCCCGCGGCACCAGCGCCAGCACGGCCCGGTCGCCCGCCGCGCCCTCGACGTGCGCCGGTACGACGACCAGGTCCGCGTCGTACGCCCACGGCACCGCCGTCTGCACCCCGTCCAGCAGCCACCCCGGCCCCTCCCGCCGCGCGGTGACGGCCTGCTCGGCCGGATCGTGGCCGGTACGGCCCTGGGCAGCGACGGTGAACACCAGCTCCCCCCGGCCGGCCCGGGCCAGCAGCCGGTCCGCCGGCCCGGGACCGCCGAAGGCCTGCACGGCCGCGGCGGCGGCGCTGTGCTCCAGCAGGGGCACCCGGGCGAGCACCCGGCCGGCCTCGCGCAGCACCAGGCACAGTGCGATCGCGTCCAGCCCCGCCCCGCCGTGCTCCCCGGCCAGCAACAGGCTCAGCAGGTCGGCGCCGGCGAGCCGGGACCACAGCGCCCGGTCCATGCCCTCGGCCACGGCGCCGGTGGTGAGCGCCGGACTGGGCACCGC
>NZ_BNBF01000018.1:10781-11457 GCF_014654935.1 Streptomyces capoamus
GTCCGGCGCGACCCCGGCGAATACCCCCCGCGCCGCCTCGGCCGCCGCCCGCTGCTCCTCGGTGAAGGTGAAGTCCACGGCCTGTCCTCCCGCCGGGTCCGCCACGGGTGCGGATACGTCTGTCTGTATCTGACGGAGCGTCAAGATAGAACAGGTTCCAGGAGAAGGGAACGGACGGAAGGGGACGGGAGCGGACGGAGGGGACGGGAGCGGGAACGGACGGGAGCGGGAACGGACGGGAGCGGGAACGGACGGAGGGGACGGGAGCGGGAACGGACGGGAACGGGTGCGTCAGCGGTCGAAGTCCAGTTCCACCTTTTCCGACAGCGGATGCGACTGGCAGGCCAGCACGTACCCGGCCTCCGTCTCCTCCGTCTCCAGCGCGAAGTTGCGGTCCATGCGCACCTCGCCCTCGACCAGGAAGGCCCGGCACGTTCCGCAGACCCCGCCCTTGCACGCGTAGGGCGCGTCGGGCCGGTTGCGCAGCACCGCCTCCAGCAGTGACTCGCCCTCCCGCACCGGCCAGGTGCCGCCGCGGCCGTCCAGCCGCGCGGTGACGGTGCTGTGCGCGGGTGCCGGAACCATGGCAGCCGGAGCCGATCCCGCGTCCACGTGGAAGATCTCCTCGTGGATCCGGCCCCGCGCCACACCCAGCTCGCGCAGCGCCCGCTCCGCG
>NZ_BNBF01000018.1:11503-12099 GCF_014654935.1 Streptomyces capoamus
CCCTGCACCAGCCCGTACGGCCCGCACAGGAACCAGCCCGCCACCCGCTCCACCGGCAGCAGGGCGGGCAGCAGCCCCGTCAGCCGCTCCTGGTCGAGCCGGCCGGACGGCAGTCCCGCCTGCTGCTCCTCGCGGGAGAGCACGGTCACCAGCTGCAGCCGCTGCGGATACCGGTCCTTGAGGTCGGCGACCTCCTCCAGGAACATCGTCGAGGCCGCCGTACGGTCGCTGCGTATCAGGCAGAACCGGGCCTCGGGCTCACGGGCCAGCAGCGTCGCGACGATGGACAGCACCGGGGTGATGCCGCTGCCGCCGACGATCGCCGCGTACAGACCCGGCGCCGGCTCCAGTGTGAAGCGGCCCGCCGGGGTCATCACCTCCAGTTCGTCCCCGACGCCGATCTCCTTCAGCGCGTACGTCGAGAAGGCCCCGCCGTCGACCAGGCGCACTCCCACCCGCAGGCTGCTCGGGCCCTCGCCGGCCGGGTCGGGGGCGGGGGAGCAGATCGAGTAGGTGCGCCGGATCTCGGTGCCGTCGACCCGGCGGCGCAGCGCGAGGTGCTGGCCGGCCGCGTGCCGGTACTCCTCGCGCAGCCC
>NZ_BNBF01000018.1:12139-22797 GCF_014654935.1 Streptomyces capoamus
GGGCGGGACGGTGAGGGTGAGGGCGACGGAGTCGTCGGTGAGCCGGTCGACCGCGGCCACCGGGAGCGGGTGGAAGCGGGCCATCACAACTCCTTGAAGTGGTCGAACGGTTCACGGCAGGCCAGGCAGCGGCGCAGCGCCTTGCACGCGGTGGAGGAGAACCGGCTCAGCAGCTCGGTGTCGGCCGACCCGCAGTGCGGGCAGTGGACGGGGTCGGCGGCGGTGTCCGCGGCCCGGGTGCGGGTCGGGCCCAGGGCCAGCGGCACCGGGCCGCCGTCGTGGCGCACGCGCGGGGGAGCGATGCCGAACTCCTGGAGCTTGCGGCGCCCTTCTGGGCTGATGTCGTCCGTCGACCAGGCGGGGGAGAGCACCGTGCGGACGGTGACCTCGCGCATGCCGTGGGCGCGCAGCACCCGCTCGACGTCGGCGCTCATCGTCTCCAGGGCGGGGCAGCCGGTGTAGGTCGGGGTCAGGTCCACCTCCACCGCGTCGGTGCCCTGGAGGTGCACCGCGCGCAGCACGCCCAGTTCCCGCAGGCTGAGCACGGGCAGTTCGGGGTCGGGGACCGCGCCGGCCAGCTCCAGCAGCTCCGCCTCCAGGGCGGTGGGGGCGGTCACCATGACGCCCCCGGGTGGCTGCGGTGCAGGTGCTGCATCTCGGCGAGCATCCGGCCGAACGGCTCGGTGTGCAGGCCCTGCCGGCCGGCGCCCGCCGACCAGGCGCCCGTGCTTGGGCCCTCGGGCAGGGGGAGTCCGGCCCGGCCGAGTACGTCGGTGACCGACTCCAGCCAGCGCTGCTCCAGGCGGGCCCAGTCGGCGTCGAGTCCTTCCACCGGCTGGAACATCTCCCCGGTGAACCGCCACAGCGCGTCGCAGGCCCGACGCATGCGCTCGTGGCTGGTCTCCGTGCCGTCACCGAGCCGCAGCGTCCACTGCTCGGCGTGGTCGCGGTGGTAGGCGACCTCCTTCACGGCTTTCGCGGCCAGTGGCGCGAACGGGCCGTCACCGGAGGCGAGTTCGGCGAAGAGGAGGTGCTGGTAGGTGGAGAAGTACAGCTGGCGGGCGATGGTGTGGGCGAAGTCGCCGTTCGGCTGCTCGACCAACTGGAGGTTGCGGAAGGCGCGCTCCTCCCGCAGGTAGGCCAGCTCGTCCTCGTCACCGGCCAGCGACAGCAGCACCCGGGCCTGGCCGAGCAGGTCCAGGGCGATGTTGGCGAGGGCGACCTCCTCCTCCAGGACCGGGGCGTGCCCGGCCCACTCCCCCAGGCGGTGGGAGAGCACCAGGGCGTCGTCGCCGAGGGCGAGTGCGGCGGTCACCGGGACGGGGGCGGAGCCGGTGGCGGTGCGGGCCTCGGGGCCGGTGGCGGTCACAGGTGCTTCACCCCTTCCGGGATCTCGTAGAAGGTCGGGTGCCGGTACGGCTTGTCGGCGGCCGGCTCGAAGAAGGGGTCCTTCTCGTCGGGCGAGGAGGCGGTGATCGCGGCGGCCGGGACGACCCAGAGGGAGACGCCCTCGCCGCGCCGGGTGTACAGGTCGCGGGCGTTGCGCAGGGCCAGCTCGGCGTCGGGGGCGTGCAGGCTGCCGGCGTGGGTGTGGGAGAGGCCGCGCCGGGAGCGCACGAAGACCTCCCACAGGGGCCAGTCGGTGGTGCTCATGCTCGCGTCGCTCCCGTCCCACCGGTGTCACCGGCGTGCTTGGCCGCGTAGGCCGCGGCTGCTTCCCGTACCCAGGCGCCCTCTTCGTGGGCGCGTCGGCGCTGGGTGATCCGCTGCTCGTTGCAGGGGCCGTTGCCCTTGAGGACCTCCCAGAACTCGGTCCAGTCGATCGGCCCGAAGTCGTAGTGCCCCCGCTCCTCGTTCCACCGCAGCTCCGGGTCGGGCAGGGTGAGGCCCAGGGACTCGGCCTGCGGGACGCAGATGTCCACGAAGCGCTGGCGCAGCTCGTCGTTGGAGTGGCGCTTGATCTTCCACTCCATCGACTGCTTGGAGTGCTGGGACTCGTCGTCGGGCGGGCCGAACATCATCAGGGACGGCCACCACCAGCGGTCCACCGCGTCCTGGGCCATGGCGTGCTGCTCCGGGGTGCCCTTGCTGAGGGCCAGCAGCAGTTCGTACCCCTGGCGCTGGTGGAAGGACTCCTCCTTGCAGACGCGCACCATCGCCCGGGCGTAGGGGCCGTAGGAGCAGCGGCACAGCGGCACCTGGTTGGTGATCGCGGCGCCGTCCACCAGCCAGCCGATCGCGCCGACGTCGGCCCAGGTAAGGGTGGGGTAGTTGAAGATGGAGGAGTACTTCTGGCGGCCGGAGTGCAGCTTGTCCAGCAGGTCGTCGCGGCTGGTGCCGAGGGTCTCGGCCGCGCTGTAGAGGTACAGGCCGTGGCCCGCCTCGTCCTGGACCTTGGCCATCAGGATGGCCTTGCGGCGCAGCGAGGGCGCCCGGGTGATCCAGTTGGCCTCCGGCTGCATGCCGATGATCTCGGAGTGCGCGTGCTGGGCGATCTGCCGGACCAGCGTCGCGCGGTAGGCGTCCGGCATCCAGTCGCGCGGTTCGATGCGTTCGTCGGCGGCCACGGCCGCGTCGAAGGCGTGCTGGTAGGCCGCCGTGTCGACGGTGTCCGGTGCCGTGCGCTGCGCGGCTGCTGTGGCCATGCGGTCCCCCTGACCTCGGGCTCTGCGGTGAACTCTGTCCGGGAAGCGTCCCGACCGATCGTTCGGTCCGTGCGAAGTCCATGGTGTGCCGGGCCGCGCTGGAGTGTCAACCGCTGTGGAAAACTGCGCGCACGACCCTGTGGACGAAGTGCGGCGCCGACCGTGATGTCCGTCCGCCGTCCGTGCCTGCGGCCCGCTACGGGGGGGGGCTTGCGCCCTGCTACGGCGGATTTGCCCCTGCTACGGCGCGCCTGTCGCCCGCTGCTTGCCGCTCACCGACCGCCGCCCGTCGGCGCCTGCCGCTCACCGGCCGGCGCACGGCGCGAGCCCCGGCGGAGGCCCGGCCCGTGGCCCGGCAGAGCGCTCCGTGGTGAGGGCCACCGTGATCCGGTCCGTACCCGGGGCTGCGCCCGGGGCCCGGGGCTGAGTACCGTTCCGTGCGGGCGCCGGGACGTGGCGCTCGTGCCGCGTGCGGCGCCTGTGACGGGCGCCGCGCCACCGGATCGCCCGCCCGGCCCTGTCGCCGAGCCGGGCGGCCGGGCCGCACGACCGAGCAGGACACCGAGCTGACCGCATGAGCCGAGACGGGGGACGGGACCGGATGGACGCGTACGACGAGGATCCGCGGGGCCCGCACGGCCCGGACGGGCCGGCCGGGGCGCGCCTCCCGGAAGAACCCAGGGAACCGTCCCCCGAGCCCCCACCAGCACCCGACCCCGCGCCCGCGCCCGCGCAGGCACCCGAACCCGCACCCGCACCCCGACCGGCACCCGCACCGGAACCCGAACCCGCACCCGTGCCCGCGTCCCCGCCCTCGCTCCCGCCCCGTACCGGCGTGGCCGCGCTCTCCCCCCGCTACCAGGTCGGTGCCGCGCTGGCGCTCGCGGTGGTCGCGGTGGCCGCCTGCACGCACCTGCTGATGGTGTTCCTCAGCCTCGCCCCCGCGAACACCGTGACGAAGCAGCACGGCAAGGCGATAGAGGAGTGGGTGTACCCGGAGTTCGAGCAGAACTGGAAGCTGTTCGCGCCCAACCCGCTGCAGCAGAACATCGCCGTGCAGGTCCGCGCGGAGGTGCGGATGCGGGACGGTGCTTCGCGCACCACCGGGTGGACCGACCTGTCCGCGCAGGACGGCGCCGCCATCGACGGCAACCCGGTACCCAGCCACACCCAGCAGAACGAGCTGCGCCGGGCCTGGGACTTCTTCGCCGCCACGCACGGCACCGACAACCGTCCCGTCGGCCTGCGCGGCTCCCTGTCCGAGCAGTACCTGCGGCGGATCGTGGTCATGCGCCTGTACCGGGACGATCCGACGAGCCGGGAAGGCGTGATCCAGCGCGTGCAGATCCGTTCCAGCACGACCAATGTGCAGCCGCCGCCGTGGAGTGGGGAGCGGGTGTCCGACAAGCCCGTCTACCGCCTGCTGCCCTGGTGGTCCCTGACGTCCGACGAGGCCGCGGGAGGCGTGCGGTGAACCGTCCCTCCCTGATGCTGTCGCGTGGTGTCGCCCGGGTCACCGAGGCGGCCCTCGGGCCGTACCAGAGCGCCGTGGTCCGGATCGGCTTCGCCGGGACCTGGCTGCTGTTCCTGCTGCGCGAGTTCCCGCACCGCCAGGAGCTCTACGGCCCCTCCGGGCCGTGGGGCTGGAACCTCGCCCGGCAGCTGACCGCCGACAACCACGCCTTCACGGCGCTGCTGTGGTCCGACGGACAGCTCTGGTTCGAGTGCTTCTACACGCTGGCCGTCCTCGCGAGCGCGGCCCTGCTGCTGGGCTGGCGCACCCGGACCGCGTCCGTGCTGTTCATGGTCGGGGTGCTGTCGCTGCAGAACCGCAGCGTGTTCGTCGGCGACGGCGGTGACAACGTGCTGCACCTGATGGCCCTCTATCTGGTGTTCACGCGGTGCGGACAGGTGTGGTCCCTGGACGCTCGCCGCGCGGCCCAGGAGGAGGCGGCACGCGCGCGCGAGGAGCGGGTCCCCGCCGACCGGGTGGGCCCGGTGCTGTGGGCGGTGCTGGGCGCGGCCCTCGGCACGGTGACGCTGACCGGCCGGTTCGACAACGGCTGGCTCGTCCCGGCGCTGCTGTGGACGGTCTGGGCGGGGCTCGGCCTGTGGTGGGCCGTGGGCCGCCGGGCGGCCTGGGAGCAGCCGCGGATCCTGCTGGACGTCGTCGCCAACATCCTGCACAACGGCGCCCTGGTGGTGATCATGGCGGAGGCCTGCCTGATCTACGCCACCGCCGGCTGGTACAAGATCCAGGGCTCGCGCTGGCAGGACGGCACCGCCGTCTACTACCCGCTCCACCTGGACTACTTCTCGCCCTGGCCCGCCCTGGCCGACCTGATGTCGTCCAGCGGCACGATCATGATGATCGTGGCCTACGGGACGGTCATGGTGCAGATCGCCTTCCCGTTCACCCTGCTCAACCGGCGGGCCAAGAACATCCTGCTGGTGCTGATGATGATCGAGCACGCGGTCATCGCGGTCGTCCTCGGCCTGCCGTTCTTCTCGCTCGCGATGATCACCGCGGACGCGGTCTTCCTGCCGACCTCCTTCCTGCGCCGGCTGGGCGACCTGGCCGCACGCGCGCGGGGGCGGCTCGCCCGGCGGGCCGGCCGTACGGTCCCGGGCCCGCGCTCGCCCGAGGAGAGCGCGGCGGACCGCGTAGGGTTCACCGCATGAGCGACCCGCTGCGCCGGTGGCGTGAGCACGCGGACACCGCCGTGCTGCTGGACGGCTTCCACGCGCTGAAGCACGCGCTGCGCTTCGGGGCCGAGGTGCCGGTCGCGGTCACCACCGACCGGCGGGCCGCGCTCGCCCTCGCCGGGGAGCTGGCCGGGGACGTCCGTGGCGCCCTGGAGGCCCTCCTGGCGGAGGTGCCCGAGCCGGCGTACGCCTCGCTCGTCCCGCGCCCCCATCCGACCGGGGTGGCCGCCCTCGCGGTACGGCCCTCCCGCGAGGCCAACCTGCGCGCGCTCGCCCTGATGCCCCGCACCGCGCCCGTCGTGGTCCTGGACAACCCGCGCAACCTGGGCAACGCGGGGGCCGTGATCCGGCTGGCCGCCGGCTTCGGGGCGACCGGTGTGGTCACCACCGGCACCCTCGATCCCTGGCATCCCACGGTGCTGCGGGGCGGCGCGGGCCTGCACTTCGCGACCGCCGTCGAGCGGCTCGGCGTCGACGAGCTGCCCGCCGGGCCGCTGTTCGCCCTCGACCCGGAGGGTGAGGACATCCGCGCCACCGAGCTGCCCGACGACGCGGTGCTGGCCTTCGGCTCGGAACGCACCGGTCTGTCGCCGGAACTCCGCGCCCGAGCCGATCACCTGCTGCGCCTGCCGATGCGGCCCCAGGTCTCCAGCTACAACCTCGCCACCAGTGTGGCGATGACGCTGTACCACTGGAGCGCGACCGGCGCCGCCTCCCCGGCCTAGGCCTCCCGGCGGACCTCGACCACCCGGAAGCGGTTCGCCACGAAGGCGCTGTCGCACAGGACCGCGTTCGCCGCCGGGTTGCCGCCCGAGCCGTGGAAGTCGGAGAAGGCCGCCGTCTGGTTCACGTACACCCCGCCGGTCAGGTTGAGCGACAGCTGGGCGGCCTCCTCGAAGCAGACCTCCTGGATCGCCGTCTCGGTCCCGGCGTCCGTGGTGTACGCGCCGACCGTCATCGCGCCCTTCTCCCGGACGGTGCGGCGCAGCAGCTCCACCGCGTCCGTCACCGAGTCGACCGCGACGGCGAAGGAGACGGGGCCGAAGCACTCGCTCATGTAGGCGGCCTCGTCGTCCGGCTTGGCGCCGTCCAGCTTGACGATGACGGGCGTGCGGACCACCGCGTCCGGGAACTCCGGGTTGGCGATCTCACGGGAGGGGAGGGCCACCTCGCCGAGGCCGGCCGCCGCCTCCAGGCGGGCCTTGACGTCCGGGTTGACGATGGCACCGAGCAGGGCGTTCGCGCGCGCGTCGTCGCCGAGCAGGCCGTCGACCGCACGGGCGAGGTCGGCGGTGACCTCGTCGAAGGTCCTGGGGCCCTGGTCGGTGGTGATGCCGTCGCGGGGGACGAGCAGGTTCTGCGGGGTGGTGCACATCTGGCCGCTGTACAGGGACAGCGAGAACGCCAGGTTGGACAGCATGCCCTGGTAGTCGTCCGTGGAGTGCACGATCACCGTGTTGACGCCGGCCTTCTCGGTGTAGACCTGCGCCTGGCGGGCGTTAGCCTCCAGCCAGTCACCGAAGGACGTCGACCCGGTGTAGTCGATGATCTTGATCTCGGGCCGGGTGGCGAGGGTCTTGGCGATGCCCTCGCCGGGCCGCTCGGCGGCCAGCGCGACCAGGTTCGGGTCGAAGCCCGCCCCCGCCAGTACGTCCCGGGCGACCTGGACCGTCAGCGCGAGCGGCAGCACCGCGCGCGGGTGCGGCTTGACCAGGACCGCGTTGCCGGTGGCCAGGGAGGCGAACAGGCCCGGGTAGCCGTTCCAGGTCGGGAAGGTGTTGCAGCCGATGACCAGGCCGGTCCCGCGCGGGACCGGCGTGAAGGTCTTGGTCAGCGCCAGCGGGTCGCGCTTGCCCTGGGGCTTGGTCCACTCGGCCGCCGCGGGGGTGCGGACCTGCTCCGCGTACGCGTACGCCACCGCCTCCAGGCCGCGGTCCTGGGCGTGCGGGCCGCCCGCCTGGAACGCCATCATGAACGCCTGGCCGCTGGTGTGCATCACGGCGTGCGCGAACTCGTGCGTCCGGTCGCTGATCCGCTTGAGGATCTCCAGACAGACCACCGCGCGGACCTCCGGTCCCGCGTCCCGCCAGGCGCGCTGCCCCGCCCGCATGGCCGGCAGCAGTACGTCGAGGTCCGCGTGCGGGTACGTCACGCCGAGCTCGATGCCGTACGGCGAGACCTCGCCGCCCACCCAGTCGTCCGTGCCGGGCTGGTCCAGGTCCAGGCGGGTGCCCAGCAGGGCGTCGAAGGCGGCCTTGCCCGCCGCCGCGTCCAGGCTGCCGCTCTCGCCGTAGGCCTTGGGGTGCTCGGGGTGCGGGGACCAGTACGCGCGCGTGCGGACCGCCTCAAGGGCCTGGTCGAGCGTGGGCCGGTGCTTCTCGATCAGCTGGTGTGCGGTCAGTTCGGCGGCCATGCGGGACCAACTCCTCGTCTGGAGAACTCTTCGTCGAGCTCGGGACCTGGCGGAAAGAGCAGCGGGATGGGACGGTCAGAGCTAGAGTAACCGAACGATCGGTCGGTTCAAGGGGGTCCGCCGCATCTGTGGAAAACCCCGTGCGGGAGGATCGCGCACATGACAGCACTCGACCTCAGCAGCCCCGTGGCCGTCGTCGGCACCGGCACCATGGGTCAGGGAATCGCCCAGGTCGCGCTGGTCGCCGGCCACCCCGTACGGCTGTACGACGCCGCCCCCGGGCGCGCCCGGGACGCGGCCGAAGCGATCGGCGCCCGGCTCGACCGGCTGGTGGAGAAGAACCGGCTCACCGGTGCCGACCGGGACGCGGCCCGCGCCCGTCTGAAGCCGGCGGACAGCCTCGCGGAGCTGGGCGACTGCGCCCTGGTCGTGGAGGCCGTCCTGGAGCGGCTGGACGTCAAGCAGCGGCTCTTCGGCGAGCTGGAGGAGATCGTCGCCGACGACTGCCTGCTCGCCACCAACACCTCCTCGCTGTCGGTGACGGCGATCGGCGGGGCGCTGCGCCACCCGGGCCGCTTCGTCGGCCTGCACTTCTTCAACCCGGCGCCGCTGCTGCCGCTGGTGGAGGTGGTCTCCGGGTTCGCCACCGACGTCACGTCGGCCACGCGCGCGTACGAGACCGCGCGCGCCTGGGGCAAGACCCCGGTGGCCTGCGCCGACACCCCCGGCTTCATCGTCAACCGGATCGCCCGGCCCTTCTACGCCGAGGCGTTCGCCGTCCACGAGGCCCAGGCGGCGGACCCGGCCACCATCGACGCGGTCCTGCGCGAGTCGGGCGGCTTCAAGATGGGCGCCTTCGAGCTGACCGACCTGATCGGCCAGGACGTCAACGAGTCCGTCACCCACTCGGTGTGGCAGTCCTTCTTCCAGGACGTGCGCTTCACCCCCTCCCTGGCCCAGCGCCGGCTGGTGGAGTCCGGCCGGCTCGGCCGCAAGACCGGGCGCGGCTGGTACGACCACCGGGACGGCGCCGAGCGGCCCGAACCGCACACCGCCGACCCGGAGCGTCCGCCCGCCTACGTCATCGCCGAGGGCGACCTGGGCCCGGCCGCCGAACTGCTCACGATGATCCGCGAGGCGGGCATCACGGTGCGGGAGGAGGACGAGGACAACGGCACCCGTCTGGTCCTGCCCAGCGGCGGCCAGTTGGCGCTCGCCGACGGCCAGACCTCGGTGGAGTTCCGCGACGTCGTCTTCTTCGACCTCGCCCTGGACTACCGCGAAGCCACCCGCGTCGCCCTGGCCACCGCCCAGGACACCCTGCCGCAGACCCTCGCCGAGGCCACCGGCCTCTTCCAGGCGCTCGGCAAGAAGGTCAGCGTCATCGGCGACGTCCCCGGGATAATCGTCGCCCGCACGGTCGCCCGGATCATCGACCTCGCACATGACGCCGTCGCCAAGGGCGTGGCCACGGAGGAGGACATCGACACGGCGATGCGCCTCGGCGTCAACTACCCGCTCGGGCCCTTCGAGTGGAGCCGCGGCCTCCCGCGCGCGTGGGCCCACGAACTGCTGGACGAGCTGCACGAGCGCGACCCCTCCGGCCGTTACGCGCCGTCGCTCGCGCTCTACCGCCACTCGTACGCCCAGGACAAGCGGGAGGGCACCTCATGACCACGGCCCGGCGCGACACCTACACCCCCGAGACGCTGCTCTCCGTCGCCGTGCGGGTCTTCAACGAGCGCGGCTACGACGGCACCTCCATGGAGCACCTGTCCAAGGCGGCCGGCATCTCGAAGTCGTCGATCTACCACCACGTCAGCGGCAAGGAAGAGCTGCTCAAGCGGGCCGTCAGCCGCGCCCTGGACGGGCTGTTCGCCATCCTGGACGAGGAGCACGCGCGCGTGGGGCGGCCCGCCGACCGGCTGGAGCACGTCGTGCGCCGCATGGTCGAGATGCTCATAGCCGAGCTGCCCTACGTGACGCTGCTGCTGCGCGTGCGGGGCAACACCGAGACGGAGCGCTGGGCGCTGGACCGGCGCCGCGACTTCGACCACCGGGTCGCCGAACTGCTGAAGGCGGCGGCGGCCGACGGGGAGGTGCGCGGTGACGTGGAGGTGCGACTGGCCACCCGGCTGGTCTTCGGGATGATCAACTCCATCGTGGAGTGGTACCGGCCGGACGTGCGCGGCGCGAGCGACCGGGAGGTGGCCGAGGCGGTCGTCCGCCTGGTCTTCTCGGGCCTCCGCCACGCCTGACCCACCCGGCCGGGGCCGACAGGGGGGTGACGCGCGCCGGCGGCCGGACCCGCGTGGGAGGGGGCGGCCGTGCCGGCTGTCAGGTCCGGCGACGGCAGGGCGCCCACGCCGGCCCTCCGGCGCGTGCCGGCAGGGCATGGCCCCCTGCCCGGGGGCCGCCCCGGATGCACTCCTGTGCCTCCCTCCCACGCCGCCCGGCTCAGGTTTCCGGTTCCACGTCCTCCTCCTCGAACACCAGCAGTGTGCGGGTGCTGAGCACCTCGGGGATCGCCTGGAGGCGGGTGAGCACCAGCTCGCGCAGTGCCCTGTTGTCGGGCGTGTGCACCAGCAGCAGGACGTCGAAGTCGCCGCCCACCAGCGCGATGTGGGAGGCGCCGGGCAGCTGCCTGAGCTGTTCGCGGACCGTGCGCCAGGTGTTCTGGACGATCTTCAGCGTGATGTACGCCGACGTGCCGTGACCGGCCCGCTCGTGGTCCACGCGCGCGCTGAAGCCCCGGATCACCCCATCCTCGACGAGCCGGTTGATGCGGGCGTAGGCGTTGGCGCGCGAGACGTGGACGCGCTCGGCGACCGACCGTATCGAGGCGCGGCCGTCCGCCTGGAGGATCCGCAGGATGTCCTGGTCGATGGCGTCCA
>NZ_BNBF01000018.1:22842-23126 GCF_014654935.1 Streptomyces capoamus
GCGGGCGGGGCGGCGGCAGCACGATGCCGTTCTGCGGCACGTCGGCCATTTGTTCAGGTCCCATGTCCCCCCGCTTCCTCGCCGTGGACGCCCTGCCTTCATTCCAGGCTGTGGAGAACCGTTTGTCCACAGCCTGTAGGTGCCTGTAGCCAAAATGTGCCGGCGACCGAACAATCGGTTGGTGAGGCGAGTCACAGCCGACGCGCCTCCCGTAGCCGCTCCCACGAGGAGGTGCCGTCATGACGGTTCTGGAGCAGCGGGGCGCGTACCGGCCATCGCCGCCG
>NZ_BNBF01000018.1:23175-29633 GCF_014654935.1 Streptomyces capoamus
CCCGCCTGGCAGCCCCGTATGGACCCCGCGCCGCTGCTGCCCGACGCCGAGCCGTACCGCGTCCTCGGCACCGACGCGGCCGGCAAGGCCGACCCCGGCCTGCTGAGCCGGCTGTACGCCCAGCTGGTGCGCGGCCGCCGTTACAACACGCAGGCCACCGCCCTGACCAAGCAGGGCCGGCTCGCCGTCTACCCGTCCAGCACCGGCCAGGAGGCCTGCGAGGTCGCCGCCGCGCTGGCCCTGGAGGAGCGCGACTGGCTCTTCCCCAGCTACCGGGACACGCTCGCCGTCGTCGCCCGGGGCGTGGACCCCGCCGAGGCGCTCACCCTGCTGCGCGGCGACTGGCACAGCGGCTACGACCCCCACGCCCACCGGGTGGCCCCGCTCAGCACGCCGCTCGCCACCCAGCTGCCGCACGCCGTCGGCCTCGCCCACGCCGCCCGCCTGAAGGGCGACGACGTGGTCGCGCTCGCCATGGTCGGCGACGGCGGCACCAGCGAGGGGGACTTCCACGAGGCACTGAACTTCGCCGCCGTCTGGCAGGCACCGGTCGTCTTCCTGGTGCAGAACAACGGCTTCGCCATCTCCGTCCCGCTCGCCAAGCAGACCGCAGCACCCTCCCTGGCCCACAAGGCCGTCGGGTACGGCATGCCCGGCCGGCTGGTCGACGGCAACGACGCCGTGGCCGTGCACGAGGTCCTGAGCGACGCCGTACGGCACGCACGCGCGGGCGGCGGCCCCACCCTGGTGGAGGCGGTGACGTACCGCGTCGAGGCCCACACCAACGCCGACGACGCCACCCGTTACCGCGAGGACGCCGAGGTGGAGGCCTGGCGCGCCCACGACCCGGTGCGGCTGCTGGAACGCGAACTCACCGCGCGCGGACTGCTCGACGAGGCCGGCATCGAGGCCGCCCGGCAGGACGCCGAGACGATGGCCGCCGAACTGCGGGACCGCATGAACCAGGAGCCGGAGCTCGACCCGATGGACCTCTTCGACCACGTCTACGCCGAGACCACGGCGCAACTGCGCGAGCAGCGGGCCCTGTTGCGGGCCGAGCTGGAGGCCGAGCAGGAGCAGCACGGAGAGCAGGAGGGCGGCGCCCGATGACGACCGTCGCCGTCAAGCCCGCCACCATGGCGCAGGCCCTCACGCGCGCGATGCGCGACGCGATGGCCGCCGACCCCACCGTGCACGTCATGGGTGAGGACGTCGGCACCCTCGGCGGGGTCTTCCGCGTCACCGACGGCCTCGCCAAGGAGTTCGGCGAGGACCGCTGCACCGACACCCCGCTCGCCGAGGCCGGCATCCTCGGCACCGCCGTCGGCATGGCCATGTACGGCCTGCGGCCGGTGGTGGAGATGCAGTTCGACGCCTTCGCGTACCCGGCGTTCGAGCAGCTGATCAGCCATGTCTCCCGGATGCGCAACCGCACGCGCGGCCGGATGCCCCTGCCGATCACCGTCCGGATCCCCTACGGCGGCGGCATCGGCGGTGTCGAGCACCACAGCGACTCCTCCGAGGCGTACTACATGGCCACGCCGGGCCTGCACGTGGTCACCCCGGCCACGGTCGCCGACGCCTACGGGCTGCTGCGCCGGGCCATCGCCTCGGACGACCCGGTCGTCTTCCTGGAGCCCAAGCGGCTGTACTGGTCGAAGGACACCTGGAACCCCGAGCAGCCGACGGAGGTCGAGCCCATCGGCCGCGCGGTGGTGCGCCGGCCCGGCAGCACCGTCACGCTCATCACCTACGGCCCCTCGCTGCCGGTCTGCCTGGAGGCCGCCGAGGCCGCCCGGGCCGAGGGCTGGGACCTGGAGGTCGTCGACCTTCGCTCGCTGGTGCCGTTCGACGACGAGACGGTCTGTGCGGCCGTCCGGCGCACCGGCCGGGCCGTCGTCGTCCACGAGTCCACCGGCTTCGGCGGACCGGGCGGCGAGATCGCGGCCCGCATCACCGAGCGCTGCTTCCACCATCTGGAGGCGCCGGTGCTGCGCGTGGCCGGCTTCGACATCCCCTACCCGCCGCCCATGCTGGAGCGGCACCACCTGCCCGGCGTCGACCGCATCCTGGACGCCGTGGCCCGGCTGCAGTGGGAGGCCGAGGGCTGATGGCTCAGGTGCTGGAGTTCAAGCTGCCCGACCTCGGCGAGGGGCTCACCGAGGCGGAGATCGTCCGCTGGCTGGTCAAGGTCGGTGACGTGGTCGCCGTCGACCAGCCGGTGGTCGAGGTGGAGACGGCCAAGGCGATGGTCGAGGTGCCCTGCCCCTACGGCGGCGTGGTCACCGCGCGCTTCGGCGAGGAGGGCGCCGAGCTGCCCGTCGGCGCCCCGCTGCTGACGGTGGCCGTCGGCGCACCGGCGACGGAGTCCGAGGGCTCGGGCAACGTCCTGGTGGGCTACGGCACCCAGGCCCCGGCGGCCCGCAGGCGCCGGGTGCGCGCGGGTGCGGCCGGCGCCGACGGGAAGCCGCAGCCGCTCAGGACCGCCGCCGCGGCACCCCCGGCGCGCGGGACCGCACCGGCCGCGGCACAGCAGCCCGCGCCCCCGCCCGCCCCCGGGTCCGCCGGGGGACCGGTCCCCGTGATCTCCCCGCTCGTGCGCAAGCTCGCCCGGGACAACGGCGTCGACCTGCGCCGGCTCGCGGGCTCCGGGCCGGACGGACTCATCCTGCGCGCGGACGTGGAGAGCGCGCTGCGGGCCGGGACGGCCGGGACGCCCGTGGCCGGTGAGCCGGTCGTACGGGCGGCCCCCACGGCGGCACCCCCGGCCGGGGCCGGTGTGCGGATCCCGCTCAAGGGCGTGCGCGGCGCCGTCGCCGACAAGCTCTCCCGCAGCCGGCGGGAGATCCCGGACGCGACCTGCTGGGTCGACGCCGACGCGACCGAACTCATGCGCGCGCGGACGGCGATGAACACGGCCGGCGGCCCGAAGATCTCCCTGCTCGCGCTGCTCGCCCGCGTCTGCACGGCCGCCCTGGCCCGGTTCCCCGAGCTGAACTCCTTCGTCGACACCGAGGCCCGCGAGGTCGTCCGGCTCGACCACGTCCACCTCGGGTTCGCCGCCCAGACCGAACGCGGCCTGGTCGTGCCGGTCGTCCGGGACGCCCACGCGCGGGACGCCGAGTCCCTGACCGCCGAGTTCGCCCGGCTCACCGAGGCCGCCCGCGCGGGCACGCTCACCCCGGGGGAACTCACCGGCGGCACCTTCACCTTGAACAACTACGGCGTCTTCGGCGTCGACGGCTCCACCCCGATCATCAACCACCCCGAGGCGGCCATGCTCGGCGTCGGCCGCATCGTCCCCAAGCCGTGGGTGCACGAGGGCGAGCTGGCCGTCCGTCAGGTCGTCCAGCTCTCGCTCACCTTCGACCACCGGGTGTGCGACGGCGGCACGGCGGGCGGTTTCCTGCGGTATGTCGCGGACTGCGTCGAACAGCCGGCGGTGCTGCTGCGCACCCTGTGACGCACCCCGGCGCCCACCGGTGCGGGCTGCGCGGGCTGCGCGGTGCGCCCGCGCCCCCGGTGACCCGTGCCGGGTCCGCCGGCGGGACGGGGCAGGACATACTCGGGGGGTGACCGACAACGCCCCCGCCGGGCCCGCCGCGCCGTACGACGCCGTCGTGCTGGCCGGCGGTGCCGCCCGCCGGCTCGGCGGGGCCGACAAACCCGCCGTCCGCGTCGGGGGCCGCGCGCTGCTCGACCGGGTGCTCGCGGCCTGCGCGGACGCCCGGACCACCGTCGTAGTGGCCGCGCCCCGGCCCACCGTCCGCCCGGTGCGCTGGGCGCGCGAGGAACCGCCCGGCGGCGGACCGGTCGCCGCGCTGGAGGCCGGCCTGCGCCTCACCACCGCCGCGCACACCGTCGTCCTCTCCGCCGACCTGCCGTTCCTCGGACCGGCCGCGCTGGTACGCCTGCTGACGGCCCTTCGGGACACCGGCGCCGACGGCGCGCTGCTCACCGACTCGGGCGGTCGCGACCAGCCGCTCGTGGCCGCCTACCGCACCGCCGCCCTGCGCCGCGAGCTGGCCGCCCTCGCCACCGAGCACGGCGGCCTGGGCGGGCTGCCGCTGCGCCGGCTGACCGGCGCCCTCCGCCTCACCCGGGTCCCGGACCCGCTCGCGTCCTTCGACTGCGACACCTGGGACGACATCGCCGACGCCAGGGCACGGATCAGGGAGCATGGGCACGTGTTGGATGAATGGATCTCCGCAGTCAAGGACGAGCTGGGCATCGACCTGGACGTCGACACCGGCGCCCTCCTCGACCTGGCCCGGGACGCCGCACACGGCGTGGCCCGCCCCGCGGCCCCTCTGACCACGTTCCTCGTCGGCTATGCCGCGGCCCGGGGCGAGGGCGGCCCCGAGGCGGTCGCCGAGGCCGCCCGCAGGGCCGCCGCGCTGGCGCTGCGCTGGGCGGAGGAGAGCGACGGGGCAGCAGACGGGAGCAGCGGGGGCCCGAGCGCCCCGGACGCCGGATGACCGCCCCCGGCACCCGGGCCGAGGCAGCCGCCGAGGACACCGACGACCTGGACGTCGAGGAGGCGCTGGCGCTGGTGAGGGACGCCCGCAGGGAGAGCCGCGAGGACGGCCCGGACGACGGCACGGGCCGGGCCCCCGGCCCGGACGCACCGGCCCTGGGCGAGCGGTCCGCCGAACGGCACCGGGCCACCCCCTGGCCCCGGGCCCGGGAGACCGCCGCCCGCGCCGCCCGCTCCCGCGCCCGCCGCACCCCCGTCTCCGTGCCGCTCGGCGACGCCCTGGGGCTGGTCCTGGCCGCCCCGCTCGACGCGCTCACCGACCTGCCCTCCTTCGACACCTCCGCGATGGACGGCTGGGCGGTCGCCGGACCCGGCCCCTGGCAGGTCCGGGAGGAAGGCGTGCTCGCCGGGCACGCGCAGCCGGAGCCGCTCACCGACGGCGAGGCGGTCCGGATCGCCACCGGCGCCCGCATCCCCGCCGACACCACCGCCGTGCTCCGCTCCGAACACGGCCGGACCGACGCCCAGGGCCGGCTGCACACCACCCGCGAGATCCTCCACGGTCAGGACATCCGGCCCCGCGGCCAGGAGTGCCGCAGCGGCGACCAGCTGCTGCCCGTCGGCACCCTGGTCACGCCCGCCGTCCTGGGCCTGGCCGCGGCGGCCGGCTACGACACGGTCACCGTGGTGCCCCGGCCGCGCGCCGAGGTCCTCGTCCTCGGCGACGAGCTGCTGACCGAGGGACTCCCGCACGACGGGCTGATCAGGGACGCCCTCGGCCCCATGCTGCCGTCCTGGCTGCGCGCGCTCGGTGCCGAGGTGGTCGCCGTGCGCCGGATCGGCGACGACGCCAAGGCCCTGCAGAGGGCCGTCACCCGCTCCGAGGCCGACCTGATCGTCACCACGGGCGGCACCGCGTCGGGGCCGGTGGACCACGTCCACCCGGTCCTGGAGCGCGTCGGCGCCGAACTCCTCGTCGACGGTGTGAAGGTGCGCCCCGGCCACCCCATGCTGCTGGCCCGCACCAAGGACCACCAGCACCTCGTCGGTCTGCCCGGCAACCCGCTCGCGGCCGTCTCGGGGCTGCTCACCCTCGCCGAACCGCTGCTGCGGACGCTCGCCGCCCATCCCGCGCCCGAGCCGTACACCCTGCCGCTGCGGGAGGCGGCGCAGGGACACCCGCACGACACCCGGCTCATCCCCGTGGTGCTGCGCGGCGACCACGCGGTGCCGCTGCACTACAACGGTCCGGCCATGCTCCGGGGCATCGCCGCAGCCGACGCGCTGGCCGTCGTACCGCCGGGCGGGACCCGGCAGGGCGAGGAGGCGGAACTGCTGGACCTGCCGTGGGCGACCGCCGGGATCGGGGTGTGTTTCACGTGAAACTTCCGGGCCACGACGCCATCGCCCGCCACGCGGACGAGCATCTGGTGACCCATCGGGTGCAGCTCCCGAGGAAGGTGGTCGAGCGCCCGATCCGCCAGGTCGTCAAGCGGCTGATCATGGCCCTGCTGGTCCTGGTCGCCACCGCGTTCGTCGTCTACGCCGACCGCGACGGCTACCACGACAACTCCGACGGCTCGATCGACCTGCTCGACGCGTTCTACTACGCGACCGTCACGCTCTCCACCACCGGGTACGGCGACATCACCCCGGTCAGTGACGGTGCCCGGCTCGCCAACATCTTCGTCATCACGCCCCTGCGCGTGCTGTTCCTGATCATCCTGGTCGGCACCACGCTGGAGGTGCTCACCGAACGCACCCGTGAGGAATGGCGTCTGAACCGCTGGAGGTCCGCCGTGCGCGACCACACCGTCGTCATCGGCTTCGGCACGAAGGGACGGTCGGCCGTCCAGACCGTCTGCGCGACCGGTCTGAGGAAAGAGCAGGTCGTCGTGGTCGACCCCAGCTCCAAGGCGATCGACGCGGCCAACGCCGAGGGCTACGCCGGCGTCATAGGCGATGCCACCCGCAGCGACGT
>NZ_BNBF01000018.1:29664-36619 GCF_014654935.1 Streptomyces capoamus
GCTCAAACGGGCCGAGGTGCACAGGGCCCGGCAGATCATCGTCGCCCCGCAGCGGGACGACACCTCGGTCCTCGTCACCCTGACCGCCCGCCAGCTCAACCGGACGGCCAAGATCGTGGCCGCGGTGCGCGAGGAGGAGAACGCCCCGCTGCTGAAGCAGTCCGGCGCCGACGCCGTCATCACCAGTTCCGGGGCGGCCGGCCGGCTGCTCGGGCTGTCCGTGCTCAGTCCCGCCGCCGGCATGGTCATGGAGGACCTCATCCAGCAGGGCAGCGGGCTGGACATCGTGGAACGGCCCGTGGTCCGCGCCGAAGCGGGCAAGAAGCCGCGCGAGACGGAGGACCTGGTGGTGAGCGTCGTCCGCGGCCACCGGGTGCTCGGCTACGACGACCCGTCCGTCGGCACCCTGCAGCTGACCGACCGGCTCATCACCATCGTCCGCGTCACCCCGGGCGCCCGGGTCACCCCCGACACCCGTCCCCTGCCGGGCGGGTGACCGCCCCCGCGGGGGGTAGCGTCACCGGCATGCATGCGATCACGATTCCCGAACCTGGTGATCCCGAGGCGCTGGTGTGGGACGAGGTCCCCGATCCGGTGCCCGGCGAGGGCGAGGTGCTGGTCGAGGTGGTGGCCAGCGCCGTCAACCGCGCCGACATCCTGCAGCGTCAGGGCTTCTACGACCCGCCGCCCGGCGCCTCCCCCTACCCCGGCCTGGAATGCTCCGGCAGGATCGCCGCCCTCGGCCCCGGCGTCTCCGGCTGGTCGGTGGGCGACCCGGTGTGCGCGCTGCTCGCGGGCGGCGGCTACGCCGAGAAGGTCGCCGTACCGGCCGGGCAGCTGCTGCCCGTGCCCGAGTCCGTCGACCTGGTCCGGGCCGCGGCGCTGCCCGAGGTCGTCTGCACCGTCTGGTCCAACGTGTTCATGGTCGCCCATCTGCGTCCCGGCGAGACCCTGCTGGTGCACGGCGGCTCCAGTGGCATCGGCACCATGGCGATCCAGCTGGCCAAGGCCGTCGGCGCCAGGGTCGCGGTCACCGCCGGCACCAAGGAGAAGCTGGAGCGCTGCGCCGAGCTGGGCGCGGACGTGCTCGTCAACTACCGCGAGCAGGACTTCGTCGACGAGGTCCGGCAGGCCACCGGCGGCGCGGGAGCCGACGTCATCCTCGACAACATGGGCGCCAAGTACCTGGACCGCAACGTCCAGGCTCTCGCCGTCAACGGCCGCCTCGCGATCATCGGCATGCAGGGCGGGGTGAAGGCCGAGCTGAACATCGGCACGCTGCTCGGCAAGCGCGCCGCGATCAGCGCGACCTCGCTGCGTGCCCGTCCGCTAGAGGAGAAGGCGGCGATCGTCGCCGCCGTACGCGAGCACGTGTGGCCCCTGCTCGCCGCCGGGCACGTCCGTCCGGTCGTGGACCGCGAGGTGCCGATGCCGGAGGCCGCCGAGGCCCACCGGCTGGTGGAGGACAGCGGCCACATCGGCAAGGTGCTGCTGGTCGCGCCGTAGCGGCGGGGCCGGTCAGCTCCGGCGCAGTCGCAGGCCCAGCAGGGCCAGGCCCAGGCCCAGCCCGATGAGGACCAGGCCGCTGCCCAGCGGCAGGAGCCGCAGGACCGGCTCCACGGGAGCCTGTCCCTGCTGGGCCGCCTGCTGGGCGGGCCGCTCCGGGTGTCCGGCCGGGGCGGAGCCGGCATCCTCCGGGGCCGGGGAGGCGCTCGGTATCCGGGCGGTCTCCGCCTCCTCCGGTTCCGCCTGCTCCTCCTGCTCCTCCTGCTCCTGGGGCTGCGCGACGGGGGTGGGGGGCGGGGGGTCGTCGTCGCCCTCCACCTCGGTCGCCGGCCCGTCGAGCCGGCCCGGCCGCATCCGCCCCTCACCGGCCCGGCTGCCCGCCCGGGACGGCTCGACGGAGGCGAGCGGGCGGTAGGGACGGACCGACGCGGAGGCGGAGTCGGAGGGCAGGGGCGCGACGGCGGGCGCCTCCTGGTGCGCGGAGGGGGCGGGAGTGGCACGCGCCGCCGCCGGGCCGCCGTGGCCCGGCGGGCCCTGTTCCGGGTGTCCGCGGCCCGCGGCGGGGTACCGCGCGGCCGTGCGGCCGGCGCCCTCGGCGAGCCGCTGTCCGCCGCGGTGGTCCGTGGCGGAGGGGCGGGCGGAGCCCTGCTCCGCGGCGGGGACGGCCGCACTGCCGTATGCGTGGGCACTGCCGTACGCGACGGCGGTGCCGTACGCCGGCAGCGCCGTTGCCGTGAGGACGACCAGCAGCCGCAGACAGCGGCGCGTGCGTCGCAGGCGTGGAGTCACGTCGGTGACCTCCCGGAGCCCAGGGTGTCGTGACCGATGGAAAACGGACGGGAACAAGCCTCACATTCCATGGCGAAGAAGGCATTCTGGATTGCTCCGTCGGGTCTAAACGGTGGATCAGCCCCATGAGGGGGCAGGACGGTGATGAGGTGTTGGCGTGCGAGAGAATGGCGGCATGGAGATGCCGAGGAACGAACGGTCGCCCGAGAACCCCCAGATCCTCGTCGTGGGTCAGGACGGGATGGCGCTCGGTGGCGGGGACGACGACTCGCGTGAGACCCCGGTGACGGAGCAGGTGGAGCAGCCGGCCAAGGTCATGCGGATCGGCAGCATGATCAAGCAGCTGCTGGAGGAGGTGCGGGTCGCCCCCCTCGACGAGGCCAGCCGGGTCCGGCTGAAGGAGATCCACGCCAGCTCGGTGAAGGAGCTGGAGGACGGGCTGGCCCCCGAGCTGGTCGAGGAACTGGAGCGGCTCTCCCTGCCGTTCACCGACGACGCCACCCCGACCGACGCCGAACTGCGGATCGCACAGGCACAGTTGGTGGGCTGGCTGGAGGGCCTCTTCCACGGGATCCAGACCACGCTGTTCGCCCAGCAGATGGCCGCGCGGGCCCAGTTGGAGCAGATGCGCCGCGCGCTCCCGCCGGGCGTGACCGGCCACGAGGGCGGCGACGACCAGCACCTGGGCGGCCGTTCGGGCGGCCCGTACCTGTAAGCCGCCGGCCGGCGGCTCGTCCGGCCGCACACGAAGGGCCCGGCGGACGGCCGCCGGGCCCGACTCGTCCCCGGGACCGCCCGGGGACGGGGATCACTGGGGCGGGTTGCCCGTGGACACGCGCAGTTCGATGCTGCCCGGGTCGTCCGGGTCGACGTCCGTGCCCTGTTCGGGGAACTGGTTCAGGACGGTCCCGTCACCCCAGGTGTTGTCGTTCTGGCGCTTGATGTTCCACTTCCAGCCCGCGGCCTGCAGGCACTGCTTGACGGAGCCGATGTCCTTGTAGCGGAAGTCGGGCAGCTCGACCTTGTCCGGGTCCTTCCACGACTCCTGCGGGTCGGTGCACTTGCTCTTGTCGATCCGCCGGCTGGTGTCCGCCGGGCGGTAGCCCGCACGGTGGGACGCGGAGGCCTTCGACCCGCCACCGGTGCCCTTGATGTCGTCGTTGGCGTTCTTCACGGTCACCGCGACGATCACCCCGACCACCACGATGACCGCGACCGTGACGGTACCGACGACCAGGGGCCGCTTCTTCCGGCCGGGCGGACCGGCCGGCCGTCCGACGGGCTGCGGCGCGATCGTGTAGGGCGGCGGGGTCGGCGCACCGGCCTGCGGGCCGTAGCCGACGGGAGGGGTCTGGTAGCCGCCCTGCTGCGGATAGCCGTAGGCCGGGGGCGTCGGGTGGCCGTACGGGTGCGGCGCCGGGGTGGGGGCGGGAGCCGGCTGGTACGGCGTCTGGACCTGCCCGTGCGGCGCCGGGGTCGCACGGTCGACCGGCGGGAACACCGCGGAGCCGACGCCCGCGCCGCTCTGCGCCGGCCCGGCACCCGGCACGATGCTCGGCGGGACCGCCTGCAGGGAGGCCGCGACCCGCAGGCACTCGGTGCGCATGGACTCGGCGGTGGGGAAGCGCTCGTTCGGGTTCTTCTTCAGGGCGCGGGCGACCAGCGCGTCCACCGCGGGCGGCAGCGCGCGGTTGACCGAGGAGGGCGCCACCGGCTCCTCCTGCACATGCGCGTACGCGATGGCCAGCGGCGAGTCCGCGTCGAACGGCAGCCGTCCGGTCACCAGCTGGAACAGCATGATGCCGACCGAATAGAGGTCGGAGCGGGCGTCCACCCCGCGGCCGAGGGCCTGCTCGGGCGAGAGGTACTGCGGGGTGCCGACCACCATGCCGGTCTGGGTCATGGAGGTGACGCCGGACTGCATGGCGCGGGCGATGCCGAAGTCCATCACCTTGACCACGCCACGCTTGGTCACCATCACGTTGCCGGGCTTGATGTCGCGGTGGACCAGCCCCATCTCGTGGCTGATCTCCAGGGCCGCGAGGACGTCGGCGGTGACCTTGAGCGCCTTGTCGGCGGGCATCGCGCCGAACTGCCGGATGTCCTCCTCGAGGACGGAGCCCAGCGGCCGGCCCTCGACGTACTCCATGACGATGTACGGCGTCGTCATGCCGTTCAGCGCGTCCTCGCCCGTGTCGAAGACGGAGACGATGTTGGTGTGCGTGAGCTTGGCCACGGCCTGCGCCTCACGGCGGAAGCGCTCGCGGAAGGCCTGCTCCCGGCCGAGTTCGGTGTGCAGCGTCTTGATGGCGACCTGGCGGTCCAGCACCGCGTCGTACGCCAGGTGCACCGAGGCCATGCCGCCCTCGCCCAGCAAGTCGCGCAGCTGGTAGCGGCCCCCGGCCAGGGCCTGCCCCGCGTACCGGCCGTGTGCGCCGTCCTGGCTCATCTCTCCGCGTCCCCCACCGGCCGCCCGGCGCCGTCAGCCGGCGGACAGGCCTTGATCGAATGTCTCATTCCCGGCCAAGTCTGCCCCAGGGCACCGACACGTCAAGCGCGGTGCCCGTTCCGTGACCGTACGCGCAAGAAGCGTCGCGCAAGCGTTACAGGGGCCCTACGACGGGTGCACGGAATTTGCACGACAGCGCGTGCTAGAGGTTTCATGACCGGTCAGTCTCGGGTCGGTTCCGGTTGCCGTTCCGAACCGGTGGCTCCCGCGGAGGCTGTAGCGTGGCCGACGGAGACCGTAACAACACCGCGCGCACCGCGGGCAGAAACGACGGCGAGGACTGATGGCACAGACGCAGCGCTCTCAGGGCCCGTCCGACCCCGAGGCGACTGGCGGCGGCATGTCAGACGCGCCGGAGATGTGGGGCAACGGAGGGCTCGTCGGCGACGGCCGGTACCGGCTCACGCACCGGCTGGGCCGGGGCGGCATGGCCGAGGTGTTCGCGGCCGAGGACGTCCGTCTGGGCCGTACGGTCGCGGTGAAGCTGCTGCGCGCGGACCTGGCCGAGGACCCCGTCTCCAAGGCCCGCTTCACCCGTGAGGCGCAGTCGGTCGCCGGCCTCAACCATCACGCGATCGTCGCCGTGTACGACTCCGGCGAGGATGTGGTGGGCGGCCAGTCCGTGCCGTACATCGTCATGGAACTGGTCGAGGGCCGCACCATCCGCGACCTGTTGCTGAACGCCGAGGCGCCGGGCCCCGAGCAGGCCCTGATCATCGTCTCCGGTGTGCTGGAGGCACTCGCCTACTCGCATCAGCATGGCATCGTGCACCGTGACATCAAGCCGGCGAATGTCATCATCACCCACAGCGGTGCCGTGAAGGTGATGGACTTCGGCATCGCCCGCGCCCTGCACGGCGCGTCCACGACGATGACGCAGACCGGCATGGTCATGGGCACCCCGCAGTACCTCTCCCCGGAGCAGGCGCTCGGCAAGGCCGTGGACCACCGCTCCGACCTGTACGCGACCGGCTGCCTGCTGTACGAACTCCTCGCCCTGCGCCCCCCGTTCACCGGCGAGACCCCGCTGTCGGTGGTCTACCAGCACGTCCAGGACATCCCGACCCCGCCGTCGGAGGCCTCCGACGGCTGCCCGCCGGAGCTGGACGGGCTGGTCATGCGCTCCCTCGCCAAGGACCCCGACGACCGGTTCCAGACGGCCGAGGAGATGCGCGGCCTGGTCCAGTACGGCCTGCAGATGCTGTACGACCAGGGCGGCCACACCGGCACCTGGAACACCGGCCCGGTGGCGGCCCCCGACGGCCGGAACGCCGCGGCGGCGGGCTTCGCCGGCACCACCGTCATGCCGCACACCGGGGACGGTGGCGGCACCGCGCAGATCCCGCAGCCGATCCTGCCCACGGGCTACGGCAGCGGCGACGACGGCGGCTTCGAGGGGCAGGGCAACAAGGGCAGCGGCCGCGGCAAGCTGTGGATCCTCGCCGTCCTCGCGGTCGTCGCGATCGCGGCGGGCGTCGCGCTGGCGATGCAGAAGACGGGCGGCACCGGCAGCGACGGCAACGACACCAAGCCGAAGACGACGCACTCCAAGAACACCAAGGAGAAGTCGCCCTCCCCGACCGCGACGGACGACAAGACCGACGAGCCCTCGAACCCCTCCACGGAGAACGGCTCGGGGTCGGGCTCCGGTTCCGGCTCCGGCTGGCCGCCGGCGTCCACGCCGTCGTACACCCCGTCCCAGCCGGCCAGCTCGACGCCGAGCAACGAGCCGTCGCACCCGCCGACCACGCCGTCGGAGCCCACGGACCCGACCGACGGCGGTACCGACGCGGGCACCGCCGACGGCGGCACGGACGCCGGTACGACGGTCGGCGGCACGGACGCGGGCACCGGCGACGCCGGCAGCACCGAGGGCACCACGACCGACGGCAGCACCGGCGACACCACCGGTTGAAGCCCGCCCGCGGCGACCGGCCCGGCGTCCCCCTGAGGTGACGCCGGGCGCTCACCGCACGAACGCGTCGCACACCGCGTCGTATTCGCGCGTCCACCACACGGCGAGCGCCGACGCGGCCGGGAACTGGCGGTCCGCGCGCGTGTCGCCGCGCTCGTAGTGCCAGCGCAGCATCCAGAAGTCGTTCAGCCGCTCCCACCACACCCGGTGCACGGCCGCCGCCAGCTCCGAGGGCG
>NZ_BNBF01000018.1:36668-38090 GCF_014654935.1 Streptomyces capoamus
CGGCGCCGGCCGCGCGCCGGTACGCGCGCGCATAGGCGCGCACCTTCGGCAGGTCCAGCGTCCCGCCCGGCCGTACGAAGAAGATCACGGCGGCGCGTACGGCCTCCTCCGCGCGCGGCTGCACGCCGAGCCGGTCCCAGTCCACGATGGCCGCGGGGGCGTCGTCGTCCTTGTAGAGCAGGTTGAACGGGTGGAAGTCGCCGTGCACCCAGCCCACCGAGCCGCCGCGCGGGGGGCGCCGGTCCGCGTGCTGTTCCAGCAGCGCCCGGCGCTCCAGCAGCCGGTGCCGGGCGAGTTCGTCGAAGGCGTCGGGGGGCCGGTGCCGGCGCACCTGGGCGAGCAGGTCGTCGATGAGGGCGAAGGTGTCGGCCGGGTCGGCGCTCTCCACGGGGTGCGGTCCGGTCGCCGGGCGGGTGCGCCCCTTGGGGGGCATCACGCGCTCCAGGCAGGCGTGCACGGCGCCCAGGAGCGCCCCCAGGCGGGCGCTCTCCCCGCGGGTGAGCTGGCCGCCGTGCCGGTGCCTGCCGTCGATCCAGGGGTGCAGGGCGTAGGCGTGGCCGCCGATGACGGCCACCGTGCGGCCGTCGCGGTGGGCGAGCGGCGGGGCGACCGGGACGCCGAGGTCGGCGAGGCGCTGGGTGGCCCGGTGGCGGCGTTCGATGGCGGCCGGGTCGGCGGTGTCCGGGTCGAAGTGGTGCTTGAGGAAGTAGCGGCCGCGGGTGGTGCACAGCCGGTAGCCGCGGTTGAGGAGACCCTGGTCGACCGGCTCACAGGTGAGGGCGGTTCCCGCGGCGTACAGACGGAGCAGGGCGCCCAGAGGGGGCGCGTGGAGGACGGGGGGTGGTACACATGAGCGCGGCACGCGCCAGATGGTAGGGCACCCGCAGGGCCTGTGAGCTGGGCCTTGTCACAGGCAGTCGTCGATGGTCGCTTTCGGTCACGCGCAGGCTTTTCCAGCGTGCACCGGAGGGCGTCGGCATTTCTCCGGGTCACCGATCGTAAATAGGCTGACTTTTCCTTCTTCGCCCGGGAGGCCAGTCTCACATGAAACCCTTCCCGTGACCTGGGTGCGCGGGATAACGTGCGGGTGCTCCGGACTGGCGCAAGGCTGTGACCAGCACGCTTTCACGCCACCTCGATTTACTTGGAAATCCAAGCAAAATCGCAGGTCAAATGGGGTTTCACAGAAATGTGAGGCACTGGGTAACGTAATGGTTGCAGGGCGCTCGCCGGGGCACCTGTCACGCCTGTTCCCGGCCGAGTGGCACCCACCCCGTGCCCGGTGGTCGAGACAGGTGAGCCGCACTGGCCTACCGGCAACCCCGGGGGCCGGAACGACGGAGGAGCACACGTGACCGTGGAGAGCAGTGCCGCGCGCAAGCCGCGACGCACCGCCGCAGGCAAGGCCGGCACCACCGGCAG
>NZ_BNBF01000018.1:38130-63786 GCF_014654935.1 Streptomyces capoamus
CAAGACCGGCTCGACCGCCGGCACGACCGGAGCCACCGGCACCAAGCGCACCACCCGTACCACCCGCAGCACCGCTGGGAACGGCACCGACCCGGAACTCGTGCAGCTCCTGACGCCGGAGGGCAAGCGCGTCAAGAACGCCGAGTACGACTCCTACGTCGCCGGCATCACCCCCGAAGACCTGCGCGGCCTGTACCGCGACATGGTGCTGACCCGCCGCTTCGACGCCGAGGCCACCGCCCTGCAGCGCCAGGGCGAGCTGGGCCTGTGGGCGTCCCTGCTGGGCCAGGAGGCCGCCCAGATCGGCTCCGGCCGGGCCACCCGCGAGGACGACTACGTCTTCCCGACCTACCGCGAGCACGGCGTCGCCTGGTGCCGCGGGGTCGACCCGACCAACCTGCTCGGCATGTTCCGCGGCGTGAACAACGGCGGCTGGGACCCGAACGGCAACAACTTCCACCTGTACACGATCGTCATCGGCTCCCAGACGCTGCACGCCACCGGCTACGCGATGGGTGTGGCCAAGGACGGCGCGGACTCGGCGGTCATCGCCTACTTCGGCGACGGCGCCTCCAGCCAGGGCGACGTCGCCGAATCGTTCACCTTCGCCGCGGTCTACAACGCCCCGGTGGTGTTCTTCTGCCAGAACAACCAGTGGGCGATCTCCGAGCCGACCGAGCGCCAGACCCGCGTCCCGCTCTACCAGCGCGCGCAGGGCTACGGCTTCCCGGGCGTCCGCGTCGACGGCAACGACGTGCTGGCCTGTCTTGCGGTCACCAAGCAGGCGCTGGAGCGCGCCCGCAACGGCGAGGGCCCCACCCTGGTCGAGGCGTTCACCTACCGCATGGGCGCCCACACCACCTCCGACGACCCCTCCCGCTACCGGGGCGACGAGGAGCGGCTGGCCTGGGAGGCGAAGGACCCGATCCTGCGCCTGCGCCGGTACCTGGAGGCCTCGGGCCACGCGGACGAGGCGTTCTTCGCGGAACTCGAGACCGAGTCCGAGGCGTTGGGCAGGCGAGTGCGCGAAGCGGTCCGCGCCATGCCCGCCCCGGACCACTTCGCCATCTTCGAGAACGCGTACGCGGACGGGCACGCGCTCGTCGACGAGGAGCGCGCCCAGTTCGCCGCCTACCAGGCGTCGTTCGCCGATGAAGGGGGTCACTGAGATGGCCGAGAAGATGGCGATGGCCAAGGCCATCAACGAGTCGCTGCGCCGCGCCCTGGACGCCGACCCCAAGGTGCTCGTCATGGGCGAGGACGTCGGCAAGCTCGGCGGCGTGTTCCGGGTGACCGACGGCCTGCAGAAGGACTTCGGCGACAGCCGGGTCATCGACACCCCGCTCGCCGAGTCCGGCATCGTCGGCACCGCGATCGGCCTGGCCCTGCGCGGCTACCGCCCGGTGGTGGAGATCCAGTTCGACGGCTTCGTCTTCCCGGCCTACGACCAGATCGTCACACAGCTCGCCAAGATGCACGCCCGCTCCCTGGGCAAGGTCAAGCTGCCGGTCGTCGTCCGCATCCCCTACGGCGGCGGCATCGGCGCGGTCGAGCACCACTCGGAGTCGCCGGAGGCGCTGTTCGCGCACGTGGCGGGCTTGAAGGTGGTCTCCCCGTCGAACTCCTCCGACGCCTACTGGATGATGCAGCAGGCCATCCAGAGCGACGACCCGGTGATCTACTTCGAGCCGAAGCGGCGCTACTGGGACAAGGCCGAGGTCGACCCCGAGGCGATCCCCCACCCGCTGCACAAGGCGCGCGTGGTCCGCGAGGGCACGGACCTCACCCTGGCGGCCTACGGCCCGATGGTGAAGCTGTGCCAGGAGGCCGCGGACGCGGCGGCCGAGGAGGGCAAGTCCCTGGAGGTCCTGGACCTGCGCTCGGTCAGCCCCCTCGACTTCGACTCCGTCCAGGCCTCGGTGGAGAAGACCCGCCGCCTGGTCGTGGTGCACGAGGCCCCGGTGTTCTTCGGCTCCGGCGCGGAGATCGCCGCGCGGATCACCGAGCGCTGCTTCTACCACCTGGAGGCACCGGTCCTCAGGGTCGGCGGCTACCACGCCCCGTACCCGCCGGCGCGCCTGGAAGAGGAATACCTGCCGGACCTGGACCGTGTGCTCGACGCCGTCGACCGCTCGCTGGCGTACTGAGGAGAGGCCGTGACGACGATGACGGAAGCGTCCGTACGCGAGTTCAAGATGCCCGACGTGGGCGAGGGACTCACCGAGGCCGAGATCCTCAAGTGGTACGTCCAGCCGGGTGACACGGTCACGGACGGACAGGTGGTCTGCGAGGTGGAGACGGCGAAGGCGGCCGTCGAACTGCCCATCCCCTACGACGGCGTGGTCCGCGCGCTGCACTTCCCCGAGGGCACCACGGTCGACGTGGGCACGTCCATCATCGCGGTGGCCGTCGCCGGGGCCGGCGGTGCCGCGCCGGAGGCCCCCGCCGAGCAGCCCGCGGCGGCACCCGCCGCGCCGCAGGAGGAGCCCAAGCCGGAGGGCCGCCAGCCGGTCCTCGTCGGTTACGGCGTGGCGACCTCCTCCACCCGGCGCCGCCCCCGCAAGAGCCCCGAGGGCGGTGTCCCGGCGCCGGCGCAGGCCGCCCGGACGGAGCTGAACGGCCACGCCGCCGGCGCGGTCGCCGAGAAGCCGCGTCCGCTGGCCAAGCCCCCGGTGCGCAAGCTGGCCAAGGACCTGGGCGTCGACCTGGCCGCGATCACCCCGTCCGGCCCGGACGGCGTCATCACCCGGGAGGACGTCCACGCGGCGGCCACGCCCCGGACGGCCGGGCCCGTGGCCCCGGTGGTGCCGGCCCCGGCCGCCCCGGCGTCCGCGGCGGCCCCGGCGTCGTACGACACCGCGCGCGAGACCCGCATCCCGGTCAAGGGGGTCCGCAAGGCCACCGCGCAGGCGATGGTCGGCTCGGCGTTCACCGCGCCGCACGTCACCGAGTTCGTGACGGTGGACGTGACCCGCACGCTGAAGCTGGTCGAGGAGCTGAAGCAGGACAAGGAGATGCAGGGCCTGCGGGTCAACCCGCTCCTGCTCATCGCCAAGGCCCTGCTGGTCGCCATCAAGCGCAACCCGGACATCAACGCGTCCTGGGACGAGGCGAACCAGGAGATCGTGGTCAAGCACTACGTCAACCTGGGCATCGCGGCGGCCACCCCGCGCGGCCTGATCGTCCCCAACATCAAGGACGCGCAGGCCAAGACGCTCCCGCAGCTGGCCGAGGCGCTGGGCGAGCTGGTGGCGACGGCCCGCGAGGGCAAGACGTCCCCGGCGGCGATGCAGGGCGGCACGGTGACCATCACCAACGTCGGTGTCTTCGGCGTCGACACGGGCACCCCGATCCTGAACCCCGGCGAGTCGGCGATCCTCGCGGTCGGCGCGATCAAGCTCCAGCCGTGGGTGCACAAGGGCAAGGTGAAGCCGCGCCAGGTCACCACGCTGGCCCTGAGCTTCGACCACCGCCTGGTGGACGGCGAGCTGGGTTCCAAGGTGCTGGCGGACGTCGCGGCGATCCTGGAGCAGCCCAAGAGGCTGATCACCTGGGCGTGAAAGCCCGTCTCGGCGGGTAACGTCCGAGACCGAAGGGGGCGGCCGCAACCTGATTTTGCGACCGCCCCCCTCTCCTCTCAGCCCCGGTTCAGCACGTACACCGGCGCTCCGTCGTCCGCCCCGCCCTGCGAGCGGATGCAGGCGTGCTTGCGCAGCAGTCGGAGGCACTCGTTGACGCGGTGCGCCGACATCCCCGTACGGGCCGCGATGACCTCGATCCGCTCGCGCAGCTCACCCTTCTCGACGAGGATCGGGGCGATGACCACGGCCGCCGGGCACCGGACGCGCGAGGACGAGCGCGTCGAACCGGTCCGCGATGCGCTCCAGCGCCCGGACCAGAGCCTGCTGCACGGCGAGGGTGGCCTTCTGGGTCGCCAGCGTCTCCCGCTGGACGGTCAGCATCTCCTTCTGCAACGCGATCGACTCACGCTGCCCGTTCGCCAGCTCCTCGTCCAGCTGGAGGTTGTGCGCCTCCAGCCGGACGATGGCCTCCGCGACCTGCTCGGGCATGGCGTACGCGACGGGCGCGCCCGGTTCGGCCGGCTGCACCTCGGCCTCTTCGAGACGGTAGGAACCCTCCCGCTGGACGGTCTCGACGACTTCGGCGACCCACAGTTTGAAGGGCATGCAGGCGGGCTTCGTGCAGGCGTTGACGAGCAGGATGAGACCCTGCAGAGAGATGACGTTCAGGTCTCGACGCCACTCCCTACCTGCGGGAATGCTGAGACCGTAACCTCCAGTTAGGGTCTCGAGAGACTCTCGGTGCTCTGTCGGCACATGGTCGGAGAGTGCCTTCTGCGGGTTGGTGTGCCCGAGTTCCTTGCAGACATCCACAGCCGGGAACCAATGACTTCCGTCCGGCATGGTCAGCCGGCGGACGCGGGCTCCGGTGGCCGCGTACACGAAATCGCTGACGTCGATCGCGTTGTGCTGACCGACGGGTTCCGACCGCTTCTTGGGTTCGTTCATGAGAACCACCTCCGCCGCGGAACGTAGAGCGGAGGAAAGGGAATATGCCAGCGGAAAGGTCGTATATTCACGATTGCGTGGGGACTATGCCAATTCCGCTGCGCGGCAGCTCCGTTGTGTGCTGAAGGGGAAGGGCCCGTCGCAGGCGTGCGACGGGCCCTTCGCCGGGGAACAGCGGTGTGCGGGATGTCAGCCGAGCTTGGCGAAGCCGTAGTTGAGGAGCTTCGTGGCGTCCGTGGCACGCTGTGCGTACGTGGTGGACGCCAGGACCGTGCCGATGACCGTCTTGCCGTTGCGGGTGGCGGCGAAGACGAGGCAGGCGCCGGCCTCGGGGCCCGAACCGGTCTTCACACCGATGGCGCCGCTGTAGCTGGAGAGCAGCGTGTTGGTGTTGTCCCAGGTGTGCATGGTGCGGGTGCTGCCGGTCTTGGTGATCGTCTTCGCCGTGTAGTGCTTCGTCTTGACGATCGCGCGGAACGTGGAGTTCTTCATGGCGCTGCTGGCGATCTTCGTCAGGTCGCGCGGCGTCGAGTAGTTGTTGCCGTTGCCGATGCCGTCGAACGAGTCGAAGTGGGTGTTCTTCAGGCCCAGGTTCTTGGCGGCGGTGTTCATCTTGCCGATGAAGGACTTCACCCGCGCCGAGGTGGTGGAGCCGGAGCCGTACTTGTCGGCGAGGGCGTACGCGGCGTCGCAGCCGGACGGCAGCATCAGCCCGTAGAGCAGCTGGCGGACGGTCACCTTGTCGCCGACGATCAGGTGCGCCTGGGAGGCGTTGTTCTTGACGACGTAGTCGCTGTAGATCTTCTTGATCGTGACCTTGGAGTCGAGGTTCAGGTTCGACTGCGCGAGGACGACCTTCGCGGTCATGATCTTGGTGGTCGAGCCGGTGGAGCGCTTGGTGTCCGCCGTCTTGGTGTACAGCGTCGAGCTGTTCGCGTTGTTCATCACGTAGCCGCCCTTGGCCACGATGGAGGGCGCGGTGACGGCCTGCGCGGGCGCAGCGGTGAGGGCACCGGTGGCGAGCAGCGCGCCGGAGGTGACGGCGACGGCGGTGGCTCGGCGGAGGCGGATGCCCTGGATGCCGGTAATCAAAGTGATATACCTCGAATGTCGTGAATGCCCCTGGAAAGCGGCCTGGTTGAGCTGGCAACGGAAGGGGGCCGCATCGGTGTGACACGTAAGTAGCACAGAAGGTTGTGCTGCCGCTGCAGGGGGGCCGCGTCACGTCCGCATGATGGACGGTCCTGTCCCTTGCGTACGTGTTGTATCTATGCTGTGGGCATGAACACGGCCGTCGAGCAGCCCGCCCCGCAGTCCCTCAAGCCGCCACCCGCCGCCGACCGCGTGTACGCCCACGTCAAGCAGGGCGTGCTCGACCGCCGCTACGAGGGCGGCACGCTGCTCACCGAGGGTGAGCTGGCCGAGGCCGTGGGGGTCTCGCGCACGCCCGTCCGCGAGGCGCTGCTGCGGCTGGAGGTCGAGGGCCTCATCCGGCTCTACCCGAAGAAGGGGGCCCTGGTCCTGCCGGTCTCCGCGCAGGAGATCGCGGACGTGGTGGAGACCCGGCTGCTGGTGGAGGAGCACGCGGCCCGCAAGGCCGTACCCGCGTCGCCGGGCCTGCTGGAGCGGCTGTCCGAGCTGCTGGAGCGGCAGAAGGCGCAGGCCGCCGCCGGTGACCTGGCCGGTGCCGCGGTCACCGACCGGTGCTTCCACGCCGAGATCGTGCGCAGCGGGGGCAACGAGATCCTCTCCCGGCTCTACGACCAGCTGCGCGACCGCCAGCTGCGGATGGGCGTCGCCGTCATGCACTCCCACCCCGACCGGATCGCCAAGACCCTCGCCGAGCACGAGGAGATCCTGGACGCACTGCGCGCGGGGGACGCGGAGGCGGCCGTCGGCGTCGTGCACCGGCACGTGAGCTGGTTCTCCCACCTGGCCCGGGGTGAGGTCCGATGAGCGCTCCGGTGCGCAACGCCACCCTTCCGGGGGACCCGCCGGGCGGACGCCCGGCCGTCGCCGTGTGGTCCGTGGGTGTGGCCGTCTACTTCGTCGCCGTCATCTTCCGTACGTCCCTGGGCGTGGCCGGACTCGACGCGGCCGACCGCTTCCACATCAACGCCTCGGCCCTGTCCACGTTCTCCATCCTCCAGCTGCTGGTCTACGCGGGCATGCAGATACCCGTCGGACTGCTGGTGGACCGCCTGGGCACCAAGAAGGTGCTGAGCATCGGGGCGGTCCTGTTCACCGTCGGGCAGCTCGGCTTCGCCTTCTCCCCCTCGTACGGCACCGCGCTGGCCTCCCGGGCGCTGCTGGGCTGCGGCGACGCGATGACCTTCATCAGCGTGCTGCGGCTGGGCACCCGCTGGTTCCCGGCCCGGCGCGGTCCGCTGGTGGCGCAGCTCGCCGGCCTGGTCGGCATGGCGGGCAACCTCGTCTCCACCCTGGTCCTGGCCCGCCTGCTGCACGGCATCGGCTGGACGCCGGCGTTCGCGGGCAGCGCGCTGGCGGGCGCGGTCGTCCTGGTCCTGACCCTGCTGTTCCTCAAGGACCACCCCGAGGGCCAGGAACCGGAGCCGTCCCCGCACCAGGGCGCGGCCTACGTGCGCCGGCAGATCGCCGCGGCCTGGCGGGAGCCGGGCACCCGGCTGGGCCTGTGGGTGCACTTCACCACCCAGTTCCCGGCGATGGTGTTCCTGCTGCTGTGGGGCCTGCCCTTCCTCGTCGAGGCGCAGGGCCTCAGCCGGGCCACGGCCGGCGAGCTGCTCACCCTCGTCGTCCTGTCCAACATGGTGATCGGCCTCGTCTACGGCCAGGTCATCGCCCGGCACCACGCGGCCCGGCTGCCGCTGGCGCTGGGCACGGTCGGCGCCACCACGCTGCTGTGGGCGGTGACGCTGGCCTACCCCGGCGAGCACGCGCCGATGTGGCTGCTGGTGGTGCTGTGCGCGGTGCTCGGCGCGTGCGGCCCGGCATCGATGATCGGCTTCGACTTCGCCCGGCCGGCCAACCCGCCCGAGCGCCAGGGCACCGCCTCCGGCATCACCAACATGGGGGGCTTCGTCGCCTCCATGACGACCCTGCTGGCGATCGGCGTGCTGCTGGACGCGACCGGCGACGACTACACCGTGGCGTTCAGCGCCGTGTTCGTGCTGCAGGCGGTCGGCATCAGCCAGATCCTGCGGCTGCGCGGGCGGGCGGCCCGGCGGGAGCGGGAGCGGCTGGTGGCCAGCCGGGTGGAGACGGTGCACGTCCCCGCGTAGGTGCGAGCGTGCCGTGGCGGGGGGCAGGGGCTCACCGGCGCCCGCGGGGTGCCGGCCGGGCCCGTCCGCGCCGCCCGGCGCCACGACCGCCGGCAGCCGCGTGCTGCCCCCGGCCGCGTACTACGGGGTCACCGCGAAGTGGCGCAGGATCGCCGCCGCCAGCTCCTGGTCGCCCTCCGTCTTGACCCGGTCCGCCACCGCCCCGGGGCCGACCCGGCCGCAGGCCAGGCGGACGTACGTCTCCCAGTCGAGGGTGAGCGTGGCGGCGGGGCCGAGGGCGGGGGCGGTCTCCACGGTGCCGCGGCCCTGGATGTCGACGCGGACCGTGCGCAGGAACTCCACGGGACCGTGCACGTCGAACACGACCGCCGAGCTGCGCGGGGCGTCGGCGTCGTGGGCGACGACCTTGGGCAGCGCCTCCAGCAGCACGTCCCGGGTGACGTGGGCGCCCGGCGAGTCCAGGTTGCCGGGGTGGCCGAGGGCCGCGCGCAGATCCTGCTCGTGCACCCACACGTCGAACGCCCGCATGCGGTAGGCCTGTTCCAGGGTGATCTCCGTGCCCAGCGGGCCGCGCACCTTCGTGCCGGGGTCCCGGGACTCGCCCCGCAGCTGCCGGTTGCGCCGGATGACCGTGTACTCCAGCTCGGCCGTCATCTCCGGCGCGGTGTGGTGGCGGCGGACGTCGACCTGCATCTCCATGTAGCGCTGGTGCTCGGTGGTGACGTGGAACAGGTCGCGCGGCAGGGAGTGGATGGGGCGCGGGTCGCCGAGTATCTCGCAGTCCATCCCGATGACGTGGGAGACGATGTCGCGCACGGACCAGCCGGGGCAGGGGGTCCGCCGGTTCCACTCGCCCTCGACGAGCGGCTGCACCATCTCGGATATCGCTTCGATGGAGTGCGTCCAGGCGTCGGCGTAGGGCTGGAGGGTGGGATGCAGACTCACGGAACGGGACCCCTCGGCGGTCGGTACACGGGCGGGTTGCGGCGGCGGTGCCAGCGGGCGGTTGCACTTCGCGGGTGTCTTGGGGAGCTAAGTTACGCTGCTGAAAGGCACCCCGGCAGTGCTTTCGTGTGACGATCGTAGGCCTGTGTGGACGACTCGAATGCCAGGACGGTGGTAGTGTGCGCGCCTCGCTGATCCAGATCGCCGTGGACGAGGACGAACCGGTCGGCTCCCGGCGGCGCCGCGCGGCCGCGCTGGTGCGGGAACAGAGCGGCTCCGACCTCGTGGTCCTGCCCGAGCTGTGGACCACCGGAGCCTTCGCCTACGAGGAGTTCGGCCGGGAGGCGGAGCCCCTCGACGGGCCGACGTACGAGACGATGGCCGAGGCGGCGCGCGACGCGGGCGTGTGGCTGCACGCCGGCTCCATTCCCGAACGCGCCCCCTCCGACAGCGGCTCCGCCGCATTCGACAGCGGTTCCGCCGCGGGCGGGGGCCCCCTCTACAACACGTCCCTCGTCTTCTCCCCCTCCGGTGAACTGGCCGCGGTCTACCGGAAGATCCACCGCTTCGGCTTCGACCAGGGCGAGGCGGTGCTGATGAGCGCGGGCCGGGAGCTGGTGACGGTCCGGCTGCCCGGCACCACCCTCGGCGTGGCCACCTGCTACGACCTCCGGTTCCCCGAACTCTTCCGCGGGCTCGTCGACGCCGGCGCCGAGACGCTGGTGGTCGCGGCGGGCTGGCCCGAGCGGCGCCGCGCGCACTGGACGCTGCTGGCCCGGGCGCGGGCGGTGGAGAACCAGGCGTTCGTGCTCGCCTGCGGAACGGCCGGTACCCACGCTGGGGTTCCGCAGGCGGGCCACTCGATCGTGGTGGATCCGTGGGGCGAGGTGCTCGCCGAGGCCGGCAGCGCGGAAGAGGTCCTCACGGTGGACCTCGACCCGGCGAAGACGGCCGCGACCCGCGAGCAGTTCCCGGCCCTCAAGGACCGGGTCCTGGGCCTCGCACCGCCCCGGCGCCTCGGCTAGTCCCGTCAGTCCTCAGTCCTCAGTGCTCAGCCCTCAGTCCTCAGTGCTCAGTCCTCCTCGTCCTCCTTCTCGGCCAGGTGGATCACGCACACCGCGACCGCGATGAGCAGGGCCGGGTCGGCGTCGTCCCGTACGACGTCCACGCTGTAGGTGTCGCGGACGCTCAGCAGGCGCCGGGAGATCACCGCGAGGAGTTCGCCGTCGTACTCCACGGCGAACTCGCGGTCCAGGATCTTCCCGCTGACGTCCACTTCGGTGCCGTCCACCAGCGACACCCGGTAGTGGTTGCGCAGCAGGGAGAGCCGTTTGCGCCTGATCCGGGCCAGCGGCTCGCCGTCCCGCTCGATCACCATGGTGTCGCGCAGGGCGAGCATCTTCTGGTGGATGTCGATCAGGACCCGCCCCTGGGCGTCCTTCAGCTCGAAGGTGTCGCGCAGTCGCATCGCCTTGCCGTCGACGAGGTAGACCTTCCGGCCCTGTTCGTCCTCGATCCACCAGTCGTCACCGATGCCGAGGATCCGGTCTCGTACGAGGAATCTCATGCTGTCATGCTTCCCCGGCATCGATTGATCGTCACAGAAGCATCACATCAGGAGGGGCCATCCGCAGGGGAGGAGTCGCCATGGGACCGACCGGGAGGGCAGGCCTGGTGACCGTCGGGGCCGCGTTGCTCGCGGTGACGTCGGGTTGTTCGTACGGGGGAGAGCCCTGCGCCGGTGTGGGCACTGTGGCCGGGGTCGGCGTCATGTTCGACAGCCAGGGGTACGGCGATCTCACCGGCGCCTCCTACGAGCTGTGCGCCCGGGGCAAGTGCGCGAAGGGGACACTGCGGCACGAACGCATCTCGAACCTGAGACTTCCCCTGCCGCACGACGTGGACCCCGACCGCGGCCCGGTCCGCTTCGAGGTCACCCCCCAGGGCGGGGGCCGGCCGGTGATCGACGCGTCCGCCGATGCGGAGCTCACGTTCCAGTCCGACGGCTGCGGCGGTGGTGACTACAGCACCGGTCTCGCCTTCACCAAGGCGGCGGGCCTGACCACGAAGATCCCGAAGTCGCTGTCGGACGCCTGGATGAAGCAGCTCAGATCACTGGCGACCGCGTCTCCGGACCCGTCCGCACCGTCCTGACCGGCTCTTTCCCCGATCCGGCCACCGCCCCGAACCGCCTGCGGTAGGCCGACGGGCTCAGCCCCGTCTCCCGCCGCAGCCGGGCCCGCAGATTGGCCGCCGTCCCCAGGCCGCTGCGCGCCGCGACGACGTCCAGCCGCTCCTCGCCCCGCTCGATCAGCCGGCACGCCAGTGCCACGCGCTCCCCGGTGAGCCAGGCCAGTGGGGTCGTACCCAGCTGGCCGCGGAACCGGCGGTGCAGCGTGGCCGGGGAGACGGCGGCGCGGGCGGCCAGGTCCGCGACGGTGAGCGGCTCGCCCAGCCGTTCCTGCGCCCAGGCCAGCAGCGGCCCGAGCGACTCGTCCGGCACCGCGGGCACCGGCCGTTCCACGAACTGCCGTTGACCGCCGTCGCGGTGCGCGGCGAAGACCAGCCGCCGGGAGACGTGGTTGGCGATCTCCGCGCCGTGGTCCCGGCGCACGAGATGCAGGCCCAGATCGAGCGCGGAGGCGCTGCCCGAGGCGGTGAGGATGTCGCCGTCGTCCACGAAGAGCACGTCCGGCTCAAGGCGCACCCGCGGGAACCGGGCCCGGAAGGCCTCCGCCCACATCCAGTGGCAGGCCGCCCGGCGGCCCTCCAGCAGTCCGGCCTCCGCGAGCGTGAACGCGCCCGAACAGAAGCCGACGAGCCGGGCGCCCCGCGCGTGAGCCCGGCGTACGGCCTCCAGGACGCGTTCCGAACGGGGCACCTCGGTGTCCGGCCGGTTCGGCACGATCAGTGTGTCGGCGGACTCGGCGGCCTCCAGCCCGGCGACCCCGGTGAGCGTGAAGAAGCCGTCCCGCATCCGGACCTCCGGCCCGGCCGCGCACAGCCGGAAGTCGTACAGGTCCCGCCCGAGTTCCGGCCGCGCGAGACCGAAGATCTCGATCGCGCAGCTCATCTCGAAGGGGTTGGAGTTGTCGTCGACCACCAATACGACGCGGTGAGAGGATCGTTGCGGCATGTGCGATTTCTAGCACTCGTCCGCACGGCCCGGCAGCCCGCACGATGGGCGGATGGAACCGATCTCCCTCAGCGACGCCCTTTCCTCCTTCACCGAGCGGTGGAGCCCCCGCATCGTCACCGCCGTCAACGACTACGACGTGCGCGTGGCGAAGGTGGAGGGCGAGCACGTCTGGCACGTCCACGCGCACACCGACGAGTTCTTCCTCGTCCTCGGCGGGGAACTGCACATCGGCCTGCGCGAACCGGCGGGCGAGCGCACGGTGGTCCTGCCGAAGGGCTCGGTGTTCACCGTCCCGCGCGGCACCGAGCACAAGCCGTACGCGCCCGTGCCCACCGAGATCCTGGTCTTCGAGCCCACCGGAACCCTGACCGTCGGCGACCGGCACGACGAGGTCCCCGGGCACGTGGACGTGACGACCGGCCACGCGCTGTCCTGACCGGCCACGCGCTCCGCCGAGCGCGCACCGGATCTCACCGGGACACCGGGTGCCGCAGGGTGCGGTGCCTCAGACGCCGTAGCCGTCCGAGTAGCCGTCGACGCGGTGGTGGCGCGGTTCCTCGTCCACCACCGGTGCCGTCGGCGGCACGACCACACGGCGCCGGCGTGCGATGCCGCTGAACGTCGCCACTCCGATCAGGCCGACGGCCATCAGGATCAGGCCGACCACGGTGAGGTTGACGCCCTGCATGTGCCAGTCGGTCGCGAACGTCAGAATGGCCCCCACGGCAATGAGGATGATGCATCCGCCGAGACCCATGAGACCTCGCCTCCCCTTCCGGTTCCGGAATCTCCGGTGCGGTGCGGGTACCCGGCGAGGGCCCGACTAGCCCTCCAGGAAGGCCGTCAGGGCATTCGCGAGCAGGAACGGGTCGTCGGCGCCGCACAGTTCGCGCACGCTGTGCATGGAGAGGATGGCCACGCCGATGTCGACGGTGCGGATTCCGTGCCGGGCGGCGGTGATCGGGCCGATGGTGGTGCCGCACGGCATGGAGTTGTTCGACACGAAGCTCTGGAAGGGGACGCCCGCCCGCTCGCAGGCCGCGGCGAACACCGCGCGGCCCGAACCGTCCGTGGCGTAGCGGTTGTTGACGTTGACCTTGAGGAGCGGTCCGCCGTTGACCCGCGGGTGGTGCGTCGGGTCGTGCCGCTCGGCGTAGTTGGGGTGCACGGCGTGGCCCGTGTCGGAGGACAGGCAGACCGAGCCGGCGAAGGCGCGGGCCCGGTCCTCCAGCGAACCGCCCCGGGCCAGTACCGAGCGTTCCAGCACCGAGCCGAGCAGCGGCCCGTCCGCACCGGTGTCCGACTGGGAGCCGTTCTCCTCGTGGTCGAAGGCGGCCAGTACCGGGATGCCGCCGAGCGGGGCACCGGAGGCGGCGACGGCGGCGAGGGCGGCCACGCCGGCGTGCACCGAGAGCAGGTTGTCCATGCGCGGGCCGGCGACCAGTTCCCGGTCCCGGCCGAGGTAGGCCGGCGGCTCCACGGGGTGCGTCATGAGGTCCCAGCCGGCCACCGAGCCCGCCGCCAGCCCGGCCTCCTGCTCCAGGAAGGCGATGAGGTCGCCGTCCAGCACGTCGTCGCCGAGGCCCCAGACCGGCTGCATGTGGCGCTGCTTGTCCAGCTTGAGCCCTTCGCCGCTGACCGAGCGGTCCAGGTGGATGGCGAGCTGCGGCACCCGCAGCAGCGGCCGGTCCACGTTGACCAGGACCGAGGAGCCGTCGCGCAGCGACAGCCGGCCGGCCAGGCCCAGGTCACGGTCGAGCCAGGAGTTGAGCAGCGGGCCGCCGTAGATCTCCACGCCGACCTGGCGCCAGCCCTGCGCGCCGCTGTCCGGGCGGGGCTTGACCCGCAGGCTGGGGGAGTCGGTGTGCGCGCCGATGATGTGGAAGGGGGTGTGCGGCTCGGCGCCCTCGGGCACGTACCAGGCCACGATGGCACCGCCGCGCAGCACGTACCGGCCGCCGTGCCCGGATGCCACGGCGTCCCAGGCGTCCGTCTCCGCGACCTGCCGGAAGCCCGCCTTCTCCAGCCGCTCGGCGGTGTTCGCCACGGCGTGGTACGGCGACGGGCTCGCCGCCAGGAAGGACATCAGGTCGTCGGTGTGGCCGCGGTCGAAGCGGGCTGGTGCGCTCATGGGATTCACCTTAACGACGTGCACGGGCCCGCTCCCGGAAAGAGAGCGGGCCCGTGCGGGGAATCGACGGGGACGTCCGGAACGTCCGGACCGCTTAGAACGCGGCCTCGTCCAGCTCCATGAGGTCCAGCTCGACGGCGCCGGCGACCTTGCGGGCGAGGGTGACGCCCGGCAGGACGTTGGCCGCGAAGAACTTCGCCGCGGCGATCTTGCCGGTGTAGAAGGCCTTGTCCTTCGCCGAGGCGGTGGGCAGCTTCTCGGCGGCGATCGCGGCGCCCTTGAGCAGCAGGTAGCCGACGACGACGTCACCGGAGGCCATCAGCAGGCGGGTGGTGTTCAGACCCACCTTGTAGATGTTCTTGGTGTCCTGCTCGGTGGCGGCGAGGTCGGTCAGCATCAGGCCGACGATCGCCTCCAGCTCCACGGCCGCCTTGGCCAGGTGCTCGCGGGCGCCGGCCAGCTCCTCGCCGCCGGTGCCGAGCGCCAGGAACTTCTTGATGTCCTCGGCGAGGGAGTTCAGCGCGGCACCCTGGTTACGGACGATCTTGCGGAAGAAGAAGTCCTGGCCCTGGATCGCCGTGGTGCCCTCGTAGAGGGTGTCGATCTTGGAGTCCCGGATGTACTGCTCGATCGGGTACTCCTGGAGGAAGCCGGAGCCGCCGAAGGTCTGCAGCGACTGGGCGAGCTGCTCGTAGCCCTTCTCGGAGCCGTAGCCCTTGACGATGGGCAGGAGCAGGTCGTTCAGCGCCTCCTCGGCCGAGGCGTCCTCGCCGTTCGCCTCCTTGAGCTGGATGGCGTCCTGGATGGAGGCGGTGTAGAGGACGAGGGCGCGCATGCCCTCCGCGTACGCCTTCTGCGTGATCAGCGAGCGGCGCACGTCGGGGTGGTGGGTGATGGTGACCTTGGGCGCGGTCTTGTCCATGAAGTTGGCCAGGTCCGGGCCCTGCACGCGCTCCTTGGCGTACTCCAGCGCGTTCAGGTAGCCGGTGGAGAGCGTGGAGATCGCCTTCGTGCCGACCATCATGCGGGCGAACTCGATGATGCGGAACATCTGGCGGATGCCGTCGTGCTTGTCGCCGATCAGCCAGCCCTTGGCGGGGTGCTGGTCGCCGAAGGTCATCTCGCACGTGTTGGAGGCCTTGAGGCCCATCTTGTGCTCGACGTTGGTGGCGTAGACGCCGTTGCGCTCGCCCAGCTCGCCGGTCTCGAAGTCGAAGAGGTACTTCGGGACGAGGAAGAGGGACAGGCCCTTGGTGCCGGGGCCGGCGCCCTCGGGACGGGCGAGCACGTAGTGGAGGATGTTCTCCGACATGTCGTGCTCACCGGAGGTGATGAAGCGCTTCACGCCCTCGATGTGCCAGGAGCCGTCCTCCTGCTGCACGGCCTTGGTGCGGCCGGCGCCCACGTCCGAGCCGGCGTCCGGCTCGGTGAGGACCATGGTGGAGCCCCACTGCTTCTCGGTGGCGATCTTGGCTATGTGCTTCTGGACCTCGTTGCCCTCCTCGAAGAGGATGCCGGCGAACGCCGGGCCCGAGGAGTACATCCACACGGCCGGGTTGGCGCCCAGGATCAGCTCGGCGTAGGCCCAGATGAGGGAGCGCGGCGAGGTGGTGCCGCCGATCTCCTCGGGCAGGCCGAGCCGCCAGTACTCGGAGTCCATGAAGGCCTGGTAGCTCTTCTTGAAGGACGCCGGGACGGGCGCGGTGTTGGTCTCCGGGTCGAAGACCGGCGGGTTGCGGTCGGCGTCGGCGAAGGACTCGGCCAGCTCGTTCTCGGAGAGGCGGGTCAGCTCCTCCAGGACGCTCTTGGCGGTCTCGACGTCCATCTCCTCGAACGGGCCGGTGCCGTACACCTTGTCGCGCCCCAGTACTTCGAAGAGGTTGAACTCGATGTCGCGGAGATTCGACTTGTAGTGCCCCATGGCGACGGCTCCGTTGAGGGATCGGCGAGGCACTTGCTCCTCGCACCTAGTTCACGTACCAACAAGTAGACCCGATGATGCTACCCGTCGGTAATAAGAAGCAACCCCGTTCCGGGGATCTGTGACCCACCCCTCGCCCTCCGCTCAGTACTCTTACGCGCATGTATGGATACGGCCAGCCCATGGAAGGGGGCGCTGCGCAGCAGCAGTACGCCCCGCCCCAGCAGCCGATGGCCGGCGGATACGGGCAGCAGCCGCCGCTGTACCCCGAGCCGTCCCCGCCCTCGCTCGCGGACGCGGTGCGCGCCTTCACCACGGGTCAGATGGCCGCCGAGGACTTCCAGCAGATCTTCGCGACGTCGAAGGTGTACTGCCCGCGCGGCGACACCCCCGGATTCCTCGCCCTGCACAACACCCAGCAGCCGGTGATCCCGATGTTCACCTCGCTGAAGGAGCTGCGCCGGTACGCGGGCAAGGAGTCCAAGTACTTCGTCATCACCGGTGCGGAGGTGATCGACCTGCTGCCGACCGGTTACGGCTTCGTCCTGGACATGGAGGGCGAGCACCGGATGGTGTTCGACGCGAAGGCGGTCGAGCAGATGGTCGACTTCGCGATGCGCCGCATGTACGGCTAGCCGCCGTCGCCGCGCGGTCGCCGGGCCCGGAGGGAATGCCCTCCGGGCTTTTCGTGTTCCGGGTGACAAGAAGTTCAACGCTCAACTAAAGTGGGCGTACCAAGGAGGTACCCACATCGACGGCGTCTTCGACCACCAGGACTCCAACGGCGGTGGCGGCACCATCACCAACGGCGACACCCAGTGGATGACGGCCGGCTCCGGCCTGCTGCACATCGAGGCGCCGCCGGAGTCCCTCGTCATGTCCGGCGGCCTCTTCCACGGGCTCCAGCTGTGGGTGAACCTCCCCGCCAAGGACAAGATGATGGCCCCGCGCTACCAGGACATCCGCGGCGGCAACGTCCAGCTGCTCACCTCCCCCGACGGCGGCGCGCTGCTGCGGGTCATCGCCGGCGAGCTGGACGGTCACCAGGGCCCGGGCATCACGCACACGCCGATCACGATGATCCACGCGACCCTCGCCCCGGGCGCGGAGATCACCCTGCCGTGGCGGGAGGACTTCAACGGGCTGGCGTACGTCCTCGCCGGCCGCGGCAGCGTCGGCACGCAGCGCCGTCCGGTGCACGCGGGCCAGACGGCCGTCTTCGGCGCCGGCTCCTCGCTGACCGTCCGCGCGGACGAGAAGCAGGACGCGCACACCCCGGACCTGGAGGTCGTCCTGCTCGGCGGGCAGCCGATCCGGGAGCCGATGGTCCACTACGGCCCGTTCGTCATGAACACCCAGGACGAGCTGATGCAGGCCTTCGAGGACTTCCAGAAGGGCCGGCTCGGCACCGTCCCGGCGGTGCACGGGATGTCCGAGGGCGGGCTGTAGGCCCTCCTCCGCGGGCTGCCGCCCGCGCGCACCGCACCTCCTGAGGGCCCCGTCCGTACCACGGCCGGGGCCCTCCCCTCACCCGGCCGGACTCGTGCGACGGGACCGCCGGGGTGCGCCGTGGTCTGCTGGAGGCGTGCAGCTCCTGCCCGTTCCCGTCCGCCGGTTCGCCGCCTGGTGCGCGGTGGTGCTGCTCGCCGCCGCGGTGGGCTGGCTCCTCGTGCTGCTGTGCGGCGTGCTGCGCACGGCCGTCACACCGGTGCTGCTCGCCCTGCTGGGCACCGCGCTGCTCGGGCCGCTTTACCGGCGGCTGGTGCGCGCCGGGGTGCAGGCGTCGGTGGCGGCCGGGCTCACCTGCGTCGCCGTCCTGGCCGTCGTCGGCGGTGCCGTGTACATCGTCGCCGCCGCGCTCGTCGACACCGGCGACCAGATCGTCTCCTCCCTGCGCTCCGCCGCCCAGGCGGTCGCGCGGCACTTCGGGGCCGCCGGGACCGGTCTGGACGACCTCGCCGGCAACGCGCGCGACCTGCTGCGCAAATTCGGCGCGACGGCCGTCTCCAACGTCATCAGCGGCGTCAGCGTGGTCGCCGAGTCCCTCGCCATGGCCGTGCTCGCGCTGCTGCTGGTCTTCTTCTTCCTGCGCGACTCCGGCCGGGCCGTGACCGCCCTGCGCGCGATGGCGCCCGGCGACCGCGCCGACACCCTGGAGGCCATCGCCCGGCGGGCGTTCGCCGCGGTGGAGGGGTTCATGCGCGGCACGACCCTGATCGCCCTCATCGACGCCCTGTGCATCACCCTGGGCCTGCTGGTGCTCCGGGTGCCCGGCGCGGTGGGGCTGGGTGCGCTCGTCTTCGTCGGCGCCTACATCCCGTACCTGGGCGCCTTCCTCTCCGGCGCGGTGGCCGTGCTGGTCGCCTTCGCCGACCGGGGTTTCGTGATCGCGCTGTGGGCGCTCGGGGTGGTGCTCGCGGTGCAGGTGCTGGAGGGGCACGTCCTGCAACCGGTGATCCAGAGCCGGACCGTGCAGATGCACCCGGCCGTGGTGATGCTGACGATCACCGCGGGCGCTTCCGTGGCCGGCATCCTCGGCATGCTCCTGGCGGTCCCGCTGACCGCGGCGGCCTCCGGGGTCGTCCAGGAGCTGCGGGAGCGCTACGCCGCGCCCTCCGACGCACCGGCCTCCGGGCAGGGCGGTTCGTAGAGCTCGAACCAGATGCTCTTGCCCTCGCCCCGCGGGTCCACCCCCCAGGCGTCCGCGAGGAGTTCGATCAGCATCAGCCCACGGCCGGAGGAGGCCAGTTCGCCGGGGCGGCGCTTGTGCGGCAGGTCGTCGCCGGTGTCGAAGACCTCCACCCGCAGCCGCCGGCCGGCCGACCCGCCGGTGACCTCGGCGAGCAGCAGCGCGTCGGCGTCCGTGTGCACCAGCACGTTGGTGAGCATCTCGGAGACCAGCAGCACCGCGGAGTCCAGCTGCTCGGCCGACGCCCAGTCGTGCAGCAGCTCGCGCAGCTGCTGGCGGGCCTCGGCGATCCGCTCCGGTTCGTCCTGGGCCACCGACAGCAGCGAGCGCCGCACCTGCGGCCGCAGCGTCACGGTGTCGCCGCAGCCGCAGCCCTCCCCCGGCCGGCACAGCAGCAGCAGCGCGATGTCGTCCTCCCGGCGGTCGGCCAGCGGACCCGTGGTGTGGTGCGAGGACGGCCCGTGCACCCCCTGCACCAGGGCGTCGGCCAGCGACTCCAGGTCTCCCGGGTCGCCCGCGTGGTCCTCCAGGATCGTGCGCAGCCGGCGCCAGCCGCTCTCCAGGTCGTGTCCGCCGGTCTCGATCAGGCCGTCGGTGCACAGCATGAGGGTCTCGCCGGGTTCGAGGGTGAACCGGGTCGTCGGGTAGTCGGCGTCCGGGTCGACGCCGAGCGGCGGGCCGCCCGCCGTCGGCCGCATCATCACCGTGCCGTCCGCCATCCGGATCACCGGGTGCGGGTGCCCGGCGCGGGCGATCTCCAGCCGGCCGGTCGGCGGGTCGGCCTCGGCGTACAGGCAGGTCGCGAAGCGCAGGTCGGCCGCCGGGTCGTCGCCGGCGGCCTGGGTGATGCCGTGCAGGAAGCGGGAGGCGCGGGCGAGGACGGCGTCCGGGCGGTGCCCCTCGGAGGCGTAGGCGCGCAGGGCGATCCGCAGCTGGCCCATGAGGCCGGCGGCGCGCACGTCGTGGCCCTGGACGTCCCCGATGACGAGCGCGACCCGGCCGGAGGGCAGCGGGATCATGTCGTACCAGTCGCCGCCGACCTGGAGGCCGCCGCCGGTCGGGATGTACCGGGCGGCGACCCGCAGCCCCGGGATCTCGGGGCCCAGCGAGGGCAGCATGGTGCGTTGCAGGCCCTCGGTCAGCTCCCGCTCGGACTCGGCGGCGCCGGCCCGGGACAGCGCCTGGGCGAGCATCCGGGCGACCGTGGTCAGGACCGCCCGCTCGTCCGGGGTGAAGGCCACGGGGTAGGTGAAGGCGGCCAGCCAGGCGCCCATCGTGCGCCCCGCGGCCGTCAGCGGCAGGAACGCCCACGAGTGGCGCTCGAAGTGCTCGGCGAGCGGCCAGGTCGCCGGGTAGCGGTCCTTGTACTCCTCCGGGGAGGACAGGTACACCGCGCGGCCGGTGCGGACGACCTCGGCAGCCGGGTAGGCGGTGTCCAGCGGCATCTCCGAGAAGCGGCTCATCGCGCCGGGGTGGTGCCCGTGCTGGCCGATGACCGTCAGCCGGTCGCCCTCGACCCCGAACACCACGAGCCCGTCCGGGGAGAACCCGGGCATCGACAGACCGCCGGCCACGCGCAGCACCTCGGCCGTGGACCGGGCCTCCGCCAGCGCCCGGCCGGCGTCCAGCAGGAACGCCTCCCGCGAGCGCCGCCAGTCCCCGGTGACCGCGCTGCGGGCGGCCGCCGTGCCCGGGGTGGGCTCGGTCACCTCCTGGAGGGTGCCGATCAGTTCGTACGCGTTCCGCGCGGGGTCGTAGGACGGCTTGGAGCGGCTGCGCACGACGCGCAGGACCTCGCCGTCACCGTCCATGATCCGGATGCGCACCTCGGCGAGGGTGCCCTCGGCGACCGCGAGCCGTATCACGCCGGTGATCTCGTTCCAGTCCACGGGGTGGAGCCGGGCCCGGGTCTGGGCCTCGGTGAGGGTGACCGGCTCCGCGGGCAGCCCGAGCAGCCGCGCCGCCTCCGCGTCCACGGTGACCAGGCCGGCGGCCGTGTCCCAGTGCCAGAGCCCGGTCGCGAGGGCGGCGAGGACGTCCTCGACGGACGGCAGGGGCTCACCTGTACGCATTGCCCTACTTTAGGAAGAGGTGACCGGAACCTGCCACCGTAGGCGGGCGGGCGGTCATGGTGGGGAGCCGGGCTGGGGGTGCCCGGTACCCTTGATGGGTCCGGGCCCCGTGCCCCCTCCCGCCGGTCCGCAGAGCCGGCAGGAGAAACCCCACCACGAAGGACGATGAACGACGATGCATCGGTACAGGTCCCACACCTGCGGCCAGCTCCGCGCCTCTGACGTCGGCACCGACGTCCGGCTGAGCGGCTGGCTGCACAATCGGCGCGACCTGGGCGGCATCCTCTTCATCGATCTGCGCGACCACTACGGCATCACCCAGCTGGTCGCCCGCCCCGGCACCCCCGCGTACGAGGCCCTGGACAAGATCTCCAAGGAGTCCACGGTCCGCGTCGACGGCCGCGTCGTTTCACGTGGAACCGAGAACGTGAACCCCGACCTGCCCACCGGCGAGGTCGAGGTCGAGGTCGTCGAGGTCGAGCTGCTCGGCGCGGCCCAGCCGCTGCCCTTCACCATCAACGCCGAGGACGGGGTCAACGAGGAGCGGCGCCTGGAGTACCGCTTCCTGGACCTGCGCCGCGAGCGCATGCACCGCAACATCATGCTGCGTACGGCGGTCATCTCGGCCATGCGCCAGAAGATGGCGGCGATGGGCTTCAACGAGATGGCCACGCCGATCCTGTCCGCCACCTCCCCCGAGGGCGCCCGCGACTACGTGGTCCCCTCCCGGGTGCACCCGGGCAAGTTCTATGCGCTCCCGCAGGCCCCGCAGCAGTTCAAGCAGCTGCTGATGATCTCCGGCTTCGACCGCTACTTCCAGATCGCGCCCTGCTTCCGCGACGAGGACGCCCGCGCCGACCGCTCGCCGGGCGAGTTCTACCAGCTCGACGTCGAGATGAGCTTCGTCGAGCAGGAGGACGTCTTCCAGCCGATCGAGAAGCTCATGACCGAGCTGTTCGAGGAGTTCGGCGGCGGCCGGCACGTCACCTCGCCGTTCCCGCGCATCCCGTTCCGCGAGGCGATGCTCAAGTACGGCTCCGACAAGCCGGACCTGCGCGCCAAGCTGGAGCTGGTGGACATCACCGCCGTCTTCGAGGGCTCGGAGTTCAAGGCCTTCGCGGGCAAGCACGTGCGCGCGCTGCCGGTGCCGGACGTCTCCGGCCAGCCCCGCAAGTTCTTCGACCAGCTCGGCGAGTACGCCGTCGAGCAGGGCGCCAAGGGCCTGGCCTGGGTGCGCGTGGCCGAGGACGGCTCGCTCTCCGGCCCGATCGCCAAGTTCCTCACCGAGGCCAACGTGGCCGAGCTGACCAAGCGCCTCTCCCTCGCCCCGGGCCACGCCGTCTTCTTCGGCGCGGGCGAGTACGACGAGGTCTCGAAGATCATGGGCGCGGTCCGGGTGGAGGCGGCCAAGCGGGCCGGCCACTTCGAGGACGGCGTCTTCCGCTTCTGCTGGATCGTCGACTTCCCGATGTACGAGAAGGACGAGGAGACCGGCGCGATCGACTTCTCGCACAACCCCTTCTCGATGCCGCAGGGCGGCCTGGAGGCCCTTCAGACCCAGGACCCGCTGGACATCCTGGGCTGGCAGTACGACATCGTCTGCAACGGCGTCGAGCTGTCCTCCGGCGCGATCCGGAACCACGAGCCGGAGATCATGCTCAAGGCGTTCGAGATCGCGGGCTACGACCGGGAGACCGTCGAGGAGAAGTTCGCGGGCATGCTCCGCGCGTTCCGCTTCGGCGCCCCGCCGCACGGCGGCATCGCCCCGGGCGTGGACCGTATCGTCATGCTCCTCGCGGACGAGCCGAACATCCGCGAGACGATCGCCTTCCCGCTCAACGGCAACGCCCAGGACCTGATGATGGGCGCCCCGACCGAGCTGGACGAGTCCCGCCTGCGGGAGCTGCACCTGACCGTCAGGAAGCCGCAGCCGAAGTAAGCACACCGGGTGTCCGTGCGCGCCGGTCGTCGAGAACCGCTCTCGACGACCGGCGCGCACAGCCGTCTCCGGGCCCGGCGACCGTACGCACGACGGGAGACCGGACCCGCTCAGTCGCCCTGCTCATCGGCCCCGCTGTCCGGGGACGCGCCCTCCTCCAGCAGCCGCTCGGCGATGTCGTCGGACCAGTGCTGGGCCCAGGCGCGCAGGGCGGCGGTCCCTTCCTCGTCCAGCCCGAGACGGCGGAAGTCGGCGTCGGCGTAGAAGTCGGTACCGGTCAGCCGGGACTGCAGGGTGGGCAGGTCGAAGGCGTCGTGGGCGTGCCGGCGTCCCAGCTCCTCCAGGTACGGCAGGGAGAAGCGGGCCGCCGCCGCCCGCGCGTCGACGAGGTCGGCGGCCGCGCCCCGGTCGTACAGGGCCCGCACCTTCGTCCCCACGGCGTCCTCCAGGGACAGCGCCGGGCCGTACGCGGTCGGCTCCGGCGGCTGCCAGAACACCTCCTTGTGCAGGACGAGCGCGCACGGCTCGCTGGTCGGCGGGTCCGTGACCGTCAGCTGAGCGGTGAGCGCGGTGACGGCGCCGACGCGCACCCGCCGCCCCCGCTGCTCCAGGACCGCGCCGACGGCCGTGGCGATGTCCGCCATGGCCCGCGCGCTCTGGGTGGCGAGGTCGAGGTTGGCGTGCGGGCGGCCGAGCAGTCCGTGCGCCTGGAGGGCGTAGCCGCCGGCCAGGACCAGGCCGTACGGGCCGCCCGCCGCGACGACGTCCGCGAGGAGCCGGCGATGGGGTTCGGGGATGTCCACGGGAGCATCCTTTCCGGCTTCCCGCCGCACACGCCCGGCGCCTGACCGGGCCGAACAAAAATTCTCACGGCGGGCGGCAACCTCCGGGCGCCGGGCGCCCACTGAGGGGTCGTAAGGCATGCTCAACAGACCCCTAAGGACTCCTCCGTGGCAGCTCCCTCCCACCGCCGGTCCCTCCGCAGGCGGCGCACCCTCGCCGTGTCCGCCGCCGTCGTGGCCGCGGGCACCGGCGCCGGGGTGTTCGTGATGAACGCGAACGCCGACGCCGTCGACCTGTACCACCAGACCCTCGCCGCCAAGGACGGCTGGGCCGCCTCCGGAGCAGGGACCACCGGCGGCGCGAAGGCCGACTCCGCGCACACCTTCACCGTCTCCACCCGCGCCCAGCTCGTGCAGGCCCTGGGCCCGGCCTCCGACACCACGCCCCGCATCATCAAGGTCAAGGGCACGATCGATGCCAACACCGACGACAGCGGCAAGAAGCTGACCTGCGCGGACTACGCCTCCGGCACCGGCTACTCGCTGTCCGCCTACCTCAAGGCCTACGCCCCGGCCACCTATGGCCGCTCCAGGCTGCCCTCCGGCACCCAGGAGAAGGCCCGCGCCGCCGCCCAGGCCGAGCAGGCCAAGAACGTCGTCTTCAAGGTGCCGGCCAACACCACGATCGTGGGCGTGCCCGGCAGCAACGCCGGGATCACCGGCGGCATGCTCCAGATCCAGAACGTGGACAACGTCATCGTCCGCAACCTGGCCTTCTCCGCCACCGAGGACTGCTTCCCGCAGTGGGACCCGACCGACGGCGACGACGGCAACTGGAACTCGAACTACGACTCGGTCACCCTGCGCGGTGCGACCCATGTCTGGGCCGACCACAACACGTTCACCGACGCGCCCCACTTCGACAAGGCGAACCCGAAGTACTTCGGCCGCGAGTACCAGATCCACGACGGCGCCCTGGACATCACCAAGGGCTCCGACCTGGTGACCGTCGAGCACAACCGGTTCACCGACCACGACAAGACCATGCTGATCGGCTCCAGCGACACCGACAGCACCGGCAGGCTGCGGGTGTCGATCCACCACAACGTGTGGAAGGGCATCGTCCAGCGCGCCCCGCTGACCCGCATCGGGCAGGTCCACATCTACAACAACGTGTACGACACGACGACCCTCGACGGGTACGCGCCCCTGTACAGCATCAACTCCCGCGCCAAGGCCCAGGTCGTCGCGGAGGCCAACTACTGGACCGTGCCCGCCGGCGGCAAGGTCGCCAAGCTGCTGAGCGGCGACGGCACCGGCTCCGTCGCGGGCAGCGGCAACCTGGTCAACGGCACGGTCACCGACCTGGTCGCCGCGTACAACGCGGCGAACTCGAAGAAGATCAGGACCACGGTCAACTGGACGCCGGCCCTCACCGCGGGCCTGGAGACCTCGGCGAAGAACCTGCCGGCGGAACTGGCGAACACGACGGGGGCGGGCGTGCTGAAGTAACGTCCCGGACGGGCACGAGGGCCTCCTGGACGCCCAGGGGACCCTCAACCCCGCGACCGGCGTGCCCTCACCTGGGCAGGACGCGTGGACCGAGGTGAGGGGTGTCGAAGCCGGCTGCGGCGTCCGGGGGCGGTCAGGCGGGCTCGCCGCCGAAGCGGTCCTTGTACGTGGCCAGGTCCTCGTCCGTCAGCTTGGCGAAGAGGACCGGCGGGACCGTGAACGGGGTGCCGGCCGGGACCGAGGTCAGGGCCTTCGCCTCGTCCTGGCTCACCCAGACGGCGGTGTCGTCGGCGAGCGAGAACGCCTCGCGCATCGTCTTCGCCGTCACCGGGATGAACGGCTCGGAGACCACCGCGTACAGGTGGATCAGGTTCATCGCCGTGCGCAGGGTGAGGGCCGCGCCCTCCTTGTCCGTCTTGATCTCCAGCCAGGGGGCCTTCTCCTCCAGGTAGGAGTTGCCGGCCGACCACAGGGCGCGCAGGGCCGCCGCGGCCTTGCGGAACTGGAGGGCCTCCATCTGCGACTCGTACTCCGCGAGGAGCTCGGCGATCTGCTCGCCGAGCCGCGCCTCGGCCTCACCCGGCTCGCCGCCCGCCGGGACCTCCTCGCCGAAACGCTTCTTGGAGAAGGACAGCACGCGGTTGACGAAGTTGCCCAGGGTGTCGGCCAGGTCCTTGTTCACCGTGGCGGTGAAGTGCTCCCAGGTGAAGGACGAGTCGTCCGACTCGGGGGCGTTG
>NZ_BNBF01000018.1:63829-70433 GCF_014654935.1 Streptomyces capoamus
GCGATCAGGAAGTAGCGCCAGTAGTCGGCGGGCAGGATGTCCAGCGCCTGGTCGGTGAAGACGCCCCGCTTCTGCGAGGTGGAGAACTTGCCGCCGTAGTACGTCAGCCAGTTGAACGCCTTGACGAAGTCGACCTTCTTCCACGGCTCGCGCACGCCCAGCTCGGTGGCCGGGAACATCACCGTGTGGAAGGGGACGTTGTCCTTCGCCATGAACTCGGTGTAGCGGACCGTGTCGTCCGCCTCGTACCACCAGGACTTCCAGTCCCGGTTCTCCGGGTCCTGGTCGGCCCACTCCTTCGTCGCGCCGATGTACTCGATCGGGGCGTCGAACCAGACGTAGAAGACCTTGCCCTCGGCCGCCAGCTCCGGCCACGTGTCCGCCGGGACCGGGACACCCCAGTCCAGGTCGCGGGTGATCGCCCGGTCGTGCAGGCCCTCGGTCAGCCACTTGCGGGCGATGGAGGAGGCGAGCTGCGGCCAGTCCGCCTCGTGCCGGGCGACCCACTGCTCGACCTCGTGCTGCAGCTTGGACTGGAGCAGGAAGAGGTGCTTGGTCTCGCGGACCTCCAGGTCCGTGGAGCCGGAGATCGCCGAACGCGGGTTGATCAGGTCGGTCGGGTCCAGCACCCGGGTGCAGTTCTCGCACTGGTCGCCGCGGGCCTTGTCGTAGCCGCAGTGCGGGCAGGTGCCCTCGACGTAGCGGTCCGGCAGGAAACGGCCGTCGGCGGGCGAGTAGACCTGGCGGATCGCCCGCTCCTCGATGAAGCCGTTCTCGTTCAGCTTCCGGGCGAAGTGCTGGGTGATCTCGCGGTTCTCCGGGCTGGAGCTGCGGCCGAAGTAGTCGAACGCGAGCGCGAAGCCGTCGTAGACCGCCTTCTGGGCGTCGTGCGCCTGCGCGCAGAACTCGGCCACCGGTAGGCCCTGCTCCTTGGCGGCCAGCTCCGCGGGGGTGCCGTGCTCGTCCGTCGCGCAGATGTACAGGACGTCGTGGCCGCGCTGGCGGAGGTACCGGGAGTACACGTCCGCCGGGAGCATGGACCCCACCATGTTGCCCAGGTGCTTGATCCCGTTGATGTACGGAAGGGCGCTGGTGATGAGGTGTCGAGCCATCGCGGGCTGCTCCCAGGTCGCTACGTGTACGAACCTTGAAATCGTAGCCGACGTGTGTATGCCGCCCGCTTCCCGTTTTGCGGGCTGAGAAGCGGGCGGCACGGGGTCACGGGCGCCAGGCGGCCAGGACACCCTCGTAGAGCTGGGCGTCCGTGAGCTCGCGGGGAGCCGGGCCCGCGTGGAAGAAGGACGTGTTCGGGGTCTTCAGCTTGCGCAGGTAGTCGAAGGCCTTGTTGTCGTGGTCACCGAAGGCGACGAAGGAGAAGAACACCGAGGGGTGACTCTCCGCGGCGTCGGAGAGGGCCTGGGTGGCGGGAGTCCTGGCGTCGGGGGCGCCGTCGGTCTGGAAGACGACGAGGGCGGGGGCGGGGGCGGGGGCGGAGGAACCGGCGGGGCCGGCCGTCTTCTCGTGGTGGGCGAGTACGGCCTCCACGGCGGCGTGGTAGCTGGTACGGCCCATGCGGCCGAGGCCGGCGTGCACGTCGTCGATCTTCGTCTCGTGGTCCGGGGCGAGGGTGAGGTCGGTGGTGCCGTCGACCTCCGTCGAGAAGAAGACGACGTGGACCGTGGCCTCGGGGTCCAGGTGGGCGGCGAGAGCTAGGGTCTGGTCGGCGAGGGCCTGGGCGGAGCCGTCCTGGTAGTACGGGCGCATGCTCGCGGAGCGGTCCAGCACGAGGTAGAGCTTCGCTCGGGTGCCGGTGAGGTCGGTCTTCTTCAGCGTGGCCGCGGCGGCCTTGTAGGCGGTGGCCAGGGCGGGGGCGTGTGCCTTGACCTTGGTGAGGGGGGTGGCGGGTTTGGCGGGGGTGGGTGCGTCTGCCTGCGGCGCCTGCGGGGCCGGGTTCGCCTCGGCTTCGCCTTCGGCGTCCGTGCTCCCACCCGCACGGGGTGCCTGCGGCGCGTCTGCCTGCGGCGCCTGCGGGGTCGGGTTCGCCTCGGCTTCGCCTTCGGCGTCCGTGCTCCCACCCGCACCACCCGTGCGGGATGCGTTGTCGGGTGCGGGTGGCCCCTGTGGGGTGTCCTCGCCGTCGGCGGCCTGCGGCAACGTCGTCGCCTCAACAGCCTCCGCCTCGGCCTCCGCCTCGGCCTCCGCCTCGGCCTCCGCCTCCGCCTCCGCCTCCGCGTCAGCCTTCGCCCCGGCCTCGGCCTCCGCCTCGGCCTCCGCCTCCGGCTCCGCCTTCGCGTCAGCCTTCGCCTTCGCGTCAGCCTCCGCCTTCGCCTTGGCGTCAGCCTCCGCCTTCGCCTTGGCGTCGGCCTCCGCCTTCGCCTTCGCGTCGGCCTCCGCCTTCGCCTTCGCGTCGGCCTCCGCCTTCGCCTTCGCGTCGGCCTCCGCCTTGGCGTCAGCGGCGGCCTTCGCGTCAGCCCCGGCCTCCGCTTCCGCGTCAGCCCCGGCCTCTGGCGCGGCTGCCTCCGGGGTGGTTTCCTCCGCGGTGGCCGGCTCCGGCGCCGGCTCCGCCTCCGCCTTCGGCTCCGCCTCCGCCAGCTCGGGGTTTGTTTCGGTCGGCTTCTCGTCGGCCTTCGCCGGCTGGGGCTCCTCGGCCGTGGTCGGCTGTTCAGCCTTGTCCTCGACCTTTGCCTCGGCCTGTGCAGGAACGGCCTCTTCAGTCTGAGCCTCGGCCGGAGCGGGCTTCTCGGCCTTGGCCTTGACGGGCTCTTCAGCCTTCTGCTCGGTCTCGGCCTCGGTCGGAGCCGGCTGCTCGACGTCGGCCTCGGTCGGAGTCGGCTGCTCGGGGGTGGTGTCCGGCGGAGTCTGCTGGTGGGGGACCTTGATGTTGTCGAAGGCCGCTGTCACCAGGTCGTGTTCGTCGGCGGTGGTGGTCTCCGAAGGGGACTGGCGGGCGTCCGGGGACGGGATCGCACCCTCCGGGGCGGTGGCTCGTGACTTGCGGGAGCGGCCGAATGCGTTCCGCAGGAGAGTGAGAATGCCCATGTGCGCAACCCTTCACGTGAGGTTGTAGCCCGTCGATCCCTGGCCAGGACGGACACGTAAGGTTAGCGGCCTTGTGCGGCGGGAACGTGTCAGTGCGGTGATGTGAGGGCGCGGGCCGCGGCGACCTCCTGGCGGAGGGGTTCGAGGACGCTGCCCGCGGGGCCGGTCAGATCGGTGCGTACCGCCGTCGGTGAGTCCGCGTTGCGTACGCCTTCGGACAGCTCCCGCAGTTGCAGGGTCACCTGGGTGATCTCGATGGAGGACGGCGGCGCGGCCCCGTGCCGGACGCGGACGCGGGCCGCCGTCGTGGCGTCCACGATGCGTTCGACGGCGACGACCAGCGGCCACCAGGCGGCCGCGCGCCGGCCGGTCGGCGGGGGCTCGGTCAGGGCCCGCTGGAACTCGGTGCGGATGACGGACAGGTCCTGGTAGAGGCGTCGGCGCATGCGGGCCCAGGCGGCGGGCGTGGTGCCGGGGTGGAAGGCGGCCTCCACGTAGGCGGCGGTGTCGGCGACGGCGTCGGCCAGGCGGTCGCCGACCCGGGTGTGCCAGCTCTCCGGCCAGAAGAGGTAGCCGGCGGTCAGGGCGATGGCGCAGCCGATGAGGGAGTCGTTCAGCCGGGGCAGCAGCAGGGCGGTGCCCTGGTGGTTGAGGATGTCGGAGAGCAGCAGGATCACCGGGGTGATGGCGGCGGTCTGGTAGCCGTAGCCGCGCGGGGTGAGGGCCGGGACGAGCGGGGCGAGGAGGAAGAGGACCGGTACGTCCCACCAGCCCAGCGGGACCTCGGCCAGGACGACCGCGGCGAGCACCAGGCCGGCGACCGTGCCGAGCGCGCGCAGCAGGGCGCGGGAGAAGACCGAGCCGAAGTCGGGCTTGAGGACGAAGGTGATGGTCAGGGCGACCCAGTAGGAGCGCGGGACGGGGATCAGGGAGACCAGGGCCTGGGCGGTGCCGATGCAGACCGCGAGGCGTACGCCGTAGCGCCAGGAGTTGGCGGACAGCACGACGTTGCGGGCGGCGCGGGCGGTGCGGATGCCGAGGGCGGCGGGCCGGCCGAGGCGGTCGTCGATGCCGCGGGGGTCGGCGTCGGGCGCGGTGACGACCTCGGCGGCGTGCCGCAGGGCGTGGTCCACGGCGCGGGCGGTCTCGGTGGTGGGGACGGGGAGGCGCAGGGGCGGTACCGGGGTGTCGTCCGCGGCGACGGACCGCGCCAGGTGGTGCAGTGCCCGTGGGATCTGCGGGGGGAGCGGGCGGGCGGCCAGGTGGGCCGCGGGTGCCGCTTCGATGACCGGGGTGATGGCGTTGAGCTGGGCGAGGAGCCGGGTGAGTTCGCGGCTGCGGCCGTGGTGGCGGGCGCGCCGGGCGAGGATCAGGTCGTACGCCTCGTTCAGGGACTGGGTGACGGCGCGGCGGGTCTCCTCGTACTCCTCGGTGCGGTCCGTGCCGGCGGCGGCGAGGAGGTCGGCGGCCGTGCGGTAGGTGGCGGCGACCGCGGCCCGTTCGGGGACGCCCGCGCGCAACGGCCAGGCCAGCAGGGCCAGCAGGAGGACCAGGAGGCCGCCGCCGGTCATCAGGGCGGGGGCCAGCCACCAGGGGGAGGGCAGCGGGAGGCCCGCGCCGACCACGCAGTTGAGGAGGAGCAGCAGGCCGGAGACGGAGGCGACCGCGCCGATCGTCGAGATCATGCCGGAGACCAGCGCGACCCCGGTGACCGCGGCGACCGCGTACCAGCCGTGGCCGTGGGCGAGTGCGCCCAGGGTGACGCCGACCGCGCCGAAGAGCTGGGGGACGGCGATGTTGAGGACGCGCATGCGGTAGGCGTCGGCGGTGTCGCCGATGACGCCGGACAGGGCGCCCATGGAGGCGAGGGCGCCGTAGGCGGGGTGGCCGGCGGCGAGGCCGAGGGCGAGGGGGAGGGCCATGCCGAGGGCGGCGCGGGCCATGGCGGCCCGGTTGAAGGGTGCCTGCTGGGGTGTGAGGTTCCGCACCAGCCAGTCGGGAGGGGTGAGGCTGATGGGGAACTCTCGGGGCATGGGCCCATTATGGATTGTTCGGCCGATTTCGGTTCCCGCGCGGGGGTCCGGGGGCGTCGGCGGTCAGTCGTCCAGGCGTGCCAGGAAGGCGGCCAGGGCCCGGTTGAACTCCTCGGGGCGTTCCAGGTTGGGCAGGTGGGCGGCGCCTTCGATGACGTGCAGGGTGGAGTCGGGGAGGGCCGCGTGCATCGCCTCGGCGTCGGAGACGGGGGTGTAGGTGTCGTCGGCGCCGACGACGACGAGGGCGGGCACGGTGACCCGGGTCAGCAGGTCGCGGTAGTCGGGGCGTTCGGCCCGGCCGCGCAGGGCGGCCGCCGCGCCTTCGGGGGAGGTGGCGGTCATCATGCGGTGCACATGCGCCTTGACCTCGGGGTCGGCGTAGGGGGCGACCATCTTGTCCAGTACCTCGTCGGCGTAGCCCCGCATGCCCTCGGCGAGCAGCCGTTCGGCCATGGCGGCGCGGTCCCGCCGGCCCTGGGGGGTCTCGGCGGCGGGGAAGGTGTCGGCGAGGACCAGGCCGCGGATCCGGTCGCCGAGGAGGCGGTGGCACTCCATGACGATCTGGCCGCCCATGGAGAGGCCGGCCAGGGCGAAGGTGTCCACGCCCAGGTGGTCCAGGAGGTCCGCGATGTCCTGGGCGTGGCGGGAGAGCGGGACGGTGCCGGGGGTGACCGGGGAGGCGCCGTAGCCGCGCAGGTCGGGGGCGATCACCCGGCGGCCGGCGGCGAAGGCGGCGAGCTGCGGCTGCCACATGGTGCGGTCGAAGGGGTGTCCGTGGACGAGGACGAGGGGAACCCGGGAGGTGGGTCCGGGGTCTTTGTCCTCGAATGCGAGGTAGGGGGGCATGGCAACGACCCTAGGCCGCCTCCTGGCTCGGTGCAATAAGATCTTTGCTCTCGGTGCAATCCAATGCGCCGGAGAACTGGGGGACTTGATGGACGACTACCGGCGCATCGCCGACCGGATCGCGGCCGACATCACCGGCGGCCGGCTCCGGCCCGGTCAACGGCTGCCGCCGCAGCGGGCGTTCGCGCGCAGGCACGGCATCGCGCCGTCGACGGCCGGGCGGGTGTACGCCGAACTCGTGCGCCGGGGGCTGGTGGTGGGCGAGGTGGGGCGCGGCACGTTCGTGCGGGCCACCGCCCCGGACGGGCAGCCGGGGATCGCCCTGACCGAGGCGGCCGGCACCCCGCTGGTCAACCTGGAGCTCAACTACCCGTCCGTGCCCGGCCAGTCGGAGCTGCTGGCCCCGGCGCTGGCCCCGCTGCTGCGGCCGGACGCGCTCGGCGAGGCGCTGCTGCGTCCGGCCGGGGCGGCGGGCACCCCCGAGGCGCGGGCGGCGGTCTCCGCCCTGCTCGCCCGGAGCGGGCTGCCGGCCGCCCCCGAGCGGATCGTGTTCACCGGCAACGCCCGGCAGGCGATCGCCGCCACCCTCGCCGCCCTGGTCCGGCCCGGTGGCCGGGTCGGGGTGGAACCGCTGACGTACCCGCTGGTCCGGGAGATCGCGGCGCGTCTCGGACTGGTCCTGGTGC
>NZ_BNBF01000018.1:70475-71089 GCF_014654935.1 Streptomyces capoamus
CGCTGGCCACGGACGCGGAGGGGCCCGTGCCGCAGGCGGTGGCCGACGCCCACCGCAGCGCGCCGCTGTCGGCGCTGTACCTCCAGCCGGCCCTGCACAACCCGACGTCGCTGACCATGGGCGCCGGGCGGCTGCGGCAGCTCGCCGACTGTGTCCACAGGCTGGGGATACCGGTGGTCGAGGACCGGATCTGGGCGTTCCTGGACCCGGGCGGCACGCCTCCGCTCGCCGCGCTCGCGCCCGGCCTGGTGCACCTCGTCGACAGCCTGTCCAAGCGGGTCGCGCCCGGCCTCACCGTCGGCTTCACCGTCGTACCGCGCGACCGTGTCGAGGCGGTGGCGCGGGCCGTGCGGTCCGGCGGGTGGAGCGCGGGCGCCTTCGCGCTGGAGGCGGCGGTGCGGTGGCTCGGCGACGGCACCGTGGACCGGCTGGTGGCGGCCAAGCGGCAGGACGCCCGGCGGCGCCAGCGGCTGGTCGCCGGGAAACTGGCCGGGTTCGCCGTACGGTCCGACCCGGCCGCCTACTTCGCCTGGTGGGAACTGCCCGCGCCGTGGCGGGCGGACACCTTCACGGCCGCCGCGCGGGCGCACGGCATCGCCGTCACCCCGGGTACG
>NZ_BNBF01000018.1:71140-71406 GCF_014654935.1 Streptomyces capoamus
GCCTTCTGCGTCGATCCCAGCCGGACCCCGGACGCGGTCAGGCTCGGGCTCGGTTCGGCCCCGGAGCCGCAGCTGGCGCGGGCCCTGGAGACCCTCGCCGGCGTCGCACGGGACGCAGCGGCCGCAGGTACCGGGTGAGCCAGGCGATGAGCGTCACCGCCAGCCCGAGGCCCAGCAGCAGCCAGGCGGCCGAGCGCAGGGTGCCCGTCAGGGCGTCGTAGACGGCGCCCGCGGCCGGGTGGGGGACGCCGGCCGGCAGGTCGGCC
>NZ_BNBF01000018.1:71448-75040 GCF_014654935.1 Streptomyces capoamus
AGGGTCAGGCCGCGGCCGACGTCGAGGGCGAGGACGAGCAGGGCGCCGCCCAGGGCCGTGCCCAGCGCGGTGGCGGCGACCGCCCGCCGCCGGTGCACGGCGAGCGCGATGCCGCCGGCGGCGAAGGCGACGGCCGCGACCGGCAGCCACAGACCGGCGACCTCCAGCGCGTGGAACCCCGTGCGCAGCGTGGCCAGCCGGTCCGCCGGGAGCACGGGGACCGCGGTGTGCTCCACCGGGATCCGCGCGGCGAGCGGTACGTGGTCCCGGGTGAGCTGGCGTTTGACCTGGGCGGTGACGGGTGCCAGGTCGACGGTGACGGGGCGTTCGTCCTGGCCGCGCAGGGCGTGCAGGACGGCGTCGTGGGTCACCTGGTTGCCGGTGTCCCAGGCCAGCCGGAAGGCGCGGGTGTGGGTGAAGGAACGCACCGCGTCGTGCACGAAGGGGCGGACCGAGCCGCGCACCGGGCGGACGTCCAGGTGTTCGTCCACCGCGCGCAGGATGCCGTCGGCGAGGGTGTCCACGACGGCCTCCCGCACGGCCGGGTCGGCGGCGAGCGGCGCCATGGTGGTGACGTAGCGGCCCGTGTCGGCGAGTCCGTACGCCGCCCAGGCCGCCGGCGCGCCGAACGGCACGAGGAGGCAGGACAGGGCGATCAGTACGGCCGACAGGGTGCTCCTGAGGCGTGGGGACACCCTTCCAGGCAAGGACGGCCGGGGCCGGCCCGCGAGCGGGGGGACTGCGTTCGGGGGTTCTCCGGTGGAGGGATCACCCGAACGGGTGTTTCCTGGTGCTGGGGAGGACGAAGGGGCCGGTGTGCAGCGGGTGGTGCCGGCCGGAGGGACAGGGGAAGAACAGGGGAGCGCGTGGGCCCCGGCCGCCCGGCCGGGGCCCACGCGCACCCGCCGTCGGTCCGCCCGGCTCAGCGGACTCGGCGGCTCAGCGGACCCGGCGGCCCTGGGCGTTCTCGCGGATGTAGTAGCGGTAGAAGAACACCATGAAGGCGATCGCCGCCCACAACAGGCCCATGAGGACCGACCGCACCAGGTCGCCGTGGGGGCCCTGGCCGGAGCCCTGGGTGGAGAAGACGGCGCCGATCTGGCTGTAGGCGAAGCCGTACGCGCAGCCGGTGAACGCCGCCCACGCCAGCGCGTGCGCCTCTCGCGGCAGCCGCGGGCCCAGCGTGAGCAGGGCCGCGCACACCACCGCGAACACCAGCGCGCTGACGAGGCCGAGCAGCCAGTTCCAGCCGGTGACGGGGCCGCCGTCCCGGTTGTTGGCCGCGACCCAGTAGCCGTAGACCAGCCCCAGGACGACCGGGACGGCCACCCGGCCGAGCCGGTGGATCCGGGCGTCGAGGACGTCGGGCGGGCGGGCCACGACGCCGGACGGCCGGCGCTCCATCTCGGGTGTGCGGCCGGGCCGGGACATCCCGCCGGCCGAGGGTGCCGCTTGAGCCATGGGAGCACTCCTTCCACCTCGCCCCCGCATCCGCCCCCCGTGCGGGGCACGTCTCCAGGGCACACCGGGGAACCCGGCCCGGCAACTCGGCCAGGAGGGTGACGGATGCCCGGATGCGCGCGGTCCTCCCCCGTGTTTCGCTGAAGAAAGTGACGGACAGGGAGGGCTGCCGGCCGTGACGGAGACGGACTACGGGCGGCGCCGGCCGCTGCTGCGGGTGCGGGGGCGGAGCATCGCGTGGCTGCCGCCCCTGCTGCTGCTCGTCGGCGTCATCCTGCTGGACTTCAACACCGGCGAGCATTTCCGGATCATCACCTGGATCGTCCTGGTCCCGGGCACCGCCGCCGCGATGTGCGGGGTGTGGACGACGGCCGCCTACAGCGTGCTCGCGCTGGTCACGTACGTCGCCGTGGACAGCGCCTGGCCCGCCGAGTACCAGGCCGGGTTCGGCGACTTCCTGCTGGTCGCCCTCGGCGGCACCCTCGCCACGCTGGCCGCCGCCCTGCGGATGCGGCAGGAACGGCAGCTGCTGCACATCCAGGACATCGCCGAGACGACCCGGCGCACCGTGCTGCGCCCCCTGCCGTCCGGGTGGGCCGGCCTGGAACACGCGGGGGTGTACCTGGCCGCCGACGTCGACGCCCGCGTCGGCGGCGACTTCTACGACATCCAGCCCGGCCCGCACGGCACCCGGGTGCTCGTCGGTGACGTGCAGGGCAAGGGGCTGGGCGCGGTGGAGGCCGCCGCGGCGCTGCTCGGCACCTTCCGCGAGGCCGGCTACCACGAGAAGGACCTCACGACGATCGCCGGGCGGCTGGAGATCCGGATGCTGCGGCACCGCACGCACACCGCCGCGCTGGGCCGGGCCGACGGGGACCGCTTCGCCACGGCCGTCCTCATCGGCTTCCCGGAGGACGACCCCGGCGTGATCGACCTGGTGAACTTCGGCCACGAGCCCCCGCTCGCCGTCGGCCCGCACGGGGTCCGCGAGCTGCCCTGCGGCGACGGGGTGCCGCTCGGCCTGGCCGACCTCGCGGGCGGTCTGCCGCCGGTCCACCGGGTGCCGCTGGCCGCCGACGAGACGCTGCTGCTGGTCACCGACGGGGTGACCGAGGCCCGCGACCGCCCCGGTGCGTTCTTCCCCCTCGCCGAGGAGGTCGCCCGCGCCGTCCGCGCCGACCCGGACCGCACCGAGCCGCGCCGCCTGGTCCGCCGGGTCCGCGACGGGGTGCTCCGGCACAGCGCGGGCCGGCTGGAGGACGATACGACGATCTTCGCGGTGCGCAGGCTCAGGGGCGTGCCGGAGCGAGAGGGAGCCCGGGGCGTGCGCCAGGGGCGCGGCAGGCGCCCGGAGTTGCCGGGTGACGCCGGGTGAACCGGTCGTACCGGGGCGTTTGCCGTACGGAGGCACCGGTTCGCGGCGGCAGCGGCTACGGTGCTGGCTGGAGAACTGATCCGAGGGTGACATGGGGGAGGCACGATGCCGGGAACCGTGCTGCTGCTCGCGGCCTCGCCGCTGGGCCGGGGGCGCCTGGTGGACGCGGCTGCGGTCCTGCCGGTGCTGGCCGCCGTCGCCCCCTCCGTGCTGTCGGGCACCGACACCGCGAACGTCGTCGAACTCGCCGACCCGCTGGAACCGCAGGCCGTCCTCACCCGGCTGCGGGCCGCCGCGGCCGCCCCGGGACCGCTCACCGTGTACATCACCGGCCAGCTGCACCTGGACCGGCGCCAGTACCAGCCCCACCTGGCGCTGGCCCGCACCACCCCGGCGACCCTGCGCTACACCGCCCTGCCCTGGCACTGGATCCGCGAGGAGCTGCGCCTGCGCTCCGCCGCGGACACCGCGCTCGTCCTCGACCTGCACGCCGACGCCGAGGCCTGGCGGCACATCACCGGCCGCGGCCTCGACTCCGGCCGCACCACCGCCGTCTACGGCCGCATCGCCCCGGCCGGCGGCCGGCGGGGCCCGGCCGAGCCGGCGTACATGAAGACGGTCGCCACCCTCCTGCGCAGCGGGCACCGTCCCCCGCTGGGCGTGCTGCACGAGCAGGCGGCGGGCCGCATCGCGCAGGAGACCAGCGGCCACCTGCTGCTGGCCGACCCGGGAGGCCGGTCGGCGGGCGGTCCGGCC
>NZ_BNBF01000018.1:75088-80423 GCF_014654935.1 Streptomyces capoamus
GGCTCTTTCGTACGGCAGGCCGCGGCGACCGGCTCCGCGCCGGCTCCCGTGGCCGGGGCCCCCGTGCGGCCGGCCGGCGCCCCAGGGCCCGCGCCGGGGTCCTCCTACGGCGGGCCCGCCACCGGGCCCGGTGACAGCGGCCCCCGGCCCGGTGGCGCCCTCCCCGGCGACCCCCACGCCGGTATCAGTGCCGCCGTGCGGGAAGGGCGGCACGGGGACGCCGAGGGGCTCGCCGCCCGGCTGGAGGCGGAGGCGGTGCGGGTGTACGGGGCCGCGTCCGAGCCGGCGTGGCACTGGAGCGAGGTGCGGGCCGACCTGGCGATGTTCGCCGGGGACCCGGCGCGCAGCTGCCGGGCCTGGCTGCAGGTGGCCGAGGCGCGGCTGGCCGCCGGGCAGGCGGGGGACGCGCCCGCCGTGGAGGCGGCCGTGGACCGGGCGCACCACCAGTGGACCCGTATCAAGGACACGGCGCGGGCCCGTGAACTCGGGCCCGCGCTCGCGCAGTTGCGGCGGCGGGTGCCCGGCCGCCGGCGCGGCGCGCTGGAGAACGTCCAGCGGCAGCTGGGCCGGCTCCAGGCCACCCGGTAGCGCTACTTGGTGAAGGTGAAGTACTTCCAGGCGCCGTGCGTCGTGGAGTTCACGGTGTCACCGGAGGCGCCGTTGATGTACGACGAGCGGACCCGGAACCGCCAGCCGACGTCCTGGCCGTGGTCGCCGGTGATGGTGACGCGGGAGACCCCGTCGGGGCCCAGCTTGAAGTAGGCGGGGTCGCCCGGGTACCAGCGGCCCTGGTAGTACACCTCGAACTCGAACTTCTGCGCCCGGTCCGGGTACCACGGCATCTTGGTCGTGACCAGCGGGTTCTTGCTCTTGTGGAAGAAGTAGTACGTGTGGCCCCACGTCGACTTCGCCTTGTAGTGGTGGGACAGCGAGGTGGAGATGCTGACCCGCGCCCCGACCGTGCTGGCCGCCGACGCCGGCTGGTAGCGCGAGTCGCCCGCGAACTTCGCGGTGACCTTGGTGTCCCGCTTCAGGTCCAGGGTGACCGACAGGTAGCCGTCGGAGTTGACCTTGCCGGACTTCACCCGCTTGTCGGGCTTGTCGGCGCCGAACGGGTCGGCCCAGATCTCCACCGTGCGGTTGGAGTACGTCCTGCCGAGATGCGCGGTGAACTTGACGTCCTTGCCGTACGCGTAGACCTTGCCGTTGTTGTCGATCGTCAGCGTGGCCTTGTCACGGGAGACCTCGACGGTGTCCGAGCCGGAGGCGCCCGCGTGCCCGGCGTCGCCCGCGTAGGCCACCGTGTACTTCACCTTGCCGCCGGACGGCGGGGTGTCGGTGAAGGAGAAGGTGCCGTCGGCCTTGGTGACCGCCGCGGCCAGCGGCTTGCCCCTCGGCGACTCCAGGTCGGTGCGGGTCACGGTCAGCTTGGTGCCGGCCGGTACGGCCACCTTGGAGGCGACCTTGCCCTTCACGGTGAGCTTCTTGCCGCGGATGGCGGTGGCCGGCGCGTCCACGGTGACCGTGCTCGCCGCCTTGGCGGGCGCGTCGAGCACGCGCAGGGAGAAGACGCCCTGGTTGTTGGCGGTCACCGCGAAGAGCCGGGAGCCGTCGGCGGCCCAGCCGAGCCCGCCCCGGACCAGCAGGTCGGAGCCCGAGGAGGTGCCGGTGTTCGGGAAGTCGTAGGTGCGGACCGGCTCTCCGGCGCCGGACCGGAAGATGTAGACGTCCGGGTCGTAGGAACCGTTGATGCCGGCCGCGACCGTGCCGTCGGGGGCGATCGCGACGGAGTTGGGGTAGGCGTCCGTGACGTACTTGCCGTCCTCGTCGAGGTCGGAGGTCCGGAACACCTGCTGGTAGTACGGCGCACCGCTGGCCACCACGACGTCCTTGCCGTCGGGCGTCACCTGGAGGTCGCCGAGGTTGTCGCCCGCCTCACGGGTGGTCGCCACCTTCTTGGCGGTGCCCGACGAGACGTCGTACGAGGCCAGTTCGACCGGGCTCTGGTCGACCGCGCCCGCGACGAGCGTGTCCGAGCCGGGCGCGGCGTCCAGCAGCGGCGCCGAGTACCAGTCGCCGTCCTGGCCGAGGGTGACCGTGTGGTCCTCGGCGGCCAGGTCGACCGATCCGATGTCGCCCGCGGCGGCACCGCCGTAGCCGAACCACAGCTTGCCGCCCGCGAGCGCCACGCTGAGCGGCTTGTCGCCGACCTCGTAGCGGGTGGTCTCGGTGCCGGTCGCGGTGTCGATGACGGCGATGGCGTCGAGGTCCTGCACGGCCGCGTAGAGCGTGCCGGAGTCCGCGGAGAGCTCCAGGCCCTGGACGCCGGACAGGCGGGTGTCGAGCTGTTTGACGAACTTGCCGGCGTAGTCGGTGACGACGATCTTGCCGGTCAGCGGGTCGCTGACGAAGACCTGCCGGTGGACGGAGTCCACGGCGATGTCACCGGCCTGCCGCACCGGCAGCGGCTGGGCGGAGTCGGCGTATGCCGGGGCGGCGGCGAGGGCCGCGGAGCTGAGGAGGACCGCCAGGGTGGTGGCGGCCGTGAGAGAGCGCTTGCGCACGCTGATTCGAACCCCCCGGAACGAAGGAAAAAGGCGTTGGGGAGCCGCATGGGCACGGCGAACGTGAGGCCCCTGTGCATGAGCCGTGTGTGCCTCGTGCGGCGCGTGTGCAAAGGGTAGGTCATGCCCCTGACAGCCGGGCCACTGGGTTTCGTGAACTTCCTGACAACCGTGGAACCGTGTCGTTACGCTCTGCAACAGATCGACTGCAGGGGGTGCGTCTCTTCATGGTCAACATCCGTCCGCTCGACCCCAGCGCTTCTCCGTTGGACTACTTCGGCTCGGAGCTGCGGCGGAAACGGGAGGAGGCGGGGCTCACGCAGAAGGAGCTCGGCGCGATCGTTTTCTGCACGGGGTCGCTGATCGGCCAGATCGAGACCACGCTGAAGGTGCCGACGCGGGAGTTCGCGGAGCGGGTGGACGCGGCGCTGATGACGGACGGCTTCTTCTCCCGCTTGGTCGGGCTGGTCCTGCGGAGCCAGTTGCCTACGTGGTTCCAGCCGTATGCGGAGATGGAGGCGAAGGCGGCGTACATCTCGACGTATCAGGCGCAGATGGTCTACGGCCTGCTGCAGACCAAGGCCTATGCACGTGCCGTGTTGGCGACCGGCATGCCCGACCGGCTCGATGAACTGGTGTCGGCACGTATGGAGCGTCAGCGCATCCTCACCCGCGAGCGACCGCCACTGGTCTGGGTCGTCCTGGACGAGGCTGCTCTCCACAGGCCGATCGGCGGCCGTGAGGTCATGCGGGAGCAACTCGCCCATCTGTTGGGCTTCCGCGACGACAAATGGGTGCGCATCCAGGTGTTGCCCCTCGATGTGGGCGAACACGCCAGTCTCATCGGCTCGTTCAATGCGTTGCGCTTCGCCGATGACCCGGACATCGTGTACACGGAAGACATGATCTCGGGGCACATGACGGCCAATCCGGACACCGTCCGAGAGGCGTCCTTTCGTTACGCTCACTTGCAGGCCTCCGCCCTCTCCGTAGAGGATTCGGCGGCACTGATCACGCGCGTGATGGAGGAACGCTATGGCCATACGGGACCTGACGAACGCGCGGTGGCGTAAGTCTTCGTACAGCGGCAACACCGGTGGTGATTGCGTCGAGGTCGCCGAGGTGAACGCACTCGTCGCTGTTCGGGACTCGAAGAGGCCCGACTCAGCGCACCTCGCAGTGGATCCGCGGGCCTGGGCCGCCTTCGTGCGGGCTCTGTAGGCCCTGCGCCCTCGCCGGGCCGGCGTTCGCCGCGAGGAGGAGGGCCGCCGTGGCGATCACCGCGGCCGTTACCGCCCTTCGTGCGGTGGGGCGTGCGTAAGGTGCGGATGTACGTCCGGGCACGGTGACCTCGCAACACAACAGCGGCCTGTTAAGCATGCTTAATCCGCCGTTTAACGTAGGGGCTGCTCCGGGCAACGGCAAGGGCCGTCTGGCGAGTTGGGGGCGCGGGCATGGCGGAGCGGGACGACCCGGAGGTCATCGGGCGGCGGGTGCAGCGGCTGCGGTCCCAACGGGGACTCACCCAGCGCCAGTTGGCGCAGCCGGCGTACACCCCCGCCTACATCTCCACCGTGGAGGCCGGCCGGGTCCGGGCCTCCGACGAGGCGTTACGGCACATCGCGGGCCGGCTCGGCGTCACCTTCGAGGAGCTGGCCGCCGGCCGGCCCGCCCACCTCGCCACCGCGCTGCGGCTGCGGCTGACCGAGGCGCAGCGGGTCCTCGCCGACGGCCGGGCCGAGGAGGCCGCCGCCCAGTACGGCGTGCTGCGCGCCGAGGCGGAGGCGCACGCACTGGGCGGTGAACAGGCCGCCGCGCTGCTCGGACTCGGCGAGTGCGCCCTGGAGACCGGGGACCTGGCCGAGGCGCGCGGGTACTTCGAGCAGGCCGAGGGGCTGCTGGCCGCCAAGAGCCTGCCGGTCCGGGTCCCCGCCCTCCGCGGCCGGGCCGTCGCCCACTACCTGGCCGGTGAACTGCGGTACGCGGTGTACCTGCTGGAGTCCACCCTCGACGAGCTGAACCGCGGCGGACTGCACGACCCCGACGCGCTGCTGCTGCTGTACGCCAGCGTCATCGGCCCCTACATGGACATGGGCGCCCACGCCCGCGCCGCCCAGGCCGCCGAGTTCGCCCTCGCGCTCGCCCCGCAGGCCGGCGACCCCGCGCTGATCGCCCGGATGCACCGCTCGGTCGCCCGTACCCTGCTCGCCGAGGGCCGGATCGCCGAGGCCGACGCCTCCCTGGCCAAGGCGGCCGAGCTGTACCGCCAGCTCAGCCTGCGCACCGAGCTGGCGAACTGCCACTGGATGCGCGGTTACGTCCACGCCCAGAACGACGAACTGGAACGCGCGGAGGCGGAGTTGCGGCTGGCGTACGCCATGCTGTCGGAGTCCCGCGCCGCCCTGTACCGCAGCCAGGCCGCCGTCGAACTCGCCGACGTCCTGCACCGCCGGGGCAGCTCCGCGGAGGCCGCCGGACTCCTCCAGGGTGTCCTCGGCGACTTCTCCTCCGAACGCGGTGCCGTGCACGCGGCCGCCGCGCACCGGCTGCTCGGCATCATCGCCGAGGACGCCCGGGACACCGAGGCCGCGGAGGAGCACTACGTGCGCGCCCTGAGCCTGCTGGAACGCGCGGGCGCCGCCGGTGACCTCGCCGACCTGTGCCGCCTGCTGGGCGACCTGCTGCGCCGCACGGGCCGTACCGAGGCCGCCCTGGACGCGTACCGGACGGGGCTGGGCCACCGCACCGCTCCCGGTACGACCACCCTGGGC
>NZ_BNBF01000018.1:80459-84096 GCF_014654935.1 Streptomyces capoamus
CCGGCCCCGGCCCAGCCCCCGCTGTGACCCTCAGACCTGCGCGTGGCCCTGCTTGCGGATGTCCGCCAGGCGCAGCGCGCCGATCTGCACGGCGGTCTGCGTCGCGTCGTTCGGTACGTCCCCGAGGCCCGCGTTGGTGAGCGCGAACGCGTCCTCACCGACCCGGACGGCGGCCACGTCCATGGTGAGCAGGTACTGCTGACCGTCCGGGGTCGTCGTGGCGAGCGTGACGCGCAGGCCCTGCCGGGCGTCCCCGACCTCCGGCAGCGGGGCGTCCACGACCTGGACGTCCTCCACGAGCCCCAGTTCCGTGGTGGCCGTGAACCGCGCGCACCGCGCCGGCAGCGTCCGCAGCCAGGCCAATGCGGCGTCCACGTCGGCCGGCCGGCGGGCGGCGATCTGGTAGCGCAGCTGGGCGTCGGTGTCGGTGTCGTCCAGGCCGGTCGTGACCCGGGCCGGGGCGCCGAGGATCTCGTCGCTGTACAGCGCGTCCAGCAGCCGCTGGCACTCCCCGACCGAGGTGTGCGTCTTCAGCAGCCCGTCCCGCCAGGTGGCCGCCCCGCTCGTGGCGGTCCAGGGGGCGCCCAGGTCGTTCTCGTTGACCAGCGCGGCCTGCGCCTGCTCGTCGCTGAGCGTGGAGCCGTCGGCCCGCGGGGAGGACTTCGCCGTCCGGCTCGGCGGGTCCACCGTGGGCAGCGGGTAGGGGGCGCTCGCCGGGTGGTTCAGCGTCAGCGCCGCGCAGCCGCCGGCGGTGAGCAGGCCGGTGGCCGCCAGAGAGCGGGCGAGGCCACGGGGCATGCGGTCGTACAGCGCGCGTATCGCGGGGGACATCGGTGCCTCCTGGGCTGCGTGCGGCCTGCGGGGTGCCTGCTCTCACGGCACCACCGGCCCGGTCGGCCCACCAGCGCTCCGCGCCGTACGGGTGAGGACCCGTCCGCGCCTGATCTATCGTCGGCACGACGGAAGGAGTCCGCCGTGACCGGTCAGCCCATCCCCGTGATCATCGACTGCGACACCGGTGTCGACGACGCCCTGGCCCTGCTGTTCGCCGTCCGCCATCCGGGCCTCGACCTGCGGGCGGTGACCTGCGTGGCCGGGAACACCGACGTGGACGGCGTGGTCCGCAACACCCTCACCGTGCTGGAGCAGGCGGGTGCCCCCGACATCCCGGTGGCGCGCGGCGCCGAGCGCCCGCTGCTGGAGCCCGCCCGCTCCGCCCCCGTGCACGGCGCCGACGGCATGGGGGACCTGGGCCTGCCCGCGCCCGCCCGGACCCCGGTGGACGTCGACGCCGTCACCCTGCTGCACCGCGAGATCCTCGCCAGCCCGCGCCCGGTCACGCTCGTCCCGACCGCGCCGCTGACGAACATCGCCCTGCTGCTGCGCACCCATCCGGAGGTGACCCGGAACATCGAGCGGATCGTGTTCATGGGCGGCGCGGTGGGCATCGGGAACGCGACCCCGGTCGCGGAGTTCAACGTCTGGCACGACCCGGAGGCCGCGGCGATCCTGCTCACCGCCGGGGTGCCGGTCACCATGTACGGGCTGGACGTGTTCCGGCAGGTCGTCGTGGACGCCGCCGAGGTGCACCGGCTGCGCGCGAGCGCCGAGCCCGGCACCCGGCTGGCCGGCGAGCTGCTCGCGCACCGGCCGGCCCACCAGGGGGAGCCGCCCGAGGCCGAGGAGGCGGGCGGTCTCGGTGACGCCGGCGCGGTGTGCGCGGTCGCCGACCCGGCGGGCCTCACCACCGGCCTGCTCCCGGTCGAGGTCTCCCTCGCCCCGGGCCCCACCCGCGGCCAGACCGTCGTGGACCGCCGCCCCCGCCTCGGCGAGTCCGAGATCCACGAGGGCGGCCGGGAACGCGCGCTGGTCGACGTGGCCCTGGAGGTGGACGCGGCCCGCTACGTGAGGCTGTACCTGGAGACGGTCGCGCGCTAGGCGTGGCTATTCCGCGGCGGCGGTCGCCGTCCAGCGTTCCTCCACCCGGGCGACCTTCCAGTACGCCAGGGCCGCCGCCCACACCACCACGAACAGGGCGACGATGAGGTAGCCGACGTTGTCCAGGTCGAGGCCGGCGATCCAGCCGGTGACGCCGTCGTGCAGGCCGAACTTCTCGTGCAGGACGCCGACCAGCTCGATGGTGCCGATGAAGAAGGCCACGGCGATGGACAGACCGGTGATGGCGAGGTTGTAGAAGACCTTGCGGACCGGGTTGGAGAACGCCCACTGGTAGGCGAAGTTCATGAACGTGCCGTCGAGCGTGTCGAACAGGCTCATGCCCGCGGCGAAGAGCAGGGGCAGGCAGAGGATCGCGTACCAGGGCAGCCCGGCCGCCGCGCCCGAGCCCGCCATCACCATCAGCGTGACCTCGGTCGCCGTGTCGAAGCCGAGGCCGAAGAGGAAGCCCAGCGGGTACATCTGCCCCGGGCGGGAGACGGACCGGGTGAGCCGGCCGAGCACGCGGTTCATGAACCCCCGCGAGTCCAGGTGCTGTTCCAGCTCCCGCTCGTCGTACGCCCCGGCGCGCATCGCCCGGAACACCCGCAGGATGCCCACCAGCGCCACCAGGTTCAGCGCGGCGATGAGGTACAGGAACGTCCCCGAGACCGTCGTGCCGAGGAAGCCCAGCACCTGGTGGGTGGTGGAGCCCTCGTTCATCACCCGTCCCGCCAGCGAGGTGCCGCCCGCGATGAGCAGCGCGAGCAGCACGACGACGCTGGAGTGCCCCAGCGCGAACCAGAACCCCACCGACACCGGCCGCTTGCCGTCGGCCATCAGCTTGCGGGTGGTGTTGTCGATCGCGGCGATGTGGTCGGCGTCGAAGGCGTGCCGCATGCCGAGGGTGTAGGCCGTGATGCCGAGGCCCACCCCGAACACGTCGGTGCCCACCTTGTAGTGGTGGGGCGCGACCAGGAGGTACAGGATGCCGAAGGCGACGACGTGCAGGGCGACGATCACCGCCAGCAGTCCCGCCGTCTTGACGGTGTCCTCTCGCCGCCAGCGGAAAGACGCAGCATCGGCCATCGGGTTCACGCTCCAGCACCTCGTGGATCACTTCGTGAGCTGCCGTGGCCGGTCTCCTGGCTGACGGGTCGAACGTCCGCCGTTCCTGCCTTCCCGGTCCTGCGACCAGTGGCCCGGCGCGAGCCGGACGGAACGGGAACTCCCCGATCACAGTGGCGAGGGCCGCGTCGACCTTGCATCGACTTCCCGAACACCACGGCCCGCCCACCGTAGGCGGGTACGCGGTGTCCTGCATAGCCGCATACCGGTACAGGTAGGCAAGATCACAAATGCCGTGCGCCCGTCCCGCGCGGGGCGCGTGGCGCCGCAGGAGGGGTTCGCTTTCCGGGCAAGGTGGACAGATACAGATTCCGTACCGTCGTACCGTCCCCCATGGGAGCCCGCATGGCCGACCTCGCGCCGGACCTCTCGTCCAGGAACCCCGACTGGTGGCGGCAGGCCGTCGTCTACCAGGTGTACCCGCGCAGCTTCGCCGACGCCGACGGCGACGGCCTCGGCGACCTGCGGGGCATCACCGAGCGGCTGGGCCACCTGGCCGGGCTCGGCGTGGACGCCCTGTGGCTGAGCCCCTTCTACCCCTCCGAACTCGCCGACGGCGGCTACGACGTCATCG
>NZ_BNBF01000018.1:84130-87474 GCF_014654935.1 Streptomyces capoamus
ACCCGCGCGGGGTCGACGAACGGCTCGGCACGCTGGACGACTTCGACGCGCTGGTCGCCGAGGCGCACCGGCTCGGGCTCAAGGTCGTCGTGGACATCGTCCCCAACCACACCTCGCACCTGCACCCCTGGTTCCAGGAGGCGCTGCGGGCCGGGCCCGGCTCGGCCGCCCGGGAGCGCTACGTCTTCCGGCGGGGACGCGGACGGCAGGGGGAACTCCCGCCCAGTGACTGGCAGTCGGTGTTCGGCGGCAGCGCCTGGCGGCGGGTGCCCGACGGGGAGTGGTACCTGCACCTGTTCGCCCCCGAGCAGCCCGACCTCAACTGGGAGAACGAGGAGGTCCGCGCCGACGCCCGCACCATCCTGCGGTTCTGGTCCGACCGCGGTGTGGACGGCTTCCGCGTCGACGTCGCCCACGGCCTGGCCAAGGACCTCACCGAGCCGCTGCGGGACGTCGGCGGCATCGGCGCGACCGGCGAGGACGCGCTGCCCCGGGTCGCGCCGGGCAGCCACCCGTACTGGGACCGCGACGAGGTCCACGAGATCTACCGCGACTGGCGCAAGGTCTTCGACGCCTACAGCCCGCCCCGCACAGCCGTCGCCGAGGCCTGGGTGCCGGGCGCCCGCCGGGCCCTGTACGCCCGCCCGGACGAGCTGGGCCAGGCGTTCAACTTCGAGTACCTGGAGGCCCGCTGGGACGCCGGGGAGCTGCGGGACGTCATCACCGCCTCGCTGGCCACGGCCCGGACCGCCGGCGCCCCCGCGACCTGGGTGCTGTCCAACCACGACGTCGTACGGCACGCCTCCCGGCTCATGCTGCCGCCCGGCACCGACCCGGCCGCCTGGCTGCTCTCCCACGGCACCGCGCCCGCCGTCGATCCGGCGGCCGGCGTGCGCCGGGCGCGGGCCGCGACCCTGCTGATGCTGGCGCTGCCCGGTTCGGCGTACCTCTACCAGGGCGAGGAGCTGGGCCTGCCGGAGGTCGCCGACCTGCCCGCCGAGGTGCTCCAGGACCCCATCTGGGAGCAGACCGGGCACGTCCGCAAGGGCCGCGACGGCTGCCGGGTCCCGCTGCCGTGGACGGCGACGGGACCCTCGTACGGCTTCGGGCCGGGGGCCGGCTGGCTGCCGCAGCCGGCGTGGTTCGCCGCGTACGCCGTCGAGGCGCAGACCGGCGCCGAGGGCTCCACGCTGGAGCTGTACCGCTCGGCGCTGCGGCTGCGCCGCAAGCTGCTGGAGGGGGAGACGCTGGCCTGGACACCGGACGCGCCCGCCGGCGTGCTGGACTTCACCCGCACCGGCGGCTGGCGCAGCGTCACCAACCTGGGTACCGGACCGGTTCCGCTGCCGCCGGGCGAGGTCCTGCTGGCCAGCACCCCCCTGCCGGCGGGCCGCACCCTCCCGCCGGACACCACCGTGTGGCTGGCCTAACCTCCCGTCGGACCCGGGTTCGGGCTCGCCCCCGCCGCCGGGGTGCCACCGCCGCCCAGCAGACCGCTGAGGTCCACCGGGCTGGCGGTGGCGGTCGCCGGCGGGGTGAGCACCACCTCGGGCTGACCGGGCGGCGGGGCCGGCGGGGTCAGGTCCGAGTTGGGCAGCTTCGGCGGGGTGGTCTGCTGGAACAGCGTCTGGTCGAAGTCGACCAGGCCCGTCTTCTCCATCACCGTCATGTGGTCCAGCACCGTGTCGTTGGCCTGGTCGGCCAGGGCCCGCACCAGCGAGTTCTTGGTGGTGGAACGGATCTTGGCGATCGCGTTGAAGATCGAACCGTGCGTCATCCGAAGGATGTTGGCGAAGTCGGTGTCGAACTGCTTGCCCTGGTCCGACTTCAGCGTGCTCACGAAGCCCAGCTGCTGGGGGCTGGCCACGTTGGGCAGCGTGATGTTCAGCATCGGCGCGATCTTGCGGCAGGTGGTGTCCAGCGCCGCGTGCCCGTCGATCAGGTGCTGGCTGGCCGTGATCACCGCCTTGGATCCGCCCTTCTGCAAGCCGATCTGGCCCACGGGGTACTCCCACAGTCCCGCCGCCCGCACCTTCACCACGAAGTCCCGGTCCTGCTCGGTGAGCGGCCCCCACTGGGTGTTGGCGATGACGCGGTCCTGGGCGGTGGAGACCTTGTCCAGGCCGAGCATGCCCGGGTAGGCGAGGGCGGTGAGGGTCAGGGCCATCGCACCGCCCACGAAGAGCGTTCCCGTCGCGTTCCGCGAAAAGCGCACCGTTCCTCCTGCTGGGGGTTCCCGCCCGAGGGCGGTTCCGACGCACAGCAGTACGGACGCGAGGGCCGTTCGTCTCGGTGCCGGCGGGTAAAGAATCACCGAAGCCCGTTGGCGAAAGGTTGATCCTTCCCGGACGGAAGGTTGACCTCTTGCCGGGAGAAGGCAGACCGGGCGCGCCCCTACATTCGCCGCATGCCCCCACAGCCCCCGCCCCGCCCGCCCGCCGCGCTGCCCGTCCTGCCCTACCGCAAGCCCACCAAGGGCCGCGACTACTGGGTGCTGGACGACGTCCTGCCCGGCATCGACGCGGTCCGGCAGCGCTGCCTGGACAAGGACGACTGGGTCGAGGGCCACCCGTACACCTCCGAGACCTGGCCCGGCCTGCGCGCCATGCCCGGCCTCGAACCGGGCGAACTGGCCCGCGTCGAACGGCTGGTGAAGAAGGCGACCGGCGCGAAGGAGCTGTGGGTGCAGCAGGCGCCCGGCGGCGGCACCCTCAACCACAACTGCGTCCAGGTGGTCGGCGAGGGCGAGAGCGAGCCCCGCCCGCACACCGACTCCCGCGCCCTGTGCCGGTACGCGGCCGTGCTCTACCTCAACCCGGACGTGCCCAAGGACTGCGGCACCAGCTTCTACCGCCAGTCCCTGCCCGGCGGCCGGCTCGGCGGCAACGTCGTCCAGGCCCCGCACACCAACCTCGTCGAGGCCCTCGGCACCCGCTACGTCACCCCGGACGCCTTCGAGGAGGACGTCCGCGTCCCGCACAAGTACAACCGCCTGCTCCTCTACCACGCCAACCTCGTGCACAGCGCCACCGCGTACACCGGCCGCACGCTGGCGGAGAAGCGCATGACGGCGGTGTTCTTCTGGATGGCCTGACCTCCCCCTCTCCCTGCGCAGTTCCCCGGGGGAGGGGCGGAACGGCGGACCCCACGCCGTCGTCCTCACCCGAGGAGACCGGAAAGGGCCCGGCCACCGGCAAGGGGAGGACAGATGGAGCACGAGGAGGGGTCCGCCGCGTGGGCGACGCCGTACCGGGACGTCCGGACGGCGGGGCGGTCGGCCGTCGCCGGGCTGCTGCTCGCGGGCGCCGCCTGGGTGGCGCGCGGCGTGTGGGAGACACGCCTGG
>NZ_BNBF01000018.1:87508-89551 GCF_014654935.1 Streptomyces capoamus
CGCTCGCGGGCGAACCCGCCTCCGGGCCACCGGACCAGGGCGACGGCGTGCACCGGCCGCTCACCGCGCTGGAGGACTCGTACCACCTCGTCACCTCCCTCGGCGGTGCCGCCGCGCTGGTCTGCGCCGTGCTGTTCCTCTCCTGGGTGGTGCGGCTGCGGGACAACGCGCGCCTGCTGTCCGGCCGGGCGCCGAAGTACGCCGGCCTGTGGGTGTACGCGGGCTGGATCGTCCCGGTCGTCAATCTGTGGTTCCCGCGCGGCATCGTCGCCGACGCGTTCCGCGGGTCCGCCCCGGAGCGCCGGCTGCCGGCCTCCGTGAACGTGTGGTGGGGGCTGTGGGTGCTCGGCATGCTCAGCGGGGTGGGCATCGTCTACAAGGACTCCACGGACGAGATCATCGCCCGCGCCTACACCGAGGTGTGGCCGCTGCTGGCCAGCGACGCGGCGGTCGTGGGTGCCGCGGTCGCCGGCGCGGTCGCCGTGCGGGCGGTCACCGCCGTCCAGGTGGCACGGATGCGGGAGGCCGCCGGCCCGCGGGTGCCGCAGCCGGTGTGAGGCCCGCGTCCGCGCGGTACGGATGCCCGGCATGAGCAGTGTCGCCATCGTGGGAGCCGGGCCGGGGCTCGGGGCCGCCGTCGCCCGGCGCTTCGGACGCGAGGGATTCGCGGTCGGGCTGGTCGCCCGGGACCGGGGCCGGCTGGACGGGATCGTGGAGGGGCTCGCGGCCGGGGGGATCACCGCGCGCGGCTTCCCCGCCGACGTGCGCCGGCCGCAGGAGCTGGCCGCGGCGCTGGACCGGCTCGCCGGGGCCCTCGGAACCGTCGAGGTGCTCCAGTACAGCCCGGTGCCGCACCGTGACTTCATGCGGCCCGTGCTGGACACCGGGCACCGCGACCTGGTGGGGCCGATCGAGTTCTCCGTGTACGGGCCGGTGGCCGCCGTGCAGCAGGTGCTGCCGGGCATGCGGCGGCTCGGGCGCGGCACCATCCTGTTCGTCAACGGCGGCAGCGCGGCCGTACCCCACCCCGAGCGGGCCGGCACCTCGATCGCCTTCGCCGCGGAGAGCGCCTACGGCCACCTGCTGCACGACCGGCTGGCCGGGGAGGGCATCCACGTCGCCCAGCTGGTGATTCCCGGGACCATCAGCGCGGGGCACGCCCGCAAGGACCCGGACGTGCTGGCGCAGACCCTGTGGACCCTGCACCGGGAACGGCACGGCTTCCGCCACTACGCCGACGACCTCGACAGCTGATCCGCGCGGATCGTCAGCCTGCGGGGAGTGACTTTGTGAGCCAATATAGTGATATTGGGCGCAATGCTCTCTCCAAAGGGGGCCTCCATGGCTGTGGAAATCCCTCCGCTCGTCAAGCCGTCCCGCCTCAGGAGCAGGGGCGGCCTGCTCGGTGAGTGTCTGGCGGAGTTCCTAGGGACCTTCGTCCTCATCTCCTTCGGCTGCGGTGTGGTCGCGATGGCGGTCGCCGCACTGCCCGGCTCCGGCCGGGCCGCCACCCCCACCACGATCTTCCTCGCCGCCGGTGACTGGCTGCTCATCACCTGGGGCTGGGCGCTGGCCGTCATGCTCGGCGTGTACGTGGCCGGCGGCATCAGCGGCGCCCACCTCAACCCGGCGGTCACCCTGGCGATGGCCATCCGCCGCGGCTTCCCGTGGCCCAAGGTCCTGCCGTACTGGTTCGCGCAGGTCGTCGGCGCCCTCACCGGGGCGGCCCTGGTCTACCTCGTGTACCACAGCGCCATCAACGCCTACGACAGCGCGGCGCCGGGACCGAAGGTGAACGGGCACACGAACGCCACCTTCTCCATCTTCGCGACCTTCCCGGCCCCGTACTTCCACGGCGGCATCTGGGGCCCGCTGATCGACCAGATCGTCGGCACGGCCTTCCTGCTCATGCTGATCGCCGCCGTCATCGACCTGCGCAACCAGGCCGTCAGGGCCAACCTCGGACCGCTGATCGTGGGCTTCGTCGTCGCCGCCATCGGCATGTCCTACGGCGCCAACGCGGGCTACGCCATCAACCCGGCC
>NZ_BNBF01000018.1:89587-96066 GCF_014654935.1 Streptomyces capoamus
CGCGACTTCGGACCGCGCCTGTTCACCTACGCGGCGGGCTGGGACGGCCTGGCCTTCCCGGGCAGCGTGGCCGGCTCGTTCAGCGCCTACTGGTGGATCCCGATCGTCGGGCCGCTGATCGGCGGCGCCCTCGGCATCCTGATCTACGACCTGTTCATCGGCGACGTCCTGCTGGTGCGGGCCGAGATGGCCGAGCTGCCCGAGCCCGGCCGCTCCACCCCGGTCCGCACCAGCGACGAGGAGTAGGGCAGGCCCTGGGGGCCCAGCCCCCCGGAGGGGGCCCAGCCCCCCGGACCGGCCCCGCGAGGGCGGGCCTGCCCGCCGGCAGGCCCGCCCTCGCGCAGCGGGGTGACCGGCGACTTCCCGGGAATCACTCCGTCCGCTACCGCCAACTTCCTTTTGTGTAAACCCCGTTGTCGAACCGTACGCTCCGTGTTCCACTAATCTCCTTCCGTCACATCACCCGCTGCGGAGCGGTCGAGCGTCCACGAGGGATCCGTGTGTGAAGACCTGGGGTTCGACAGACTCCTCAGTGAGGAAGGCTTCTTCGCGCGTCTGCTCGGGCGGTCGCCGTCGGGTGCCGGGCGGGACCTCCTGTACGGCCCCGACCTGCCGGTGGTCCTGCTCACCGGCGGCCCCGGCATGGGCAAGGCCCGGCTGCTGCGGACCGTACGGGACCGCTTCGCCGCCAAGGTGCCCGTGATCCACCTGGACTGCGGATCCCCGGTGTACGCCGACCGGGCCGAACCGGAGCCGGACGCCCGCTCCGCCGCGACCGAGGCCCTGGTCGAGGCCGCGCGCCGGCTGTGCACCTGGCAGGGCACCGGAGGCTCCTTCGCCTTCCCGCGCCTCTTCGCGGGCCTCGCGATGATCGCGACCGGTGTCGCGGAGGGCACCGCCGAGGCCGTCGCGACGGAGGTCGAACGGTACGAGGAGCTGCCCCAGCGCCAGCGCCTGCGCGGCCTGGGCGCGGGCGACTTCTGGCGCGGTGTGCTGCGCAGCGCCATCCGCAACCTGCTGACCACCCTGTCCGGGCAGGCCCTCGACCCGTACTCCGCCTCGGTCAGCACCGCCCTGCTGGACACCCTCTTCGCCAACCTGGCACCCCGGGGCAGGGACGCGCTGGAGCGCAGCTACGGCGCGTACCCCGGCGCGGCCGGTCAGCCCCAGCACGGCCTGCGCGAACTCGCCGCCGACTTCCGGGCCGGCGGCGAGCGCCGGGAACTGGCGGAGAGCTTCCTCTTCCGGGCGCTGCGCGAGGACCTGGAGGCGGCCTACGCCTCGCCGGCCGGCTGGCTGCGCCGCGTCGGCCGCCCGGCCCTGCTGCTGGACCGCTCCGACCGCCCGCTGGGCGAACAGCTGCTGCGCGCCGTCCTGGACGACCGCCGGGCCGGGCAGCGCGACCGGGTGGTGATCGTGGGCACGGCCCGCCGGGCGGACGGCGGTGCCTTCCTGTACGAGGGGCTGCCCCCGCGGGAGGTGCCGGCCCCGGCGGAGTTCCGGCCCGCCGACGGCATCCCGTCCGCCTGGACCCGGCGTACCGGACCGGAGGGGGAGCGGGTACCGCTGGCCGGCGGGGTGCTGCTGCTGCGGATGCCCTTCCTCACCGGCGACCAGCTCCGCCGGGAGACCGAGCGCAGACAGCGGCGCACCGAACCGGAGGACGGCAGCGACCGCCGCCGTGCCGACGCGGCCGTGGCACGGCTGAGCGGGGGCCGGCCGCACACGGTGATCCGGCTGGCCGCCGCTGCCGCCGCCTTCCGCATGCCGGCGGACGCCAACGACCGCGACATCCTCGACGCCCCGCTGCGTCTTTCGGGCGACGGCACCGCCGAGCGGCCCGTGGCGGACGTACTGGTCCAGGAACTGGTCCTGGACCAGCTGCCGGTGCGGCTGCCGCCCGAGCACCGGGACCAGTGGCTCGACCTGCTCACCCACCTGTCGGTGGCGCACGACGAGGAGTGCGCGGAGGTACTGCTCCGCCACCACCAGGCCGGCCGCGTCCACCGGCTCACCGCGCACCAGGTCGCGCAGCTGCTCACCGACACCGGATGGCCCCGCTGCGAACGGCACTTCATCGGCGACTTCGGGCTGCGCCAGCTGCTGGTGCACCGGCTGTACCGGCTGCGCCCCGACGGCGCCGCCTGGTACGCCGACCACCACCTGCTGCGCGACCACTACGCCGGCCGCCCGGCGGACGGGGACCGGCCGGAGGGCGGCGCGTTCCGCTCGGCCGTGGCGCACCGGATGAACCACCACCTGGTGTCCGGCGGCGTGGACGAGGTGGTCGGCCACCTCGCCGCCACGCTGCCCGGCCGGCCCCGGCAGTGGTGCGCGGACCTGCTGGAGGTCGCCCAGGCACCGTACCCGGGCGGCGCGGACGCCCGCCGGCAGCGCGCCGAGGGCCTGGTGGAGGTGGCCGGGCCGGCACTGCGCCGCACGGTCGACCAGTTGCTGCACGCGGTCTGGCTGTGCGAGGAGCGGACCAGGCCGACCGGCCGGGAGACGGCCCGCACCCTGGCCAAGCTGCTCAACCTGCTCTCGATCATGGAGTTCGACGGCGCCGGGCAGCTCGGCCGCACCGCCACCGACTGGAGCGGACTGGCGGAGAACGAGCAGCCGTTGCTGCGCTGCGCCTGCACCGAACAGCTCGGGCGACGGAGGTAACGGGGATGCCCAGGTGGAAGAAGATCCTCTACACGCTGCTGGTCACGGCGGCGGCCGTGGCGGCGGGCCTGACCGGCTGGTCCTTCCTCCACCGGCCGGACACCTGCGCGCCGGGCATCGAGCGGATCGGCGGCGAGTGCATCGGCGTCGACGGCACCGGTTACGACTTCGGCACCCCGGAGATCAGCGCCGTGGCCCGGGCCATCGCGCAGGAGAACGAGAAGATCGAGGGCCGCCCCCATGTGACGGTGGCGATGATGATGCCGCTCCAGTCCGACAAGCCCGCCCTGCGGCGGCAGATGCGCAGCGACCTCCAGGGCGCCTACCTGGGGCAGCTGGAGGCCAACCGGGGCGAGGGCGAACCGCCCGCGCTGCGGCTCGTGCTGGCCAACCCCGGACGCGACTACCGCCGGCAGGCGAAGGTCGTGGACACCCTGCTGCGCATGGCCGCCTCCGACAAGGACCGGCTGCGCGCCGTCACCGGCTTCAACCTCAGCCTCGACACCACGGAGGCAGCCGTCCGGCGGCTGACGGCCCACCAGGTCCCGGTGCTCGCCTCCCGGATCACCGGGGACCGGATCGCCAACGCGGACGGGCCGGACGGGATGGCCGAGCCCCGGTTCCCGGGCCTGGCCCGCATCATCCCCACCAACCGCGACGCGGCGCAGGCCCTGGCCGACTTCAACGGCGAGCGGGGCCGGGAGGACCGCAAGACGGTCCTGGTCCACGACACCCGGCCGGACAACTACAACGAGTCGCTGGCGAAGGCGTTCAGCGGCATCGAGGAGCAGGGCCCGCCCGGCCCCGCCGCGATGCCCTTCCAGTCCCCGGCCATCGACGAGGAGGGCACGACCGGCAACCAGTTCACCCAGATGGCCAACAACATCTGCGACTCCGACGCCGACACCGTCTACTTCGCCGGCCGCGCCCTGCACCTGCGCCTGTTCGCCCTCAAACTCGCCCAGGTGGGCTGCCGGAACCGGCACTACACCATCATCAGCGGTTCCGACGCGGCCTCGCTGCGGCAGGACATGAAGGACAAGGACTGGCAGCAGCTGCGCGGCGCGGACGGCACGGCCAAGGTGACCGTGCAGTACGCCGCACCCGCCCACCCGGACGCCTGGACCACCGAGTTGGACGCCTGGAGCAGGAAGTGGCAGGCGGCCCACCACCGCAAGCCCGGCGCGGACGTGCTCCCGCAGTACCTCACCGAGCCCGAGGAGGCCCTGGACGGCCTGCGGGACCTGATCCAGGCCACCCGCCGCCAGGGCACGGACCTCGGCTCCGACCCGGACCTGGAGGACTCCCGGACGATGCTCGTCTACGACGGTCTCGTCACCATCGGTACCGCGCTGCACCAGACACAGGGCGGCGACGCGCAGGCGGTGCCCCGGCTGGAGGACGTCGGCAGGGAGTGGTCGCAGCTGCAGTCCCGGCACCGGGTCCGCGGCACGAGCGGCCTCATCTGCCTGACCAGCGGCGGCAACGCCTACGACAAGCCGATGGCGGTGGTCGAGCTCGACCCGGGACCACGGGGCCGGGGGAAGCTGAGGTTCGTCGGGCTGGGCTGGCCCACCGGCCGGGAACAGCCACGCAACTGCGTGATCCCGAGCCGGTGAGCCGGCGGGGGTCCTACCAGCCGAGCACGTTCTCGGCGGGGGGTGTCTGCGGGGCCGGGGCGGCCGGCTGCGGCTCGTGGCAGGTGAAGCCGAGGCGGGTCAGCGCCCGGCGCATCTCTCCCACCGTGAAGTCGCGGCGGTTCTGCCGGGTGACCACTTCGCCGACCTGCATCACGGGGTAGACACGGCTGCCGACGGTCACCGACACCCCGGTGACGGGTTCCGGCGTGATGCCGCTCATGGCCTGTTCGACCTCGCTCTTGACCAGGTCGAACGGGAAACGGGCGATGACACAGCGCATGGATGCCTCCACAGGGCGGGGAAGACGGCGTTCGGTCGTGCGGCTAGGCGTTGTTCCGGGGAGCGGTCCGGCGGGCGCGGGACTCCCCGCCACGGCCGGTGCCCTGGCCGCTCTCTCCGCGGGCGGCCCCCGCGCTCCTGCCGCGCCCCGCACCGCCCCGGCGGCGCCGGCCGGCGGACGCGCCCTTGCCCTCGCCGCGGCTCTCGGCTGGCACGGTCAGGACGACGGGCACGCCGGAGGGCGTCCGGGCGCCGGTGATCCGCTGCAGCTCGGTCTCGCCCGGGCGGACCCGGGCGGTGTTCGCGGCGATGCCGGCGTCGGACAGGAGGCGGTCCACCGCACGCCGCTGGTGCGGCAGGACGAGGGTGACGACGGTGCCGGACTCGCCGGCGCGCGCGGTACGGCCGCCGCGGTGGAGGTAGTCCTTGTGGTCGCCGGGCGGGTCGACGTTCACGACCAGGTCGAGGCCGTCGACGTGGATGCCGCGCGCGGCCACGTTGGTGGCCACCAGGGCCGTGACGTGACCGTCCTTGAACTGGGCGAGCGTCCGGTTGCGCTGGGACTGGGACTTGCCGCCGTGCAGCGCCGAGGCGCGCACCCCGACCGACAGCAGGTGCTTGGTGAGCCGGTCCACCGCGTGCTTGGTGTCCAGGAACATGATCACCCGGCCGTCCCGCGCGGCGATCTCGGTCACGGCGGACTGCTTGTCGTCGTCATGCACGTGCAGCAGGTGGTGGTCCATCGTGGTGACGGCGCCCGCGGACGGGTCGACCGAGTGCACCACGGGGTCGTGCAGGTAGCGGCGGACCAGCAGGTCGATGTTGCGGTCCAGGGTGGCCGAGAACAGCAGCCGCTGGCCGTCGGCCGGCACCTGGTCGAGCAGTGCGGTCACCTGGGGCATGAACCCCATGTCGGCCATCTGGTCGGCTTCGTCCAGGACGGTGACGCAGACCTCGTCCAGCCGGCAGTCACGCCGTTCGATGAGGTCCTTCAGACGGCCGGGTGTCGCGACGACGACCTCGGCGCCGCCGCGCAGGGCGCTCGCCTGGCGGCCGATCGACATGCCGCCGACCACGGTGGTGAGCCGCAGCCGCAGGGCGCGGGCGTAGGGCGTGAGCGCGTCGGTGACCTGCTGGGCCAGCTCCCGGGTGGGGACCAGGACGAGGGCGAGCGGCTGCCTGGGCTGGGCCCGCCGGCCGTCCAGCCGGGCCAGCAGCGGCAGGCCGAAGGCGAGGGTCTTGCCCGAGCCGGTCCGGCCCCGGCCCAGCACGTCCCGGCCGGCCAGCGCGTTCGGCAGGGTGGCCGCCTGGATCGGGAAGGGCACGGCGACGCCCTCGGTGCCGAGCGCGGCCAGCAGCCGGGCCGGCATGGCCAGCTCGGCGAACGTCTCGACCGCCGGCAGCGGCGCGGTGACGGTGACCGGCAGGGCGAACTCCTGCCGGCGCGGGGTGGTGTGCGCGGCCGGGCCGCTCTTGCGTCCGGTGCCGGTACGCGGGCCCTGGCGGCCCGGCTCCTGGGTGCGGACGCGGGAGCCGCGCGCGGACCTGCGGTCCGCGCGGAAGCCGCCGGACGTTCCGCCGGTGCGGCGGGGGGTGCGGTTCAAGAGGGAACCTTCCTCGATGCGGCGTATCGAGGAATTCCGTCCAGGCGGTGACGACCGCATGAGGATTCGCAAGAATGAGCCGAAGAAAATGTGAAGAGCCGGACCCTCTCTACGGGGCGGCCCGCTCGGCGGGCCGGCCGGAGGCGTCCGTGGTCCGGGAATCCGGAAAGGGGCTCAGCCAATGAGCGGGGGCCCGCACCCCAAGAGCGCGGGCCCCAGCCACATGATGCGCGAACCGCTGGTTCGCGACGATTTCGCGTCAGCGTCAGGCGGGAACGATGTTCTCGGC
>NZ_BNBF01000018.1:96111-96952 GCF_014654935.1 Streptomyces capoamus
CTGCGGGCCCTTCTGGCCCTGCGTGACGTCGAAGGTCACCTTCTGGCCTTCCTGAAGCTCGCGGAAGCCGGAGGTGGCGATGTTCGAGTAGTGCGCGAACACGTCGGCGCCGCCGCCGTCCTGCTCAATGAAGCCGAAGCCCTTTTCCGCGTTGAACCACTTCACGGTGCCAGATGCCATATTGAATCTCCCTCGGAGGGTGGTACCGGACTCCGCACTTTGCGGAGCCGAGTCGCCGCCATGATCACCCCTCCGGAAAGATCCGGAAAGCTCTGCAAAGAAAAAAATTCTCTGGCAACCAAAACTGCAACTGCTATCACGCTAACACAGGTCGGTTGGCAGCGCCCGGCGGTTTTGTGCCGCGTCCGGCGCTTCTCGTACCGGCGCGGACCGAAATTCTGTACCGGCGGGACTAGATATCCGCGAGGCGCTCGTCCAGCCTCCTGCGCATGTCCCGGTTCTGCCGGAGGGCGTCGTCCAGCTGGTCCTCCAGGGAGACGATGCGGCACGCGGCGGATAGTCGTCGTCGAGGTTGCCGGCGGCAGGGGCGTTCTCGGCGGGCATGGCACCTTCGTTTCGGGGGACGCGGCGGGAGGCCCGGGCGTGCGCGGCGCCCGCTGTCTCCTTGCGCAACCCTAACGTCGCCGTGCCCGCATACCTGGTCCGGCCGTTACCGATTTCCGTACCGCCCGGCTCCCGATCGCGTGTCCCGCGGCCCGGCTCCCGGACGGGTCTGCGCGGCGCGGACGTGTGACGCGTGACGCGTCGTGCGTGTGACGCGTGACGCGCCGAGGGTGTGTGACGTCCGACGCGTCGAGGGCGTGTGACGCGGGAGCACCCC
>NZ_BNBF01000018.1:96999-105027 GCF_014654935.1 Streptomyces capoamus
CACCGCGTGTAAGAGGTGACGTCCGACCACGAAGGGACACATGGTGGGGGAAGCACCCGCGGACTACCTGGAGTTCGCAGCAGCCCGCAGCGGGCCGCTGATGCGGACCGCCTGCCTGCTCACAGGCGACTGGCACCTCGCCGAGGACCTGGTTCAGGAGACCCTCGCCAAGATGTACCGGTCGTGGCGGCGGATCAGCCGCGTGGAGTCGCCGGTGGCCTACGCCGACACCGTGCTCGTGCGGAGTTTCATCTCCCAGCGCCGCCGCCGCAGCTCCACAGAGCGCCCCAGCGACCGGCTGCCCGAAGCGGCCGGCCCCGCACGGGACACGGAGCTGCGGATCGCCCTGCTGGAGGGCCTGGCCCGGATGACGGCCAAGGACCGTGCCGTGCTGGTGCTCCGCTACTGGGAGGACCGCTCCGTGGAGGAGACCTCCCGGGTCCTGCAGCTGTCACCGGGAGCCGTCCGCACCCGGAGCATGCGCGCCCTGGAGCGGCTGCGCGCCCTGCTGGGCGACGAGCTGGCCGATCTGGCCGCATGACGAGCCCGACGAGCCCGGCGAGCCCGGCGAGCACGAAGAGCCCGGCCCCGGCGGCGCCCCCCGCCCCCGGCCCGACCGACGCCCCCGACGAACGGAGATCCACCATGTCTTCCCCCGAGGACCTCGAGGACCGGCTGGCCCGCGCCCTGACCAGCGCCGCCGGCACGTTCCCGCCCCCCTCCGCCGACCTGGTGCGGCGTTCCGTCGCGCGGGGCCGGCGGCTGCGGCTGCTGCGCGCCGTCCGGGTCGCCGCCGCCACGGCGGTCTGCGCGGCGGTCACCGCGGGCGGCGCCCTGGTGGCCACGGGCGCCGTCGGCGGCCGGGCCGGCGACGGTACGACGCGGCAGGCGGGCCCCGCCGCCTCCGGTCCCTCCGTCGGGCAGTCGTCCGCCCCGCGGGTCTCGTCCGTCAGCGGGGCGGAGATGGTCCGCACGCTCAAGAGCCTGCTGCCGCCCGGCGGCACCGTCTCCGCCGCGTCGGGGACGGGATCCCGGACGGACGGCCCCGACGTCCGGCCCACCGCCCGGCTCACCTACTCCACCGCGCGGGGGTCCTCCGGCATCACCCTCGACATCGCCCGGCTCGACCCCGGCCTGCCCGCGGACCAGCAGGGCGAGGGCGGCTGCCTGCCGGTGGAGGTGCGCCCGTACGACACGTGCCGGACCGAGAAGCTCCCCGGTGGCGCGCTGCTCAGCACCACCGAGTCGTTCACCTACCCCAACAGCGACACCGGGCAGAAGCGCTGGTACGTGGTCCTCACCACCGCGGCCGGGGCCCAGCTGACGGTGCAGGAGTTCGGCGGGGGCGGCGAGAAGGAGTCCGCCGGCGGAGCCGACCCCGTGCTGTCGACCGCCCGGCTGGCCTCCATCGTGCGCAGCCCCGCCTGGGACAGGGCGATCGCCGCGCTGCCGGCCCCGCGCACCCACGCGTCCCCCGGTCCCTCCGCCACCCGGCAGCGGGTCACGGGCACCCGGATGACCGAGGTGCTGCGCTCCCGGCTGCCGCACGGCGGCACCGTCTCCGACCTGCACGCGGACGACGGCCTGGTCCAGCTCGTGTACGACGACGGCCGGGGCAGGAACATGGTGGAGGTCGACGCGCAGTACGGCATGACCGCCCTCCTGGCCGGGCACATGGGCTGCGCCGGGGTCGAGGGCGACTGCCGGGCCACGACCCTGTCCGACGGCACCAAGGTCAAGAAGGTGCGGGGACCCTCGGAGAAGGGTGGTCCGGCCGTCGTGTGGCTGGTCGACGTGCTGTATCCGGACGGCCGCCGGGTGGCGGCGCGGGAGGTCAACTCGTACGCCGAAAGCGCTCCGGTGACCCGCCCGCGGCCGGCGCTGGCCATGGACGAGCTGGTGGCGATCGCACGCGACCAGCGCTACTTCACCGGCTGAGCGGAGCCGGGTGCGCCGCGGGGCCGTCAGGCGGGAGGCAGCAGGTCCGCCGCCGGCTCACCCATGAAGACGCTGTGGGTGCCGGGCACCTGCACCGCCAGCCCGGGAGGGATCACCTGGACGAAGGTGCCGGCGCAGCCCGGCACGTTGTGCACCAGCGCGGGTATGTCCGTGACGTTGAAGACGGTCGACAGGTGGGTCACCTCGAAGCACCCCTGCGGGCTGTCGTGACGGACTCCGTCGATCACCAGGAACCCGTTCGCGGCCAACGCCGACGAGGGAACGGCGAGCGCCAGCAACCCGGCGGCGCCGAGCGCGGTGAGTGTCGAGCCGATGTGACGCATGGACCCTCCTGACGTGCGGCCAGGCCCGTCCCGGCCCCGTAACCGACCGTACGGACCCGGCACCGCCCCGCATCCCGGCGTCCTCCGGACGGGCGACGGCCGCCTCGCGGTCACCCGGTCCTGGTGACGACGCGGTTCGCCGCCGTCTTCTGCAGCAGCCCGTACGCCAGGACCGGCAGGAGCAGGTGGGGTTTGTCGGGCAGGGCGGTGCTGATCAGGACGGCGCTCGCACTGCTGTTGTTCATGCCGCAGGCGAGGGTGAGGGACGAGGCCGCCGGTGCGTCCAGCCGCAGCAGCCGTGCCGCGCCGCGGCCGACGGTGAACGACACCAGGCAGACCAGCGCCGCCACGGCCAGCGCGGCGGCGAGCAGCAGCGGCCTCGGCTTCGCCAGGAAGGAGCCGAGGGCACCGCTGGCGTTGACGTACGTCAGCAGCAGGGAGCCGGCCAGGGCGGCCGGTACGACGGTCTCCAGCACCCGGCGCAGCGGCGGCGCGGGCAGCGCGAGACGGCACAGGACGCCCGCCGCACAGGGCAGGACGACACCGGCCAGCGCGAACCCGCCGTGGGTGGTCTGCTCGACCTGGGCGAGCCGGTCCCCGTAGCCGCCGCTGAGCAGGGGCAGCAGGGCGCCGACGACCAGAGGGACGGTGAGGGGGCTGAGCAGGGTGGAGGCGAGCACCAGCCCCACCATGGTCGGCTGGTCGCCGTCGCCCTTGCCGGTCCACACGGTGGCCCCGGCGGCGACGGGCATCGCCACGACCAGGATCATCGCGGTGACCAGACCGCTGCCGCCGTCGGTGTCCGGGGTCCGGCGCAGCAGGAAGGCGACGGCGGGGATGGCCAGCAGCGGGATCGACAGGTGCAGGACCAGCCCGGCCAGCAGGGCCGCCGGGCGCCGCAGCAGGCCGCCGAGCGCGGCCAGGGGCACCTGGAGCCCGGCGGAGAAGAGCACCAGGGAGAGCAGGAGCGGTGCGACGGGCACGGGCAGGGTGCCCGCCCCGCCCAGCGGCAGCGCGTGGTCCCGGCGCAGCCACAGCCCGGGCCCGGGCAGCAGCAGCGCGGCGGCGTAGGCGAGGACGACGGCCCGTCCCAGCCGGCGGCGCAGCGGGCCCGCGCCCCGCTCAGTCGCCGGCGGGGCGGCGGTCCGGCGGACCGACACGGCCCTCTTCCGTCACTCCCGCCCCCGGACGCCCGACGACGGAACCGTCGCGGGGCGGCAAGCCGGCGATCACCTGCTCCCCTCCTTCGCACCGGCGCCCCGGCGGGCGCGCAGCACCTCGGCGAGCAGCGGGATCAGGGACACGAGGGCGACCAGCGCGACGAGCGGCAGCAGGTAGCGGTCGACGTTCGGGACCGAGGACCCGAGCGCGTAGCCCGCGAGGGTCAGGCCGAGGCTCCAGACGAGGCCGCCGACCACCTGCCAGACCGTGAAGGTCCGCACCGGCACCTCCAGCGCGCCCGCCATCGGGTTCAGTACCGTCCGCACCACCGGCACGAAGCGGGCGAGTACGACCGCCTTGGCGTGCCCGTACCGCTCCAGCAGTTCCTCGGCGCGCCGCACACCCTCGTGCAGCCGCCGGGAGCGGCTGCGGCCGATCAGCGCGCCGCCCGCCCTGCGGCCGATCAGGTATCCGCACTGCGCCCCGGCCAGCGCGCCGACGGCCGCCGCGCACAGCAGCGGCGCCAGGGAGAGCCGCACGGTCCGGTCGGCCGTGCCGGTGCACAGCAGCCCCGCCGTGAACAGCAGGGAGTCACCCGGCAGGAAGAACCCGATCAGCAGTCCCGTCTCGGCGAACAGCACCACACCGACCCCCAGCACGCCGAAGGCGGCCAGCAGCGAGTGCGCGTCGAGCACGTTGACGGCCAGCTGCGCGGCCCCGTACGGCGGACTGGTCATGGCGGCCTTCCCTGCGGATCGGCTGGAAGCGGGCACCCGGAAGCGGATGACTACACCCGAGTAGACGGTCTACCGAACTGTAGACGAACGAGGGCGGGGCCGCCCTCCGGAACTCGGCCGCCGGCCGGTCCGACTCCTGAAGCGGTACGGCCCATCCGGTCGGGGCCGTACGACACGGACTGGAGACACGGCTGATGGACGACTTCCGGCGAACCCCCTCCGGCGCGGGTACGCGCCCGCGGAGGCCCGCGCCCCCGCCCGCCCTGTGCGGCTTCCTCCTGTTGCTGGCCCTGGTGTTCGCGGTGTCGTACGCCGTCGGAGCCGCTGCCGGCCCCGTCGCGCCCGGCATGCACGGCACGGGGACGGGCCGGGACGGCGGCGACGGTGACGGCGGCGCGGACGGAACGGACGGCATGGACGGAACGGACGGCATGGACGGCATGGACGGCATGGGGAGCCCGCACGGAGGGGGTCGCTGATGGGGGCGCCGACCGTGACGGACCGGGTGACGACCGAGCTGACCGTCGGCGGGATGACCTGCGCGGCCTGCGTACGGCGGGTGGAGAAGAAACTCGGGAGGCTGGACGGGGTGACGGCCACCGTCAACCTGGCCACCGGACGCGCCCGGGTGAACCATCCGGCGGACATCGGCGCCGAGCAGCTCGTCGCGGCCGTCGAACAGGCCGGCTGCACCGCCGCACTGCCCGGACCGCCCGCACCGCGGCGCGAGGACGAGCACACCGGTGCCGAGGGCGGCCGGCCCGAGCACGACCGGCTCCTGGTCACGGCGGTGCTCGCGCTGCCGGTGCTCGTGCTGTCGATGGTGCCGGGCCTGCAGTTCCGCAACTGGCAGTGGCTGTGCTTCGTGCTGACCGCGCCGGTCGCCGTGTGGAGCGCTTGGCCGTTCCACCTCCGGGCCCTGCGGGGCCTGCGGCACGCGGCGGCCACCATGGACACCCTGGTCTCGCTGGGGGTGGCGGCCTCCTTCTGCTGGTCGGCGTACGCGCTCTTCCTCGGCGGCGCCGGCCGGCCGGGCATGCGCATGCCGTTCACCGTGGTGCCCTCGGCAGCGGACGGCACCGCCCACCTCTACCTCGAGGCGGCGGTCGGCGTACCGCTGTTCGTCCTGGCCGGCAGGTACCTGGAGGCACGGGCCCGGCGCGCCACCGGGGCCGACCTGGGCGCCCTCGCCCGGCTCGCCGTCAAGGAGGTCTCGGTCCGGGAGGGCGGCGGCGAACGGCTGATCCCCGTGGAGCGGCTGACCGTCGGGCAGCTCTTCGTCGTACGGCCCGGGGAACGGGTCGCCACGGACGGCGAGGTGGTGGAGGGCGCCTCCGCGGTGGACCTGTCCCTGGTCACCGGAGAGAGCGAGCCGGTCGGGGTGCGGCCCGGTTCCGCCGTGGTCGGCGGAGCCGTCAACTCCGGCGGCCTGCTGCTCGTCCGGGCGACGGCCGTCGGGGCCGGGACCCGGCTGGCCCGCATCACCCGGATGGTGACCGAGGCGCAGGCCGGCAAGGCGCGGGCGCAGCGGCTCGCGGACGCGGTGGCGGGCGTCTTCGTGCCGGTCGTCCTGGCGCTGGCCGTCACGACGCTCGGGTTCTGGCTCGGTGCCGGCGCCGACCCGCAGGCCGCGGTCACCGCGTGCGTGGCGGTGCTGGTCGTCGCCTGCCCCTGCGCGCTGGGGCTGGCGACACCCACCGCGCTGATGGCCGCCACCGGACGGGGCGCCCGGCTGGGCGTGCTCGTCAGCGGGCCGCGGGCGCTGGAGGGACTGCGGCACGTCGACGTCGTCGTCCTGGACAAGACCGGCACGCTCACCTCCGGCCGCATGACCGTGGCCCGGGTGACGACCGTGCCCGGCGGACCGGACCGTGACGCGGTGCTGCGGCTGGCCGGCGCGGTCGAGCAGGGCTCGGAGCACCCGGTGGGGCGGGCCGTCACCGCGTACGCCCGCCGGGCACTGCCGAACGGGCCGCTGCCGGAGGTGAGCGACTTCCGCGCCGTACCCGGGCGGGGCGTCAGGGGGCGCGTCGAGGGCCGGCTGGTCGAGCTCCACGCCCCGGACGCGCTGCCCCAGGCTCTGGCGCCGGGCGACGCGCCGCTTCGGGGCCATGGGCCGGGCGACGTGCTGCCCCGGGTCCAGGGGCCGGGCGATGGGTTGCCTCAGGCTCTCGCGCCGGGCCACGCGCCTCGCCGGGTCCAAGGGTCGGGCGACGTGCTGCTTCGGTCCCAGGGGCCGGGCGACGTGCTCCCCCAGGCTCTCGCGCCGGGTGACGCGCCTCACCGGGTGCACGGGCCGGGCGATGGGTTGCCTCAGGCTCTCGCGTCGGGCGACGCGCCTCCCCGGGTCCACGGGCCGGGCGACGTGCTGCCCCAGGTCCTCGTCGATGCCCTGCGTGAGGCCGGGGCCGCCGCCCGTACCCCGGTCCTGGTCCGGGTCGACGGCGCGGTCGAGGCCCTGATCGAGGTCGGGGACGTCCTGCGCCCCGGGAGCTACCGTGCCGTGGACCGGCTGCGGCGTCTCGGCGTCCGGCCGGTGCTGGCCACGGGTGACCGGGAGGAGCCCGCCCGGGCCGTCGCGTCGGCCCTCGGCATCGACGAGGTGCATGCCCGCTGCTCGCCGGAGGACAAGGCCGCCCTCGTCCGTGGTCTGCGGAAACAGGGGTACCGGGTCGCGGTCGTCGGGGACGGCGTGAACGACGCCGCCGCGCTGGCCGGCGCGGACCTCGGCATCGCCCTGGGCACCGGTACCGACGCGGCCGTCGCGGCGGCCGACGTGACGCTGGTGCGCGGTGACGTCGAGGCGCTGCCGGACGCGGTACGGCTCGCCCGGCGCACCCTGGGCACCGTCCGCGCCAACCTGCTCTGGGCGTTCGGCTACAACGCCGTCACCGTGCCGCTCGCCATGGTCGGCCTGCTCGGTCCGATGCCCGCCGCTGCCGCCATGTCCGCCAGTTCGGTGCTGGTGGTCGGCAACAGCCTGCGGCTGCGTGCCTGGCAGTCGACGCCCGTCAGGAGGGCCACGCGATGACCGGGACGACCGAACGGCATCCCCGGCGGCCGTCGCGTCGCCGCCCGGCGGCGGACACCCTGCTCGCCGCACTCGTGCCCGTGGCCGCGTGCAGCCTCGCCCTCGGCGGCCTGACCACCTGGGTCGGGGCCGGGAAGGCGGGCAGTCCGCCGCGGATCGACGTGTCGTCCGGACGGGTCCTGCTGCCCTACGGCGACAGTACGCAGACCGCGGCCTTCTTCGACGTCGCCAACCGCGGCGGCTCGGACGACCGGCTGATCGGGGTGACGTCCCCCGGCAGCCCCGGCCCGGTCTCCCTCAGCCGGCACCGGACCACCGGCGGCGGGGCCGCCTACAAGGCCGGGGTGGCTGCGGTCACCGTCCCCGCCGGCGGCCGGCTGGCCATGTCGCCGCACGGCGTGGACGTCGTCCTGGGGGCGGCCGACTGGCGGGCGGGCGACCTCGTCCCCTTCACGCTGCACTTCGCGCACAGCGCGCCGGTCAGGACGCTCGCGGTGGTGACCCGCCCCGGCGGTCGGGCGTCCTGAACAAGTGTGTCGGACGGGAAAGCCGGTGAGTTCCGGCGGAGCGCCATGGTCTGGATCACACCCCGGGGATTGAGTGTGACACCCGGTCAATTTCCGTACCCGTCCCCGACGACCACGGCCCGGATGCGAGGATGGGGCGCCATGACAGCAGGGTGGTGCGCTCGCACGATACGGGCCGCGGTGTTCGCGGCCGTGTGCGTCGTGCTCGCCGCCCTGGGCCACGTCCTGATGTCCGGCAGCGACGTACCCGCGTGGGCCCTGGCCGCGGGCGCGGCCGGGACCGGCGCCGC
>NZ_BNBF01000018.1:105082-109170 GCF_014654935.1 Streptomyces capoamus
CGGCTGGTGCCTGGCCGGGCGGGAGCGCGGGCTGCCGTTAATCGTGACCGTCGTGGTCGCCGCCCAGACCGTGCTGCACGAGGCGTTCGCCTACGCCCAGTCGGCATCCGCCGGCCCGGCCGCCATGGACATGGGCTCCATGGACATGGGCTCGACGCACATGGGCTCCCCGCACATGGGCGCGATGCACATGGGCTCCATGCACATGGGGCACATGGGCCCGCACCCGGTGGGCCCCGCGGGCCACATGGGCCACTCCATGGGCGGCGGCTCGTCGTCGGCCGGCATGCTCGCCGCCCACCTGCTCGCCGCCGCGCTGTGCGGCCTGTGGCTGGCCTACGGCGAGAAGGCCGCCTTCCGCATCCTGCGGGCGGTGGCCGGGTGGCTGGCGGCGCCGCTGCGGTTCCTGCTCGCCCTGCCCGTCACCCCGGACCGTCCGCGCTTCCGCGTCCGGCGCCGCCGCTCGGACCGGGCGCCGCGGCTGCTCCTCCTCGTCCACGCGATCACTTCTCGGGGTCCGCCCGCGGAGACGGCTGTCGCCTGACGACAGCTGGTTCCCCGAGGCCGCCCGCGCGCGCCTCGGGCCACGGCCGTACGACCGCACCGGGGGGACGGACGCTTCGTCGTCCCCCGTGCCGTAGGACGTAGGGCCGTCTCCCACCCTTCACCGGACCCGCGCTCACCCGTGCCCGCGGTCCGGATCACGGTCGACCCGAGAAGGACACCAGGTGATGACTTCCGCCCTGCCCGCTTCGCCTGCCCGAAGCGACGGAAGCAGCGTCAAGAGCAAGGTGCACCGCAGTGCGAGCAGCGGTGCGAACAGCAGTGACAGGACCCGTGACAAGGCCGATGACACGACGGCCGAGCCCGACGCGTCGATCACCGCGTGGGCCCTGGCCGCCCGAGGCGGTGACGTGCGCGCGGTGGAGCGGTTCGTGAGCGCCCTGCACCGGGACGTCCAGCGCTACGTCGCCCACCTGTGCGGCGACCCGCAGGCGGTGGACGACCTGGCGCAGGACACGTTCCTGCGGGCACTGGGCAGCCTGCACCGGTTCGAGGGGCGCTCCTCCGCGCGGGCCTGGCTGCTGGCCATCGCCCGCCGCGCGGTGATCGACAGCTACCGGTACGCCGCCGCCCGGCCCCGGCTCTCCGACGTCCCGGACTGGCGGCTGGCCGTCGAACTGGCCCAGCCGCGGGGCCTGCCCGGCTTCGACGACGGCGTCGCCCTGCTGGACCTGCTCGACTCGCTGCCCGACGACCGCCGCGAGGCGTTCGTCCTGACCCAGCTGCTGGGCCTGCCCTATGCGGAGGCGGCCGAGGTCAGCGACTGCCCGATCGGCACGGTCCGCTCCCGCGTCGCACGCGCCCGCGCGACCCTGCTGGCCCTGCTGGACGAGGCCGACGCCCCCGCCGCCCTGGCGGCCTGACACGCGAACGGGTGCCGGCACCGGCCGACCGCCCCCGGCACCCGTCCCCAGCCCCGGCCCCGGCCCCGACCGGCCGTCCGCCCCCGATTCGTGAGCCGTGGGAATCGTCCGGGAACTGACGGCACGTGCTCCCCGACTTCTGGACCGGGTGACGGAGGCTCGCCCCGCATACCGAGTGATCCGGGAGTTGTTCGATGCGTTCTCGAGTGGGGAGCTGTGCGGTGGCCGTCGTGTGCGGCGGACTGCTGGCGACGGGCTGCGGCGGCGGGGGGACGGACACCGGGAGCGCGCGGAAGGCCGGCGCCCAGGGCGCCTACCCGGTCTCCGTGACCGACTGCACGGGCAACCGGACCACCTTCTCCGCCGCCCCCGAGAAGATCGTCACCAGCAACGCCTCCAGCCTGGAGCTGCTGCTGCGCCTCGGCGCCGGCGACCGGGTGATAGGCACCGGCTTCCCGCCCGGCAAGGGCACCCTGCCCGACCCGCTCGACGCGCAGGCGCGGAAGGTGAAGGTCCTCAGCCGGACCGTCATCCCCAAGGAGAAGCTGCTCGGCTCCGGCGCCGACCTCTACATCGACACCTTCGCGTCCATGGGGAGCATGGGCGGCGCGGCGGCGGACGCGCCGACGCCCCAGGAGTTCGCGGCAGCCGGTGTCCGGCACGTCTACCTGAAGTCCACCGCCTGCGCGGCACAGCGCAAGACCCCGGTGACCGACCTGTCCGCGGTCGAGGCCGACATCACCTCCCTCGGCGCCGTCACCGGCACCGGCGCGCGGGCGAAGGAACTCGTCACCGGGATGCGGCGGAAGGTGGCCGCCGCCCGCGAGGCGCTCCGTGGCACGGCCGGGGGAGAGCGGCCGACGTACTTCTTCTTCGACTACGACGCCGGCACCGAGCAGCCCGTCGTCACCTGCAACCGCCAGCTCGCCAACGCCGTGATCACCCTGGCCGGCGCCCGCAACGCCTTCGCCGACTGCGACGGCGACTACCGGCAGGTCGGCTGGGAGGACGTGATCGCCAAGGACCCGGACTGGATCCAGCTCGGCGTCCGTGACCGGGGCGGCGCCGCGGCGAACAGGAAGGCGTTCGACGAGGCCGAGCGGTGGCTGAGGTCGAACCCGGCGACCAAGGGCCTCAAGGCGGTCAAGGAGGGGCACCTCCTGCGCATCGGCTCCGAGCAGACGACCATCGCGGGAGTACGCAACGCCGACACGGTGGCGGCCATCGCCGCGGCCGTCCACCCGGGCAAGGCCGGCTGACCGTGGCCCTCACCCTGGTGCGCCGCAGGGCGGCGGGCCCCGGGACGCGCGGCAGCCTGCGCGCCGGCCCCCTGACGGCCGTCCTGGCCGTGGCGCTGCTGGCCGCGCTGACGGCGGCCGTGTCCTGGGGCTCGACGTCCATCCCGCCCGCCGAGGTCTGGGGCGTGGTGGGCAGGAGACTGACCGGGCAGACACCGCGCCCCGGCACCGACGACCTGATCGTCTGGCAGCTGCGGGTGCCCCGCGCCCTGCTCGCCGCCCTCGTCGGCGCCGGTCTCGGTGTCGTCGGTGCGGCCGTGCAGGCGCTGGTGCGCAACCCGCTGGCCGACCCCTACCTGCTGGGTGTCTCCAACGGCGCCTCCCTCGGGGCGGTGGCCGCGATCGTGCTCGGTGCCGGCGCGGGCGGGACGCTCGGCCTGGGCCTGTCCGGCGCCGCCTTCGCCGGGGCCCTGGCCACCTTCGCCGCCGTGTGGGCGGTGGCCCGGCGCGGCGGGGGCTTCGCACCGCTGCGGCTGGTGCTCGCCGGGGTGGCGATCGGCCAGTTCCTGTCCGGGTTCACCAGCTACCTGGTGGTGCGCGCCGGGGACGAGCAGCAGACCCGTGGCGTGCTGTTCTGGCTCATGGGCAGCCTGGGCGGGGCCACCTGGCAGCTGCTCGCGGCACCCGCCGTCGCCGTACCCGCCGCCCTGCTGTGGCTGCAGGCACGCGCCCGGGGCCTGAACGCCCTGCTGATGGGCGACGAGACGGCCGCCGGGCTCGGGGTCGACGTCACCCGGCTGCGCCGCGAACTGTTCACCGTCACCAGCGTGCTGACCGGTGTCCTGGTCGCCGTCTCCGGCGCGATCGCCTTCGTCGCCCTGATGGTGCCGCACGTCTGCCGCCTGGTCGTCGGCGGCGACCACCGGCGCCTGCTGCCGGTCTCCGCGCTGTTCGGCGCGGTGCTGCTGGTCGTCGTGGACATCGTCTGCCGTACCGCCCTGGACACCCAGGAGCTGCCGGTGGGCGTGGTCACCTCGCTGCTCGGGGCCCCGGCCCTGCTGTACCTGCTGGACCGGCGCCTGGGGAGCGACGGATGAGGATCACCGTGGAGGACCTGCACGTCGCCTACGCGGGCCGGACCGTCGTCGCCGGTGCCCGCCTGATCGCGGCCGAGGGCGAGATCACCGGCCTGGTCGGCCCCAACGGCAGCGGCAAGTCCACGCTGCTGCGCACCGTGTACCGGCACCTGAAACCGGTCGCGGGGCGCGTGCTGCTGGCCGGCACCGACCTGCGCGAGCTGAGCGCGGCCCGGGCGGCGCGGCACGTGGCGGCCCTGCCGCAGGAGCGGGGGAGCGACTTCGAGCTGACCGTGCGCGAGATCGTCACCCTGGGCCGCATCCCCTACAAGCGGGCCTTCGCCGGG
>NZ_BNBF01000018.1:109217-120132 GCF_014654935.1 Streptomyces capoamus
GAGGACGCCGCCGACCGGGACACCGTCGCCCGCGCCCTGGCCGACGTCGGCATGGACACCCACGCGGAACGCCGGTTCACGGCCCTGTCCGGCGGGGAGCGCCAACGCGTCCTGCTGGCCCGTGCCTTCGCCCAGGAACCCGACGTCCTGGTCCTCGACGAGCCGGCCAACCACCTCGACATCCGCCACCAGGTGGAACTGCTGGCCCTGCTGCGCGGCCGGCGCCGTACGACCCTGGTCTCGCTGCACGACCTCAACGCCGCCGCGTCCGTCTGCGACCGCCTCCACGTCCTGCACGCCGGCTCGGTCGTCGCCTCGGGACCGCCGCGCGAGGTCCTCACACCGGCCCTGATGGCGGAGGTGTTCGGGGTGCGGGCGGTGGTCGTCGACCACCCCCTCACCGGCGATCCGCTGATCGCCGTCGACCACCGGGCACCGGCGGACGGGACGGAACCGGACCGCCCCCGGGCAGCCCGGTCGCGACGGTGAGGGGCCCGAGGATGACCGACCACGGCGCCGGTGCGGACCGGCCCGGGCACATATCCGCCGGTGCGGACGCCGGCGCGGACGCCGGCGCGGACCGCTGGGCGCTGGTGGCCGTGGCGGGTCTGCTGTCGTTCGTGGCGATGCTCGACATGAACATCGTCACCGTCGCCCTCGCGGACATCGCCGACGGACTGCACGTCTCCGCCGCGACCGCGCAGTGGGCCGTACTCGGCTACCAGCTGCCCGTGGTGGCGCTGCTGCTGCCCGCCGGGCGGTGGCTGGACGGCGTCGGGACACGCTCCGCGGTCCTCGCCGCGACCGGCGGCTTCGCCCTGTGCAGCGTGCTGGCGGCCGGCGCCGACCGGATCGCCTGGCTGATCGCCGCTCGTCTGGCGCAGGGCGCGTGCGGGGCCGTGCTGTTCGTGCTGATGCCGGTCCTCGCGATCCGTTCGGTACGGCCCGAGAAGCGCGCGCGGGCGATGAGCGTGCCCGCGACCCTCGGCCCGGTCGGCGCGGTGACCGGGCCCGCGGTGGGCGGTGTGCTGCTGGACCACCTGGGCTGGCACGCCGTCTTCCTCGTCAAGGTGCCCGTCTGCGTGCTCGCGCTGGTGGTGACCTGGCGGGCGCTGCCCCCGGACGGCGGGCTGCGGCTCCCCGGCCGGCGGGCGGCCGGGGACGCCCTGCCGGTGGCCGGCGGCCTGGCGGTCCTGCTGACGGCGCTGACCCTGGCCGCCGGCCGGCCGGCGTGGCTGTCGCTCGCGCTGGCGGCCGTGCCACCGCTGTGGTGGTGGTCGCGCGGGCCCGGCGGGCGTCCGGTGACCGGGGTGCTGCGGGTCCCGGGACTGCTCCGGGCGCACGGGGCGGTGCTGGCCCTGGCGGCCGGTTTCGCCGCCGCGCACTACGTCGTCGCCCTGCACCTGCGGCGCGACGAGGGCGTCAGCGCCACGACGACCGGGCTCACCGTGCTCGCCTTCCCGCTCGCCATGGGCCTGGCCGGTCCGCCGGCCGGCCGTCTCGCCGACCGGTACGGCGCCCGGCCCACGGCGGGCGCCGGCGCCGCCCTCACCGCCGCCGGCCTGCTCCTCCTCGTCCCGTGGGACGGCGCCTGGTCCGCCCCGGACGTGGCCTGGCGGCTGGCCCTGGCCGGCCTCGGCATGGGCCTGACCGGCGGCCCGGTCCAGGCCCTGGTCATGGGCACGGCCCCACCGGACCGCCTCGCCACCGCCGGCTCCACGGTCCAGCTGGCCCGCAGCCTCGGCTTCACCCTCGGCCCCGCCCTGGCCACCGCCGCCGGCGGACTGACCGGCGTACCCCGGGCGGGCCCGGTGCTGGCCGCGACCGCCGCCTGCCTCGCCGTACCCCTGCTCGCGCTGCCCGACCGCAGCCCCGCCGCCCGTCCCTGATCGAGGAGTCATGCGTATGTGCCCAATCACCGGCTGGGTGTCCTTCTTCCGGGACGCCCGTACCTGGATCGGGGTGGTGGGGATGTCCGGTGGTGCGGGCGGGACGGCCGCTCGTCCGGCCGTGCCGTCGTCCGCGCTCCCCGTCCGCCGCCCCACCGTCCGTCCCTGACCGAGGAGTCACGCCTATGTGCGGAATCACCGGCTGGGTGTCCTTCCACCAGGACGCCCGTACGATGGCCCCGGTCATCGAGGCCATGACGGCCGCCCTCACGCCCCGTGGCCCGGACGCCGGCGGTGTCTGGCTGGGGGAGCGCGCCGCGATCGGTCACCGGCGTCTCGCCGTGATCGACCTCGACGGCGGCACGCAGCCGATGACCGACCGGCCCGACGAGCCGGCCCACGTCCTCAGCTACAGCGGCGAGGTCTACAACCACCACGAACTGCGCGCCGAACTGCGCGCCCGCGGCCATGTGTTCCGCACGCGCAGCGACACCGAGGTGGTGCTGCGGGCGTACGCGGAGTGGGGCGAGGACGTCGCCGACCACCTGACCGGCATGTTCGCCTTCGCCGTCTGGGACGAGCCCGCCCAGCGGCTGCTGCTGGTCCGCGACCGCCTCGGTGTGAAGCCGCTGTTCTGGGCGGCCGTCGACGGCGGGCTGGCCTTCGCCTCCGAGCCCAAGGCCCTGTTCGCGCATCCCGCGCTCCGGCCCCGCGTGGACGCCGACGGGCTGCGGGAGGCGTACAGCCTGCTGTTCAACACCGGCCCGACGGTGTGGTCCGGCGTCCGCGAGACCGCGCCCGGTTCGCTGCTGGTCCTGGACCGGGACGGCATCCGCGAACGCCGCTACTGGCAGCTGGAGGCCGCCGACCACACCGACGACCGGGACACGACGGTGGAACGGGTCCGGGACCTGGTCGGCGCGGCGGCCCGCAGCCGGCTGGAGGCCGACGTGCCGGTGTGCAGCCTGCTGTCCGGCGGCCTCGACTCCACCGTCCTGACCGCCCTGCTCGCCGGCGAACTGCGCCGCCGGGAGGGCCCGGAGGCGAGGATCCGGTCGTACGCCGTCGACTACAGCGACCAGGCGGAACGGTTCACCGGAGACGTCCTGCGCACCGGCCACGACGCCCCGTACGCCGCCGAGGCCGGCGCCTTCATCGGCACCGAGCACCACACCGTCGTCCTCGATCCGCGCGCCCTGCTCGACCCCGAACACCGCAAGGCCGTCGTCGTGGCCCGCGACTCGCCCATCGGCGTGGGCGACATGGACACCTCGCTGTACCTGCTGTTCGGGCAGATCCGCGCGCACTCCACGGTCGCCCTGTCCGGCGAGGCGGCCGACGAGGTCTTCGGCGGCTACCCCTGGTTCCACCAGCCGAAGGCCCTGGCCGCGGACACCTTCCCGTGGCTGCTGGTGACGGGCGACGAGGCCGCCATGCCGCTGAACCCGGAACTCGGCCTGCGCATGGCCGAGTTCCGCGCCGACACCTACCGCACCGCCCTGGCCGCCGTACCGCACCTGGACGGCGAGACGCCCGCCGAGCACCGGCAGCGCGAGATGCAGCACCTGTCGCTGACCCGCTGGCTGCGCCAGCTCCTGCACCGCAAGGACCGCCTCAGCATGGCCCGCGGACTGGAGGTCCGCGTCCCCTACTGCGACCACCGGCTCGTCGAGTACGCCTTTAACGTGCCCTGGGCACTGAAGAGCTTCGACGGCCGGGAGAAGAGCCTGCTGCGCGCCGCCGGCACGGGCCTCGCCCCCGAGTCGGTCCTGTACCGGCCCAAGAACCACTACCCGGCCACCCACCACCCCGACTACAACCGCGGTCTGCAGGACCTGACCCGGGACGCCCTCGCCACCGAACAGGTGCGTGCCCTGGCCGACGAGACCCACCTCAAGCCCTGCCTCGACACCCCGCCCGACCGGCTGGAGTGGGGCCACCGCCTGCGCCTCGAACGCGTCGTGGACCTCGCCCTGTGGCTGGACCACCACCAGCCCGAACTCGCCCTCTGAGGAGCCCGCCGATGACCTTCCAGGACCCGCTGCCCGCCACCGGCCGGGACCCGCTGCCCGACCCGGTGCCGCTGTCGGGCTGCCCCTACAAGGCCGACCCCTACCCCCTGTACGCGCGGATGCGCGAGGCCGGCCCGGTGCACCGCGTCCTGTTCCCCAGCGGCGTCCACGCCTGGCTCGTCACCGGCTACGACGCCGCCCACGCGGCGCTGAACGACGACCGCCTGGGCAAGAACCACGACCGCGGCAACGACCGCTGGCGCGCCCGCGCCTCGATCATGCCCGAGCCGCAGCACTCGCAGCTCCAGGTGCACCTCCTGCACCAGGACCCGCCCCGGCACACCCGCATGCGCAGCCTGCTCACCGACGCCTTCGCCCCGCGCCGCGTCGCACGGCTCCGCCCCCGCCTCCAGGAACTGGCCGACGCGTGCGTCGACGCCCTGCCCGAGAACGGCCCCGCCGACCTCGTCGCCGGTTTCGCCGTCCCCTTCCCCTTCCAGGTCCTCGCCGAAGTCATCGGCCTGCCGCCCGAGCTGGCGGCCCGCTTCGACCGCGACTGGGGCAAGGTGGTCCAGCCCGTGGGCCCCGCCGACCCGGGACGCGCACGGTACGAGGAACGGCTGCGCGGCCTGCAGCGCTACATCGCCGACGTCGTCGCCCACAAGCGCGCGTACGCCCGGGACGACCTGCTCAGCCGTCTCGTCGCGGCCCGCGACCGGCACGAACTGTCCCAGGAGGAGCTGGACTCGATGGTCTTCCAGCTCCTGGTGGCGGGCCAGGAGCCGGTCACCAACCAGATCACCACGGCCCTGATCGCCCTGTTCCGCCACCCGGAGCAGCTCGCCCGTCTCCGCGCCGATCCCGCAGCGCTGCCCCGCGCGGTGGAGGAACTGCTCCGCTACGACAGCGCGTTCGAGCTCACCACCTGGCGCTTCTTCGACCGGGACAGCGACCTGCACGGCACCCGGGTCCCGGCCGGCGACTCGGTGATCGTCTCCCTGTGCGCCGCCCACCGCGACCCGCGCCGCTTCCCCGACGCCGACACCCTCGACCTCGACCGCAGCCCCAACCCCCACCTCGCCTTCGGCCACGGCGTCCACTTCTGCCCCGCGGCCGCCCTCGCCCGCGCCGAACTCCAGATCACCCTGGGCACCCTCCTCAGCCGGCTGCCCGGCCTGCGCCCGGCCGTCGCCGACGAGGACATCGAGTGGATCCCGGCCGTCCTGGGCCGCGGCACCCACCACCTGCCGGTCACCTACGACCGCCGCGTCTGACGACGCCCCGCGGCGGCCCCGTCCCCCCGCGCGACCGGCCGACCGCCCCGCTCACACCGTTCCTACGGCTCCCGGACGCCCGCCCGTCCCGGCGCCGTGCCGCCACGCGGCCATGTCCTCATGCCGCCGTGCCCTGAACCTCCTGGGAGAGCCGCCATGCCGCTGACGACTGCGCCGGACCCGCGCCTCACGAGCCTCAGTGCCGCCGTCCTGGCCGTCCTGCTGCCGTACCACCGCACGACGGACCGGGCCCCCGCCCCGCCGGACGCGTTCCCCCACCAGCTGCGCCGCATCGCCGACTTCGTCCGGGCCGGCGAACCCGTCCTCTTCACGCTCCCCGGCTTCCCCTGCAAGTCACCCAGCCCGGCCAAGGTCCTCGGCCACCTGCCCGACCAGGCCGAACGGCTCTCCCTCGGGTTCCTCCACAGCCTGTGCACACGGATCGGGCGCGTCTACCCGCCGGGCGCCCACGTGATCGTCTGCTCCGACGGCCACGTCTTCGGCGACCTCGTCCGCGTGCCCGACGAGCACATCGACGCCTACGCCGACGAACTGCGCGCCCACATGACCCGGCAGGGCCTGACCGGCCTGTCCCTGTTCGACCTGCGCGACGCCCTGGGCGACCTCGACCACGACACCGCACGCGCCCTCGTCCACCGCCGCCACGCCCCCACCGTCGACGCCCTGCGCGCCGAGATCCGCGCGGACGACCACGCCCTGGCCCTCTACCGCGGCATCACCCGCTTCCTCGTGGAGGACACCGCCGACTGGACCGGCACCCGCTCCGCGCTCCAGCGTGCCTGCAGACAGCGCGCCTACGGCGTCATCCAGCGCAGCCGCGCCTGGGGAGCCCTGATCGCCGAGCACCATCCCCGTGCCCTGCGCCTGTCCATCCACCCGCAGCCCGTCGGCGCCCCGAAGTTCGGCATCCGCCTCCTCGACGCCCCGGACGCCTGGACCACCCCCTGGCACTCCAGCGCCCTGCACCGCGCCGACGGCAGCTGGACGCTGCTGCCCCGCGCCACGGCGGCCCGCCTCGGCCGCCTGGTGCACCGGGACGGCCGGCCCAGCCACTTCGAACAGCGCTGACCCGCGGCCCGCGCCCGTGCGCCGGGCGTGGTGCTCGCCGTGTGCTCAGACGGGGCCGGGGCGTGCCGTCGCTTCGCCGGCGGCACGTCGGTACTCCGCGTTGATGCGCTGCGCCTCCTCCAGCTGGTCCTCGAGGATGACGATGCGGCACGCGGCCTCGATCGGGGTGCCCTGGTCCACCAGCTCACGGGCGCGGGCGGCGATCCGCAGCTGGTAGCGGGAGTAGCGGCGGTGTCCGCCCTCGGAGCGCAGCGGAGTGATCAGCCGGGCCTCGCCGATGGCCCGGAGGAAGGCGGGCGTGGTGCCGAGCATCTCGGCCGCCCGGCCCATCGTGTACGCCGGATAATCGTCGTCGTCCAGACGATCATGCAGTGGGTTGTCGGATGCCATGTCACCTCGCTGTGCAACGCGTCGAGGGGCCCTGGTGCCGTACGGCACCAGGGCCCCGAAGGAAATTCAACACCATCTGTCGGCCCTACTGCGGTGCCGACCTTCTGTTTCCGCTACCCGGCCCGGCAGGGCGGAGCGGGGGATCGCAGCTGCGTGACCGGGGACCACCTTCCAATCCGGGGTCTTGCGGTACCCGGGCCGAGGGCTTCTCGGGCCGGGCGATCCTGATGGCGTCAGCTCCTCCGTTCCTCTCGGATCTCTCGTCTACGAGCAGAACCATACCCTGCTCCGGAACGAAAATCTACTATGCCCACAGAAGATTTCACTCATCCGGCGGACCAGGAAGACTGCCGGTCCCGGACCTCGGGCGCCCGGGCGCGGGCGGGCGGCATAAGCTCTGCTGTCATGTCGAACCCTGATGAGCTGCTCGTCGCCATCTCCGCCGCGGTGGAGTCCGAGCGGAGCAATCAGATGGCGCTGACCGTCGTCGTCGGCGGTGCCGTCATCACCGGCCGGCTGGCTCCCGAGGCCGTGTGGCGGGAGCGGGTGGCGGAGGTCCTGAAGGCCTCGGACCGGCTCGGCCCGTTCTCGGACGTCTTCGCCCGCGGCCCCCGGCGCGGCGGGACCGGCCACGGCGAACCGCCCACGCATCTGCACTTCCACCTCGCCCGGATCCTCCAGGGCAGCCTCGGCATCCCGGAGACGGGCGGCATGTACCGCGTCGCGATCAAGGACGTCAGCGCATGGACCGTGGGCGACCTCAGCTACTCGGACCACTGAGAGCGCGGGCCCGCGTCAGCCGTCCCTTGGACGGTGCCGCGGCGCCCGCCGCCGGACCGGTCCGGCGTGAGTCCCACCGCACGTCGTGCACCCCGTGCGGGCGGTGACGCCGCTCCCCGGCCGTCTTCTCCCACGGCTGCTCACCCCTCGCTGCCCGCGAAGGGTGCCGCTGGGCGACGCCGTCCAGTGGTGACGAGGCATCAGCCGAAGGCGGTACCCGCAGGCGTGCCCGCCGGTACAGAGGGCAACCGGAGACCACGGAGAGGTCGCTGAGTGCATCTCAGGTCACGACGGGTGACCGACGGCAGGGAGGTGGATGACGATGTGGTGGATCTGGCTGGTCGCCCTCGTCGCGGCGGTGGCATTGCTCGCCGGGGCGGTGGTGCTCGTTCAGGCACGGCGCCGGTCGGGAACGGTGATCGCGGTCAACCGCGGGCGCGCCGGCCGGGGAGGTGGCCGGTGAACACCCTCGTACTCGCCTCCGAACTGTCCGGACGAGTGGTGGTGACACTCGGCGGGGAGGCGGTGGCGCAGATCAAGGACGTCGTCTTCGACGGTCCGGCGGGCCGGATCACCGGTTTCACCCTCAGCGGGCGCGGTCTGCTGGCCGGGCCGCTGAAGCAGAGCCTGCGCTTCTCCCACGTGCACGCCATCGGGCCGTCGGCGGTGATGATCGTCAGCCAGTCCCTCTTCGAGGACCGGGACGCGGTCGTCGGACGCGGCGAGGCCGGCCGGGGCCGGGTCCTCGGTGCCCCGGTCCTCACCGAGGAGGGCACGGACATCGGCACCGTGGCGGACGTCGTCGTCGAGACCGGGTCGAGCGGCCGGGTCGTCGGCTTCGAGATCGCCGCCAACGACAACCTCGACCCGGAGCACCGCAAGGTGTTTGTGCCGCGTGGCCAGTCGCTGGCCGTCTCCGGGGAGGCCCTCGTCATCCCGGCGCAGGCGCAGCGCTTCGTCGCCGACGACCTGCCCAGCTTCGCCGCCCAGGCCGAAGCCTTCCTCACGCACATGCGGCAACGCTGACCCGGCACCGCACCGCACCGCACCGCCCGACGAAGGAGGACCCGCCATGCTCTTCACCCAGGCCTTCGGTCTGCCGGTGATCACCGCCGACGACGCGACCACCGTGGGCAAGGTGGCCGACCTGACCGTCGACGCGCACAACGCCACGGTGGCCGCGGTGCGCCTGTCCGGGGCGTCCGACCGCGCCGGGGTGCTGGCGTGGACCGCCGTGGAGGCCGTGGGCCCGGACGCGGTGATCGTCCGTTCCCGGGTCACGGCCGAGCAGGACCAGGACCGTCTTCCCGCCCACCACCGGGCCCTCGGGAGCCGGGTCCTGACCGAGCACGGCGCCGAGCACGGAACGGTGCGGGACATCGCCTTCGACCCCGTCTCCGGTCGTGTCCTCACGCTCTACACCGCGCTCGGCGAGATCACCGGCGCGCGCCTGATGGGCCTCGGCTCCTACGCCACGGTGGTGCGCGCCGAACCCGTCTGAGCCCGGCGCCCGCGACCGGCGCGCCGGGCCCGGGCCTTCGGCGGCCGTCAGCCGTACGACGACCCGTCCCCGGGCGTGCCGGTCCCCGGCCCGGCCGGCGTGCCCGGCGGGCACAGGAACGACTTGTCGTCCAGGCTCGTGTCCAGCCTGCAGGTCGGGCCCAGCACGCGGCCGCCCGTGTTGCGGAAGGTGAGGACCCAGGTGTTCGCGGCGGAGCCGTGGCCCAGGTCCGCGTACCCGAAGACGCCCGGGCCGCCCATGGGGCCCACGGTCTGGGTGATCGACTGGCGGACGGGCTGCGGCGGGGTGCCGACCGGCTGGCCGACGACCGAGAGGTCGTCCGGTCCGTTGTCCGGCGGTCCGCCCGAGGAACCCACGGTCAGCTGCGGCGGGCGTACCGTGCCGAAGTCGACCATCTGGTAGAGGTGCACGTGCCCCGAGAGCACCAGCCGTACGTTGCGCGCCAGCCGGTGCAGCGCGGTGTCGGCGACCGCCTCGCTGAGCACCCTGGTCAGCCACGTCACGTCACCGGTCGTGTGCCCCGCCGCCTTCACCATCCACAGCGGCTTGTGCGTGAACAGGAAGAAGTCCTCACCGGGGCGCCGCTGGGCGTACTGGTTCACCTGGTCGAACTGCCTGGTGAACACGGCCCTGTTCGCCGTACTGCCGCTGTCCGAGGGGTCGGCGTACGAGGAGTCCAGGGAGACCAGGTTCAGCAGGCCGGCGCGGAGCGCCACGGGATCGGTGAACCGGTCGCACGAGCCGTCGGCGCGCAGGTCGTCGGCGAGGTAGCGGAACCACGCACCGCCCGCACCGCCGTGGAAGCTCGGATTGCAGTCCTCGTGGTTGCCCCGGGTGAGCGCGACCGGCGCGGTGGCCAGCAGCGTCTGCGCGGGCCGGAAGAAATCGGCGACGACACAGGCCCAGCTCGCCGCGTCCGCGGTCGTCGTGCAGCCGGGGTTCTGCTGCTTGTCGTTCTCCCTGTCCGGGTCCGCCCGGTAGAGGTAGTCACCGACGTGGACGACGAGATCGGGTCGCGTCACCGTGGCGGCGCTGTTCGCGATCGTCGGGAAGGGCCAGCCGCTCTGGTGGTCCGCGCAGTTCTGGACCGTACCCGTCCTGGGCACCGAGCAGCCGGTGTCCCCGACGACGGCGATCCGCTGGGGGCGTGACGTCGACGTCCAGCCGGGCAGGGGGAGCCGGCGGTCCCCGGGATGCAGCACGGCCGCGGGAACCTGTTCCAGCCTCGCGCCGGACGCCGTGAGGGGCACGCCCACCTCGCACACGGTGGTGGGGAACTGCGACCCCATCGGAGTGCTCACCTGGTGCATCGGGTGCGCGTCGCTGGTCGTGCCCAGGGTGTAGCGCAGCGAGGGACACTGCTGGCTGGTGTCGGTGGACACGTAACGGACCTGGGTCCCGCGGCTGGTGAGCTGGGTCCACGCCCAGGCCTCACCGCCCGGGGCGCCCGGCGGGGGCGCCGATCCGTAGGGGCGCGCGGGCCCGGGGGGCCGTGGCTCCGTTCCGGTCCCGGCCCGGGCCGGGACCGGACTGGAAGAGGCCGCCGTGACCGAGGCGGTCGTGGCCAGCGCGCTCACCATGACGAGCGCGACCATGCGATGTCTCATGCCGGTCCCTTCGTTCCCGAGAGGGTGGACGCCCGCGCTCACGCCGGGCCCACCATGCGGGAGCGTTCCGGCCGCCCCGGTTCCTCACACCCCCTCGCAGCCGAATGGCCCACACGCGCACGGCCGCCGTCATGGGGAACCCGGGAGGGGGCGCGCTCAGTCCTGAGACACCGTCTCGGGGAGCCCCGGCACCGGGGGTGGTGCGGGGTCGTGCCCCGGCGCGCCGTCGGCCTCCGGCGGCCCGGGCCGGCGACCGGAACCGTACGAGAGCGACAGGTCCAGGATCCGGTCCAGCAGCATGGCCTGCGTCGCGAAAGCCAGCAGGTCGTACGTCGGTTCCGGCGCTGCCGTC
>NZ_BNBF01000018.1:120176-120601 GCF_014654935.1 Streptomyces capoamus
TCCGACATCAGCCCGTTCCGGCCGCTCGGGCGTGCGCGCTCTTCGCCGTCTCCGCGTACATGTCGACGTACTCCTGGCCGGAGAGCGCCGCGATGTTCGCCGTGATGTCCGTCGTCACGGCGCGGCGCAGCCGGCGGTCGTTCTCCCGGCCGAGGTGCTCGGTGAACCTCACCGGGGCACCGAACCGTGCCTCGAAGGTGCCCGGGTACAACCGCTTGGCGCCCGCCGGGTGCACCGACTCCGTCCCGATCAGACCGCAGGGAACGACCGGAGCCCCGCTGCGCATGGCCAGCCAGGCGGTACCCGTCGTGCCCTTGTACAGGCGTCCGTCCGGTGACCGGGTCCCCTCGATGTGGACACCCACGCCCTTGCCCTCGTGCAGCAGCCTGAGGGACGTGTGCAGACCGGCCATGGTCCCGGCGCCG
>NZ_BNBF01000018.1:120641-126556 GCF_014654935.1 Streptomyces capoamus
CTCGTCTTGTCGACCGAGATCATTCCGACGGACCGGAAGAAGAGGCTCTGCAGCCGGCCTTTCACGCCGGGCGCGTCGAGCCAGCCCTGCTTGCCGATGAAATAGAGCGGGCGGGGGGTCAGCAGGGCGATGAAAATGGAGTCGAAGAACGAAAGGTGATTCGCGGCGATGATGAAGGGGCCGCTTTTCGGTATGTGGTGCACGCCCTCGACCCGGGGGCGGAATGCAAGTTTCAGAGGGACCAGGAGAATGCGCCTCAACAGCATTCGGAACATGTCCACGTCCTGTCTGTGTCAGTGCGGTACGAAATCCTAACTCGGCGTGCTTAAGGGCGGCTTAACGAATGCTTTCGGGATCGATTTTCGACTCGGTGATTGGGTAAGCTCCCCATCGTCTTCTGTCGGTTCTTTGTTCCTGATGTGTGAGAGAGGCGAGGAGCGCCGTGTCCGAACTCGCGAACCCCGATTCCGTACGTGCCTTTGTAGAGCAGGAACTCATCGATTGCGGGGCCGAACCGGACACGATCTCCGACGACGTCTCGCTGGACGAACTCGACATCGACTCCCTCGCCGTCGTCGAGCTCGTCGCCTCCGTCAAGCGCCGCTTCGCCGTGGACGTCCCCTTCGAGGAGGTCCCGCGCACCAGCACGGTCTCGGACGTGTGCGAGCTGATCCGGAGCCGGGCCGCGGCGAGCTGAGCCCGCCGCGGCCTCTCAGGACCCTTCGGACGGCGGCGCGTACCGGCGGCGCTCCCACGGGTACGCGGGCAGACCGAGGACGCGGCGCGGCAGCTCGGCGAACGCCGGTTCCGCTCCGGGTTCCACGGTGGTGACCGCCGGACAGTCGCGCTCCTCGGCGAGGGCCCGGAGCGCGTCCCGGGCCCGCTCCCGGTCGGCGGCCTCGACGCGCACCCGCTGGGCCAGGGGCGCCCGTCCGTGGGTGAGCGTGTAGGCGAAGGCCGGGTAGTCCTCGTCCTTCACGGTGTCCAGCCGCGCGGCCAGCAGGGCGGCCGAGGCGCGCAGCGCGGAGGGCGTACGGGCGGACAGCTCGAACCCGGTGACCCGGACCGCGGGGGCGGCGGCTGACGCTTCGGCGGGACCCAGTATCACGTGGGCGTTGGTGCCGCTCATGCCGAACGAACTCACCCCGGCGTAGGCCCCCGCCCCGGCCGGCCACGGCTCCAGCCCCTCCGGCACCCGGAAACCGGTGCCGTCCAGGTCGATCCGCGGGTTGAGCGTGCTGAAGTGCGGCACGGGCGGCGCGGCCCGGTGCCGGAGGCCGAGCATCGCCTTGAGCAGGCCCAGGACGCCGGCGGCCGACTCTGTGTGCCCGATGTTGGCCTTGGCGGAGCCGAGCAGCACCGGCGCCCCGCCCGAGGGCCTGCCGATCGCCGCGGCCAGCGCTTCCACCTCGATGGGATCACCGAGCGAGGTGCCGGTGCCGTGCGCCTCCACGTACCCGATGTCACCGGGCCGGAGTCCGGCGTCGGCGAGCGCCCGCTGCAGCAGCCGGGTCTGCGCCAGCACATTGGGCGCGGTGAATCCCGAGGAGGAGCCGTCGTGGTTGACGGCGGATCCGTGGAGCACCGCGTGCACCCGGTCGCCGTCGCGCACCGCGTCGGCCAGTCGTTTGAGGACGACGACACCGCAGCCCTCGGCGCGGGTGAACCCGTTGGCGCGCGCGTCGAACGGCCGGCACACCCCGTCCGGGGAGAGCGCCCCGGTGCGGGCGGCGAACTCGGTCGCCCGCGGCGACAGCACCAGGTTGACCCCGCCGGCCAGCGCGATGTCGCACTCGCCCGCGGCCAGCGCCTGGCGGGCCAGGTGCACCGCGACCAGGGACGAGGAGCACGCCGTGTCCACGGCGGTCACCGGCCCGGTGAGCCCGAGCGTGTGCGCGAGCCGGCCGGCCGCGAAGCAGTGGCCGTTGCCGGTCGCCCAGTACGCGTCGGACTCGCCGGGCATCCACTCGCGGTAGTCCTGCCCCGTCACGCCGACGTACAGCCCGCAGGTCGCCCGCGCGGCGCGGGGCGCGGGGATGCCCGCGTCGTCCAGGGCCTCCCAGGCGGTCTCCAGCAGCAGCCGGTGCTGCGGGTCCAGGGCGCGGGCCTCGCGGGGCGCGACGCCGAAGAACGGCGCGTCGAACTCCAGGACCTCGTCCAGGAACCCGCCCCGGTGCGGCACCGCGTCCCACGCGGCGCCGAAGGGATGCCGGCGGTGTCCGGGGATCGGCCGCACCGCGTCGCCCCCGGCGGCCACCAGCCGCCAGTAGCCGTCCAGGTCGCTCACCCCGCCCGGGGCCCGTACGCCGGCCCCGACGATGGCGACGGTACGGGCGGAGCGCAGCGCGTCCAGTTCCTCGCGCAGGCCGCGGATCGTCTCCATGGCCCGGCTGATCGGTGTCGCCCGGGGTGCGATGCCCGTGGCGGTGCCCGTGGTGGTGTCCGGCGTGCTCATCGGTCCTCCCCGTCCCCGAGGTCCCCGAGCCGCTCGACGAGGGCCTGGGCCAGCGGCCGCAGGCTGGAGTACGTCCACAGCAGCGTCGGCGACAGCTTCAGGCCGAACTCGGCCTCCAGACGGTTGCGCAGCTCCAGACTCATCAGCGAATCCAGGCCGAGCGACTTCAGCGGGGTCTCCCGGTCCATGGTCTGCGCGGGGATGCGCAGCACCCGGCCGGCCAGCTCCCGTACCCGCTGCTCGACGAGCGCGGCGCGTCCCTCGGGGGCGCAGGCCGCCAGCCGTTCCCGGAACGCGCCGCCGGCGGCACCGGTGTGCCGGTCCGCCGTGCGCAGCCGGCTCCAGCTGGGCAGGCCGGCCGCCGCCGGGTAGGTCTCGAACCAGCGCCGGGCGTCGAGCGACAGGTAGCCGACGACGGTCTCCCCCTCGCGCAGGAACTCCTCCAGCGCGCGCCAGGCGTCCGCGGCCGGGAAGGCGGCCATGCCGCGGTCGGCGAGGCGGGCGCCCCGGGTCCCGCTGCGGGCGGCCAGGCCGATGGCGTCGAAGCTGCCCCACTGCACGCTCAGTGCCGGACGTCCCGCGTGCCGGCGGGCGACCGCGAGGGCGTCGAGGTAGGTGTTGGCCGCCGCGTAGACCGCCTGGCCGACGTTGCCCACCAGGCCGGCCGCCGAGGAGAACAGGACGAACAGGTCCAGCGGGTCGTCGGCGGTCAGCCGGTCCAGGTGCCGTACGCCGTCCGCCTTCGGGGCCAGCACCCGGGAGACCTGCCCGGCGTCCACGCCCTGCACCACACCGTCGTCCAGGATGCCGGCGGCGTGGAACACCCCGCGCAGCGGCGGGAGTTCCGCCCGTATCCGGTGCAGGGCGCCGTCCAGCGCCGCCTCGTCGGCGACGTCCGCCCGCAGCACGCACACGGTGGTGCCGGCCGCGCGCAGCGCCTCGACGCGGGCGGTGGCCTCCGGGCCGGGCGCGGAGCGGCCCAGCAGGGCCAGCGCGGCGGCTCCGCGTCCGGCCAGGTGCTCGGCGAGCGACAGGCCGAGATCGCCCAGGCCGCCGGTGATCAGGTAACTGCCGTCGGCGCGGAAGCGTCCGCCGGGCAGCGGGTCCGCGACCACCCGGCGTACCCGGTGCGGCTCGTGCAGCACGAACTTGCCGATGTGATCACCGTGCGACATCTCCCGCAGCGCCTCGGCCGCCCGGTCGAAGGGGTACGGCGTCACGGGCAGCGGGCGGATGCGCCCCGCGGTGACCTCCTCCCACACCGCGTCCAGGACCCGCGCGAACCGCGCCGGACGGCGCATCACCAGTCCTTCGAGGTCGACCGCCGCGAAGCTGATGCCCTTGCGGAAGGAACGCAGGTCGAGCCGGCGACCGCCGTGGATGTCCTTCTTGCCGACCTCCAGGAACCGGCCGTCCTCGGCGAGCACGTCGAGGCCGCGGGTCAGCGCGGCGCCCGTCAGCGAGTTGAGGACGACGTCGACGCCCCGGCCGCCGGTGAGGTCCAGGACGGCGTCGGCCCAGGCCAGGCCCCGGGAGTCGAAGACGTGCCGGACGCCGAGGCCGCGCAGGTGGTCGCGCTTGGCGGGGCTGCCCGCCGTGGCGATCACCTCGGCGCCGAGGAGCTGGGCGACCTGGACCGCGGCGAGGCCGAGACCGCCGGCCGCGGAGTGGATCAGGACGCGTTCGCCCCGCTCCACCCGGGCCAGGTCGTGCAGCGCGTACCAGGCGGTGGCCACCACCAGCGGCAGCGCGGCGGCTTCCGTCTGGGTCATGCCGTCGGGGACGGGGCGGGCGTGGGCGGCGCTCAGCGTCAGGTGGGAGACCATCGCACCGAACTTGCAGGCCACCACCCGGTCACCGACCCGGAACCCGGTGGTGTCCGGGCCGAGGGCGACGACCCGGCCGGCGCAGTCGCCGCCGAGCAGTTCCTTGCCGCCGGACGCGTCGGGGTACGTCCCCATCGCCTTCATGACGTCGATGAAGTTCAGGGAGGCGGCGTCCACCTCGATCTCGATCTCGCCGGGGCCGGGAGCGCGGCGCACCAGCGGCAGGAACCGCGGCGAGTCCCACTGACCGGGCCGGGGGCCGGGATGCAGCCGGAACGGCTGGCCGGCCGTGTACGGCACGGGTGCCTCCGCGTCCGGGCGCGGCCCGGCGGAGCGTTCCAGCCGGCCCGCGAGCCGGCGGCCGGCCCGCAGCAGGACCTGGTCCTCCCGCTGGTCCAGGCCCAGTTCACGGACGACGTACGACGTCCAGCCGTCCTCGGCGGCCCGGTCGACGAGGGCGGCGGACAGGCTCGGGTGCTCGCCGCGCAGGACGCGGGTGAAGCCCCAGTACAGGGCGGCGCCGGGGTCGGGCCGCTCGTCCGCCGCCGCCTGGGCCCGGGTGGTCAGCACGGTGAGCCGCGGTGTGGTGGGGCGGTCGAGGCAGGCACTGGCCAGCGCGGACAGGGCGGTGAGCCCGGCCCGCTGCGCGGCCTCCCCGGCCACGGCGTCGGGGGCGGCGAACACCAGGTCGGTGACGTCGGCGGCCCCGCCCAGCACCTCGGCCCACGCGGCGCGGCCGGCGGCGTCCGCCGCCGGCAGGGTGACCCCGTCGGCGCCCAGCGCGGCGGCGAGTTCCGTGACCGTCCCGGCCGCCGCCTCGGGGCCGCACACCAGCCACCGGGCGCCGCTGCGGTCCGTCTCCCGGGCCGGTTCGACCTCCTGGAGGACGAACCGGTGCACCCGCTCCGCGGCCGGGTCGGAGTCGTCCTCCAGGACCAGGGGGTGCAGGGCGAGTCCGGTGACCCGGACCAGGGGGCGGCGGTCGGTGTCGTACAGCCACAGGTCGAACCGGTCGTCGGGGCGGCGGCGGACGTGCGCCCACAGGTCGGTGACCTCGGACGGCAGGCCGGGGAGCAGGTCGATCCGCTCGACGCCGACCGGCACGACCGTACCCGTCCGCCCGCACAGCGGGAGCGACAGCTGCAACGCGCCGTCCCACAGCGCCGGGTGGAGGGTGAAGGCACGGGCGCCCGGCCGGCACCGCTCGTCCAGCCGGAGCAGCCCGAGCGCCTCGTCGGCGGTCGCGTGCAACTCCCGCACACTGCGGAAGGCGGGGCCGTAGTGCAGGCCGCGGCCGGCGCACCCGTCGTAGAACGCGTCGGGGTCCGTGGTGGGGGCCTGGAGCAGCGCGGCGGGGAAGGCCGGGGCGTCCGGGGCCTGCTGACCGTACGAAACACGGGCCGCGGTGTGCCGGGTCCAGGAGTCGGCGCCGGCCGGCAGCGACAGCAGCTCGACGCCGGCACCGTCGGCCGCGTCCTCACGCCAGACGACACCCAGGCGGAGGGCGTCGTCGGGCAGCGTCATGTCCCGCTCCAGGGCGAGCCCGCGCAGCGTGGACGGCAGGCCGCCGGTGCGGGCGGCGGCCGTGCCCAGGCAGAGCTCGACGGCGGCCGCGGCGGGGACGACGACCGCCT
>NZ_BNBF01000018.1:126606-128704 GCF_014654935.1 Streptomyces capoamus
CGTGCACCCGGTGGTCCTCCAGCCAGGGGTGCGCGACGGTGTCCAGGTCGAGCGTGCCGTGCCAGGTGTCCGCCTCGGCGGGCACCGGCGCGAGCGGCAGGGCGAACGACCCGACGCGGTCCGCGGTCCGGCGCACCGAGTCCACCCAGTGGCGCTCGCGCTGCCACGGGTAGGCCGGTACGTGCGTGTCCCGGCCCACCGGGACCCGGCCGAAGGGGGTGAGCCCCGAGACGTAGGCCCGGGCGAAGGACTCGGCGAGGTCCTCCGGGGCGCCCCGGTCCCGGTGCAGGGTGCCCTGCACGGCGGGCGGCTCGGGGTGTTCGGCGGCCAGTTGCTCCAGCGCCGGAGCCAGTACCGGGTGGGCGCTGATCTCGACGAAGTGGGTGACGCCCTGGTCGATCAGGGTGCGGACGGCGTCGGCGAACAGCACCGGGCGGCCCAGGTTCTCCACCCAGTACGCGGCGTCCATCTCCGGGCCGTGCAGCAGTTGCGAGCGCACCGTCGACATCAGCGGCAGCTCGGCCGTGCCGGGCCGGACGGGGGCCAGCACCCGGTGCAGTTCCTCGCCGAGGCCCTCCATCAGCGGGCTGTGCGAGGCGTAGTCGACGTCGACCAGACGGCAGAAGGTGCCGTCCGCCTCCAGCAGCTCCTTCAGCAGCAGGACGGAGTCGGTCTCGCCGGACAGCACGCAGGAGCGGGGGCCGTTGTGCACGGCCAGCGCCACGCTGTCCTCGAAACCCTCCAGCGCGGCGCGCGCCGCGTCCGCGTCCAGGTCCACGGCGAGCATGCGTCCGGTGCCCGCACTCGTGCGCAGCAGGACCGCGCTGCGCCGGGCCACGACGAGCGCGGCATCCTCCACCGACAGCACACCGGCGACCGTCGCGGCGGCGATCTCGCCCTGGCTGTGGCCGACGACGACGTCCGGTTCGACCCCCGCGGCCCGCCAGACGGCGGCCAGGCTCACGCAGACGGCCCAGAGCACCGGCTGCACGACGTCCACCTGGCGCAGCCAGTCGTCCCCGCCGCACCCGGCGATGATGTCGGTGAGGTCCCAGTCGACGTGCGGGGCCAGGGCGGCGGCGCAGCGTTCGAGTTCGGTCGCGAAGACCGGGTCGGAGGCGTACAGGTGCCGGCCCATGGCCGCCCACTGCCAGCCCTGCCCGGGGAACACGAAGGCGGTGCGGCCGTGCTCACGGGCCCGGCCGGTGACGACACCGGGCAGCTCGCCGTCGGGCGCGGCGGCGAACTTCTCCAGCAGGGCCATGAGTTCGCCCGCCTCGGTGGCCACCACGCCGGCCCGGAACGGGAAGTGGTCGCGCTGCCAGCCCAGTGCCCCGGCCAGCCGCCGTGGGTCGGCGCCGGGCCGCTGGAGGGCCTCGCACACGTCGCGGGCCCGCTGGGCGAGCGCGGCCGGGGTGTGGCCGTTCAGCGGTGTCAGGAAGGGGGCCGTCGGGTCGACGGGCGGTTCCACGGCCGCCGCCACGGACGGCGGGCCGGTGACGACGGTGTGGGCGTTGGTGCCGCCCCAGCCGAACGAGCTGACGCCCAGGTAGACGGGCCCGTCGTCGGGCAGCGGCAGCGGCTCCTGCACGACGTGCAGGTTGAGGTCGTCGAAGGGGATCTTCGGGTTGAGTTCGGCGGAGTGCAGGCTCGGCGGCACCACGCCGTGCCGCAGCGCCAGCACCGCCTTGAACAGGCCGGCGAACCCGGCGGCGGCCTCCAGGTGGCCGATGTTGCTCTTCACGGAGCCGACGGCGAGGGGCCGGCCGGCGCGCTGCGGGGCCTGGCCGAGCACCCGGCCGATGGCCGCCGCCTCGGTCGGGTCGCCGCGCCGGGTGCCGGTGCCGTGGGCCTCGACGTAGGCCACCCGGTCGAGCGGGACGCCGGAGCCCTCGTAGACCTGGCGCAGCACGTCCTCCTGCCCCTCCTGGCTGGGGGTGACCAGGCTGGGGCCGCCGCCGTCGTTGTTGACGGCGGTGCCGACGATGACGGCGTGCACCCGGTCGCCGTCCAGCAGGGCCCGGTCGAGCCGCTTGAGGTAGACGGCGGCCACGCCCTCGCCGCGGACGAACCCGTCGGCTCCGGCGCCGAAGGTGGC
>NZ_BNBF01000018.1:128735-153822 GCF_014654935.1 Streptomyces capoamus
GCAGCGGGCGTTCGGGGACAGCCCGCCGAAGTGGGTGAGCCCGATCGTCACCTCGGGCGTCACCATGACGTTGGCCGCCCCGACGAGGGCGCCGTCCACCTCTCCGGTACGGATCGCCTGGCACGCCAGGTGCAGGGCGACCAGCGCGGAGGAGCACCCGGTCTCCAGGTTGAGGCTGGGACCCGTCAGGCCCATGAAGTACGAGACCCGGGCCGACAGCATGTCCAGGGAGGTGCCGGCGATCGAGTGCTGGGTGATCGGGGTGCCGCGGTCGTTGCGCAGGTTCTCGTAGTCGTGCCAGATCCCGGCGCTGTAGACGCCGATGCGGGAGCCGCGCAGCGAGGCGACGGGGACGCCCGCGTTCTCCACGGCCTGCCAGGAGGCCTCCAGCAGCAGCCGCTGCTGGGGGTCCATCACCTCGGCCTCGCGCGGGGAGATGCCGAAGAAGGCGGCGTCGAACCGGTCGATGTCCGCGAGGAACGCGCCGCGGTCCTGGATGGGCTTGCGCGGGTCCCAGACCTCCTCGGTGTTCCAGCGCTCGGCCGGGACGGGGCGGACGGCGTCGCCGCCGCTGATCAGCAACTCCCAGAACCGGTCCAGGTCCGGGGCCTCGGGGAACCGCCCCGCCATGCCCACGATGGCGATCTGCTGTGCCGGGTCCTGCTTCACTTTTTACCTCCTAGCCCGGCGGCCGGTACCCGGTCCGGGATGGTCATGGGTTCTCTGGGCGCCCGGTCCGCGGGACCGGCCTCCTAGCGCGGGGGGCGCAGGACCACGGCGGCGGCGCCGGGGCGGTCGTCCGTCGTCAGGACCAGGGCCGCGGCGGCGGCGGGGCACCGCTGGGGCGCGCCGCTCACCGACAGGCGCGGCAGCGTCGGGGACCAGTCGGCGAGCCCCGCCGTAGCAGGGGTCTCGCCGCACCGCAGCGCCCGGGCCGCGAGGGCCACCTGAAGCAGGGTGGTGGTGCCGGCGCAGTCGCCGAGCGCGGCGCCCGTCGCGAAGACCGGGACGTGCGCGCCGAACGCCCCGCCCAGGGCGTGGGCCTCGGCCCGGTCGACCGGCCCGGAACCGTCGGCCGAGGAGCAGACGAGCCCCACGTCCCTGGGCGCCACGCCGGCGGCGGCCAGGGCGGTGGCGACGGCACGCGTGGCGGCGGCGCCGTCCGTGTCGCCGGCCTCGCCCAGGGCGGTGCCGACGGCGGCGATCTCGGCGTGGACCCGGGCGCCGCGCTCAAGGGCCCGTCCGGTGCCCTCGACGACGAGGACCACGACGGCCTCGCCGGGAAGGGACCCGGTGGGTTCGGGTGCGAACGGCCGCGGAGTGCGCGCCGGGCGGCCGGCCGGGGCGTCCCCGGCCGCCGGGACCCCGCCGGCCCCCGGCTCCCGGGCGCCGGCCGCGTCGAGGGTGAGCGGGTCCAGCACGTCGACCGCCGCCACCAGCACCACCTCGGCCTGGCCGGTGCGCACGAGGTCGCCGGCCACGGTCAGGGCCTCGGCCCCGGAGCACCGGCCGGCCGTGACCGTGAGGACGGGGCCCTGGGCGTCCGCCCCGATGGCGAGGTCGGAGACCGCCGCGTTGAGGCTGCCCTGGGGGCCGGCGTACGGACTGACCAGATCGGTGCCGAGGGTGAGACCGTCGTGCAGGACCTGCAGGTAGCCGGTCAGACCGGCGCCCGTCGTGCCCAGGACGACACCGAGGTCCTCCGGGGCGGGGGCGCCGTCCGCGTCGAGTCCCGCGTCCTGCCAGGCCAGCAGGCCCGCCCGGGACACCAGCAGCGACTCGCGGCTCAGCGCGCGCAGCCGCTTGCGGCCGAAGGCGGACACGTCGGACAGGTCGTCGGGGAGCGCGGCGGCCGGCGCCGGACCCCGGCCCGGGTACAGGCCGCCGGGCGGGGCCACGTCCGCGATCGCGCTGCGGCCGGTCCGCAGGCCCTGCCAGGTGGCGTCGTACCCCGCGCCGAGCGCGGTGGCCAGTCCCACTCCGGTGATGACGGCCGAGGTGCTCATCCGGCGTTCCTTCCGAGGCCGGGACGGGTGAACACGGTGCACGCCGTGTTGCCCCCGAATCCGAAGGCGTTGTTGACGACCACGTCCAGCGGTGCCTCCCTGGCGGCGCCGTACACGAGGTCGACCGGGCAGGCGGGGTCCGGGTCGACGAGATTGGCGGTGGGCGGGATCACCCCGTCGCGCAGCGCCAGCACACAGGCCACGGCCTCGATGGCGCTGGCCGCGCCCTGGGTGTGCCCGAGCGCGCCCTTCAGGGAGGAGAGGGCGGGGCCGCCGTCACCGAAGACGGCCCGGACGGCCGCCGCCTCGACGACGTCGTTCGAGGGTGTGCCGGTGCCGTGCGCGCTGATGTGGCCCACCTGTTCGCGTGCCACGCCGGCCATGGCCAGGGCGCGCTCCAGCGAGCGGCGTGCCCCGCGCCCTTCCGGATGCGGCGCGGTCATGTGGTGGGCGTCGCAGGCGGACGCCCAGCCGGCGAGTTCGGCGTAGACACGGGCTCCGCGTGCACGCGCGTGCTCGTACGACTCCAGGACGAGGGCGGCGGCGCCCTCGGAGACGACCAGCCCCGAGCGGTTGCGGTCGAACGGCCGCAGCGCGTCGTCGGTGAGCGAGCGCAGACTGGCGAACATCATCATGATGCCGGCGGACAGCTCCTCCGCACCGCCCGCGACCATCACGTCCGCCCGGCCCGCCCGGATGGCCTCCGCGGCGTACGCGAGCGCGCTGTTGCCCGACGCGCAGGCGGTGGCGACGACCGAGCCGGGCCCGAGGAACCCGTGTTCCCGGGCGACGGCGTCGGCGAGGCCCACGACGGGGGGCGGCTGCACGGCGGGGGCGTCCGCCCCGCCCGTGGCCGTGCCGTGCGCCCCGGCCCGGTGGAACCGCGTCACCGCCGGTTCCAGCGCCGCCCGGCTCCCCAGCAGCGTGCCGAAGCACACCCCGGCCCGGGCCGGGTCGCCCGCCCACGGGACGAGGCCCGCGTCGGCGGTCGCCGCCGAGGCCGCCGCCACCGCCAGCCGGGTGACGCGGTCGCCGGTGCCGCGGACGGCCGGGAACCCGCGCACCTCGCCGGCCAGCCTGCCCGCGAAGTCGGCGGCGTCCGGCCGCTGAAGCGGGCGGGTGCCGACGACCGCGTGGACGACGGAGTCCCAGAAGTCCTCCAGCGTCTCCCCGACGGGGCTGAGGACACCGAGGCCGGTCACCACCACACGGGCGGAGCGGTCCACCACTGCCATTGCCTGACGCCTCCTCAGATGCCGATTCCGCCGTCGATCCGGACGACCTGGCCCGTGATGTACGCGGCACGGTCCGAGGCGAGGAAGGCGACCGCGTCGGCCACTTCCTCGGCCGTACCGGTCCGCCGCAGCGGGATGTCGGCGACGATCCGCCGACGGGCCTTCTCGTCCAGGGCCGCGGTCATGTCCGTCTCGATGAGGCCCGGCGCCACCACATTGGCGCGAATGCCGAACCGGGCCACTTCCTTGGCCAGCGACTTGGCGAAGCCGACGATCCCGGCCTTCGACGCCGCGTAGTTGGTCTGCGAGGCGCTGCCCCGCAGACCGGCCACGGAGGACACGTTGACGATCGCGCCCCGGCGCCGGCGCATCATCGTCATGATCGCCGCCTGGCACACGGTGTAGGTCCCGGTGAGGTTGGTGGCGACGACGGCGTCCCAGTGCTCCCGGTCCATGACCGCCAGGGGCATGTCCCGGATGATCCCGGCGTTGGTCACCAGCGCGTCGACGGCGCCGAGCCGCTCCTCGGTCTCCTCCAGCCAGCCCCGCACCGCGTCCGGGTCCGTCACGTCCACCACGGCCCCGTGCACCCGCACGCCGTGCCGCTCGGCGAGCGCGTCCAGCCCGGCGGTCCCGGCGGACGGGGTGCGGTGGCAGTACCCGACGTGGTAGCCGTCGGCCAGGAAGCGCTCGACCACCGCACGGCCGATGCCGCGCGAACCGCCGGTGACCAGGGCCGTACGGGGACCGGTGGTCATCAGGACGCCTCGAGCTGTTCGGCGAGCAGCGCGTAGGTCTCGTTGAGCGAGCGCACCTTCTGCAGGTTCGACTCGGCCAGCTTCGTGCCGTACTTGCGCTCCAGGGTGACCAGGATCTCCAGCGCCAGCAGGGAGTCGACGTCGAGTTCCTCCTTGAAGTCGGCCGTGTCGGTGACCTCGGCGATGTCGACGTCGATGATCTCGGCGATGGTGGCGCGCAGGTCTTCCAGGTCGAGCGGGGTGGTGAGTTCGGGCATCGTGGTTCCTCCGTGGTGGGTACCGGACTGTCGGGGGGCCCGTCGGCCGGGCCCCGGTTCGCCTGGCGGGGCCGTCACACGAGGCCCTCGCCGCCGTCGACGTCGATCACGTTGCCGGTGATCCAGGAGGAGTCACTGGCGGACAGCATCACGACGGCCTCGGCGACGTCCTCGGTGGTGGTGAGCCGGCCGTGGGGGTTGGACCCGCCGGCCCGCTCGGCCAGGACGTCGCTGCCGGGGATGCGGATCAGGGCCGGGGTCATGGTGAGGCCGGCGCGCAGGGCGTTCACGGCGACGCCCGAGGGCGCCAGTTCGACGGCCAGCTGCCGGACGTGGGAGACGAGGGCGGACTTCGCCGCGGACACCGCGCCGTAGTTCGGCATGACCCGTTCGTCGCCGCGGCTGGTGAGCGCGAACACCTTGGAGCCGCGGCCCAGCAGGCCGGCGGTGTACAGGTCGCGCACCCAGTAGACGAGGCTGTGGCCCATGACGTCGACCGTCATGTCCATCTGCCGGGGGGTGATGACGTCCGGCTGCCCGTCCCGCGGGATGAACGGCAGGAGGCTGCCGAAGGCGAGGGAGTGCAGCAGCACCCGTATCCCCTGCGGACCCGTCAGCTCGGCCAGCCGGCCGGCGACCTCGGCCCGCGTCTGCGGCTTCGCGGCGTTGAGGTTGTGGAACGACGTCCGGACGCCGAGGCCGTGCAGCTCCTCGACGAGCGCGTCGGCCTCCTCCTGCTGGGCGCTGGTGCCGAAGTAGACACCGCACACGTGGGCGCCCTCACGGGCCATGGCGAGGGCGGTGGCCCGGCCCATGCCGCTGGAGGCGCCGAGTACCAGGCACCACGATCCCTTGACGGATGACAGCATGTTTTCCTCTTGCTCGGCGGATGGGTCGGTGGGGTGGGGAGGTCGCCGCCGGCCTCAGCGGGCGGCGACGGTGGCGAAGGCGAGATTGCCTTCCCGGGACGCGACGACCACGGCCTCGGGACCCGTCAGGTCCGGCCGCACGGCGCGGGCGAGCAGTTCCAGCGGCGCCAGGGCGCCCGCCCGGCGCGAGCCGGTCACCTCCGTCACCTCCGTCGTCCCGGCGCACCAGGCCCGCACCGCGTCCGCGGCCGTGCGGGCCGCGGGCGAGTCGTCGCTCAGCAGGTGCAGCGCCGGCGGTGGCGCCGGGCACACCCCGTCCAGCGCCTCCCGTACGGCGCGCCCGGCCCGCTCCCGTCCGGCGGGGGTGGCGGCGGCCCGGGGCGGCAGGAAGCGCAGCGCGGTGCGGACGACGGGTCCCGGGGCGGCCGCGGTGCGGGCCCGCAGGAGCAGCAGCGCGGCGCCCGACTCGGGCAGGGCGTCGCCGGCCCGCGGGTCGGGGGCCTCGGTGGCACCGGCGAGGACCAGGTCGCCCCGCCCGGCGGGGAGCGCGCGGCCGGCCAGGTGGACCGCTTCCAGACCCGCCACCCGGGGCGAACTCACCGTGACGTTGAAGCCCTTGAAGCCGTGTTCGGTGGACAGCTTCGCCGCGACGAGGTTCACCGAGAAGAAGGGCACGCGCATGGGACTGAGGGAGTCGATGCCGCCGTCGCGCACGGCCGACTCGATGTCGGCGTGCAGGGCGGTGACGGCACTGTTGGTGCCGACCACGATCCCGCGGCGCTCCGGCGCGTGCTGCTCGGCCGCGCCGTCGGCCAGCGCCTCCCGGGCGGCCGCCATCAGGTAGTGGCAGGCCTCCGGCAGGTACCGGTGGCCGCGTCCGAGCCGGCTCCGGTGGTCGAACCACCGTCCGTCCGGCGGGAGCGGCACGGGCGGTACGACGACACCGGTGCCGACGACCGTCGCCTCGGCCACGCCGTGCCGGGCGGTCACCTGGTCCCCCCCTCGAACACGAGCGAGACGTTGCTGCCGCCGAACGCGTAGGCGTTGAGCAGGATCCGCCTCCGTCGCAGCGGTACCGGTTCGCGCGGCAGCCACACCGGGCACTCGGGGTCCTGCCGCCGGGGGGCGATGTTCGCGGGGATGCGCCCGTGCCGTGCCATCAGCGCGGCGGCCACGACGGCGAACGCGGCCGCCGCGCCCGCGGTGTGTCCGATGAACGCCTTCAGGCTGAACAGCGGTACGCGCTCCAGGCGGTCGCCGAGCACCTCGCGCAGCACCCGGGTCTCCAGCACGTCGTTGTGCGCGGTGCCGGTGCCGTGCGGCACCACGCAGCCGATGTCCTCCGGGCCGCTCGCCGCCTCCCGCAGGGCCTCGCGGGCGGCCCGCACCGGCTGGTCGCCCGCCGGGTCGGGGGCGGTGAGGTGATGGGCGTCGCAGCTCCAGCCGCCGCCGCTCAGCCGGCCGTAGGACGGCCGGCCCGCCGCGGCCCGCGCGGACCGCACGACGAGCATGGCCGCGCCCTCCCCGAACACGGTGCCCCGGCGGTCGGCGTCGAACGGCCGGCACAGCTCGGGGTCGTTCGCGCCCAGGCGGCTGAAGCCGGCCAGCGGCGCCCAGCCGAGCGCCTCCGCACCGCCGACCAGCACGGTGTCCGCCTCGCCGCAGTCGATGAGGTCCATGGCGACCGACAGGGCGTACCCGCTGGCGGCGCAGGCGTTGCTGACGTTGATGTTGGTGCCGAACGCGCCGAGTTCGCCGCCCACCTCGGAGGCGAGCCGGAACACCGGCGCCCACCCGGCCGGCGGCGTGGTCACGCCGTCGCGTTCGCCGCTCTCCCCGCCCGCGGTGCCGAGCACCACGGCCATGCCGGCGATCTCGTCGTCGCTCAGCCCGGCGTCGGCCACGGCCTGCCGGGCCGCGTGCAGGGCGAGCCGGGTGGCCCGGCCGTACGGGTCGCCGGTGTCGGCCGCGCCCTCGGGCACCTGGTAGGCGAGGACGTCGGGCACCCGCTCGGTGAGCCCGGCCACCGGGGCCGGGCGCGGAGCCGTCGAGGTCAGTCCGGTCCAGAAGGCCCCGGTCCCCGCGCCCAGGCAGCTGACCGCGCCGAGCCCGGTGACGTGGACCCCGGGGTCTGTCGTCCCCATGCTCACCGCACCTCCGCGCCGACGACCGACTCGTTCACGAACGCGTGGACCGCGTCGGCGAACTCGCGCGGCCGTTCGGCCATCGGGAAGTGCCCGCAGGCGTCGAGCAGGGACAGCCGGGCCCGGGGCAGCGCCCCGGCGAGGGCCTCGGCGTCCTCCGGCGGCGCGAACCGGTCGTCCCGGCCGGCCACCACGAGGACGGGCAGGTCGAGTGCGGCGGTGTCGAGGAACGGGCTGCGCAGATAGCTGTCGTAGAAGCGCAGCCAGCCGTAGGGGCCGACCCGGTCGCGTACCAGCAACGCCATGTCGCGGCGCAGGCCGGCGTCCAGCACGCGCGTCGACGCCAGGCGCAGGGCCTCGTCGAACACGTCCTGGAAGATGCCCAGGTAGTGCTGGGCGGTGTCCCAGTGGAAGTCCCCCGGATCGCGCCGGTGGAAGGGCGAGACCACCACCAGCCCGCCCGGCCGGGTGTGCCGGGGGGCGGTGGCGAGGTGCTCCAGCGCCAGCAGCGCGGAGTAGGAGTGGGCGATCAGGACGTCGACGCGTCCGGGCACCTCGTCCAGTGCGGCGCCGATCCATCCGGCCGGATCGCCGCCCGGCAGGCTCCATCCGGATCCGCCCGTCTGCCCCCAGGGCAGCTCGGCGGTCCACACCTCGACGCCGGGCCCGGCGTGCTCCTCGTAGGGGCGCCAGCCGGCGCCGGTGGCCGCCAGGCCGTGCAGGGCCAGCGCGCGCACGGACCGCCCGTGTGCCGTGGCCGGTGTTCTCCGGACGACGACAAGACTCCCGCTCATGGCTACCCCGTTCACGACTCATGGACGGCCGCGGCGGCTTCTCGTCGCCCGTCACCGCTCGCCCCGTTGGAGCATAGGTATTTCTTCTTAACCCCCGCTTAATGACCGATTGCCCTGGTCGCCGACCGCGCGGAAAAGCCGATGCGGGCCCGCTCAAAAGGAGTTCGTAAGCCTGCCTTAAGAGCGCCGAATTACGCTGCGTAAACGATCGGGCAGTGGCGGGCATCAACGGATCACGTGCGGCGGGCCCGGCATGGAACGAACACAGGAGGGGCCTGATGCTCGACAAGGTGATCGACCGGCTGCACGACCCTGCGGTGTACGCGATGCCCGCCATGGCACTGCTGATCGTGATCGAACTCCTGGCGATCAAGTTCGGGGACGACCCCGACGGGCGTCAGGGCTACGACCCGCGGGACCACCGGGCGAGCATCATCACCGGTCTCGGCGCGCTGGTCTCGTCCACCCTGCTGCGGACCGTGGCGCTCGCCCTGTACCTGCTGGTCTACGAGTACGTCGCGCCGTGGCACCTCTCGCCGACGGCGTGGACGACCTGGTTCGTCGTCTTCTGGGGCGTCGAGTTCCTGCTGTACTGGTACCACCGGGCCGCGCACGCCATCCGGCTCATCTGGGCCGGTCACCAGGTGCACCACTCGAGCCAGTACCTGAACCTGTCGACCGCGCTGCGCCGCAAGTGGGCCCAGTGGTTCGAGAAGATGGTGTGGCTGCCGCTGCCGCTCCTCGGCGTCCACCCCGCCATGGTGTTCACCATGCACTCGGTGCACCTGCTGTGGGGGCTGTTCGCGCACACCGAGAAGATCCGCAAGCTGCCGCGGCCCATCGAGTACGTCTTCGTGACGCCCTCGCACCACCGGGTCCACCACGGCAGCGACCCGGAGTACCTGGACAAGAACTTCGGCAGCATCCTCATCATCTGGGACCGGATCTTCGGCACCTTCCAGCCCGAACTGCACCGGCCCACGTACGGCCTGACCAAGCAGCTGGAGACCTACAGCATCTGGAAGATCCAGCTGCACGAGTTCGCCACCATGGTCCGGGACGTGCGCGGGGCCAGGACGCTCCGCCACAAGCTGGGCTACGTCTTCGGCCCGCCCGGCTGGCAGCCCGCCGAGGACACCGGCGCCGGCCACGGCGACCGCCCCGAGCCGAAGTCCGCGGCCGTGGAACTGCCCGGAGCGGCGACGTGACCCCACCGGAAGCCGCCGCCGGGCCGGTGACCGGGCACGAGGCCACCCGGAACGGCCTGCGCGGCCATCCCTGGCTCACCGTCCTGACGCTGTCCGTCGGCGCGATGATGGTGTCGCTGGACACGACGATCGTCACGGTCGCCCAGCCGGTCATGCAGGGGGACCTGCACACGGATCTCACCGGCATCCAGTGGGTCACCGACGCCTATCTCCTGGCTGTGGCCGCGCTCCTGATCGCCGCGGGCCGGCTCGGCGACCGTTTCGGACACCGCACGATGTTCCTGGTGGGGGCCGCCGGGTTCACCGCCTCGTCGGTGGCCATCGGCCTCTCCTCCAGCCTGGGCTGGGTGGTCGGGCTGCGCGTGGTGCAGGGCGTGTTCGGCGCCCTGATGCAGCCGGCCACCCTGGGACTGCTGCGCAGCGCGTTCCCGGCCGACCGGCTCAACCAGCCCATCGCGGTGCGCAGCGCCGTCATCGCCGCGTCCACCGCGGCCGGCCCCGTGGTCGGCGGCCTGCTCGTCGAACACGCCCAGTGGGGCTGGGTGTTCTTCCTCAACGCCCCGCTGGGTGCCGTCGCCCTGCTGCTCGGGGTCACCGTCCTGCGCGACACGCGCGACGAGGGCGCGGGCAGCCGGCTCGACCTCGTGGGCATGCTGCTGGTGGCCGCCGCCCTGGACGCGCTGGTGTGGGGCCTGAGCGTGGTGGCCGATGCCGGCTGGACCGACCCGCGGGCGCTGCCCTGCCTCGCGGCGGGTGTGGTGCTCGGCGCCGCCTTCATCGGCTGGGAACGGGACAGCGCGCACCCCCTGGTGCCGCTGCGCCTGTTCCGCTCGGCACCGTTCACCTCGGGTGTCCTCACCATGGCCATGATGGGGTTCGTGATGGTCGGCGCGCCCTTCGTGCTGATCTTCTACCTGCAGAACGTGCTCGGCCTGTCGCCCGCCGACTCCGGGATCCGGGTCCTGGGCCTGACCCTGCTGATGATCGTGGGCGCACCGCCCGCGGCGATCTGGATCGGCAGGACGGGCCCGCGCATCCCGGTGGCCGCCGGGCTGACCGTCATCACCGCGTCGATGTGGGCCCTGTCCGCGCTGGACGCGCAGTCCGGCACCCTGCGCACGACGTCGTGCTTCCTGCTGCTGGGCGTCGGCTTCAGCCCGGTCATGGTGGGCGGCACCAAGCTCGTCATGAGCAACGCCCCGAAAGAGCTGTCCGGGGTGGCCGGCGGGATCCAGCAGACGGCCATGCAGGTGGGGGGAAGCCTCGGCATCGCGGTCGTCAGCGCCGTCGTCATGACGTACACGGCGGACCGGCTGCCGGGCCGGCTCGCGGACGCCGGCGTCACCCTGCCGCCGGAGCGGACCGGACGGGCCGTGCGGTCCGTGGCCGTCGGACTGCCGCCCGACCTCGGTGCCGGGACGGCCGCCCACGGCGTGCTGGAGCGGGTGGGCCAGTCGGTGTTCCTCGGCGGGATGCAGTACGCGCTGCTGGCCACGGCCGCGGTGACGGCGGTGGGGGCGGTCGTGGTGGCACGGGCCCGGCAGGAGCGGCCGGCCGCGTAGCGCCCGGATTTATCCCGCCGATCCGAATTCCCGCCCGCCGGCCGTCCCCGTTTCCGCCGCCTTTCCCGTCCACAGTCAACCGTAGATTTCAGGGCTGCCCCAATGGTGCTGCGCCGCCCTCACCCGTAAGGAGAATTCGGCATGGGTGCTGCAACAACGGAATACCATCGGGCGCCGGGGCTCTCGGGGGCGCGCCGGCTGCGCGACCTGTTCGCCCGGCCCGGCGCGGTGCGCCTGGCCGGCGCGCACAATCCGCTGGGCGCCCGGCTGGCCCAGCGCGCCGGGTTCGACGGAGTCTGGTCCAGCGGTCTGGAGGTGTCCGCCTCGCAGGGCGTGCCGGACACCGACATCCTGACGATGAGCGAACTCCTGGGCGTGGCCTCCTCACTGGCCGCCGCGGTCGACGTCCCGGTGGTGGCCGACTGTGACGCCGGGTACGGCAACGCGCACAACGTGATGCACATGATCCGCCGCTACGAGGCGGCCGGCATCGCCGCGGTCTCCATCGAGGACAAGCGGTTCCCGAAGGTCAACAGCTTCATCCCGGGCCGTCAGGAGCTGGCGCCGGTGGGGGAGTTCTGCGGCAAGCTGGCCGCGGCCAAGGAGGCGCAGCGCACGCCCGACCTGGTGCTCATCGCCCGCATCGAGGCCCTGATCGCGGGCTGGGGCATGGACGAGGCCCTCGCCCGCGGGGAGGCCTACGCCGCGGCGGGCGCCGACGCGGTGCTGATCCATGCCAAGGGGTCCTCGCCGGAGCCCATCCTGGACTTCCTCTCCCAGTGGACGCTGCCGACGCCGGTGGTCGTGGTCCCCACGACCTACCACACCATCACGGCGACCGAACTCGCCGAGGCCGGCGCCAAGATGGTCATCTACGCCAACCACGGGCTGCGGGCCGGGATCGCGGCGATGACCGACACCTTCGCGTCGATCCTGCGGGAGGACCGGACCACCGGCATCGAGGACCGCATCGCGCCCCTGGCCACCGTCTTCGACCTGCAGGGCATGGCCGAGCACAAGCGGCACGAGGCGGAGTTCATCACGTCCTACGAGACCCGTCCGCGCGCGCTGGTGCTCCCCGGCCCGTCCGGTGAGCTGCCCGCGCCGCTGCGGGAGCACCGGATCGCGGCACTGCGCCGCTGCGGCGTCGAGGACGTCACGGTCGCCGGCGGGCAGGACCGCCCGTCCGCCGTGGACGCCCTCCTCGCGCTGCCCGAGGCCCACCACGGCCCCACCCTCGTCGTCGACGGCGACGTCCTCGTCGAGAGCGAGCCGCTGCGGCTGCTGGCGGCGGCGGGCGCCGACGTCGCCGTCCTCGCGGACGTGTCGGCGGCGTCCCGGCGCGCCGACGCCCTGCCGCTGGCGCTGAACTCCGTCACACAGGGCGGCCGCAGAGTCGCGCCCGGCGGGGCCGCGCAGGTCGTGGCCGTCGGAGCGGCGCGCGCGCAGGACGCCGACGCGGAGTTCGCGGGTGCCGCCGTCTTCCCCGCGGAGGGCTTCGCCGCGCTGCGCGCCGCGGCCGAGAAGCGGCGCGCCGACGGGACGCCGGTCACCCTGGGCGAGCTGGTCGCCGACCTGCTCCAGGCGGGCGTACGCATCCGCGCCGTCGAGGTCGCCTCCGGCTGGATGGAGCTGCGCACCGCGGACGACGTGCGCCGCGCCACCGGGCTGGTGGCGGAGCAGGGGGCGCGACGGTGACCGGTGACGTGCCCGCGCGGCTCGGGGCGGACGGCGTCGTCGCCCTGCTCAAGGAGCGCGGCCTCGGGCCCTTCACCGGGGTCCCCTGTTCGTTCCTCGGCCCGGTCATCAGCTGTCTGCAGGCCGAGCACCCGGACGACTACGTCATCTGCGGCAACGAGGGAGAGGCGGTCGCCATCGCCGCGGGCGCCCGCCTGGCCGGCCGCCGACCGGTGGTCATCCTGCAGAACTCGGGGCTCGGCAACGCCGTCAACCCGCTCACCTCGCTGTGCCACACCCTTCGGCTGCCGGTGCTGCTCCTGGTCACCTGGCGCGGGCGCCCCGGGCAGCCGGACGAGCCGCAGCACGAGCTGATGGGCGCGATCACCCCCGAGATGCTCACCGCGATGCGCATCCGCAACGAGGTGCTGCCGGCGACCCTGCCGGAGCTGGCCGTCCGCCTGGACGCCGCGCTCGCGCACATGGCCGCCACCGGGCTGCCGTTCGCCTTCATCGTGCCCAAGGGAGCCATCGCCCCCGGCCCGGCGTCCGAACCCGCCGGACCGGACCCGCGCGCGCACCTCATGGGGCGGGCCGAGGCCATCGGCGAGGTGACCCGTGCCATGGATCCGGCGACCCTGCTCGTCGCCACCACCGGCAAGACCGCCCGCGAGCTGGAGCGGGACTTCGACCGGCCGGAGAACCTGTACGTCGTCGGCTCCATGGGCTGCGCCTCCAGCGTGGCCCTCGGCGTGGCGATGCACGCGTCCGGCCGGCCGGTGGCGGTGCTCGACGGCGACGGCGCCGCGCTGATGCGCCTGGAGGCCATGGCGGCGATCGGCCGCGAGACCGGCCGCCTCGCGCGGCCCTTCCTGCACGTCCTGCTCGACAACGAGGCCTACGAATCCACCGGCGGCCAGCCCACCGCCTCGGCCGGTGTGGACTTCTGCGCCGTGGCGACCGCGAGCGGCTACCGCTCCGTGGCCGACGTGGCGGACGCGGAGCACCTGCGCGCCGCGGTGCGCCGCGCCCAGGACGAGGGCGGTGCCCAGTTGATCCGCGTGCGGATCCGGTCCGGTTCGGATCCCGGCCTCGGCCGTCCCGCGCTCCGCCCGCCGCAGTCGGCGGCTCGTTTCATGGAGGTACTCGCACCGTGACCCCCTTCGCAGCCGCTGCCACCGACCGGCTGGTCCTGATGAACCCCGGTCCGGTCGTCCTCGACGACCGGGTGCGCGCCGCGCTCTCCGGGCCCGACCTGTGCCACCGCGAGCCCGAGTTCGCCGGCCTGCTCGCCCGGATCCGGCACAAGACGACCCTGGTGGCCGGCGGCGGTGACGCGCACACCGCGGTGCTCCTCACCGGGTCCGGTACCTCGGCCGTGGAGGCGGTGATCAGCTCGGCCGTCCCGCCCGGCGGCGGGCTGCTCGTCATCGACAACGGCCACTACGGCGAGCGGCTGGCGGACATCGCCGCCGCGCACGGGATCCGTACCCACCGGCTGGAAGCGGGCTGGGCCGTGCCCGTCGACCTGGCCGCGGTCGAGCGGGCCCTGGCCGCCGATCCCGGCCTGACCCATGTCGGCGTGGTCCACCACGAGACCAGTACGGGCATGCTCAACGACGTCGCCGGCATCGCCCGGATCGCGCACGCCTACGGCCGCGAGGTGATCGTCGACGCGGTCAGCAGCGTCGGTGCCGAACGGGTGTCACCGGCCGAGGACGGGGTGGACTGGCTGGCCGGGTCGGCCAACAAGTGCCTGGAGGGCGCACCGGGGCTGGCCTTCGTCGTCGCCGCCACGGACGCGTTCGAGCGCTTGGGCGCCTTCCCGCGGCGGACCTACTACCTGGACCTGCACCGGCACTACACGGCCCAGGCCAAGTCGGGCCTGCCGGCCTTCACCCCCGGCATACCGGCCTGTTACGCCTTCGAGGCGGCGCTCGACCTCGCCCTCGCCGAGGGGCGTGAGGCCCGGCACGCCCGCTACCGCGCCCTCGCCGAGCGGCTGCGCGCGGGTCTGGAGGCCCTCGGTCTCGAACTGCTGCTCCCGCCCGGGCAGCGGGCCGTGGGACTGACCGCCCTGCGCCTGCCCCCGGGCACCGGCTACGAGGAGCTCCACCGGGGGCTGCGCGCCGCCGGGTTCGTCATCTACCGGGCCCAGGAGCGGCTGGCCGCGGACCACTGGCGGCTGTCCACGATGGGCCGGATCACCGCGGCCGACATCGACCGCTTCCTGAGCGTGCTCGCGGACCTCCTGCGGGACCGGGCGGACTCGACCGACGTCACCGAAGGGGGCACGAGGTGACCCTCGCACACGCCGGCCCGGCGAACCCGGCCGACGCGGCGGCGCGGCCGGACCGCCCGCACAGGCTCGCCGTGGTCGGGGGCGGGCCCCGGGCGACGTACGTCATCGAGCGGCTCTCGGCGACGGCCGACCGGCTCGGGGAGCGCCGGCTCGAGGTGCGGGTCTTCGAGCGCACCGGGGAGTTCGGGGCCGGCCAGGCGCACAGCCCCGCACAGGCCCGGACCAGCTACCTCAACCGCATCGGCTGCCAGGTCGGCTTCGCCGCCGACGAGACGGTCGTGGGCGCGGGTCCGCTGCGGCCACGCGATGAGCGGCCGACCCTGCACGAGTGGTGCCGGCGCCGGTTCGCCGAGACCGGGCACCCGGACTTCGACCTGCGTCCGGAGGACTGGCCCCGGCGCTACGTGCACGGGCTGGCGTTGAGCGACATGTTCCGGGCGTTCGCGGACGACCTGCGCCGGCACCCCGGCGCCGAGGTGCACCTGCACCACGCGGAGGTCGTGGACATCGAGCCCGCCGGTGCCGGACTGCTGGTCGTCACGGCGGACGGCAGCCGCCACCCGGCCGACGAGGTGCTGCTGCTCACCGGGCACTCGTACCACGATCCTCGCCTGTCGCCGGAGGGACGCCGGCTGGCCGAGGCGGCGGCCCGCGGCGGGGCCGCGTACGTGCCGCACCCCTACCCGCTGAACGAGTGGCTCGGCCCGGACACCGTCGGGCCGGCGGACGTGGTCGGCTGCGCCGGCATGGGCCTCACCGCCATCGACGCGATCCTGCACCTGACCGAGGGGCGGGGCGGCAGCTTCCACGAGGAGCCCGGGCGCGGGCTGGTGTACCGGGCGAGCGGTGCCGAACCCGCCGCGATCGTCGCCTTCAGCGGTTCCGGGCTCTTCACCTTCGCCCGGCCCGACAACCACAAGCCGGGGGACGGCTCCGGCGACCACCCCGGCACCTTCCTGACCCGGCAGGCGGTGGACCTGCTCCGGGCCAACCGCGGGACGCCGTACCCCACGCCCGACCGCACCCGGCCGCAACTCGACTTCGACCGGGACGTGCTGCCGCTGGTGGTGGCGGAGATGGCGCACCTGCACTACGTGACGCTGTTCGGCCCGGGCGCGGCGCTGGCGCTGACGCAGCGCGCGATGCCGTCCTACCTCGCCTTCCTGGCGGGTGCGCGCGGCGAGGACCGTCTGCTGCCGGCGCTGGAGGCGGCCGTGGACGGCATCGTGCGCGTCCTGCAGCCGGTGCTGCGCGGCGAACAGGCCCTGTACGAGGCCCAGAAGACGGTCGTGTGGCCGGTCCGGGACGTACTGCTGCACTGGGTGCGGACGGTGCACGGGCCGGCGGCGCAGTACGAGGTCCGCAGCTGCCTGGACCGTTCGCTGCCGCCGGCCCCGGTCCTGCGGGGCCGCGACTCGCCGTACTCCCTGGACACCGGCCTGGACGGGAACCGCTTCGACTGGCGTGCGGTCGTACGCCCGGTCGGCCCGGCGGACTCCCCGGCCGCCTACCGGTCGCAGCTGCTCACGTTCATGACGCGCGATCAGGCGTGGGCCCGGCAGGGCAACCTGCGCAATCCGCACAAGGCCGCGACCGACGGCGTGTGGCGCGATCTGCGGTCGGTGATCTCCTACGCGGTGGACGACGCCGGGGTGACCGCGGCCTCCCAGCGGGCGTTCCTGCGCCGGCACACCAGTCTGCACAACCGGCTGGCCAACGGGGCCGCGCCGGAGGTCATGGCGAAGATCACCGCGCTCGTCGAGCACGGACTGCTGGACGTGGGCACCGGTCCGGCCGCCCGGGTGTGCCATGACGAGCCGAGCGGGCGCACGGTCGTGGTCGGGCCGCACACGGGTGCGCGCCGCGCCCTGGACGTGCTGGTCGAGGCGCGCATGCACCCCTTCGACCCGCGCGCGGACGTACGGCCGCTGTACCGCAACCTGCTGGAGCGCGGCCTGGTCCGCCTGTGGCGCAATCACGGCGGGGACGACGCGGGTGCCACGGATTTCACGCCCGGCGGTCTCCACCTCACCCCGCGGTTCCACCCCCTGCGCGCCGACGGCGGCGTGGAGTCGCGCCTCACGGTCCTGGGGGCGCCGGCGGAGGGGGCACGCTCGTTCCTGCTGTCGGCGCTGCGTCCGGGCGCGGACCACTACGTCATGCGGGACACCCTCGTCTGGCTCGACGGCTTCTGGGAGTCGCTCGCGAGGTCCCGTTGAATATGCCGTGTCGATTTGATCAGGGGTGAATGCTTGCCATACGCTTACCGTAGCGTCCAGTCAATGTTGAATTCTGAAGCACTTGCGGTGGGGCCGAAGCTGCCCAATGCCCCCATTCCTCCGCATTTGCGCTGGTCATTGGCTCAGGACATGCTCAAGTCTCTTGACGCTCCCCCACAGAATCGTTGATCATCGAACGTCTGTGGCAGGGCTGCCCCTGCCTCGTCTGGTGAACACGGGGGTGTTTAGGCATGCTTTTCCGTATTCTGGGTCCGCTCGGAATAGAGATGTCCAACGGTGAAAGTGTCAAGCCCTGGGCGCCGAAAAATCGCGCCGTACTGGCCTACCTCTGCGTGAACAATCGGACGGCGGTCTCTCCGGAACGACTGATCAACGCGATCTGGTCCGGCACGCCGCCGCGCCGCGCCCACACCGCCCTGCACGTCTACATCTGCAATCTGCGAAGCCGCTTCCGCGAGCTGGGCCTCGACGCCTCCGTCCTCACCACCCAGTCGACCGGATACGAACTGCGCCTGCCGCACTCCTCCCTCGACCTCAACCTCTTCGAGGCGCACCTGACCGAGGCCCGCGACCTGCAAGATCACGGCGAACTCGAGGCGGCGTCCGCCGCGCTGGGCGCCGCGGTCGCCCTCTGGCGCGGACCGGCGCTGGCGGACTTCCGTGACATGCCCGCTTTCACGGGCATCCGCCGGCTGCTCGAGGAGAAGCGGGTCTACGCCCACCAGCGCCGGCTGCAGCTGGAGCTGGACCTCGGTCGCCACCACGAGCTGATCTGCGAGCTGTATTCCCTGATCGAGGCGCATCCGGCCTGGGAGGCGATTTACGGATACCTCATGATCGCTCTGTACCGCAGTGGCCGTACCGTGGACGCGCTGCGCACCTTCGACCGGATCCGCGGGATTCTGGTCGAGGAACTGGGCGTCGAGCCGGGACCGCAGTTGCAGCATATTCAGCGGTCCATTCTCGCGCGCGATTCCTGGCTCGAATCCGGCGCCGACCGCGGCCTGGCCGGCCTTCAGGTCTCCCTGCGCTGACCGTACTGCACGGCGCTTTACGCGGCGGTCCCGGCCGTTGTGCACTCCAGCGGCCGGGCGCTGATCAATCGCCATCGCACACAGGGAATCCACGGCGTTCCGCATTTCGGTGAAGTGCGTGCGGGCGCCGTGGGCGGTTGCTTCCCGCGGTGGCCGGCTACACCGCCTCGAAGCGCAGGGGCAGGGTCACCGGGCCCTGGATGGTGTCGGGCCGGCTCCACACGGTCTCGCCGTCGAGCGCCAGGCCGGTCAGCCGCCGGGAGAGGACGGTCAGTGCCTCGCCGAGTTCGGCCCGTGCCAGGACCGATCCGATGCAGCTGCGCAGTCCCCAGCCGAACCCCATGTGGGGGTGGCGGAAGGTGCGTCCGATGTCGAAGCGGTCGGGCTCCGGGAAGACGCTCTCGTCGCGGTTGGCGAGTGTGGACATGACAATCACGGGGGTTCCCTTGGGGAGCAGCAGCCCGTCCAGCTCCATGTCCTCGTCGGCGACGCGCTTCATGGCGTACGCCGTCGGCGCGTAGCGGACGACCTCCTCGACGGCGGCCGGCACCAGTTCCGGCCGCCTGCGCAGCCGCTCCCATTCCTCGGGACGCTCGGCGAAGCAGTGCAGGGCGATGGCGAGCTGGTTGCGCGTGGTGTCCGTACCGCCGACGATCAGCGAGGTGATGATGGTCATCACGTCGGTGCCCGACACCGTGGCGCCATCGGCCTCGGCGGCCGCGAGGAGGTCCGTGATCAGGTCCTGACCGGGATCCCGGCGCCGCCGCCCGATCAGGTCCTCGATGTAGGAGTCGATCTTTTCGGTGGCCGCCATGGCCGCCGACACCGTACTCGGGTCCCCCGAGAACAGGGCGGTCGACGCCTCCGCCACCTCGGCGAAGAACTCCGCCTCCGCGCGCGGGACTCCGAGCACCCAGCAGATCACCGAGATCGGCAGCGGGTTGCAGAAGCTCACGACCGCGTCGCACCGCCCGTGGTCCGCCACGCGGTCCACCAACTCGTCGACGACCTTGGCCATCGCGGGCCGGAACCGCTCGAAGTTGCGCGGCCGCAGGGCCGGGATCGCCAGCCGGCGCAGCCGCGTGTGCCGTTCGCCCTCCTCCAGCAGCAGCGAGCTCCGGCGCCGCTCGACGAACCTCGGATCGATGTCCGGCATGGCGCCGATCTCGGCCCTGAGGCCGTTGCCGAATCTCCTGTCCGACAGCGCGACCCGGCAGTCCGCGTACGTCGTGAGCACGACGGACGACTGCCAGCGCACGAAACGGTGGCCCCGGGTCAGCCGGGGGAGCCACTGCCAGGCCGGGCCCGTGCTGAGCGCCACCTCGTCGTCGATGGAGTGCAGATCCGTCAGACGGATCGATGCGGACATCGTTGTCTTCCTTTCCGAACGGGTTCCTTCAGTCGGGGTTCGAGTGGTTGATCAGCCGGCCGTCACGGCGCGCCGGCCGTGGTGCCCGGTCTGCGCGCCGTCCGGCGTGTCCGCACGGCGCGAGCGTCCGGCGTCACGCCGGCGAGGAGGGGCGACGACGAGCCGGGCCCGGCGCCCGGGCGGGACCCGTCACGGGCACCGGACGACCTGGCCGGCGTACGACAGGCCGCCGCCGAACCCGAAGAGCAGCACGGGGGATCCCGACGTGAGCTCCCCGCGTTCCACCAGCTTGGAGAAGGCCAGCGGGATGCTCGCGGCCGAGGTGTTCCCGGAGTCCACGACGTCACGCGCGATGACCGCGTTCACCGCGCCGATCTTCCGGGCGACCGGCTCGACGATCCGGAGGTTGGCCTGGTGCAGGACGACACCACCGAGTTCCTCGGGCTTGACGCCGGCGCGCTCGCACACGGAGCGGGCGATGTCCGGCAGGGTGGTCGTCGCCCACCGGTACACGGACTGGCCCTCCTGCGAGAAGGTGCCCGAGCGGCCCTCGATGACCACGGCCCTGCCCATATCGGGGACCGATCCCCACACCACGGGGCTGATCTCCGCGGTGTCGGACGCGGTGACGACGACGGCACCCGCCCCGTCGCCCACCAGCACGCAGGTGCTGCGGTCGGACCAGTCCACGAAGTCCGTGAGCTTCTCGACCCCGATCACCAGGGCCTTCGTCGCGGAGCCGCCCTTGATGGCCAGGTCGGCCATGGCCAGGGCGTGCGGGAAGCCGGAGCAGGCCGCGCTGATGTCCATCGCCGCGGGCGCCGTGACACCGAGCCGGTTCGCGACGCGCGCCGCCACATTGGGAGAACGGTCGTGGGAGGTGCAGGTCGCGACGAGGACGAGGTCGATCTCCGCGCCGGTCAGACCGGCGTGGGCGAGGGCCTTCTGAGCGGCCTCCGCCGCCATGTCCGCGACCGACTCGTCCTCCGCGGCCACATGCCGGGTCCGGATGCCCACCCGGCTGCGGATCCACTCGTCACTGGTGTCGACCATCTCCGCGAGGGCGTCATTGGTGAGCACCTTCTGCGGCTGGTAGTGGCCGACGGCCACGAGGCGGGATCCGGTCATGGTGAAAGCCTCCTGAAACACTGGTCATGTGACTGTCCATCACCCTAGTCGGCCGCGGGAGCGGCCGGAACGGAAGCAGAAGCGGACCACCCGCCCCCATCGGGGCAACCCGGGAACCGGCACTTCGCCGACCGGTCACCGTGCGGTCCCCGCGGCTGCCCCCCCGTGTCAGGCGACGGTTTCACCGGCCGGGTCGCTCCGCCGGACGGCGGGCTGTGCCGGGTCCGCCGGGCCGCGGGGGATCCGGATCGCCAGGGAGGCCACCGCGGCGGCGAAGCAGCCGATCGCGGTGATCCAGAACGCTTCCCGGTAGGCGTGCAGGGTGGGCAGCGGCAGTCCCTCGATGGTGTCGCCGGCCAGGGTGGAGCCGAGGACAGCCGTTCCCACCGCGCCTCCCACCGTACGGAACACCGCGTTCATGCCGTTGGCGATGCCGCTCTGCTGCAGGGGGACGGCGGAATTGATGGCGGCCGGCATGGCCGTGTAGGCGAGGCCGACACCGAAACCGAACACCGCGGCGGCGAGATAGAGGTCGACCGGGTGCCCGTTGACCACGGCGAGGAAGCCCATCGCCAGCGCTGCCAGCAGTCCGCCCAGGGAGAGCGGGACCCTGGGTCCTCGCGCGGCGATCAGCTTGGCGCCGACCGGGGCGGCCGTCATGCTGCCGATGGCCGAGGGCAGCAGCATCACACCGGCGTGCAGGACGTCGGCGCTGAACCCGTAGTGCGCGATCTTCTCCGGGGTCTGGGCGAAGTTGCTGATCACCATGAAGCACCCGTACATGCCGAACCCGATCACCGCGCCCGCCACGTTGGTGATGGCCACGACGGGGCTCATCAGCATCCGGATGCTCACCAGGGGGTCCGGCACCTTCAGTTCGACGACGGCCCACACGGCGGCGATCACCGCCGCCGCCACGAAGAGGCCGACGATCCGGCCCGAGCCCCAGCCCCAGGCGTTGCCCTGGCTGACGGCGAGCAGCAGGGCGCACAGCCAGCCGGCCAGGGTGACGGCGCCCAGCGGGTCCACCTTGCCGGCGTGACCGGTCCCCCGGTCCCTGGGGATGCCCGCCACGGACCAGGCGAGGGCGACGAGACCGACGAGCAGCCCGGCCCAGAACACCGACTTGTAGCTCCACTGCTCCATCAGCACACCGGTGACCACCAGGCCGAGGGCGCTGCCGATGCCCATCGCGGCGCTGACCGCCCCGATGCCGCCCGGGACGCGTTGCGGCGGGAGCTGGTTGCGCACCAGGGCGATGGCCAGCGGGAGGACACCGCCGCCCGCGCCCTGCAGCACACGGGCCACCACGAGCCAGGTGAACGACTCCGTGCTCACCGCGAGCGCCGACCCCAGAACCAGGCCGCCGAGCGACACCAGCAGCATCGGCTTGCGGCCGTAGAGGTCACCGAAGCGCCCCAGCAGCGGGGTGAGCACCGCCGCCGCGAGCAGGTTGGCGGTCATCAGCCAGGCGATCGTGCCGCCGGAGACGTGCACGGCCGTCGCGAGGGCGGGGAGGATGGGCACCACGGCGGTCTGCACCATGCTGAAGGCCAGCATGGACAGCACCAGCGCCGGCAGTGTCTGGGCGCTGCGGGGTGCCTCGGGCGGCGTGGCCGCGTCGTGATTCGGTTTCATCTCACTGCTTCTGTAGGAGGACGGCGGGGGAGGGGGTCACGGCTGCTTCGGCACGGCCTCCTTGGCCAGCACCTCACCGAGGTACCGCGACAGCGCGGCGGCCGAGGGGTGGTCGAAGGTGAGCGTGCTCGGCAGCCGCAGGCCGGCCGCGGTGGTCAGCCGGCTGGTGAGTTCCAGCGCGGTCAGCGAGTCGAGTCCGAGCTCCCAGAACTCCCGCTCGGGCTCGACGGAGTCCGCCGAGGCGTACCCCATCACCGCGGCGATCTGTTCCCGGACGAACGCGAGGAGCGCGGCGGGACGTTCCGCCTCCGGCAGCGCCGCCGTCCGGTCCCGCAGCGAGACCCGGGGCGCCGCACCGGGCCGTGCCGCCCCGGCCGGTGCCAGCCCGGCCAGCACCCCGGGGAGGCCTGCGGAGCGGGTGCGCAGCGCCCTGGTGTCGAGCGCGGCGGGCACCAGCACGGGCTCGTCGCGGGCGAGCGCGGCGTCGAACAGCTCGATGCCCCGCTCGACGGACAGCGCCGCCAGGCCGGACCGGGACATCCGGGCGATGTCCACGTCCGACAGGCTCGCCGCGAGTCCCGCGTCCGGGTTCCACAGGCCCCAGGCCAGCGAGACGGCGGGCAGCCCGAGCGCCCTGCGCTGGTGCGCCAGCGCGTCCAGGACGCAGTTCGCCGCGGAGTAGTTGGCCTGCCCCGCGCCGCCGAGGATGCCGATGACCGAGGAGAACAGGACGAACGCCGACAGGTCGTCGCCCCTGGTCAGCTCGTGCAGGTGCAGCGCCGCCGTGCTCTTGGCCCGCAGGACGCGCCGCAGCCGCTTGGGCGTCAGCCCCGTGACGGTGCCGTCGTCCAGGACCCCCGCCGTGTGCACGACGGCACCCAGCGGAGCGTCCTCGCGCAGCCGCGCCAGTACCTCGGCCAGCGCCGGCCGGTCGGCCGCGTCGCACGCCAGGACCGACACCTCGGCACCGAGCGCGGTCAGTTCGGCCACCAGGCCGTCGGCGCCGGGCGCCGCCGGGCCGCGCCGGCTCAGCAGCGCCAGCCTGCGCACGCCGTGCCGCCGCACCAGGTGGCGGGCGAGCAGGCCGCCGAGCATGCCGGTCCCGCCGGTGATGAGCACGGTGCCGTCCGGCCGCCAGGGACCGCTCGCGCCGCCGCTTCCCGGCACGGCCGGGGAACGCCTGCCGCGGACGACCGCCAGGCGGGGTTCCCGCACGGCACCGGAGCGGACGGCCGTCTGCGGCTCGCCCGACGCGATGGCGCCGACCAGCTGGTCCACCCCGCCTTCCCCCGGTTCGATGTCGACCAGGACGAACCGCCCGGGGTGTTCCGTCTGGGCACTGCGGACCAGGCCCCAGACGGCCGCGCCCGCCGGGTCGGACACCTCCTCGTCGGCGCGGGTGGCGACCGCGCCCGCGGTGACGAGCACCAGCCGGGTCGCGGCGAGCCGTTCGTCGGTCAGCCACTCCTGGACCAGCCTGAGCGCCCGCCGGCTCGCCGCGGCGACCGCCTCGTCGACGGTGTCCTTCTCCCCCACGCACGCGACGACGACGGCCTCGGGCGGTGGCACCGGGGCCCCCACCAGAGTGTCGAGGGCCAGCAGGTCGGGGCAGACGTCCAGCGGTATCCCGACGCTCTTGAACATCCCGGTCAGGCCGAGGTGGTCGCTGCCCAGGAACGCCCACCGGCCGGCCGGCCCGCCGACGGGCGCCGCGACCCCGGCGACCGGCCACTCCAGCCGGTACAGCTCCCCCTGCCGCCCCCCGAGCGCCCGCTGGAGCTTCTCGGGCGTGGTCGGCCTCAGGAGCAGCGACTCGACCGAGGCCACCGGGCGGCCCGTGCCGTCGGCGAGCGCCAGCGCGTACGTCGGCTCACCCGACGAGCCGTCCTCGCGCAACGGGGTCACCCGGGCCCGCAGGCTCCGCCCGGCCGGTGCGTACGTCTCGATCCCCTGCCAGGTGAAGGGCAGGGCGGTCGCCGCGTCCGGCCCCGGTGCCAGGACCGCGTGCAGCACCGCGTCGAGGAGAACCGGGTGGAGGCGGAAGCCGTCGGCCTCCTCGGCCGCGCCGCCGGGGAGTTCGACCTCGGCGAGGAGTTCGTCCCCGAGCCGCCACAGGGCGCGCAGTCCGCGGAACGCGCTGCCGTACCGCAGGCCGCGTGCGGCGAGCCGCTCGTAGACACCGACGAGATCGACCTCGACGGCTCCGGCCGGCGGCCAGCTCCGCGCCGCCGCCGGGGCGGCGGCCGGGCCCCCGGCCCGCGGTGCCTCCAGCCGGCCGGTCGCGTGCCGGGTCCACTCCCCGCCGGACGCGTCCTGCGGCCGTGCGTGCACGGTGAAGGCACGGCGGCCGTCCGCCTCGGCACCGCCGGCACTCACCCGTACGTCGACCGCGGTCCCCTCGCGCAGCGCCAGCGGCGCCTCGAGGACCAGCTCTCCGACCCGGCCGCCGCCCGTCTCCACGGCGGCGTGCAGGGCCAGTTCGGCGAATGCCGCGCCCGGGAGCAGAGCCGTGCCGAGCACGACGTGGTCGGCCAGCCAGGGGTGGCTGTCCAGGGACAGCCGGGCGGTGTAGACGACGCCCTCGGTGGCGGGCAGTTCGACCGCCGCCCCGAGCAGCGGGTGGTCCGCGGTGCCCAGCCCCGCGCCGTCGAGGCCGGCGCCACCGCGCGCCGGTGCGGTCAGCCAGTACGACTGCCGGTCGAAGGCGTACGTCGGCAGCGCGACGGTGCGCCCGCCGGCCCGGGACAGCCCGGCCGCCCAGTCGACATCGGCCCCCTGGACGTACAGGGCGGCCAGCGCGGTGAGGAACGTCCGCTCCGCGGGCCGGTTGCGGCGGGCGGCGGCCGTCACCACGGCGGCCGGGGCC
>NZ_BNBF01000018.1:153873-166832 GCF_014654935.1 Streptomyces capoamus
GCCGCCAGGCAGCCCGTCGCCATCGACGACAGCACACCGTCGGGCCCGACTTCGAGGAACCTGGTGACGCCCGCCGCCTCCAGCGCCCTGACGCCGTCCAGGAACCGCACGGGCTGCCGCACGTGCCGGACCCAGTAGTCGGCGGAGCACAGGGTCTCCCCGTCGGCCGGCCGGCCGGTCAGGTTGGAGACGACGGGCAGGGCCGGCGGACGGTAGTCGAGGGACTCGGCGACCCGGGCGAACTCGTCCAGCATCGGCTCGACCTTCGCGGAGTGGAAGGCGTGGCTCACGGCCAGCCGCTTGGCCCGGCGTCCCCGCCGCCGCCACTCGGCCCTCATGCGTTCCGCCGCCTCCGCGTCGCCGGCGACGACCGTCGCGTCCGGGCCGTTGAGCGCCGCGACGTCCAGCCGGGCGCCGTGCTGCGCGATCCACTCGGCGGCTTCCCGCTCGGACGCCTCCAGCGCCACCATCGCCCCGCCGTCCGGCAGCCCGCCCATCAGCCGGGCGCGGCTCGCCACCAGCAGACAGGCGTCCGGCAGCGACAGCACTCCGGCCACGTGCGCGGCCGCGATCTCGCCGACGGAGTGGCCCAGCAGGTGGTCCGGGGTGACACCCCAGTGGCCGAGCAGGCGGACCATGGCCACTTCGAAGGCGAACAGGGCCGGCTGGGTCCACTCCGTACGGTCCACGAGGGGCGTCCCGCCGTCCGCCGCGTCGGCGAACATCACCTCGCGGAGCGGGCGCGGGAGGTGCGGGTCCAGGTGCGCGCACACCTCGTCCAGGGCCTGGGCGAAGGCGGGATGGGCCGCGTACAGGTCGCGTCCCATGCCCGCGTACTGGCTGCCCTGGCCGGTGAAGAGGAAGGCGACCCGGCCCGGGGTCACCGCACCCTGGACCACGTTCCCGGCGGGGGCACCGTCCGCCACGGCTGCCAGACCGAGGGAGAGTTCCGTACGGTCCGCCGCGAGCACCACGGCCCGGCGTTCGAACGCCGAGCGGGTGGCGGCCAGGCTGTGGCCGAGGTCGAGCAGACCGGCCCGCGTGGCCGCCGCGTGGGCGCGCAGCGCGTCCGCCTGGGCGCCGAGCGCGGCCGCGCTGCGGGCCGTCAGCGGCAGCGGTACCGGTCCGGTCGCCGGCTCCGGCTCCGGGGCCGACTGCGGGGCCGTGGCAGGGTCGCCGGCCCCGGCGTCGGCGTCCGGCGCCTCCTCGATCACCACGTGGGCGTTGGTGCCGCTGATGCCGAAGGACGACACGCCTGCCCGGCGGGGTCCGTCGGATCGCTCCCAGGGCACCGCCTCCTGCAGCAGCCGCACCTTCCCCGCGGACCAGTCGACGTGGCTGGTGGGACGGTCGCTGTGCAGCGTGCGCGGCATGACGCCGTGCCGCATCGCCATGACCATCTTGATGATGCCGCCCACGCCGGCCGCGGCCTGCGAGTGGCCGGTGTTGGACTTCAGCGAGCCCAGCCACAGCGGCCGGTCGTCGGGACGGTCCTGCCCGTACGTGGCCAGCAGCGCGCCGGCCTCGATGGGATCGCCGAGGACCGTGCCGGTGCCGTGCGCCTCCACGACGTCGACCTGGCCCGGGGTGAGCCGGGCCGCGGCCAGCGCGTCCCGGATGACCCGCTCCTGCGCGGGGCCGTTCGGTGCCGTCAGTCCGTTGGTCGCGCCGTCCTGGTTCGCCGCCGTGCCCCGGACCACGGCGAGCACCTGGTGGCCGCGGCTGCGGGCCTCGGAGAGCCGCTCCAGCAGCAGCACGCCGGCACCCTCGCCCCATCCCGTGCCGTCCGCGTCGGCGGAGAAGGCCTTGCACCGGCCGTCGGGCGACAGCCCGCGCTGGCGGCTGAACTCCAGGAACATCCCGGGCGTCGCCATCACGGTCACCCCGCCGGCCAGGGCCATCGAGCACTCGCCGCGCCGCAGGGCCTGGACGGCCAGGTGGAGCGCGACCAGCGAGGACGAACAGGCGGTGTCGACCGTGATCGCCGGCCCCTCCAGCCCGAAGGTGTAGGAGAGCCGGCCGGACAGCACGCTCGGGCTCGACCCCGTCAGCAGATAACCCTCCAGGTCCTCCGGTGCCTCGCCGAGCGGCGGCCCGTACCCGGAGGGCATCGCCCCGATGAAGACGCCCGTGCGCGTGCCGCGCAGCGTCTCGGGGACGATGCCGGCCCGCTCGAACGCCTCCCAGCCGATCTCCAGCAGGATCCGCTGCTGCGGGTCCATGCCCAGTGCCTCACGCGGGCTGATGCCGAAGAACGCCGGATCGAACCGGGCGGCGTCGTACAGGAAGCCGCCGGAGCGCGCGTAGGTGGTCTTCCGGTGCTCCGGTGAGGGGTGGTACAGGCCGTCCAGGTCCCAGCCGCGGTCGGCCGGGAAGTCGCCGACGGCGTCCCCGCCCTCGGCCACGAGACGCCACAGGTCCTCGGGGGAGGCCACCGCGCCGGGGTAGCGGCAGGCCATGCCGACGATGACGACCGGGTCGTCCTCGGGCCCGGAGGCGGCCCGCACGGCGGCGCCGTCGTCGGCGGACTTCGACAGCAGCTGCCGGATCCTGCGGGCCAGCGCCCTCGGCGTCGGGTGGTCGTAGACCGTGCCGACGGGCAGCTTCAGGCCGGTGGCCTCGACGAGCCGCTGGCGCAGCTGGACGGAGCCCAGCGAGTCGAATCCCAGGTCGCGGAAGGCCAGCCGGTCGTCGATCGCCTCGGGGCCGTCGTGTCCGAGCAGCAGCGCGGCGTGCCGGCGGACGAGGTCCAGCGCGTCCTGCTCACCGAGCGGCCCCGGCTGCGGCCGCTCGACGGCCTGCCGTTCCGCCTCCGGCACCGCCTCGGCCGGTACGGCGGGGAGCGCGGCGGACGCGGGGGGTCCGGCGGAGGCGGGTGTTCCCGGGGAGGCGGGTGTTGCGGGGGCCGCCAGCCAGTGCCGGCGGCGCTGGAACGGGTAACCGGGCAGCTTGACCCGGCGGGCGCCGGTCCCGGCGTACCCCTTCGCCCAGTCGACCGGGACGCCGTGCACATAGGCCTCGCCGGCGGACCGCAGGAAGCGCCCGAGGCCGCCCTCGCCGCGCTGCAGGGTGCCGAGGACGGCGGCCTCGACAGGCTCTTCGGGGGACGCCTGCGCCGCGTCCTCCAGGGTGTCCAGCATCCCGGCCACCAGCACCGGATGCGGGCTCACCTCGATGAAGACGGTGTGGCCCGAGTCCAGCAGCGCCCTGGTCGCGCGCTCGAACTGCACGGCCTCGCGCAGGTTCCGGTACCAGTACCCGGCGTCCAGACGCACCGTGTCCAGCGGGCCGCCGTCGGTGCTGGAGTAGAAGGGGATGTCCGAACGGCGGGGGGAGACGTCCTTCACCGCGTCGAGCACCTCGTCGCGGATCGCGTCGACCTGGGGCGAGTGCGAGGCGTAGTCGATCAGGATCAGGCGGCTGCGCACCCCGTCCCGCTCGCAGGCGGCGGCCAGTGCGGCCAGTGCCTCCGGGGATCCGCCGACGGCCGTCGAGCGGGGGCTGTTGACCACGGCCACGGACAGCTCGTCCGGGGAGCGCTCCAGATAGGGCAGGACGCGGTCGGCCGGCAGGGCCACGGACAGCAGCCCGCCGGTGCCGGCGATCCTGGCGATGGCCCGGCTGCGCAGGGCGACCGCGCGGGCGGCTTCGTCCAGGGTCAGGGCGCCGCAGACGTAGGCGGCGGCCAGTTCGCCCTGGGAGTGGCCCACGACGGCGTCGGGTTCGACGCCGTGCGCGCGCCACACGGCGGCCAGCGAGACCATGACCGAGAACAGCAGGGGCTGGACGACCTCCACGTCGTCCAGGCCCGGAGCCCCGGGGGCGCCGCGCAGCACGTCCGTCGCGGACCAGTCGACGTACGGGGCCAGCGCCCGTTCGCAGGCGCGCAGTTCCTCCCGGAACTCCCGGGAGCCCTCCAGCAGGCCGCGGGCCATGCCGGCCCACTGCGAGCCCTGGCCGGGGAAGACGAACACGACCTTGGCCGGATGCCGCGCGACGCCGCGTGCCGTGGCGGGGCCCGCCTCACCCGCCGCGAGCGCGTCGAGCGCCGCGGCGAACCCGGTGCGGTCACCGGCGACGACCACCGCCCGGTGGTCCATCGCCGTGCGCGTCGTGGCCAGCGACCGGCCCACGTCCTCGGGCCGCAGGTCCGGGCAGTGCGCCAGGTGTACGGCGAGGTCGCGAGCCTTGGCCTCCAGCGCGGGCCGGCTCCGGGCGCTCAGCGGCCAGGCCACGGCCTCCGGTGCCGGTGCCGGCGCCGTGCGCGACGCGTCCTGCCCGGCGGTCTCCGGGGCCGAACCGAGGACGACGTGGCAGTTGGTCCCGCCGATGCCGAAGGAGCTGACGCCGGCCAGCCGCCGCTCGCGCGGACCCGGCCAGGGACCGCGGTCGACCCGCACCTGGAGGTCCGCCGCGCCCTGGAGCGGACGGGGGCCGGGCGACGCGTAGTTCAGGCTCCCGGGGATCTCGCCGTTCCTGATGCTCAGGGCGGCCTTCAGCAGCCCGACGGCGCCGGCCGCGCCTTCCAGGTGGCCCACGTTGGTCTTCGCCGAGCCCAGGAGCAGGGGGGAGCCCGGCTCCCGGGATCCGGCGAACACCGAGGCGAGGGCGGTCGCCTCCAGCTCGTCACCGCGTGCCGTGCCGGTGCCGTGCAGCTCGACGTACCCGATGTCGCCGGGCCGGACCCCCGCGCGACGCTGGGCCGCCCTGATGACCGCGCTCTGGGCCGCCGGGTTGGGCACGCCGACGGCCTCGCCCCGGCCGTCGTTGTTGACCGCGCTGCCGAGGACCAGGCAGAGCACGTCGTCGCCGTCGGCGACCGCCCGGGACAGCGGCTTCAGGACGAACACCACGCCGCCCTCGCCGCGGACGAACCCGTTGGCCCGGGAGTCGAACGCGTAGCACCGGCCGTCGGGCGAGAGCACCCCGAAGCGGTCGGCGCGCAGCGCCGACTCCTCGACCAGGTTGAGGTGCACCCCGCCCGCCAGCGCGAGGTCGCACTCGCCGGAGCGCAGGCTCTCGCAGGCCATGTGGACGGCGACCAGCGAGGAGGACTGCCCGCAGTCCAGGGTCAGGCTGGGGCCCGCCAGCCCGAACAGGTGCGAGACCCGGTTGGCGATCATGCCGCGCTGCAGCCCGGTGAAGGAGTGCTGCGTGATGCTGTCCACCCCGTACCGGTTCAGCAGCGCGTCGTAGTCACCGGCGATGGCGCCGAAGAAGACACCGGCGGGGCTGCCCTGCACGTCCTGCGCGGGTATCCCGGCGTCCTCCACGGCCTCCCAGCTCAGCTCCAGCATCAGCCGCTGCTGCGGGTCCATCGAAGCGGCCTCGCGCGGCGAGACCCCGAAGAAGTGCGCGTCGAACTCGCCGACCCCGGACACGAATCCACCCCGGCCGGTGCGGCCGGACCGCGGCGCGGACGGCCCGCCCGCCGTCCAGCGGTCGGCGGGCACCTCGGTGATGCCGTCCCGTCCCTCGCTGAGCAGCTGCCAGAAGCTCGTCGGCCCGTCTGCCCCGGGCAGCCGGCAGGCCACGCCGACGACGGCGACCGGCTCGCTCCCGGTGCTCTGCGGGGGGCGTCCAGTGGATTCGGGCTGGCTGGTCATCGCTCTCACCTAGGTTCGTGATTACTGGTGGCTGACGAGTCCGGGCGGTGCTACTCGTCAGGTGTCGCTCCGTCGCCCACGGCGAACGCCAGCACCTTGGTGATCACGGTGCGGTCGCCCAGGATCCGGCGGTGCCCGAGCCCTTCCGTCTCCAGGAACTCGGCCCGGTCGCCGTACGCGGCGGCGATCCGGCGGCCCTGCTCCACGCTGACCTCGCGGTCGTCCCGGTCGTGCACCACCAGCACCGGCTGCTCGATCTCCTCGGGGCGGTGCACGGGCGAGAAGGCGTTCCACAGGTCCGGCTCCGACGCGAATAGCTGCTCGGTACGGCGCCGCAACTCCCGCGCGTACACCGGCCGCAGGCCCAGCTGCCGGCAGAACGTGCTCGGCAGGGAGGCGAATTCGCCCACGGAGGCTATGGACACCAACCGGTCCGCCTTGATGCCGCGGCGCAGCGCGAGGTACCCCGTGGTGCCGCCGAACGAGTGCCCGATGACGGCGCGGAACGGCCCGTGCTCGTCCTGCAGCTGCCGCAGCACGGCCAGGTGGTCCAGGATCGTGACGCCCCGGCCCTCGGAGTCGCCGTGACCGAAGGCGTCGTAGGACAGTGCGGGGACGCCGAGCCGCTGGAGCCCGTGGACGAACCCGGCGAAGTTGGCCGCCCGGCCGCCGAAGCCGTGGATGAGCAGCACGGGGTTGCCGCCCTCGCCCCAGCGGTAGGTCACCACCTTCTTGCCGTTCACGGTGATGTTCTCCACCACGGCCTGGTCGTGGACCGGCCGCTGGGCATCGCGCACCTTGTCGCGCGCGACCGGTTCGCAGAACAGCCGCCACACGTGACCGCCCAGCAGGCGGGGCGAGAGGTACGCGGTGGTGTTCAGCACCCTGCGCACGGCAGTGAAGGACGGGCTCATCGAATCACCTTGGAGTTCCTGCCGGCGGCCAGCGGGCGGCCGGCGTCGAGGGGAAGGCCGGCCCCGTGAGCGGGAGCGGCCGGACCACGCCTAGTTGACCTTGCGTTGCTGCCCTTGCCAGAACCTGTCACGCAGCTCCCGGCGGAGGATCTTGCCGCTGGGATTCCGGGGAAGGGTGTCGATGAACTCGTAGCCCGTAGGGATCTTGAAGTCCGCGATCCTCCCCTTCAGCGACATCATCAGTTCCCGCGGCGTCGCGGTCGTCCCCGGACGCAGGACCACGAACGCCCGTACCGCCTCCCCCCACCGCTCGTCGGGCACGCCGATCACGGCGCTCTCCAGGACCGCCTCGTGCTTGGCCAGCGCGTTCTCGATCTCGGCCGGATAGACGTTCTCCCCGGCGACGATGATCGCGTCCTTGATCCGGTCGCAGACGAAGAGATACCCCTCTTCGTCGAGGTAGCCGGCATCGCCCGTCATGATCCAGCCATCCACGAGGGTGCTCGCGGTGGCCTCGGGCAGGCCCCAGTACTCGATCATGTGCGCGGGCGTGCGCAGGCACACCTCGCCCACGGCACGTCCCCGCAGACGGTTGCCGTCCCGGTCCACGATCTTGACCTCGAAGCCGGGGTACGGCCGCCCGGCCGCCTGCATCCGCGGGCCGCCGACGACGTGCTCGTGGGGCGGCAGGCACACCGCGGTGTTGCCGGTCTCGGTGAGCCCGTAGATCTGCGCGAAGTCACAGCCGATCCGTTCCACGGCCTGCTCCAGGAGGCGCTCGGAGATCGGGGAGCCGCCGTAGACCACCTTGCGCAGCGAGGCGAAGTCCTCGTCGGCCGCGTCCGGTTCACTGAGCACCATCTGCAGCATCGAGGGCACCACGCACGCCGTGGTGATGCCGAGCTGCCGGATCTGCCGTACCGCCTCACCGCTGATGAACATCCGCAGGGCGACGTTGGTGACACCCGCGTTGAAACCCTGCGTGGCCCACCACAGCCCGCCGACGTGGAAGCCGGGGATGCCGATGAGGCTCACGTCGCCTTCCCGCCAGTCGATCCAGGACAGTCCCTCCGACGCCAGCGCGTCCCGCACCGCGAAGAAGCTGCGGTGGGCGAGCACCACTCCCTTGGGCAGCCCGGTCGTTCCGCTCGTGTACAGCTGGGCGACCGGGTCGTCCTCGTGCGCGGTCCGGTCCAGGTCCGTGTCCGGGTGGCCGGCGGCCCAGCCGAGGATGCCCGCGCCCGCGTCGCCGTCACGGTCCACGACGACGACCTGGACCCGGTCGGCCAGCGCAGCGATCGCCTTCTCGGCGAGCGCCCGGAACTCCTCCTCCACGAAGAGGACCTCCGTCCGCGAGTCCCGCAGGATGTGGTCCACCTCGCCGACGGTCAGCCGCCAGTTGATGGGCACCAGGATCGTTCCCGTCTTGGCGCAGGCGAAGAGCACCTCGTAGTAGTGCTCCGACTCCTTGCCGAGATAGGCGACCCTGGCCCGCTCCGACGCACCGGCCGCACGCAGCGCGTGCCCCAGGCGGTTGCTGCGCCGGTGCAGCTCGCCGTAGGTGACGGTCCGCCCCTCGCACAGCACGGCCGGGTGGTCCGGGCGGCGCCCGGCGTGGAAGGCCACGCTCGCGTCGAGCGTCCGCAGGTTCGGAAAGTACATCGCTGCTCCTCGGTTCCTCGTTCCCACACCGCGCGGCACTGCCGTCTCAGCTCCAGATGTTGTCGTCGGACCAGTGGCGCCGTCCCCGGCCCGCCGTGCCGCGCGGCGCGGGCCGGGGCTCCGGGTCCGCGGCCCCCTCCATCAGCACGTGCGCGTTGGTGCCGGTGAAGCCGAACGCGCTCACCGCCGCCGTCGGGGAGCCGGTCTGGGGCCACGGCACGGCCGTGCGGGGCAGCCGCAGACCGGTGCGGTCCCACGGCACCGCCGGGTCGGGGGTGTCGATCCCCGGCTGCGGCGGGATGACCCGGTTGCGCAGGGCGAGCGCCGTCTTGATCAGCCCGGCGGCCCCGGAGGCCGTCTCCAGGTAACCGAGGTTCGCCTTGGCCGAGCCCAGGTACAGCGGCGGGGCGTCGGCCGTGGCCCGCCGGTACGTCTCGGCGATCGCCTCCGCCTCGATGACCCCGCCCAGCTTGGAGCCGTTCGCCTGGGCCTCGATGTACTGCACCTGATGCGGGTCGACGGCGGCGTCCCGCAGCGCCTGCGCCATCACCCGGCGCTGCGCCACGGACGAGACGGCCGCCATCGCCGGCCGGTCCCCGTGCTGGTAGACGCTGCTGCCCTTGATCAGCGCGTACGGCCGGTCGCCGGCGGCCTCGGCGTCGCGCTCGCGCCTGAGCACCAGCACCCCGCAGCCCTCGCCCCGGACGTGACCGTCCGCCTCGCTGTCGAAGGGGCGGCTGCGTCCGGTGGGCGAGAGCATCCCCGCCTGCTCGAAGACGCCCGCCGTGAACGGCGCGAGCGTCAGGTGGCAGGCGCCGACGATCGCGACGTCGCACTCGCCGCGGCGCAGCGCGGACGTGGCCAGGTGGGTCGCGGTCAGGGCGGAGGAGCACGCCGTGTCGACGGTCAGCACCGGGCCGTTGAGACCCAGACCGGTGGCGACCCGGGCGGCCGTCGCGCTGAGCGCGCCGCCGGTGCCCATGTACGGGGAGAGCCCCTCGACCCCCAGGCCGTTGCGGAGCGCGGCGAAGCTGTACTCCACCGTGCTCACCCCGGCGAACACGCCCACCCGGGTCTCCGCGCGGTCGAACGGCGCCGCGTCCTCGAGCGCCTCGGCGGCACAGGTCAGCAGCAGCCGCTGCTGCGGGTCCATGTGCCGCGCCTCCTCGTCCGGGATGCCGAAGCGCTCGGCGTCGAAGACGTCGACGGCGTCCAGATAGGCGCCCTGCGCGAGCAGGCCGGCCAGCGGCGCCAGGTCCGGCGCCGCCACGTTCCACCGGGGACGCCCGGTGGAGTCCTTCGGGATGCCGCCCCGCTCGGCGAGGACGCTGCGACCCGCGTGCAGCGCCTCCCAGTACTGCTGGGGACCGTCGATACCGCCGGGGAACCGGCACGCCATGCCGACGACGGCGATCCGCTCGGTCTCCTGGCGGCGCTGCCGCGCGAGCAGGAGCACCAGCTGGGACTTGGACAGCTGCTGCAACGACTCGATGTAGTCCTTCACCCGGTCACAGCTCCATCATCGCGGCGAGCTCGGCGTCGGCCTCCGCGTCGGAGAGCGTCGCGACGTCGTCCGCGGTCTGCTCGTCCCCGGCCGCCGTCCGCTCGTCCTCGGCCGCCGTCTGCGGCACGAGCTGCTGCTCCAGGTACTCGGTGAGCACACCGATGGACGGGTGATCGAAGACGATCGCGGAGGACAGCGGCACCTGCAGGGCCGCTTCGAGGCTGTTCTTCAGTTCGACCGCGCTGAGCGAGTCCAAGCCCAGCTCGAGGAACTTCGCGTTGGCACCGACGTCGTCGGGCCCCTCGAAGTGGAGCAGACCGGCGATCCGGGCCCGGATCAGCTCGTTGACGGAAGCGAGCCGTTCGGACCTCGGCAGGGCGCGCAGCGCGTCCAGGTCGACGGTGCGGACACCGGCGCCGCCGGCCCCGGCCACCTCACGGTAGAAGGCGTTGGCGGCCGGCCGGCCCGAGACGAAGCGGTCCCAGTCGAACTCACCGATCATCAGGTGCGCGGCGGGCTTGCCGAGCGCCTTGAACATCGAGCGGGTGCCGTCGGCGGGCTTGAGGAACTTCATGCCCTGGGACTCGATGCTGCGGGCCAGCTGCTCGCTCAGTTCCGCGGCCATGCCCACCTCGGCCCAGGGGCCCCAGCTGATGCTCAGGCCCGGCAGGTCCTGTGCCGCGCGCCACTGCATGAGCGCGTCGATGAACGCGTTCCCCGCCGCGTAATTGCCCTGCGCGGCCGACCCGACCACCGAGGCGATCGAGGAGAAGCCGACGAAGAACGGCTCGCCCGGCAGGTCGCGCAGTGCCTCGTGCAGGTGCCAGGTCCCGTACACCTTGGGCTGGAAGACCTTGTCGATGCTCTCCCAGGAGAGGGAGGAGATCGGCATGTCCGCGAGGACGCCGGCGGTGTGCAGGACACCGCCCAGCGGGTGCGGGCCGTCCGCCACGAAGTCGACGAGCCGCTGGACGTCACCGGCCGAGGCCACGTCGCACCGCAGCGTGCGGACCCGTACGCCCTCGCCCAGCCCGGCGGCGAGCGCCGCGGCCTCCGCCTCGGGGACGGCCCGCCGGCCGACGAGGACGAGGTCCCGGGCGCCGAGGTCGACGAGCTTCTGCGCCATCACCAGTCCCAGGGCGCCCATACCGCCGGTGATCACGTACGGGCGGTCGGCCGTGATGGTCACCGGGCGCTCGCGGAGGCCGTCCTGCCGCTCGAAGCTGATCACCAGCTTGCCGACGTTGGCTCCGCGGCTGAGGACCGCGAACGCCTCCTCGATCTCGTCCAGGGTGTAGGCCGTCGTCGGGAGCGGCTGCACCGCACCCTCGGAGAGCAGCCCCGCCACCGTCTGCAGGATGCCCTTGTTGACCTTCTGCAGCTCCTCCTCGGCGAACTCGCTGAGGTCGAAGTTGTGGTACTCCACGTCCGGGCGTGCTGCGTGCGCCTGCTCGGCCGACCAGATGCCGATCTTGCCGAGTTCCACGAACCGGCCGCCCGTGCCGAGCGCCTTCATGCCGGCCGTGATGTAGTCCTTGTTCAGGCTGTTCAGGACGATGTCGACGCCCTTGCCGCCGGTGACCTCCAGGATCTGGTCGGCGAAGTCCAGGGTGCGCGAGTTGAAGACGTGCTCGATGCCCTGGGCGCGCAGCAGGTCCTGCTTGCGGGGGCTGGCGGTGGCGATGACCGTGGCGCCGGCGAGCCTGGCCAGCTGCACCGCGGCCTGGCCCACGCCGCCGGCCGCCGCGTGGATGAGGATCGTGTCGCCCTGCTTGATGCCGGCCAGGTCGTGCAGCGCGTAGTAGGCGGTGACGTAGGCGGTGGCCAGTCCCGCCGCCTCGGCGAACGAGATGTTGGCCGGCTTGCGCACCGCCATCGCCGACGGCACGGTGACGCGCCGCTTCATGCAGCCGAGGTGGCTGAGCAGCACCTCCTCGCCGGGACGGAACTCGGCGTCCGGGCCGGCCGCGACCACCGTGCCGGCGCCCTCGAAGCCGAGGTCGAGCGGCTGGTACTCGACGCCGCTCTCCTCCGCGTGGGCCTTGAGCAGCCCCAGGACGTTCAGCACGTCCTTGAAGTTCAGGCCCGCCGCGTGCACCTGCACCTGGATCTGGTCGCCCTCGGGTGCCACGTCCTCGACGGGCACGGGCCGGACGTTGGAGAACTCCCCGAACTCGGTGATGGCGAGTTCGAAGTTGGCGTCGTCCGTACCGGCCGGGTCGGCGCGGTGGATCCGGCGCACGTGCCGATGGCCGTCACGGAAGGCGACCTGGTACTCGTCCGGCTCGGCCGTCAGCAGCTCGTCGGCCAGGGCCTTGCCGTCGCCGCCGACCGGCAGGTCGACCAGCGTGGCCTGGTAGGCGGGGTACTCGTTCCACAGCGTGAGGCCGAAACCCCACAGCGTCGCCGCGGGCGAGACCTCCGGGGCGCGGTCCGAGCGGCCGGGGAGGTCACCGGGCAGCCGCTGGGCGCCCTCGGTGACCAGCCACAGCCGCTGGTCCCGCCCGAACGCCGCCTTCTCCAGCACGGCCAGGAGGTCCAGCAGCTCGCGGTAGTTGGCCTCGCACTCCGACCGCAGCCGCTCGGCGGTGACCGGGCCGGGGGAGCCCTTCCAGAACCAGCAGACGTCGGAGGGCCGCTCGCCCACCGGCCCGGCGGCCGCGTGCGCGTCCGGCGCGAACGTCAGCGAGGCGCCGCTCGCCGCCAGGTGCTCGCGCACGGACTCGAGGTCCGCCGCGTCCCGGCCGACGACCAGGATGCGCCGCTCGCCCTCGCCGCCCTGGCGGACCAGGGAGCGCTTCACCCAGCGCGGCTCGTGGAAGAGCTGCCGGCGCGGGGCGCCCGCGGCGGCGGTGACCTTCTTCAGCCGGAAGCCGTGCACGATGAAGACCGGCCTGCCGTGCTCCGTCAGGAGCATGTCGGCGGTCATCTCGCCGTCGGCGTTCTCCTCGCTGGTGAGCCGGACGTAGCTGCGCAGCTCGTCGCTCTTGGGCTTCTTCAGCAGCTGGAAGCGGCCGAAGCCGACCGGCAGGTAGGTGTTGCCGTTGTCCAGCACCCCGGCCAGCGACTGGGTGACGTTGTCGAGGACGACCGGCGGCAGGTGCTCCAGCGCGTGCGCGGCCCGGCCGCGCAGCCGGGCGACCGACACGTCGTCGCCCTGCCGTGCGATGTGCTCGATGCGCTGGAACTCCGGCCCGTAGGCGAGCCCGAGGTCGGCGAACTCCGCGTACAGGTCGTCGGGGCGGCGGGGCGACGACGGACGGCCCTCGGCTG
>NZ_BNBF01000018.1:166880-172545 GCF_014654935.1 Streptomyces capoamus
CCGCCTTCTCCTCCAGCTCCGCCGCGACCTCCTTCAGCCGGGGAAGCAGGGTGTACTCCGCGCCGATCCGGGCGGTGACGTGGCAGCGCTCGATGGCCTGGTCGGCTCCCGGGGTACGGCTGAGGATCTCGGCCTCGGCGCCGCCGCCGGGGAGCTGCCGCAGCCGGGTACGGATCTCGGTGCGCTGCTCCTCGGAGAGGATCAGCGGCTCCTGGATCGCCACGTCCTCCAGGAGGCGGCCGCTCTCGCCGTACACCGCGTCCTGCAGGGCGAGCAGGATCTCGATGTAGCCGGCGCCGGGGAACACCGTCTGTCCCATGATGACGTGGTCGACCAGGTAGGACGGCTGGTCGGGACCGATCTCGGCGGAGAACTCGTGCACCTCTTCGGCCCGTTGAGCATCGCTGCTGACCTCGGCGCCGAGCAGCGGGTGGTGCGCCCGGGAGGCGTCGACCACGCGGTTTTTGGCGTGCCGGTCGCCGGTGATGGGCAGCCAGTACCGCTTGGTGTCGAAGGCGTACGTCGGCAGCGCGGTGCGCCGTCCGCCGCGGCCCCGGTGGTAGCCCTTCCAGTCGATGCGCAGCCCGGCGGCGTAGCACTCGGCCACCGAGGCGCGGACGACCGAGGCGTCCGTGTCGCCCTTGGCCGAACTGCGCAGCCAGACGTGCTCCTTGGCGTCCAGGATGCGCTTGCCCAGCCCGAGCAGCGTCCCCGAGGGACCCACCTCGATGAAGACGTGCCGGCCGCGGGCGCCGATGGCGGTCATGCCGGCCCGGAAGTCGACGGGCTCCGCGATGTGCCGCACCCAGTAGTCGGGGGTGGACATGTCGGCGATGTCGGCGACCCCGCCGGAGATGTTGGAGATCAGGGTGAATTCGGGCTCGTGGAAGGCGATGTCCCGGATCTCCTCGCGGAAGGCGTCGAAGACCTCCGCCATCAGCGGGGAGTGGAAGGCGTGCGAGACCGCGAGCCGCTTGGTGCGCAGACCGCGCTCCTCGAGCCGGCCGGTGATGGCCGCGACGGAGTCCGCGCCGCCGGAGATCACACAGTGACCGGGCGCGTTGAAGGCGCCGAAGGTGACGTCCTCGTACGGCTGAAGGAGGGGCGCGACCTCGTTCTCCGCGGCTTCCACGGCGACCATCGCGCCGGGTGCGGTCACGGACTGCATCAGCCGGGCCCGGGCCGCGACCAGCCGGACCGCGTCCTCGAGGGAGAACAGTCCGGCCACGGTCGCCGCGACCACCTCGCCGATGCTGTGGCCGATCAGGACGCTCGGCCGGATCCCCCAGCTCAGCCACAGCTGTGCGGTGGCGTACTCCAGGGCGAACAGCGCGGGCTGGGTGAAGCAGGTCTGGTCGATCGCCTCCGGGTCCTCGGCCTCACCGAGGACCAGGGCCTTGACGGACCGGCCGATCCGCGCTTCGAAGAGCCGGTCACAGGCGTCCAGGTGCTCCCGGAACACGGGGTAGGCGTCGTGGAGGGACTTGCCCATCCCCGCGTACTGGGAGCCCTGGCCGGTGAACAGGAAGGCGGCCTTGCTCAGTTCGGGGCCAGCGGCGGGAGTGCGATCGAGCAGCGCGGACAGCTCTTCGGTGTCGCGCACCACGCCCACGAGCCGGCTGCCGAAGTGCGCCCGGCCGACATTGCTGGTGTAGCAGACGTCGGCGAGGTCCAGGTCGGGGTGCGCGGCCAGGTGCGCACGGTAGCGCTCCGCCTGGAGCGCCAGCGCCTTCTCGCTCTTCGCCGACAGGGTGAAGATGTGCCCCCCGTCGGTCACCGACGGTTCGGCGGGGGCGAAGGCGGGCGCCTGCTCCAGTACGGCGCAGGCGATGGTGCCCGCGAAGCCGAAGGAGTTGACGACGGCGCGGCGGGTGTCCGCCTTCCAGGGCCGGCCCTCGACCGGCACCTCGACGCAGTAGTCGTCCCAGGGGATGTGCTCCGAGGGGGTCGCCATGTTGAGGTGCGGGAAGATCCGGCCGCTGTGCAGCTGCAGCGCGGCCTTGATCACACCGCCGATGCCGGCCGCCGCCTCCATGTGGCCGACGTTGGTCTTCAGCGAGCCGACGACGATCGGCTTCGCCTTCGAGTGCGACTCGGCGAAGACGGACTGGATGGCTCCCATCTCGATGGGGTCACCCAGCGAGGTGCCGGTGCCGTGCGCCTCGACGTACTGGATGTCCGCGGGCTCCAGCACCGCGTTGTCGAGCGCGGCCCGGATGACCATCTCCTGCGCGGAGCCGTTGGGAACGGTCAGGCCGCCGCTCTCGCCGTCCTGGCGCACGGCGGAACCGCGGACCAGCGCCAGCACCCGGTCCCCGTCGCGCTTGGCGTCCGTGAGCCGCTTGAGCACGACCATGCCGCAGCCCTCGCTGCGGCTGTACCCGTCGGCGGAGGAGTCGAAGGTCTTGCACTCGCCGTCGACGGACAGCATGTTCGCCTGCGAGAAGACGATGTGGTTGCGCGGGTGGTGGATCACGTTCACGCCGCCGGCCAGCGCGATGTCGCACTCGCCGCGGCGCAGGCCCTCGGCGGCCAGGTGCAGGGTCACCAGGGAGGCGGAGCAGGCGGTGTCCACGGCCATGCTCGGTCCGCGCCAGCCGAGGAAGTACGAGATCCGGCCGGGCACGGCGGAGTGCGCCGTACCGGTGCCGATGTTGGCGTCCAGCTCCTCGTACGCGAGGGCGTCCGCCTCGATGGTGTAGTCCACGGTGGAGACGCCGACGTACACACCGCCGTTGCCGTCGCGGAGGCTGTTCGGGTCGATGCCCGCCTCCTCCAGGGCCTCCCAGGCGGTCTCCAGCGCGAGCCGCTGCTGCGGATCGATGTACTGCGCTTCCTTCGGCGAGATGTTGAAGAACTGCGGGTCGAACCGGTCCACCCGGTCGAGGAATCCGCCGGCGAACGTGCGGATCTTGCCTTTCACATCCTGACCGCCCGAGGAAAAGCCCTCCACGTCCCAGCGGTCCTCGGGTATCGGCCCGGTACCCGACCGGCCCTGCTCAAGGAATTCGGCGAAGCCCGGAAGTGTCGAGTTCCCCCCCGGGAACCGCATCCCGACGCCCACGATCGCGATGGGCTCGTGCTTTTCGAGCAGCAGCTCCCTGAGTACGTGACGCTGCTCCTCGAGCGCTTCGCGGGCAGCGTCCAGTTCTTCCTGCACATCTGGGCGCCGGTTCGACATGGTGGTTCCTCCGCTCCAGAGGCAGCGCTCCCGCCCCCCGGAATAGTTCGTTGGTCAGGCCAGGTGTGCGTTCAGTCTTTGTACAGATCGTTCAGCAGGTCGGTGACCAGTGCCTTGCGGCCGGCCGGCACGGTGCTGGCGGCCTTCGGCTGCGCTGCCGTCGCCTCCCCGGTCAGCTTCGGGAGGATCTCGTTCTGCAGGTACTCCACGAGGCGGCCCAGCGTCGGCACCGCGAACAGCACGGCCGTGTCGATGGCGCAGCCGAGCTGTGCCTCCAGGCGCTGTTTGATCTCGGTGACACGGAGGGAGGTCAGGCCCAGGTCGAAGTAGTTCTGGTCCAGCGGAACGTCTTCGTCCTCGGACATGAGCAGCGCCGTGCGGAACTCGGTGCGCGCCAGCTCCTCGACCCGGGAACGCCGCTCGGGCCGGGGAAGGGCGCGCAGCTGCTCAACCAGTGGCGTGGTCGTCGTCATGAATGCCTCAGGATCGATTCTGGTTGCTGACCGGATTGGTGATGGCTATGCGGACCTCGCCGTGGCAGTTGCCGCCGGCCTCGTCCCAGTAACGGCACGTGGTCTGCGCGACCAGCAGTGCTTCGTGGAGGTCGTCCCCCTCCCATTCGGTGAGGTCGACGATCTCGATCTCACCGGAGAACCTGCCGCCTCGCATCGCGCGCCGGAAGGCACTGCGGAAATCGGTGATGAGGAAATCGGCAAGCTGGCGCGACCAGTAGTCCGCCATGCTCCAGGAAGCGAGCGGCTCCAGGAGCCGCTCCTTGACCGCCTTGGCGATCACGTAATACATCATCTGGTTGTAACAGATGTTGAATTCCACCGAGTTGAAGTGCCCGGTGTCGTCGATGTAGCAGGACTCCGGGATCTCGAACTCGCAGGACGCCGACACCCGTCCCGCCTCTCCGGGGCGGTCGGTCAGCCTCACCACCGCGGACTTCAGGTACTGGCAGTTCAGCCGGTACGGCTTCAGCACCTGCTCTAGCAGCACCTCGTCGGTGGCGAACTCGGTCGCCCGCGCCGGCGGCTGGGACAGGGTCGGCATCTCATTACCCCCAGGATGAGATCAGTACGTGACGGGCAGCTTCTCCAGGGACCGGATGGAATACCCGGGCCGCAGCCTGAGTTCCTCCGCCGGTACCGCCAGCCGGAGGTTCGGGAGGCGGTGCAGTACGGCCTCCAGCGCCGCCGTGATCTCCATACGGGCCAGTTCGGCGCCGGAGCAGAAGTGCGGCCCCTGCCCCAGGGCGACATGGCGGTTGGGTGCCCGGTCCGGCCGGAAGACCTCGGGGTCCTCGAACTTCTCCGGATCACGGTTGGCCGCGCTGAGCGACAGGAACACCGCGGACCCGGCCGGGATGGTCACCCCGCCGACCTCGACGTCCTCGGCGGCGAACCGCCGCGCGGCGGTGTGGCTGGCGCCGTGCAGCCGCAGGAACTCCTCCACGGCCGACGGCATCAGTTCCGGCTGCTCGCGCAGCCGCTGCGCCAGTTCCGGCTCCTGCAGCAGCCGCAGGACGGCCGAGCCGATGACGCCGGCGGTGGGGTCGTACCCACCGAGCAGCACCATGAAGCCGAGGCCCAGCAGCTCGTCCGTCTCCAGTGGCTCTTCCTGCCCCTGAAGACCCCGGATCCAGTCGTTCCAGATGTCGTCGCCCGGCTCCTTCCGCTTGAGCTCGACCAGCCGGGAGAGGCAGTGCAGCATGCTGATGCCGCCCTTGCGCAGCTCCTCCTGGTCCAGGCCCACCAGCGCGTCGGCCCAGCGGCGGAAGTCCGCCCGCTCCTCCGCCGAGACGTCCAGCATCTCGGCGATGATCGTGATGGGCAGCGGCATGGCGAGGCTGGCCATCAGGTCGGTCTCGCCGCTGTCCCCGAGCGCGGTGACGAGTTCGTCCGTCACCGCCTCGATACGGGGCTTCAGGGGCCGTACCCGCTTCGGCGCGAACGCCAGGTTCATGTACCGGCGCAGCCGCGTGTGCACGGGCGGGTCCTCGCGGACCAGCGACCGGGAGAACTCGACGGGCAGCGGGAAGCGGTAGTAGTCACCCTTGGCGTGCCGCACGTGGCGCACCAGCCGGTGATCGCCCAGCAGCTGGTGCACATCGGTGTAGCGGGTGACCAGCCAGGCGTCGTACCCCTCGGGCGTCTTGATCCGGTGGACCGGGCCCTCGGTGTGCAGACGGCGGTACGTCGCGTACGGGTCCGCGAAGTAGGCGGCGTCGAAGGGCGTCTTCACCGTGCTGAACGGGCAGCGGGCCGCCCCCGGAGCGTCCGGTGTCGTCGTCACGCTCAGAACCTGACCGGCAGCTCGTACGGGACCCGGATCAGGTACGACGGACGCCAGACGACCTCCTCCTCGGGCACCGCCAGCTTCATGTTCGGGAAGCGGCGCACCAGTTCGCCCAGCGCGATGCGCAGCTCGTGCCGGGCGAGCTCCTTGCCCGGGCAGTGGTGCGGGCCCCGGCCGAAACCG
>NZ_BNBF01000018.1:172583-176327 GCF_014654935.1 Streptomyces capoamus
AGCTGCCAGTTCTGCTCACGCTCGAAGTCCAGCTTGTCGGGATCGGCGAAACGCATCGGGCAGCGGTTGGCCGCGCCCAGCGAGATCAGCACGCAGTCACCGCTGCGGATGGTCTCGCCGCCGATCTCCACGTCCTCGGCGGCGAACCGCCGGATGCCGCTGTGCGTCGAGCCGTCCCAGCGCATCAGCTCCTCGACCGCGTCCGGAATGATGTCCGGATTGGTGCGCATCGCCTCGGCCTTCTCCGGGTACTTGAGCAGCGCGAGCACGGAGGCACCGATCTGGCCGACCGTCGTGTCGTAGCCGCCCAGCAGCAGGAAGAAGGTCATGCCGATCATTTCCTGATCGGTCAGCGGCTTGCCCTCGTCGTCCTTGACCGAGACCCAGTACGAGATCAGGTCGTCGGCCGGCTCGCGCCGCTTGAGGTCGATGAGCCCCTGCACGTAGACGAGCAGCTGCTCGGCGGCCTCGCGGGCACGCTCCGGCGCGCCGCCGAGGAGCTCGTCGCTCCAGTACCGGAAGTCGCCCCGCTGGTCGTCCGGCACACCGAGGATGCCGGTGGTCATCGCGATCGGGAGCGGCGCCGCCAGGCCGTCCATGATGTCGCCGCCGCCGTTGGCCTCCATGGCGTCGAGCAGCTCCTTGGTGACCTGCTCGATCCGGGGCACCATGGCCGCGACCCGCTTCGGGGTGAAGGCGAAGTTCATGAAGCGGCGGAGGCGGGTGTGGATCTGCCCGTCCTCCATGTGCAGGTTCCCGGACCGGACGATCTCGGGCAGGATCTCGCTCTTGTAGTCGGGGCCCGCGTGCCGGCGGTTCCGGACCAGGCGGCGGTCCTTCAGTGCCTCGCTGGCCTCCTCGTAGCCGGTGATGAGCCAGACGTCGTTGCCGTCCGACAGGGACACGCGGTGCAGGGGCGCGCCCGTCCTGTGCATCTCGGCGTAGGTCGGATACGGGTCCTTGAAGAACGCCTCGTCGAACGGATTCGGGTGCTTCCGGGCCGGCTGCGCTGTGGTCATGACGACTCTTTCTCGGTCGTGAGGTCCAGGAACTGGCTGGTCAGGCGGAGATGCCCTCGTAGAACGGGAGGTGGTCGTGCACGGTGACGCGGAACGAGACGGCGGGCTCCGGCGTCGCGGTGTGCAGCGCGCGGTGCACGAGGCTGCGGTTGTCCCAGAGCAGCAGGTCACCCTTCTCGAAGGTCTGGAGGTGGATGTTCTCGTGCTCGCACGCGGGATCCAGCTGGCCCACGGCCTCCAGGGCATCCTTCAGGACCGAGTCGTCGAGCGGGTTGCCGGCGGAGTCCCGCAGCTCGGCGGTGAACCCCTCGCTGATGTAGAGGATCTGCTCGCCGGTGCCCGGGTGCTTGAAGACGGCCGGGTGCGGGGACGCCGGCGTCTTGGTCTCGATCTCTTCGAGGATCTTGGAGATCGGGCGGTACACGTCCGTCGGGCGGATCTTGAAGTACCGGCGCACGGTCTGCACCGCCACCGCGTCGGCGAGGGTGGCCTTCAGCTCGTCGGAGAGCTTCTCGTAGGCCTTGCCCATGTCGATGAAGAAGGTTCCGCGGTTCTTCTGCGGGATGACCTGGGGGTAGATCAGGGTGAGCCCGAACGGCTTCGGCATGAACATGTAGTCCGCATGCCAGAACTTGCCCGTCTTCGGGACCCCGATCTGCTTCTCCCCCTCGCTCACGTTCGAGGAGACGAAGACTTCCTTCACCTCGGGGTGCTGGTACATCGGCTCGTAGTAGGTCTCGGGAGTACCGAGCCTCCGGCCGAGTTCGAGGAAGCGCTCGGGCGACAGGTCCTGGTTCTTGAGCACCAGGATCTTGTCGCGGTAGGTCCGGGTCTTGAGTTCTTCGAAATCTTCGTCCGACGCAGTGGCCAGATCGAAGCCCTCAACCACGGCCCCCATCTTTTCTTCGGCCTGTCGAGTGATTTTCAATTCGTTCCTCCCCCTTGACTGGAAACGAACTTCCATCGGCGAGCTCATGCCTTCGACAACGCTAGCCGGGAACGCTAAAGAGCCCCTTAACGGAGACTTTTCATGCCGGTCGTCAGTTCGGCCGACGGGCTGTTTTCCGCCGGTCGGACGGCAGGCCGGCGGGCGTGCGCCCCGACCGTCGCGGCGGGTGGCTGCAGGGGTCCGCGCGCCGGTCGCGGCAGGCCGCGGCGGCACGGCCGAATGCCGGTGGTAGTGGGCCCCGACAGGCATGTAGGTGCCATCGACCCCGCTTTCCGGCCATGTGGTCCCGGCGGCTGCCGGGGGCGGTGCCGAACGGAGGGCGCCGGCGGGAGACCCCACGGAAGGAGGCCGCCGACGTGGACCGGTCCTTACTGATCGACGTGGCGGTGCCCGGAGGGGAGGGGGCCGGGAAAGGTGCCGGATTCAGCGAGTGCCGGATCTCCGCCGAAACGATCGCCGGATATCGGTGATGCGCCGGGGACGGAAGAGCGGCCGGGGAATTGAATCGGCGTGGGCGATAAGCAAACACCGGGGAAAGGGAGGGCGTTTTCGGTGGCTGGATGCCGGCCTGATGTCGCGGCGGTGCACCGGGAAGTTGCGGCGGTGCACTGGGATGTCGCGGCGGTGCACTGGGCCGGGACCCGGATCTACCGGCGGGCGGCACGCGGCCGAGACGGGGCGGGCGTCACGCGGCCATGACCGTGCGGGCACCACACAGCCATGACCGCGCAGGCCTCACACAGCCGTGACCGTGTCCTTAGGCGTCGCGAGCCCGAGCGTGCGGATCAGGTCCCGCATGTCGGCGTCGTAGAGCTTTGCCGGGTCGGCGACCTGGTGCCGCAGGTGGCCGTAGACCTCCAGCGTGAGAAGGCCGTGCATGCGGGCCCAGAGCCGGAGGCACAGGGCCACGGCCGCGGGCGGCAGATCGGGGAACGACTCCCGGGCCAGGGCGGCCAGGCTCGGCTGGAAGTCGTCCCATGTGTAGTCGCAGCCCTCCTGGAACCCGGCCGCCCGCGGCCAGGCGTGGGCGACGAGAGCGAGAAGCACCGCGCACAGCCGGTGCTCGGCTTCCTGCGCCGGACCGGCCTCGGGGGGCAGGTAGCCGGGGACCGGGTCGCCGTAGATGAGCCGGAACTCCTGCGGATGGGCCACCGCCCAGGCGCGATAGGCGTGGGCATGGGCGAGGAGCCGGTCCGCCGGGTCGGCCGGGGGAACGCCGCGGTGCGCACTCTCCAGGGCCTGCGCCAGCGACTCGTAGACATCGGCGGTGAGCGCCGTGATCAGGTCGTCGCGCTTGCCGAAGTAGCTGTAGATCGCGCCCGCCGTCATGCCCATCTCCCGGGCGATGGCCCGCAGGGAGATGGCGGCCGGACCTCCGTCCGCCATGTGTCCGAGCGCGATCGCCTTGATCTCCCGGGTCGTCTCCGCCCTCAGGCGCTCCCGCCGGCTCTGCGTCGCCTCTGCCATGCCCCCAGCTTAACCGCGTCGAAACCCAACACGGCAGGCAAAGACTGAACGCCGTGTAGTAACCTCGCGGCGTTCAGGCTGTGAGGTCCTGTTCCGCCCGCCGTGTGCGGACCGGCGGACCTCCGCACCGCATCTCGAAGGAAGCAAGGAAGCCAAGACGTGGCTGACACCGCTGGTACCGCTGGTACCGCTGATACCGCCCCCCGCACCAGGCCGCGGACCGGGCTGATGCTCGCGCTGCTGGCGTTCGCCCAGTTCATCGTTGCCGTCGACTACAACATCGTGTTCGTCGCGCTCCCGGAGATCGGC
>NZ_BNBF01000018.1:176371-179689 GCF_014654935.1 Streptomyces capoamus
AGCGCGCTCGGCTTCACCGCCCAGTCCCTGCAATGGGTCGTCAGCGCGTACGCCGTGGCCTTCGGCGGATTACTGCTCCTCGGCGGTCGCGTCGTCGACCGCCTCGGTGCCCGTGGTGTCTTCATCGCGGGCCTGGTCATATTCGGACTCTCGTGCCTCCTCGGCGGCTTCGCCGAGAGCCCGTCCGTGCGCGTCACCGCCCGTGCGCTCCAGGGGTTCGGCGCGGCACTGCTCAGCCCCGCCCTTCTCGCGATGATCCACACGTGCTTCGCGGAAGGCCCGGAACGCAATCGCGCCCTCGCTGTCTGGGGCGCCTGCGGAAGCGGTGGCCTCGCCGCCGGCGCGCTGCTCGGAGGCCTGCTCACCCAGGCATGGGGCTGGGAGTGGGTGCTGTTCGTCCTGGTGCCGCTCGCCCTGTTCGCCGCCGCCGTGGCACCCGCCGTCCTCCCGGCGGACCGGCGCACCGCCCGCGACCGCCGAGGCGGGTTCGACGTGCCGGGCGCACTGCTCGCCACCGCCGGGTCCTCGCTGGTGGTACTCGGGCTGGTGAGCGGACCGGAGGCCGGCTGGGGATCGGTCCGCGGGGCAGGAGCGATGGCCGTCGGGGCCGTGCTCCTCGCGGTCTTCGCCGTGGTCGAGCACAGGACCACGAGTCCACTGGTCCCCCTGCGCCTGCTGCGCAACCGCAGCCTGGTGACCGCGATCCTGATCATCCTGGTCTTCCAGAGCGCGCTGGGCGGCTCGTACTACATCTTCACCACCTACCTGCAGGGCGCCCTGTCCTACGACGCGCTGGAAGCCGGCCTGGCCTTCGTGCCGTTGACCCTCATCTCGATGGCCGCGTCCTTGCGGCTCGCCGGCCTCCTGCTGGCCACGTGGGGTCCGCGGGCCACACTCTTCACCGGCATGCTCGCCAACGGCTCGGGCATGGTCCTGCTGTCGGTGTCCATGAGCACCGACGCCACCTTCCTGAACCTGGTGCCCGGCCTGGTCGTGTGGGGCGTCGGCGGCGGAATCACCTTCCCCGCCATGTTCGCCTCCGCCGCCACCGGTGTCGCCCCCCAGGAGGCCGGCGCCGCCTCGGCGCTGGCCACCACCTCCCAGCAGATCGGCGGAGCGGCGGGCCTCGCCCTGCTCGTCGCCGTGGCCACCGCCGGACTGCCGGACTCCGGCCCGGCCCCGGCTGCCGCGGCTGTGGCCGACGGCATGAGTACGGCCATGTGGGTCGGCGGAGCGGCCTCCGTCCTCGGCGGCCTGCTGGCCTTCACCCTCAGGAAGCCCAGCACCGCACCGCCGATGGAGACGGCCGGGAACACCCCCGCGCCGTCGGCACCGCGCGACGAACGGAGCGTCCCCGACGCCCGCTGAAAGCACCGGCCGGCGGGTGGGACCGAGCACCACCCGGTTCGCCGGCCACTCGACGCGCCACCGCTATGCCATTCTCAATGCCATACTCGAGGTATGGCTGATGGCGAAGACGTGGACTTCCTGGCCGGCGAGGGTCCCACCAGCGGTATCTCCGTCACCTTGACTGCCGGGACGCTGCGGGCGATCCGGGAGCGGGTCGGCAAGCGGGGCGTGTCGGCCTACCTGGAGAAGGCGGCTCAGCGGCAGATCGAGCGGGACAACCTGGATGAGCTGATCGCCGACTTCGACGAGGTGCACGGCCCGGCCGACCCCGAGGCCGTGGCGGCCAAGCGCGCCCGGCTGACCGGTGGCGCTTCCCATGCCGGGGAAGCCGCGTGAGCGGTGCCCTGGTCCTGGACAGCGAGGGCTTGGCGAAGGCCGTACAACGCGACCGGGGCATCCATGAGTGGCTGACGGCGGCGCGCGAAGCGGACCTGCCCGTGATCACCTCGGCGGCGGTGCTGGTCGAGGTGATCCACCCGAAGATCAACGAAGCCGCACTGAAATGGACCCTGTCCCGCCTGAAAGTCGAGCCGGTGACCCAGGCCGTCGCGCAATCCGCCGCAGGCCTGCTGCGTGCGGCGGAGCTGCACGGCCACAAGTACGCCATCGACGCCATGCTGTGCGCGACCGCCCTGCAGCATCCCGGCCGGGTGACGATCCTTACTTCCGACGTGGAAGACATCAGGCTGCTCACCGCCGGCCATCCCCGCGTGCGTGCGGAGGAGGCCTGAGCCGAGGCGCCCGGTGGAGGCGATGCTCACGGCGCGCTTGACCGCCCCTACTCCCTGGGATCAGTTGTCGGTGGGCACCGCTTGCAGGAGGTTGGGCACGCCGCAGGCGCCGGCGAGGAGGTCGGCGTAGGCGGTGAGGATGCGGCGGGTGTCGTTGAGGGCCGCGCGGAGTTCGTCGGCCTGTGCCCAGAGCTGTTCATGGTCACGGCGGGAGCGGTCGGCAGGACGCCGGCCCTCCCAGTCCTCCAGCGCCGGGTGCCAGCGGGCGAGCAGGGGACGGATCCCGAAGTTGAGCATGGCGACCGCGAGGTAGCCGAAGTTGTACTGCCCGTTGCGCTTGGGCTCGGCGACCTCGGGGCCGTGCCGCCGCAGGACGTCGCGGGTCGTGGCGAACAGGGAGTACAGGCTGCTGAGCGCTTCGCGCAGAAGGCCCTCATCGGCGCGCAGGGGGACGACGGAGATCCGGGTGACCAGTTCTACGTAGACTTCCCAGGCCGCGCGGCGTTCGGCGTCGTTGGGCTCCCAGGTGCCGGAGATCTCCAGCACGCGCAGGTTCAGTTTCACATCCACGCTCTTGGGCGCGCGTACCATGACCGTTCCCCTCGGCTGCTGACGGTGTGCCTCGTCATCGGTTTCCCCGGGTCACGTTACCGAGGCGGATCATGTGGCGGTGCGGTCCGAGTCGGGTGCGTGCAGGTGAGGTCTCAGGGGGCGGCTGACTGGTCGTCCGGCGGGGGTTCGTCCTGGGGCTGCGTGACCTCCATGATCGATGCGACTACCTGGCCCGGCAGTTGTTCGTCGAGGAGGGAACGGAAGGCATCGTCGCCGAGGAGAGCCCTCTGCCGGCTGAGCCAGAAAAGGCTCGTTGCAGGTGGCCTTCCGACCTCCAGTTCAAGCGCCAAGGCCTGCAGCGTGTATGGCACGCCGTCGGCGGGGCCTTGCTGCTGGGTATGGAGCACACCCAGCTGACCGTAGCTGCGAGCGATGCCGGCGCGGTCGCCGAGCTCCACCAGGATGGTGAGGGAGGCGCGGTAGCGATCCTCGGCCTGCTGGTAGTCCCCCTGTAGTTGCGCGATCATGCCGAGTTGGTGGTAGCTGGAGGCGATGCCGGCGCGGTTGCCGAGCTCCTCCAGGATGGTGAGGGAGGCGCGGTAGCGTTCCTCGGCCTGCTGGTAGT
>NZ_BNBF01000018.1:179743-180035 GCF_014654935.1 Streptomyces capoamus
GCCTGCGCGATCATGCCGAGCTGGTGGTAGCTGGAGGCGATGCCGGCGCGATCGCCGAGCTCCTCCTTGATGGTGAGGGAGGCGCGGTAGCGATCCTCGGCCTGCTGGTAGTCCCCCTGTAGCTGCGCGATCATGCCGAGCTGGTGGTAGCTGGAGGCGATGCCGGCGCGGTCGCCGAGCTCCTCCTTGATGGTGAGGGAGGCGCGGTAGCGTTTCTCGGCCTGCTGGTAGTCCCCCCGCAGCTCGGCGATGATGCCGAGCTGGTGGTAGCTGGTGGCGATGCCGGCGCGGT
>NZ_BNBF01000019.1:0-4423 GCF_014654935.1 Streptomyces capoamus
TCGGGTGCGGGGGCGGGGGCGTTCACGGGTCCGGGTGCGGGCGCGGACGCGTTCACGGGTTCTGGTGCGGGGACGGGGGCGGGCGCGGGCGCGGGCGTGTTCACGGGGTCGGGTGCGGGGACGGGCGCGCTCACGGGTTCGAATGCGGGTGCGGGGACGGGGGCGTACCCGGACCCGGGCGCGGGCGCGGGCAGGGGTCCTGGAACGGGCCCCGGCCCCGGTACGGACAGGGGCCCCGGTGCCTCCACCGGCACCGGCTCCCTCTCCGACACCGGCAGCTTCCGGCTGCCGCCGCCCCAGCGGCCCCCGGAGCACCCCCCGGCCCCCGCCCCGCTGCCGCTTCCGCCCCCGCTCCCGCTCCCGCTCCCGGACGGGGTGCCAAATCTGGGCATCGACACCACCACGGCGGCGTACACCGCCCGCGATCCGCGGGCGGCCCTCCCGTCCGTGCCCCCGCCGCCCCCCGTTCGGCGGGCCCGGGGCCGCCGGGCGCGGCGCGCGGCCCGCCGCCCCGGGCCGCCGGCCAAGGCCGCGATCCCCCTCCTGCTGCTGGCGCTCGCCTGCTACGCGATCGGCTTCTGGGCGCTGGCCCGGGCGTGAGCCCGCCGCGCCGCCAGCGTCCAGCCGCCGAGGAGCAGCAGCAGCGCGGTGCCCGTGCCGATCCCTCCCGCGGCGAGCAGCCGCATCGCCCGGTGGCCGGTCCCGTCCCCGGCGGCCGCCACCGGCACGGCCTCCCGGTCCTGCTCGGTGAGGGTGAAGACGTCGGCGGGCACGGGCCGGCCGGCGTACGCGGGCCCCGCGTGCGCCCGGCCGCCCACCCGGACCCGCAGGGTCACCTCGAACGGCCCCCGGCCGAACGTGCCGGCCAGCCGCGTGCTGAGGTGCACGACGAGGTAGTAGTCGCCGGCGAAGCGGACGGAGGTCACCGCGGCGGGCACGGCCTGGCGGTTGGCGTACTCCACGGGCGGGAGCGGGGCGAGGGCGGCGGTCTTCGGGGCGCCGGTGTAGCCGAGGGCGGCGTCGTCGACGTAGCCGCGCACGGGGTTGTGCAGGGAGAGGTCCAGGGCGCCGCCGACATAGCCGTGTCCGGCGGCGCCGCCCAGCTCGGCGGAGGCGTGCAGCTGCCGGCCCCAGTCCAGCGGGACCTTGTAGAACCGGGTCTCGCCGGGTGCGAGGGCGGTCCGCCAGACGCCTTGGCCGAGCGGGCGGGCGGTGCTGAAACCGGTGCCGCCGGGGCGGTCGCGGGCGGTGCCGGTGAGGGGCGCCGGTGTCGCGGAGTCCCAGGTCTGCGGCGCGGTGCTGGGGCCGGCCTGCGCGAGGCCGGGCTCGGTGGCGGGCGTGATCTCCAGGTCCCAGCGGCCGGTCCGGGCCGCCGCGCCGGAGCCCTCGGCGTCGAGCCGTTCCACCAGCACGTAGTAGGTTCCGGGGCCCTGGCACAGTGCCTTGCCGGCGTCGCGCTGCGCCAGGGCGGTGACCGGGCGGGGGCTGAGCCCGGCGCCGAAGCGGGTGGAGGCGTAGGAGCAGGGGGTGCCCTTGGCGTCCTGGAGCGAGACGCGGATGCCGTCGGTGGCGGAGACGGTGGTGTCCGCGGGCGGTACGGCGGTGACGGGGACGTACGCGGTCGCCTCGGCGGTGAGGCGGAGGCGGTAGAAGAGCCTGCCGTCGCGCGGCAGGGAACTGCGGTAGGCGCGGCCCGGGTCCAGCAGGGCGGCGTCCGCGGTGGGCCGCTGCGCGCCGGCGACGGTCCGGGCGCCGGGGACGAAGGCGTACGGCGCCGGTGCCGCGGGCGCGGCGGCGGCCGGGGCACCGGCCGGCAGGGCGAGGGCGGTGCCCGGCAACAGGACGAGGGCGGCGCCCAGCAGCAGGACCAGGGCGCGCCGGGCGGCCCCGGCCCGCCGCCATGTCCACGCCGTCGTACCGCCTCGCGCCCGCACGCGCCACCACCCCCGGTCGTCGGACGGCCGCTCCCGGCCGCGGGCCCCATCCTGCCCCGGCCGCCGCTCGGCCATCCGGGCAATGGCCGCGCCCGTCCGAAACGCGCCCGGCGCCGGCGGGGCACCGGGCCGTCGGCTAACCCACCCGTCGGGCGCCCGCAACCCGGGCGGAACACAAAACCCCGGCCGCGCAGGCGGCCGGGGTCGGTACAGATCGGGTATCGGGACTCACGAACCCGTGGGCACGGAGTCAGTCGCCTCCGTCCACAGGTCCTGCTCGGCGCGATCCGCCTGGATCTGGCGGTACACGAGGAGCCCGCCGATGGCGGCCAGTGCGACCAGGAGCAGCTTCTTCACCGCGCGACCTCGTCTTTCCTTGACGTTGGGGACCTCTGGCGCCCGACTATACACACCGACCGATATCGATCGGTGACCTGCGCCGGGGCCCAACTCCCGCCTCCGGAAGCGCAATAGGCCAGGTCGCGGGCGGTTCCGGCCGGAGCGTGACGGCACCCCCACGGACCGTTACTTTGCTCCCTCTTCGCTCACCCTCAGCGCGTTTTGCGGGCTTTTCTGCCTTTGTGCACCCATCCGAGTGGTGTTCATCGGAACATCGACGCGCCACGGGCGTCGGTCCACCACCTCGCGGCGCTCATACACATCATGAGGAAAGTACGCAAATCGCCCGACCCGAAAGTGAGGGGCCATGGCCAAGAACAAGGTCATGAAGCTGTGGACCGCCATCGTCACCGCCTTCCTCGCGCTGTGCACGGCGCTCGGACTCGTCACCGCCGCCTCCGCGACCGCCGCCGCGGCCGGACCCCGGACCGAGAGCCCCCGCACCGGCACCGCGCACCGCACGACCCCGACGATCCCGGCGCCCCGCCACTGGGTCTGGTCGCACGCCAAGGCCCTGCCCCCCACGATGAAGCAGCGGATCCGGGCCGAGGCCCACGGGAAGACCCCCGGCTGCCGGCACCGGTCGCTCCCCGACACCCAGGCGGAGACCACGTCCGAGGAGCACCCGGCGGAGTCCCTCGACTGCTGATCCCCGACCGCCGCTGTACCGCAACGTCTCGACCGCACGGCGACTTGCGTACGCACCAGTCGACACGGAAAGACCCCCGGCCGGGTTCGGCCGGGGGTCTCGCGCTGTTCCGCCCCCCGGTACGCCATGCTCGGAGGACCTCGCACCCCACGGACCACGACCGACCCCGCACCCACGACCCGGAAAGGTGGTGAGCGCTGCCGTGAACCGGCGCGTCACCGTAGTCACCGCTGTCCACGGCCCGTCCGCCCGGTTCCTGCCGGACGCGTACGCCTCCCTGTGCGCGCAGCGGCTGCCCGCCGGCTGGGAGTGGGACTGGGTGGTGCAGGAGGACGGCACCACCGAGGACGTCCGCCCGCACGTCCCGGACGACGCCCGGGTGTCCTTCCGCGGGGGCCGGCCGGGCGGCCCTGGGGTCGCCCGGACGATCGCGCTGGCGCGCGCGGAGGGCGCCTACGTCAAGGTGCTCGACGCCGACGACCAGCTCACGCCCGGCGCGCTCGCCCGGGACGTGGCCGTGCTGGAGGCGGACCCGACCGTCGGCTGGACGACGTCCCGCGTCCTGGACCTGCTGCCCGACGGCTCCACGGCCGGCTTCCCCGGCGACCCCGACGACGGCCCGATCGAACGCGGTACCGTCCTCGGCCACTGGAAGCGGAACGACTTCCGCGCCCCGGTCCACCCGGCGAGCCTGTGCGTCCGGCGGGAGCTGCTCACCGCCCTGGGCGGCTGGATGGCGCTGCCCGCCTCGGAGGACACCGGTCTGCTGCTGGCGCTGGACGCGGTGAGCCGCGGCTGGTTCACGGCCGAGGCCGGCCTGCTGTACCGCAAGTGGGAGGGCCAGGTCACGGGCCGGCCGGCGCACACCGATCCCGCCGAACGCGCGGCCCGCATGGCGGTCGCCGAGTCCCGCGCCCGGGCACTGGCCGCCTTCGGCTGGGCCTACCCACCACCTCCCGCCCGCTGAACGGCACCCCCGGCGGGGAGCACCCCCGGCGCCCCCGAGGGCCTCCCGCCCGGTCCTGCCTCGCGGTCCTACCCGGCCTCCGGTTCCGTCCCCGTGAGGGCGATCGCCTGTGCGGGGCACCTCTCGGCCGCCTCGCGGACCGCCTCCCGCACCCGCGGATCCCCGGCCGCCTGCGCCGCACCGGGGCGTACGACGCCGTACCCGTCCTCGAAGGCGAACACGTCCGGTGCCCGGTACGCGCACTCCGCGGAGCCGTAGCACAGGGAACGGTCGACGGAGACCTTCATGCGTCCTCCACGCGTCGCGGTGACACTCGGGACGTCCCTGCCCGGCCGCTGCCCCGCCGAACCGGGCCCCCGGGCTACCGCGGGCCGCCCGCGGCCGAGAGCCAGTGGGCCACCCGGCGGACCGTCGGCTCGTCGAGCCGGTCGACGAGCGTGCGGACCGCCTCGCCGTCCTCGGGACCCAGGTCGT
>NZ_BNBF01000019.1:4466-9401 GCF_014654935.1 Streptomyces capoamus
ACAGGCCCGCCTTGCTCAGCCCGGCCATGAGCACCTGGTGCCGGCGGTCCGTCATGCGCTCCGCCAGCCGCTCCGGTGCCGCCGAGCCGGGCGCGGGCCGCTCGGGCACCGGGGTCGGGGGCGGGGCGGACGGGGTGTCGTAGAGGCGCCAGCCGCCGTCCCCGGGCCCCCAGAGCGCAACGACCGCCTCGGCTCCGCGCGCCCGCACGGTCCGGGTCATGTCGCCGACGGCGTACAGCACCGGCTCCCGGTACGGGGACTCGGCGCCCACCGTCCAGGTGTCCTGGGCGGGCTCGTGGAACATCGCGACCCAGCGCGGTTCACCGGGCGGCCGTGGGCACCGGGGACGCTGCTTCTCCTCGGGAGACCTCATGGGCACCTCACCCCTTCGCAAAGGACCGGCGGGGCGACAGTAACTGACGGATCGTCAGATGACCAGGGGGCGGGCGGCCGGGCCGCGGCGCAGATCCCGTCCGTCCGGCACCGGTCCCTCCCCTCGTGGGGACCGGTGCCGGACGGTGCCGGGCCGTCGACCCGCGCCCTGTCGGCGATGCGGCACGGATCGAAGAACGGGGACGGTGTCCGGGGCGCGCGGGCTCACCCGCCGCGCGCGACCGGGGACGCGCGAATTCGGCCGAGAACCTTCGGCGCCATGGGCCACCTCTCCGGGGCACCGGGCCGGTGGCCTGTCCGGACGGTGCGTGACGGGTGCGCTACCGGGTCGGGATCCTGCCACTCACGGCCCCGCAGGTGGAGGTCCCGGTCTCCGGCCGACCCCTTCGCCGCAGGTCAGCCTTGTAGGGTGAGTTTTCCGGTCCGGACGTCCACACGGGGTAAGGGGTGGGACCTTGAGTTCCGACTCAGGGGCACGCACAGCCTTCGCCGAGCGTCTCGCGCTGTTGTACAAGGAGGCCGGAAACCCTCCCCTCAAGAGCGTCGCCGAGGCGGTCGTACGACTGCAGCGGGTCGACGAGCGCGGCCGGCCCGTACGCGTCTCGGCGCAGCGGATCAGCGACTGGCGCCGGGCGCGGAACGTGCCGGCCCAGTTCGCCGCCCTCGCCGCGGTGCTGCAGATCCTGATCCCGGAGGCCCGGCGCCTGCGGCCCGCACCGGTCTCCACCGGCCTGTACGACCTCGCCCACTGGCAGCGGCTGTGGGAGCTGGCGCTGGCCGGTCCGACCGGCGAGCGGCCCGCACCGCCCGTGGAACGCAACCGGCGCCCCCCGGCCCAGGCCCCGCCCGTCGCCGGCGGTGTGTGCCCGTACCGGGGCCTGGCCCCCTACCGGCGGGAGGACGCCCGCTGGTTCTTCGGCCGCGAACGCAGCACGGCCGCCCTCGTCGCCCAGCTGCGCGCGGCCGAGCGCTCGGGCGGCCTGGTCATGCTGGTCGGCGCCTCGGGAGCGGGGAAGTCGTCGCTGCTGAACGCCGGTCTGGTCCCCGCGATCCGCGCCGGCGCCCCGGACGGCCCGGCGGACGGCACCGCCGTCCGGCCCCGGCGGGTCGTGCAGCTCGTACCCGGAGCCGATCCGCTGGGCGAACTCGTCCGCCGCGTCCCGGAACTGGCCGGGACCGCGGACGCCGCGCGCGCCGCCGAGCGGAAGGCCGCGCACGACCCGGCGCTGCCCGGCAGCGACGCCCCGCACCTGGCCCGGGCCGTGCGCGAGGCGGTCACGGTCTGGGCGGGCCGCGACCAGGACCCCGGCACGCGGCCGGTCCTCATCGTGGACCAGTTCGAGGAGGCGTTCACCCTCTGCGCCGACGAGGCGGACCGCCGTACCTTCGTCCGGTTCCTGCACGCCGCCTGCACCCCGCCCCCCGGCTCCCCCGTACCCGCCCCCGTCCAGGTCGTCCTCGGCATCCGCGCCGACTTCTACGAGCAGTGCCTCGGCCACCCGGAACTCGCCGACGCCCTCCAGCACCGGCACATGGTGCTCGGCCCGCTGACCACCGCCGAGCTGCGCGAGGCGGTGACCGGCCCGGCCAAGGCCGTGGGGCTGGAGCTGGAGCCGGGGCTGGCCGAACTGATCGTGCGCGAGGTCAGCGCCGACGGCCCGCGCGGCGCGCACGACGCGGGCGCGCTCCCGCTGCTGTCGCACGCGCTGCTGGCCACCTGGCAGCGCCGCAAGGCCGGAAAACTGACACTGGCCGGCTACCGCGCGGCGGGCGGCATCCAGGGCGCCGTCGCGGCGACCGCCGAGCGCGCCTGGTCCGGCCTGGACCCGGCCGCCCGCACCGCCGCCCGGCTGCTCCTGCTGCGGCTGGTCCGGCTGGGCGAGGACACCCAGGCCACCCGGCGGCGCGGCACCCGCCGGCAGCTGGCACAGGAGTCCGCCGACCCCGGCAAGACGGAGGAGTCGCTGGAGGCCCTGGTGCGGGCGAGGCTGGTCACCCTGGACGCGGACACCGTGGAGATCACCCACGAGGCGCTGCTGCACGCCTGGCCCCGGCTGCGGCACTGGATCGACGAGGGCCGCGGCGACCACCTGCTGCGCCAGCGGCTGGAGGAGGACGGCCGGGCCTGGGAGGACTCCGGCCGGGACAGCTCGCTGCTGTACCGGGGGTCCCGGCTGGAACAGGCCCGCAGCTGGGCCCGGTCCGCCGGGGACACCTACCTCACCCGCAGCGCGGTGGAGTTCCTGGCCGCCTCGGTACGGCTGCGCAAGCGCTCGGTGTGGCTGGGCCGGGCCGCGGTCGCCGCACTGGTCGCGCTGGCCGTGCTCGCCGCGGGGTCCGCGGTGATCGCCTCCCGGCAGCGCGACGACGCCGTCTTCGCGCAGGTGCTCGCCGAGGCCGACCGGGTGCAGCACACGGATCCCTCGCTGGCCGCCCAGCTCGATCTGGTCGCGCACCAGCTGCGCCCCGGCGACGAGGGCACCTACAGCCGCCTGATCTCCATCGTGAACGCCCCGCTGGCCACCCCGCTGTCCGGCCACACCGGCGCCGTCTACCTCACCTCCTTCAGCCCGGACGGCCACACCCTGGCCACGGCCAGCTACGACCGCACGGTCCGGCTGTGGAACGTCACCGACCCGCACCGCCCGGCCCCGCTCGGCAAACCGCTCACCGGCCACGCCAGCTGGGTGAGCAGCGCCGTCTTCAGCCCGGACGGCCGCACCCTGGCCAGCGCCGGCGACGACGGCACCGTCCGGCTGTGGGACGTCACCGACCCCCGCCGCCCCGCACCGCTCGGCACCCCGCTCACCGGCCACACCGGCACCATCTACCTGGTCGCCTTCAGCCCGGACGGCCACACCCTGGCCACGGCCGGCGAGGACCGCACCGTACGGCTGTGGGACGTCACCGACCGGCACCGGCCGGCCCCGCTGGCCACACTGCGCGGACACACCGCCGCGGTGCGCACCGTGGCGTTCGGCCCGGACGGGCGGACCCTCGCCACCGGCGGCGACGACGACACGGTCCGGCTGTGGGACGTCACCGCGCCACGCCGGCCGGCGGCGGTCCGCACCCTGCGCGGGCACACCGACCTGGTGCACTCGGTGGCCTTCAGCCCGGACGGGCACACCCTGGCCAGCGGCAGCGCGGACGACACCATCCGGCTGTGGGACGTCACCCGCCCCGCCCGCGCGGCGGCGATCGGATCACCGCTGACCGGCCACACCGGCCCGATCTGGTCCGTCGCGTTCAGCCCCGACGGCGGCCGGCTCGCCGCCGCGAGCGCCGACAGCACGGCGAGCCTGTGGAACGTCGGGGATCCGGCCGCGCCGTCCCAGATCGGCGAACCGCTGGCGGGCAGCAGCGGTGAGATGTACGCCCTGGGGTTCAGCCCGGACGGCCGCACCCTGGCCACCGGCAGCGGGGACGGCAAGGCACGCCTGTGGTCGGTGCCGAGCTCGGACATGCTCGGCCGCAACGGGGCGTTCCGGCCGGACGGGCGGGTGCTGGCCACCGCCGCGCGGGACGGCAGGCTCAGGCTGTGGAACGTGGCCCGGCCCGGCCGGCCCGTCCCGCTCGGCAAGCCGTTCATGCGCGCCGACGGCGACCAGCGCTCCCTGGTGTTCTCCCCCGACGGCCGCACCCTCGCCGTCCTCACCGGCGTCCGCGCGGTCCACCTGTGGAACGTCACCGACCCCGCCCATCCCGTCCCCGCCGGCCCGCCGTTACGCCTGCGCACCCGTTTCATGGGCCCCGACGCACTGGCCTACAGCCCCGACGGCCGCACCCTGGCCACCGCCTACGACGACCGCACCATCCAGCTGTGGAACGTCACCGACCCCGCCCGCGCCGTGCCGCTCGGCAAGCCGCTGACCGGCCACCGGGGCTACGTCAACGCGCTCGCCTTCAGCCCGGACGGGCGCACGCTGGCCAGCGGCAGCGCCGACAGCACGATCCGGCTGTGGAAGGTGGCCGACCCCGCCCGCGCCGTCCCGCTCGGCACACCGCTCCCGGAGCACTCCGGTCCGGTCAACGCACTCGCCTTCAGCCCCGACGGGCACACCCTGGCCAGCGGCAGCGACGACGACACGGTCCGCCTGTGGAACGTCACCGACCCGGACTCGGCGCGCGCGCTGGGCGACCCGCTCACCGGTCACACCGAGGCGGTCACCTCCGTGACGTTCAGCGCCGACGGGCACACCCTGGCCAGCGGCGGCAACGACAACACGGTCCGCCTGTGGAACGTCACCGAGCCGGACTCCGCGACCCCGATCGGCCAGTCGATGAGCCCCAACGCCAAGACGGGCGCCTTTCTGTCCTTCAGCCCCGCCAGCCACGTCCTCGGCGTCTCCAGCGGCAGCGACACCGTCCGCCTGTGGAGCCTGGACGCCGACGCGGCGATACGGCACATCTGCTCGGTCACCCGCGGCGTCCTGACCCCGCACCGCTGGCACGAGTACCTCTCCCGCCTCTCCTACGACCCCCCGTGCGGTCGATGATCGGCCAACCTCCGTGATTCACCCCGGACTTGGCCCCATGCAA
>NZ_BNBF01000019.1:9455-10022 GCF_014654935.1 Streptomyces capoamus
CGGACAACCTTGTTACCCTTGGCCATAGCCCGGTCGCTGGTGCATCCCCCGTCGCCAGCGGCCGGGTTTTTCCCTGCCGCGCCTCACCCGCTGCGGAGGGGGCCGCCTCCCCCGGCGGGCTGCTGAGCACTCCTCGCGCTCAGGACCGCACAAGAACGGCGATACGAGCTTCCACCAGTGGCGGCGTTGTTTCACGTGAAACAACGCCGCCACACGCGGCTCCGACAACCGGGGATCAGCGTGCTCCGGCCAGGTCAGACGCCGGGGAGGCGGACGCAGATGGCCGTGACGGTGACCGTGACGGGGAACTGGCTGGCGTTGCGGATGGTGCCTCGCCACGTGCGGTTGCCGCTCGGTTCGGACTCCATGAGGTACACACCACTGCTGATCAAGGGGGTTTCGGACACTCCGCCGCCCGCGACCACGGTCCCGGAGGGACAGGTGGCGGTGAGGGTGCACAGGCCGTCGGGGTTGCACGTCTGGGTGTTGGACACCTGCACGTAGCGGACCGGCTGCTTGGCCTCCTTCTGGTCAGCGGAGGTGGCCGCCGAAGCGGGAGTGCCGGTG
>NZ_BNBF01000019.1:10070-10850 GCF_014654935.1 Streptomyces capoamus
CTCAAGGCGAGAAGTGCCGGCAGAGCGGTGAGGCCGGCGGCCACCACTCCTCTGTAACGGCGGAACGGACTGAAGCGGTGTCCAGCGCGCATGACTGACCTGCTTTCTGAGTCGAACTACGCACCACTCGGGCAGCTTTGGGGGCCCGGAGCGGGCCGCCTCACTCATCGTGCAGTGGACATACCGCGTACCAAGAAACTTACTGGACTGAATGGTGACGAACCCACCCCAGCACGGGGCTGCGGACCGACGCCGACCTACGCCCATCGGCCGACCCCAGGCGCCGGTGTCGAGCGTGGACAGCAAAAAACCCCCGGCCCTGGTGGACCGGAGGTCTTTCGTGCTGGTGGGGCTAACAGGATTTGAACCTGTGGCCTCATCCTTATCAGGGATGCGCTCTAACCAACTGAGCTATAGCCCCGCCGCGCTCTGCGGTATGTCCCGCGCGCTGACTCCTGAAGATTAGCGCACGACCGCCCCAGTCCCAAAATCGGTTGTCGGGGCACCGTCAGAACACCGCTGGTCCAGGGGTTACTCGTCCTCCGCCAGGGTCAGCTCGATGCCGCCGACGAAGCCCGCGGAGAGGTTGTAGATGAACGCGCCGAGCGTCGCGAGGGCCGTGGCCAGGACGACGTCGATGACCGCGATGATCGTCGTGAAGGTCAGCACGTGGGGGAGGGACAGGAACGCCTGGAGGTCGAAACCGTTCGCCTCGTTCGAACCGGTCGCCTCCGAGATCGTGCCGCCGACCGTCGAGAACACGCCCATCGCGTCCATGAC
>NZ_BNBF01000019.1:10880-29004 GCF_014654935.1 Streptomyces capoamus
CATCCACAGCACCGCCGAGGCGACGATCGTGCAGATCCCGAACGCGATGGAGAGCAGGAAGCTGACCTTCATCACCGACCACGGGTCGGCCTTGGCCACCCGCAGCCGCGCCTTGCGGGTCCGCGGCGCCGTGCGCACCCCGGTGCGCGGCTTGCGCACCGCACCCGCCGGAACCTGCGCCGGATAGGCCTGCGGCGGGTGGTAGGGCCCGTCGGCCTGCTCCGAGCGCCGCTCACCGGGCAGCGGCGACGCCGGCCGCGCCTCACCGGCCGCGCCCGCACCTCGGGTGTCCGTCACGGTTCCCCCCTTCGGCTCCTGCTGGGATTCCTGCGTGCCGGAGGACTCCGCCACGGAAGCCTTCACCGGCTTCAGGTCGGTCGTGTGCGGATCGCTCGCGCTCCCCGCACGCGCGGCGGAGCCACGGCCGCCGCCGTCCGTTTCCGTACCCCTGGAGGTACCGGTCGATCCGGCGCCCGTGGCTCCGCTCACGATGACTCACTCCTCGTGCTACTCGGCCGAGGGTGCCTCACCCTCGTCCGTGCCGGCGGTCGCGGCACCTTCGGCGGTCTCGTCCACGGCCACGTCGCCGTCGACTTCCTCCGCCTCGCGCCCGGCCTCGGCGTTACGTGCGATACCGACGACGGCATCGCGCTTGCCCAGGTTGATCAGTTGGACGCCCATGGTGTCACGGCCCGTCTCCCTGACCTCGCTGACTCGCGTACGAATCACACCGCCGGAGAGGGTGATCGCGAGGATCTCGTCGTTCTCCTCGACAATCAGCGCGCCGACGAGCGAACCACGGTCCTCCACGATCTTGGCGGCCTTGATGCCGAGGCCGCCGCGGCCCTGGACGCGGTACTCGTCGACGGCGGTCCGCTTCGCGTACCCACCGTCGGTGGCAGTGAACACGAACGTACCGGGTCGCACCACATTCATCGAGAGAAGCTCGTCGCCCTCCCGGAAACTCATCCCCTTGACACCGGAGGTCGCGCGGCCCATCGGACGCAGGGAGTCGTCGGAGGCGGTGAACCGGATCGACTGCGCCTTCCTGCTGACCAGCAGCAGGTCGTCGTCGGCCGAGACCAGCTCGGCGCCGATCAGCTCGTCGTCCGAACCTTCCTCGCGCTCGCGCAGGTTGATCGCGATGACGCCGCCGGAGCGGGGCGAATCGTAATCCTTCAGTGGCGTCTTCTTGACCAGGCCGGACTTGGTGGCCAGCACCAGGTACGGCGCCGCCTCGTAGTCCCGGATGGCCAGGATCTCGGCGATCGCCTCGTCCGGCTGGAAGGCGAGCAGGTTCGCCACGTGCTGGCCGCGCGCGTCCCGGCCGGCCTCCGGCAGCTCGTACGCCTTCGCCCGGTACACCCGGCCCTTGTTCGTGAAGAACAGCAGCCAGTGGTGCGTGGTGGAGACGAAGAAGTGGTCGACGATGTCGTCTTCCTTCAGCTTCGCGCCGCGCACGCCCTTGCCGCCGCGCTTCTGCGCCCGGTAGTCGTCCGTCTTCGTCCGCTTGACGTAGCCGCCGCGCGTGACGGTGACGACGATGTCCTCCTCGGCGATCAGGTCCTCGATGGACATGTCGCCCTCGTACGGGATCAGCTTGGTCTTGCGGTCGTCGCCGTACTTCTCGACGATCGCGGCCAGCTCTTCGCTGACGATCCCGCGCTGACGGACCGGCGAGGCGAGGATCTCGTTGTACTGGTTGATCTTCGCCTGCAGTTCGTCGTGCTCCTGGACGATCTTCTGCCGCTCCAGGGCCGCCAGCCGCCGCAGCTGCATCTCCAGGATGGCGTTCGCCTGGATCTCGTCGATCTCCAGCAGGTCCATCAGGCCCGTGCGGGCGACGTCGACCGTCTCACTGCGCCGGATCAGCGCGATGACCTCGTCGATGGCGTCCAGGGCCTTCAGCAGACCGCGCAGGATGTGGGCGCGCTCCTCGGCCTTGCGCAGCCGGAACTTCGTGCGGCGGACGATGACCTCGATCTGGTGCGTCACCCAGTGCCGGATGAACGCGTCCAGGGACAGCGTGCGCGGCACACCGTCGACCAGCGCCAGCATGTTCGCGCCGAAGTTGGTCTGCAGGTCGGTGTGCTTGTACAGGTTGTTCAGCACGACCTTGGCGACCGCGTCCCGCTTGAGGACGATCACCAGGCGCTGGCCCGTACGGGACGACGTCTCGTCGCGGACGTCCGCGATGCCGCCGATCTTGCCGTCCTTCACCAGGTCGGCGATCTTCTGCGCCAGGTTGTCCGGGTTCACCTGGTACGGCAGCTCGGTCACCACCAGGCACTGCCGGCCCTGGATCTCCTCGACCTCGACCACCGCGCGCATCGTGATGGAGCCCCGCCCGGTGCGGTACGCCTCCTCGATGCCCTTGCGGCCCACGACCAGCGCGCCGGTCGGGAAGTCCGGGCCCTTGATGCGCTCCATGAGCGCGTCCAGCAGCTCCTCGTGCGAGACCTCGGGGTTCTCCAGGTACCACTGGGCGCCGGCCGCGACCTCGCGCAGGTTGTGCGGCGGGATGTTGGTGGCCATGCCGACCGCGATGCCGGCGGAGCCGTTGATCAGCAGGTTCGGGAAGCGGGCCGGCAGGACGGTCGGCTCCTGGGAGCGGCCGTCGTAGTTGTCCGTGAAGTCGACGGTCTCCTCGTCGATGTCCCGGACCATCTCCATCGACAGCGGCGCCATCTTGCACTCGGTGTAGCGCATGGCCGCCGCCGGGTCGTTGCCCGGCGAGCCGAAGTTGCCGTTGGAGTCGACCAGCGGCATCCGCATCGACCACGGCTGGGCGAGGCGCACCAGCGCGTCGTAGATGGAGGAGTCGCCGTGCGGGTGGTAGTTGCCCATGACGTCGCCGACGACACGGGCGCACTTGTAGAAACCGCGCTCGGGGCGGTAGCCGCCGTCGTACATCGCGTACAGCACGCGGCGGTGGACGGGCTTGAGACCGTCACGGACGTCGGGCAGCGCACGGGACACGATGACGGACATCGCGTAGTCCAGGTACGAGCGCTGCATCTCCGTCTCGAGCCCGACGGGCTCGACACGCATCACGAGCTCGCCGCCCTCTTCAGGCGTCACGGGGGTGTTCTCGTCGGCCATTGCTGGTGAAGATCCTTCCTGGTGCGGTCAGCTGAGACCGACTCAGATGTCGAGGAAGCGGACGTCCTTGGCGTTGCGCTGGATGAACGCGCGGCGGGCCTCGACGTCCTCGCCCATGAGGACCGAGAACAGGTCGTCGGCCTGGGCGGCGTCGTCGAGGGTGACCTGGCCGAGGACCCGGTGCTCCTGGTCCATCGTGGTCACGCGCAGCTCCTCGGCGTTCATCTCGCCGAGGCCCTTGAAGCGCTGGATCGAGTCCTCGCGGACGCGCTTGCCGCGCTGACGGCCCATCTCGATCAGCGCGTCGCGCTCACGGTCCGAGTAGGCGTACTCGACGTCGTCCCGGCCCCACTTGATCTTGTAGAGCGGGGGACGGGACAGGTACACGTGCCCGGCCTCGACCAGCGGCCGCATGAAGCGGAACAGGAAGGTCAGCAGCAGGGTGCTGATGTGCTGGCCGTCGACGTCGGCGTCCGCCATCAGGATGATCTTGTGGTAGCGCAGCTTCTCGATGTCGAAGTCCTCGTGCACACCCGTGCCGAAGGCCGAGATCAGCGCCTGGATCTCCTGGTTCTGCAGGATCTTGTCGATCCTGGCCTTCTCCACGTTCAGGATCTTGCCGCGGATCGGGAGGATCGCCTGGTACTGCGGGTTGCGGCCGGACTTCGCCGAGCCGCCGGCGGAGTCACCCTCGACGATGAAGATCTCGCACTTGGTGGGGTCGTTGGACTGGCAGTCCGACAGCTTGCCCGGCAGGGACGCCGACTCCAGCAGGCCCTTGCGGCGCGTCAGGTCGCGCGCCTTGCGGGCCGCGACGCGCGCGGTGGCCGCCTGGATGCCCTTGCGGACGATGTCCGCGGCCTCCACCGGATTGCGGTCCAGCCAGTCGTTGAGGTGCTCGTAGACCGCCTTCTGCACGAAGGTCTTGGCCTCCGTGTTGCCCAGCTTGGTCTTCGTCTGACCCTCGAACTGCGGCTCGCTCAGCTTGACCGAGATGATCGCGGTCAGGCCCTCGCGGATGTCGTCGCCGGTGAGGTTGTCGTCCTTCTCCCGGAGCAGCTTCTTGTCGCGCGCGTACTTGTTGATCAGGGAGGTCAGCGCGGCCCGGAAGCCCTCCTCGTGCGTACCGCCCTCGTGGGTGTGGATGATGTTCGCGAAGGAGTACACGCCCTCGCTGTAGCCGCTGTTCCACTGCATCGCGACCTCGAGGGACAGGCTCTTGTCCTTGTCCTCGCCCTCCAGCGCGATGACCGTGGGGTGCACCGCCTCGCCCTTGCGGGAGTTGAGGTACTTCACGAAGTCGACGATGCCGCCCTCGTAGTGGTACGTGACGGTCTTGACCTCGGCCTTCTCGTCCGCACCGGCCTCGTCCGCCCCGGTGACGGCCTTCGCCGACTCGCGCTCGTCGGTGAGCCGGATCGTCAGGCCCTTGTTGAGGAACGCCATCTCCTGGAAACGCCGCGACAGCGTCTCGAAGGAGTACTCGGTGGTCTCGAAGATGTCCGGGTCCGCCCAGAAGGTGACCGACGTGCCGGTCTCCTCCGTGGCCTCGTGCCGGGCCAGCGGCGCCGTCGGAACGCCCATCTTGTAGTCCTGCGTCCAGCGGTGGCCGTCGGTCCTGACCTCGACGGAGACCTTGGACGACAGCGCGTTCACCACGGACACGCCGACACCGTGCAGACCGCCGGAGACGGCGTACCCGCCGCCGCCGAACTTGCCGCCCGCGTGCAGCACGGTCAGCACGACCTCGAGGGCCGGCTTGCCCTCGGAGGGCACGATGCCCACCGGGATGCCACGGCCGTTGTCGACGACGCGCACACCGCCGTCGGCGAGGATCGTCACGTCGATGGTGTCGGCGTAACCGGCCAGCGCCTCGTCGACGGAGTTGTCGACGACCTCGTACACCAGGTGGTGCAGACCGCGCTCGCCCGTGGAGCCGATGTACATGCCGGGCCGCTTGCGGACCGCGTCCAGCCCTTCGAGCACGGTGATGGCGCTGGCGTCGTAGGAGGCGGAGGCCCCGCCGGATGCGGCGGCCTCGGCGCTCACGCCGGCGTCGGTGGACGGGATGTTCTCGTTGGGGTTGCCGGAATCGGCCACGAAGCGCCCTTTCTGGCACAGCACGAGCCGGGCTCGTCGGCGGATTGCCGGAGCGGCTGCGGCATGTTGCGTTGGTAAGCCTTGATCAGCGTTGCTCAGCGTTTCCCGGGCGGTCCCCACGTTGGGGCGGGATTGTCTTCCAGTCTACCGGTAGCACTGACATCGATGGGGGTTTGCCGGTACCTGAGTCCCCATGTGCCGCCCTCAACCGGTCTCGGCCGGGTCCCGATATGCGGAAGGGGGCTCCGAGGGGCTCACAGCGGCACTCAGCGCTTCGAGCCGTCAACCCTTGGCTACTGGGGGGTCAGCAGGCGGTCCGCGGCCGGTCGGGGCACGGTCCGGCGGTGATCGGCGCCGGTGCGCACGGGTACCGAAGCCCGCCGGGATCACCGCCCGACGTGAGGTAGATCACCCGTACGTATTGCCGGGACCGGTGCTGCCCGGGGCCCGCAGCGGGCCGTAGCGACGGGCCGGACCGCCCGGGTTGAGCACCTTGATGATCCGCACGCTGCCGTGCCCGAGATCCTCGTTGATCCGCGCCACCAGCGTCGGCGCGAGCACCCGCAGCTGGGTCGCCCAGGCCGTCGAGTCGCAGCTCACGGTCAGCACCCGCTCGTCCTCGTCGTACCGCTGCGGCACACAGTGCTTGGCCAGGTCCTCGCCGACGATCTGCGGCCAGCGGCCCATCACCCCGCCCACCGCGGCCGGCGCCTCCCAGCCGCGCTCGGTGATCAGCCGGTTGATCGCCGCGCCCAGCGCCATCGGATCACGGCCGTCGGCGCCCGCCCCGGAGCGCAGACCGCCGCCCCGCCGCGCCTGCTTACGCTGCCGCGCCGCGTCCCCGCGCGCGCGTGCCTGCTCCTTCGCCGCCCGCAGCGCCACGCGCGCGAGGTCGACACCGGAGGGCTCGTCCCCCTTCGCCGCCCCGGCCGCCTTCCGCGCGGGGTCCTCGCCACTCATACGCGCTCCACCGTGCCGTCCGCGACCGCGTACCGGGCGCCGGCCAGCACCTGCGGCACGTCGTCGTCCACGGCCGCGGTGACCAGCACCTGCTCGCCGGGCGCGACCAGCTCCGCCAGCCGCTCCCGGCGGCGGGCGTCCAGCTCGGCGAAGACGTCGTCCAGGATCAGCACCGGCTCGTTGCCCTCGGCGCGCAGCAGGTCGTACGAGGCCAGCCGCAGGGCCAGCGCGTAGGACCAGGACTCCCCGTGCGAGGCGTACCCCTTCGCGGGCAGCTGGCCGAGCTTGAGGAGCAGATCGTCCCGGTGCGGTCCGACGAGGGTGACACCCCGCTCGATCTCCTGCTTGCGGGCCCCGGCCAGCGCCGCCGTCAGCTGCTCGTACAGCTCCTCGCGCGTGTGCCCCTCGCCGGGGGCCGACGGCTTGTACTCCAGCGCGACCGGCCCGCCGCCTGGGGCCAGCTGCTCGTACGCCTTGTCGGCCAGCGGCTGCAGCGCGGCGACGAGGTCGAGCCGCTGCGCGAGCAGCTCGGCCCCCGCGCGCGCCAGGTGCTGGTCCCAGACGTCCAGCGTGGACAGGTCCGTCCCCGGGCCCGCATCCGCCCGCCCGGCAGGTGCCCCCCTGCGCCCGCCGTGCCTGCGGGCCAGCGCGGCCGTCTTCAGCAGGGTGTTGCGCTGCTTGAGCACCCGCTCGTAGTCGGAGCGCACGCCCGCCATCCGCGGGGACCGCGCGGTGATCAGTTCGTCCAGGAACCGCCGCCGCTCGCCCGGGTCACCCTTGACGAGGGCGAGGTCCTCGGGCGCGAACAGCACGGTCCGTACGATCCCCAGCACATCCCGCGGCCTGACCTGCGAGGAGCGGTTGATGCGGGCGCGGTTGGCCCGGCCCGGGTTCAGCTCCAGCTCGATCAGCTGCTGTCGGTCGCCCTGCCGGACCTGCGCCCGCACGATCGCCCGCTCGGCGCCCATGCGCACCAGGGGGGCGTCGGAGGCGACCCGGTGGCTGCCGAGCGTCGCCAGATAGCCGACCGCCTCCACCAGATTGGTCTTGCCCTGCCCGTTGGGGCCGACGAAGGCGGTGACGCCCGGGTCGAGCGGAACCTCGGCCCGGGCGTACGAGCGGAAGTCGGCCAGCGAAAGATGCGTGACGTGCATGGTCGTCCGCCGACCTCCCTGCTTGTCTCCGGCCTGCTGCCGCGGCCTACTTCTTCTCTACGGCGTGCCCGCCGAACTGGTTGCGCAGCGCGGCGATCATCTTCATCTGCGGCGAGTCGTCCTGGCGCGAGGCGAACCGCGCGAACAGCGACGCGGTGATCGCCGGCAGCGGCACCGCGTTGTCGATGGCGGCCTCCACCGTCCAGCGTCCCTCGCCGGAGTCCTGTGCGTAACCGCGCAGGCCCTCCAGGTGCTCGTCCTCGTCGAGGGCGTTCACGGCGAGGTCCAGCAGCCAGGACCGGATGACCGTGCCCTCCTGCCAGGACCGGAACACCTCACGGACGTCCGTGACGGAGTCGACCTTCTCCAGCAGCTCCCAGCCCTCGGCGTAGGCCTGCATCATGGCGTACTCGATGCCGTTGTGGACCATCTTCGCGAAGTGGCCCGCACCGACCTTGCCCGCGTGCACCGCACCGAAGTCGCCCTCCGGCTTCAGCGCGTCGAAGACCGGCTGCACCTTGGCCACGTGCTCGGCGTCGCCGCCGTACATCAGCGCGTACCCGTTCTCCAGGCCCCAGACGCCGCCGGAGACACCGCAGTCCACGAAGCCTATGCCCTTGGCGGCCAGCTCCTCGGCGTGCCGCTCGTCGTCCGTCCAGCGGGAGTTGCCGCCGTCCACGACCACATCGCCGGGTTCCAGCAGCTCGGCGAGCCGGTCGACGGTCGACTGGGTGGCCTCGCCTGCCGGAACCATCACCCAGACCACGCGCGGGCCGCTGAGTTTGCCCACAAGCTCTTCCAGGCTGTGGACATCCGCGACATCCGCGTTGCGGTCGTATCCGACGACGGTGTGGCCCGCGCGGCGGATCCGCTCGCGCATGTTGCCGCCCATCTTGCCGAGGCCGACGAGACCGAGCTCCATCAGTTGTGTTCCTTAGGTCGCTGTGTGGCGTATGGGGCACCTTCGTGCCGAGCCGAGCCTAGACCCGACCCCTTCCGCACAGTTGTGGGCATACGCGCTCACCTGCGGAAACCCAGGGCACCCCACCTGCCTGGCCACGGTGCGGGTACCCACAGGGGGCCCCGGCACCGTGCACAGCTGTGGACGGCCGCGACGGCGGTCAGCCGCTGAGCCGCACCGGCATGATCAGGTACTTGTACGCGTCGTCGGCCTCGGCGTCCACCGCCGGCTTGCCGCTCAGCAGCGCCGGCTTGGTGGACGTCGTGAACGACAGCTGCGCCACCGGCGAGTCGATCGCGCTCAGGCCGTCCAGCAGGAACGTCGGGTTGAAGGCGATCGAGATGTCGTCGCCCTCCAGCTGCGCGTCGACCCTTTCCACAGCCTGTGCGTCGTCGCTCGACCCGGCCTCCAGGATCAGCACGCCCTGCTCGAAGCTCAGCCGGACCGGCGTGTTCCGCTCGGCCACCAGCGCCACACGCTTGACGGCCTCGACGAACGGCGCGGTCTCGATCACGGCGACGGAGTTGAACTCGGTCGGGAACAGCGTCCGGTACTTCGGCAGGTCGCCCTCGAGCAGCCGCGTGGTCGTACGGCGGCCCGCGCCCTCGAAGCCGATCAGGCCCTCACCGGCACCGGAGCCCGACAGCGCCAGCGTGACGCTGTCCCCGGCGCCCAGCGCCTTCGCGGTGTCCAGCAGCGTCTTGGCGGGGACCAGGGCGACGGCGGAGGCGTCCGGGTTCTCCGGCTTCCACAGGAACTCGCGGACCGCGAAGCGGTAGCGGTCGGTGGAGGCCAGGGTGACCGTGTCGCCCTCGATCTCGATGCGCACACCGGTGAGCACCGGGAGGGTGTCGTCACGGCCGGCCGCGATGGCCACCTGGGAGACGGCGGCGGCGAAGACCTCGCCGGGGACGGTGCCGGTCGCGTTCGGCATCTGCGGCAGCGCCGGGTACTCCTCCACCGGCAGGGTGTGCAGGGTGAACCGGGAGGATCCACAGACCACGGTCGCCCGTACACCGTCTGTGGAAATCTCCACCGGCCGGTTGGGCAGCGCGCGGGAGATGTCGGCGAGCAGGCGGCCGGAGACGAGGACCGTGCCCTCCTCCTCGACCTCCGCCTCGACGTGGACCCGCGCGGAGACCTCGTAGTCGAAGCTCGACAGGCTCAGCTGGCCGTCCTCGGCCTTCAGCAGCAGGCCGGCGAGGACAGGCGCCGGCGGACGGGCCGGGAGGCTGCGTGCAGCCCACGCCACTGCCTCCGCGAGTACGTCGCGTTCCACCCGGATCTTCACCGTAAGCCGCCTCCTGCTGTTGCTACTGAGTCCTCCGACTCGGTGTCACCGCCCACTGCGGAGGGAAGGACACCGGGGACCAGTCTGACGCACCCCACTGACAGTAGGTGCCCGTCGGGGTCAAGTCGGTCCGGGCGGCAGCCGGGCTCGAGACGGCGAGTTGTGCACAGCCCCCGCTTCAAAGCGATTGCCGGACTCTCTCTAGTCGGGAGTAGTAGTAGGGCCTGTGGATACCGTGGATAACCCCGTTTGCCCAGCTCAGCGTAGGTTTTTTATCCACCGGCCCTGTGGGTGGAGGCAGTGGACAACCGGGGCGGTCTGTGGAGAACAAAAAGTTCTGCACACGTCGCCCACAGGCCGAGGGCAGTTCTCCCCAGCTGTGTCCCCAGGAATACCCACGTTACCCACACCCCAAGCCGGCAGCTTCCTGTGACGCCTTTCACTCGACGCGGTGACGGGGTGCGCCGCGTTGCCGAACAGTGGACAGCGCTGTGGAGAAGCTGGGGATCGCTGGGGACAACCGCCCCCAGGCTGTGGGCGGCCGGTGGACAACCCCGTGCACAGGCTGTGGACCCGCCGGTTGTCCACAGCCTGTGGAGATCCTTTGTCCACGATTCCACAGGCCCCTGAGCTGGGCGTAGGCCGTGGGACCAGCTTCCCTGTGGACACAGTTCGGGACAACTCCGCAGTCCCCAGGATGTGGACGGAAGAAAGTCACCGAATCTGTGGAGAGCGGCCGTAACCCGGCAATTAATCGAACACCGGTTGGCGAACGAGGAACACCGGTCGAGCCGCCCGGAGGCGGCGCGCCTGTCGCCGGGAGGCCGCTCGGAAGCTGATCCCGGGCCGCCGCCAGGCGCGCGAGGCCGCTCTGAGTCGCTCGGGATCGCCGGAGCACTCGTAAGCCACTCGGCCCGGCCCGGTCCGGTCCGGCCCGGCCCGGCCCGGTCCGGTCCGGCCCGGCCCGGTCCGGTCCGGCCCGGCCCGGGCCGGGCCGGGCCGGACCGCGCCGGCCGAGGCCCTGTTGCGCCCAGCGGCGCCCGCCACCCTCCCGCCCGGCGCTCGGCAGCCCCCGGCCCGGCGCGTCCGGCACACGCGAAAAGGGCGCCCCCGGGAACACGTGTCCCCAGGGGCGCCCTCGGGCGCCGTACGGCCGGCGTCAGCCGTTCTTGATGCGGTTGGTCAGCTCGGTGACCTGGTTGTAGATCGAGCGCCGCTCGGCCATCAGCGCACGGATCTTGCGGTCGGCGTGCATGACGGTCGTGTGGTCGCGGCCGCCGAACTGCGCGCCGATCTTCGGCAGCGACAGATCCGTCAGCTCCCGGCACAGGTACATCGCGATCTGCCGGGCGGTGACCAGCTGACGGCCGCGCGAGCTGCCGCACAGGTCCTCGACCGTGAGCCCGAAGTAGTCCGCGGTCGCCGCCATGATGGCCGGCGCCGTGATCTCCGGCGTCGAGTCCTCCCCGCCCGGGATCAGGTCCTTCAGGACGATCTCGGTCAGGCCCAGGTCCACCGGCTGCCGGTTGAGCGAGGCGAACGCCGTCACCCGGATCAGCGCACCCTCCAGCTCCCGGATGTTCCGCGAGATCCGGGAGGCGATGAACTCCAGCACCTCCGGCGGGGCGTTGAGCTGCTCCTGGACCGCCTTCTTCCGGAGGATCGCGATGCGCGTCTCCAGCTCCGGCGGCTGGACGTCGGTGATCAGGCCCCACTCGAAGCGGTTCCGCAGCCGGTCCTCCAGCGTGACCAGCTGCTTGGGCGGCCGGTCGCTGGAGAGCACGATCTGCTTGTTGGCGTTGTGGAGCGTGTTGAAGGTGTGGAAGAACTCCTCCTGCGTCGACTCCTTGTCCGCCAGGAACTGGATGTCGTCGACGAGCAGGATGTCCATCTCGCGGTAGCGCTTGCGGAAGCTGTCGCCCTTGCCGTCGCGGATGGAGTTGATGAACTCGTTGGTGAACTCCTCCGAGCTGACGTACCGCACGCGGGTGCCCGGGTAGAGGCTGCGCGCGTAGTGCCCGATCGCGTGCAGCAGGTGCGTCTTGCCGAGGCCCGACTCCCCGTAGATGAACAGGGGGTTGTACGCCTTCGCGGGCGCCTCGGCGACCGCGACCGCCGCCGCGTGCGCGAAGCGGTTGGATGCGCCGATGACGAACGTGTCGAAGAGGTACTTCGGGTTCAGCCGCGCGGTCGGCTCGCCGGGGCCGCTCGCCGGTGCCGCCGCGGCCGACGGACCGGGGACCCCCGCGGAGGACACCTCGGGGCGGCCGGGGCCACCGCGGTGCGCAGGCGGCTCGGCCGGCTCCCGGCGCACCGGGTCCCGCTGGTCGTACTCGGTCCGCGACGGCTCGTACTCGCCGCGCCCGGTCTCGTAGTCCCCGCGCCCCCTGTCGTAGTCTCCGCGGGACGGCTCGTACTCCGCGCGCGGGGAGTCGTACTCGCCGCGCTGCTGCTCGTACGACGGCCGGTCCCCGCCCTGCGGGCGGTAGTCCTGGGAGCCGTACGCGTCGGCACCCGGGCCGTAGCCGTCCTGGGACGACGGCGAGGCGTACGGGTCCCGCTCCGGGAAGCCGAGGCGGGGCTGCTGCCAGCCGTAGTCGTCCTGCCCGTGACGCGGCCAGGCGCCGGGCTCGGGGCGGTGGTACTCGGACGGGTAGGCCGGGCGGACGGTCGGGAGCTGGTCCGGGCGGGCCGGCGGGTGCTCGGTCCGCGGCTCGGTGCCCGGCAGCTGCTCGGCACCACCGCGGTGGCGGCCGTAGCCCTCGTACGGTCCGGAGGGCAGTTCCGGCTCCTCGTAGCGCGGCTTCGGGGGCTGCTGGGCCGGGGGCGCCGCCGGGGCCGGCGGTTCGCCCGCCGAGTCGTCCACGGTGATCGCGATCCGGATCGGACGGCCGCACTCACGGCTCAGGGTCTCGCTGACGATCGGCGCGAGACGGCCCTCCAGTACGTTCTTCGCGAATTCGTTCGGCACGGCGAGCAGGGCGGTGTCCGCGACCAGCGCGAGCGGCTGGCAGCGGCGGATCCAGTGCTCGTCCTTCGTCTCCACCCCCTGCCCGCGGCCCTCGCCGAGGAGCTGCTCCAGTACGCGTGGCCACACTGCGGCAAGATCGGCAGGTACGTCAGCCACAGGGCACGCTCTCTCACGAGTCCCACGAACGTGTGGTTCGGGGACGGGTCGGGTTGGGATCCGGGTGGGTGGTCGGGGTGGTCCCGCTCGGGCCGGGACAGGGGAACGCATCGGAGTCCAGCCACGGTAGTCAGCCCGGCGGGTACGGTTCAAGTTGTTGTCCCCAGGCTGTGGACAGTGTCTCCCGGCGGCCCCCGGTTTGACCGAATGGCGCAGCCCCGCGTACCGTAACCAGGTCGAGTTGTCGATGGCTGCTGCCGCCTGCCTCCGATGGGCACAGATCACTTCGGGTGATCGGGAAGCGGTGCACTCGGGCGTGAAGCGAGCTACTCGTGGGCGCACGGTGACAGCCAGGACGGCACCCCGCCACTACCGATTTCTTCTGGAGCCCCCGAGTGAGCAAGCGCACCTTCCAGCCGAACAACCGTCGTCGCGCGAAGACCCACGGCTTCCGCCTGCGTATGCGCACCCGTGCCGGCCGCGCGATCCTCGCGTCCCGCCGTAGCAAGGGTCGCGCCAGCCTGTCCGCCTGATCCCGATCAGGTCATGACGTCGTGCTGCCCACCGAGAACCGGCTGAGGCGGCGCGAGGACTTCGCGACCGCGGTACGACGGGGTCGTCGGGCCGGACGCCCGACTCTCGTCGTCCACCTTCGTAGCGGTGCCACGGACCCGCACGCGCCTGGGGAGAGCGCTCCCCCGACGCGTGCGGGTTTCGTCGTGAGCAAGGCTGTGGGTGGTGCGGTCGTGCGCAACACAGTGAAGCGCAGACTGCGCCATCTGATGCGTGACCGAGTCGCCCTGTTCCCCCCCGGTAGCCTGGTAGTCGTACGAGCGCTGCCCGGAGCGGGCGACGCAGACCACGCACAGCTGGCCCGAGACCTGGACGCCGCCCTGCAGCGGCTACTGGGAGGGGGCGCGCGATGAAGTACCCGCTACTGGCTCTGATCAAGCTGTACCAGTGGACGATCAGTCCACTGCTGGGGCCGGTGTGCAAGTACTACCCGTCGTGCTCCCACTACGGATACACCGCCATCGACCGGCACGGTGCGATCAAGGGAACGGCACTCACCGCCTGGCGCATCCTCCGGTGCAATCCGTGGTCGCCCGGCGGTGTGGACCATGTTCCGCCGCGTAAGCGCCCGCGGTGGCACGAACTGCTGCGCAACGCGTGGCGCGCACGCAAGGCGGGGCCCTCCGCCGCCGAACCGGCCATCGAAGCGAAGCTCGTTCCCGAGTCTCCTTCGAGCCCGGCCGCAGAGACCTCGTCCCATGCCCAAGGAGCATGATTAGTGGACACGATTGCCAGCCTCTTCAGCTTCATCACGACACCCGTCTCCTGGGTCATCGTCCAGTTCCACAAGGTGTACGGCGCGCTCTTCGGCCCCAACACCGGATGGGCCTGGGGCCTGTCCATCGTGTCCCTGGTGATCCTGATCCGCATCTGCCTGATCCCGCTCTTCGTGAAGCAGATCAAGTCGACGCGCGCGATGCAGACGCTCCAGCCGGAGATGAAGAAGATCCAGGAGCGCTACAAGAACGACCGGCAGCGCCAGTCGGAAGAGATGATGAAGCTGTACAAGGAGACGGGTACCAACCCGCTCTCCTCGTGCCTTCCCATCCTGGCGCAGTCCCCGTTCTTCTTCGCCCTGTACCACGTGCTCAACGGCATCGCGACGGGTAAGACCATCGGCGTCATCAACGAGCCGCTGCTCGCCAGCGCCCGTAAGGCGCACATCTTCGGTGCCCCGCTCGCCGCCAAGTTCATGGACAGCTCGGACAAGGTCGAGGCGCTGGGCGCCACGCTGACCGACGTCCGGGTCGTGACCGCGGTCATGATCGTCCTGATGTCGTTCTCGCAGTTCTACACGCAGCGCCAGCTGATGACGAAGAACGTCGACACGACGGTCAAGACGCCGTTCATGCAGCAGCAGAAGATGCTGATGTACGTCTTCCCGGTGATGTTCGCCGTCTTCGGCATCAACTTCCCGGTCGGTGTCCTCGTCTACTGGCTGACCACCAACGTGTGGACCATGGGCCAGCAGATGTACGTCATCCGCAACAACCCGACCCCGGGTTCCAAGGCCCAGGCCGCCTACCTGGAGCGCCTGACCAAGCACGTCACGCAGCACGGCAAGGTCCGCCGGCGCAGCGAGAAGGTCATCGTCAAGGCGATCGTCGCCAAGGGCCGCGACCGCAACGAGTTCGAGCGCAAGTTCATCAACGCGCTGAACAAGGCCGGTCTCGCCGCCCAGCCCGACGGCACGGTGATGCAGAGCACCGCCCAGGCCGCGGCACAGAGCGAGGACGGCGCGGTCGCCGGCACGACCACGGCCACCGCCGCCCGGCGCCAGCAGCCCAAGCGCCAGTCCAAGTCCCAGCGTCAGTCCGGTGTGGCCAAGCCGGCGGAGGACTCCCCGTCGCCGTCGCTGGAGAAGTCGGCGCCGCAGGACGCCAAGCCCGCTGCTGCCCAGCAGCCCCAGAAGCCCGGCTCCGGCACCCGCAGCAAGGCCCAGTCCGGCCAGCGCAAGGGTGGACCGCAGCGGCCCAAGTCCCCGTCCAAGAAGTAAGAAGGAGCCCATCCCGTGACGGAAGGCACCACCTCCGCCGCTGCCGAGGGTGCAGACACCCTCACCCGCCTGGAGCAGGAGGGTGAGATCGCGGCGGACTACCTGGAGGGTCTGCTGGACATCGCCGACCTCGACGGCGACATCGACATGGACGTCGAGGCCGACCGCGCCTCCGTGTCGATCATCAGCGACGCCGGCACTCGCGACCTGCAGAAGCTGGTCGGCAGGGACGGCGAGGTGCTGGAGGCGCTGCAGGAGCTGACGCGCCTGGCGGTGCACCGGGAGACCGGTGACCGCAGCCGGCTGATGCTGGACATCGCGGGGTACCGGGCCAAGAAGCGGTCCGAGCTGTCCGAGCTGGGCGCCAAGGCAGCCGCCGAGGTGAAGAGCACCGGCGAGCCCGTGAAGCTCAAGCCGATGACCCCGTTCGAGCGCAAGGTCGTGCACGACGCGATCAAGGCCGCGGGACTGCGCAGTGAGTCCGAGGGCGAGGAGCCCCAGCGCTTCGTCGTCGTGCTGCCCGCCTGATCGGCCCCCTCGTTTCACCGGCCCCGTCTGTTGAGCAGGCGGGGCCGAATTTTGTCAGCCTGGTAGTTCTGGTGGCCGGCGCGCGAAGCGCCGGCGCTGTACGGAAGGACGGTCCCCGTGACGGAGGCAGCGGAGCTTCCCCCCGCGCCCGAGCAGGCGCGGGAAGTGTTTGGTGATCGCTTCGCCGATGCGGTCCGCTACGCGGAGCTGCTCGCCGAGGCGGGCGTGCAGCGGGGCCTGATCGGCCCCAGAGAGGTGCCCCGCCTGTGGGAGCGGCACCTGCTGAACTGCGCGGTGCTCTCCGAGGCGGTCCCGGAGGGAGTGACGGTCTGCGACGTCGGTTCCGGGGCCGGGTTGCCGGGCATTCCGCTGGCCCTGGTCCGCGACGACCTGAACATCACCCTGCTGGAGCCTCTGCTGCGGCGCACCAACTTCCTGACGGAGGTCGTCGAACTGCTCGGCCTGGACCATGTGACCGTGGTGCGCGGTCGGGCCGAAGAGGTGTTGGGCAAGCTGCCGCCGGTCCATGTGGTGACGGCCCGTGCCGTGGCCCCGCTGGACCGTCTGGCCGCCTGGGGCATTCCGCTGCTGCGTCCGTACGGCGAGATGCTCGCTCTCAAGGGTGACACCGCCGAGGAGGAGCTGAAGGCCTCGGCCGCCGCCCTCAGCAAGCTCGGTGCCGTGGAGACGTCCATCCTCCATGTGGGCGAGGGCGTGGTCGACCCGCTGTCCACGGTGGTGCGGGTCGAGGTCGGGGAGAGCCCCGGTGGTGTGCGCTTCGCCGCGAAGCGGGCCAAGGCGGCCCGTACCGGGCGTACCCGTCGCCGTCGCTGATCCGTCCTGACGACGAGACGTACTCCACACAAGCTGCCTAACCTACGCAAGCCGGAGTGTCGCGGAGGTCCGGTCGCGGCTGCTGTGCATCGTGTTTCACGTGAAACGTCGCTCACTGCTGCACGGCATCATCAGTCGTGGCCGCGCTGCGGCCGAACCCCGCGACCGAAAGCCTCTCGGTGCCCTCCGAGAGGATCCCGTTTCCTCGGACACTCCGCCCCCCTCCAGGGGAACGGAGTTGTCCACAGAGGTGGATTTCTCCACAGAACACCAGGCCTCACTGGTTCACCACCCCGAAGACATGGGAGGCTCTGTTCATTGCGAGCCTGAAGTCGAGGAGAGTGAATCCGTGCGGTCCGACGCCAACATCGCGGGACCGATGACCGATCCGGTCCCCGGTCCCCGTACCGAGTCGATGGGGGCGGATGTTTCACGTGAAACACCGTCCCCGATGGACGACACTCCCATCGGCCGTGCGGCCCAACTGGCGGTGGAGGCTCTCGGCCGCGCCGGCGAAGGTCTGCCGCGACCGGAGCAGACCCGCATCATCGTGGTCGCCAACCAGAAGGGCGGCGTCGGCAAGACGACGACGACCGTCAACCTCGCCGCTTCGCTGGCTCTGCACGGTGGCCGGGTCCTGGTGATCGACCTCGACCCGCAGGGCAACGCCTCCACGGCTCTGGGGATCGACCACCACGCCGAAGTGCCCTCCATCTACGACGTCTTGGTCGAGAGCAGGCCGCTGGCCGAGGTCGTCCAGCCCGTGCCCGATGTGGAAGGTCTCTTCTGTGCTCCCGCAACCATCGATCTCGCCGGTGCGGAGATCGAGCTGGTGTCCCTGGTGGCCCGGGAGAGCCGGCTGCAGCGAGCCATCCAGGCGTACGAACAGCCGCTGGACTACATCCTCATCGACTGCCCGCCCTCGCTCGGCCTGCTGACGGTCAACGCGCTCGTCGCGGGTGCCGAGGTCCTCATCCCGATCCAGTGCGAGTACTACGCGCTGGAGGGCCTCGGTCAACTCCTGCGCAACGTCGACCTGGTGCGGGGGCACCTCAACCCCGACCTGCACGTGTCGACCATCCTGCTCACCATGTACGACGGCCGGACGCGCCTTGCCTCCCAGGTCGCGGACGAGGTGCGCACCCACTTCGGTGACGAGGTGCTGCGGACGAGCATCCCCCGCTCCGTCCGTATCTCCGAGGCGCCGAGTTACGGGCAGACGGTGCTGACTTACGATCCAGGATCGAGCGGCGCCCTCTCGTATCTTGAGGCGGCCCGAGAAATCGCGCTGAAGGGGGTCGGCATCAGCTATGACGCGAGCCAGGCCCACATCGGCGCCCAGAAAGACCCGAGCATGGTGGAGGGGATCCAGTGAGTGAGCGACGGAGGGGTCTGGGCCGTGGTCTCGGCGCACTGATCCCTGCTGCCCCGACCGAGAAGGCTCCGGCGCCGGCCGCGATGGGTGGCGGAGCATCCACCTCCCCCGCAGCCGTGCCGG
>NZ_BNBF01000019.1:29248-43199 GCF_014654935.1 Streptomyces capoamus
GAACCCGCGCCAGCCGCGCGAGATCTTCGACGAGGACGCGCTGCACGAACTGGTCACCTCCATCAAGGAGGTCGGTCTTCTGCAGCCCGTCGTGGTGCGGCAGCTGGGGCCCGCCCGCTACGAGCTGATCATGGGCGAGCGCCGCTGGCGGGCGTGCCGCGAGGCCGGCCTGGAGGCCATCCCGGCCATCGTCCGGGCCACGGACGACGAGAAGCTCCTCCTGGACGCGCTGCTGGAGAACCTGCACCGCGCGCAGCTGAACCCGATCGAAGAGGCCGCTGCCTACGACCAGCTGCTGAGGGACTTCAACTGCACCCACGACCAGCTGGCCGACCGGATCGGGCGTTCCCGTCCGCAGGTCTCCAACACCCTGCGGCTGCTGAAGCTCTCCCCGACCGTCCAGAAGCGGGTGGCCGCGGGTGTGCTCTCGGCGGGTCATGCCCGGGCGCTGCTGGCCGTCGAGGACTCGGAGGAGCAGGACCGGCTGGCGCACCGGATCGTGGCCGAGGGGCTGTCGGTGCGGTCCGTGGAAGAGATCGTGACCCTGATGGGCTCGCGGCCCCAGAAGGCCTCGCGTGCCCGGGGACCTCGAGCGGGCTCCGTGCCCTCACCGGCACTGAGCGAACTGGCCACGCGGCTCTCGGACCGCTTCGAGACCCGGGTGAAGGTCGAGCTGGGTCAGAAGAAGGGCAAGATCACCGTCGAGTTCGCCTCCGCGGACGACCTCGAAAGGATCCTCAGCACGCTCGCCCCGGGCGAGAAGCTGGCGCTCCAGAAGAGCCTGCGCGAGAGCGACGGCGAAGAGACGCACGACTGATCCCTGGGCGATGCCGCCCGGTGGAACAGTGGAGCGGGTCGTGTCCGGTGGGTACCGGACGCGGCCCGCTCTTTTGCTTGGCGGCGGTGTCGAGCGGATCGCATCGTGGATACGATGCGATCAGGTAGGGCACATCCACCGGACAGCATCCGCGGGGCTCGGGACAGCAGCTCGCGATGCGGCGGCTGAAGGAAGCGAGGATCAGCCTTCATGGGGCGTCGGCTCGTGCCGCTCACACTGGACAACCTTCAGGACGTTCCCCATCGTTGCCGTGCGTGCGTCTTCTGGGAGCTCGACCCTGTCAGCGGTGAGGCGGCGGTCAAGGCCGGCACGGCCGCACTGGAGAAGGAGGCCTGGATCTCCGCCGTCCTGCTGGACTGGGGCTCGTGCGGCCGAGTGGTGTACGTCGATGACGTACCGGTGGGACACGTCCTCTACGCTCCGCCGGCCTACGTGCCGCGATCGACGGCCTTCCCCACGAGCCCGGTGTCGCCGGACGCCGTTCAGTTGATGACGGCCTTCGTGATGCCCGGCTATCAGGGACAGGGGCTGGGCCGGGTGCTGGTGCAGGCGGTTGCCAAGGATCTGCTGCGCCGGGGTTTCAAGGCCATCGAGGCGTTCGGGGACGCCCGCTGGAAGGAGCCCGCCTGCCTCCTGCCCGCCGACCATCTTCTGGCCGTGGGCTTCAAGACGGTCCGCCAGCATCCCGCACACCCTCGGCTGCGGCTGGAACTGCGCTCCACGCTCTCCTGGAAGGAAGACGTGGAGATGGCACTCGACCGGCTGCTGGGAGCCGTCCAGAAGGAGCCGGCGCTCAGGCCGCTGTAGTGCTCGGCACCGGCCGTGTGCCGGGCCGTTGACGCGTATGGGCCAACCCGCGGGGGTTGGCCCATACGTGTTTCACGTGAAACGTCACTCGGCGATGAACTCTTCAAGGTCGCGCAGGAGCGCGGCCTTGGGCTTGGCGCCGACGATGGTCTTGGCGACTTCGCCGCCCTGGTAGACGTTCAGGGTCGGGATCGACATGACGCCGTACTTGGCGGCCGTGCCCGGGTTCTCGTCGATGTTGAGCTTGACGATCTCGATCTTGTCGCCGTGCTCGGCAGCGATCGCCTCCAGGGACGGGGCGATCTGGCGGCACGGGCCGCACCAAGCAGCCCAGAAGTCCACGAGGACGGGCTTGTCGCTCTTCAGGACTTCCTGATCGAAGGAGTCGTCGGTCACATGCTTCAGGTTGCCGGCCACGGTGGGCTCCTTACCTTGGTCGTGCGGTGGGGCGGGGAGAGGGAGGAGGAGGGTCAGACCGCGGTCTTCTCGGGCTCCGCCTGCTCCTCGTCGGCGAGGGCGGCGAGGTAGCGCTCGGCGTCCAGAGCGGCGGAGCAGCCGGTGCCGGCCGCGGTGATCGCCTGGCGGTAGGTGTGGTCGACCACGTCACCGGCGGCGAAGACGCCGGTCAGGTTGGTGCGGGTGGACGGCGCGGCCACCTTCAGGTAGCCCTCCTCGTCCAGGTCCAGCTGGCCCTTGAACAGCTCGGTGCGCGGGTCGTGGCCGATCGCGATGAACAGGCCCGTCACGGGCAGCTCGGACAGCTCACCGGTCTTGACGTTGCGCAGCTTCAGGCCGGAGAGCTTCTGGTCACCCTGGATCTCGGCGATCTCGCTGTCCCAGACGAACTTGATCTTCGGGTCGCCGAAGGCGCGCTCCTGCATCGCCTTGGAGGCGCGCAGGGTGTCGCGGCGGTGGACGACCGTCACGGACTTGGCGAACCGGGAGAGGAAGGTGGCCTCCTCCATCGCGGTGTCGCCACCACCGATCACGGCGATGTCGTGCTCCTTGAAGAAGAAGCCGTCACACGTGGCGCACCAGGAGACACCGCGGCCGGAGAGCGCGTCCTCGTTGGGCAGGCCCAGCTTGCGGTGCTGGGAGCCGGTGGTGACGATGACGGCCTTCGCCCGGTGGACCGTGCCCGCGGTGTCGGTGACGGTCTTGATCTCACCGGTCAGGTCGACGGAGACGATGTCGTCCGGAACCAGCTCGGCACCGAAGCGTTCGGCCTGGGCGCGCATGTTGTCCATGAGGTCGGGGCCCATGATGCCGTCGCGGAAGCCCGGGAAGTTCTCCACCTCGGTGGTGTTCATCAGCGCACCACCGGCGGTGACGGCGCCTTCGAACACCAGGGGCTTCAGCGACGCACGGGCGGTGTACAGCGCCGCCGTGTAGCCTGCGGGCCCGGAGCCGATGATGATCACGTTACGGACGTCGCTCACGGCTTGATTCCTCGTCTCTGGTCTGCGTCAGTCGACCGGATGCGAGTCCCTTTCGGGACTCTCACCCCACCCAACGGATCCTACGGGGCGCGCATTCCCGGTGTGTCCGGGCACACGCGTGGCCGAGCGGGGCCGAAGGAGTGTTCCGGCCGACTCAGGGACGCGTGACCGACTGCTTCAGCAGCACCGTGCCCGCTGTGGCCGGTTGTCGGTGCAGGCAGGCCGCGTCGATCACATACGCGGTGGCGTGCTTGCTGTCCTGGGCGTCGGCCACCACGACGAGGTAGGCGGCCTTGCCCGCATAGGTTCCCGTCCTGGCGCCGACGACGTCGGAGTTCTGCCGGAGCGCTTGCCGGACACAGTCGGGCACCGGAACCGCGGTCCGGATGAAGGTGTTCGGGCCGTCGGTGGAACCAGGGGTCCGGGACCCGCCGTCGGAGTTCAGCCGGGGCCTCCCACTGCCCCGCTTCAGCTCCTTCGTGGGGGTGAGCAGAGCATTCACCTGGTGCTGCACGCTGTCACCGGAGAAGGCCTCGGCGGAGGCGGTCGGGGTGGCGTGGGCCGTCGTGTGATCACCGTTGTCGCCGAGCGACGCCAGGACCAGGCTTCCGGCGCCCAGCACGGCCGCCGTGAGAACGGCCCCCAGGACGAGGCGGCCACGGCGCCGCCCCCGCTTGTCCTTGCGTCCGGGTCCGGTGGCCGCCCGCGGACGCCCTGCCGGGCGGTCGTAGGAGCGGTCGGTGAGGTGATCGACGGAGGTCGATGTTTCACGTGAAACATGGCCCACGGCATCCGCGTCGCCGAGGTCCAGTGGTGCGGCGTAGTCCTGGCCGGCCGGCGGGGCCTCGGCGGCGAGGGCGGCGTCGATACGCGCGGCCACATCGTCCGGCATCCGCTCGGCCACCCGCTCGGAGCCCAGCAGGCCCTGGATCTCCCCCAGGGTGGCGTACACGTCCGCACACGGCGCGCACTCGTCCAGATGACGTCGTACGTCCGCGCTGCGGTCGGGCGGAAGGAGGTCTTCGGTGAGGTCGGAGATCTCGGCGACGTCCGGGTGCCCGGCCGTGTCCGTCGTGGAAGTCACGCTCGCCCACCTCCGCCCTTCGCTACGGCTGAATCGCTCGGTCCCGCGTCCTGGGGCCGCCCGCCCGGGGACCCCGTTGCCGGTGGGACGGATGACCCCGGCCTTCGGTTCCGTTCCGGACCGGTTTCCCTCCTGGCCCCGGTGCCCTCCGGTCCCGGCGCCGCACCGCCCTCGGGCCGTAGGTGCGTGAGCAGGGGGAGCAGCCTGGCCCTGCCCCGGGCGCACCGGCTCTTCACCGTCCCCGTCGGCACGTCCAGGATCCGTGCGGCCTCCGCCACGGGGTAGCCCTGCATGTCCACCAGGACCAGGGCGGCCCGCTGCTCCGGCGGAAGCGTGCCGAGCGCTTCGAGGAGCTGGCGGTGCACGTCCTTGCGCTCGGCCGGCGCCGAGGCGGACTCGTGCGGTTCCAGCAGCTGCTCCAGCCGCTCGGTGTCGTCCACCGGGGACGTCTTGCGTGAGGCCGCCTTGCGCGCCCGGTCCAGGCACGCGTTCACCGTGATCCGGTGCAGCCAGGTCGTGACGGCCGACTGGCCCCGGAAGGTGTGGGCGGCCCGGTAGGCCGACACCAGGGCGTCCTGCACCGCGTCAGCGGCCTCCTCGCGGTCCCCCAGGGTCCGCAGGGCGACCGCCCAGAGCCGGTCCCGATGCCGTCGCACGATCTCACCGAAGGCCTCGGGGTCGCCTTCCAGGTGACGGGCGAGCAGGTCGCGGTCGCCCACTCCGTCGTATCCGGCGCCCTCCGCCATCTGCCCCCTCCGGTCCCGGTGTCAGCCCGTGAACTTCACTTCACCGATGGCCTGCTTGAAACCGGCACTGGCGTACAAGGTGGAGTCGTACCCCGATGTCGGCACGGCCGTCAGCCAGACGAGGACGTACTGGGTCTTGACCGGCTTGGTGACCTTCACCGTGGCGGTGGTGCCCGTCGTCGTGGCGGTGCCGATCCTCGTCATGGAGTCCAGCGACGCCGGTGTCAGCGAGTCCGCAGCGTACAGCTCGACCGTCGTGTGGTCACCGCCGTAGCGCAGATCGAGGGTGGCGGTGCTGAGCTTCTTCGCCGAGCCCAGGTCGTACACGATGCCGACGCCCGGCTTGTACGGGGCGAACGACGGACCCTCGTTGTAGCTCTTGGTCTTCCAGTACGTCGACGCGTCGCCGTCGTAGGTCTTCGATTCGGCACCGGAGTTCTGGGGGTCTCCCTTGGCGACGAACTCCTGGCCGTTCTGGATCTTTATCGGCACCGGCTTCGGCTTCACGACGTTCTTGTCGCCGCCGTCCGTCGTCTGGGTCCTGCGGGTGTCGTCCGACTTCTCGCTCCGGTCCATGAGGGCGTCCGCCAGCTGCCAGCTGCCCAGGCCGAGAGCGGCGATGAGCAGGGCCGACACCGCCCACTTCAGCGCCCGGCCGGTGCGGCTCTGCAGCGGCGGCGGCGGAGCGGCGATCGGCTGGGTGGCACCGGGGTGCGGCGCCGGGCGGCCGTACGTGCCCTGCTGGTAGGTGGTGCGCTGGTACTCCGGCGGAGCCGTGAACGCCGGCTCGGGCGGGCGGATGCGCGGCATCTCGCCGATCGCCTTCACCAGCTCCTCCGGCGTGGTGCACGGCGCCTCGTGCCGGGACGCCGTGGCGCCGTCGTTGACGAGGGCGCGCATGGCCAGCTCGGACAGGCCGCGGTGCACACCGGCCCGTACCTGGTCCGGGGCGATGAGACCGATGTCCTTCGGGAGGCCGGACAGGCCGTAGGCGTCGCTCTCGTAGGGCCAGCGCTGGGTCAGCGCCGCGTACAGCAGGGCGCCGATCGCCTCGGTGTCGGTGCGCTGCGGGGTGTCGGAGCTGATGCCCCGCAGTGCCGCGTTCACCGCCAGGCCCCGGATGCGCCACTGGCCGGTGGAGGCGCGCAGCACGGCGTTCGGGTTCAGCCGCAGATGGGCGAGGCCCTCCCGGTGCGCGGCCGCCATGGCCGAGGAGACCTGACTGACCATCTGGTAGGCGTCGTGCGGCTCCAGCGGGCCGCCGGTGAGGAGCGTGGACAGCTCGATGGCGTCGGGCAGCCACTCGTGGACGACGTAGACCACGTCGTTCTCCTCGACGGCGTCGAGGACCTGGACGAAGCGTGGATCGCCGAGCAGCGCGGAGGAACGCGCGGCGGCGAGGACGGACCGGGCCCGGGTGTGGTCCGCGGGCAGTAGGTGGACGCCGACGGCACGACGGAGTTTCTCGTCGACCGCACGCCAACTGCTGAATCCGTCCAGTCGGGTGACGCACTCCTCCAGCCGGTAGCGCCTGGCGAGCTTGTGACCGCTGTGCAGCTCGGGAGGCGACGCCTTCCGTCCGGGACCTTCGCTGCCGCCGCTCCTCTGCGCCTCGTCGCTGTCCGTGTCCCGCTCCGGGTTCTTGGCCACCCCGTCGGCCGTGGACTGCTCCGCCTTGGCGGTCAGCGGTTGCTCACCGCTGTTGTCTGCCACGTCGACGGCAGCCGTGCTACGTTCCGCCACCGTCGTCCCTGCCTCCCCATCCGTTGCACGCTGTCCGACGCCGAAACCAATTGTGCCCACAGTCCGCCGCTATGCACGACACGCGGCGGCGGACGATGGTTGTGCGGCTACCCCCGCCTCACCGACCCAGGCGCCCGCGCACCATGCCGACGAGCGAGTTGAGTTCCTCGATGCGCATGCGGCGCGCGGCGACGAAGAAGACGCCGAACAGGACCGCACCGCCGACGAGCAGCGCGGCGAACGAGCCGACGACGCCCTGGCCGAGGGTGTGCCCGATGCCGTAGCAGGCCGCGCCGCTCAGCAGGGTCGCCGGCACCGAGGCGATCGCCAGCCGCGCGTACGTCCGCAGCACCCGCGCCCCGTCCAGGTCCCCGCCGAGCCGCTTGCGCAGCCGGCGCCAGGCGACACCCACTCCGATGGCGTAGGCGAGGCCGTAGGCGGCGGCCATGCCGACGACCGCCCAGCGCGCCGGCAGCACGAAGTAGCACAGGGCCGCGGCACCGGCGTTGACCGCGGCCACGATGACCGTGTTGTAGAAGGGCGTGCGGGTGTCTTCGTAGGCGTAGAAGGCACGCAGGACGACGTACTGCACGGAGTACGGGATCAGGCCGAGGGCGAAGGCCATCAGCATGTAGCCCATGTTGGTGGCCGAGCCGGTGCCGGCGGAGCCGAAGACCAGCGTGCACATCGGGATGCCGAGCGAGATGAACCCGAAGGCGATGGGCACGATCGCGACCGCGGTGGTGCGCAGGCCCTGGGAGATGTCGTCGCGGACGGCACCCGCGTCCCCCTCCGCGGCCGAGCGGGAGATGCGCGGCAGCAGGGCTGCCATCAGGGACACGGTGATGATGGCCTGCGGCAGACCCCAGATCAGCTGGGCGTTGGCGTAGGCGGCGAAGCTGGTGCCGGAGACCCCGGAGTCCTTGCCCGCGGCGATGGACAGCTGGGTGACCACCAGGGCGCCCGCCTGGTTGGCGAGGACGAACAGCACCGTCCACTTGGCGAGCATCGCGGCCTTGCCCAGGCCGTGGCCCCGCCAGTCGAAGCGCGGCCTGATCCGGAAGCCTGTCTCGCGCAGGTAGGGAATCATCGCCAGGGCCTGCACGACCAGGCCCAGCAGCACGCCGACACCGAGCAGCCGCTGGGCCTCCGGCGGGATCGTCTCCACCTTCATGTGGGAGTCGGCCGCGGTGCCGTAGACCCAGATGAACATGCCCAGCGTCACGATGATGACGATGTTGTTCAGGACCGGGGTCCACATCATCGCGCCGAACTTGCCGCGGGCGTTGAGGATCTGTCCCATCACCACGTGGATGCCCATGAAGAAGATCGAGGGCAGGAAGTAGCGGGTGAAGGTGACCGCGACCTCGTTGGCGGCCGCGTTGTTGGCCACGGGGTTCGCCAGCGCCCGCACCAGCAGGGGAGCACCGAGCATCGCGAGCCCGGTCAGTGCGGCCAGGGCCACCATCACGAGGGTCAGCAGCCGGTTGGCGAAGGCCTCGCCGCCGTCCTCGTCCTCCTTCATGGACCGCACCAGCTGCGGCACGAACACGGAGTTCAGACCGCCGCCGACGGTGAGGATGTAGATCATCGTGGGCAGCTGGTAGGCCACCTGGAAGGAGTCGGCGAGGAAGCCGAGGCCCAGCGCGGCGGCGATCAGCGCCGAGCGGACGAAGCCGGTGAGGCGGGAGACCATCGTGCCCGCCGCCATGACCGCGCTGGACTTCAGCAGCCCCGCGGCCCGCCCGCCCTTCTTGGCGGGAGCGGCCGAGGAGACCTCGGGCTCGACGGCCGCGGCGGGACCGGACGGATCCGGGGCGACGGCCGGGGCGGGCACCGGCGACTGCCCCGGGTATCCGGCGCCGGCGTACGGGCGGCCCTGCTGGGGGTCCTGACCGTGCGGCGGCGCGTACGCGCCGGGACCACCGCTCGGTGCGGCGGCCGGCCCCGGGACGGCCGAGGGATCCACGGGCGCGTGCCCACCGCCCTGCTGCTGGTCGCGGAAGAGATGCGCGAAGGCGTCCGGCTCGTGGTACTCCTCGCCGGAGTGCGAGACCAGGTCGTCCACGCCGACGAACTGGGTCGTGCGCGGGTCCTCGCCGTGCGGCAGGTACTGGGTGGCGCCCCCCGGCTCCGGCGCCGGGGTCTGCGCCCACACGTTCGGGTCGGGGGCGTAGGGCGACTGCGCGGGCGGGGCGTACAGCGGCTGCTGCTGGTCGTAGGGATCCGGCGGCGGGTGCGCGGCGCGGTCGTACAGCGCCTCGGCTACCGGGTCCTGGGCGGCCAGGTCGTGCGCCCGGTAGGGGTCCTGCTCGTAGGCGTCCTGGAGGTACATGTCCGCAGCGTGCTGCGGCGGCACCTGGCCGGGCTCGGGCGGCGGCTCGGGGTAGCCCGAGCCGGCCGCGCCCTGACCGCGGTCACCGTCGTACGGCGCGTTCATGCTTACCCCACCTCATCGTCCCGGGCCCACCGGCCACGACATCGCTCAACGGTCCACTCTCTCACCCGTCCCGGACGGGTCGGTGTTTTCCGGTGCGGTGTCCGGCGCAGGGTCACTCGGCTGCTCCGGGCTCTCTGCCCCGGAGTCGGAGTCGGACTCTCCCGGGAGACGGTCTCCGGGCGCCCCGGGGTTCCCGGGTTCGTCCGCGCTCTCCTCCGCCGTACCGGGGCCGTCCTCCTCGGGCTGCCGGGCGGCGGCCGCGCGCTTGCGCTGGGTGTACATCCGGAAACCGGCGAGCACCAGGAGCAGGACGCCGCCGCCGATGACCAGCATCACGGTGGGCGTGACCTCGGTGACCTTCACGTCGAAGCTGACCGCTTCGCCATAGGGCCGGCCGTCCTCGGTGTACAGCTGGGCGATGACACCGACGCGGCCGTTGGCGTTGGCCGAGGTGGTGAACTTCACGGACTGGCTGTGGCCGCCGGAGACCTCGACGCGCTGCTCGAGGTACGCCTTGCCGCCGATCTCCAGGCGGGTCGGCTGGGTCGAGGTGAGGCGCAGCACCAGGTGGTCGACGGGCTGCACCAGGTTGTTCTGGACGGTCACCGGGATGGTGGCGCTGCGGCCCGAGAGCTTGGTCTCCGACTTGTCGATCAGCTTCACCTGGTCGGCCAGGTCGTCGACCCAGGCCTCCACGCCCTCGCGGTAGCCGTCCGCCGCGGTGCTCCGGCCACGCCAGCACGCGGACATCTCGCGGTTTATGGCCCGCCCGAACGGCGTCACCACACGCGACTGGTTGGTGAGGACCACCCGGAACCTGTCGAGCTTGTCCTGGGTGCGGGCGATCTGTTCGAAGGCCGTCCTCGGCAGCTCCTGGCGGCGCAGCGAGGAGGGGTAGGCGGACCGCGACGGGATGCGGGTGGTGGCGCCCGGGTCGGGCTTGTCCTTGGCCGCGGCGGTGAGGTTCTGCGACTGGGACCAGGTGCCGCCGCCCTGGAGCGCCTTCAGCGCTGTCGCCATCGCCTGCGCCTGGCTCGCCGTGGGCATGCGCTGCGGAGCGACGACGATGCTGCGCTGCTTGTCCGTCTGGTTGTTCAGCTCCAGGCTCTGGGCCAGGAACCGCTGGACGGCGAGGGTGGCCGAGCCCGCCTTCGTCAGGTCGCCCTCGAACGCCTCGGACAGCCTGGCGTCGGCGACCACCGCGGTGGTGCCGCCGCCGACCGGGCGGGCGGCGGACGGCGTGTACGGCAGCCCGGCGGTCTCCTGGAGGCTGTCGCTGCGGGCGATCACCCGGTCGGCGCCGGCGGAGGTCGCGACCTTCATGATCGACGGGTCCACGGCGCCGTTCACCGGCCAGGCGAAGTCGGTGGTCGGTGTGACGAGGAGCACCGTCTTGACGGTCGTCGCGGCGACGTCGGTGGCGTCCTTGAGGTGGCTGAGGGAACCGGTGACGCTGGTGCCGCGGTGCGCCAGGGAAGCGAGGTCGGGATCACCGAACGGCAGCGCGACGACCTCCTTGCCGGCCACCGCCTTCTGCAGCCCGGCCAGCCACTGCTTGGCGAGGGCCTGGTTCTCCCGTGAGCCGGGCGTGGCGGTGCCGTCCGGGCCCTGGACCCGGTAACTGCCACCGGCCATGGCATCGACGGAGGCCAGCAGGTCCGGGTCGATCACCCAGGTGACGTCCAGGTCCTTGCCCAGCTCGACCATCCGGGCCAGCCGGCCGCCAGGGGCCAGGTCCTTGGCCAGGTCGTCGTCCAGGAACTGCGGCGTCTGCGACTCTCCCGCGCCCGTCTTGGCGGTCATGTGGACCGTGGAGATCAGCGGCCACAGGAACGTCGTCCTCGTCCTGGTTCCGGCGTCCGACGGCTGCCACGGCAGGAACGTCCGCTGGATGCCGAGCACCTGGTCCCAGGGCTGGGCCGAGGTCTGGCCGGACAGCGCGACCGCGAACTCGTAGACCCCGTCGTCGCCGAGGTCGAGCTTGTCCACGGGGACGGAGATCGTGAAGTGCTCGGCGACGCCCGGGGGCAGCTTCTCGAAGTTCTCCTCGTACTTGTCGCCGACGTCGGCGCCGGTGCTGCCCTGTGTGTCGTCGGGGTGCCGGGCGACGGAGTCGATGGCCGAGCGGGTGGTCAGCGGGGGGCCCACCCGCAGCCCCACATGGGCGTCGGTGACGGTCTGCTTGCCGTTGTTGGTCACCGTGCCGGACACGGTCAGCGTGTCGCCGTCCGTGGGCGCATTGGGGCTGAGCGAGTCCAGGGAGACGGCCACCGAGTCGGAGGACGCGGCCTGAGCGGGTGCGGCGGCGGGCAGCTGGAGCAGGCCGGCCAGCAGGGGTGCCCCGGAGAGCAGTGCTCCGGCGCGCCGCAGCCACCGGCGGGCAGGTGAGGCACTGGTCCTCTGGAAGTCAGCCGCCTCGGCCACGCGCTCGCCCGTCCCTCGTCGTCGTCAGTGGTCGTCGGAATGTGCGTCCACGCATGGTAACGATGCGCGCTGAACGGAAGTGCCGCGGTCTCCGTCACAAGATCGAGGAGCAGCCGTGGTCCGTCCCCTATATCCAGTATCGAGGGGAGAGCGGCCGTACGCCGTAAGAACAGTGCTTGCAGCGGGTATGCCGGGAGCCGCCCGCGCCGACCGCATGGGTGCGCCCCTGGTCGCGCGGGGCACGTACCCTCTTCTGTTGTGCCGAACGCCAACGAAGACACTCCCTCCGCCCTGAGTCAGGCGCAGCAGCGCGCGGTCACCGAGCTGCTGCGGGTGGCCCCCGTCGCCGACGACCTCGCCCGCCGATTCCAGCAGGCCGGCTTCTCGCTCGCCCTCGTCGGCGGATCGGTCCGCGATGCGCTGCTCGGCCGGCTCGGCAACGACCTGGACTTCACCACCGACGCCCGCCCCGAGGACGTACTGAAGATCGTCCGGCCCTGGGCGGACGCCGTCTGGGAGGTGGGCATCGCCTTCGGCACGGTCGGCGCGCACAAGGGCGGCTACCAGATCGAGATCACCACCTACCGGTCGGAGGCGTACGACCGCACCTCCCGCAAACCGGAGGTGTCCTACGGCAGCTCCATCGAGGAGGACCTGGTCCGTCGTGACTTCACGGTCAACGCGATGGCCGTGGCACTGCCGGAGAAGGAGTTCATCGATCCGCACGGCGGCCTGGACGACCTCGCAGCGCGAGTGCTGCGTACGCCGGGCACGCCGGAGGCCTCGTTCTCGGACGATCCCCTGCGCATGATGCGGGCCGCCCGTTTCGCCGCCCAGCTGGACTTCACGGTCGCCCCCGAGGTCGTCACCGCCATGACGGAGATGGCCGGCCGCCTGGAGATCGTGTCGGCGGAGCGGGTACGGGACGAGCTGAACAAGCTCATCCTCTCCGCGCACCCGCGCAAGGGGCTGACGCTGCTCGTCGACACCGGACTCGCTGCACATGTACTACCCGAGCTGCCCGCCCTGCGCCTGGAGAGCGACGAGCACCACCGGCACAAGGACGTCTATGAGCACACGTTGATCGTCCTGGAGCAGGCGATCGAGCTGGAGCAGGACGGGCCGGACCTCACGCTCCGCCTGGCCGCGCTGCTGCACGACATCGGCAAGCCGCGCACCCGACGGTTCGAGAAGGACGGACGGGTCTCCTTCCACCACCACGAGGTGGTCGGTGCCAAGATGACCAAGAAGCGCATGACGGCGCTGAAGTACTCCAATGAGCTGGTGAAGGACGTCGCGCGGCTGGTCGAGCTCCATCTGCGCTTCCACGGCTACGGCACCGGCGAGTGGACGGACTCGGCGGTCCGCCGGTACGTCCGCGACGCGGGCCCGCTGCTGGACCGCCTGCACAAGCTGACCCGCTCCGACTGCACGACCCGCAACAAGCGGAAGGCAGCGGCGCTGTCCCGGGCCTACGACGGTCTGGAGGAGCGCATCGCCCAGCTGCAGCAGCAGGAGCAGCTGGACGCGATCCGTCCCGATCTTGACGGCAACCAGATCATGGAGATTCTGGGCGTCGGTCCGGGCCCGGCCGTGGGCAAGGCGTACAAGCACATGCTGGAGCTGCGCCTCGAACACGGGCCGATGGAGCACGACGCCGCGGTGGCAGCGCTCAAGGAGTGGTGGGCGGCACAGGACTGAGTGAGCGCCGGGCGATGTTTCACGTGAAACACCCGTCCGGCGCGTCGGCACCGAGGGGCGATGTTTCACGTGAAACATCGCCCCTCGGCCCGTCTCACCGTTGCTGAACGGCTTGCCGGCGTTCGAACCGCACCAGTCCGGCGGCGATCGCGCCGTAGAGAAGCGCGACGAGGGTCACGAGGACCGCCGAGCGGCCGTCCGGCGGGAGCATCAGTGCTGCCACTCCCGCCGCACCGACGAAGGCGACGTTGAAGAGCACGTCGTACACGGAGAAGATCCGGCCGCGGAAGCCGTCCTCCACGACGGACTGGACGATCGTGTCCGTGGCGATCTTGGCACCTTGGGTCATCAGGCCCAGCACGAACGCGGCGGCCATCAGTGGTCCGGTGGCGAACGGAAGACCCAGGGCGGGCTCCAGCACCATGGCCGTCGCGGAGCACACCGCGATCCAGCGGTGGGGACCGAGCCGGCCCGCCACCCAGGGTGTCACCAGCGCCGCCGCGAAGAACCCCATGCCGGACAGGGCCAGCGCGACGCCGAGCAGCCGCAGTCCTCCTTCCGGGGTGTCGGCGAGGGCGTAGCGGCAGAGCATGAGCAGCAGGACGAGGAGTGCGCCGTAGCAGAACCGCATCAGCGTCATCGCGGCCAGGGCGGAGGCAGCCTCCCTGCGCGGCGGCGCCGCCAGGTGGCGGACGGCGGCGAGCAGCTCGCGTGCCGTCTCGGCGAGCA
>NZ_BNBF01000019.1:43239-44457 GCF_014654935.1 Streptomyces capoamus
CCCTCGCCAGACGCGGGCGAGCCGGGTGCCGGTCGGGGCCGAGGAGGTCGGGCGCCAGGCTCAGCGACACCAGGCTCGCGCACGCGTACAGAACGGCACCCGCCAGGACGACCGCCGCGTCGGAGCCGGAGGCCACGATCCGTACGCCGAAGGCCAGAGCCCCGCCGGCGGTCGCGGCTAGCGTGCCGGCGGTCGGGGAGAGCGAGTTGGCCAGCACCAGGCGCTCGGCGTCGACGACCCGGGGCAGTGCGGCCGACAGCCCGGCGAGGACGAAGCGGTTGACGGCGGTGACACACAGCGCGGAGGCGAAGAAGAGCCAGTCCGGAGCGTGGCCGAGCACCAGGACGGCGGTGGCCGCGGCCAGCAGGGCGCGCAGCAGATTGCCGTACACGAAGACCTGTCGGCGGCGCCAGCGGTCCAGCAGGACTCCGGCGAAGGGGCCGACCAGGGAGTAGGGGAGCAGCAGAACCGCCATCGCCGAGGCGACTGCGGTTGCCGAGGTCTGCTTCTCAGGGGAGAAGACGACGTACGCGGCGAGTGCGACCTGGTAGACGCCGTCGGCCCCCTGGGACAGCAGGCGGACGGACAGCAGGCGCCGGAAGTTCCTCAGGCGCAGCAGGACGCGCAGGTCACGGACGACGGGCATGGATCACACCCTCACACATGCGGAAGGTCCCCGGGTCGGGGGACCCGGGGACCTTCACAGCCCTGGCAGGAGCGTTCTCGTGCGAGCGACCGCGCCGAGCGCTTTAGCGCTCGACCTCGCCGCGGATGAACTTCTCGACGTTCTCGCGGGCCACGTCGTCGAAGTACTGGACCGGCGGGGACTTCATGAAGTACGAGGACGCGGACAGGATCGGGCCGCCGATGCCGCGGTCCTTGGCGATCTTCGCGGCACGCAGGGCGTCGATGATGACACCCGCGGAGTTCGGGGAGTCCCAGACCTCGAGCTTGTACTCCAGGTTCAGCGGGACGTCACCGAAGGCGCGGCCCTCGAGGCGCACGTAGGCCCACTTGCGGTCGTCCAGCCAGGCCACGTAGTCGGACGGGCCGATGTGGACGTTCTTCTCGCCGAGGTCCCGGTCGGGGATCTGGGAGGTGACGGCCTGCGTCTTGGAGATCTTCTTGGACTCCAGGCGCTCGCGCTCGAGCATGTTCTTGAAGTCCATGTTGCCGCCGACGTTCAGCTGCATCGTGCGGTCCAGGATGACACCGCGG
>NZ_BNBF01000019.1:44494-46087 GCF_014654935.1 Streptomyces capoamus
TCCTCGAACAGCTTCGCCATCACGCGGTGCGTGATGGTGGCGCCGACCTGGGACTTGATGTCGTCACCGACGATCGGCACACCGGCCTCGGTGAACTTGTCCGCCCACTCCTTGGTGCCGGCGATGAAGACCGGGAGGGCGTTGACGAAGGCGACCTTGGCGTCGATGGCGCACTGGGCGTAGAACTTCGCCGCGTCCTCGGAGCCGACGGGCAGGTAGCAGACCAGGACGTCGACCTGCTTGTCCTTGAGGATCTGGACGACGTCGACCGGCTCCTCGGCGGACTCCTCGATGGTCTCGCGGTAGTACTTGCCGAGGCCGTCGAGGGTGTGGCCGCGCTGGACGGTGACACCGGTGCTGGGCACGTCGCAGATCTTGATGGTGTTGTTCTCGGAGGCGCCGATGGCGTCGGCGAGGTCGAGACCGACCTTCTTGGCGTCGACGTCGAACGCGGCGACGAACTCCACGTCGCGCACGTGGTAGTCACCGAACTGCACGTGCATCAGGCCGGGGACCTTGGACGCCGGGTCGGCGTCCTTGTAGTACTCGACTCCCTGCACCAGCGACGCGGCGCAGTTGCCCACGCCGACGATGGCTACGCGAACCGAACCCATTCCGGTTGCTCCCTGTGTGTACGAGTGAGGCCCTGACTGGGTCTCACGTGGCGGTGTCGCCGGGCGTATCCGTCCGGGGGGTGTCCCCGGGACGGGGCAGGCCGCCCGTCGCTCCATTGGTGTTGTCCTGCTGAGCGGGCCCCCCGGACGCGGAACCTTTCCGGTCCCGCCCGGCCCGCTCGCTCTCGATGAGCTCGTTCAGCCAGCGCACTTCGCGCTCCACGGACTCCATCCCGTGGCGCTGGAGCTCAAGTGTGTAGTCGTCGAGGCGCTCCCGGGTGCGTGCCAGGGAGGCGCGCATCTTCTCCAGGCGCTCCTCCAGGCGGCTGCGCCGGCCCTCCAGGACGCGCATGCGCACATCGCGCGAGGTCTGCCCGAAGAAGGCGAACCGTGCGGCGAAGTGCTCGTCCTCGTACGCGTCGGGGCCGGTCTGCGAGAGCAGTTCCTCGAAGTGCTCCTTGCCTTCCGCGGTCAGCCGGTAAACGATCTTGGCTCGGCGTCCGGCGAGCGGAGCGGCCAGGGCCTCGTCGTGGGTGTTCCCGGGCTCCTCGACCAGCCAGCCGTTGGCGACCAGGGTCTTGAGGCAGGGGTACAGCGTGCCGTAGCTGAACGCTCGGAACACACCGAGTGACGTGTTGAGTCGCTTGCGCAGCTCGTAACCGTGCATCGGGGACTCCCTGAGCAGGCCGAGCACGGCGAACTCGAGGATGCCGGAGCGCCGGCTCATCGTCGCCTCCTCCCGGTCCCGCAGGCCGTTCCCGCAGGTCTCGCAGTACCCGTCAGCGTCTTTATCTCGCGCTGATGTATCGACTCGATACATCACGACGATAGAACGGCCTACCGCACGCGACAAGAGGGACGATGGTGAACGGGATCACATCACCGATTCGCAGGAGGCAACTTGCCTGTTTTGGGGTGAACTTCGTCGCTCGGCGGGTTTTGGCGGTGCGTAGTCTGTGCGGCATGCACACCACCGGGA
>NZ_BNBF01000019.1:46138-63946 GCF_014654935.1 Streptomyces capoamus
ACCGCGTGATGCCCGGGGAGCGTCGTCGTCCCTGGTGCAGTACGGGTGAATGCAGGACCGACCACATCCGTACTTCGGGGGGACCGGAAACCAGCCGCCGTTCCAGGCGCGCACGGGTGCGCCTGCCCGAGGAGTAATCGTTCGATGAGCGAGCACCGTCGCAAACCGCCGCAGCCGCAGGGAGGCGGACGTGCCGCGGCCCGGCGCGGCCAGTCCGGCCCGTCCTCCGGCCGCCGTGCGGCACCGCGAGGCGCCACCGGGTCTCCTGCCGACTCCTACCGGTCTCCTTCCCCTGGGTCGGAGACCGTGGGCCCGGGAGGCGAGGAGCGTTCCTACGGCAGCCGTGCCGAGGCCCGCCGTGCCGCACAGAAGGGCAGCCGGCGCAGAGCCGCCGAGAACACGGCCCCCGCCGGCCGGGGCGGGCCGGCCGGTCCGGGGCGTGGGCGGGGCCGCGCGACGACGGCACCCGGCAAGAAGCGGTTCATCGACTACCCCAGGTTCGGCAGGCACGGCTGGCGGCGCTGGGTGCCGTCCTGGAAGCTGGTCAGCGGGCTGTTCGTCGGCTTCGTCGGCGGTCTGGTCGCCATGGTCGGCATCGGCTTCGCCATGGTGGAAGTACCGAGCGAGAACATCGCGGCGAAGTCCCAGAACAACGTCTACTACTGGGCCGACGGCAGCCAGATGGTGGCCACGGGCACGGGCGTCAACCGGCAGAACGTCACCATCGACAAGATCCCCAAGGCCATGCAGTTCGCGGTGATCTCTGCCGAGAACAAGAGCTTCTACCAGGACTCGGGTGTCGACCCCATGGGCATCGCCCGGGCCCTGGCCAACATGGCGCGGGGTGGTCAGACGCAGGGTGGTTCGACCATCACCCAGCAGTTCGTCAAGAACACGTACCTGAGCCAGGACCAGACGCTCACCCGTAAGTTCAAGGAGATGTTCATCTCCATCAAGGTCGGGGCGAAGTTCGACAAGGACGAGATCCTGCAGGGGTACCTGAACACCTCGTACTACGGCCGTGGGGCCTACGGCATCCAGGCGGCGGCGCAGACGTACTACGGCAAGAACTCCGACGATCTCACGCCGAGTGAGTGCGCGGTCCTCGCGGCGCTGCTGAAGGGCCCGACGTACTACGACCCGGCCGGTGCCTCGGACCTGGACAAGTCGGCGACTCCGGAGGCCAACCGCAAGCGCTCCGAGGAGCGCTGGGCCTGGATCCTCGGCGAGATGCACAAGGACAAGCGCCTCAGCGACGCCGACTACCAGAAGGCGATCAGGAAGTATCCGACGCCCGACGGCCGCAAGGCGACCAAGGGGATGACCGGGCAGATCAGCTACCTGGTCGACACGGCGAAGAAGTACGTGCTCGCCCACTCCGACATCACGGAGGCTCAGTTCGACAAGGGCGGCTACCAGATCTACACGACCTTCCAGAAGAACAAGGTCAACGCCCTGGCCAAGGCCGTGAAGAACGTCCAGAAGGAGCGCCTCGACCCGAAGCACCGGAACCTGGACAAGTACGTCCAGTTCGGAGCGGCCTCGGTGAAGCCCGCGGACGGGCAGATCGTCGCGCTGTACGGCGGTGACGGTTACGAGAACGGGCACTTCACCAACAACGCGGACACCTCCGGTGTCCCCGTGGGTTCGACGTGGAAGCCGTTCGTGCTGGCCGCCGCCATGAAGTACGGCACGTACAAGTCCGACGGCCAAGGGGTCTCCCCGCTGAGCAAGTACAACGGCAACGACCATCTCAAGGTCTACAAGCCGGACGGGTCGTACTACCTCAACAAGGACAACACGCCCTTCTACCAGAACAACGAGAGCGACCACCCCTGGGGCTACATCAGCCTGCGCAAGGCGATGGAGCAGTCCGTCAACACGCCGTTCGTCCAGCTGGGTGTCGATGTGGGGATGACACACGTCCGGGACGTGGCCAAGTCGGCGGGCATCCTCGACCAGAGCATGTCGCAGAACCTGAACCCGTCCTTCGCGATCGGCACGTCCACGCCCAGCGCGATCCGCATGGCCGACGCCTACGCCACCTTCGCCGCGTCGGGCAAGCAGGCGGACCCGTACTCCGTGACCGCCGTGAAGATCAATGGCGCGGACGCACCCAGTTTCGTGAAGCCGAAGCCGGCTCCCGAGCAGGCGCTGGACGAGAACATCGCCAACAACGTCACGGACGTGCTCGAGAACGTCATCCAGAACGGCACGGGCTTGAAGGCCAAGACCCTCGGCCGTACGGCGGCGGGCAAGACCGGTACCACCGACGAGAACAAGTCCGCCTGGTTCGTCGGTTACACCCAGCAGCTGTCGACCTCCGTGACGATGTTCCGGGAGAACCCCAAGGACCACAAGCTGCTGTCCATGAACGGCACTGCCGGTGTGGACTCGATCCACGGTGGTGACATTCCGACGCTCGTGTGGACCGAGTACATGCGGGCAGCGCTCAAGAACGCGAACGATCCCGGCTTCCCGAAGGCCACCGAGATCGGCGAGGTCCAGGACGAAGCAGGCGCTCCTTCCCCGACTCCGAGTGTCACCATCACGCCGAGCCGGACGCCGAGCGCCACGCCGAGCCCGTCGCCGAGCCAGACGACCACCACACCGTCTCCGTCGGCCAGCGCGTCCTGCCAGCTGGGCTGGGACCCGAACTGCAACGGGAACGGCAACGGCAATGGCAACGGCAACGGCAATGGCAACGGAGGCGTGGACACGGGCGGCGTCGACGGAGGCGGGGGCACCACGCCGACGCCGACGGCCACCGATACGACCGGGACGGGAAACACCCGAGGTAACGGCAACGGGGGCTTCTTCGGAGGCCAGACGGGTTAGCCCGGTGATCCGACCGGTTGGCGGCCATTTCGCCCGCCGAGGGTGTTTCACGTGAAACATGAGCCGCCGCACCTACCAGGTGCGGCGGCTCTCGGCTTTTTCCCAGGCGGGTACGGCAGGATGTGCCCCATGCCCAGTGCAGAGATGACGCCCGCGAGCATGCCCCAGCCCGAGTCCGCGCGGCCCGTCGTGGCAGAGCCGGTGCAGCCGACCAGGGAGGACGCGGTCGCCGCCGCCGGCAGCGAGCTGATCGGCGGGCCCCTGGGACGGCACGCCCTGCTCGGCACCTCCTGGTGGACGCCCGTACGGGTCGTGGCGCTCGTGGCGATCGGCATGTTCGCCCTGGGGCTGATCCAGAAGGCGCCCTGCTACCACAGCGCCTGGTTCTTCGGTGCGAGCAGCCAGTACACGCATGCCTGCTACTCGGACATCCCGCACCTCTACCAGGGCCGTGGGTTCGCCGACCATCTCGTGCCGTACTTCGACAAGCTCCCCGGCGACATGGACTACCTCGAGTACCCGGTACTGACCGGCGTGTTCATGGAGGTGGCCTCCTGGCTGACGCCGCACAGCGGCAGCATCCAGCACCAGGAGCAGTGGTACTGGTTCGTCAACGCCGGGATGCTGATGGTGTGCGCCGCCGTCATCGCCGTCTGCGTGGCCCGCACCCACGGCCGGCGCCCCTGGGACGGCCTCCTGGTCGCCTTGGCGCCCGCCTTCGCGCTGACCGCGACCATCAACTGGGACCTGCTGGCGGTGGCGCTGACGGCCGCCGCGATGCTGATGTGGGCGCGCGGCCGGACCGTCGCCTTCGGTGTCCTGCTGGGGCTGGCCACCGCCGCCAAGCTGTACCCGGTCGTGCTGCTGGGCCCCCTGCTCGTGCTGTGCTGGCGGGCCGGCACCTGGCGCGCGTTCTTCAAGGCCGTGGCCGGCGCGGTGGTCGCCTGGCTCGTCGTCAACCTGCCCGTGATGCTCGCGCACGATGCGACGGGCTTCCACATCCGCGAGGGCTGGGCGAAGTTCTACACCTTCAGCCAGGAGCGCGGTGTCGACTTCGGCTCCTTCTGGCTGATCTGGGCGCAGAACTCCAGCAGCCCGCCCACCACGAACTTCGTCAACATCGCGGCCATCGTGCTGGTGGTGCTGTGCTTCCTCGGCATCGTCGCGCTGACCTTCACCGCCCCGCGCCGGCCGCGCTTCGCCCAGCTGGCCTTCCTGATGGTGGCCGCCTTCGTCCTGACCAACAAGGTCTACTCCCCGCAGTACGTCCTCTGGCTGGTGCCGCTGGCGGTTCTCGCCCGGCCCAAGTGGCGGGACTTCCTGATCTGGCAGGCGTGCGAGGTGGCGTACTTCCTGGGCATCTGGATGTACCTCGCCTACACGACCAGCGGAGACGCCCACAAGGGACTGCCGACCCAGGGGTACCAGTGGACGATCGCGGTGCACCTGGTGGGAACGCTGTACCTGTGCGCCGTCGTCGTACGGGACATCCTCATGCCGGAGCGGGACGTCGTGCGCCGGTCCGGGGACGACGATCCCTCGGGCGGGGTCCTCGACGGAGCCGAGGACGCGTTCGTGCTCGGCGCGGCGGCCCATCCGCCGCGGCACGCCGCCTCCTTCGAGAATCCCCAGGTGGCCTGGGGCCGGCCCGAGGAGCTCGCCCACGAAGACCGTTCGCTCTGAGCGAACGGGCGCGGTGCCGCCCGGGCGCGCGCCGCGGCCGACCCGCCGTCACACGCGATCCGCGCACACGAAAGGCCGTACCCGGACGCACCGGATACGGCCTTCTCGCCGTCCTGGACGGGCTCAGCGGTCCACGAGGCGGTCGAACTGGGTGGTGGTGTGCCGCAGATGGGCCACCAGTTCGTCACCGACCTGGGGCTCGGGGGCGTCCGCGGGCACGAACAGGATCGACACCTGCATGTGCGGCGGCTCGGCGAACCAGCGCTGCTTGCCGCCCCAGACGAACGGGGAAAGGTTCCGGTTGACCGTGGCCAGTCCGGCACGGGCGACGCCCTTGGCGCGCGGCATGACACCGTGCAGGGCCTTCGGGGCCTCCAGGCCCACCCCGTGCGACGTACCGCCCGCCACGACCACCAGGTAGCCGTCCGAGGCCGCCTTCTGCTGCCGGTAGCCGAAGCGGTCGCCCTTCGCCACGCGCGTGACGTCCAGGACGGCACCGCGGTACTCCGTCGCGTCGTGGTCCCCCAGCCACAGCCGCGTGCCGATGCGCGCGCGGAACCGGGTCTGCGGGAACTGCTGCTGGAGCCGGGCCAGCTCGTCCGCCTTGAGGTGGCTGACGAACATCGTGTGCAGCGGCAGCCGTGCCGCGCGCAGCCGGTCCATCCAGCCGATGACCTCCTCGACGGCGTCCGAGCCGTCGGTGCGGTCCAGCGGCAGGTGGATGGCGAAGCCCTCCAGCCGGACGTTCTCTATGGCCTGGTGGAGCTGGGGCAGGTCCTGCTCGCTGATGCCGTGCCGCTTCATCGAGGACATCACCTCGATGACGACACGGGCGCCCACGAGGCCGTACACACCGTCGATCGACGACACGGAGCGGACGACCCGGTCGGGCAGCGGGACCGGCTCCTCACCGCGCCGGTACGGGGTGAGCACCAGCAGGTCACCGCTGAACCAGTCCTTGATGCGCGCGGCCTCGTAGGTGGTGCCGACGGCGAGCAGGTCCGAGCCCAGCCGTGTGGCCTCCTCCGACAGCCGCTCGTGCCCGAAGCCGTAGCCGTTGCCCTTGCAGACCGGGACGAGTCCCGGGAACTGCTCCTGCACGTGCTTGTGGTGCGCACGCCAGCGCGCGGTGTCGACGTAGAGCGTGAGCGCCATGGCCGGACCCGGAACCTTTCTCGTGGCTGCGGTGGATCAGAGGTGAGTGAGCTGTGAAGGCTATGGAATCAAACGCCCGCGCGGCTCAACGACGCGACATGTAGATGTCGAGCGCCTTGTGGAGCAGCTTGTTCAGCGGGAAGTCCCATTCGCCGAGGTACTCGGCGGCCTGGCCGCCGGTGCCGACCTTGAACTGGATCAGGCCGAAGAGGTGGTCGGTCTCGTCCAGCGAGTCGGAGATGCCGCGCAGGTCGTAGACGGTGGCGCCCAGCGCGTAGGCGTCGCGCAGCATCCGCCACTGCATCGCGTTCGACGGGCGGACCTCGCGGCCGATGTTGTCGGAGGCGCCGTAGGAGTACCAGACGTGGCCGCCGACGATCAGCATCGTCGCCGCGGACAGGTTCACGCCGTTGTGGCGGGCGAAGTACAGGCGCATGCGGTTGGGGTCCTCGGTGTTGAGGGCCGTCCACATGCGCTGGAAGTACGACAGCGGGCGGGGCCGGAAGTGGTCGCGGACGGCCGTGATCTCGTACAGCCGCTGCCACTCGGGCAGGTCCTGGTAGCCGCCCTGGACGACCTCGACACCGGCCTTCTCGGCCTTCTTGATGTTGCGGCGCCACAGCTGGTTGAAGTTCTTGTGGACCTCTTCCAGGGAGCGGTTCGCCAGCGGCACCTGGTAGACGTAGCGGGGCTGAACGTCACCGAAGCCGGCGCCGCCGTCCTCGCCCTGCTGCCAGCCCATGCGGCGCAGCTTGTCGGCCACCTCGAAGGCGCGCGGCTCGATGAAGTCGGCCTCCACGTCGCGCAGCCGCTTGATGTCCGGGTCCTGGATGCCCCTCTTGATGGTGTCCGCGTTCCACCGGCGGATGATCACGGGCGGCCCCATCTTCACCGAGAAGGCACCCTGCTGCTTCAGGTGCGCCAGCATCGGCTGGATCCAGTCGTCCAGGTTGGGCGCGTACCAGTTGATGACCGGGCCCTCGGGCAGATAGGCGAGGTAGCGCTTGATCTTGGGCAGCTGGCGGTAGAGGACCAGGCCCACACCGACCAGCTGGCCGCTCCGGTCGAACCAGCCGAGGTTCTCCGAACGCCACTCCGCCTTCACATCTGCCCAGGCCGGGACCTGCATGTGGCTCGCCGCCGGCAGGCTCTGGATGAAGGCCAGATGCTGCTCGCGACTGATGGTCCTCAGGGTCAGGCTCATTCGGGGCGCTCCTCGGGCTGGTGTGTCCCCATGGGTACAGGGGCTCCGGCTCTCGCGCCGAAGCCTACTGCGCCTTTGGAGCGCCCCGACTGGGCAGAGGGGCCTCGACCCCGGCGAAGTCAGCCGACGATGCCGCCGAAGAGGCCGCCGTGGGCCATGCCGATCAGGAATCCGATCCCCGCGGCGCCCAGACCCAGGATGAGGAAGAACCGCTGCCGCGTGGTCACCGAGACCCACTGTCCGTAGACGCCCGTGGCCAGTGCCACCAGGCCCGTCCACGAGGTCAGCAGGTGGAGGCTGTGGAAGAAGGACGTGATGAAGGACAGCAGCCCCAGGGCGAACGTCACCGCCATCAGGGCTTCCTGCAGCGGATGGCGCTTGCCGTCCGTGGCGAAGAGGGATCCGGCAGTGTTGGGCTGCAATGCCTGTGCCATGGGCACCTCCTGCGGAAGCGGCGCCCCGTGGCGCCGCACACATCCGATGTGTACAGATTGTCGGCCTCGGAGGCCGGATTTCAACCGGAAGCGGGTGTGCGGGTAGTCTGTACCGTCTGCACTGGTGTCTGCCCGGACCTGACCGAGGTCACACTGCCCGGCTCCCCTGAGGGAACCCCGATTGTCAGTGGCGGCCGATACCGTTGCGTACGCATCACAACCCTCCTGCCACGGAACGACCGTGGCCGCTGAGTCCAAAGGAGGTGGGTTCCACATGCGTCACTACGAGGTGATGGTCATCCTCGACCCCGATCTCGAGGAGCGCGCTGTCTCCCCGCTGATCGAGAACTTCCTGTCCGTCGTCCGTGACGGCGGCGGCAAGGTGGAGAAGGTCGACACCTGGGGCCGTCGTCGTCTCGCCTACGAGATCAAGAAGAAGCCCGAGGGCATCTACTCGGTCATCGACCTGCAGGCCGAGCCTGCGGTCGTCAAGGAGCTCGACCGCCAGATGAACCTGAACGAGTCGGTCCTCCGGACCAAGGTCCTCCGCCCCGAGACCCACTGAGCCCTTCCGCTCAGCTGATCTCGGGATTCGAGTAGCAACCAAGCAGCCAGAGCAGCAAACCCGCCGAGAGGTTCCCCCATGGCAGGCGAGACCGTCATCACGGTCATCGGCAATCTTGTCGACGACCCCGAGCTGCGCTTCACCCCGTCCGGTGCGGCGGTCGCGAAGTTCCGCGTCGCGTCCACTCCCCGTACCTTCGACCGCCAGACGAACGAGTGGAAGGACGGCGAGAGCCTGTTCCTGACCTGCTCGGTCTGGCGTCAGGCGGCGGAGAACGTCGCCGAGTCGCTCCAGCGAGGCATGCGCGTCATCGTGCAGGGCCGGCTGAAGCAGCGGTCCTACGAGGACCGCGAGGGCGTCAAGCGCACGGTCTACGAGCTGGACGTCGAGGAAGTCGGCCCCAGCCTGCGCAACGCCACGGCCAAGGTCACCAAGACCGCCGGTGGCGGACGCGGTGGCCAGGGCGGTTACGGCGGCGGTGGCGGCCAGAGTGGCCAGGGTGGCGGCGGCTGGGGCGCGAGCTCCGGCGGCGGCCAGCAGGGCGGCGGCGCTCCGGCCGACGACCCCTGGGCGACCGGCGCTCCCGCCGGTGGCAACCAGGGCGGCGGCGGCTGGGGCGGCGGCTCCGGCGGCGGTGGCGGCTACTCGGACGAGCCCCCCTTCTAGGTCCTCGGACCAAGGGTGGGTCGTACCCCAACTTCTTGATCACACAGGAGAAACACCATGGCGAAGCCGCCTGTGCGCAAGCCGAAGAAGAAGGTCTGCGCTTTCTGCAAGGACAAGGTCACGTACGTGGACTACAAGGACACGAACATGCTGCGGAAGTTCATTTCCGACCGCGGCAAGATCCGTGCCCGCCGCGTGACCGGCAACTGCACGCAGCACCAGCGTGACGTCGCCACGGCCGTGAAGAACAGCCGTGAGATGGCGCTGCTGCCCTACACGTCCACCGCGCGCTAAGGGAAGGGTGACCGACACATGAAGATCATCCTCACCCACGAGGTCTCCGGCCTCGGTGCCGCGGGCGACGTCGTGGACGTCAAGGACGGTTACGCTCGCAACTACCTGATCCCGCGGAAGTTCGCTATCCGCTGGACCAAGGGTGGCGAGAAGGACGTCGAGCAGATCCGTCGTGCTCGCAAGATCCACGAGATCCAGACCATCGAGCAGGCCAATCAGGTCAAGGCCCAGCTCGAGGGCGTGAAGGTCCGTCTGGCCGTCCGCTCCGGCGACGCCGGCCGTCTCTTCGGTTCCGTCACCCCGGCCGACATCGCGTCCGCGATCAAGGCTTCCGGTGGCCCCGAGGTCGACAAGCGCCGCATCGAGCTGTCCGCTCCGATCAAGACCCTGGGCGCCCACGAGACGTCCGTGCGTCTGCACCCCGAGGTTGCCGCCAAGGTCAACATCGAGGTCGTCGCGGCCTGATCACCGCGTGGTCGCTGTGCTCGTTCGAGCCGGTGATAGGGGCCGCACCCTTCCGGGGGTGCGGCCCCTTTTCCATGACCGGAACGGCCATGTTTCACGTGAAACGGTCAGCGGCTCGCGCCCGTCACGATCCAACGGCCCGAGCGCGCCCGCAGCCACAGCGTCAGCAAGCGCATCGTCATCATCAAGGTCATCGCCGCCCAGAGTGCGGTGAGTCCGCCGCCGAAGGCGGGGACGAGCAGGGCCACCGGAGCGAACACCGTCAAGGTGAGCACCATGGCCCAGGCCAGATAGGGGCCGTCTCCGGCGCCCATCAGGACGCCGTCCAGGACATAGACGATCCCGCAGACGGGCTGGGAGAGGGCCACGAGCAGCAGGGCCGGCAGTGCGGTGTCCTTCACTCCGGAGTCGCTGGTGAACAGCGGTAGGAAGAGGGGGCGCGCCGCCACCACGAGCAGGCCCAGGAGAACACCGGTCGCGATGCCCCACTGGATCATGCGCCGACAGGCCTGGCGAGCGCCCTGGGCGTCGTCCCCGCCGAGATAGCGGCCGATGATGGCCTGCCCCGCGATGGCGATCGCGTCGAGCGCGAAGGACAGCAGGCTCCATAGGGACAGGACGATCTGGTGCGCGGCGATGTCGGCGTCACCGAGACGTGCCGCGACCGCCGTGGCGATCATGAGGATGGCCCGCAGGGAGAGCGTACGCACGAGGAGGGGAACGCCTGCCTGGGCCGACGCGCGGATACCGGCGGCGTCCGGTCGCAGGGAGGCGCCGTGCCGGCGGGCACCGCGGACGACGACGGTCAGATAGACGGCTGCCATGCCGCACTGGGCGACGACCGTGCCCCAGGCCGAACCGGCGATGCCGAGCCCGGCGCCGTAGACCAGACCCGCGTTGAGCGCGGCGTTGGCGACGAAGCCCGCGACGGCGACGTAGAGCGGGGTCCTGGTGTCGTGCAGGCCGCGCAGTACTCCGGTCGCGGCCAGGACGATGAGCATGGCGGGGATGCCCAGGGCGGAGACGCGCAGATACGTGGTGGCATAGGGCGCCGCGGTGCTGGAGGCACCGAAGAGGTCCACGATGCCGGGGGCCAGGGGAAGGACGACGGCGATGACGGCGAGGCCGAGCAACAGCGCCAGCCAGATGCCGTCCATGCCCTGGCGGATGGCCGCCGGCAGATCACCGGAACCGACGCGGCGGGCCACGGCGGCCGTGGTGGCGTAGGCGAGGAAGACGAACAGACTTACGGCCGTGGTCAGGAGCGCCGAAGCGACGCCGAGACCGGCGAGCTGGGCGGTCCCGAGGTGCCCGACGATGGCACTGTCCGCCATGACGAAGAGGGGCTCGGCGACGAGGGCGCCGAAGGCCGGAACGGCCAGCGCGACTATCTCCCGGTCGTGCCGTCGCCGCGTGGCCTGGGGAATCTCTGGAGCCTGTGTCATCAGCATCAATGTAATCGTCCACAGGTAAGAGATGCAACTGACTACTGGTCCTTACTTGCGGTCTTGGGTCATGTCCTTTCGGGTGCCGTTCGACACGATCTTGGCCCGACCGGGAAAGTTTTTTCTCTGCACAGCCAGTGGATCGCATCACTGCAGGTCACAGGCCTAGTGGCGGGCGGAGCGAGGGCTTGTTCACAGGGCTGTCCACCGGGCCGTACACAGGTTTCGCCGAGTTCTCCACAGCATCGGGGCGGTCGTCCACATGGCCTGTGGATAACCAGATTGGCTGACGGTGCCGAGGGGCCTACCGTGGTCCGGCGCCCGCTCCTTCCTCCGGCCCGGGAAGCGGTCTGTTTCCGGCCGGGGAATCGTCACAAATCCGACGCGCTAGAAGCGGAGTCAGGGCCTCTCAGTTGTCAGTGTCGTGCCGTACAAAAGAGGCCACGGCGAGGTCCGCCGTGCGGACGGGAGGAGGTGGCTCGGTGAGCATTTCCGAGCCCTTGGACGATCCGTGGGCCGACAGCGGGCCCAGTGATCGTCTGCCGGCCTCCCGTCGACGCGGTGACGGCGGCCGGGGTCGTGACGAGCAGCACGACCGGGGCCGGGACAACGGGGGCTGGGACGGCGGAGGTTCGTCCTTCGAGCGGGTCCCGCCGCAGGACCTGGACGCCGAGCAGTCGGTGCTGGGCGGCATGCTGCTGTCCAAGGACGCCATCGCGGACGTCGTCGAGATCCTCAAGGGCCACGACTTCTACAAGCCCGCGCACGAGACGATCTACCAGGCCATCCTGGACGTCTATGCCAAGGGCGAGCCGGCCGACCCGATCACCATCGCCGCCGAACTCACCAAACGCGGCGAGATCAACAAGGTCGGCGGCGCGGCCTACCTGCACACCCTCGTCCAGACCGTGCCGACGGCGGCCAACGCCGAGTACTACGCGGAGATCGTCCACGAACGGGCCGTGCTGCGCCGCCTGGTCGAAGCCGGCACCCGCATCACGCAGATGGGATACGCCGCCGACGGCGACGTGGACGAGATCGTCAACAGCGCCCAGGCCGAGATCTACGCCGTCACCGAGCAGCGCACCAGCGAGGACTACCTCCCGCTCGGCGACATCATGGAAGGCGCCCTCGACGAGATCGAGGCGATCGGCTCGCGCAGCGGCGAGATGACCGGTGTGCCGACCGGGTTCACCGATTTCGACTCGCTGACGAACGGCCTCCACCCCGGTCAGATGATCGTCATCGCAGCCCGTCCCGCCATGGGTAAGTCGACCCTCGCCCTGGACTTCGCGCGGGCCGCCTCCATCAAGCACAACCTGCCGAGCGTCATCTTCTCGCTCGAAATGGGCCGCAACGAGATCGCGATGCGCCTGCTGTCCGCCGAGGCCCGGGTCGCCCTGCACCACATGCGGTCCGGCACGATGACGGACGAGGACTGGACCCGGCTCGCCCGCCGGATGCCGGACGTGTCGGCCGCGCCGCTCTACATCGACGACTCCCCGAACCTGTCGATGATGGAGATCCGGGCCAAGTGCCGCCGTCTGAAGCAGCGCAACGACCTGAAGCTGGTCGTCATCGACTACCTCCAGCTGATGCAGTCCGGCGGTTCCAAGCGCGCCGAGAGCCGTCAGCAGGAGGTCTCGGACATGTCCCGTAACCTCAAGCTGCTCGCGAAGGAGCTGGAGATCCCGGTCATCGCGCTCTCCCAGCTCAACCGTGGTCCCGAGCAGCGCACCGACAAGAAGCCGATGGTCTCCGACCTGCGTGAGTCCGGCTCCATCGAGCAGGACGCCGACATGGTCATCCTGCTGCACCGCGAGGACGCCTACGAGAAGGAGTCCCCGCGCGCGGGCGAGGCGGACCTGATCGTCGCCAAGCACCGAAACGGTCCGACGGCCACCATCACGGTCGCCTTCCAGGGCCACTACTCCCGTTTCGTGGACATGGCGCAGACCTGATCCAGCGGTGAGCGGGCCGGCCGGCAGTGCCCGCCCGCGGCGCACCGGGCCCGTCACTCCGGGGTGGCAGCTCAACGCCTCGTCTCGTACCTGGTCAGGATCACGCCGCAGGGAAGCGTCCGCGTCTCCACCAGCTTCAGGTGCACCCAGTTGTCCAGCGCGGTGAAGAAGGGCGTGCCGCCGCCGACCAGGACCGGCGCCGTGGCCAGCACGTACTCGTCGATCAGCCCGGCCCGCATGGCCGCCCCGGCGAGCGTCGCGCCGCCGATGCTCATCCGGCCGCCGTCCTCGGCCTTGAGCCGGGTGATCTCGGCGACCGCGTCACCGGTGACCAGACGGGCGTTCCAGTCGACCGTGTCGAGCGTCGAAGAGAACACCACCTTCGACATGTCCCGCCAGCGGCGCGCGAACTCGATCTCCGCCGGGGTGGCATCGGGCTGCTGGTCACCGGACGGCCAGTAGGAGCTCATCGTCCGCCACAGCTTGCGCCCGTACAGCATCAGGTCGGTCGCCTGCAACTGGTCGGACCAGAACTGGAACAGCTCCTCGCTCGGCACGCTCCAGCCGATGTCGTCGCAGGGCGCGGCGATGTAGCCGTCCAGGGCCAGGTTCATGCCGTAGACCAGTTTCCGCATGGTGCCAGCCTTCCGTGAGCCGATCCCACGCATGCAGACCGGCGCGGCGCGAGAAACTCATCGGTGCGCGATGAGCTCCCGGGCCGCGGGGAGACCGTCCGGCCGGGTGACCGGTGTCCCGGTCGTACGGCCGCGTTCAGTCAGGTCGGAAGAACGCGAGCATCTTCCGGGCGGCGTCCGGTGACATCAGCATGTCCTGGATCCTCGCGGACATCCGGGCGGCGGCGCTGGTGCGCTCGAACATCTCCCGTTCGTACGCCGCGACGGCGGTGGGAAAGTCGTCCGGGTGCGCGGCCAGGGCGAGACCGAGCGCCGCGCCGTCGAGCAGCGCCATATTGGCGCCCTCTCCCACCGGCGGCATCAGGTGCGCGGCATCACCGAGCAGCGTGACACCGGGGGTGGACGGCCAGGTGAGGCCGACCGGAAGAGCGGTGATCGGCCGTGGTACGACCGTGTCGTCGCAGGCCGCGATCAACGCGGTGAACCGTGCGTCCCAGCCGGAGAGCAGGTCGATCAGCCGCGCCCGGGCGGCGGCCGGGTCGCCGAACGGGATCCCGCTGGCGGAGAAGAAGTCCTCGGCGGTGTTGTAGAAGCTGAGGCCGATGCGCACGCGGCCGTCGCCGTTGCGCTGCGCCGCCAGGGACATCCCGTCGCCGAGCACCCAGTAATTGCCGCGCCCGACCATCGCCGCGAGGTCGGGATGCGTGCGGTCGATGTCGGGAATGCCGAGCTCGACGGCGTTCTGGCCGATGTGTGCCGGGCGGGCGTCGGTCAGCAGGGCGCGGACCCGGGACTGCGCGCCGTCCGCGCCGACCAGCAGGCCGTACGTCGCCGTGCTGCCGTCGGCGAAGTGCAGCAGGCCGTCGCCGGCCGAGGTGAACGCGTGCCCCCAGCGCACCGCGTCCTCGGGGAGGGAATCCAGCAGCAGGCCGCGCAGGTCGGCGCGGTCCACCTCGGGCCGTTCGAGCGGGGCGTCGTCGGGCGTGTCCTCTTGGAGCAGCAGGGTGCCGTCCGGCTCGAGAAGACGCATGTCCTGGCCTTCGCCACGGGCGATCGCGTGGAACTGGTCGATCAGACCGGCCTCACGCAAGGCCCGTTGGCCGGAGTGGATGTCGAGCATGCCGCCCTGACCGCGCGCGTCGCGCGACGGCTCACGTTCGTACAGGACGGCGTCGATGCCGTTCACGTGCAGCACACGCGCGAGAGCCAGGCCGCCGAGGCCCGCTCCGACGATGGCGATCGTCATGGTCGCTTCCCCCTTCGATACACTGTATCGGACGATACAGTGTATCGATCGGCGCTGTGTATGGTGGGCGCATGCTGGTGTGGGAGAGGCCGGAGCCGGCGGACCGGCCCGTGCCGGCCCCGCTGAGCCGGGAACGGATCGTCCGGGCGGCGATCCGACTGGCCGACGCGGACGGCCTGGAGGCGGTGTCACTGCGCAAGGTCGCCACCGCGCTGGACGTCCGTCCGATGCGGCTGTACACCTACATCGCCGGCAAGGACGAGTTGCTCGACCTGATGGTCGACGCGGCCTACAGCGAGATCCGGCCGGCCGGAGACGGCTGGCGGGAGGTGCTGTGGTCTCTGGCCGAGGCGACCCGGCACGTTGTTCACGAGCACGAATGGCTCGCCGATCTCCTCGGCGGCCGGCCCCAGCTCGGGCCGCACGCGCTGGCCACGGGGGAGGCCGTGGTGGCCGCACTGGGCGATGTCGACGTGGATGCCGTCATGCCGGTGGTCGCCGCGGTCAAGGCCTATGTGATCGGCGCGGTGCGCCGGGAGATCGCCGAGCGGCGGGCCGAGCGGGCCACCGGGATGGACGAGAAGCGGTGGCAGGCCTCACTCGGGCCCTATCTGCAGCGGACGTTCGCCACGGGACGGTTCCCCGCGATGGCCACGGTGGTGCGCGATGCGGCCCACCTGGACGCCGACCAGACCTTCCGGATCGGCCTCGACTTCCTGCTCGACGGCATCGAAGCCCGCATGGCGAAGTGACGCAGGACCGAGGGACTGCGCCGGCCTGGCCGACCCGGCCGGCCCGGTCCTGGTCGAGTTCGGCTCCCGATCGGTCCGCTCCCGTTCGGTCCGCACCCGATCGGTCCGCACCCGATCGGTCCGCACCCGATCGGTCCGCACCCGGTCGTTCCGCACCCGGTCGTTCCCTCGTGGGTCGCCGCGCCGTCGGCACCCCCGCCGTCGGCAACCTGCCGTTCGGCCGCCGCGCTGTCAGCCGTGACGTCGGCTAATGCATTCGACGGCCGCCTCCGTAGCAGGTGGACTGGGGCCATGACCACAACTCAGGAAGCGCTGCTCCCCGGCACCCGCCGCGCCCTGCTGCACCGGATCGCCCTCGCACAGACCGAAGGACGGGCCCCTTCGCTGGTCGCCGCCGTCGTACGGGACGGGCAGGCCGTGTGGCACGGGGCGCGGACGTCCGTGGAAGGGCACGGTCCGGACGAGACCGTGCAGTACCGGATCGGGTCCATCACCAAGACCTTCACCGCCGTCCTGGTGATGCGGCTGCGGGACGAGGGCGTGCTCGATCTCGGTGATCCGCTGGAGAAGCACCTGCCGGGCACCGGCGCGGGGGAGGCGACGATCGCGGAACTGCTCGCGCACACCGCGGGGCTGGCGGCCGAATCCCCCGCGCCCTGGTGGGAGCGGACGCCCGGATCCCTGCGGCCCGAGCTGGGCGATGTGCTGGGAGAGCAGCCCCTGCTGCATCCCGTCGGCCGGCGCCACCACTACTCCAACCCCGGTTACACACTGCTCGGAACGCTGGTCGAAGAACTGCGCGGTGCTCCGTGGGAAGAGGTACTGCGCCACGAGATCCTCGAACCGCTCGGTCTGCACCGGACGACCGCACAACCGGTCTCCCCGCACGCGGGCGGCTGGGCCGTGCACCCCTGGGCCGACGCGATGCTGCCCGAGCCGCTGGAGGACCTGGGCCGGATGGCACCGGCCGGTCAGCTCTGGTCGACCACCGGGGACCTCGCGCGGTTCGCCGCGTTCCTGGCCCGGGGGGACAACCGGGTGCTGAGTGCCGAGTCGGTACGGGAGATGCGCACCCCGGCGGCGCCCGCCGAGGCCGCGGACGTGCTGGACGGGAACACCTACGGACTGGGCCTGCAGATCCAGCGCCGTGACGGCCGGCTGCTCACCGGCCATTCCGGTTCCCTGCCCGGCTTCCTGGCGAACCTGACCATCAGTGTGGAGGACGACGTGGCTGCCGTGGTGCTCGCCAACTGCACGAGCGGTCCCCTGCTGGGTGCCGTGGGAGCCGATCTCGTCCGGATCGTCGCGGAGGCGGAGCCGCGCATCCCGGAGCCCTGGCGCCCCCTGCGCGAGGTCGATCCGACGGTGCTGGACCTGGTGGGGCAGTGGTACTGGGGCACGCACGCCTTCGGTCTGCGCGCGTCCGCCGACGGCCTTCTCGCCCTGGCGCCGCTGGCCGGCGGGGGCCGGCGGGCCCGTTTCCGTGCGAACGGCGACGGCACCTGGACGGGCCTGGAGGGTTATTACGCCGGTGAGCTGCTGCGGCCCGTACGGCGCCCGGACGGGCCCGTGAGCCACCTCGATCTCGGCTCGTTCGTGTTCACCCGGCAGCCGTACGACCCCGAGGGCGCCGTGCCCGGTGGCGTGGACCCGGAGGGTTGGCGGGGCATCGGCTAACCCATGGCTGCCCAGGGGTGTGTTTCACGTGAAACACACTCCCTGACCCCGCTCACGGAACGAGGGGCTCGCTCGGCGCCCCGTGGCACGCCTGCCCGGTGCCTCGCGATGCGGTCAGAGCCGCAGCTTGAAGCCCTCGTGCGAGGCGGTGAAGCCCAGCCGCTCGTAGAAGCGATGGGCGTCGGTGCGCGTCTTGTCGGACGTCAGCTGCACCAGTCGGCAGTCGAGCGCTCGGGCGGTGCCGATCGCCCACTCGATCAACCGGCCGCCGAGCCCGCTGCCGCGCTCGTCCGCGTGGATGCGCACGGCCTCGATGAGCGCGCGGGTGGCTCCCTTCTGGGAGAGTCCCGGGATGATCGTGAGCTGGAGGGTCCCGATCACGCGGCCTGCGCGCACGGCGACGACGACATGCTGGTTCGGGTCGGCCGCGAGGCGCTCGAGTGCCGCCCTGTAGGGCGTCAGGTCCTCGGGCGACTCGCGCTGGGCACCGAGCGGATCATCGGCGAGCATGGCGACGATTGCCGGCAGATCGTCGGCGGTAGCGGCCCGCATCTCAAGATCGTCCATGCTCCGCACCCTATGCGGGCACGTGCAAGGACTCCACCACCCGCACCAGGGGGGCCAGTTCAGGGTTCTGGGCGGCGTCGTCCAGGGCCTCGCGCAGCGCGGCGTCATTGGTGGGCCGCGCCTCCTCCAGCAGTCGCAGGCCCGCGGGAGTGACGTTGGTGTAGATGCCACGCCGGTCGGTGGGGCACAGGTAGCGCTCCAGCAGACCGCGGTCCTCCAGG
>NZ_BNBF01000019.1:63993-68594 GCF_014654935.1 Streptomyces capoamus
CGGGTCACCAGGCGGGTGGTGGCGCTCTGGCTGAGCACGACCGCGTCGGCGACCTGCTTCATCTGCAGATGGCCGCCCTCGCCGTCGTGCTGCCTGCTGAGCACGTCCAGCAAGGAGTACTCGCGCACGCTCAGGTCGTGCTTGGCCTGCAGCGCGCGCTCGATGTGCGTCTCGATCCTTCCGTGCAGCGCAGAAAGGGCGCACCAGCCCTGGGCGAGAGCGGTGAGCGCGGGGTCCGTCGCTGTCATGGGGGTCTCCTCCGTCCCGAGCGGCTGCGCTTCCAGGATAGAACACCACCGCAATAGTCGGCGCTTGCATTTAGCCCGCGTCTGCAACTATTGTGAACGAACGCAAAGCGCTCGTGCAATCGTTTGGGAAGGTGTACCCCTCATGCCTCTCGCGCTTCTGGCCCTCGCGATCGGGGCCTTCGGAATCGGAACGACCGAGTTCGTGATCATGGGCTTGCTGCCCGAGGTCGCGGGCGACTTCGGGGTCTCCATCCCCACGGCGGGCCTGCTCGTGACCGGCTACGCGCTCGGCGTGGTCATCGGCGCCCCGCTGATGACCGTGCTCGGCACCAAGGTCCCGCGCAAGCGGATGCTGATGCTCCTGATGGGCCTGTTCATCGTCGGGAACCTCGTGTCGGCCGTGGCCCCGGCCTTCGCGGTCATGCTGATCGGACGAGTGATCGCCTCGCTCGCGCACGGTGCCTTCTTCGGCATCGGCTCCGTCGTCGCGGCCGAACTGGTCGCGCCGGAGAAGAAGGCCGGCGCCATCGCCATGATGTTCACCGGTCTGACCATCGCCAATGTCGTCGGCGTCCCGCTGGGTACGTTCGTCGGACAGAGCGCCGGCTGGCGTGTCACCTTCGCCGTCGTCGCCGCCCTCGGTGTCATCGGACTCGCCGGTATCGCCAAGCTCGTGCCCGACCTGCCGCGGCCGGAAGGCGTCCACCTGCGGCACGAGCTGGCCGCCTTCAAGAACGCCCAGGTGCTGCTCGCCATGGCGATGACCGTCCTCGGCTTCGGCGGTGTCTTCGCGGCCATCACCTACATCGCGCCGATGATGACCCACATCGCCGGGTTCGCCGACGGTTCGGTCACCTGGCTGCTGGTCCTGTTCGGCCTCGGCATGGTGGGCGGCAACCTCGTCGGCGGAAAGTTCGCCGACCGCGCCCTGATGCCGATGCTGTACGTGTCCCTGGGCGCCCTGGCCGTCGTCCTGGCCCTCTTCACGCTCACCGCCCACAACAAGGTCGCCGCAGCGGTGACGATCGCGCTGATCGGCGCCCTGGGCTTCGCCACCGTGCCCCCGCTGCAGAAGCGCGTCCTCGACCAGGCGCACGGCGCTCCGACGCTCGCCTCGGCCGTGAACATCGGCGCCTTCAACCTGGGCAACGCCCTGTCCGCCTGGCTCGGCGGCCTGGTGATCGCGGCCGGCCTCGGCTACACGTCCCCGAACTGGGTCGGCGCCGCTCTCGCCGCCGCCGCGCTGGTCCTCGCCTTCCTCTCGGCCGCCCTGGAGCGCCGTGACGGTGCGCCCCGCACCGCGGTCGCCTCCGGAACAGCGGCGAAGCAGCGCACCCCCGTCCACCACTGAGCGGACCCCCTGCCACCCGCCCCGCACAGACATCCGTACCGGGCCCTCCCGTCACGGAAAGCACCCATCCACAGCACCATGCAAGGAGACAGCTCCATGAGCACCACCGCCGTCACCCCGCTCACCACCGAGGATGCCGAGCTTCTCGTCGCCACGGCACGCCGGGCGGCCGAGGAGGCCGGAGTCACCGTCAGCGTCACCGTCCTGGACGCCGGCGGCCACCTGCTCGCCTTCCGCCGGGACGACCGGGCGGTGCTGATCTCCGGCGAGACCAGCACCCGCAAGGCCTACACGGCCCTCCAACTGAACGCCCCGACCGCCGACCTCGTCGACGCCGTTCAGCCCGGCGGCCTCTTCCACACGCTGCCCACGGCCCTGGACCGCCCCCTGCTGTTCATCGCGGGCGGGATCCCGGTCCACCGGCAGGGCCGGCTGATCGGTGCCATCGGCGTCGGTGGCGGTGCGCCGGAGCAGGACCACGGCTTCGCCACGGCGGCAGTGCAGGCGCTCGCCTGACCCGCAGCCCGGACTTCATGACGCCGGCCCCGTCGCTTCGAGCGGCGGGGCCGGATGCGTATCGCGGCTTCAGCCCGCGGCGACCGTGAGCGGCGCGAACCGCCGGGTCCAGTCGCCCGGCAGATCCGTGATGCCGTAGGTCATGACCTCGTTGAAGGCGACGGAAGCGAGCCCCCGCTCCTTCGCCCAGGCCAGCAGTTCCTCATGGCGCACATCGATGTCGGTGCGCAGGGGACGTTCCGTGCGCACCGCGAGCGAGGCGATGAGCGCCCTGGCGGTCTCCGTGTCCCGGGCGATCAGCGGCCCGACCACATGGGTGTCCATATTGGGCCAGGCGGCCGTGTAGCCGATGAGCCGGCCGTTCTCCTCGGCCACCCGCAGCTGATCGGCGAAGGCGGGCAACCGGGTGATGAGGGGCGTGCGGTCGGTGCCGAACACCTCCTCGTCGAGGCGCAGGATCGCGGGCAGATCCTCAGCGGTGGCAGCACGTGTGGCGACGGAGGATTCCGGTCCGCCGGGCGTGAAGCGGCCCATCAGCATCTCCGCCCGGCCTGTCACCTTGAAGCCCAGCTCCTCGTAGAGGGGCCGGCCGTACGGCGTGGCGTGCAGGGTCAGCGGGGTGGTCCCCATGACGGACAGGACATGGCGCATCAGGCGGCGCCCGACGCCCTGGCGGGCGTGCCGTCCGGCCACCAGGACCATGCCGATCGCGCCGAGATCTGGCTGCTGCCACGCGCCGTACTCCGTCACCACACACGCGGCGACGAGACCGCCCTCGGGATCGTCGATGCCGAAGCCCTTCCCGGCCGAGAGGAGGAGGCCCCACTTGTGTTCCTCACGTGGCCACCCCCGGTCTTCGGACAGGTCGGCGCACGCGCTGAGATCGCGAAGCGTCAGGCGGCGGATGGGCAGAGCGGCGAGGGAAGGAGTTGGCACGCAGGTCAGGCTGTCCGACCGGCACCCCCGTCGTCCACCCGTTTCGATACGGACGCACGTGCTTTTGGCCATCTCATGGCCGCGCGGACAGCCCCTGTACAGCTGTGGGAGTTTCACGTGAAACATCGGGTGCCGACTAGCCTCGGCCCATGCCGAGACTTCATCTGTTCGACCTCGACGGCACGTTGCTGCACGGCACCAGCGCGCCGGTGGAGATTTCCCGCCAGCTGGGGCTGGAGGCCGAAACCGTGGCACTGGACCGCGCGATCGCCGAGGGGCGGATCGGACCGCCGGAGTACGCGGCCCAGGTGTACGACCTGTGGGCCGGGCTGACCGAGGCGCATGTGCGGGCCGCGTTCGAGGCGGCTCCCTGGCTGGCCCGGATCCGCGAGGTGTGGGCGGAGATCCGCAGCGCGGGCGAGTACTGCGCCGTGGTGTCCCTCTCGCCCTCCTTCTTCGTGGAGCTCCTGCTCGACTGGGGCGCCCACGCGGCGCACGGTTCCCGATTTCCGGCCGTACCGTTCACCCAGCCCGTCGACCCGTCCGGGGCGCTCAGCGCCGCGGCCAAGGTGACCGTCGCGGACCGGCTCTGCACGGAGTTCGGCGTGACCCGGGCCGACTGTGTGGCGTACGGCGACTCGCAGTCGGACAGGGAACTGTTCGCTGCCGTACCGGTCTCCGTGGCGGTCAACGCCGATGCCCACCTGACCGGACTCGCGACCCACTCCTACACGGGACGCGACCTGTGGGACGCCTATGAGCTGGTCGGCCCGGCCCGCTAGCTGACGGAGGGCGCGGTACGGCGTGAGGCCGGCTCACCTGCCCGAGCAGGCCACGCCTCCGTCCCCGCCTGAGGCGTGGACCTCGCTATCCGAGGTCGGGAGCGTGCATCGCGCGTACCCCTTCGATGTTCCCGTCGAGATAGTGGCGCAGGGAGAGCGGAACCAGATGGACGGAGGCGATGCCGACGCGGGTGAACGGGACACGGACGATCTCGTACTCACCGGCCGGCTCGTCCACCTCGGGACCGTGGCGCAAGGACGGGTCCATGGACTCCAGCCGGCAGACGAAGAAGTGCTGCACCTTCACCCCGGTCGCGCCGCCGTCGTCACCGATGTGCTCCACCGTGTCCACGAAGCACGGCACCACATCGGTGATCTTCGCGCCGAGTTCCTCGTAGACCTCCCGGTGCAAGGCGTGCACGACGGTCGAGTCCTCGGGCTCTACTCCACCACCCGGAGTGACCCAGTAGGGATCGACACCGGGCTTGGTGCGCTTGATCAAGATCAGGTCGTCACCGTCCAGGAGAACAGCACGGGCGGTGCGCTTGACCACGGGTCGGACGGTCATGGGAGAAATGTGGCCCGGCTGGTTCCACGTGAAACATCGCAAAGCGCCACGACCCGACCGCAGCGCGTACCCGTCGGCGTGGATGCCGGCGCCAGTCCGGATCGGATACCGGTCGGAAATCTCCGCCGCCGCTGTGACTGGACATTGACACAGAGTCAACTAACCTTGTCAGCCCGGCGGTTCCTCCGCGGCAGCCGCGG
>NZ_BNBF01000019.1:68627-69656 GCF_014654935.1 Streptomyces capoamus
ACGGTCCGAGCCACGAGGGGGGAGGCTCGGACCGTCCTGCAGAGTCTGCTCGCGGACGCGGAGACGCCTACCGGGCGGACTCCTCCAGGGCGCGCAGTACGTCGGCCACCAGGTCCTCGGGGTCCTCCGCGCCGACGGACATGCGGATGAAGCCCTCCGGTACGGCGTCCCCGCCCCAGCGGCGGCGGCGCTCGGCGGTGGACCGTACTCCGCCGAAGCTCGTGGCGTCCTCCACCAGACGCAGGGCCGACAGGAAACGCTCGGCACGCTCGCGTGTGGGCAGGGTGAAGGAGACCACGCAGCCATAGCGACGCATCTGCTGCGAAGCGATCTTGTGCGAGGGGTCGTCGGGCAGGCCCGGGTAACGCAGATCGGACACCTCGGGCCGCTGCCGCAGGGCCTGTGCGACGGCGAGCGCGGTGGCGTTCTGCCGCTCGACGCGCAGCTGGAGCGTGGCGATGGACCGGTGCGCGAGCCAGGCCTCCATGGGCCCGGAGATGGCGCCGACGATCTTCCGCCAGCGGCGCACCGCGGCCATCGCCTCGGTGTCGCGGCCGGTGACGTAGCCCAGCAGGACATCGCCGTGCCCGGTGAGCTGTTTGGTGCCGCTCGCCACGGAGAAGTCGGCGCCCAGCTCCAGCGGACGCTGCCCGAGCGGGGTGGCGAGGGTGTTGTCGACGGCCACCAGGGCGCCCCGCGCGTGGGCCGCCTCCGCCAGTCGCCGGATGTCGCACACGTCCAGCCCAGGGTTCGACGGGGACTCGATCCACAGCAGTCGCGCCCCGTCCAGCACCTCCAGCTGGGCATCACCGCCGGTCGGCGCGGTGCGCACCTCGATGCCGTACGCCTCCAGCTGGGCGCCGACCAGCGGCAGCACCTGGTAGCCGTCGGACGGCAGCACGACCGCGTCCCCGGCGCGCAGCTGCGAGAACAGCACGGCGGAGATCGCCGCCATGCCGGAGGCGAAGACCAGCGTCTCGGCGTCCTCCCGCCCGGGTGCCTCCAGCTCGCTGACGGCCCGCTCCAGCA